>NZ_JACC01000007.1 GCF_000520955.1 Aquimarina pacifica | reverse complement strand
GTAACGCTATTTCAGGACAAGACATTTATTTGAATAAAAAACCCACTAGTATTAGTGGGTTTTTTGTTTATATCTACATCCTTCCTTCGTTTAAGCCCGATCTATGTAGTAGAAAATCTATTACAACAAAAAAACACAGCAAACATTGATGCTTCGCCACTTTTTTGTAGTTACCTATAGCGGTGCTATAAAGAAACAAGAGTATGTCACTGTTCATTGCAGTTTTGAGTCTTATTACGGGTTCATTGCATAGAGAGTGTTTAACAAACGTGCAATCTTGTTCAAGTCAAAATGCCTATGCCTAAATTCATAAGCTAGTTCACATTGTTTATATGAAACTTGTTTTTTTAAAATCTATATACAAAGTTCTATGGCTAATATTTCTTTTGCTTATTTGGCATAACAATTGCAATTAGAGCATTGTGTAACATCTTTTAGATGAAATAGAGCTTACATTGTGTATGTTCTAAACACTTCTATCCAATTCCAAATTTTATTAGTTATAAGTTCAATATCTAACCTTCCAAAAGTGATATTGAGTATGTAGTTTCCCTGTAATAACGGCTCTATTTTGTCGGATTATTTTATGTATTTATATATGGGTTTCTAGTTTTTTTGTTGAAGCAATCTCTGTCACTTAGTTCTGTAGTTTTTGATTTTTTAATTATTAACTAAATATATTTTTATTATGGCTAGAAGATTAGCGCCCAGTGTTAATGCGGGATCCATGGCGGATATTGCATTTTTGTTACTTATTTTTTTCTTAGTGACTACAACAATCCAAACGGATTACGGTATTAGCAGGAAATTACCTCCTCCTCTTGAGGGGCCTGTTGAGGCAGAAATAAAGAAAAAAAACCTGTTCAAAGTTGAGTTAAATAAAGAAAATGAGCTCTTAGTTGGAGGTGTTCTAACGAAGATTGGGGACCTCAAAAGGAAGGCAGTTGCCTTTCTTGATAATGGTGGGTCAACCGTTAATTCTTGTATGTATTGCAAAGGGATGCATGATTCGAAATCTTCGGACCATCCCAAAAAGGCGGTTATTTCTGTTGTGAATAGTCGCGAAACAAATTATGGTACTTATATCGCTGTTCAGAATGAATTATTAGCAGCATATACCGATTTGCGTAATCGTGAGGCAAATAGGTTGTATGGCGTTTCATTTGAATCATTGAAGAAGGATTTTGGGGATAGCTCGAACTATGAACAAAAACAAGCATTGAAAGAAAAGATTGAGCATATTAAATCCCTATTTCCGGAGAAAATATCTGAGGCAGAACCTAAGAATTAATGATATAATCAAAAACATATTAGTACTATGAATATTTTAAAAAAAAGAAAAACTGTTCAATTACCAGAAATTTCGACGGCATCATTACCTGATATTGTATTTATGTTACTCTTTTTCTTTATGGTTGCAACGGTAATGCGTAAAGATGTGTTGCTTATAGAAAACAAGCTCCCTGTTGCAAATCAAGTAGAAAAGTTGGATAAAAAGGATTTGGTGATGCATATTTATGCTGGAAAACCTAGTTCAAGATATCAAATGAATGCAGGGAGTGAAGCTAGGGTGCAACTCAATGATAAGTTTGCTTCTGTAAATGATATTAAAGCTTTTGTTTTTGCAGAAAGAGATGCCAAAAATGAGCAATTACTTCCTTTCCTTACCACAGCATTAAAAATAGATAAAGAGACGAATATGGGGCTTGTGGGTGATATCAAAAAGGAACTTAGAGAAGTACATGCTTTAAAATTAAATTATATTACCAAAACTGGAGAGGCACAAGATAATTTTAGTAATTAAATAGGTGCTTATCCGGATTACATAAAGGGGACTTAAGGCGTTTGCTTGCATACTGCCTGTAGTGTTTTAGATGACCTTTTGATGTTGTAACTTATTATGATCCTGCTTTTGAGTATTGTTTTTAAAAAGTTTATTGATTTTTTTGAATAAATAGATTTATTTTAGTGATCTATATGAAAAAGCAGGTCATACTTATACTATTTTGTTTGCAAGTTTTTGTTTCTTTTGGGCAAGGAGTCGAACAAGATTCTATTGGTACAGAAGTTGTGGATTCTCTCTATCGTGAAGATCAATTTTATTTTGGAGTCACTTTTAATTTACTTTTTAATAGACCAGAAGATATAAATCAATCCGGGTTTTCTGGTGGAATGCATATGGGTTTTTTAAGAGATATGCCAATTAATAAAGAGCGCAATGTGGCAGTTGCTATGGGGTTAGGGTATTCGCTAAATGTATATAATCAAAATTTACTAATTGGCGAAGAAGAGGTGAGTACTGGAGTAACTACTTTTGCAAGTTTAAGTGGTGTTGAGTATGATAGTAATAGATTTACTACACATCTTATAGAATTGCCTTTAGAATTCAGATGGAGAACATCTATTCCTGAGACGCATAAGTTTTATAGAGTCTATGCAGGTTTTAAAGCAGGATATTTGTTTTCTTTTAGATCTAATTATAAAGAACCGGGCAATCAGATAAAACAAACGGATATATCGAGTATAGATCGTTTTAGAATGGGTCTTACTTTTGCTTTTGGTTGGAATACCTTTAACTTTTATTTTTATTATGGCTTAAATCCTTTTTTTGGTGATGAAGCTACTATTGAAAACGAGACCGTAGGATTGAATGCAGCTAAAATTGGATTAATGTTTTATATATTATAACCAAAAATTTGCTAATATGATTTGAGGGAGTAGTCCCGTAATAAATCCTAGTATCAGCTCGATGTTGTTATGTGCTCTACAATGCAATCTTGAAGTGGCTACAAGTCCATTTGCAATTAATAAAGCGGCAATAAGTAATGTGAGATTGATTTCAAAGTGTATGCTGAGTATGATAGTAAACATTGCGATGGCACTTATCCCTATCATATGTAGGCTTACCTTGATCTTGAATAGAGACATAAAAATGGCACTAAGAGAAGAAAATAATGCGCCTAAAAAGAAAAAATACAATTCGGGGTATTGATATACATCAACAATTATCTTAATCACGATTACAAATAGTAGAGATTGAAGTAATAAAGGGACTTTGCGTTGTCGTACGTTTTCTAGATGTATTGAAGTAACAACTCCCAAGTTTTTTAGAAAAAAATATAATACCACAGGAATAAGAATAGTAAGAATTGTTAGTCCAAAAATCTTTGTTCCAATAATTTCATCAGGAATAAAACGAGGGGCTGTTGTAAAGTAGATGATGGCACCAACAATCGGCATCAGCAAGGGATGTAGAATATAAGAAATACTTTTTAGAAAAAAATTCATTAAATTTTCTTTCTTAACCTGGCAACAGGAATATCTAATTGTTCTCTGTATTTGGCTACCGTTCTTCTTGCAATTGGGTATCCTTTTTCTTTTAGAATTTTAGCGAGTTTTTCGTCAGTCAATGGCTTTTTCTTGTCCTCTTCGTTTAGGGTTATTTCTAAAATCTTCTTAATTTCTCTTGTAGAAACTTCCTCGCCTTGATCATTAGTCATTGATTCAGAAAAGAACTCTTTGATCAATTTTGTACCATAAGGTGTGTCAACATATTTACTATTTGCTACACGCGAAACGGTACTAACATCCATCCCAATCTCATCTGCAATGTCCTTTAGGATCATTGGCTTAAGATTTCGTTCGTCTCCACTTAAAAAATACTCTTTTTGATAGTGCATTATTGCACTCATAGTAACAAAAAGGGTTTGTTGTCGTTGTTTTACAGCTTCAATAAACCATTTTGCAGCGTCTAGCTTTTGTTTTATAAACATTACCGCATCTTTTTGAGACTTTGACTTTTCTTTAGTGGCTTTATACCCTTGTAGCATATTATTGTACTCTCGAGATACATGCAGTTCTGGTGCATTTCGTCCGTTAAGACTAAGTTCTAATTCTCCTTCTGATATTCTTATAGTAAAATCAGGTACTACATGTTCTACAATGCGATTGTTACCTGCGTAAGCACCTCCTGGTTTGGGGTTTAGGTTTTCAATCTCATCAATTGCCAGTTTTAAATCTTCTTCAGTAATATCAAATTTTGCTAAAAGCTTGTCGTAATGTTTTTTACTAAAATGATCAAATGCTTTCTTAAGAATTTCTGATGCAAGTTTTATTGGGATTGTTGTTTCTTTTCGGTCTAATTGTATCCAAAGGCACTCTTGTAAGTTACGAGCACCTACTCCTGCAGGATCTAATTGATGCACAGTTTGTAGTACTTGTTCTATTTTTTCTTCAGTGGTATATATGTTTTGAGTAAAAGCTAAATCATCAAGGATATCAGGTAAAGATCTTCTAATGTATCCACTCTCGTCAATACTTCCTACAAGAAACTCTGCGATATCTCTTTCTTCT
This sequence comes from Aquimarina pacifica, assembly GCF_000520955.1. Classification (GTDB taxonomy): domain Bacteria; phylum Bacteroidota; class Bacteroidia; order Flavobacteriales; family Flavobacteriaceae; genus Aquimarina; species Aquimarina pacifica. Next base: position 217,559 of record NZ_JACC01000007.1, on the reverse strand, counting down.
TCGTTAAATCTATAGGTGTTTAGTTGATTGATAAGGTGTTGTCGAAATGATGTTCCTGATGCGTAGGGGACACTTTTTTCTTCGTCATCACTGCTATAATTATTAGAGCTTAGCCTGTAGTTAGGAATTTCATCATCACTTAGGTATTCATCAACATTAATATCAGTCTCTATTTTTTCAGTGCCATAGTCATCATCGCTGGTGTTTTCTGTGCTATACGTGTCGTCATAATCATCAGACTTTTCCTTACCATTATCCAAAGCGGGGTTTTCTTCCATTTCTTGCTTCAAACGTTGTTCAAATGCTTGAGTAGGCAATTGAATCAGTTTCATTAATTGAATCTGTTGCGGAGAAAGTTTTTGAGATAATTTAAAATTTAACTGCTGTTTTAACATATGGGTATTAATGGTATTCTATTCACAAAAATAAACAAAAAACCTGTTTCGAGAGAAGGATAGTTACTTAGTTTGCATTAAACCCAGATAGTATAAGATTTGAACGGTTTAAATAGGATATATTATGGTCAATAAAAACATGTAACAGGTTATGGTACAAACAGTTTGCTTTTAATTGCGTAAATAACTAGGCCTGTTCTGTTTTTTAAGTTTAATTTTTCGAAAATTGAATCTCGATATCCTTCAATAGTTTTTGGACTTAAACACATATCCTGAGCTATTTCTTTATAAGTCTTCTCTGTACATGCATGTTTAATGAATTCTACTTCTCGATCTTTTAGAACAATATTATTTTCTTTTTTAGGATTTAAAGAGCCTAATAATAGGTTGGTTACATCCTTGGTGTGATAAAAACCTGTTTCTTGTACCTGTAATAATGCATTTTCTAATATACTTTTTTCAGTATCTTTTAGAAGGTATCCTTTTGCTCCAGCTCTGAGCATTTTAAGAATTGTTTTTTCATCTTCTTCTACTGAAAGGGCCAATACCTTAACCTGAGGGTATTCTTCTTTTAATGCCTCTGTGGTTTCTATCCCATTCATAATGGGCATATTGATGTCCATAAGAACAATATCTGGTATATTTTTTGGGTCCTTAAAACGTGTCAATAATTCTTTTCCGTTTTTACAGATGTATAAAATTTTGAATTTAGCAAACCCGTCAACCAAACCAGATAATGCTTGTGATAGTAAGATGTGATCTTCTACAATGACTACTGAATATTTCATTTTTTATCTGTTTAAGTTTAGTGAATTGTAATTGTCATTTTTGATGACGATAAAGTAGAATCTCGCAATTATATGATAATTGATAAAAACCTTTATTTGTGCGATTCTAGAGTTCATTTTGTGCTTTTGATTACATTGGATATCAGTGCAAATTTATGCATCTATAGTATCTAATGTCGAATTTTTCTTTTTATAATAATATGTCAATATAATTTCTGTTCCTTTTCCTTTTTGAGAGGTTAGTTTAATTTCTGCATCAATCAATTTTCCTCTGTTTTGCATGTTGCTGAGACCGATTCCGCTATTTGCTGAGCAGGCTGATGTGTCATATCCTACTCCATTGTCTTTTGCATGAATTACTATTTTTTCTGTATCATAGTTTACATGTACGTCAAGATTAGAGGCCTTAGAATGTTTTACGGTATTGGTAAAAAATTCTTGTAATATTCTAAATATTATGATTTCTGCTTTATCATCTAGTTCTTCTGTTTCTTCGTTACTTGTTATAGTTGCTTCAATAAATTGTAACCGATTAAATCGTTCTATTTCTAATGTTATGGCTTCTGTTAAGCTTAAGCTTTTTAGTGCGTCGGGATTAATCAATTTTGATAAAGATCGAAGTTCTGTTAAGCTTTTGGTTATGGTTTCTGTTGCATCCGCTAATTTTTTTGGGTCATCTTGTGCAATGTTTACTTGTATTTTGGCAAGCGTTAGTAACTGTCCGATGTTATCATGCAACTCCCAACTGATATTTCTGAGAGTTTCTTCTCTTATTTCTATTTGAGTTTCGGCAATCGCTTTTTCGAATCTTTTTTCTGTTTCTTTTTGTTGTAATAACAAACTGTTCTTCCTTTTTTGAAAGATTAAGAATAGTGAAATTGCCAGTATGATTACTGCTACAAGTACAAGACTTGCAATTAATATAGCTGTTTCTTGTCGCTCCATATAAAACCTATAATAAAACAAGCATTCATTATAATCGCTAGTGTGAAATTTACTAAAAACAAGGTAGTTGCATCACTCAAATACTCATAGTAATTTCGTATAATTCTAAAAGGGATATTACCAATAAAATACAGTAATAGTCCCACTCCAATCCAAAATAACAGGTTCTTTTTGGTGTATAATACTTTTTCGGAATTGAGTATCTCCCTAAAGTATAGCAGTATGGTGATTACCACGAAAAAGGCTGCTATAATATAGGGGACGCTCTGAAATTCTATTAAGTAGTTTTCATAAAAACCATTTATAATAAATGAGATAAGATAGGTTACACAAAGTATTAGTACTATCTTTTTACTTTTTTTGCTGCTTAAGTAACTTTGAAATAAGTATAGGATGTAGCTGAAATTTATTAAGTTATATACATTTATTATTAAAGCATTATAACCACTTCCATACAATCGAATATATAGTCCGATTAATTCGTTAAACACAACATACCATAAAAGAAATATAAAGTATTTTAGTACAGGAACATTCTTATATTTATTGTAGTAAATAGTTCCTATAATCGCTGTGATCACTTCTAATCCTACACCGATCTTAATTAATAATGTTAAAAAATCGTTACTTAAGTTCATTCGTATTTATTGATTTCCTTTTGGGGGTGATCCAGTTAATTCATTTGCTACCAGACTCTGCGCTGAGTATGTCGAGGTAGTAGAGAAATTAAACAAGCTCGCTTGATTCATCTTTTTTCCGTTTAATGTATTACTACCTACTTTCGTGCTTTTTCTATCATTAAAAAAATCATCTAGAAATAAGGGTTCATTATTTTCGCCAATAGAGAAAGCGGCATGAGAAACAACACCATTAGAGGCTCTTTTTATGGTTGGTGCGATAAAAAGTGTTTGTCTTTTTGCATAGAGTTTCTGATCACGCGGGTAATCGTCTGGGTAAATGCCAAAATAAAAGGAATACCCACTTACTTCAATTTTTCTATTTTTTGTTTCCTGTCTTACGAATCTTAAATATTGCTGGAGATCATCAATTTCTAGATGAAAATTACGAGTTGCTTGAAAAGGTTTTCCTTGACCATCTTCTCTAACTATAGAGTCGATTAATTCTGCTCTGGGAGTATATAGGCCATACAATTGTCGTGCATTTTCAATAGGAATAATAAAATCGGGTTCTTTTACTTCTCCATCTCTATCATCAAGTTGTTTTTTTAACTCAACAATTTCTTTTTTTAACTCTTCGATTTGTTTTAGGTACTCTTGATTGACCATTTCTTTGTCACAAGAACTTAAGCCTATAAGGAGAAGGCTTATAAGTATGGTTTTGGCTGTTTGATGGATTACTTTTTTCATTTTAAGGTGTTTTAAGATGTTTTATGTGGTTTATTAGGTTGTTAATTTTTGCCACAAAGGGCTGTGCGAATAAAATCATTCATAAGTAACAATGTTCTATTTTTTACTTAAAAATACTATTATTCTGTAGTTATTAAAAGGTATTCACTCCTTTTGTTAAAGGGAAGCTGTTTTAAATGCTTGAATTTAAAGGGTTTTTGAAAGGAATCAGGGGAGGCGATCTATATATAAGGTTATAGAAAAAGGGGTTTTTACCCCTTTTCTAAAAAGTGGTTTGACTATTGCGGGATATTATTTTTAGTATTAATCGTACGATCTTCTTAGGTGTCTACTGGAGTGTCATGAGTTTTTAATGACATATTCCATTTTAATATTACTGCGCTCGTAGGGTGTATTTTGCTCTAATTTTACTTCTTTAAATCCGTGTTTCCTGTAAATGTGAATTGCATTTTTGAGAATAGTATTTGAGTATAATATAAGTTTTGACCACTGTTGTTTTTTTGCAAACTCTAGGCTATATGTCAATAGTTGCTGGCCAATATGTTGGCCACGAAACTTTGGTAAGACAGCCATTTTTCCTAATTCATAGGTAGACTGATCTATTTTAATCAGTGCAAAAGTACCTGCAATTTCTTCTGCTACTTTTGCGAAGAAAATATAGCCCCCCTGATCGATAATCGTCTCTTCACAGCGCTCAAGAAGATCACTATCATGTGGTTCTACAACAAAATATTTTTCTAACCATTCAATATTAAGTTGAACAAAATCTTTTGCATATTTTGGTTCAAAGGGAATAATAGGTATAATTTCTGGTGTTTTCATGATGGTATTATAAGTTTTCAAGAATTCGTTTACTTAGAGACTTCTGCCTTAATTGGTCTTCTAGATGGGTCAAATGATGTATGAGGTTGGTTGTGCTTCCTTCGGTAAGCCATTTTAGTTGTTGGTCAATTACTTCCCATACAGGGAGCATTTTTTGGTGTATTGCTTTTCCTTTTTTGGTAAGCTCAAATATTTTCTTTCGTTTATCGAGAACATCAGTTTTATGAATTATTAATTTTTTGGCAGATAGCTTGTTTAGTGATTGTGTAATGGCCGGTTGTGTGTAGTGCAGCTGCTGTTGGATTTCTGATGTGGTTGTTTTTTTATTGTCAATTATAACTTTGAATATGGGAAATAAATAAGGATCAAAATCAATTTGTAAGGTGTCATAGACTATTTGAGTTTCTTTCATCATGACATCACTAAGACGCTTTAGACGAGAGCCAAGTCCTAATTCTTGTAAAGATTGTAGTGTATCTTTCATAAGTATTTATATAAGTGCTTATGTAAATATAGTGTTTTTTAATTTATTTTAAAAACACGAATTCAATTATACTAGTTAATTTCGTTTTTTGAATTACGAAAAGGGATTTATTATTTGTCGCTTTTGACTAATGGAAAAAGCTGCATTTTATTGATGAGTATGCCTACTAGGGTTTAAGTAACTGAAGGATCAAGATATCTATTATTTTAATGTTATCCGATAAGTTTTTTCTTTAGATTTTATCAAAATATCTTCATCAAAGCTTATGACTTGTTCAATAATGTTTTCAGATTTAAATTTAAATGATTTGTTTTTAAGTGTACACTCGTAATAATAGAGTAAAGAGGTTTTAATTCCTGGTGCAAAGTGATTACCCCCGCTAAATCTATAACGCAATAATGAGTGGTCATCAAATTCTCTAAGTATATATTCTTTATTAATATAATCAGAGGCTTTTGAGCGACTTTTATTTTCATAGCGGTAGTTTATTTCTTCTGGAAAATCATCATATCTGAACTTCTGGAAAAAAATATCATATTCTCTTCCGTCCTTATACTTTATGATGGTGTATGCTAACCCGTCTAAGATGTATTCATAGTCTTTTAATACCCTGTTTTTAATATTTTCATTTGTCTTTTTTTTCAGGTAATCAAAATATCTATCATTTAGGTTTAATGAATCAGATTTTGTGTATTTTAGATCAAGTCTCCTCATTTCATCTTTATTTTCTGATAAAATGCTATCTATTTGCATATAACCTAAATAGTCTTTTGGGATAATAGATTCATCAAAATTAGGAGCTTTTGCTTTGTAGGTTTCTACAGTGTTGTATATAGTTGATTCTTCTTTACAGTAATAGATATCTCCCTCTTCAGAAATAAGAAATTTATTACCTACAGTGAATTTTTTTATTATTTGTTTTGTGTCTCTATGTATGATTATCATGTGATTGTTTCTATCATCCTTAATATAGATGAAATCATCTGTATCGGTTATGAAATTTAAATCGATATCTAATTCGGCAATGATTAATTTTTCTGATAAGTTCTCTGTAAATAGGGGTAGTTCTGGATGTTTGTCTTCTTCTGTACAAGATGTTATTAACAGTATAAAAACTATGGTAATAGAAAAGAACTTTTTCATAAATAAGGAGGTGTTAAAGCTTCTGTTAATTTAACCTATAGTATACATACTAAGTCTTCAATGCACGTTTGCATTTAACAAAAATAGTACAATGTAAATGAAACTATGCTATTTACTTCTTTGATCACACACTCTTATGCAGACTACGAAAATAAATTAATTGAACTAACCACACAACAACTAGAGTCGTATAACATTGATAAGCCTTTAAGGGTTGATTTTCAGGAAGAATATGAAAGTATAGTGTATTCACAGACTCCTGTTATGATAACCCCCGAATACAAATATGCTCAAGACTCAAGTTCTGGATATCATTTAAATTTCGAAACAGAATTATTTGCACTCGACACCTATACTGCCGCTAATGGTGAAAAGTATGTTGTTGCAGTAGGTGATCAACAGGCATTAGTAATAGCTGATCCTGTGCAGAGAGATGCACTGGTCTATGAGTTTACTGATGATAGATATTTTTATGATATTGTTGCTTTCGGAAATTCGTTTATTATTTGCGGAGGTGGCGAACTCTACGTATTAAATGATTTTGATACTTTAGGTTTTACTAAGTATAATTACAATAATTTCAATGATAATTTTTTTGATAATGGGATCTATGTTTTTGGAGAAAGTATCTATGTAATATCCGAAAACACCTTATACAGAAGTAATAACCAAGGAGCATCATTCACTATTGTTAATGATAATTTACCTTTTTCTCAGAGCAACAGTGATCACCAGTTAATTTATGCAAACGGATCATTAATAGTGATTGATCAGGGTAGCGTATATATGAGTGCTGATGATGGAACTAGTTTTGCACTTTCACCTAATTCGTATGGTACTACCTATACTCATATTAGTAATAAAACGGATAATGACTATTTTTTGTTTTTTGGCGATAATGGGTACTATGGTGAAGGTAAATTTGATTTTCCTGTATCTATATATGATGAGGACTCAGGACAGAACAGTGCATCTAGTGCTAGTGATTTTATTGGCAATGAGTATTCAGGAGATTACAATTATCGTGTATACTACGAAAACGAAATTTATGTGTATAATGTGATAGATCATACACTAGAACTAGTAGGTTCGGCCAATCTAAACCTGAAAGATGTAACCAGTATTGGAAACTTCTATAGCAATGATGACATATGGGGAATCAGTAATGATTATACAATTCGATGGGATTTGTATGATTTTACATATTAAATAATAGGGTCCATTAATTTAGATGATACGCCCTAAACACTTAAAAACAGGTAATTTAAATTGCCTGTTTTTAAGTGTTTGTTTTTTTAGAGTGAATATTGTGATTTTTCAGAAGAATTGTTGTATCCTATAACATTTTGGTTTACTACAATGTCAGAATACGTAATGGTCATGATCTTGTATATATCTGATTTTGACTTGCACAATTTTTGTTGAAACCTCACGGTCTACCAGACCTGTAAGGTTAGTGTAAAAGATGTTATATTTCATATAATTTCAGATGGTTTATGACCTTTTATCTAGACCTTTTTTTAATACTTCCTGAATTCCGGATAAATGTTCACTAAACTGCATCATCTGAGCTAATACTTGAGCCATCTCATTCTTATCTCCAAACCCTTTTAGCTTATTGTTTTTATTAAAAGTTTCTTTAATTTCTGTCCATCTAGTAATTTCTTCGGTATTAATAGTATTGGTTAATTCTTTATATTTTAAAAGGTTTCCTTCTGCAGCACTAGTTAATGTTTGTGATTCATTTTCATAATGAGACAAAAGGAGCGTCTGCAATTCTTTTTGGTTCATAATAGGAACGACCTTGGCAACCAACTTACTCATGTCTCGGTAGGACCCTTGAAGTTTAAAAGATGGTTCGGTACGGTAGTCATCTTCCATTGCCGCAGATTGAATATAGGTGGCATTTACTTGCATTACTGTATTTCTAATTACAATAACTTTTTCTAAGATAGCTAAGTAATCTTGTACTTCTTGTTTGGTGTGATTTCCTTGTAGCTCAATGCCCTCTTGACTTCCTGATTCTACCATTGCTATTAAGGCATAAATATCCTCAAAATTCTTACTACTTAGTTGGTGTAGTATTGGATTAGAAGTCAATGCATTCTCGATAAGACTTAATTTAAATAGGTCTGCGGTATCCCCAATAATATCTCCGAGATTATAAATATCTGCTCGGTTAGCTAACATGTCTGGGATCTGAAATTTGTCTCCACTCTCGGTATATGGATTACCAGCCATAATCACGCAGAATTTTTTACTACGCAAATCATATGTTTTTGGATGACCATTATAGATACCTTCAATTTTACGGGTGCCATCGGCTAGCGAAATGAATTTTTGTAAAAACTCAGGATTACAATGCTGGATATCATCAAGGTAAAGCATTACGTTATTGCCCATCTCAAAGGCTAAGTTAAGCTTCTTTAATTCCTCTCGTGCAGCGGCATTGTTTGCAGCCATAGGATCTACAGAAGTAACTTCGTGACCAATAGCTGGGCCATTGATTTTCATGAACACCAATCCTAATCTATTTGCCATATACTCCATCAAGGTAGTTTTACCATATCCAGGAGGTGAGATTAGCAAAAGCATTCCCATTCTGTCTGTACGTTTATTATCTCCCAAACTTCCTAATTGTTTAGACAAATTATCACCAAATAAAGGAAGATAAACTTGGTCGATTAATTTATTTCGCACAAAAGATGACAATACTCTGGGTTTAAACTCTTCTAATTTTAAGTTCTCTTTTAGTGTTTCTGTTACCGTATGTTTTGCTTCCCGGTATTTTTCAAAAGCAGGAACTTCTATAGTCGAAAAAGTCGATAGTTGATCAATGAATTGGTGATAATTAAATTCAAAACTTCCTTCAGAAATTGTCGGATGACTACCATTTAGATTTTCAATCTCTTGATAAGGATTTATATGAATAACTTCTGATGCTGATTCGTTCTTGTATAAAAGTACACAGACAACTTCATGAATGTATGCAGTTTTACTGATATCGTGTGTTTTGATAAAAGAAGAAACCCATTGTTGTGTGAGTTCTATGCGATCAATAGCCTCACGTTGGTTGGTTTCGAATGAGGTATTATCTGAATCAATAGATTTCTTAAATTTCGAGAGTGCTTTTTTCTTTTTTAATTCTGAAATAAAAGATTCATATAACTCATGCGCAGTTTGACTAATACAGAAAACATCATTTTGTTGTAATTCTGCGAATAGGTATGCGCTAATGGTTTTTGTGTTGTATTTATTATCAAACAATAATGAGTTTTCCGCGAAAGCGGAAATTTGCTTCTCTAAAGAAAGAAGTATGGATTGATGTTCATTACTTTCAGGAAAAATAGTTAGCACTTCTCCTGCCGCCTTGATAGTCTTGTTCCAATATATTTTTTGTTCTTTGTTAAGGTGGTGCCAAAAATATTGTGCATATGCTCTTGATGTTGCGTCAAACTTCAATAATCCAAGATCATTTTCTTTATTGATCAAAACTTTTAGAATCTTTGCGGCATCAATATCATGAACTCCTTTTACGTATCCTTCGGCATAATTTTTACTGCTTTCTGATTGCACCAATGCGAGCAATTCTTTTTCTGTGTAACCTAAAACATTATTATTAGTAGTAAAAATTTTATATGCCAAATAAGAAGCGCGATATACCTGTTCATTTTCAGAAATCAATTCCTGATCCCAGTATTTCTTTGACTGCAAAAGAGTGTTGTTTTCAATTTCTTGATAAAAATCAGTTCCTGTAAGATGGTATTGAAGGGTTTTATTTTTAAAAACAATGGTTAGGTCAAGAGGTTGGTTGTTGACTCCGAATTTATGTTTTCCTAATTTGATAACGCTCTCGCCATCTTCATAAAGGTCTTGCTTGTCCTTTAGCTTACGGATAGCATCCTCTTTGGCAACTTTTATTCCTGTTGCTATAGTTTCTGCTTTACCACCATCATCAAGATTAGTTAGATCCTTGATAATATCTCTAAGTTTGTTGATCATTAAATCAGATGCAAAATATGCATTGATCTCTGTTGTTGAATCAAAACGTAATGCTTTTTTTGTAACCCCTTTTAAGATGCGATTTGCTGCATTTTCTAATGCGATAGCTTTTTTATTCCGTGCTTCGGTAAGACTATTTTTTCTTGCTTCAAAAGCATTATAGACTTCTTCACGTTTTTCTATAATTTGAGTAATGAATTCTTCAAAATCTGCAAAACGTCCTTCGAGATCTTCTAGTTGTACCGATACTTTATTAAGTAATTCATCTGTTTTTTCTGGAGTACTAGCAATATCTAGATAATTGATAATGCTTTGGTCTACTAGTTTTAACTGAGCAGCAAATTCTGCACTGGCCTCTTGACTGCCAAGAGATTTTATGGTATTCTTTATGCCTGCTTTTAGTTGGTTTATCGTAGCAAAAATCAAAGAAATATTGTCAATGATTTGTGTAGAGTGCGAGGTGTCTTCTATCTCTAGATTAGAAACAATATCTATTAACATTTCTAGATCTTTAGCAATTTGATTGACTTCTTCTTCTAATTGCTTAGCATCAATTACTTTTTTGATGCTTTCGAGCTGTTTTTGTTTTTCTGTAACTCGCTCATGATAGGGGAGTAGTGCCTTATCATCAAGTAAAAACTGAACGCATAGTTTAGAAATTTTATCAGTTTGCTCTATGATCAAAGCTTCTTGTTGACTAATAAATTGTTGATCTACGTAGCGTATTTCTGTGAGCCCAATGACTTCACCTCGTAATGTTCTTAATTGCGATAATATAGTTACAAAATCGTCGATAGATCTAAAAGAACTACTTTTTATTTTGCTAAAAATACGATCCGCTTTGGTTTGGGTTTCTTTGGTTACTCTTGAAGCAGTTTTTCGTAACTGAACTACTTTTTCGAATTCGTCAATTGCAGCATTTGCAGCATTATTGATTTCACTCAAAGGGATGTCTAATCGGCAGGTTTCTTCTTCTCTAATCCAATAATAACTATCTACAATATCTATAGAGGATGCGGCAAGGTCATCGTACAATCCATTATAATTATCTTCTTTATTGAGTAAGGTGATCAAGGCATGGCATTCTGCCATTGCTTTAACGATATCCTTATTTCCTATTTTATATAAAAGAGTATCTGTGTGTTTAGACGGTATAATGTTTCCTTTTAAGAAAGGAGTTTGCCAAATCTGTATTACATGATGTTTTGTCTGTTCCTCTTCTGTTCTAAAATAACATAACTCTCCATTTTCAAGAATTGTAAAACCGTTACAGATAATGGGGGTTTTTACTTCTTGGTCAATCACATTATAGGACATCAATGTATATAGGCCCTCTTCACTTTGATAGAAAACATACAAAAAATCTTCTCCGTTAGGGGAGCTTATTTTTTCCTGAAAAGTTACATTCTGGACTTCATTACTAAACAGTTTTACTTCGCCAGATTGCAAGTAGTATCCATTGGGATATATAATTCCCTGATCATCTGGCAAGAGGATGCAGGCATCCTTTATACATTCGATTTTTTTGACTTCCTGTACCTTGTGGTTATAAACGAAATATCGAGGTGTTTCCTGAAAAGGTTTGATTTCTATGGCAATCAGGTTTCCAAGGTTTGCAAATCGATATTGTCCGTCATCAAGTGTTTGATCAACATGCTCTACGACTTCGTTGTAAATACCTTTTCCATCTTCGGTATTATCCTCTATTTTTATTGTTAGATCGCCACCTACGGTTTCAACAAATATTTTGTCTAATATAGAGATATGTGGATGGGTACCATAACGATGCATGTCCCTTGTTACTTCGATCCACTCAAAATCATATTGACTAGGAAACTTAAATTCATGTTCACTACGATTATCAATATAGGTGAGTTTACCTTGATTAATTAACCACTTAAAGGTTTTGATGTCAGTAATACTCTCACTAAGTTGAAAAACCATGTGTAAATAGTTGCCTACAACAGCGAATTTCGAAAAAATGGTGTTTCTATAGTATTTATAAAGATTACTGAAATCATTAATGAAAGCTGGGTCAGTAATAAGATCTAATTTTTTATTGACAAAATGATCATCAGAATAGGTGTAGATGCTAAATACGTCATCTAGTTTTATCTCTGTTCTTAATCCAAAATGAACATTGTATCCAAAAAGACAAAAATCACCAATAGTAACAATATCTCTGGCAATACAATTGTTCTCTGTATTGATTCTGTTATTGGCAATAAGTTTGGTTTCTACACTACCAAAAACTTCTTTTCGAGCATCATTTAGTTGGGTGAGGCGACTTTGAAGTTCACTCTTTTGTTTTTGCAAACGATTCTGAATGATTTCATAGGTGCCTCCGTCTAATTGTGTATGTTCGTTAGTGTTAGTTTCTTCCATAGTTTTTACTAAAAATCATTTTTAGTTAGTATTGAGAACAGGTCAAGCTTAAAATTGGTAATGCGTGTTATCGGTTCGAGCCTGACGAAGACTTATCAATTGTATTTTAAGTATTGCATTGAGTATGTTTCTTTTTGAAAACTCAATTAATTTGTCATAGCCTTTTTCTTTTAAGTCGATTTTTTTCTTCTGCACCAACCTTTAAACTGTTTTTCAATATTAATTACTTGCTTAGAGTCGGTAAATGTTTCAAGCTCTTTGAGTATCAAAGGTCTTCTTTTGAATGTGTGTGCATTTTTACTTAAACCATTACTTTGCTTATATATTCTTTGCTCAAGATTAGTAGTAATTCCTATATAAAAAGAATTGTCTTTGCATTGGACTATATAGACATGGTGTTGTTTCATTAAATTAATTTTAAAGAGTTTAGGTGAGATTAATCTGGGGTTTGAATAATCTTTGTAATCATAGAGTTAGCAGGATTATTAATGTCATATGTGATGTCAATAGAATCACCTATTTTTCCTGTTTTAGAAAAATATAAGTCGTGCTCATGTCTTGAAATCTCTTGTGTTTTTGCATACTTTTTCAAACCTATAGTGTAAGAGTATTTGATATGAATATTCTCGACTGTGGGTGATAAATCATTATCGTATTTATTAGTTGTTATTTTTTCAATAACAGCTTTTTTATTTTCTCCGCTTTTAATTAAGTTTTCTTTTTTGGTGTATGTATTAAATGCTAAAGCTCCAAAACATAAAATTGTGATCAATACTAAAAATTTCTTGTTCATAAGTATATTGATTTATTAATTAGTAGGGTCCAAAAACTAACTCCAGGGGCATTTTAGAAATATAGTGTGCTCAACCAGATTAAAAATATAAGAGCAATTATTCCAGATATAACACATATTGTATTTATAATTTTATCTGTTTTTCGTTGTTTTTTAAGTTTATTTCTAATCTCCTTTAATACCTCTTCAGAAACAGGTTCTACCTTGATTCCTTGGCTTTCGCTATCTGATTCACCACTTAAATGACTAAAAGCTTCTCTTTTGTTTCTTCTGCTATTATTTCTTAAAGAATGAATAGCTTGCATCATTGCTCCTTCTCCTCCCATAATTAAACCGTTATTAAAAGTTAAACAAATCCCATCTAGTCAATCACTCGCTACCCCAAAGAGAGTTCAAGACTTTCAGGGATTGACTTTTATGGGTCTAAAAATGTATTTATGATTGTATTCATAAAGTATTACGAGGCTCTAATCACCTCTTTTTTCATCATTGGCGGATTCACTCTCCTCCTTCAACAAGGAGGAGAGTTTTATGAATATTATTTCAATTTTTTATCTGACAATCCTAATCCTTTTGCTAGATTAAATAGGTTACTGAATAAGTCATTCTCTTCTTGACTAGAAGATTTTTGTTTCAGGTCCATTAATAGGTTGGCTATCGTAAGGTTTTTGATGTCTTCTGAGGAGATCCCATATTTAGTAGCAAAATCCTTTACTTTTTCTAATAGATTTCCTTTTACATCATCGCTACCTAGGATAGCATCTTTTACGTCCTGAATATTATCAGAGTGTTTGACCAGCCTATCGATCCCTTTTGCTTTGGTAATCTGACCAACAATTTGTTCAAAGAACATCGTTTCACCACCAACAATATCAATATTAGCAGCTTTAAGTGCAGCACCAATAACATCAGCCTGAGCAAAAGCAATTTCCTTCTGAATGTTAATTTCTGCAAGGTCTACTTGCAATTCTTTATCCAGACGTAGTTTGAATTCTTCATGTTCTTTACCAACACCGTCAAGTTTTTTCATTGCTTCAGCTTTTTCTTCGATACCTGCTGCTTCTGCAAGAGCGATTTCTTTGTCACCTAATGCTTTGGCAAGTGCTTTTTCTTTGATCACTTCTGCTTCGGCAACTCCTTCTTCTTTGAGAGCTTCTGCTTTTGCTGCGATTCCTGCTGCTTCGGCTTTTGCCTTTTTTTCAATAATGGCTGCTTCTACTAGTCCTTCACGTTCATGTGCATCTGCTTTAGCGTGCATTACTTGCGCTTCAGACATTCCTAATGTTGCTTCTTCTTTGGCTTGTGCTTCGGCGAGTGTTTTACGGGCTTCAGCTTCTTTTTCACTAGCTTCTTTTTGGGCTTGTGCTTCGATATTAATTTCTTCTGCCTTTTGCTTTGCCGCTTCTTTTTGAGCTTCTGCAGCCTTAATTGTGGTAATCAATGCTTCTTGTGCATTGGCTTCTGCAATGGTGATTTTTACTTGTTTCTCTCGATCAGCAGTTTTGAAAGCCTCGATATCCTTCATGTTTTCCTGCTCTTCAACCACTCCTTTTTCTAGTGTTACACGATCACGAATCACATCTTGAATATTCTTTTTCTCAACTTCAACGACTTTTTCTTTTTCGATTTGTGCTAGTGTAACGATACGCTCACGTTCAGTAGCTTCTAACATCCTGTCTTTTTCTACACGTTCGGTTTCTACAGCATTAGTACGCTGTTTGTTTTTCTCAGCTACAATGATCTGACGTTGCATGTTTTCTTCAGCAACTTTTACTTTTTCTTCTGTCGCAATACGTGCAGTTTCGGATTTTAATCGTTCTTCTTCGGCAACTTTTAATGTTTCTGCTTCTTCGCGAGCTTTAATATTAGCAATTTCTCTTTGCTGTTGTTGTTCTTTTTCTGCAAGTTGCTTGTCTAATTCGAGAATAGCCTCACGAGCTTCTACATCTTGTTTTCGAATTACTTTTTCCTCATCACGCTTAATGAGATTAGATTTTACATTTTGTGCTGCGGTCAATTCTGTGATTTTTTTGATCCCTTCCGCATCCAAAATATTATCAGGTTTCATGACACTTAGTGATGTTTGTTCTAAGTCATCAATAGCGCAATCATCAAGTATGTATCCATTAAGGTCGGTACCGATAATATTCACGATTTCGTCTCTAAATTCGCGTCGGGCTTCATATAATTCTACAAATTCGAATTTTTTTCCAACAGTTTTTAGAGCTTCCGAGAATTTTGCATCAAATAAATTACGCAAGACGTCAATTTCTGAGGCTCTGGCACAACCGATGGTTTGAGCTACGTTAATAATATCAGCTTTTGATTTATTAACCCTCACAAAAAAAGCTACTTTAATATCAGCTCTAATATTGTCTTTACAGATTAAACCATTAACACCTGTTCTTTCGATTTCAAGCTTTTTTACAGAAATATCCATGATTTCCATTTTGTGCAGTACGGGTACAACTAACCCAGCATTAAAAAACACTTTGGTACCGCCAGCACCCGTTCGTACTAGAACTTTTCCTTGAATTATTTTTTTGTACATAGATATGATCCATACCAATAATCCAAAACAGACTATAATGATGGCTACCATAACTACTAATGATGATTTTTCTAACATATGAATTGTTGTTTAGTTGATTTTTATGATTGAAACTTTTCTATTAGGTAATATTTTTTGTCTTTTGACTCATTAACGATAAGGGCTTCTTCTCCTGATCTAATAGTTACTCCTTTAAATCCTTTGGCCTGCACACGAATAGGGTCTCCGTTTATTACAACTTCAATTTGTCCTAATTTTTCACCTGATACTGGGGATTTAACAATACATCTTCTTCCTAGGAAATCAATTTCCTCCTCTCCTTTATGATTAATCATTCTATACAATTTTGCCAATGGTTTGGTCACTATTTTGGCTATAAATAGAGATATAATCAGATTAGGAATTAATAGAATAAAGCCTAACCAATGAGCTTGCCATCCAAAAGAATGAGTTACATTAATTGATATAAACCACATTGAGAAAAATATAATTGAAAGCATGAACATTAGCGGGAGTTCATCAAAACTAAAATACCGTAAGAATTGAATTCCGATACTTTCTGATTGTACTTCTGCATTCACACTTTTTTGTGGCAGGTCAACATCCGGATTGTAATTCTCAAGATCTGCATCTGCATCAATGTCTAAATCAAAATCGGCCGATGCGTCAAAATCCACATCAAAAAAGTCCAAATCAAATCCAGTAAGGATTGTTAAAATCCAATATAGTATAAGAATCAAACACATTATCGTAAAAAATGCGTTTACAGGCGAAAATGCGATGTCTATTAGTTCTTTCAATGGTATGTTATTTTAGGTTTACTAATGGTCGACACTACGTTAATGTCTTCAAATCAAAAAATGTTACATTATTATTTCTTTTTTATACCGAGCTGCTCTTTTAATTTTGCCAAATCATCCTCTGCAGTAGTTTCGGTAATATCGACTGCTTTGTCTAACTCTTCATCAATAGATTTTGAAGCATTTGCTATATCTCCGTATGCTTCTGCCAGTGCTTCTTCTTGATTTACTTTGTCCTTCATACGTTCTAACATAGATACGGTACTAGAACTATCGATTTCTGCCATTTGTTTATTTACATTTTTTGTAGCATCAGAAACCTTGATTCTTGCTTTAAGTGTTTTGAGCTCATTTTCCCACTTACTAATATTTTGTTTTATTTCCTGTACATTTTTTTCTAATTGTGATACAGAGGTGTCAAATTTTTGAGTTTCTCCATTACTACGTGTTTGTTGTTGCAGTGCTTCTTCTTTTTTTATTAATGCTTCTTTGGCTAATCGATCGGCTTCAGATACCTCGATATCTCCGCTTTGAGCTTTTTTAAGAATTAGCATTGCTTTCTGTTGATAATCCTCTGCTTTTGATGCAAATTCTTCGGTGTCATTTTTGGCACGAATAGCTAATGCTTTTACTTGTGCTAGTGCTTCTAAGCTTTTCTCAAGATCAATTTTCATATCTCGAATACCTTGTTCTGTCATCTTAATAGGGTCTTCCATTTTATCAATTGCAGCATTTGCTTCTGCTTCTCCTATTTTGAATAATCTTCTAAAAAAGTTCATAGTATTTAGTATTTTGAATAATTTATAATTTGATCTGAATACTCACTTAATAATAGTCCCAAAGAGTTTAATGACCCTTCTAATTCATTAAGATCCAGATGCTCTACCTGCAGTGTGTCTCTAAAAATTACTTTTTCGCCAGTCTCGTCAAGTACAAATGCACCATGTACTATATCCCGATTCTTTTGAAGTAAATTTCTATAGACTTCTTCATTTTTATTTTTGATATTAAAAATATGTTGCTCCATTATTAAAATAGGAGGGGCAACACCTAAAATCATATTTTTTATTCCCTCATTTTCTTTGCTAATCATGAGTATGCCTTCTCCCTTATTTTCATGAACAATAATATAATTCAGTTGAAGCAAATATGCTTTCACTTTTTGGAAATGATCTTGCATAGGATGGTTAGTTTTGATTGATAATTAGTAATGTATTCCTAAATGTTCGACTATATTTTCAATATTACAAAAAGTCGCATAACTTTTCGATGATATTTGATGCTAAATTAACGAGATAATATACAATGATAATCATGGGTATGAATGATTTAAATTAATAATTAAGTAAGCTGCTAAAATTTTTAGTAAAGTCCCTTTTACTTCTTGATCATTGAAAGATATTATGAAGTACTTCTACTAAAATTAGCATTTCTGAAAGATATTAGCTAATATTGTTAGTGTAAAAGTACAATAAATAATTAATATTGCAAATAAAATTAGCAAAATAATGTCTTTATTTGGAAAAAATATAAAAAAGATTCGAAGTGTTAAAGGACTAAGTCAACAGTCTTTTGCAGAGATATTTGATCTAAAACGCGGAACTCTAGGGGCTTATGAAGAAGGTAGAAGTGAGCCCAAGATTGAAACATTAATTAAAATAGCTAATTATTTTAGCATAGCTATAGGTGATTTGCTTACCAATGAGCTTACCGTAAATGAGCTTCTAAAATTTAAAGGAGATCTTACAACATATACCGAAGGTCTAAAAAGAGAGGAATTTGCAACAATACCATGCATTACAGAAAATACAACAAGTGAGTATATTTCCTCATATGCAAAAGAAGGGTTTATTAAATCACTACCAACAGTACAACTCCCTGTGAATCCAGAAAAAGAGTTTAGAGGCTATACAGTCAGTAATCTAGAAATGACGTCACATGACAAGGGGTTTTATCCAAAGGATATAGTTATAGGAGAGAAAGTACCTCTAGGGATCATAAAAAAGTTGAATACAGGCACGCTAGTTTTTGTGGTTGTTGAAGGAAAATTAATTTTTAGAAGATTATACATTACCAAAAATAATGTAGTCTTAAGAGCTGATCATAAAAATATTGAAGATATCTTATGTGCTCTTGCTGATATCAAAGAACTTTGGCGTGTTCGTTATGCCTTTTACCGCCGTATTCCTGACTTTGGGGATGAGGAGGTAGCAGGTAAGTTGCAGATGATAGAACAAGAAATACAAAAAATGAAGGAAAAGTTGTCATAGTATCTATGATTTCTATATTTCAGAAATTGACAATATAATATATCCAGAAAGAATCTATCTTAAAGAACATTTTTGAGTGTATTTCTTCTCTTTTAATCTACTCTGTACCAAATTGCTAATATGTTTTTCTTTGAACCCTTATTGTAACCACTACAACAGACATTGTTGTGTAGATAGAAGATGCTTCTATCGTTTATTACATTTTATTTAAAATCGATATATTTCTTAATTATTTAACTCATTTTAAGGAGATAATGAAAGAAAAAAATCTTATTTTCTGATGTATTAAAAAGAGTCAGTCTTTTGGTTTTTTTTGAGATCATAATTTCACTGCATAGTTGTATAGATTTTACATATGGTTTTTTTAAAAAACATAAGAAATTATTATTGTAGTTTTACGTAGAACAATCATTTTTAATTTATCTCCAATGGAAAATAATAATCTAACAAGTACACCATCTCATGGTTCAAGTTACCAGATGAATGGTGAAAGCAAATGTCCTTTTATGAATGGTGCTCTGAAGCAAGGAGCAGGAAGTGGCACTTCTAATAGAGACTGGTGGCCAAACCAATTAAAGTTAAATATTCTGAGACAAAATTCTTCTCTGTCTAATCCAATGGGTAAGGAGTTTGATTATTCAGAAGAATTTAAATCTTTGGATTACGATGCAATAAAAAAAGATCTTTTTGATCTTATGACGGATTCTCAGGACTGGTGGCCTGCCGATTATGGTCATTATGGTCCGTTCTTTGTTCGTATGGCTTGGCATAGTGCAGGTACCTATCGTATTGCTGATGGTCGTGGTGGAGCAGGATCAGGAACTCAACGTTTTGCGCCTCTTAATAGTTGGCCTGATAATGCAAATCTTGATAAAGCTCGTTTACTATTATGGCCTATTAAGCAAAAATATGGTAAGAAAATTTCTTGGGCAGATCTAATGATTTTGGCGGGTAATTGTGCGCTTGAGTCTATGGGGTTCAAAACTTTTGGTTTTGCAGGCGGACGAGAAGATGTATGGGAACCAGAACAGGATATCTACTGGGGAGCAGAGACAGAATGGTTAGGAGATAAAAGATATTCTGGAGATCGAGAACTTGAAAACCCATTAGGAGCAGTACAAATGGGATTAATCTATGTGAACCCAGAAGGGCCTAACGGAAATCCTGATCCATCAGCTGCTGCGAGAGATATTCGAGAAACCTTTGGTCGTATGGCTATGAATGATGAAGAAACTGTTGCACTAATTGCAGGAGGGCATACTTTTGGTAAAACTCATGGAGCCGCAGATCCAGATCAATATGTAGATCGTGAACCAGCTGCAGCCATGATAGAGGAACAAAGCCAAGGTTGGAAAAATAGTTTTGGGACAGGTAATGGAGCAGATACCATTACTAGTGGTCTAGAAGGTGCATGGACAACCACACCAACAAAATGGAGTAACAATTTTTTTGAAAATTTATTTGGGTACGAATGGGAACTTACTAAGAGTCCGGCAGGTGCTCATCAATGGAGACCAAAAGATGGAGCAGGAGCTGGCTTAGTTCCTGATGCTCATGATTCATCAAAAAGTCATGCGCCATTTATGCTTACAACAGATCTTGCCTTACGAATAGATCCAGCCTATGAAAAAATATCTAGACGTTTCTACGAAAACCCTGATGTGTTTGCAGATGCTTTTGCGAGGGCATGGTATAAATTAACACATCGCGATATGGGACCAATAGCACGTTATCTTGGTCCAGAGGTGCCTAAAGAAGAATTAATTTGGCAAGACCCTGTACCGGCTGTTGACCATGAAGTAATTAATCATCAAGATAGTATTGATCTTAAGAACAAAATACTTGCTTCGGGTCTATCTATATCCTCATTGGTTTCGACTGCATGGGCATCGGCATCTACATTTAGAGGATCGGATAAACGTGGTGGAGCCAATGGAGCACGTATTCGATTATCTCCTCAAAAAGATTGGAAAGTAAATAATCCCAAAGAATTATCTAAGGTAATTGGTGTTCTAGAGGAAATTCAAAAAGAATTTAACAATGCTCAATCAGGAAATAAAGTGGTTTCAATGGCAGATTTGATCGTTCTTGCTGGATCCGCTGGTGTTGAGAAGGCGGCTTCAGATGCGGGGCATCAGGTAGTAGTGCCTTTTAGCCCTGGGCGAACAGATGCTTCTCAAGAACAGACAGATATTGAGTCTTTTACTATTCTTGAACCTATTGCAGATGGATTTCGTAATTATGTGAAAAAAGAATATCCTATTTCTGTAGAGGAGTTATTAGTAGATCGTGCTCAACTTATGACCTTAACTGCTCCTGAGATGACTGTTTTGATAGGAGGAATGCGTGTTCTGAATACTAATTTTGAGAATTCAAAGGATGGTGTTTTTACAGATCGTCCAGGAACGTTAACGAATGACTTTTTTGTTAATTTGTTGGATATGAAGACCACTTGGCAAGCTACTTCAGAGAATCAAGATACTTTTGAGGGAAGAAATCGTCTTACTAATGAACTTAAGTGGACAGGTTCTCGTGTTGATCTAATTTTTGGGTCTAATTCAGAACTTCGTGCATTGGCAGAAGTATATGGTTGTAGTGATAGTCAAGATCTATTTGTACAAGATTTTGTGAAGGCTTGGTCAAAAGTAATGAATTTGGATCGTTTTGATCTGATATAAATTATGTGCTAAAAGAACCATAGGTGATTTGCAATAGTAAGCACCTATGGTTGATATTATAAGTTTTGTTCATTTTTTGATGTAGGCATGCCTATAACCAGAGATTGAATGTATAAATTTGTGAGAACGAAGAAACATTTTTGAGTTTTTTTTTGATATATTAATCGAATTAATAAGATTTTGCAGTTACGATTTTTTATGAACTGCTTTTCTGAGGTAAATTATTGACTGATGGACACTATTTTTAACGCTATCCGAGCAGAGAACTATGAAGCTGTAGGTGATTTTTTGAAATCGAATCCAGAAATTATTAATGTCAAGGACCAAAGAGGATCTACACCGTTATTACTCGCTACTTATTATGGGTTTACCGATATCACTAAACTTTTGTTAGAATACGAGCCTTTTATCAATGCGCAAGACACTTCTGGTAATACTGCACTAATGGGGGTTTGTTTTAAAGGATATATGGACATAGCAGAGCTATTAATTAAATCTGGGGCAGATGTAAATATTAAAAATTATAATGATTCTACAGCCCTTATTTATGCGGCTACCTTTGGTCAATTAGATTTGGTGACCCTACTTATAAAAAGTGGAGCTGACATTAATGCAGTAGATAACCGCGGATATACCGCTGCAATGCATGCCAAAGATCAGGGGATTGATATTCCTGATTTATATAAACTCACCTCATGAGTTCTGGAAAAAATAATATTGCCACTATTAAATCTGTCAACATAAGATTGGTCGGAATTAAAAGGCAGGGATTAATTACTTCAGATAAGGTAGCTCTTTTTGAATCTTTTTTAAAGGAAACTATTGGTAATGAAGTGTTAGTGGTTAATACCAATATTGGCGTAGGTGTATACTATTACTCTTTCCATGATTATAGTACTTTTATTCGTGAAAGTGCTTTGCTGTATATTATCTCTTCTATTGATCATAAAAAGCTGCGTTTCAAAAATAATAGAAATAGAGAAGAGGTATATCAAAGTTTTTGTGAAGCACTAATTACTTTTTCTCAATATCCCCAAATATTTCTTGCTTACTCGAAAAAATTTATCTTTCTGAAGGAAAAAAATCAGGCTAGTAAGTTTGTTATTCCTGTTTTGAATGTTTTTTTTGAAGAAGTTCTCAAAGAACTTATTGAAAATGGCAAAATGCCTCATCATCAAAAAATTAAAAAAGTTCAAAATAAATCTAATGAATGGGATACTGATAGTGATATAATCAAAGATTTGATTTCTGAAATTCTATTAAAGCAACATCATAATTAGTATTACAATGTACCTGTTTTGTACAATATAACTTAGTCATGAGTTTTATTAAAGGTGTAAATGTTTTATAAAAAAAGCCCTTCAATTCTTTAAAAATAATTGAAGGGCTTTCGAAATTATTATTGTCAACCTATAATTTAAAACTCAGCATTAAGTGGAGTTCTTGGATACGGAATAACATCACGTATGTTACTCATTCCCGTAACAAATAATACCAATCGTTCGAAGCCAAGTCCAAAACCACTATGCGTACAAGTTCCGAAACGTCGCGTATCAAGATACCACCACAAATCTTCTTCAGGAATATTAAGGGCTTCCATCTTTTGTTTTAAGACATCTAATCTTTCCTCTCTCTGAGAACCACCCACAATTTCTCCAATCCCAGGGAAAAGTATATCCATGGCTCTTACTGTTTTGCCATCTTCATTAAGACGCATATAAAACGATTTAATGTCTGCAGGATAATCAAATAAGATTACCGGACACTTAAAGTGTTTCTCTACCAGAAATCGTTCATGCTCACTCTGCAAATCAGCCCCCCATTCTTCTATCGGGTATTTAAATTTCTTTTTCTTATTTGGTTTTGAGTTTTTAAGAATTTCAATTGCTTCGGTATAGCTAACACGCTTAAAGTTATTATCTAATACAAACTTTAGCTTATCTCTCAAAAGCATTTCTGCTCGTTCGGCCTGAGGCTTACTTTTATCTTCTTGCACTAAACGGTTTTCTAAAAACTCAAGGTCATCCATACAATTATCCAATGCAAACTGGATTACATATTTGATAAAATCCTCGGCTAGATCCATATTACCGTCAAGATCGCAAAATGCAATCTCAGGTTCTATCATCCAGAATTCTGATAGGTGACGAGAGGTGTTAGAGTTTTCTGCTCTAAATGTGGGTCCGAATGTATATATCTGGCCCAATCCCATTGCGTATGTTTCACCTTCTAATTGCCCTGAAACAGTTAAGTTTGCTTCCCTTCCGAAAAAATCTTTACTATAATCAACTTCTCCATTTTCATCCTTCGGAGGGTTTTTAAGATCCATATTGGTAACCTTAAACGCTTCTCCTGCTCCCTCTGCATCACTTCCGGTAATTATGGGAGTATGCACATAGTAAAAATCGTTTTTCTGAAAATATTCATGAACAGCAAAGGATAACTTAGAGCGCAAACGCATAATTGCACCAAAAGTATTTGTACGGACTCTCAAATGTGCTTGTTCACGTAATTTTTCTAAACTATGACGCTTCGGAGATAAAATTGTAAGTTTTACTTCTTCTGGGTCTGCGTCGCCTTCAATATGTATTTCAGATACTTTAATCTCTACACGCTGCCCTTTTCCTTCGCTTTCGACAAGGGTTCCTGTGATAATAATTGCTGCTCCGACATTTATTCTCTCAAGAGTTTTTTGGTCAATGATATTGTCTTCTAAAACACACTGAATTGTATTGATTGTGGATCCATCATTAATCGCTATAAAGCGATCATTTCTAAAGGAGCGAACCCAACCAGATATGGTAACAGGTTGTAATAGTTTATCACTTTTTAGTACGTCTACTACTTTAGTATGTTTCATTTATTTGCTTTTTTTCTAATCCTATATACTAATTAAGTTTTATTCGCTTATCCATAGACTTTTATTTCTTACAGATAGATACAGATAAAATTTTGAGGTAGCAAAGATAATTTTTTAATCCGATTGAGCCATATACTTATGAATTCAAAATAGTCTCAGAATTGTAAAAAAGTAGGGAACGTTATGTTTTTTATAATCTGTAGCGCTGATAATAGTCAAATCTGACGCTTTTTGAGATTGTGATTCTACATAAAAGTCTTAATTATTACTGTTTTGGTCTTCAAAACCTATTTTTTTTCACTTTTTTTGGTAATAACTAGTGTTTTTCTTTTTTAAGACATGGTACTTAAAAATCTGTTTATCAATTAATTATATAGATAAGTGTTTTTTTGAAATTCTTAAATAATGTTAAAATTTCGTTTTTCTAATTCAATAGGGGTTTTTTCCCCCCTTCAAAGTATTTCAAAATAAGAAATCGCACATTATCTTGCATATGCAATTATGATGATTGTGTTTACGTTAAGTTTAGTTCGATAGGTTTTGGGGTAATCTATCTTACAGAAGCCCCGCTAGTATTTAGCGGGGCTTTTATTGTTTTATATCATTCCTGTTTTTATTTTTTGAACATCAAAATTAATTGATGGTAGTGTGTAATTGCCTGTATTGTTCAAGTTCGAATTATATATTATTCTAGTACATATTTCTGAATAATAAATTGTAAAAGAGTACCCTTCTGTTTTTTTTCGAAAATGGTTAATTATTCCTTTTCAGTTTTAGGAATATCACCTGTTTCTTCATCGTTGGCAATGATTTTTAAAGCAGGTTCTTTTAAGGTTTTTTTATTCGCTATGCTTCGTTCTAAAGAGAGTAGTAACGATGGTAGCAATAATAAATTAGAAAGAATAGCAAATAATAGTGTAGTAGATACTAAGCCTCCGAGTGCTTTAGTGCCTCCAAAGCTCGAGATCATAAATACAGAAAACCCAAAGAATAATACAGTTGAGGTGTAAAACATACTTACACCAGTTTCTCGCAATGCAGCAAAAACGGATTTTTTAATTCTCCAATGGTTAGATTTTAGTTCTTGCCTATATTTTGCAAGAAAATGTATGGTGTCGTCAACAGAGATTCCAAATGCAATACTGAATACTAGAATCGTAGATGGTTTTATGGGAACTCCTAAATATCCCATGAGTCCTGCTGTCATCAATAGAGGTAATAGATTCGGAATTAAAGAAATGACAATCATTTTCCATGATTTAAACATCCAGGCCATAAATAAAGCAATAAGAATAATTGCTAAACCTAGAGAGAAAGTAAGATTCCAAACAAGATATTTTGTTCCTTTCTGAAAAATGAGTGCTTTACCCGTAAATGAAACGTTATAGCGATCTTTTGGGAATATTTTTTCCAACTTTGGCGCAAGATTAGCTTCGATACGATCCATTTCTTCTGTGCCAATATCTTTCATAAATGTAGTGATACGGGCATATTGCTGAGTAGAATCGATATAGCTCTTCATGATCCCTGCTTCTGATTCGAAACTTTTGAGGTATGGAATAATAAAGTTTCGTTCTTGGCTTGTAGGGATTTGGTAATATTTTGGGTTACCGTTATAGAAAGCTTGTTTAGAATATTTAGCCAGATTAACAATAGAGATTGGTTTCGATAATTCAGGGATTTCTTCGAGAAGTTCCTGAAGTTCTTCCATTTTTTTTAGGGTAGATAATTTGAGGACGCCTTTTTTTCTTTTGGTATCGATTACTATTTCTAATGGCATAATACCATCAAATTCATCTTCAAAAAATTGTATGTCTTTATAAAAACCTGCGGTTTTTGGCATATCTTCCAGTAGACTTCCGGATACTTTTATGGTATAGATGCCAATTATACTAACAATTAGTATGATTATGGATATGCAGTAAATTGTAATGCGTCGCGTCTTTACCATGCTTTCCATCCAATCCATGAGTTTCTCGACCCAGCCTTTGCCGAGGTGTTCGAGGTGTCTTTCTTTGGGTTGAGGCATGTAACTATATATTATAGTTATCACTAGTAGGCAAAGAATAAATAAGGCGATAATGTTTAGAGAGGCAACAATACCAAACTCTTTAAGTAATTTACTTTCGGTCAAGGCAAAAGTGGCAAAACCTGAAGCGGTAGTTACATTAGTCATTAGTGTAGCATTTCCTACTTTGGTAATGACACGTTGTAATGACTTTGCTTTATTACCATGTTTTTTGATTTCCTGTTGATATTTATTAATCAAGAAAATACAATTAGGAACTCCGATTACTATAACTAAGGGAGGTATAATGGCTGTAAGAACGGTTATTTCGTATTCTAATATTCCTAAAATACCAAATGCCCACATAACACCAATGATTACTGCTGTCATTGATATAAATGTAGCTCTAATAGACCTAAAAAAGAAAAAGAAAATTAATGATGTAACGGATAAAGCGGCAAGAATGAAAATCGAAATTTCATCCATTATATTTTTAGAATTCATCGTTCTGATATAAGGCATACCAGATACTTTTATATCTACATTATGTTTTTCTTCAAACTCAATAACTGCAGGTTCTAG
The DNA here is from genome assembly GCF_000520955.1 of Aquimarina pacifica. Classification (GTDB taxonomy): domain Bacteria; phylum Bacteroidota; class Bacteroidia; order Flavobacteriales; family Flavobacteriaceae; genus Aquimarina; species Aquimarina pacifica. The sequence continues at coordinate 190,686 of NZ_JACC01000007.1, read as the reverse complement.
TACATCCAGGATAAACTTCTTTCTGAGTTTGGTGTTTACAATATCTTCTTTTATATAAAGTGCACTTTGTAGTGTCTTGGACTTCTTACTATATATTAAACCTTCATAGAAAGGTAAATTGTTGAATAATTCGTTTTTATAATCGGTAACTTGTTCGCGAGTATAACTCGAGTCTTTTATAAAAGGAATTAACTCAAACCTATTCGGGTTTTCTCGTTTTTCTAAAGTTTTAAGATCCGCCAAAGAAACTACAAGTTCTATCTCGTTGTATTTTTTAAAAGAGTTATTAAAATCGTTCCAGGCTTTTAATTTTTTTGGAGTAAAAAGGGTGCTGTCTTGTATTGCGAGTACAACTAGATTGCCTTCTTCTCCGAATTTTTCAAGAAAATGTAGGTATTCTAGGTTTACTTCATGATCATCAGGTAATAGGTTGGCCTCAGAATGGGAGAATTTCATGTTCTTCCATTGAAATCCCATAAAAATCGTAATTCCTATAATTGTGAGAAATATCACGGCTCTATTGCGAAGAATAATACCTGCCAGTGCATTCCAAAACCCAAAACTGAATACTTTTGTCATCCTTTTATTTCCTGCTGCAAATGTAAGGATTGGAGTTATATAATTTATAAATTTCGATAAAGAAAATTATACTTTTAGAATTGGTTACAATTTTAGATAAAAAGTGAATTTGAATGCAATGTTATCGTCGAATTTTGGAAGATGGTAAGCACCATACCGATAAGCAAAACTAAGTCCAAAACCTGCAAAAAGTTTATTTATTTCAAAACCTGATTCTTGATATCCTTGGTCCAAAGAGGAAAAGCCAACGCCTTCATGATTTTCTATATTATCAATATCTCCGATAGCATATCTGCTTATAAAAACGAGTTCTGGCTTAAACCAATTTGTTATTCGTACGGGTTTTATTCTGTGTTTAATTTGTAAAGTGGCTAACCTATCACTAAAAAACTCTCCAAAAAACATGGTCTCAAAAGTTCTTCTACCGGCTACAGAAAATCGTTGCAGAATAGTTTCTTTAGTGGGGGCATTTGGGTAGGCATGGTATAAGTGTGTAAGTGGTATGTCACCAATAGCAGCATCGGCTTCGAACAAAAGGCTAGTTCTAGACTGGTTAATACGGTTGATTACATACTCTGCTTTAAGCCCTATTTTACTATACGAAAAATCACTGTCAAGTACTCCTTTGTAGCTTTGTGTATATTGCCCTGTGATTTTTGGGTATCCATCATAGATCTCTTTATAGCCATTTGGTGTTTTTAAGAATTTACTAAATGGAGTCCATCGTAATGCTAAGGTGGATTCGGTCGTTACATAAGTGCCTAGTGAAGTTCCTTTATAATTATATTGATAACCTGTTGTTTGTTGTATTGTGTTTGTGGAGAGTTTGGTTTCTGATATCAGTCTTGGTGAAATTTGATATTGCAAACTGGTACTCCATTCTCTAAACTTGTAATAAAAGTCTATGTTTACAAGACGAGGTTCGAATAATGAATATACTCTTCTGTCTGTAAGGTAAAAAAGACTTCCTACTTCTTTAACGTCATCTGTAAAACTAAAATTAATCCAGGAATCAGATTTTTTGTTTAACCGTACTCCTGTTTCTAAGCCATACTTGTATTTAGAATCGCTAAAACCATAAACCAAATATCCTCCTATTCTAAAGTTTTTGGAAAATTTGGTATTGGTGACTCCTCCAATACCAACGCGCACTCCTTCGTAATTATTAAATTTTAATGGATAGGTGAGGTCAAAATTAAAAAAGCCAAGAGGGTAGTATCCCGTATTAAAACTCTGAATTACATCAATTCTACGCTCAATGTTTTGTGCTTTTACAATACTATCAATTACCTGAAAGGAGTTTAGGTCTTTTTCTGTAATTGTACTGGTGCGATATTGTTTCCAAAAGGCTTCAGATTTATTGTTGGCCTCTGGGTCAATTTCGATAGTCGCTTGTTGCAGTGAGGTGTTTTCCTTATCGTTTAATTTAATATCAAATATATCTGTCCTAGAGGTTAGAAAATCATTCGAGTCAGAATAGCTGGTTTTGGGTAATCTACCAACTGAAATTTGACCTCCAAAAAGACTTACTTTTTGTCTTCCGTTTCCGGGGCGTATTACAATTTCTTTGTTTTTGGGGAACCAACTTTCTGTTTCCGGAAAATATTCAAAATTGTGAGTTGCCATTACATTGAGTTCTCCTCTTAATTCTATAACTGCTTTTTGAACGGCTAAGGTTTTTATATCTATGTATAAGATTCCTTCTAGACTAGCAAAATTTTTTGATTTGCGTGGCTGAAAAAGGATTACAAAGGCTGGTTTTTTATCTTTTGTAGTATCTAGGATCTTATAATAATAATTTTTTAAAGCTCTTTGTGATAGCGGGCCTATATATTGATTGTTAAATATAGTATAGTCTTCATCATACAAGGAGTTTGACTGAATTTTTATTCCCAGAACATTATAAATAGGTTCTTTAAATCCCGTCATCCTAGTTGCCAAAACAGTTTCTTTTTCATTACTTCCTTTTTTGTATTGATGCAAGCTAATTTTTTCTGATAGAAAGGAATGTGCTTCATTAAATATATGCTCAATGTCAAAATTGGTAGTGTCAGGCGTGCGTATTTGTGCGTTACTATCTTCTGTGATTTTTAGTTTACTATAGGTCTTGTAGCTAAAGCTTTCTAAAGAATATTTTGGATTGTTTTGTTTTTTTCTTCGAATTGCCTCTTTTATAATTTTTGAAGCGACATTTTTTGGGTTGGGAGTGTCAATTTTTATAGGATCTAAGTTCTCTTCTTCGGGATTCAATTTTATTTTTATTCTCTCCGAGGTTTGAGACGGAATAAGGGTTGTATTGGTTTGGTACCCTAAATAGGAGATGGTGATATTAGTAGGAAATGAGTTGCATCGAATAACAAACATACCATCTACCGAGGTTAAAGCATAGGAGTTTTCGGTTTTTATGGTTGCAAAAGGTAGGGGAGTCTCCGTATTGTTATCAACTACAATCCCCCTTATTGTGACTTGAGAAATTATAGCAGTGTGAAGAAAAAACAATAAACAAAAGGAAATGCTTCTCATTATACCAAACAGGTTCAAGAAAACGAATATACAAAAAAGCATTTTCAACAAGGAAAATGCTTTCATTATAATTTTATAAATAACGACCTAGATTAGACGGTCATAATTTCTTTTTCTTTAACACTTAGCATCTCGTCTATTTTTTTGATATAGGTATCTGTGAGTTGCTGTATGTCAACTTCTGTATTCTTTGCTAAGTCTTCAGATAATCCTTCTTTTTCTAGCTTTTTAATCTCTGTGTTTGCATTCTTCCTATCATTACGAACTCCTACCTTTGAGTCTTCAGCTTCAGCTTTGGCTTGCTTTGCCAAATCTTTTCTACGTTCTTCGGTAAGTGGTGGTACGCTAATGATAACGCTTTCACCATTATTCATTGGGTTAAAGCCTAAATTAGCTATTTGAATCCCTTTTTCGATCTCTCCGATAATAGATTTGTCAAAAGGTTGTATTGTGATTGTTCGAGCATCAGGAGTAGATACATTACCAACCTGATTGAGGGGTGTCGGAGAACCATAATATTCTACCATAACACTTCCGAGCATTGAAGGCGATGCTTTACCAGCTCTAATGTTGAGTAATTTTTTTTCTAAATGTTTGATTGCAGCTTGCATTGATTCTTTTGTAGAATCAATAATAAAATCTACGTCTTCTTTCATTTTTTTATTCTTTTCTTTTTAACCGATCAAAAACTAAACCAGAGTTTATGATTTTATACAGGTTCTATATGGTTTTAAAGATTTACTTGTGTACCGATAGATTCTCCAGAGACTACTTTTAGTAGGTTTCCGATTTTGTTCATATCAAATACAATTATTGGTAATTCATTTTCTTGGCTAAGAGTAAAGGCAGTAGTGTCCATTACTTTTAAGCCCTTGCGAAGTACATCATCAAATGATATAAAATCGAACTTCGTTGCATCGGCATTCTTTTCGGGATCCGAAGTGTAAATTCCATCCACTCTGGTTCCTTTTAGAATAACGTCGGCATTGATTTCTATAGCTCTTAGGACTGCTGCAGAATCGGTTGTAAAATAAGGGTTTCCTGTACCGCCTCCGAAAATGACAACTCTTCCTTTCTCTAAATGACGAATAGCTCTTCGGCGTATAAAAGGTTCTGCTACCTCATTAATTTTTACAGCAGATTGCAGTCTAGTAGGTATTTCGGCATCTTCTAAGGCACTTTGTAAAGCGAGGCCATTAATCACGGTGGCAAGCATGCCCATATGATCTGCTTGAACTCTATCCATTCCTTTGCTGGCACCTGCAACACCTCTAAAAATATTACCTCCTCCTATTACAACTGCGACTTCAACGCCTTCTACAGTAATTTTTTTTATTTCCTGAGCATATTCAGCAAGCCTTTTTGGGTCAATTCCGTATTGGCGATCTCCCATTAAAGCTTCACCTGATAGTTTAAGTAATATTCTTTTGTATTTCATTGTGAGATTTAACTGTGGTACAAATATAATGATATTCTTAATTTAGAAAATAGTTATCTTCTAATAAAGGTAAATTTAGGTAATATACATGTTCAATCAAATGATGTGTTAGATATCAGTAGTAATGGTAATACTTTGTGTTACTTCATTTGTTTGTTATGCAATAGGACACATGCGGTTTTGTCTTTTTTTTTTGAATTCAATAAAGATGATATTACGATAAGACTACCAAATGTTAAAGTTTCTGTTAGGTTTGAAAAAAAGGGGTTTTTCCCCCTGCGCAAGGTATAGGATGGCGTTTAATTATGTTATAAGTTTGCCTAAGGGAAAACAAAAAAAGTGTTGGGGTCAAATATTTTTTGATATAACATTTTGATATTTCTATATAAGTTCAGTCCGATTGGGGAGTCGGTTTTTACTTCTGGGGTAAGCTTTTTTTAAGCTTGTGAAACGTCAAAGATGCAAGAAAAAAATATTTTGAATATGTAGAAGAAAAAACCGCTTTTTGTAATTTACAAAAAGCGGTTTTATTTTTTGATGCCAGATACCACAACCTTATGTGTTGGGGACTGATCTATTTTTAAAGGTAATTACCCTAAAGATACTCTTGCGAAAGAAACTACAGCGACATCACCAATACTTTTTACGTAATCAGCAACGCTTTTCTTTTCATCTTTAATAAAATTTTGGTCAAGAAGACATTGTTCTTGATCCAAAGTTGTATTGTCAGAAATGAATCTTTCTAGTTTACCTGGAAGAATTTTGTCCCAGATTTTTTCTGGTTTTCCTTCTTCTTTAAGTTGTGCTTTAAGGTTTTCTTCAGCTTCAGCAATTACATCATTAGTCAATTGAGATCTTGAGATAAACTGAGGAACATTTTTTAATGTTTTTCCTAGTCGCCCAAGTTCAATGTTTTCTTTTTCGATAGCAGCTATTCTTGCCTGAGTTTCTGAGGCAACATATTCTGGGTCAAAATCTTTGAATGATAAAGTAGTTGCACCCATAGAGGCTACCTGCATAGAAATATCTTTGGCTAATGTTTCAGCGCTGTCAACCGCATTAGATAGACCTGTCAGAGCAGCAATTTTATTTCCGTGAATGTAAGCGCCAACAAAAGGAGCTTCTAATACTTTAAAATCTCCTATTTCTATTTTTTCACCAATAACTCCAGTTTGTTCTGTAAGTTTTTCCTGAACTGAAATTCCTTTGAAATCTGCAGCTAAGAATTCTTCTTTAGACGAAGTGTTAAGTGCTAATTCTGCTAGTTCTTTTGCCAAAGAAACAAAAGAATCGTTTTTTCCAACGAAATCAGTTTCACAGTTTAGAGAGATAATAACTCCCTTGTTTTTTGTATCGTTTACTTTTGCAATAACTGCACCTTCAGCAGAATCTCTATCTGCTCTTTTGGCAGCGATCTTCTGTCCTTTTTCTCTAAGGATTTTGATAGCCTCGTCAAAATTTCCTTCTGCTTCAACAAGTGCTTTCTTACAATCCATCATTCCGGCACCTGTAGCTTTACGCAATTTACTTACTTCTGCGGCTGTTATATTTGCCATATTTTTATTTTTTTAGAGTTTTTGTGTAAAAAATAAGTCGTTTAGTTGTGATTACTGCGAAAGTAAAGAACTAAACGACTCATTAATTTTATGTTAAAGTTAAGTTTTACAACTTCGTCTTTAACCTTATTGTATAATGATTGAAGGCAATCAATAAATGTTTATTCTTCTTCTTGCTTTGCAGCTTCTGTTACAACAGGGGCTTCAGCCTTTTCAGCTGGAGCTTCAGCTTTTGCAGCTGGGGCTTCAGTTTTTGCAGCTGGAGCTTCTTTTGCTGGAGCTTCTTTTGCAGCTTTTCTTTCACTTAATCCTTCAATAACAGCATCACTTACATAAGTCATTACTTTATCAATAGATTTTGAAGCATCATCATTTGCAGGGATTACATACTGTACCTGACGTGGATCAGAGTTTGTATCAACCATTGCAAAAATAGGAATGTTTAATTTTTGAGCTTCTTTTACAGCGATGTGCTCGCGAGTAATATCTACAACAAATAATGCTCCTGGTAGACGAGTCATATCAGAAATAGAACCTAAGTTTTTTTCTAATTTAGCTCTTAAACGATCTACCTGTAAGCGTTCTTTCTTGGATAATGTGTTAAAAGTACCATCTTTTTTCATTCTATCGATAGCAGCCATTTTCTTAACTGCCTTACGAATAGTGACAAAGTTGGTAAGCATTCCACCAGGCCATCTTTCTGTAATGTATGGTTGGTTTGCTTTTGCAGCTTTTTCTGCAACGATCTCTTTAGCTTGTTTCTTAGTTGCAACAAAAAGAATTTTTCTTCCTGAGGCTGCTATCTTTTTTAAAGCTTCACTAGCTTCATCGATTTTTGCAGCAGTTTTATATAAATTAATGATGTGAATACCATTACGTTCCATATAGATATATGGTGCCATATTGGGATCCCATCTTCTTGTCAGGTGACCAAAGTGTACACCTGCATCAAGTAATTCTTTTACTTCGATATTGTTTGCCATTTTTGTAATAGTTTACGTTCTGTTGAATTAGCAATGCTCAAGTGGCTACTTGCGTACGGCCTTGGGCATTTAGATGCTAAACTAACCCTCATTTAATAGAGGAGGTAACAACAAATACTGTTTTTTTTAATGTTTGATGCTTAAAACTCTTTTACTAAAAAAAGGAGTGTTAAGCGTGCTGAAAACGAATTCAATATTAACGTTTAGAGAACTGGAATTTCTTACGAGCTTTCTTCTGACCGAATTTCTTACGCTCTACCATTCTTGGGTCTCTTGTTAATAAACCTTCTGGTTTCAGGATTGCTCTGTTTTCTTCATCTAGTTCGCATACAGCTCTAGAGATAGCTAGGCGCACAGCTTCTGCTTGACCCGTAATTCCTCCACCATAAACATTTACGTTTACATCGTATTTATCATCATTGCTTGTTAGCATTAATGGTTGATTTACTTTGTATTGTAATGTTGCAGTTGTAAAGTAGTCAGCAAGATCTTTTTTGTTTACTGTAATTTTTCCAGAACCATCTTTTAGATATATTCTAGCTACAGCGGTTTTTCTACGACCAATTTTGTGAATAACTTCCATTACTTAACTTCGTTTAAGTTAACAGTTTTAGGTTGCTGAGCATCTTGATTATGTTCTGCTCCGGCATACACCTTTAGATTACGGAATAAAGCTGCACCTAATTTGTTTTTAGGTAGCATTCCTTTTACCGCTTTTTCGATTAAACGCTCTGGGTTTTTGTCATACAATTCCTGAGCAGTAAGACTTCTTTGCCCTCCTGGGTAGCCAGTGTGACGGATATATGATTTATCAGTCCACTTTTTACCAGTTAAGTTGATTTTTGCAGCATTGGTAATAATTACATTATCTCCGCAATCAACATGTGGGGTAAAGCTAGGTTTGTGTTTACCTCTAAGTAGCACTGCTACTACAGAAGAAAGACGTCCTAAAGTCTGTCCTTCAGCATCTACGTGCAACCATTCTTTTGTAACGGTCGCTTTGTTAGCAGATACTGTTTTGTAACTTAATGTGTCCACACTAATTAATTTTACTTATTAAACATTCCTTTTCCTATATAAAATAGGCGTGCAAATGTACAATTATATATTTACATAGCAAACTGCTACTTGATATTATTTAAAAAGTATTATATGTTGGTTTTCAGGATTCTTGATCATTCCCCTTCCCTTACTTCTCTGGTTTTATAGGGTAGGCCTTTGTAACACGTTAATGTTTTATTAAATAAAATACAATATGTCACAAACTGTACTAATTTTTATCATTTTAGGTAAGACAGTTAATAAACTATGTAATACTATGAGATTTTGTACATTATTTTTGATGTTTTGTATACTTCATTTTGTAAGTAATGCACAGCAGGATACGGTGAGTACACAAGAGAGTGCGAAGCAAAAAGTTATAAAAAGAATATATAGCACAAAGCCTCTTAGCGGAAAATCTATTACAATTGATGGGATAATCGATGAATCTGGTTGGGATATAGTCGAGTGGTCTGGAGAGTTTATAGAGCATCGACCTGATGAAAATACACCGCCAAGTCAGCAAACAAAGTATAAAATAGTGTATGATCAGAAATATCTCTATGTTGCTTACAGGTGTTATGATACAGAACCAGATAAGATTGAGAAAAGACTCTCTAGAAGAGATGGATTTGCTGGAGATAGAATAACTATTAATTTGGATACCTACCACGATAAAAGAACTGGTTTTTCTTTTACGATTACTGCTGCAGGGGTTAAAGGAGATGAGTTTATTTCACAAAATGGTAGTAATTGGGATCCTAGCTGGAACCCTATCTGGTACACAGCAACGGCCATTGATGATCAAGGGTGGACTGCTGAAGTGAAAATCCCATTAAGTCAGGTAAAATTTGGTAAGAGTAAAGAACAAGTTTGGGGATTACAGATAATAAGAGCTTTTTTTAGAAAAGATGAACGATCTGTATGGCAGCGCATTCCTCAAGATGCTCCCGGTTGGGTAAGCGAGTTTGGAGAATTGCATGGACTAGTAAATATTGAGCCGCAAAAGCAATTAGAAATTCAACCTTTTGTAGGGGCGCAGCTTGATACCTACCCAGCTGAGGAAGGGAATGTTTTTAGAGATGGAAGCGATGCAGGTCTAAATGCAGGCTTGGATGCAAAAATAGGCATCACCAATGACTTAACACTCGATGTTACCGTGAATCCTGATTTTGGGCAAGTAGAGGCGGACCCGGCAGCAATTGCCTTGGATGGTTTTCAGATTTTTTTTCAGGAACAGCGCCCTTTTTTCGTCGAAAACAAAAATATATTTGATTACCGATTCGCTGACGGACAAGATAATGTCTTTTATTCAAGACGTATTGGTAGGGCTCCTCAAGGCACCATTTCCGAAATAGATGGAGAATTTATAGACACACCATTGAATACCACAATTCTCGGGGCTGCAAAATTTAGTGGAAAAACCAAGAATGGATGGTCTTTGGGGTTGCTCGAAAGCGTTACCCAAAAAGAAATTGCACGAGTGCAAGATGCCGATGGTAATAAAAGAGAGGCTATCGTTGAACCATTGACAAATTATATGGTAGGCAGGGTTCAGAAAGATTTCAATAATCGCAATTCATTTATTGGTGGGATTTTTACTGCTACCAATAGGGATCTTGGTGATAATTTTTTTGATATTGATGAAGAAAATGCAAATACTGATGAACCCTCAGAAGTGGTGGGTACTGTTGAGAATAACCTTAATCTTCTTCGCAAATCGGCATATACAGGTGGACTTGATTTTAGGCATAATTGGAAAGATAGAAAGTATTTTGTAGAAGGAAATATTGTTGCCAGTCATGTAAAGGGCTCTAAAGAAGCTATCGAGGAAACTCAAAATGAACTTACCCATCTTTTTCAGCGTGTTGATGCAGGTCATGTATCCGTTGATCCTAATCGGACTTCATTAACCGGTACAGGAGGTAAATTCGGTGGAGGTAAATCAGGAGGAGGAAATTGGCGATACGATGCAGGGGTTTTATGGCGATCACCAGAATTAGAACTCAATGATGTGGGGTTCTTAAGGCAAGCAGATCAAATCAGGCAGTATGCCAATCTCGAATATCTGTTTTTGAAACCTACAAAAGTATATCGCAGGGCAAATGTTCGTCTTAGCCAATTTACAGAATTTGATTTTGATAAAAATTATAATAGAATCCAGTATGAATTCATGGGGTATATCAATTACACCAATAATTGGTGGACCGAAATAGGTTTTGGTCATAAGCCTCGGATTTTTACCAATACGTTTTTGCAGGGAGGACCACGTTGGCGTTTTTCTGACGAAAATTTTGCATTTCTATTTTTTGGTTCTGATCAGAGAAAGAAATTTAATTTTACCATTGGATATGTTGATGCAAGGGCAGAAAAACAAGCATTTGCTTTTAAACGATATGTATTGCGACTACGATACCAACCTTTTGATGCTTTTAGTATGTCTTTTGAGCCAGAGTTTAGGTTGAATCCTAATAGGACGCAATATGTTACAGAAGCTGATTTTGGTGAAGTCCCGCGTTTTATTACTGCGGATATAGACCAACAGACACTAAGTGCAAGCATTCGATTAAATTACAATATTAACCCAAATCTTACCATTCAGTATTATGGACAGCCTTTTATCTCAAGAGGAGTGTATACGGATTTTAATTATGTGTCTAATCCTATTGCTCGTGAGTTGAGTGAGCGGGTTACCTTATATCAAGATAGTCAAATATCTCTCGATGATGATGTGTATAGTATAGATGAAAATAGGGATGGTACTGTTGATTATACCTTTGATCAACCCAATTTTGCTTTTGTTCAGTTTCGGTCTAATTTAGTGGTGAGATGGGAGTATATACCAGGATCAGAACTTTTTTTGGTGTGGTCACAAGGAATAACAGGAGACGGCGATGCTACCAATACTCTTTTTAGAAGTCTGGACGCACAAATTTTGGGACAACAACCTGAAAATACATTTTTGATCAAAGCTACTTATAGGTTCGTCCTATGATCGTATGTTATAAAAACTCACTTTTTGCCCAAAAAGCAATAGCAGAAGACATTATAGTAGTCAAGGAGATCATATAAATAAATAATATGGCTATTGATTTAAAAATACTACCAAACCAATTTCTATTATACAGTCTCAGGTATCCGAGATATACATAAATGGGTAACAACCAAAACAAGTAATTTTCGGGATGATAGTCTCGTGTAGGAAGTATTAATTTTATGAGGATCAAAAATGCTGAAAATAGAAAAATAAAAGAATGTTGGTTGATAGCCAGAATTAAATGACTAAAATAATAGCGTTGCGTTTTTCTGAAAAATAACCACAAAAGAAAAGCATATATGGGGATCAGAAAAAAGACAGACCATGATAAGAAATTTAATAGTCTATCCATGTAAATAGTTGGATTGTTTATGATTGCAATAACCATTTCTTTAACTTGTTTGGCCTCTTCTACATTCTCTTCATACAAATTGATGTCTACAACATCATTTTTGATATCATTTACTTTGAGTTTTTCGTTGATGGTTGTTTTTATTTCTTCTGTTTTTTCTTTAGTAAGGTCGATATTGTTTTTAAGAAATATGGATAATACAAAAAAGAAAAAGAAACTTGTAAAAACAAAAAAACGAAAAGGAGGTACATATTGTACTCTGCGTCCTTGGATAAAGTTGAAGGTGTATTGTCCAGGTTTTATAAGCAGTGATCGTATAGATTTGAAAAATCTTGTATCAAAAGCGAATACATTTCCTGCAAATTCAGAAATTAGATACCTAATTGGTTTTTGAAAATCATTAGTGGATTGCCCACAGTGATGGCAATAGTTACCATTGAGTTGCGTATGACAATTTTTACAATGCGCAAATGTTTCTATTGGTTTGATTGTTTTTGTTTCTTTTTCGCTCATATAAAAAGAAAAATTGTGTCGTTTTGGATTGCTTTTTTGTGCACAAACCTTTAGCGGGGTTATTTTTTTCTGTTTGCAATATAGTATTTTTTGCAAAAGCACTGTTTTTAGTAGTATGTGGATCGGTTCTTTTACACGGTTTCTAGCAGAATTTGTAAGATCCATTCTGGGTAAAAGAAGATTATTTTCATATATAAACTGTACGAAAAAAGAATATTTTATTACCTCAAAATAAAAATTTACATGGTATTAGATGTATTTTGCGGTCTTTATAAATAAAGTATGAATAAATTTTACCTTTTTACCTTTTTGTTAGCTATAGTATCTTGTAGTAAACCAGAAGAACCTATTAGTGTACAGGAAGACCCTATGATTTCTGCAAAAAAAGACACATTTGTTGATTTTCTGCATTATTACGAGCAGTTTTTTAAAGCTAATTTTAATCCTTCAGGATGTCCCGGTGCTGCGTTAGTAATTGTAAAAGACTCAACTGTTGTTTATAAGAAAGGTTTTGGAGTTAAAGAAATACATACCCAAGATTCTGTAGACGTTAATACTGTTTTTAGGATAGCAAGTCTATCAAAAGGTGTAACAGCCATTTTGGCAGGGACCTTGGTAGATCGAGAAGAATTACAGTGGGATCAATTGGTAAAAGAATCAGTAGCTCAATTTAATTTGAGAGATACTCAACAAGCGAATAGAATAGAGGTGAATCATTTACTCTCTCATACTACAGGTTTATATCAATATACTCATACGAAGCTTATTCATAGAGGTATGTCCTTGGGTAATATAATTCCGAGGTTTAGGTATGCTGGGGTAATTGCTAAGGAAGGGGTTGATTACGAATATCAGAACGCTGCTTTTTCGATTATCGAAAAGGTATTCGAAGCGCAGACAACAAAGAATTTTGATGAGTTAATTAAAGAACGCTTATTTATACCTGCAGGAATGCAAAATGCATCAAGTACTTATGATGCGATTACGCAAAATAATAATGTAGCCTTGCCTCATAGTTTCAATCAATATTCTAAGAAATATAAGAAAACCAGTATTCATAGAAATTATTATAATGTTGCTGCCGCAGGTGGTGTGAATGCTTCTATTAGTGACATGGGAGAATACCTGAAAGTTCTGCTAGGAAATCGTCCTGATATTATATCGAAACAAACGTTGGCTTCAGTTTTTAACCCGTTTATATGTACTAGTTTAGAAGAAAGTTATGTGAACAATTGGGATGGAGTTACTGATTCGTATTACGCAAAAGGATGGCGAATTTTAGACTATCGAGGTAGAAGAATTGTGTATCACGGAGGAAATGTAAATCAGTATAAGAGTGAGCTTTTGGTGGATCCTGAGAATAGTATTGCTATATGTGTGCTGTTTAATGCACCTAACAGGTTTAATCCTGTTGTGATTCCTACGTTTCTGAATTATTATGATTATTATAAAAGTATTGTCGATGATTAAGATTTAAAAACCCTACTAAGCAGTGTCTTAGTAGGGTTTAGGATATTTAATTAAGCTTACTTAATCTTCAGGATTAGTCATTAAAGGTTCTAGATTTCTTCAAAAACAATTACATTAACTTCTCCTGACACAGAAAGTGCGTGCTCCGAACCATTACTATCTTCATCAACATCAAAAGAAAAAGATAAGATGAGGTTATTGGTTTCCTGATCGAAGCTGTAGTTGGTAATCTCAAGATTTGATACGCCAATATCTGTATCTTGATATTCATCGTCTAGAATAAAATATTTTAGATCATCTGAGATCACTGCGTATTCTGAAAGGTTAAAACTAAACTCTATAGATTCTGTTTCTTCTCCTGGATCATTGACAGTCATTTCTAATTCGGCCCAGGTTTCTTGATGCACATCGTCGGGATGACTAAAAAATCGTACGATACTGAATTCCATACTGGTTTCATTGATTTCTACAGTATTAAAGTCGGCAATATACTCAGAGCTTAAGGAAGTGTACTTAAATTCTTGCTCATCAGTAAATGCAACATCATCAGGGCGCGTACCTTCTAGAGCGATGGTTATACTGCCATAGGGAATCAGTTCATCGTATCCAGCCCCGTTTACTCCATCGACACCATTTACTCCATCAGCACCGTTTACTCCATTGGTACCGTTTACACCAAAAGAGCTAGTGCCATCCTCCCCATCTTCTGGGGTGCAATTTGATAGGAAAATTCCTATAAAAAGGATTAGTATTGTTTTTATATATATAGTTTTCATTTTTTTTTGAGTTTTGGTATATTATAAGACAGGTTCTTCTTCTACTTCGATTTCATCTCTGATAAATACATCAACCTCTCCAGAAACTGCAAGGTCGTGATCTGTTACATTATCATCAGGTGCTACATTAAAAGAAAAGGAGAATGTCAGATGATTAGTTGTGTCATCAAAATTATAATTTGAAATATTGACATTTGCCATCTCTGAGAAGTTGAAGTAATCATCCATGTCAAAATATTTTAGGTCATCTCCTAAAACAAAGTAGTAATAGAATTCAAAGTCTAACTCGAAGTACTGATTATTTTCTCCAGGATTATATACAATCAGTTCAAAATAGGTAGATGCTGATGAATAATAATCATCTGGGGCTCCCTGAAACCGCCAGGCATTAAAAAAGATAGACTCATCATCGGTTTCTATACCTTCATAATCATCTTCCTCCATATTGGTATATCCAAATCTAAATACTTGATTGTCAGTAAAAGGGACTCCATCAGGTCTTGTTCCTTCTAGGGTAGTGGTAATGCTACCATACTGTAATAATTCATCAAAACCGGCACCGTTTTCCCCATCAACCCCGTCAACTCCATCAATACCGTCAACTCCATCAATACCGTTTGTTACTGTTCCGCCATCTGCACCATCTGCACCGTCCTCGCAATTGGCAAGAAGAAGTCCCAGGCAGCAGATTAATATTGTTTTTATATATGTTTTTTTCATTTTTGTTTTGTTTTTAAGTACTACTGAATACTGTGAATTAGAATGCATGATATGACTTATATCATGGACCTCCAGGACCAGGGCCAGGACCATCATCTTCCTGCTCAATTTGCTCTAGTACAATTACATTTACCTCTCCAGAGATGGATAGGTCGTTTTCAGTGTCGTTATTATCAGCGGCTACATCCAAAGAAAAGGAAAAGGTGAGATTGTTGGTTTCGTCATCAAAGCTGTAGTTGGTGACTACTACATTAGAAACACCTGTGTCGTCTGATTCGTACTCTTCATCGATAGTGAAATAATCAAAATCCTCAAACGTAACGGCATAGTACTCGATTCCAAAATCAAAATCTAAGGATTCGGTTTCTTCTCCGGGATCCGTAACGATAAGGTCAAAATACACGTTGGTATCTTGATAGGTATCATCGGGTGCGCTTAGAAAACGCTTTACGTTAAATATAAGCGTATTGGTGCCATAGTCTACCTGATTGTATCCCGAGATATCACTTGCTTCTACCGAGTTGAATTCAAAGGTTTCGGTAAGGTCAATAGGCCTGTCATCGGGGCTGGTTCCTTCTAGGGTGAGGGTAATACTTCCGTATTGTGTCAATTCATCAAAACCAAAGGCGTCTTCGCCATCGGTTCCGTTGATACCATCAGTTCCGTCAATACCGTCAATGCCATTAATTGTTAGGCCATCGGTACCATCTTCTCCTTCACAATTGCTAAGAAAAAGAGCAAAGCAACTCAGTAAAATGAGTCGTGTGTACGTTTTTTTCATTTTTTTTAATGTTTAGAATATCGAATTTTGATTAAATATATTTGTTTAAGATAAAAAATAATTATATCAGATTTATTAATTATTTCAAAGTATTTCTTTTAATATAGGTTGTACGTAATATACCTGAGTGTAAGGATTTTTTTTAAAAGTAAACACTCTAGTTGTGCACTGTCATTATGTTGTTTTTTTAAAACGTATATAAAAACCCCAAATAGTGTTTAGCTTTTTGGGGAGATTTATACCACAAATGGTGGTTTTTAGAATGTTTTCTGTGCTCTATGTTTAGTCAAGAGGAAGAGGTGATGTTCCGTACTGTTCTAGCACAACCACATCGATTTCTCCTGTGATAGAAAGGTCTGTACCAATATTGCTTTCATCTGCAGGGAGATCAAAAGAAAAAGAAAGTACTAAGTTGTTTGTTATTTGATCAAAACTGTAGTTCGTGATCTCTAAATTTATGATATTGCTGTCACTATCGAAAGATTCATCCAGAACAAAATACTTTGAGTCTTCAGTAAGTATCTCATAGTTATCTAAGTTTAAAGCAAAGGATAGGCTTTCTGTCTCTTCTCCCGGATCACTTACGATTAAATTAAGAGCGGCATATGCCTGATTAAATACCTCTGCATCAGGGATACTTAGAAACCGGGCAATGTTAAAGCTTATTTCATCTTCCTCTATATTGACCAAATTAGTTTCATCTTCTGGTCCCCAGCCTCCTGTCGATGTTGATGTCGTAGGGGCAAATTTGAACATTACTTCGTCAGTAAAAGGGACATCATCAGGCCTAGTTCCTTCTATAGTAAGGGAGATACTACCATATTTTGAGAATAGGTCGTAGATCTCTGCAGTTTCTCCGTCGATACCATCGACTCCATTTTCTCCATCCGTACCATCAATCCCATTAACACCATCAATGCCATTGGGCCCATCTTCTCCTCCCTCGCAGGCTAGAAAGATAACCAAGCAACATGCTAAAATTGTTTTAAAATATATTTTTTTCATTTTTTTTCATTTTTTTAATACATCCAATAATTATGTATTCTATACTAATATTTTTACTATTTCTTTTAGAATGGGCCACCGATTCCACCCCCGTCTATTGATTCTGCTGCTACCGCATCAACCACTACAGCCATAGAAAGACTTGTGAGTCGATCATCTCCACTCACATCAATATCAGTAGAAAAAGTAAAGGTTACTGCGTTTGTTTCTTCATCAAAACTATAGTCAGAAATTTCGAAGTTAGATACATTAATACCATCAGATTGGAAACTATCATTGAAATTAATAAATTTTAAATCATCAAAAACTAAGTCGTATTGATAGAGACCAAAATTGATATAAAATGATTCTGTTTCTTCTCCAACATTTTCAACGTCTAAGTTAATGTTTAAAGAGGTTCCGTAAGCGGGTTCAACATTGGGCGTACCTAGGTATCTAGTCATATTAAAACTTATATCAGACTCGTCAATAGTTACATTATTTGAACTAAAATTTAGGGTATTAGAAGTATATTTGAATTCTTCAGTTTTTGAAAAGCTAAGGTTATCAGAACGAGTGCCTGTAAAGGTAATTATAAAACTACCGTTTTGGGTAAGTTCATCAAAGCCAAGTCCATTAGTACCATCAGTACCATTTTCACCATCAGTGCCATTAACTCCGTTAAGTCCGAATTCTCCAGCGTCTCCTGGTTCACCATCTTCTCCTTCGCAATTAGCAAGGAATATTCCTAAGCATAATATTACAATTAGGTGTATGTATTTTTTTTTCATGTTTCAGTTTTTTATACGTTATAAGTATATAAAGAATATAATTTTTTAAAATTAGAGAGGAATTGCTGTTTCGGGTGTTTCAATTCTTTCGAAGACTTGCACATTAATATCTACAGATACAGCTAGATCATTATTCGTGTTATTATCATCTGGAGCGACGTTAAATGAGAAGGACATGGTAAGCATACCCGTTTCTTCATCAAAATTATATGCTGAAATATCAAGATTTGCCATATTCTCATCTGATTCATATCCTTCATTAAAGCTAAAGTATTTTGTAGCAGTAGTATACACTACGTGTCCCTCAAGATACATATCTATATCATAGTCAGGAGATCCTCCTTCGGGGTTGGTGACAGTAAGGTCAAAATAAAGAGCGTTAGATACAATAAAAGCTGGAGACGATACATACCGTATTACATTAAAACTGGTATAAGGGTCTTCATCAAGCTCTTCATCACCTTCATAGTGATATACAGAACTGGTTTCTTGTATTGATCCTATTGAGGTAAACTTAAAGGATGATTGGTCTGTAAATGGCGTATCGTCGATGGCCGTCCCTTGTAATGTTATATCAATATTCCCGTACTGTAATAGGTCATCAAAACCAAGGCCATCTTCACCATCTTCACCATTAGTACCATTGACTCCGTCGGTACCATCTATAGTTGCATCGATACCATCAATACCATCTTCTCCATCGCAGTTGCTCAGAAAAAGAGCAAGAGAACTAAGGAGCATAATTTTAAGTAGTTTTTTTTTCATTTTTTTAGCATTAAAAACATTAAAAATTCGATTAAATACAATTTTAAACGATAAAAGTAATGATTTTTATATGTATTACCTATTTCAACGTATATCATTCTACATATTTTAAGTGATTATTATATCGAACATCTCTTTTTAGAGAATTTTTTATACTGATGTGTGGTGCGTAGACTTGCATCAGGGTTATATATTCCTGTAAAAACCAAAAACCGCCATTTGCATAGCGCAAACGACGGTTTTTAGTTTTTGTTGTTTTTTTGTATTAGCCTGATATAGGGGCTTCATACTCTTCTAATGCAATTATATCAATTTCTCCAGATACTGTCATGTCATTACCAGTTTCATTATCTTCTCCTAATACCTCAAAAGTAAAAGAAAGTAGTAGGTTGTTTGTTTCTTGATCAAAACTATAGTTTGTAATTTCAAAATTCTCTACACTATCATCTTCGAAATATTGATCAAGTATAAAGTATTGTAAATCATCAGTGATAACAGCATAGGAGTTTAATTCTAAATCAAATTCATAGCTTTCAGTTTCTTCTCCTGGGTCAGAAACCATAAAGTAAAGAGCAGCAAATGAATAATCATCATCATTTGGTGTCCCTGAAAATCTGGAAACAGAAAAATATATTTCGTCTTCTTCAATATTTACAATATTTGTTTCATAAGAACTACCCCAAGAAGACATTAATACCGTGGGAGCATATGAGAACACGGCTTCTTCTGTAAATGCAATATCATCGGCTCTTGTGCCTTCTATTGTGAGTGAAATAGTACCGTACTGAGCAAGTTCTTCATATAATGCGTCTGTTATTCCGTCTGTACCATCTGTTCCGTCAGATCCATCTGTTCCGTCAATTCCATTCAGTCCATCGATCCCATTGGCACCGTCTTCTCCTCCTTCACAGGCAAGGAAAATCACCAGGCAACAGGCTAATATTGTTTTTATATATGTGTTTTTCATTTTTATTATTTTTTTAAGGTGCATCTGTATATGCATTGTTGTGCGTTTATACTTCTGAATTTATTTTTAGCGGCGAAAGCCTCCATCTACGTACTCAAATACAACTATGTCGATGTCTATGGTTACCGTTAAGCTATCAAAATCGTCAGAACTATCAGTATCCATAATGGCAGATATAGATAAGGTAAATTGATTTGTTTCGTCATCAAAACTATAATTTGTTATTTCTAGTTCTGAGATATCAGAATCACCCGTTTCGTAGTAGTCGTATTCAGTAAACTCTATAAACGTTAAGTCATCAAAAACTAAGGAAAACCCTTCTAGCTCAAGTTCGAAGTACATTGACTCAGTTTCTTCTCCTGCATCTTCAATTTCGAAATATAGGTCTGCTAATGTACCGTAGTAATCTGTGTCATCTGGATTACCTAAGAAACGTTCGATATAGAATTCTTTGTAATCAGTTTCTTCGTCCTCATCTATTTCTACATAATTATAATCACCAGCACTTTCTGAAGGAAGGTACTTAAACTCTCGTACTTCGGTAAATTCAAGTCCGTCTGATCGAGTGCCATCAAAAGTCATAGTGATACCACCGTATTTTAATAATTCGTCAAAACCTAGGCCATCAAGACCGTTAACGCCATTTTCTCCATCAGCACCATTGGTGCCACTTAATCCAAATTGACCTGCTTCTCCTGGTTCTCCATCTTCTGCTTCGCAATTAGCAAGGAATATTCCTAAACAGCAGATTAAAAGTATTCTTACATATTTATTTTTCATGCTATATATAATTTTTGTCATATTATTCTAGTAATACGATATATTTTATTTTAATATTTAGAATTTAGTCAAGAAGTTCGTCTATTTCTTCAACTTCTTTAAAAAGAACGAGACTTGCTTCAATAGATACTGCAAGATCGTTTCCTGTGTCATTATTATCAGGTGCTATATTAAAAGAAAACGAAAATGTTAGGGTTTGTGTTTCTTCGTCAAAACTATAGTCTTGTATTTGAAGATTCGCCATTTCATCGTCGTCGTCAAATGAATCATCCATTTCAAAGTATTCTAGTGCATCTGTGAGAATATTCAAATTTTCAAAATCGAGAGATATGTAGTCATATCCAAATGTGCCGTCAGAAGTAGTGTATACTCCCAGGAATAATTCGATATGGCTACTGTAAGATCCAGGATTTGTTAAATAGCGTTCTGACTCAAACTCTATAAAAGTAGTGTAGGTTTCTTCGCCTTCTGGTACTTCTTCTTCAGAATCTTCTTCCTCTTCATAAGTGTAAAATGAATTTTCATCGCCAACGTTATATCCATTAGTATCAGTAAATTTGAATTCCTCTTCATAAGTAAAAGGAGTTTTATCCTCACCTATAGATCCTTCAAGAGAAACCATAATGCTACCATACTGTGCGAGTTCATCAAAACCATCACCATCAATACCATCGACACCGTCAGTACCATCCGTACCATCGGTACCATCTGTCGTGGCATCTGCTCCTGGCAGGCCATTTTCTCCATCCTCGCAATTGGCAAGGAATATGCCTAGACAGGATAGTAAAATAATTCTTAAATACATTTTTTTCATTTTCTTACTTTTAAATGATTAATAAATAGAATTTTTGTTAAATAAATTAGTGTTACCGAATTTCGAACTAGGACTTTATGAGGTTTTTTCGAAATTTGTAGTTGTATATGTACAATGAGTAAATTAATAAAGTTTTATAGACACTTATGTAAAAGATTTTTCTTTTGTATAGGTGTCTAGCATGATTCATGTTTTTATGGTGCTGGAGCTTCATAGGCTTCTAGAACAGTAATATTTACTTCTCCTGATATAGAAAGATCATTTCCTGTTACGTTGCTATCGGCTGCCACATCAAAAGAGAATGAGAATACAAAATTATTCGTAGCATCATCAAAACTGTAATTCGTAATCTCAAAATTAGAGATGTCTCCATCAGTATCTTCATAAGTGTCATTGATGACAAATATTTTGAGATCCTCACCAATGACAGCATAGTTACTAATTGCTAAGGCAAATTCATAGGTCTCTGTTTCTTCTCCGGGGTTAATAGTGACAAAATCGATACTCACTGAGGATTGGTTTACATCACCATTAGGTGTGCTTAAAAAGCGAATCACATCGAATTCGGTTTCTGTTTCGCCAACACTCACAACATTTATTGGGTCCCCGCTCCAAGAATTGTCAGGGCTGGTAGCAGTAAATTTAAATTCGGCATTCTCAGTAAAAGCAACATCATCTGCTCTTGTCCCTTCTAGGGTTAATAGAATGCTGCCGTATTGTGTAAACGCATCATAACTATCTAGGTTTTCGGCATCGACACCGTCAACACCATCCTCGCCATTTGCTCCATCTATTCCGTCTATACCATCAATACCGTCTGCACCCTCTTCACCCTGACAGGCAAGGATTAGGCCTAAACAAAAGATTATAAAAATTTTAGAATATATATATTTCATTTTTTCATTTTTTAAATTTAAAAATATCCGTTTTATCGACATCAATTATGTTTTATAGGTGTTCGCATAATCAAGGGCTGAAAAAACCATAGGATTCTGGGACAAAAGCATCAATTTCTCCCGATATAGATAGATTATCAAGAAGATCATTTCCACTTACATCTGTGTCGAATGAGTATGAAAGTATAAGTTGATTCGTTTCGTCATCAAAACTGTAATTAGATATTTCAAAATTAGATACAATAGAATCCTCTGAGTCATAATCTTGAGTAAGGATTATGTAGCTGAGGTCATCAAAAATAATTGGGTAATCATTAATGTAGGCAAGGAAATCATAAGACTCTGTTTCTTCTCCAGGGTTATTAACTTGAAACATTATATAGAGATAGGTAGATTGGTATGGAAAACTAGGAATTTCTAAGAACTTCACTATATCGAACATCATAGACGTTTCACTAATATATACTTGGTTTGGTGCCGAAGATATATCGATGCCTGTATAAAGAAATTCTGCAGTTTCATTAAACGAAACATTATCAGATCGTGTTCCTGTAAGATTAAGAGTAAATTTTCCGTACTGTGTCGATTCGTCTATTGTCGTTGCAGGGTCTCCATCCTCCCCGTCGATACCATCAATGCCATCAACCCCATTTTGGCCAAAGGTTCCTGCGCTGCCGGGTTCTCCATCCTCTAGCTCACATTGAGTTAAGAATATTCCTAAGCAACAAATAAGAATAGTTTTTAAGTATGTTTTTTTCATTTTTTAGTTTTTTTATACGTTAAAGGTGTTTGCGTAATTTTTCTGATTAAAGCGGCGTGGTTGTCACAGGTGCTTCAACGGCTTCAAAAACAACAGCATTTACCTCTATGGTTACGGCAAGATCATTTCCGGTTGTATTATCATCGGGAGCCACATTAAAAGTAGAAGAAAATAAGAGTGTGTTTGTTTCTTGATCAAAACTGTACTCAGAAATGTTAAGATTAGCAATGTTATCTGTGGTGTCAAAATCGTCTTGAAACAAGAAAGCATCAAACCCTTCGTATAGGATTGCGTACCCATCAATATCAATAGAAAAATCATAGGTTTCATTTGATTCACCAGCATTAGAAACTGTTAAATCTAAATAAGTGGATGTACTATTAATAGATTCATCTGGAACCGATAGATATCTACCAATACCATAATGTATACTATTGTCTTCGGTATCGTATTCTACAATATTACCATATAATAGGTAATCTCCATTTACAGGAGTGTAGTTAAATTCTATGGTTTCTGCAAATTCATTTCCTTCAGGATCAGTACCTTCTATGGTTACGGTTATAGCGCCGTATTGTAGAAGATCGTCAAAGTCGAGTCCATCGGCCCCATCAACCCCATCAACCCCGTTGGATCCGTCGGTGCCATCAACAGTTGCATCGGTTCCGTCCATACCGTTTTCGCCATCTTCACAATTGGTAAGAAAGAGGGTAAGAAAACTTAGTAAGATAATTTTAAGTAAGTTTTTTTTCATTTTTTTTAGGATTAAAAGATTAGCATTTTCGATTAAATGCAATATTTTGGGTTAAAAATACTAATTTTTATTGAGAACTGCTATTTCATGGTATTTCAATATCACAATTATGTTAATATAGAATTAATTGAAATAGTGTTAATTAAGTTTCTGAGTTTGGGTGTTTTTGATTTTGTTTTTTGATAGGCCTTTATTTTATGGGGGCTATTTTTTTTTTTTTTTGAAATGTTACAGCATTTTTTTGATAAAAGAGTAGTGCTCTTAATCAATAGTAGAAAGTCGCAACTTAGTGACAACGATATGGGTGGTACTGTATAAAACTACTTCGATAGAAAAGAGATTTAGTTTAGTGTATTGCAACTGTTTTTTTTCTGTTGAACTACTTATATAGTAAAATCCTGTCAGTAGTGCCGACAGGATTTCATAGGTTAGGGGCAATTATAAGGAATCTGGATACATCACATTTATTATGGGGACGTCTTTGGTATTCGATCTATCCCTAGTGATTCCTTTAGAGACACAAAGTAACACAGATAAAGAGGGTTAACACAAAAAAAAAACACGAAACGGAAAAAAATGGTGTTAAAAAGGAAAAAAAGCACCTAAGTGAATCTTGTGTTTTTAAATATCATCCCCCTTTTTATATATTTGCATAGAACATTCTTGATATTACTATACCTTATTTGAGAATTGTGTAGTAATTGAGATTTATTTTCTTGTCTAGTATCTAGTCTGAGATCATAACTTTGACAAAGACATCACACACAACGCTCATTTTATAGCGCTTAAGCTGAATATATATTTATAGTAAAAAGCATCAGGCTTTTGGCTAATAAGTACTATGTTTATTGTTTTGTTTAAAGAATAAGAAACAACCCTAATGAGAAAAGATAAACTTTATTTCTTGACCTTTTTATCACTATTTACAATAGTTTATATTGTAGGATATTTTAGTGTATCCTATCTTTTGGGGCTAGGTACTGAACAGTTTCTAAAAATTCAGATTGAATCAAGCAAGCGAGAATCTAGGCAAATAGCCAATTTTATGTCTTCTCAAATTAAGGATAATGTTGATAAAGAAACGATTATACGAACGGTTCAAAAAAGTATCGAGAATACCAATACCGAAATTGGGTTTATATGTGTTTTTGATCGTACCGGAAAACAGATTTGTCATCCAGACCCCAGAAAAATAGGTAAAAAAACCTTGCCAGAGAAATCTTATGTTTCGGCCATTGGGGATGAGATTAATGCAAAAGATTTTTACTCTTATTTACAACATAAAAAAGAAGGAGGAGGGATTCGAAATTTTATAGGAACACATCCTACTTCAGAAATAATATACATTGCTCCCGTTGATCATGTTGATTGGATTGTTGCTGGACACGCAAATATGGACAAGATTAATGAGGAACATGATCGTCTTAAAACAAATTTTAT
Organism: Aquimarina pacifica; assembly: GCF_000520955.1. Lineage (GTDB taxonomy): Bacteria > Bacteroidota > Bacteroidia > Flavobacteriales > Flavobacteriaceae > Aquimarina > Aquimarina pacifica. The sequence goes on along the minus strand of NZ_JACC01000007.1, from coordinate 165,966 downwards.
TGTCGTTTATATAGGTACGGGAACTGTCATTGTATTATTGTCATTTCTTATGGTTCGACTTGTTGGGAGTAGTTATGAAAGAAGACTAGAATTAAAAAATGAAAAACTCTCTGAAGAAGTTCTTAATTTATCTCAACTAAATCAGGATCTATCTGTATACAAAGCAAAAGTAGATGCCAGTATGAATGTGAGTGAGGAAGTAGTAGAAAATAAATCGATCAAAAAAAGAATTTTGACGTACGCTAAAAATGAATTGGTTTCATTAGATGTCGAAGATATTGCTCATATATATATGGAGAATACGATCATTTATGTAAAAAGTTTAGATGGTAAGACCTCGAATAGCAATAGTAGTCTAGAGGAGTTATATAGTGGTTTAGATAGTACTTTGTTTTTTCGGGCCAATAGACAGTTTATCTTATCTGTTAAGTCAATCGATAAAATATTAAAATATGGAAACAATCAATTAAAAATTGAAGTGGTTCCTAAATCTCCCAAACCTATCATTATCAGTAAAAATAAAGTGGCCGAGTTTAGATGTTGGCTTAATTCTTAGTTTTTAGAAGATATCGTGTATAGATAATATGTATACATCCATTTTCTGTTTAATAGTTAACTTGGTATGGTGTCCTTGATATGCACTTGAGACCTAGTATTATATTATAAATTCCTCTTTTTTACCAATGATTTATTACAAAAACGTATTCAATTTATTGAGGCGTTTGTGATAGGGTATATTGTAATTCTTTCTGTAACATGTAGTGCACTAAAAAATCATGAGTAATACCCCAAATATAAAGGGTGAATATTAAAGTCAGCCAGTGTATACAGAAGTGAAGTGAGGATAGGAACTTCTCTAGTGATCATACTAGCAGAATTATTCAGTGTCAGTTAGACCAAAGATTAAATCATAAATTCGCCGCAAGCACTGCGTCTTGGTGGTGCAGTTTTGAGATACCAGAAACTGTGATATTTTCTGGTTTTTATACGCGTTACTTAGTATGTCAATGAACTATAGTTTTATGTTTCAAAGAGACTATAATCTGAGAATAGATCCACCAATTTAAATATCCAGACAATTTTATCTAATCAAAGATTATAGAGATTGAGGTGTTCTTAGATCTCTGATACTCGATGTAAAGAGTATTTTTTTTAGAAAAAAATCAAAAAAATATATGAGTTTCAAAAAATAGAACTGGTTCGATGTAATATTGCATCAGAAACAAAAGAGATAAGTTTTGAAAATAGGTTTATATAGAGTTTTGTGTCTAAAAGTGAAAAAAATAATAAAATCATCGTAACATTTTTAAGAGTGGTGACATAAACTATAACAAGCAGACTATAAAATGAATTGTAAAGTACAGGTGGGTAAAAAATATGAGTATATCAAATACTTAATTAATAATGAGTTCTTGATTTTTTCTTGAAGTTTTTTGTTTAAAACAACTGTTTAACAGTAGTTTGAGTGAAAATAAACCGTGTTTTTGCAGCCGAAAAATGAAAATACAATAGAAATAAGGGAATCTCTGTGTTTTTTTTACTTAGGTAATGAGTAATTACATTTGGTGATGAGGATTTCCTCGAAAAACACAATTTAGAATGCACAGGGTTTGCCGTTGGGAAAAATGAAAATGATCAATTAACATAGTAGATGGATGCCTCAAAGGTGATTGTTATAATCAAAGAGGTTCCTTTTATACTATTCAAATGGAATAAAATGAAAAAAGTATTTGTTATACTCATAATGTTTATAGTGACATTGCAGCATGCTCAAGAGTTAGTAAATAGAGTAGTGCCTCCTTCACCAACCGCCTCATCTTTGGCGCAATTTGCCGATGTTCCAGTGAGTTATTATACCGGACTGCCAAATATAGGTGTTCCAATTTATACGATTAATTCGGGAGTATTAAGTGTTCCTATAGGATTACAGTATCACGGTGGTGGTATAAAAGTAGGCCAAGAAGCAAGTTGGGTAGGTTTGGGGTGGTCGCTTAGTGTTGGAGGATCCATATCTCGAGTAATAAAAGGTAATGATGATCTCATATATCATCCGGAACTTTCTGGTAAAAGAACTTTTTTGAATTCTAGCGATATTCCTGAATCTTCAGCATCCTCAAGTACATGGTTGGAATATTATACTAAACTCGTTTATGATGGTCATGATCCTGAACCTGATATCTTTTATTATAATTTTGGTAATTTTTCAGGAAAGTTTGTGATAGAAAAATCTGATGAGAATGAGATAATCGGTCTGCCTCTAGAGGCAGAAGCGATTCGTATACGATACTTAATAGAAGAAGCTCTTTGGATTATTACAGATCCAAAAGGAATTTCATATTACTTTTCTGTTCCTGAGACTACAAGGACGTATTCTTATAGTAGTGATACAGAAACCTTATCAGATGTTCTTAATCCTGATACCGACTTAAGAACTAATGGTGGTACAGCAGATATGATTACTACTTGGTATTTAGATACAATCGAATCTTCTAATGGTGCACAGACAATTACTTTTGAATATGAAGAGGATGAGCATGCAACACAGAGTCAGATTAGAGTAAGTCAATCGGCTTCAAAGTTTTATGATTTTAATGTAATATGCAGTACAGGCAATTCGGTAGTAAATACCGAAGTACCTAGAATAAACACTGGCACTGTAGATGTGACTAAGGATGTGCATCTCTCGAGGATTAATTTTGATAATGGTTATGTAATATTCAATACTAGTGATAGGATTGATATGGAATCAAGTTCAAACTCTGTTGCTAATCCTCAAAAACTCGATGATATTAGTGTGTATAGTAATGCAAATACAGAGCCAATAGTGTTTGCTGATTTTACATATGATTACTTTCAAAAACAGGTAGCAGATACTGAAATCTCCAAATATTATAGACTTAAACTGGATAGTTTTTCTATGAATGGTCAAAATTATGATTTTAGCTATAATGATCCGGGAATTAATATTCCATCAAAAACTACACTTTCGGTAGATCATTGGGGTTATTTTAATAATGCTAACAATAGCAATTTAAAGCGATGGGGAGATGTTTCTAATTCAAGTCTAAAACCAGGAAGTTTGATTCCCGGTATCTATTGGGAATATGTAGATAGTAATTATGAAGTTCAAAGCGCCTATCTAGAGGGAGCTGATCGCGATCCTTATGAAGAATTCACTAAATACTTTGTCCTTGAGGAAGTTACTCTTCCAACAGGGGGAAGACAGATTTTTGAATGGGAGTCAAATCAATATCAAGGCAATAAAGTTATAGATGATGGCAATAGAGCTGGACTACTGGGACCTGGTTGTGAGGGATATGCTCCAGGGAGTCCAGACACCCCAGAAATTATTCATTGCGAAAGTAATGAGTTTGAGATTGTTGATGATAATGTAAAAGTCACACTTAACTATTTCGTCCAAAAAATTGAAACGGATCCGCAAGCTGCTATGAGAGGCAGTTATATAGGATACTATAAATGGGAAAATGGAGTGTGGGAACAATATGGGCAAGGTCCGACATTAACAGCTGATGATTACTACCAGGAGGGCTCAAGAATATTATATTTAACTCCTGGTAGATATAAAATGTTTATTCATTACCCACATGAATATCTTAGAGTACAAACCTGGTGGAGCTATCAAGAAGAACCCATTACAGCAAATTTACCTATAGATGCTGCTGGATTAAGAATTAGTAACATTACCATGGAAGATGGTAATACGTCAATGATTAAAAAAATTGAATATCATACAGAAAATGAAGAGGTAAGTTCTGGGGTATTAATGGCAGATCCAATATATCATTATAATCAGAGTATTTCTAACATAAAAATTGCAGCAGCAGCAGGTGGGACTGTTCTTAATTGTGTAAGTAATCAATCATATTTAATTGGTTCTTCCAGTACAATTATTCCTCTGAGTATAACTGGTAATAATTATATTGGTTATAGTCGTGTGTCTATTGGTTATGAAGAAAATCAATATCAGGGTGAAACCATTCATGAGTTTTACAACTTTAAACCCGTAACAAATTATTCTAATGCCATTCCCAATTTTCCTGTACAATCTGATACCAGAAATGGAAAATTAAGATTGATCACTGTAAAAAATGCAAACAACATCACTGTAGAGAAAAAGGCATATTATTATTTGGTTAATGCTAGTATAATGAAAAATACTCAGGGAATGTTTATTCATAGATCACCAATAGCTGTTACCTCTTCATCCTCAACATTTTTGCCAGTAGGAATGACATTTAACCCTTACGATAATTATTCGAATTGGTGCTACCTGAGTGGCGAAAGTACTACTCGATATGATATAAATGGTGAAAACCCTATAACCCAAAATACTGATTATTACTATGATAATTCTGATCATTTACAGGTAACAAGAACTGAAACAACAGATAGTAATGCAAAGAAAATGACTACAAAAATGTACTATCCCGATGATATTACAGGGGCTAGCTCACTTGATGAAGGAGGTAATTTTACTTCTAATGAATATGCGCAAATCAGAAAACTACAACAAGATGGTTTACACCGTATCTCGACACTTGTTCAAACTGTTACCAAAATTGATGATGAAATTATAGAGGTTAAGCGTAATCAATTTTCTGAATTTGAGAATTTCGTATTGCCGAGCCAAATACAAACAGCAAAGAACACACAATCTCTAGAAAACAGAGTTACCTATCATTCATATAACGAAAATGGCAAACCATTAGAAATATCTGAAGAGAGTGGTCCTCATACGTCATACATTTGGGGGTACAATCAACAATTTCCTATAGCCAAAATAGAAAATGCTTCTTATGATCAAATAGCGTTAGCTTTAGGTATTTCTATGGCAAGCCTTAAGAGTTATAGTGATTCAAACCTTTCTTCGATTAATGATTTACGAAATAATTCTAATATGAGCGAAACCATGATTACAACCTATACATATGATCCGTTGGTTGGGATAAGCAGTATCACTAATCCAAATGGTTATACCATCTATTATGAATATGATGATTTTAATCGATTAGAATTTGTGAGGGATCAAGAAGGGAATTTGATATCAGAGAATAGGTACAATTATAAAAACTAAGAGTATTATGAACAATACAATAAAAACCATAGGAATTTATGTAAGCTTGTTGCTCTTTAGTTTTGGAGTGCAGTCAAAAAGCAATGTAACCCCAGGAAATTTTGTGAATACTACAGCAATTAATCACGATTATAGCGTTATTAGTATCGCTACTCTTTGTGATCCTCCTGCGATGCCGGCGATGCCTGATGTTGAGATTGATGATGATGAAATTACACTTAGAATGGGAGAAGCTCCTGCTGGGGAAACATGGTATTGGCAATGGAATGCTACGGGAACTTTTGCTAGTTTCTATAATAGTAGGGAAGAATACACCCTTGATATTGGTGATGTTATTTATTTGAGATCTAAGGATGATGACACTGGGTGCTGGAGTGAGGCACGAGTTATTGATACAACTATTAATATACCTGATGCTCCAACAGTAAGTGGTGGTTGTGGACAAGTTGTTTTAACAAGAAATGCCCCACCCAATGGAGAAACCTGGTACTGGCAAAGTAGTGGTTCTGGTACCAGCACTGCAAATTCATCTACCTCAGTCACATTAACCAGTGGTACTGTCTATTATTTAAGAGGGCGTAATAATTCGTCAGGAGATTGGGGAGTTGCAGTAAGCACTTATTTCGAAATTATTGAAGAACCAGAGATCCCACTGGCCCCGACTATTGAAAGAAAGTGTGGTAAAACAGAAGTAATAATGAATATTCCCGACGATCTGGATAACGATATTACTTACTATTGGCAAGAAACAGCTACTGGGATATCAAGAAATGACCAAAGTAATGATAAGTATACGAGTGATGCAGAGGTGATGTATTTAAGAGCTAGAAATAGAATAACAGGATGCTGGAGTATAGCAAGAAGAATCGATGTTACAGTGGATATAGACCCTGATCGACCAGATGCTCCAACAGTTACTAATAACTGTGGCGAGACGGTATTAACTCGGGGTACGCCACCAGAAGGTGTAACCTGGTATTGGCAAAATAGCAGCTCTGACAGAAGTACTGCAAACTCTTCAGAATCCATTACGCGTACTAGTGGTACGACCTATTATCTAAGAGCCAAAAATAATACAGCGGATTGTTGGAGTAGTTTACGAAGTATAACATATAACGTGAATACCGTACCTGATATTCCTGATGCACCTACAGTAAGTGACGAATGTGGCAAAGTAGTTTTGACTACCGATACGTCCCCTAGTGAGGAGACCTGGTATTGGCAGGATACAGCTACAGGAACCAGTACTGCCAATTCTTCGAGTTCGGTTACTCGTACCAGTGGTACACAATATTATTTGAGATCGAGAAACAATACTTCGTTGTGTTGGGGTACTGCGCGATCTATGTCATATACAATTAACACAGCTACAACTCCTGAGATGCCGCCGTTGCCCACCATTATTAGTTTTAGTAATTTTGGGAGGCCCACATTTATGATGGGTGATGCTCCAGAAGGAGAAACCTGGTATTGGCAAGAAAGTGCAGATGGTACCTCGTTGGAGTATACTGAAAAAGAAGAAGATAATTTTAATGATGATGATATGTTTCTAAGAGCACGGAATAATGTTTCTGGCTGTTGGAGTGAAGCGCGCTATTTTAATACTAAAGAACCTGATGTACCGTCGTACGGATTTATTGTTGAAGAAAGCTGTGGGCAAGCAATTATAACCAGGGAAGCTAGTCCAGATGATGAAGAGATTTGGTATTGGCAAGAAAGTCCAACGGGAACAAGTACATCGAACTCCTCAGAGACCATTACTTTGACTAGTGGTAACGTATATTACTTACGAGCCAAAAATATTAGTTTTGATTGGTGGGGTGATGCTGTAATTATTGAATTTGATGATATTACGATTCCTGATGCACCTTTGATGCCAACTGTTATTAACGAGTGTGATGAAACGATTATCACCAGGCAAACACCACCTGATGGGATAACCTGGTATTGGCAAGAGAGTGCAACAGGTACTGCGGCTTATTTTACTTTTGAGGAGGTAACTGCTACGGTTAATAGCCCTTTTTACTCCCTCGATACAGGAAGTTTCTTATATCTAAGAGCTAGAAATGATGAAACCGGATGTTGGGGACCTGCACTGTTTGTTGATTTTGATATTAATATAAGTCCAGAAGAGCCAGAAGCTCCTACCGTGATTAATAGTTGTGGGGAGAGTATGTTGACTATGCAAGGTGCTACACCCGATGGAGAAACCTGGTATTGGCAGTCTAGTCGCTCAGGAGAAAGTACCACAAATTCCTCGACATCTATTACATTAACCGAGGGCAGTGTGTATTATTTGCGATCGGTAAATAATAGTAGTGGTTGTTGGAGTGATACCGTAACAGTTAATTACGATATTATCCCTATACCTATATGGTATGCTGACCATGATACTGATGGATTTGGTGACCCTGCAGATTGGTTGCAAGTCTGTGATCAACCTGATGGTTATATTGCCGATAATGGGGATCGATGCCCTAATGAATATGGTAAAAAAGAAGGTTGTCTTAATGCCTTATATGATCCCTTAACTTTTTCTGATCAGAATTATGTGTTTACTCGTAGTTATCAAAAAGAGATGACTTCTTCTACCGACATAGAGCTCAATAAAGATGTAATTGAGAGTATTACTTATTATGATGGATTGGGTAGGCCAATGCAACAGAATGCCATAAGAGCATCGGCATATGATAAAGATATAATTACCCATATTGAGTATGATGCCTATGGAAGACAAAATAAAGAATACTTGCCGTATGAGGCATCCGGGAACTATGCGAGTTATCGATCTGTAAATATAAATACCGATATCAATAGTTATTATAAAGCTGTTTATCCTAACGATTTTACAGGGGTAGCCACGGCCGATGTAAATGCCTATTCAGAAAGTATATTCGAATCATCACCGCTAAATAGAGTGTTAGAGCAAGGTGCTCCTGGTACTGCCTGGAAAGCAAACGCTTCTAGCGATGATGATCACACTATAAAACACCTATGGGGAACCAATACCTATGGGTCAGAGGTTGTTCACTATTCGGTTCTTTTTGAAAACGGTGATACCCAAAAACCAGTATTAGTTAATAATGGTTATTATGATGTTAATGAGTTATTTCGTACCCAAGTAAAAGATGAAAACTGGACTTCTAATGATGGTGGTAATAAACGCAATTCTTTTGAATATAAAGATAAACTAGGTCGAGTTGTATTAAAAAGGAATTATGTTGAACCTGCAGGGTATGAAGAACCATATAGTGTGAATACGTATTATGTGTATGATGATTTTGGAAACCTGACTTTTGTATTACCACCAAAGAAAGGATGGTATACTGCAGACCAATCAGAGTTTGAAGCATTGAGTTATCAATACCGATATGATTATAGAAACCGATTGATCGAAAAGAAAATCCCTGGGAAGGAATGGGAGTCTATCGTGTATAACAAACTCGATCAACCCGTATTAACACAAGATGCATTGCTAAAACAAGACAACCAATGGTTGTTTACAAAATATGATGCTTTTGGTAGGGTTGCTTATACAGGTAAACTAACGGATAGTAGAGATCGACCAGAATTGCAAGAAGAACTGAACTCATTTACAGATCAACTTTGGGTAGAACAAAGTAGTGTTGCAAATATTGGAGGTATTATAATGTATTATGATAATCAAGGGTACCCCAATGCACAAAACGCAGAAGTGTTGACCGTAAATTACTATGATTCCTATGAATTTTTAGCCAGTGAGGCTAGTGTTTTTGAAACTCCAAGTACGATATATGGAGCATCCATATCAATCAATACCAAATCTTTAGCTACGGGAAGCAAAGTAAAAGTATTAGAGACCGAGGATTGGATAACTTCTGTGACGTATTATGATCAAAAGTCTAGACCGATTTATGCTGTAAGCCAAAATCAATATTTGGGTACTGTAGATATACTCGAAACTCATTTGGATTTTGTAGGAAAAGTTTTAGAAACTAAAACTACCCATAAAAAAGAGGGTAATAGTGATATTGTGACTGTTGATAGTTTTGAGTATGATCATATGGGTAGAATGTTAACGCAAGCACAAACGATCAATGATCAAGAAGCAGAACTCATTACCAGTAATGTGTATGATGTCTTGGGGCAACTTACCTCAAAAAAAGTAGGAGGTAATGTCGCAGATAACATTAGTGATGAAATATCACCATTACAGCAAGTCCATTATTCTTATAATATCAGAGGTTGGCTCACTGGGATTAACGATCCTGCGAATTTAGGGAACAATTTATTTGGGTTTAAAATCAAGTATAATAGTCCGACACGTGGTGGATATGGTTTATATAATGGTAATATTAGTGAAACCGAATGGGCAACAGCAAATGATCAACAACAACGATGGTATACCTATTATTATGATTCTCTGAATCGAATTTTTAAGGCGAATAGTAGTGAAGATAACTACACTGTTGATTGGATTTCTTATGACGATAGAGGCAATATTTTAACGCTTGATAGAAAAGGACATCTTAATGATGATGCCACGTTATTTGGGGATATGGATCTCTTGTCTTATAGCTATGATATGGGTAATAAATTGATGCGTGTTAGTGATTCGGGTAATACAGGCTATGGATTTGTTGATGGGACTAATACAAATGATGATTATGTCTATGATGATAATGGCAATATGACTGTAGATCAAAATAAGGGGATTACCGATATCGGCTATAACCATCTTAATTTACCTGTATCAGTAAATATTTCTAATGGTGCTAATACAGGAACTATTTCTTATATTTACGATGCCACTGGGGTAAAACAAAAGAAAATTGTCTCAGAAGGAAGTTCTTTAATAGAAACCGAGTATGCAGGTAATTATGTGTATAAAAATGGAGTGTTAGAGTTCTTTAATCAACCAGAGGGATATATCGAACCCGTGATTGTAAGTAGTAACGAAGCAATCTCATCATTTAATTATGTGTATCAATACAAGGATCATTTAGGGAATATTAGGATATCGTATAAAGATGCTGATGGTAATGGTTCTATTACTGCTTCTGAGATTGTAGAAGAAAAGAACTACTATCCGTTTGGACTACAACATAAAGGGTATAATAATACTATTGTTGGTAGAGATTACGAATATGGTTTCCAAGAACAGGAAGAGCAAAATGAACTAGGCTTAAATTGGATACAATTTAAATGGAGAAATCACGATCCTGCAATCGGTAGATTTATGACCATTGACCCTTTAACAGAGGATTATATGGATTGGGGAGGTTATGTTTTTAGTGGGAATAGAGTTATAGATGCTAGAGAATTAGAAGGTTTAGAGCCTGTTGAAATAAACAAAGAAACTAATAATTTAATTATTGCTGTTCAGGGTTGGAAAGGTGGTAATCCTCCTAAAGGTAAAACACAAGTTCAGAATGATCCAGGCGCAAAATTGGACGAAAATAGTTTTTCGAGCACTCTTGTAAATAAATTTGGTTCTAGGAATGATGCTCAAGTAGCGGTTTTTTCCGCAGCACATGTTTCAAGAACAAAAAATGATATATCAAAATCTATAAAGGATTTTAGAAAATCTAAGCCCGATGGAAAACTTATTCTTATTGGACATAGTTTGGGAGCTGATAATTTAGTTAACGTTGTTAATGATAATGAAGAAATTAGTGTTGATTTATTAATTACCATAGATATAGCTGATTTTTATGACAATGATAATATTCCAGAAAACGTAAAAGAAGCTATAAATTACTTCCAAGATAATTTTTTTTCCATAGGAGGAGAAGACATTGAACCGACAAATGGAAATAAAACAACAAAAATAAGTAATAAGAAAATAGAAGATACTTCTCATCAGAAAATCGATAACGATGTTCGAGAAAAGGTATCTGAAGATGTGAAAAAAATAATAGATGGAAACTAAGAATATGATAAAACTTATTTATTTTGTATATATTATTATAAGCATAACTATAATAATTTTTACTCAAACGTGGGAATTGAATATAGTTAATCAGCTATTATTTTCAATATCATTTTTATTAGGGAGTATATCATCATTTATACTAATTTCAAAAAGCTCTTTTTTGATATCAAAAAAGAGTAAGTTATGGTTTATTATTAATCTATTGCTTACAATTATTATGATATCATTGATATCTTATTTTATTTTTGTGAGTCTACAATTAAGTACGAATTAAGTATCCTCAGCTGGCGCGAGCAGGATTAAGTAACGGCTAGCGCGATGCCTCTAGGCTCGTGCCTTCCTGATGGCGCGGAGTGTGCTGTGAGAGGTTCGAAAGAATCTCGTAACTGAAAATAAGATGGTAGTAGGTCTACCGATATCGGCTTACAGCAGCGGGTATCAAACTACCTTTCTAATGTTAATGGAGTGATCTGTTAGTATGAAGCGAGAAAGGAAAAGGCTTTTTTTAGGAGTCAAGTGAGAGTAAAAGAGATGAGCGAAAGCGAACCTTCCGATGAAGCGTCGAGAAATCGTACATACTGTCAAAATCGAGACGTTCCGTGGTCTCAGAGATAAGCATAACGGTTAGCTGTTTATTGGTTATGTGGCAGTCGTCGTTAAGGAGGCATGACTTTTACTTAGGCTTATTTTCGGAACACAGGAATGTGCAGCGTATGAGTGAGAAATAAATAGTAAAAAATCACAGCATTCTAAAATGTGTTGTGGTTTTTTTATGTTTTTAAGCGAGGACATATTTTGATCAAAGAAATCTTTTAAACTTTTTAGAAGTCAACATTTTATCTACTTCGCTCGGATATGATAGAGCGGAACCATTTTCCGTGCCGGACAAGAGTGAGATATAGTGTATGGGTTGGGTAACGCACGGATATTAGGTGCAAATCCGCGCTATCCAAACTATTTTTCGTGTCAGCTCGCTCGAAAACACGTCTGTGAACGGATTGCAAATCGGCCCTATCAATTTGAAAATATGTATTATATTATGCTTTTTGGAGGTTTAAAAATCATCTCATACTTTAGTATAGTCAGCAATACAGATTTCAAATCTATAACGTACTATCATAAAAGTGTATGCTGTTTTTAATAAAGAAATTTTATAATTTCAAAAAACGAAACTACTCTTTTCTATACTTGCAATCTACATTCATTTATAGAAAATAGCATGTCGACAAAGTATAAAGCAACGATGCCAGATACGGCCTATTTTATTACCATTACGGTTGTAGGCTGGATAGACGTATTTACCAGAGTAAAGCAAAAATATGTAATTACAGACAGCCTTCGATATTGTCAAGAATACAAAGGTTTAGAAATCTACGCGTATTGTATTATGCCCAGTCATATCCATATGTTATGTAAAGCAAGGGAAGGAATAATTCTATCAGATATCATTAGAGATTTTAAGAAATTCACCTCTAAAAAGATTATTCAGACAGTCAAAGAATATCCAGAGAGTAGAAGAGAGTGGCTATTAGATTATTTTGGGACATCGTGTGAACATCTAAAACGAAATCAACAATACAAAGTGTGGCAAGATGGATACCATGCAGAAATCGCGAATTCTAATTGGTTTATACAGCAAAAAATTAAATATATTCATAACAATCCTGTAAAAGATAAAATTGTAGCCTATCCCGAGGATTATATTTTTAGTTCTGCAAGAAATTATGCCACTCTAGAGAATGAACTCGATATAGAGGTGTTAAGTGTTTTATAAGTAGAGTGCACGGATTGCAAATCCGCTCTATCAAGTTTCGCTCAGATATGATGGCGCGGAACTATTTTCCGTGCTAGACAAAAGAGGATATTATAATTAACATGTGCAGATTTTAATAGGTATCTATAAGCTCGGATTGCAAAACCGAGCGATCAAGTGTTTTATAAGTAGAGTGCACGGATTGCAAATCCGCTCTATCAAGTTTCGCTCAGATATGATGGCGCGGAACTATTTTCCGTGCTAGACAAAAGAGGATATTATAATTAACATGTGCAGATTTTAATAGGTATCTATAAGCTCGGATTGCAAAACCGAGCGATCAAGTGTTTTATAAGTAGAGTGCACGGATTGCAAATCCGCTCTATCAAGTTTCGCTCAGATATGATGGCGCGGAACTATTTTCCGTGCTAGACAAAAGAGGATATTATAATTAACATGTGCAGGTTTTAATAGGTATCTATAAGCTCGGATTGCAAAACCGAGCGATCAAGTGTTTTATAAGTAGAGTGCACGGATTGCAAATCCGCTCTATCAAGTTTCGCTCAGATATGATGGCGCGGAACTATTTTCCGTGCTAGACAAAAGAGGATATTATAATTAACATGTGCAGGTTTTAATAGGTATCTATAAGCTCGGATTGCAAATCCGAGCTATCAAGTTTTGTGAAATGATCTGTTAGACAATGAATCTAATACAAAGTGTATTTATATAGACTTAATGCGCCTCTAGCCAATTATCCCCAAGTCCCATATCAACATCTAAGGGGACCTTGAGAGTGTACGCATTTTCCATTTCTGTTTTGATCAGGGTTTTGATCTCTTCTAATTCTGGTTTATAGACATCAAATACCAGTTCATCATGCACTTGCAACAACATTTTGGTTTTATAGGTACCTTCTTTTAGTTTTTTATGAATATTAATCATAGCAATTTTAATAATATCTGCGGCACTTCCCTGTATTGGTGCATTTACCGCATTACGTTCTGCGGCACCGCGAACGATGGCATTCGCTGAGTTGATGTCCTTGAGATATCTACGTCGCCCCAAAACGGTTTGCACATACCCATGTTCGCGAGCAAAATCAACCTGCTCGCTCATATAGTTGCGTAATTTGGGATATGTTTTATAATAGGTGTCGATTAATTCTTTGGATTCACTACGTGAGAGACTGGTTTGGTTGCTTAATCCAAAGGCCGAAACACCATAAATAATACCAAAGTTGACTGTTTTGGCATTGCTTCGTTGTTCTCGTGTTACCTCTTCTAACGGAACATCAAATACTTTAGCAGCCGTAGAAGCATGAATATCTTCTCCGTTTTTAAACGCTTCGATCATGGTTTCCTCTTCACTTAAAGCCGCAATGATCCGTAGTTCTATCTGCGAGTAATCCGCAGCAAGCAATGTATAGTCTTCATTACGTGGGATAAAAGCTTTTCGTACCTGTCGTCCGCGCTCGGTACGGATAGGGATATTCTGTAAGTTAGGATTATTAGAACTCAATCTGCCGGTAGCAGCGACGGTTTGCATATAATCGGTATGTACATGTCCCGAGGTCGGATTTACCTGAGCAGGTAAGGCATCAACATAGGTGCTTTTTAGCTTTGCTAAGCCTCTGTAATCAAGTATGTTTTGTATGATTTCATGATCTTTGGCAAGATAAGAGAGCACATCTTCTGCAGTAGAATATTGACCGGTTTTGGTCTTTTTGGGCTTATCGACCAATTTCATTTTTTCGAACAGAATTACTCCCAATTGTTTGGGAGATGCAATATTAAATTCTTCTCCTGCTTCGGTATATATTTTTGTTTCTAAGGCTTTGATATCATTATCAAGTTCTGTAGATAAACCATTTAAGAATGGTTGATCCAGCTTAATTCCTTCGATTTCCATATCTGCGAGTACGCGTAGTAATGGGATTTCTATATCTTCGAATAAAGAAGTAAGTTTTGCTTCGATAAGTTCTGGAGCAAAATGTTCTTTGAGCTGATATGTGATATCGGCATCTTCTACACCATATTCTGTTTGCTTATCCAACGGAACTTGTCTGAAAGAGAGTTGGTTTTTACCCTTTTTTCCAATAAGTTCTGTGATTGATACTGGGGTATAATTAAGATAGGTTTCAGAAAGGACATCCATATTATGGCGCATATCCGGATTGATCAGGTAATGTGCAAGCATGGTGTCAAATAAGGTTCCTTTTACTTCGATATCATATTTTGCAAGTACCTTGATGTCATATTTTAGGTTTTGACCGATTTTTGTAATGCTTTCTGCCTCAAAGAATGGGCGTAATTGCTCGATAAGGTCTTGCGCTTCATTGCGATCCTCTGGGAACGGGATATAAAAACCTTTGCCCGACTCCCAAGAAAAGGCAATCCCTACAAGTTCTGCTACTAGCGGATCTAATCCGGTGGTTTCTGTATCAAAACATACGAATTCTTGTTTTTGTAAGTTTTGTAGAAATAGCTTCATAGCCATGCCTTGAGCAATACTTTGGTAAAAATGCTCTGTGGTTGCTATGGTTTTTCTACTCGAAAACGAGGTAGCTTCATCAGCGGTATTGGGATCATCACCTCCGAATAACGAAAACTGACCGGCACCTGCTTGGGTTGTTTTCTTTTTGTTGGTCCCAGTGGTATTTGTTGTATTAGTTGCTACATCCTCACCAGAGAATATTTTGGTAAATTGATCAGTAAGTCTTCTAAATTCTAATTCTTCAAAAATCTCATGCACTTTTTTTGCATCTGGTGCCGTAGTAAATTCATAATCTTTGGCATCAAAAGTAACGTCACAATCCAGAATAATGGTAGCTAATTTCTTAGACAGCAAACCTAATTCTGCATTTGCTTCGACTTTTTCTTTCATCTTACCCTTTAGTTGGTCTGTATTGGCAAGCAATCCTTCCATAGAGCCATAGGCTGCAATAAATTTCTTGGCAGTTTTATCTCCGACTCCCGGTAATCCAGGTATATTGTCAACAGCATCTCCCATCATACCTAGGTAATCAATTACCTGTTCTGGGCGTTCTACCTCAAACTTCTTTTGTACTTCTGGGATTCCCCAAATTTCTATACCATTTCCCATTCTGGCAGGGCGATACATAAAAATATTTTCAGACACTAACTGTGCATAGTCCTTGTCTGGAGTTACCATATAGGTTTGATATCCTTCTTTTTCGGCTTGTTTTGCAATGGTCCCTATCAAATCATCGGCTTCTACACCCGCACGCTCTATAATCGGAATGTGCATAGCTTTTAATAATTCCTGAATAATAGGGACAGCAATCTTAATAGCTTCTGGAGTTTCATCACGATTTGCCTTATATTCCGGAAAAATCTCTAGACGGTCTTTACTTCCTTGTTTATCAAAGGCAACTGCCAAATGATCTGGCTTTTCTCTTTTTATAACATCAAATAAAGAATTCACAAACCCCAAAACGGCAGAAGTATCCTGACCTTTAGAATTGATTCGCGGATTTTTGATTAAGGCATAATATCCGCGAAAAATTAGTGCGAATGCATCTAGCAAGAAAAGACGTTTTTGTGACATGATATGCGGTGATTTTTTTAGGAATGCAATATAAAAAGAAGATTGATGAAATTTAGCGTAGAACTTTATTATAATTTAAAAAGTGTAAACTACACTCGCTTAATTAAAAACAAAAAGAAATGCCGTCAAAACTGACGGCATTTCGCCCCAAAATAAAATTGATAACAATGTATCAACTGCTATAAATATTGTATTATTATATATGTATATAAGGTTTGATTTTGTCTTAAAAATATAAGTTTGTAAAAAAACTATGAAACGAATTTACAAATAAAAATCTTACTTCAGCAATAAATTCCTAAGATTTATGCTTTAAATAATTATCAATTTAACGTTTTTTCTTGTATAATTTCATTTATCGTTAATTTTTCCTTAAAATATTGTAAAGAACTAAAAATGAGAGATAGTTTTGTTTGGTAATTTAAACCTAAATAAGACCCTATGCGCTGGCTAATCCCCATATTCATATATATACTTCTAGAAGTGTATGCATATCAAGCTGTAAAAACTATAGCTAGAAATCAGATCATTCAGATCATTTATCTCATTATTTCGATAGGGATTTTTGCATATATTATATATACATTTTTTAATTATGACCGAAGTGTAGGACCAACAAAATATACGCTTAGAGCCAGTGCTTTTTTGATGGTTACGCTAGCTACAAAATTGGTGTTGGTTATTTTTATGTTTGGCGAAGATATTGTAAGACTATGTATTGCAGGCTATAATTATCTTACGAATACCTTTTTTGACGGCAATGCAACCCAATATATTCCCGAACGCCGAAAATTTATAAGTCAGATAGCCTTGGGAGTAGCTGCGATTCCTTTTGCAGGATTACTACATGGTATTTTTAGAGGGAAATATAATTTTAAAGTAGTAAAGCATGTTGTGTATTTTGATGATCTCCCAAAAACTTTTGATGGGTTCAAAATTACCCAAATTTCAGATATTCATTCAGGAAGTTTTGATGATCCCTCAAAAATAGAATACGCAATTGACTTAATTAATGAACAAGAGACAGATCTTATTTTGTTTACAGGAGATATTGTTAATACTATGGCAAAGGAGATGGATGATTGGATAGGTGTTTTTAAGAACATTAAAAACCCTCAATATGGCAAGTATTCAGTTTTGGGAAATCATGATTATGGAGAGTATGTAACATGGAACAGTGAAGAAGAAAAGGATGCTAATTTTGAAGCAATAAAGAATATCCATACTAAAATTGATTTTAATCTGTTACTTAATGATAGTGCTTTTATTGAGAAAGAAGGTTCCCGCCTGGCGGTGATTGGTGTAGAAAATTGGGGGCATAATTTTAAGAAAGCAGGAGATTTGACAAAAGCCTCAGAAAAGGTCGCAAAAGAAGATTTTAAAATCTTGCTAAGTCATGATCCCTCGCATTGGGAGCATGAGGTAAAGGGCCATGATGATCATTATCATCTTACCTTAAGCGGGCATACCCATGGTTTTCAATTCGGAATCGAGATTCCGGGATTTATTCAATGGAGTCCTGTGCAATATGTGTATAAACAGTGGGCAGGAATGTATCAAGAAATGGGACGCTATCTTAATGTAAACAGAGGTTTTGGGTTTCATGCTTTTCCCGGTAGGGTAGGAATTTGGCCTGAGATTACGGTCATAGAATTGCGTAAAGGGTCAAAATCAGCATAATGAATATAAAGTGTTATATTTACAATTAGTTAGAGGTCAAATAATATTTTAAAAATAGACCAGCAACATAAAAATTTTGGACATGTCAAAGTTTGGAGATATTATTGGTATAGAAGTTCCGGTGTTACTGGATTTTTATACTGAATGGAACGAACCTTCTCTAGCGATGCATCCTGTGTTAAAGGATGTGGCTGCCGCTCTAGGTGATAAGGGTAAGGTTATAAAAATTGATGTAGATAAAAATGAAGAACTTGCTACTGCACTACGTATCAAAGGACTCCCTACATTAATGATCTATAAAGATGGTGAAATGTTATGGCGACAAAGTGGCGAGCAAGATGCTAATACATTAATCGGTATTATGAAAGAGTACGTCTAAGACGCTATCTTCTCAAAAGAAAATCCTTTTTCGGTATAATATTTAAGTACTTCTGGGAGCGCAAATTGAAGCTTCTCAGAAGATTTTATGCTGTCATGAAATACAATAACACTCCCAGATTGTGCTTTACTAAGTACGTTCTGTAAACATTTTTGTGGCTTAATTTCTTGTTTCCAATCCTTAGATAATACATCCCAGAGTACAATTGTATATCCCATTCTTTTTAGTATTCTCGTTTTACCAAAGCTAATTTGTCCGTAAGGAGGGCGAAATAATAAAGGTGCATTTTTATCTTTTATACGTTTATCAATCGCATTTTGGCATTCTATAACATTCTGGATATAATCTTTGTTATTGGTTTTCCAGGCTTTTAGGTGGTTCATAGTGTGATTGCCTATGGCATGTCCTTCATCAAGAATTCTATCAAAAATAGTAGGATGCTTACGTATGTTGTCGCCGATACAGAAAAAAGTAGCTTTTGCGTTATACTCTTCTAATAGGTCTAATACAAATTCTGTAACTCCCGGGATAGGACCGTCATCAAAGGTGAGAAAGATTTTATTATGCGAGCTACCGTTTTTAATATCCCATAGAAATCCAGAGAAAAGCCATTTTAAAATAGCAGGTGTTTTAGTAGGAATAATCACATCGTTATAATAAAAAAGATAAGGGTTACAGAGTGTAGTCAAATACTTTGTAACCCTTATTTTATGTTTACTAATTTGGTATACTGTCTAAAGAATCTGCTTCAACTTCTTGATTTTGGAATTCTTTGATAAGATCTTCTTCTTGTTTGCGAATGGTTTCTTCGTCATATCCTTCATCAGCAGAATAGAGTCTTGTAAAGAGTTCAAGGTATTTATTAAACTCGCCTGCTTTTTCTTCGATCATTTCTCGATCCTGATTAATCAATAACAGATCAACCACACTTCTGTAGCGCTCTACATTTGTTACTATTTCTTCGGCATAGAGGTACTGATCTTTAAGATCTAGGCTTCCGAAATAGGTGAGTTGTTCTTGATACTTTGTGGCTAATTTGTTCCACAGTTCTCTAGCTTTTTGTTTTTCACCTATTTGATAGTATCCACTAACGTAGGGTTCTACAAGTGTATAGAATTCATAATATTCGATAGGCATTTTGTCCATAGCCAAATCAAGAATTTCTTTGGCTTTGTCTTCTTCACCTTCTTCTATTAGGGCTTCTACTAATCGCGCTAAATTACTTCTATAGGTAATCGCATTTTTTCTAGTTTCTGGGTCGTGATATATGTTAGGATCATTGCTATTTCCCCAATCCCAACTTGTTACATTTTTATACATTAAATCGGTATCGATTCGACCCATTTCAAATGGATTGTTTGGGTTGATTTTTGAGAGGATAGGAACAAGTTTAAAAGTTACACCATCAAGTTGTAAATAATCTTTCATCCATAAGAAATCATCATCTCCATAACTTCCACCAGTAAAGTAAATAGGTCTTTCCCAATTGTTATTGGCGATAATATCAAGCATCAGAAGACGATTTTTAAATAGCAAATCTCCTTTTAAATGAATGTCGATATAAGGTACAATCAAATCAGCATCCTCTTGGCTTACAATACCGTTTCTGAGGACAGCTTCTTTATCCACAGGAATTCTGATATGTTTTGTAGGGAAGGTGTTTACTTTTTTGCCACTTTGTAGATCTCCCTTGGTTCTTGGGTCGTCGGTCTCGATCCATCGCATCCAGTTTTTTATTAGCATCGTATCATTGGTGACTGGCTTGAAATAGATAGCATCATTGCTTCCAAATCGGTAAAATTCATGAGTGAGTTGAGACGGAATAGGTTTACCATCATAAGCAGCTCTCTTCATTTGATCAATATACCAATCTGTAGCAAATAGACTAGTGTTTACAGTTCGAACATCGGTGCGATACTCTTCTATTTCCTGAGCATACCAGAGTGCAAAGGTGTCGTTATCTCCTATGGTAAAAAGGATAGCATCTTTTTGGCAAGATTGCAAATACATTTTTGCCATAGATTGTGCTGTATATCGATTTGATCGATCGTGATCATCCCAGTTTTGGGAAGCTAATAATACAGGCACCGCAAAGAAGCAAACAGCCGTAATTAAAGGGGCCGTTATTTTGGGTTTAATATGGTCTTTTAATAGATCAAATAATGCGTATACACCAAATCCTATCCATATAGCAAATACATAGAAAGATCCGACAAGAGCATAATCTCGTTCTCTAGGTTCAAAAGGTCGTTCATTGAGGTATATTTTGAGCGCTAATCCTGTAAATAAGAAAAACACAAGAAGGACCCAGAATTTTTTCTTATCTCGCTGAAACATAAATACGAAACCAACAAGACCCAACAATAATGGTAAAAAGAAATAGGTGTTACGTGCTTTGTTTTTAAGTGTATCACTAGGTAAGTTGTCTTGTGATCCCAAACGGATTTCATCAATAAATTTGATGCCACTTAACCAGTTTCCTTCTAGATTGGTAAGTTTACCTTGGTTATCATCTTGTCTCCCGACAAAATTCCACATAAAATAACGCCAGTACATATATCCCATTTGGTAATCAAAAAGATACCTGATATTATCTATAAAAGAGGGTTTTTCTACATCTATGTAATTGCCAAAAGACTGTAAAAACTTATGGTAATCATCATTGTCTAACTTACCACTTGCATATTCTCTCCTGAATTGTGTAACGGCATCAAGTAATTCTTCTTCGCTCTGATATTCTGGTTTTATAGTAAATTTCATTGGACCCGAATACTCCATATAATTTGCGATATGTTCTGTACTCCACATCCTTGGTAAGAATGCTTTGTGAGCATCATCGAGATTTTGTTTTTCGTTCTTCCAATCATTAACAATAATGTATTTTCCGGTCTTGATGTCCTTTTCATACTTGGGCTTACCATCTTCATATGGATTTTCTTGGTCTAGTCCTGCGTAGATTTCAGAGAATTGAGGTCCGTAAAAAAGATGTGTCTCGGGATATTGTTCTAGATTGTAATATGCCAAAAGCTCCCTGGCGTTATTGGGATTGTTTTCATTAATGACAGTTCCGGCATTAGCCCGTATAGGTAGCATTATCCAGCTAGAAAAACCAACAAGAATAAACGCAACACAAAGCAATAAGGTGTTAAGTTGTACGTAATCTTTCTTTTTAGTGTATTTAAAAGCAAAATAAAATGCGGCAAGAATCATAAGGCCGGCAATAATAGTTCCTGAATTAAATGGCATTCCTACAGAGTTCACAAAAAAGACTTCTGAGGCTCCAAAAAACTTAAGTGTAGAAGGCAGCAGTAATTTGAAGATAAATAGTAAGATGGCGACTACAACAACATTAGCAATAATGAAGTTTTTTATGGTAATTTCTTTGTAATTTTTAAAATAATAAAGCAAACCAATAGCAGGAATAGACAATAAGCCCATAAAATGTACCCCAAAAGATAGTCCAACGATAAATGAAATTAAGATGAGCCATTTATTGCCTCTAGGGGCATGCATATCTCTTTCCCAGAGTAATCCTAGGTAAAAAAGAATTGCCAAAATACAAGTTGCCATGGCATATACTTCGGCCTCTACGGCATTAAACCAAAAACTATCTGTAAATGTAAAAGAAAGAGCGCCTACAAATCCGCTAC
Source organism: Aquimarina pacifica (assembly GCF_000520955.1). Classification (GTDB taxonomy): domain Bacteria; phylum Bacteroidota; class Bacteroidia; order Flavobacteriales; family Flavobacteriaceae; genus Aquimarina; species Aquimarina pacifica. The sequence goes on along the minus strand of NZ_JACC01000007.1, from coordinate 143,925 downwards.
CTAAAATAGCAATGCCTTTACTTTTTGTAAGTTGTTCGTCATTAGTAATTACTCTTTTCACAAGAATGGTAATCGACCAAAACATAAACAAAACGGCAAATGCACTAGCGAATGCAGAGGTCATATTTACCATTAGTGCAATTTGACTAGGGTCGGAAGCAAATGCAGATGCAAAGGCTCCAATCATCTGAAAAAGTGGGGCTCCCGGAGGGTGACCTACTTGTAATTTTGATGAAGTAGCGATGTATTCTCCTGCATCCCAAAAACTGGCAGTTGGTTCTACTGTCATTGCATAAACACATAATGCAATTGTAAAAACGACCCATCCTAGTATTTTATTCCACTTAGTAAAGTTGAATGTGCTCATAAAAAAGTATTCGATTGTGTAACTTATGGCGAATTTAGTAATAAAAATACTTTCAGATTGTTTTTTTTAATAAACGCTTAACAGAAGTTTATGTTTTGCGAGCAGAGTGAAGGAGTAGAATAAAATTTTTTGGAATAAATTTTTAAAAAATGTTTGTATACAAAAAAGAATATCTTAAATTTGCACCCGCAAACATCTATTGGTCTATGGTGTAACTGGCAACACGTCTGGTTTTGGTCCAGAAGAGTCTAGGTTCGAGCCCTAGTAGACCAACAAAAAGGAGTAACATTTATGTTACTCCTTTTGTATTATAGAGGTTTTTCTTTCTCCTGATAGAGACTTTATTGTACATTATGCTGTGTTGGGGGCTTTTTTTGTTGTTATCCCTTTCTTAAAATTTCTTGGTCTTAATTAAGAAACAGTACTCATATGTTTTTTTAGAACAAGAAAACCGTTTGTTTAATGATGTTTTTAAAATTAAACTGCTGTTTAGTGATTTGTAATAAAAGAAATCGAGTGTTGTAGAAGTGTAAATAAAAAAAGGAGTTATAATTCTAGTTATAACTCCTTTTCATTGTAAGGCTATATCTTAAGTATAGCGTGTTTTACATAGTAGCTTCATCACAAGTATACACTTGAGGGCAAGCAATTTCTACTCTGCATCTTGCAGGTCCTGTTACTGAGCCGCTACAAGAGCATCCGCATGGTTCTGAGCTATCTAAGATTGCTCCGTTAATTTGTTTTTGACTTTCTTTAGAAAGAACTGTTATTCTTTCGATGTTTAAAATTGAGTTTCGCATGATAATTATTTTTTTTGTCATGCTCAAAATTACCTGTTGTTTGTTGTTAAGAAAACACTGTTTTCAGTATTTTTTGATGTGGTTTAGACACTGTTTTTGGTTATATTTTAAATGTTAAAACAGGTCTTTTTGCATGATTAACGACATCTTCGCCAAGGCTACCGTTGATAAAATGTGATATTCCCTTTCGTCCATGGGTGCTTATTCCGATCATTCCTGCATTAACAGAACTGGCAAAATTAAGAATGCCTTTTTCTACAGAAATATCATTGTAGATATTGAGAGAATAGTCATGAATATCTAGATCTGCAAGCATGCCGTTCATTTTTTCTTCTGTTTCGTATGTGGTTTTAAATCCATTGGCGGTATTTACCCATACTAAATGAAGTTTTGCATTGAGCGCTTTTGAGAAGTCATAGGCAGCTAGTAAAGAAGGTTTGTCTTCATCATCAAAATTAGTGGCATAAACAAAGTCTTCAACCGAATAAATGTCACAATCTTCTTTGATGACTAATACAGGTTGTTTGCTGGTTCTAACTACTTTTTCGGCATTAGACCCTATAAATAATTCTTCGAAACCAGAGGATCCGTGAGATCCCATAATAATTATGTCAATGTTATTTTTCTCGCAAGAATCCATAATCCCGTGTAATACATCTTCAAAGCTTACGGTTTCAACCACTTCAATGCCTTTTAGATATTCTTGATCCATGACTTCTTCAAACTTTTTGTGTGTATGTTTCATAAAAAGAATTGCTTCTGGAGCAGGGCCTGGGGATCCTGAGGTCATAAGGTCAGAGAGGTGAACGGGGAGTTCTAAAATATGCAACAAATAGATTGTGGCATTGTTTTTCTTAGCAATTTGAGCAGCCACCTTCAAGGCGCTTTCTGCTTGAGTAGAAAAATCTGTTGGGACTAGTATATTTTTTATCATGATACTGATTTTTGTGAGAATTAGGTTGTGTTATGATTTATAGATTTTGAACCTAAATATTAGTTATAAGATTGTGATTTGGGGAGTGTTAAATTATAACTAATACATAGCTATCCTAAATTTACGAATAAATTCATTCTCAGCGATATTTTGTATCTAAGATATTATTCCTATCTTTGCACCGTTGAAATTAAAAAACCAGGATGAGGGGACGAAAAGTCCCCTCTTTTTATCTTACTATGTCATTAAGGGATCAGGTACAAGAATTATTAGAGGAAGCGCTCAAAGAAAACCCGTCTTTATTTCTTATTGAGAGTAAAATTCAACCTAGTAATATTATTGAAGTTATTATTGACGGAGATAATGGTGTTACGGTAGAAGATTGCATAAGTATAAGTAGAGCGATAGAGCATAATCTTGATAGAGAAGAAGAAGATTTTTCGCTTCAGGTAATGTCTGCAGGTGTTTCGGAAGGGTTGCATCACATACGTCAATATAAAAAGAACGTAGGTAGAAAACTTAAGGTAAAAACTGATACAGATACGATAGAAGGTGAGTTGATTTCGGCTACAGATGATGCTATTGTTATTACTTGGAAAGCTAGAGAGCCAAAACCGGTAGGGAAAGGAAAAATAACAGTAACCAAAGAAGTAAACATTGCATATAAAGATATTGTAGAAGCAAAAGTTATGGTAACATTTTAATTATAATATATTGATATGGAAAATATCGCATTAATAGAATCATTTTCAGAATTTAAGGATGACAAGTTTATAGATCGGGTAACGCTGATGTCGATCTTAGAAGATGTGTTTAGAAATGCTCTTAAGAAGAAGTTTGGTAGTGATGACAATTTCGATATCATTATAAACCCTGATAAAGGGGATTTAGAGATTTGGAGAAACCGTATTGTGGTTGCCGATGGAGAAGTAGAAGATGGTAACCAAGAAATATCGATCACAGAAGCGAGAAAAATAGAGCCAGATTTTGAAGTTGGAGAAGATGTTTCTGAAGAAGTGAAATTGATAGATTTAGGAAGACGTTCGATATTAGCGTTGCGTCAGAATTTGATATCCAAAATTCATGAGCATGATAATACCAATATATATAAGCAGTTTAAGGAATTAGAAGGAGAGATATATACGGCAGAGGTTCATCACATAAGACATAGAGCTATTATTATGTTAGATGATGAAGGAAATGAGATTATATTACCTAAAGATAGACAGATTCCTTCAGACTTTTTTAGAAAAGGAGAGAATGTGCGAGGGGTAATCGAATCTGTAGAGCTTAAAGGTAATAAGCCTGCGATTGTAATGTCGAGAACTTCTCCTTTGTTTTTAGAGAAGCTATTCGAATCAGAAATACCTGAGGTTTTTGATGGATTAATTTCTGTTAAAAAAGTAGTTAGAATTCCTGGAGAAAAAGCAAAAGTGGCAGTAGATTCTTATGATGATAGAATTGATCCTGTAGGAGCATGTGTGGGGATGAAGGGGTCGCGAATTCATGGTATTGTAAGAGAATTAGGAAATGAGAATATTGATGTTATTAATTACACCAATAATTTACCTTTATTTATAACAAGAGCTTTGAGTCCGGCTAAAGTTACTTCTTTGAAGATTAATGAAGAGACCAGTCGTGCTGAAGTTATGTTGCGACCTGAAGAAGTTTCTAAAGCGATTGGACGTGGAGGTCATAATATCAGATTGGCAGGGCAGTTAACAGGTTATGAGATCGATGTGTTTAGAGAAGGAGTTGAGGAAGATGTTGAGTTGACAGAGTTTTCTGATGAAATCGATTCTTGGATTATTGAAGAGTTTGCTAAAATAGGTTTAGATACCGCAAAAAGTATTTTAGAACAAGATATTAGTGATTTAGTAAAGCGAACTGATCTTGAAGAGGAGACAGTAAGCGAAGTGATTAGAATATTAAAATCTGAATTTGAAGATTAATAATCACAATTAATTATATTTGAGCATTAAATAATAAGGCATTTATGGCTGAAGCAGGAACAATGAGATTAAATAAGGTGTTACGTGAATTCAATATCTCGCTAGATCGGGCTGTTGACTTTTTGGATTCAAAAGGTCACGAGATAGATGCACGTCCTACTACAAAAATTTCTTCAGAGATTTATCAGCTCTTGTTTGATGAATTTCAGACTGATAAGAGTAAAAAAGTGGCTTCAAAAGAAGTTGGAGAAGAAAAGAAGAAAGAAAAGGAGGCATTACGCGTTCAGATTGAGAACGAACAAGAAGAAAGGCGTAAGCTTGCTGAAGCTCGTGAAGTCATAAAAGCAAAAGCTCAGCTTAGTGGTCCTAAACAGGTCGGTAAGATAGAGTTGAAAGGAGATGCTGCAGAAGAGGAAAAAGAAGTTGCTAAGCCCGAAGCAAAAGCAGAAGATAAAGTTCCTGAGAAAAAAGAAGTTGTAAAAGAAAAGAAAAATACCGAGCCTGAGGTAGTTTCTAATCGACCGCAAAAAATAGGTATTAAGATTACAAAACCTGCTCCGAAAGAAGTAAAAAAAGAGGTTTCTGTAAAACCAAAGGCAGAAGATGTAAAAGCTTCACCTAAAAAAGAAGAAGAAAAACCTTCTGAGACTCCCTCTTCGAATGAGTCAACTGAGCCAACTTCGGTAGAGCCAGAAAAGGTTAAGACACAATATAAAAAGCTAGACGGGCCTAATTTTACAGGTCAAAAAATTGACTTAACTCAGTTTAAAAAGCCAGTAAAGAAAAAAGACGAGAAATCGGATAAAAAACCTGGAGGAGCTGGAGATGCGGCAAAAAAACGCCGAAGAAGAATTAGCAAAGAAAGTGGTTCAAAAGGTCCTGGTGGAGGAAGACCAGGAGGACAAGGAGGAAACCGTGGTCAAGGTAATAAATCAAGAGGACCAGCAAAAGGTAAAAGACCTGTTGTTGTAAAAGAAGAGCCTAGTGAAGAAGAAGTACAAAAGCAGGTAAGAGAAACTCTTGAAAAGCTACAAGGGAAATCTAATAAATCTAAGGCTGCTAAATATCGTAGAGATAAAAGAGATCAACACCGTCAAAAAGCAGAGGATGATGTTGCGCAGCAAGAACAAGAAAGTAAAGTTCTTAAAGTTACAGAATTTGTTACAGCTTCAGAAGTTGCTACTATGATGAATGTGTCTACAACCGAGATTATTTCGGCTTGTATGTCACTCGGTATTATGGTTACAATGAATCAGCGACTAGATGCAGAGACTTTGTCTATTGTAGCAGATGAATTTGGTTATGAAGTTAATTTTGTAACAGCCGATATAGAAGATTCAATAGAAGAAATTGTTGATGCTCCAGAAGATCTAGAAACAAGAGCACCAATAGTAACCGTGATGGGACATGTTGATCATGGTAAAACTTCATTATTGGATTATATAAGAAAAGAAAACGTAATTGCTGGAGAAAGTGGAGGTATCACACAGCATATTGGTGCATATGGAGTACAGTTAGAAGGTGGGCAAAAAATAGCATTCCTTGATACTCCTGGTCACGAGGCTTTTACAGCTATGCGTGCCCGTGGTGCTCAGGTTACCGATTTAGCAATTATTGTGATTGCGGCAGATGATGATGTAATGCCTCAAACAAAAGAGGCTATAAGTCATGCTCAGGCGGCTGGTGTTCCAATTGTTTTTGCGATAAATAAAGTAGATAGACAAGAGGCAAATCCAGAGAAGATAAAAGAAAAGCTGGCTTCTATGAATTTGTTAGTAGAAGATTGGGGAGGAAAAATTCAGTCCCATGATATTTCTGCCAAAACAGGTCTTGGGGTTAAAGAATTATTAGAGAAAGTACTGCTTGAAGCAGAGTTACTTGAGTTAAAAGCGAATCCAGATCGTTTGGCTTCAGGTACTGTGGTTGAAGCATTTTTGGATAAAGGTCGTGGTTATGTGTCTACAATACTGGTACAAACGGGAACACTACGTGTAGGGGATTATGTCCTTGCAGGAAAGAATAGTGGTAAAGTGAAGGCCATGCAGGATGAGAGAGGTAATAATGTAAAAGAAGCAGGACCATCAGCACCGGTATCTATTTTGGGCTTAGATGGGGCTCCTCAGGCAGGAGATAAATTTAATGTCTTAGAAGATGAGCGTGAGGCGAAAGATATTGCTTCAAAACGTGCGCAATTACATAGAGAACAATCGGTACGTACTCAGAGACATATTACACTTGATGAGATTGGTCGAAGAATCGCACTTGGAGACTTTAAAGAATTAAATATAATCTTGAAAGGAGATGTTGATGGATCTGTAGAAGCATTAACAGATTCGTTCCAGAAACTATCTACAGAAGAGATTCATGTTAATATAATCCATAAAGCAGTTGGTGCAATTACAGAAAGTGATGTATTGCTTGCTTCGGCATCTGATGCTATTATTATAGGGTTTAATGTGAGGCCAGCTGGAAATGCAAGACAGGTTGCAGATAAGGAAGAAATTGATATCCGAACATATTCGATTATATACGATGCAATTAATGATCTTAAGGATGCTATGGAAGGAATGCTTTCTCCAGTTATGAAGGAAGAAATTACGGGTACAGCTGAGATTAGAGAAACGTTCAAAATTTCAAAAATTGGTACAATTGCAGGGTGTATGGTGTTGAGTGGTAAAATCCTCAGAAATGCAGGAGTACGATTGATCAGAGAAAGTGTTGTCGTGTATACAGGAGAGCTTTCCTCTTTAAAACGATTTAAGGATGACGTTAAGGAGGTTGCTAAAGGATATGATTGTGGATTGCAGATCAAGAATTATAATGATATTAAAGAAGGTGACGTTGTAGAATGTTATCAAGAGGTTGCAGTAAAGAAGAAGTTGTAGAAACAATTTTTAATCTATAGAATAATAAAGCCTGATGTTTTCATCAGGCTTTATTCATTTAAGAGGTTGAATAATCTTTAATCTGATAAGCGTTTGGTGGTATAAATTGTTACTTGTTGCAAAAATGAAGTGATTATAGTATCTCTTTGTGTTATTCGTGATTTTTTGTGTACACTTTTAGAGTTAAAAATAAAGGTTTCTCTATGGTGTTTTTCGGATTTAATTCTTTGATGAAATAAAAAAATCTACAGATAGATAACTCTTTCTGTAGATTTTTTTAAAGTATGATTCCGGTAAAAAAAACAATGTTTCATGATTATTTCGTGCAAGAAAGGGCATGAAGGATTGTTAGGTTTGGTGTTATTTTTTCTCTGGTTTGAAAATAAACGCATTTGGGAACTCAGCATGGACTTCTTTTAAGGCTCTGTCAGCTTCAAGTCTTGATCTATAGTTTCCCATCCAAACCTTGTAGTTAGGTGTTTCGAATTGTGTTGAAGAAACCCACTTAGGGAACATTTCTTTGGCTTTTGTAATAATTTCGGTAGCTTTTCTTAAATTCCCATAATAAAGCTGAATTTTATAGCGATCACTAAAATCACCATTTTTCTCCATGGTGGATTTTATGTCTAGTAGTGTCTTAATCCTTGGGTCTTGATTAATAGTTACAGAGGCTTCTGGCTGCGATATTATGCTTGCAGATGTGAAATTATTTTGATTTGGAGTCAGAATATCTGTGTTTTGACTTTCTTGAGCAATTAATGCGCTAGTAGTAAGAAGGTGTAGCCCAAATATAAAAACAGAGTTTTTGGTGTTTAATAATCTCATTTCAAATTAATTTGACACAAAGGTAAAGTTTATTGATTCAATTTTCTTCAAAATAATTATTTAGAATTATTATAAATTAATACTTAACGGTTCTCTAACATTTCTAAAATCGACTTATTATAGTACTTTTGTCGACGAATTAAAAGTGCGGGTTTTTGCGTCTTTTATTTAAAGATGAATGAAAAAACCATACCAAAATTAAGACGATAATTCTACTTGATAATATGAAACAGGTGAAACACCGAAATTCAGCCTCAAAACTCCTAATTCTAGGAACTGTTTTTTTATTTACTTTTTTTAGCCCTGTTTTTGCACAGGAAGAAACCGCTGTGGATAATACTGCCGTGGTTGCTGAAGCTTCATCTGGAGGGGATGCGGTAAAAGGGGAAGCTTTATTTAAGTCTCTTTGTGCTGCATGTCACAAGCGATATAAAAAGATGACAGGTCCTGCTTTATTTGGAGTAGCTGATAAGTACGACAGAGAATGGATCTATTCTTGGGTTAAGAATAGTGCGGCAATGATTGCTTCAGGCGATTCAAAAGCAATTGCAATTTATGAGGAGTATAATAAGACTGCCATGAATGCATTTCCTCAATTAACTAATTCTGATATAGATAATATATTGGCTTATGTAATGGAGCCCAAAGCGGCGCCTGTTACTCCGGTTGGTGTAGTGCCTGTAGGAACAGATAGTGATTCAGGAGTGTCTTTGGATATTGTTCTAGGGATACTTGTTTTAGTGTTCTTAATGTTGTTAGTTGTATTGTTTTTAGTGAACAAAACACTAAGAAGTTTTGCAGAAGCTAATAATGTAACATTGCCTGATTCAGATAGACTTCCTATCTGGAAGGCATTTATTCAGAATCAATTTTTGGTACTTGTGACCGCGATTTTGTTGTTGTTGGCTAGTGCGTACTTTGTATATGGTTATTTTATGCAGGTTGGTGTAGATCAGGGATATGCGCCAATTCAACCCATACATTATTCTCATAAAATACATGCGGGAGATAATCAGATAGAGTGTAAATATTGTCACTCTTCGGCTAGAGTATCTAAGCATTCGGGGATACCTTCATTAAATGTGTGTATGAATTGTCATAAGTCAATTAGTGAGGTTGCAGACGCTACGGCAACGGCAGACTACTCTAAAGAGTTTTATGACGGCGAAATACAAAAATTATATAAAGCAGTAGGTTGGGATGCTGATTCTCAATCTTACACAGGAGAAACTGAACCGGTAAAGTGGGTTCGTATTCATAATCTTCCAGACTTTGCTTATTTTAATCATTCACAACACGTAAGTGTGGCGGGAGTTGAGTGTCAAACTTGTCATGGCCCTGTTGAAGAAATGGAAATTATGTATCAGCATGCACCATTGACAATGGGTTGGTGTATTAACTGTCATAGAGAGACAAACGTAAAAGTTGCGGATAATGAGTACTATGAGAAAATTCATGAAGAACTTTCTAAGAAATATGGCGTAGATCAATTAACAGCTGCTCAAATGGGTGGTCTAGAATGTGGTAAGTGTCATTATTAAGGTAATAAATAAATCATTGTCCTAGAATTAGGAAAAATAGTAAGAAGCTAATATCAATTATATATGTCATCAAACAAGAAATACTGGAAAAGTGTTGAAGAGCTAAATGAAAATAGCTCTATTGTTGAGACGCTACAACAAAACGAATTCGTTCAAGAAATACCAACGGATGAGTTTTTAGGTGATAAATCATCTTTAGAAAATTCTTCGACTTCGCGTCGTGACTTTCTTAAGTATGTAGGTTTTAGCACAGCTGCCGCATCATTGGCCGCGTGTGAGGGACCTGTTAAGAAATCAATCCCTTATGTAGTGCAGCCAGAGAGAATTGTTCCTGGTGTTGCTAATTATTACGCTACAACTATAGCAGATGGATATGATTTTGCTAGTGTTTTAATTAAAACAAGAGAAGGTAGGCCGATTAAGGTAGAAAATAATAATTTGGCAACATCAAATGGTGATGCCAATGCAAGAGTTCATGCTTCCGTACTATCTTTATATGATAATTCTCGTCTTCAGGGACCAAAGAAAGGAACTGAAGATATTGATTGGGAGGTATTAGATAAAGAAGTAAAGTCAAAATTAGCTAATTTAGGAGGTAAACAGATAGTAGTGTTGACTCAAACATATGCTAGTCCTTCTACGTCTAGGTTAATTGAGGAGTTTAAAGCAAAATATCAAAATGTAAAGCATGTTGTTTATGATGCTGTTTCAAACAGTGAAGCTTTAGATGCTTATAAATTGATGTATGGAGAAAGAGCACTTGCTGATTACGATTTTTCAAAAGCAAGTACAATTATCAGTATTGATGCAGATTTTCTAGGAGACTGGCAAGGTGGAGGTTATGATAGTGGTTATGCAAAGGGACGTATTCCGAAGAATGGAAAAATGTCTAAACATATCCATATTGAAGCAAATATGTCACTAACAGGTGCTAATGCTGATAAGAGAATCAAAGCAACTCCGTCACAACAGAAACAGGTATTGGCTGCTTTGTATAAATACATAACAGGATCGGGTTCTAAAGGAGCGTTGGATTCTGGTTTGGATGCAGAGGTTGTTAAGGCTGCTGCACATATTAAGAAGGCAGGGCGTAATGCCGTTGTGGTATCTGGTATTCCTGATGTAGATGCTCAATTAGTTGTTTTAGAGATTAATAAGGCAATTCAGAGTAAGGCGTTTAATGAAAGTACACCTCGTACTATTCGTAAAGGTAATGCAAAAGCCGTTGCTCAATTGGTTAAAGATATGAATGCAGGACGTATTGGTGGTCTTTTAATTGCAGGTGTAAATCCTGTATATACATTGCCAAATGCAAATGAATTCAAAAGTGGTCTAGAGAAAGTAGATGTTTCTGTTGCCTTTAGTATGCATAATGATGCAACCGCTGAGTTATGTGGATACGTTGCTACAACACCTCATTATCTTGAGTCATGGGGAGATGTAGAGTTGAAGAAAGGAAGTTATAGCTTGATGCAACCAACGATTCGTCCATTGTTTAAAACAAGACAATTTCAGGATACATTACTAAAGTGGGTTGATAATGATTCGACCTACCATCAATATATAAAAAGTACCTGGACAGGTATTCTTGGAGGTAGTTCTTGGAATCAGACGTTGCAAGATGGTGTATTAGTTAAGCCAGTACTTCCAAAGCAAGAATTAGTTGATGCACTTCAAGTGCAAGAAGGAGAAGTAGAAAATTCTCCTATAGCAACAGGACCCAATGTAGGTGCTGCGGCAAGAAGACTTTCTGTTGCAAAATCAAATGGCTTAGAGCTTACATTATATACAAAAACAGCTTTAGGTGATGGTCAGCAGGCCAACAATCCTTGGTTGCAAGAAATGCCAGATCCTATCACAAGAACCTCTTGGGATAATTATTTGACAGTTTCAAAATCCGATGCAGATAAACTGGGGATGATGAACGAAAATGTTGCCAATGGTGCTCTCAATGGGAGTTATGCTAAAGTTGTACTTAATGGAGTAGAGGTTGTCGCTCCTGTGTTAATTCAGCCAGGTCAAGCCGAAGGTTCTGTTGGGTTGGCTCTAGGATATGGTAAGTCAAAAGGGTTAAAAGAAGATATGAATGTTGGTGTAAATGCATACCCATTATATCAGAATTTTAATTCAACTCAAGAAGTTTCTGTATCTCTTGTAGAAGGAACGCATGAGTTTGCATGTGTGCAATTGCATAATACGTTGATGGGGCGCGGCGATATAGTAAAAGAGACAACATTAGAGATATTTAATACAAAGGATAAGCACGTATGGAATTCAATTCCTGAAGTGAGTAAGAATCATATTGAATATGAAGTTACTTCACCAGAGGTAGATCTCTGGGATGAGTTTGATCGTTCGATCGGACATCACTTCAATCTTTCCATAGATTTGAATGCATGTACAGGTTGTGGTGCATGTGTTATCGCTTGTCATGCAGAGAATAATGTTCCTGTAGTAGGTAAATCAGAAATACGAAGATCAAGAGATATGCATTGGTTGCGTATTGATAGATACTATTCTTCTGAGGATACTTTTGAAGGAGATGATACCAAGAAAAATAATATAGCCGGTCTAGGAAGTTCTTTGTCTGAGTTTGGAGAGATGGAGAATGCGTCTGATAATCCACAGGTAGTATTTCAGCCTGTTATGTGTCAGCATTGTAATCATGCTCCTTGTGAGACAGTGTGTCCTGTTGCGGCAACATCTCATGGTAGACAAGGGCAAAATCATATGGCATACAATCGTTGTGTAGGAACAAGATATTGTGCAAATAACTGTCCTTATAAAGTACGTAGATTTAACTGGTTCTTGTATAATGATAATGATGAGTTTGATTATCATATGAATAATGACCTAGGAAGAATGGTACTAAATCCTGATGTTACAGTACGTTCTAGAGGGGTTATGGAAAAATGTTCTATGTGTATACAAATGACACAAAAAACAATCCTTGATGCAAAACGTGACGGTAGGGTAATTAAAGATGGAGAGTTTAAAACGGCATGTTCAGCGGCATGTTCTTCAGGGGCTATGGCATTTGGAGATATTAATGACAAGGACAGCGAAATAGCAAAGCTTAAAGAAGATAATCGTATGTATCACTTACTCGAACATGTTGGGACAAAACCTAATGTGATTTATCATACAAAAGTAAGAAATACTACAGAAGCTTAATTAACTAAATAAAGAATCAATTCAATTATAAAGGATTATGTCTCATTACGAAGCACCTATAAGAAAACCTTTAGTAACTGGTGATAAAACATATCATGATGTAACCATCGATGTTGCTGCACCAGTTGAAGGTAAAGCAAATAAATCTTGGTGGATTGTATTTACCATAGCACTTATTGCTTTCTCTTGGGGAATAGGTTGTATTATATATACAGTTTCTACAGGTATAGGAACCTGGGGATTAAATAAAACAGTAGGATGGGCCTGGGATATCACCAACTTTGTTTGGTGGGTAGGTATAGGTCATGCAGGGACACTTATTTCTGCCGTATTACTACTATTCCGTCAAAAATGGAGAATGGCGATTAACAGGTCTGCAGAAGCGATGACTATTTTCTCTGTTATTCAGGCAGGTTTGTTCCCGATTATACACATGGGACGACCATGGTTGGCATATTGGGTATTGCCTATTCCAAATCAATTCGGATCGTTGTGGGTAAACTTTAATTCACCTTTACTTTGGGATGTATTTGCAATTTCAACGTACTTATCGGTTTCATTGGTTTTCTGGTGGACAGGTTTACTTCCTGATTTTGCAATGATAAGAGATAGAGCAATAACACCTTTTAATAAAAAAATATATAGCTTACTTTCTTTTGGTTGGAGTGGTAGAGCAAAAGATTGGCAACGTTTTGAAGAAGTTTCTTTAGTACTTGCTGGTTTAGCAACTCCTCTTGTACTTTCTGTACATACCATTGTATCTTTTGATTTCGCTACATCTGTGATCCCTGGATGGCATACAACAATATTTCCTCCATATTTTGTGGCAGGGGCTATTTTCTCAGGATTTGCCATGGTAAATACACTTCTGATAATTATGAGGAAGGTGTCGAATTTAGAAAATTATATAACAGTTCAGCATATAGAGTTAATGAATATAGTAATCATGATTACTGGTTCTATAGTAGGGGTTGCCTATATTACTGAGTTATTTGTTGCATGGTACTCTGGTGTTGAATACGAACAGTATGCATTTTTAAATAGAGCCACTGGGCCATATTGGTGGGCATATTGGGCGATGATGACATGTAATGTATTCTCCCCTCAGTTTATGTGGTTCCCAAAATTGAGAAGAAGTATTATGTTTTCATTCTTCATTTCTATAGTAGTAAATATAGGGATGTGGTTCGAACGATTTGTAATTATTGTTACTTCGTTGCATAGAGATTATTTACCATCATCATGGACAATGTTCTCTCCCACATTTGTGGATATCGGAATATTTATAGGAACAATTGGTTTCTTCTTTGTACTATTTTTGTTGTATGCTCGTACTTTTCCAGTAATTGCACAAGCGGAAGTAAAAACAATCCTAAAGTCTTCTGGAGAGAAATATAAAAAATTGCGTGAAGCAGGTATCGATCATAGAGATGAGTTGCCAAAAACACAGGCAACTATTGTAAAAGATACTTCAGTTGAAGAGACAGTAGATGCAGCAAAGACTGAAACAAGTCAAGAAGATATCAGCAACTTGTTGGGTAATTTAGGAACATTTGATCCTACATCACAAGTGGCAGATGATCTTAAGAAAGTTAATGGAATTGGACCTGTAATGGAAAATAAACTTAATGAGATCGGAATATTTACATTCGATCAGGTAAGCAAAATGACCAAAACAGAGTACGACTTATTAGATAGTATCACTGGATCTTTTCCTGGTAGAGCACAACGAGATGATTGGGCTGGTCAGGCAGAACAACTTAAAAATAACAAATAGTATGGCATCAAAAGTTATACATGCATTATATATTGACGATGATATCCTGATGGATGCTGTCAAGAAAGTTCGAGCAGAACATTATCATATAGAAGAGGTTTATACTCCTTTTCCGGTCCATGGGCTAGATAAAGCAATGGGACTCCCTCATACTAGGTTGGCAATAGCTTCTTTTATGTATGGATGTGTGGGTCTTACAGTGGCTGTTTTAATGATGAATTTTATTATGATTGAAGATTGGCCTCAGAATATAGGAGGAAAGCCAAGTTTTAGTTATATCGAAAACATGCCTGCTTTTGTACCTATTATGTTTGAGCTAACTGTTTTTTTTGCAGCGCATTTAATGGTAATAACTTTTTATATGAGAAGTAAATTATGGCCATTTAAAGAAGCTGAAAATCCAGATGTAAGAACTACAGATGATCATTTTTTGATGGAAGTATCAGCAGGAAATCATGATGTAGATGCATTGGCTAGTTTCTTAGGTGATACAGGAGCAGTAGAAATAAAAGTAATTGATAAGGAAGAAGATAACCATTAGTAATAATGAAGAACACTATAAAAATATTCGTAGCAATCGTAATGATAATGTGCATTGTTTCTTGTCAAAATGATTCAAAGCCGAACTATCAGTATATGCCTAATATGTACGAACCTTTAAGTTATGAGACGTATGGTGAGTATGGTGTTTTCCCGGGTGGGCAAGAGGCTATGACTCCTGTAGAGGGAACAATACCAAGAGGTTGGATGCCTTATGATATAGAAAATTCGAATTTAGGATATCAGTTTGCAAAAGATTCTCTTAGAAATAAGATTCGATATACTAAAGAAAATGAAGAGTCGGGAAAAGAGTTGTACAACATTTATTGTGCAATATGTCATGGAGAAAAAGGCGATGGGAAAGGAACTTTGGTGAAACGAGAAAAAATTCTTGGAGTACCTAGTTATGATGATGCAGGTAGAGCTATTACAGAGGGTAGTATTTATCATGTAATGTATTACGGAATTAATTCGATGGGGTCATATGCATCACAAACTTCGGAACACGAACGTTGGCTGATTGTACAATATGTTCAAAAGTTAAAAGCGGATTTAGAAGGAAAAACTCCTAGGATAGATTCTGATATTGCTGTTGTAGAGCCTACTGATGTAGCTCCCAAAATAGAAAAAGAAGAAGATCATCATGAGTCTACCGATGATCATAGTAACGCACACTAATAAGTGCATTAATAAAAACGTAAGAATAACGATATTATAAAGATATGTATACGCTATCAAATAGACTAAGATTATTTTCTATCATCCTTATGGTTGTGGGGCTTGTAGGTCTTGTTATAGGATTTTCTCAAAGACCCGGATCCATAGAAGAGGTAAAAGAAATGATGGCAGCCCACGATGCTCACGGTGGTGGTCATGGTGAATCAAAAGCACATGCTGGGGATCATGTAGAATCTCATGCAAGCGAACATGGTGATGATGCTCATGGAGGCGACGCACATTATGAGCATGTTTTACATCAATTACAGAATAAACCTTGGTCAGCACTTTATATTGCAGCATTTTTCTTTTTTATGATTGCATTAGGAGTATTAGCATTCTATGCAATACAATTTGCTGCACAGGCAGGGTGGTCGCCCGTTTTATTTAGGGTAATGGAAGCTATTACAGCTTATTTGGTACCTGGTGGTATCATAATGTTTGTGATTTTGGCCTTGTCCGGTTTTCATGTAAATCATTTGTTCGTTTGGGCAGATCCAGAAGTGGTTGCTCATGATAAACTAATCCAAGGTAAAGTAGGTTGGTTAAACGGAACAGGATTTATCATTAGAGCTGCTATATTTTTAGGAGGTTGGTTGTTATACAGACATTTTGCTGTAAAATATTCGCGACTGCAAGATGAAGATGCAACTGGAAATAAATGGTACAAAAAGAGTTTCAAGATTTCTGCTGCGTTTTTGGTATTCTTTATTTATACCGAGTCAATGATGTCTTGGGATTGGATTATGAGTTTTGATCCACACTGGTTTAGTACATTATTTGGGTGGTATGTGTTTGCAAGTTTATTTGTTTCAGGAATTACAACAATTGCTTTAATAACTATTTATCTCAAGTCTAAAGGATATTTAGAGTTCGTGAATAATAGTCATATTCATGATTTGGCTAAGTTTATGTTTGGAATCAGTATTTTCTGGACGTACCTATGGTTCTCACAGTTTATGCTTATATGGTACTCTAATATTCCAGAAGAAGTTACATACTTCATTACAAGAATAGAAGATTATAAACTTCCGTTCTTCGGAATGTTATTAATGAACTTTATTTTTCCATTACTTGTATTGATGAATAGTGATTTCAAACGTGTAAATTGGTTTGTAGTAATGGCTGGTATTATAATACTATGCGGACATTATATAGATGTATTTAATATGGTAATGCCCGCGACAGTTGGAGAATCTTGGTTCATAGGTATTAGCGAAATAAGCGCAGTATTATTATTCTTAGGTTTGTTCATATTCGTAGTATTTAGAGCACTTACTAAAGCTCCTTTATTGGCTAAAGGAAACCCTTATATTGAAGAAAGTAAACACTTTCATTATTAAATTTGAATTGTAAAAAAGAAGATAGATTAAAATGACTGTATTCTTAACCATAGTAATTATAGCCCTTTTTGGAATCACATTGTGGCAAATGTCAAAAATATTGAGGTTGTCTCAATTAAAAGGTGTAGATAATTCTGAAGTAGCAAACGACAAGGATAACAATATACACGGTAAGCTTATGCTTGCATTTGTGATCTTTATGTATTTATTAACCATATATTGCTTCGTACAATATCATACCTTTTTTCTTCCAGAATCTGCTTCAGAGCATGGGGTTGATTATGACAAGTTGATGCTTATATCAATGGTGTTAATCTTTATAGTACAGTTTTTGACACAAGGACTACTACATTTTTTTGCATATAAGTATAGAGGTAAGAAAGGTAACAAAGCATTGTTTTTTGCAGATAACGATAAGTTAGAATTTATCTGGACAATTATTCCGGTAATAGTATTAGCTGGATTGATCATATATGGATTGTTTACTTGGACAGATATCATGAATATCGATGAAGAAGAGGGGGATCCTTTAATTATTGAATTATATGCATATCAATTTGATTGGAGAGCAAGATACGCTGGTGCGGATAATGAACTAGGAAAAGCAAATGTTCGTTTTATTGAAGGGGTTAATACATTAGGATTGGATGCTTCTGATAGTTACGGAAATGATGATAGAATTACAAATGAATTACATTTGCCTGTGAATAGAAAGGTTATTTTCAAAATGCGTTCACAAGATGTATTGCATTCTGCTTATATGCCATTTTTTAGAGCTCAAATGAATGTTGTTCCAGGTATGATAACTGAATTCTCATATACGCCAACGATGACATCTGAAGAGATGAAGAATAGCGAATTTATGATTGAGAAAGTAGCCACAATTAACAAGATAAGAAAAGAAAAAAGTAAAAAGTTAGTGGCAGCAGGAGATGAAGCTTTAGAAGAATATGAGTTTGAATATTACTTGTTATGTAATAAAATTTGTGGAGCTTCTCATTATAATATGCAAATGAAAATGGTTGTTGAGTCTGAAGAAGATTACAACGCTTGGTTGAAAACACAGCCAACTTTTAAAGAGCAATTATCTGCACAGGCAAGTAACTAAGAGATAGAAAAGAAAAATTAATATACTTTATTAAAAGAATAACCGTATGTCAGCAATAGCACACGTAGATGATCACTCAGAAGATCACGATCACGGACATCATAAAGAAACATTTATTACTAAATATATTTTTAGTCAGGATCATAAAATGATCTCTAAGCAGTATTTGATTACTGGTTTGATTATGGGTATTATTGGTATTGCAATGTCGATATTGTTTAGAATGCAATTGGCATGGCCAGATCATAAGTTTACGGCTTTTGAAGTATTATTAGGTAAGTTTGGTGTGGATGGAGTAATGGATCCAGGCATATATCTTGCTTTAGTGACAATACATGGTACTATAATGGTATTTTTTGTATTAACAGCTGGATTAAGTGGTACTTTTAGTAATTTACTTATTCCGTTACAAATTGGGGCACGTGATATGGCATCTGGTTTCCTTAACATGATTTCGTATTGGCTTTTCTTTTTAAGTAGTGTAATAATGGTGCTTTCATTGTTTGCTGAGGCGGGACCAGCTTCTGCAGGATGGACTATTTATCCTCCTCTAAGTGCGTTACCGCAAGCAATAGGAGGTTCTGGTACTGGTATGACCCTTTGGCTTGTATCAATGGCTATTTTTATTGCTTCATCGTTATTAGGTTCTTTGAACTATGTAGTAACAGTTATTAACCTTAGAACAAAAGGGATGTCGATGACAAGATTGCCTCTTACTATATGGGCATTTTTTGTAACGGCTATTATTGGTGTAGTTTCTTTTCCTGTATTACTATCGGCCGCTTTACTTTTGATAATGGATAGAAGTTTTGGAACATCATTTTTCCTTAGTGATATTTACATTCAAGGTGAAGTATTGCATAATCAAGGGGGGTCTCCTGTTCTTTTTGAACACTTATTTTGGTTCCTAGGACACCCAGAAGTATATATCGTATTATTACCAGCATTAGGAATTACTTCAGAAATTATAGCTACCAATTCGAGAAAGCCTATTTTTGGGTACAGAGCAATGGTTGCCTCGATACTTGCAATTGCATTTTTATCTACGATAGTTTGGGGACACCACATGTTTATTTCAGGAATGAATCCATTTTTGGGGTCTGTATTTACATTTACAACACTTTTAATTGCAATACCATCTGCGGTAAAAGCATTTAATTATATTACTACTTTATGGAAAGGAAACTTACAGTTAAATCCTGCGATGTTATTTTCTATAGGTTTGGTATCAACCTTTATAACAGGAGGTCTTACAGGTATAATTCTTGGAGATAGTACATTAGATATTAATGTTCATGACACTTATTTTGTAGTGGCGCATTTTCATCTGGTAATGGGTATTTCTGCATTGTATGGTTTATTTGCAGGAGTGTATCATTGGTTCCCTAAGATGTATGGTAAAATGATGAATAAGAATTTAGGTTATATTCATTTTTGGGTAACTGCTGTTGGCGCATATGGTGTTTTCTTCCCGATGCATTTTATTGGAATGGCAGGATTACCTAGACGTTATTATACGAATTCTAATTTCCCATATTTTGATGATTTACAAGATACCAATGTCTTAATTACAGTTTTTGCAATTATTACTGCAGCAGCTCAGTTGGTGTTTTTATATAATTTTATTAGTTCGATATTTTATGGTAAAAAAGCCGTACAAAATCCTTGGAGATCTAATACATTAGAGTGGACTACACCTGTAGAGCATATTCATGGTAACTGGCCAGGAGAAATTCCTAGTGTACATAGATGGCCATATGATTATAGTAAAACGAATGAAGATGGAGAATATGTTATTGCTGGACAAGATTATGTTTCGCAGATAGTGCCTCTACAAGAAGGAGAAGAAGAAATGCATCACTAGATAATAAAGATGTTTTAATAAAAAAATAAAGCCTTTTCATTTTTATGAAAAGGCTTTATTTTTTATATACTAATTCCATTAATGGTGTTAGTACACTACTTTTCTTCATAAGTGAGCCATAAATAGATAATTGAATTAGAGATTTTGAGTGTCTTAGAAAGAGAAAAACTTTTGCTAAGGATATGAAAAAGGGGTTGACTTTTTTATAGTCAACCCCCTATGTTTTAAGTTACATACTTAATGAAACAGTTTCATGTCTTCTAGATCAAATACGGTTTTTAATTAAGCGTTTTATAATAGTTTTGTTTTCTGTTTTAATTTGTACAATATACAAACCTGATGCCATAGATGAAGTGTCAAAGGTATTACTCGAAGTTTCTAAAACTTTTTTTCCGATACAGTCATATATGTCTACTTTTTCTACTTCTTGTGTGATTTGTACTAATCCTGAAGTAGGGTTGGGGATCATTAAAAGTAGAGTTTCGGATGCTTCTTCCTCTTCCTCTTCCTCTTGTTCTGCTTCTTCTTCCTCTTCTTCTTCCTCTTCTTCTTCATTGTTGTTGTTGGTCTTTTCTAAAACAGAGACAGGATATGAATAACCACTTTCTTCAGAACCTTTGACAGCCGTAACTACAACATAAGAATCGGCAGAAAAAGTTATTTCTGACAAGTCATAATTCATAATTGAAGCATCTACCTCGTCTATCAAAGTTAAGGTTGTACCGGTAATATCTGTTTCATAAATTTTATAACTATTCACCCCATCATCAATTGATTGATTCCATTGTAATATTCCAGATGTAGATCGAGTTACCTCCATTGGAGGGACCAAAGAGCCTAAATAGCCCCAGATGTAATGCGTCAAGTTCTCTCTTGATGCTGCAAAACCTCTTGCGCCAATTATTGTTCCATTGGCACCCGTTACTCGGCTTAATGCTTCTCCAGAATAGGTTGGTCCGGTATAGCTGTATTCTGCAAATTTTTCGTGTATTATATCCTCCATAGGGAATGGCCACATTGGTACGTTTGTCTCTTCGTCAAAACCATCTTCACCATAAAAAGTACCACTTTTGCCTTTAAATGTCATTACAGTTGCTCCCATGTTTTTGTCATCACTACTTTTATCAGCTAGAGAAGAACCTGGCTCTATTTTCACTAAATATCTTAACCCTCCATTTGTGTTGCCGGTAGAATAGAGAGGAGATTCATTGAATAAGGTTCCGATATCACTTGTGATAGAAGAAGTGGCTTGCAGATCACCATCATAATCGGTAATATTGACATAATCTACACCATACCTGGGAGCAGGTCTGTTAGGTTCATCTTGAGTTACATAAACTATTTCATAATCGGGATCTACTTTGAAATTATAAAACAGGTCGCCATTAGTAATATCATGAACAATACTATTTCTAAGGCCACGTACATGATTGTGATAACTGTTGAACAAAAAGGAACAAAAAGCATCAGGTCTTATGTTTCCTATGGTGGCATGATCGAAACGAGCCGAGCCCCAAGTTACTACATAACCGCCAGATTCGCCATTGCTATAATATGGAGCGGGCCTTACATCCCACGAGATAATATCACTAACATCCACATCACTAAGACCATTGGTTCTTGTCCAACTCCCAAGTCCCATGACACTGTTAATTTGAATATTTCGATCCATAGTAGCACGTGAATCACCAATAGTGGTTGGTGTCGTATAGGCTCCTGCAGGATATCCAGAACTAATGAAATCTGGTTGGTCAGAATCAATATCTATGTTATTAGAGACATTTGCTTGCCATGTAGAATATATAGCATAGGTGCCTTTGGGCTCACCATTATGAGTCCCTCTGTCATGGCGTGCTACATTACGACGATAAACAATATTGTTGGATTGATACGCAGCAAACTTATATCGGCCTGCTCCATATGCGAAACAATTTTCAAATAAAATATCATCACTATAGTGAGCCCTAAATGGCGCCATTTGCCCAGCCTGTTGATTGGGGTTGGTAGGTTGTCCAGTAGCGTCATAGCCAGTAGCACCACAATGGGTAAACTTAATATGATGGCTTCGGGTATTATTAGAAGGGCTAAAAACAGCTATCTGACCATCAATAGCTACGAATCCTTTAAAGCAGGCGTATGCAACCGAGGCGCCATTACCAGCATTTAATCTAATATATGCATCATCAGTTAGAGTTACACCACCAGGTGTTTCTGCCATCACAGTTGTAAGCTCACCCGCTGAGCCACTAGGAGGATGTTGATAGGCTCCAGGAAGTGTTTTTCCTATAAAATTGTCGACACCCGCGTACAAACCATTGCGAACAACCAATGTTCCGCCAGCTGACATTGCAGCCAACCCGAGTTTTATAGTAGAATATGTTTCGCCAGAACCTACATAGGTAATTTCTGAAGCATCTGATTTTCCAACATGTACAATAAAACTACTAGTACTGTATCCGGATGGAGTTGATGCTTTTAGACCAACATAAAAACTTTCGCTAGCCATATTTGATGGGATTTCCCATTGAACCTCTCCTGTGAGAGGGGCAACACTAACATCATCTGGACCAAATATTTTAGTCCAATGAACAAGTTCTGTAATCGATGCCTGATTACTGAGTTCTGGGAGTACTAGTAGAGAATTAGAATCTCTGGGAATAAACTGTTCTGGGATTTGTGTTATTTGTGGAGCTACTTGTCCGGTAGCTATATTGGGTAGAAGTGTTAAAATTAGATATAGGAAACTAGAGCATAAAAAAGTCTTCATTTTTAGCATAAGAAAAAGGATTTGGGGTTGATAAAAAAGTAAAATTAGATTTTGGGTTTATTAAGTTTTTTTTGTTTTAGGTAATATAGTGAAAATAATTTTAATGTATTTTATTGTTATAGAGAGGGTTATGTTGATTTTTTAGGGTGACTAAACATTCGTTTTTTTAAGTTTCTTTTATTATAGAATGGAGGTAGAGAGAGAATATTTTATCCTGCTTATAGATTCAATATTATAATCAAAGTATAATGCCAATATTTTGAATTTCCTTTTTATTCTGGAGAGTCTGATTATTGATGATATCTAACATTACCTGTAGTGGGCATTGTCTTTTTCTATTATCTTTGTTGATTGATATAAAAAAATAGTAACTTTTTTATTCTATTCCTTTATTGAACAAAATTTATGAACGAAAACCTAAACCCATCTAGCGAAAATTTTTCTAATGAGGATCTTGATATCGAAAAGGCATTGAGACCACTAACCTTTGGGGATTTTGCGGGTCAGGATCAAGTTTTAGAAAATTTAAAGATTTTTGTACAAGCTGCAAATCTTAGGGATGAAGCCTTAGATCATACGTTGTTTCATGGCCCTCCTGGATTGGGTAAAACTACTTTGGCACATATTCTTGCAAATGAACTCGGTGTTGGGATTAAAGTAACTTCGGGACCTGTATTGGATAAACCAGGGGATTTGGCGGGATTATTAACCAATCTTGATGATAGAGATGTTTTGTTTATTGATGAAATCCATAGGTTAAGTCCCATTGTCGAAGAATATTTGTATTCTGCAATGGAAGATTATAAAATTGATATTATGATCGAGAGCGGACCCAATGCCAGAACTGTACAGATTAATCTTAATCCCTTTACATTAGTGGGTGCTACAACTAGATCTGGATTATTAACAGCACCAATGCGTGCACGCTTTGGTATTCAATCTAGGCTACAATATTATACGACCGAACTTCTGGCTACTATTGTAGAAAGAAGTGCTGAGATCCTTACTGTTCCTATTTCATTAGAGGCGGCAATAGAAATAGCAGGAAGAAGTAGGGGAACACCAAGAATAGCAAATGCATTATTACGAAGAGTACGTGATTTTGCTCAAATAAAAGGTAACGGAAAGATTGATATAGAAATTTCTAAGTTTGCCTTAAAAGCACTCAATGTTGATGCGCATGGATTAGATGAGATGGATAATAAGATATTATTGACAATGATTGATAAGTTTAAAGGCGGACCCGTTGGATTGTCTACAATAGCAACCGCTGTAAGTGAAAGCCCGGAGACAATAGAGGAGGTGTATGAACCTTTTCTGATTCAGCAAGGTTTTATTATGCGTACGCCAAGAGGTAGAGAAGTGACAGAGGCAGCCTACAAACATTTGGGAAGAATAAAAGGAAGTATTCAGGGAGGATTGTTTGAGTAATATCTGAAAGTATTAAAATAACCTGATTAGATTCGTCTATTATATCTGTCCTTTTTCTCGCGTTTTGTTTTTAAAGCTATTATAGTAATCTATAAAAATAAACGGATGTAGTTTTTTTGACTTATTCTCATTTATAATTGTTATAATATAAATATGAAAAAGGTGTTATTATATGAATATTCCTAAAGTTTCATTTTTAGAAGTACTTAAAAATGCAAAGAAAATTTTAGCTAACCCATTACCATTTCATCACAAGAATTTCGAAAAATATGGAGATGTCTTTAAGGTTAGTTTAGGGTTTGGAAAATCAGTTATTTTCACTCGAGATGCAGGTTTTGCAAAACATATGCTACAAGATCAGCATCGTAAATATGGGAAATCGCCATTACAGACCAAAGATTTAGCAAAATATATTGGGAATGGACTGTTAACCTCTAACGGAGAGCATTGGCTGAAGCAAAGAAGATTAATACAGCCAGCTTTTTACAAGAAAAAATTAGATATCCTATCACGAACTATTAAAGAAACTATCCGGGAAGAACTGGTTAAGATAGAAAGCGATACTACATTAGATGTTTACCCAATAATGAATGATTTAGCTTTTAAGGTTGTAGCTAAATCATTGTTTAGTTATACAGATACTGGGAATACAATGTCTAGGCTCCAATACATTACAGAGGAGGCGCAGAAAGCATTAATTCGGGAAATCAGGCAGCCCTATAAGCTGTGGTGGTTCTATTTAAGCGGAGAAATTAGAAAAACATTACTACTTACCAATGAGGCTAGGGATATTCTAAATACGATTATTGAACAACGAAGAGTATCCCAAGAAGCATATGATGATCTTTTGGATATGCTATTGACATCAAAGTATGAAGACGGCAGTACCATGACTAATGATCAATTAATTGATGAAATTTTGATTTTGTTTATTGCTGGCCACGAAACGACATCCAATGCACTTTCTTTTTCTTTGATGTTATTGGCGAAACATCCTGAAGTGCAGGAACAGGTGTATGCAGAAACCTTAGATTCTTTATCTGAAGAAGTATCTATAATGAAACAATTTGAAAAAAGCCAATACACAAAACAATGTCTTGAAGAAACCATGCGATTATATCCTCCTGCATATTTCTCTGACCGCATCGCCTTAGAAAATGATGAGTTTGGTGCTATAAAATTATCCAAAGGCGAATCAGTTTTAATTTCTTTTTTCGAAATACATCGACATCAAGATTTTTGGGAAGATCCTGAAAAATTTAACCCCTCAAGATTTGATCCAGAACATAAAAAGGAATATACTACTTGTTATTTTCCTTTTGGTGCGGGGCCACGTATGTGTGTTGGTAGTAATTTTGCTATGTATGAGATGATCATGGTAATTTCTGAGTTGGTGAACTCTTATAGAATAACTACCTCTTCGGTGGATATTAAAGTAAAGCCATTAATTACATTACAGCCTGTTGAGGCTGTTCTAAAATTTGTGAGAAGATAGATGAAGCCTTTATTCTTTCGGGAGATACGAAAATCCCAATACATATATTAGGTTTAATTAATTTTACGTCCAAAATGATAAAAAGCCATATATTGTAAATACCCCTGAAAACAGGGGTGAGTTGTATTGGTAAAACATCTTAATTTTAGTAATTAGAAAACGTACTTCCTTTCTTGTTTGGAGCACTTTTTTAAACTCTAATGAATCAAATGAGAAATTGCCAATGTTTTCATAATCAATAATAAACTTTTAAACCTTTAACCAATTTACACAGATGAAAAATTCTATTTTTAAACAAACCCTATTTTTGTTTTTGACCCTGAGTACATATACGATTAGTGCTCAATTTGACTATGAGGATGCTCTTGAAAAGAGTATCTATTTCTTTGATGCTAATAAATGCGGTCCTAATGTTGCCGAAGATAATGTATTCTCTTGGCGTGGTGCATGTCATATAGATGACGGTAGTGAGGTTGGCCAAGACTTAACCGGTGGATTTCACGATGCAGGTGGTCATGTTAAGTATGGATTGCCTCAAGCATGGAGTGCTGCGACCTTGGGTTTTGCACTTTATGAATTTAGAGAATCTTTTGATCAATCAGGTACCACTACAAAGTTACTTAGTACACTAAAATATTTTTCAGATTATTTTTTGAGATCACATACAAGTATCGATACTTTTTATTTTAATGTTGGTGATGGCAGAGAAGATCATAGTACTTGGGGATCTCCTGAAACACAAATAGGGGCCAGGCCTATAACTGTTGCTGATACTACTACTCCAGCATCAGATGTATGCGGCCAAACTGCGGCGGCATTAGCATTGATGTATTTGAATTACAGGGATATAGATTTAGTGTATTCAGAACAATGTTTGCAAGCTGCTATCGAAATTTACGAATTAGGAAAAGATCACCTTGGGTATAGTGATAATGGCAACGGCGATGGTCTTTATAGAAGCTTCTCCTACTATGATGATTTGATTTGGGGAGCAATATGGCTTTCTGTTGCCACAGAGGACGAAAGCTATTTAGATCCTGTTGATGCTTGGTTAGAGATACCAGGAGAGCTTGGTTTAAACGGATATACATACGAATGGGCTCCTGTTTGGGATAATTCTTATCTATATTCATTTGCAAAATTGTATGATCTGACAGGAATTGATAAGTATCAAGATGCAGTGCTCGCCAATTTTGATTGGTTTTTGAATGACAACTATAGTACACCGGGCGGAATTTCTTGGCTGTCTCAATTTGGTCCATTACGCTATGTCGCCTCAGAAGCAGGATTGGGGTTTTTGGCAGCTAAATTTTTTGACTACACAGATTATGTGCAAGTAGGAAATTCGGATATCGATTATATTTTAGGAGATAATCCAAGAGGTAGTTCTTATATAACAGGTTGGGGTAACAACCCTCCCCAACACCCACATCATAGAGCAAATGAACCAGATCTTACTTCTGGAGTGACGAATGGTATTGTTGGTGCAATGGTAGGTGGGCCCGATCGAAATGATCAGTTTTATGACGATGTGCTAGATTTTCAGAAAGGTGAGGTTTCGATTGATTTTAATTCTTCACTTATCTTAGGGCTAGCCGGTAAAATATATACTTCTCAAGGGCAAATTAATGTTCCTCCAACTGTCGAGTTTTCAGAACTAGCTTCTGGCGATATCGTGACAATAGGTACATCTGTAAATTTATCTGTTATAGCCGCTGATAGTGATGGTGATATTAGTAGTGTTAAGTTTTGGATCGATGGTGTTTTGTTTGGAGAAGACACCTCAGAACCTTATTCATTAGAATGGACCCCTTTAGAAAAAAAAGAGTATCAAATCAGAGTTCAGGCATTCGATAACAATAATGCATCTACATCTAGCACAATTACAATTTCATCTGAGAGGGCATGTGATTTTGGAACTCCTTTAGGTACTAGTTTACCTTCAACAGGGTATACATCATATAACAAAAATTATGTTTTAGGTACAGGAGGGCCAGATCTAAGCAATGTTATTGATTTTGTAGTAAACTGGAATTTACAAAACAATGGGTTGTATCAATTCTCAATGTTAACTAACAACGGAGTCCCAGCTTGGTGGAATGATTTTATTCCTAAAATGAGTCATAATTTTAGCGAAACTGAACCGTCTATAACAATTATGAATTCTGGTTTTACAGATTTAGATGGTTCTTATTATGTGACAATGGATGGAGATAATTTTGCTTTGGTATCAATGAATGAAGAGTTTACTATTTACTTTTCTAATTCAGATATCGAACCAAATTGTAACAGTAGTAAATCTGTAATTTCTGAAGTTTCATCAAAGAATACAACACCTATTTGGTTTCCAAATCCAATTAAAGATGTCCTTACGATACAAAATCTTAAAGATTTTCATAGAATTATCGTCTTAGATGTTCTTGGTAAAGAAGTTGTTAATCAGGAGAATAATGTAGATCAAATGTTGCTTAATTTTGAGGGTCAAAAATCGGGAGTGTATATCCTACAATGTATTAAAAAAGATGGTAATTCTGTAGAATCAGTACTAGTTCGAGAATGATTTAATTATATATGCTAAAAACCTTTTTGGTTGATTATTAGAAAGTGATTAAAAAGTCGATTCCTGTTTAAGGTGTCGACTTTTTTAATGGTGAAAAATGTAGGAGGTAGTATCAATAATATAAATAGAACAGTATCTCAAAAGGAATGGCTATTTTTGATGTATATACCAAGAAAAATACTTTTTTTTGAATCAAAAAACGAAGCATACCCAATATATTAAGGAAGAGGCAAAGCGTCTTGGTTTTTTGTCATGCGGTATAAGTAAGGCAGGCTTTCTAGAAGAAGAAGCTCCAAGATTAGAAAAATGGTTGAATAATAATATGCATGGGCAAATGTCTTATATGCAAAACCATTTTGACAAACGACTTGACCCTACTAAATTAGTTGATGATTCCAAAAGCGTAATATCATTACTATTAAATTATTTCCCTGAACAAACCCAGAAAGACCCCGAATCACCAAAGATATCAAAATATGCTTATGGGCAAGATTATCATCATGTTATTAAAGGGAAACTTAAACAGCTTCAGGAGTTTATTTCAGACCATATCGGTGAGGTAAGTGGTAGAGCTTTTGTAGATTCTGCACCTGTACTTGATAAAGCTTGGGCGGCAAAAAGTGGATTGGGTTGGATTGGTAAAAATAGCAACTTAATCACTCAAAAAGTTGGATCATTTTATTTTATTGCTGAGTTAATAATAGATTTAGAATTAGATTATGATACACCAGTTACCGATCATTGCGGTACATGCACAGCCTGTATAGATGCATGTCCAACACAGGCTATTGTGGATCCATACGTAGTAGACGGTAGTAAGTGTATTTCATATTTTACAATAGAACTCAAAGAAGAAATACCATCAAGCTATAGAGGACAATTTGATAATTGGATGTTTGGTTGTGATGTATGTCAGGATGTGTGTCCTTGGAATCGTTTTTCGAAATCACATAATGAACCACTTTTTAATCCAAAACCTGAATTGCTTGAGATGACAAAAAAAGACTGGGAGGAAATTACTCAAGAAGTCTTTTCAAAAGTTTTTCAGAAATCTGCTGTTAAAAGAACAAAGTTCTCGGGGTTGAATAGAAATATTGATTTTTTGAAAGAATAGAATTTCTCAACAATGTGTAACCGCTTCATTTTTATGTTGTTTTCAGGAAGATTGAGGTGTCTGGTTTTTTGTTATTTGTCAAATGATGAGTTCTTGTATGGGTTTTTGTTCTAAAATAAATCCTAAAACAAATGTTCATGTTTGTGTTTTTAGATTTATTTGACGTAAGTTTAAGATCAATTTATTTTTATTAGCACATTTATCTTGAAGTAATATGAGTATCGAAAGTAAAAGAAGAGAGGCTTTAGTGTATCATGCTAAACCAATACCAGGTAAAATAAAAGTGGTGCCTACGAAGAAGTATGCAACGCAAAGAGATCTGTCATTAGCATATTCTCCAGGAGTAGCAGAACCTTGTTTAGAAATAGAAAAAGAAAAAGCCAATGTATATAAATACACAGCAAAAGGTAATCTTGTAGCTGTTATATCTAATGGTACAGCTGTATTGGGGCTAGGTAATATAGGTCCAGAAGCTTCAAAACCTGTGATGGAAGGAAAAGGCTTGTTGTTTAAGATTTTTGCCGATATAGATGTGTTTGATATCGAGGTTGATACCACAGATGTTGATGCATTTATAGAAACTGTCAAGAACATTGCCCCGACATTTGGAGGTATAAACTTAGAAGATATAAAGGCTCCTGAGGCATTCGAAATAGAAAGAAGATTAAAAGAAGAGCTCGATATACCTGTAATGCATGATGATCAACATGGCACTGCGATTATTTCAGCAGCAGCTTTGTTAAATGCATTAGAGTTAACAAAGAAAAAGATAGAAGATGTTAGAATAGTAGTCAGCGGTGCAGGAGCTGCTGCCGTTTCTTGTACTAGATTGTACAAGGCTTTTGGGGCCAAGGCAGAAAATATCGTAATGACTGATAGTAAAGGAGTGATCCGTAAGGATCGTGAGAACCTTACCAAGGAGAAAGCTGAGTTTGCGACAAGTCGAGACCTTCATGAGTTAAAAGATGCGATGCATTATGCAGACGTGTTTATAGGTTTGTCAATGGCCGATTTGGTGACTCCTGATATGCTCCTAACGATGGCAAATGATCCTATTGTTTTTGCCATGGCAAATCCAGATCCTGAAATAAAATATGATCTTGCTGTCAAAACAAGAAAAGATGTTATCATGGCAACAGGAAGAAGTGATCATCCTAATCAAGTAAACAATGTACTTGGGTTTCCTTTTATTTTTAGAGGAGCTCTCGATGTGAGAGCAACTGCAATTAATGAAGAAATGAAGATGGCGGCCGTAAAAGCATTGGCAGAATTGGCCAAAGAACCTGTGCCCGAACAAGTGAATATAGCCTATGGAGAAACACGATTAAATTTTGGGAAAGAATATATTATTCCTAAACCATTTGACCCAAGACTTATGTCTAAAGTACCTCCGGCAGTAGCAAAAGCTGCAATAGAAAGTGGTGTAGCTACCGCTCCTATAACAGATTGGGGGAAATATGAAGATGAATTGCTAGAACGTATGGGCAACGATAATAAACTAGTGAGACTACTTATAGATAGAGCGCGAACAAATCCTAAGCGAATCGTTTTTACAGAAGGAGATCATCTTGCGGTCTTAAAAGCTGCTCAAACAGTAAAAGAAGAAGGAATAGGTTTTCCTATATTATTAGGGCGACAAGATATTATTATTGAACTAATGAAGGAGATTGACTTTGATCCATCAGAAGTTACTATAATCGACCCAAAGGCGGATGAGGAGTTCGAACGAAAGAATAGATACGCTAAGAAATATTGGAAAAGTAATAAGCGTAAAGGAATTACGAAATATGACGCAGAAAAATTAATGCGAGAACGTAATTATTTCGGAGCAATGATGGTAAATGAAGGAGATGCTGATGCGTTACTGTCAGGGTATTCTCGAAGTTACCCAACCGTTGTAAAACCGATGCTAGACCTTATTGGATTGGCCAAAGGAGTGAATCGTATTGCCACAATGAATATTATGATGACCGATCGTGGTCCTCTGTTTATTAGTGATACCTCTATTAACATAGAGCCTTCGTCAAGAGAGTTAGCAAAAATTGCTCAAATGACGGCAAAAACCATCGAAATGTTTGGTATAAAGCCTATTGTAGCAATGATTTCATACGCGAATTTTGGGTCATCAAAACATCCAGGAGCGGCCAAAGTTCAAGAAGCTGTTGCGCATTTGCATAGGTATTATCCTGATATGATCGTAGATGGAGGGTTGCAAATGAATTTTGCATTAAATAAAGAAATGAGAAAAGATAAATTTCCTTTTTCAAAGCTTAATGGTCAAAAAGTAAATACATTAGTATTTCCGAATTTAGATTCTGCAAATAGTAATTACAAGCTTATAAGTGAGTTAAACAATGCTGAGTCTATTGGTCCTATCATGATGGGTATGAGAAAGCCAGTACATATACTACAATTAGGAGCAAGTGTAGAGGAAATGATTAATATGGCAGCCGTTGCTGTAATTGATGCGCAAGAAAAAGAAAAAAGAGAACTGCAGTTACAATTAATGGAATAGGAATGTTTATAAATATAATCTAAGTAAGGGCTTATTTAATTCTTGTTCAGGAAATAAAAGGGTATAATTTCCCTTAGAAACCATCCTGTAAAGCTTGTTTTTATTAAACATATGTAGAAGAATTTCACTACATTTGGACGCTTAACATCAAA
Organism: Aquimarina pacifica; assembly: GCF_000520955.1. Taxonomy (GTDB): domain Bacteria; phylum Bacteroidota; class Bacteroidia; order Flavobacteriales; family Flavobacteriaceae; genus Aquimarina; species Aquimarina pacifica. Next base: position 112,064 of record NZ_JACC01000007.1, on the reverse strand, counting down.
TTAACAAATGATCACACATATCAAAGGGAGGCTTGTAGAAAAAAATCCTACTGATGTAGTACTAGATTGTAATGGAGTAGGGTATCTTTTACATATTTCATTACATACATATTCTTTAATCCCTGAAGGAGAAGCACTACAGCTCTATACACACTTACAAGTTAAAGAGGATTCTCATACACTATTTGGTTTTGCAGAGAAGTCAGAAAGAGAAATCTTTAGACTTTTAATTTCTGTTTCTGGGATAGGTGCTAGCACAGCAAGAACCATGTTGTCATCCTTGCACCCAGATCAAATAAAAGAAGCGATTGCTTCTAATGATGTTGCAACAATTCAGTCAATCAAAGGTATTGGCGCAAAAACGGCACAAAGGGTTATTATAGATTTGAAAGATAAAATTCTTAAAGTTTATAATATTGACGAAGTTTCTCCATCACAAAACAATACTAATAAAGATGAAGCGTTATCAGCATTAGAAACCCTCGGATTTAATAGAAAAATTGCGGAAAAAGTAGTTGATAAAGTCTTAAGAGTGAGTCCTAAAGAAACGGTTGAAAATATTATTAAACAAGCACTAAAAAATTTATAAAAACATTGAGTTCTTCTAGTTATTTACACTTTGGTTTTTTTAGGATATTAGTATGCTTGATGATGCTTGGTAGTAGTATTTTGCATGGTCAGGAAAATGAAACTGTTCGCGATTCTACAAGTACTACGTTTTCTATGGGCGAGATTTCCTTACCAGATCCAAATAGTATTATTGCTAAATATGAATATGATCCTATTACCAATAGATATATTTATAGGGAAATGCTGGGTGATTTTAATGTAAAATATCCGTTGTTTTTAACCCCAGCAGAATTTGAGGCCCTGGTAGAAGAAGAACAACGCAAAGCTTATTTTAAAGAAAAAATTGCAGCCTTCAGTGGTAAACAGGATGGTAGTGAAGAAAAGCGAAAAAATTTACTTCCTATATTTTATGTGAATTCTAATTTTTTTGAATCGGTTTTCGGGGGAAGTGAAATAGAAATTATTCCCCAAGGATCTGTAGAAATGGATTTAGGATTGTTATATACCAAACAAGACAATCCTGCATTTTCACCTCGAAATCAGAGTAATTTTACCTTTGATTTTGATCAAAGAATTAGTTTGAGCTTATTAGGAAAAATAGGAACAAGGTTACAGGTGACAGCCAATTATGATACAGAATCTACTTTTGATTTTCAGAATCAATTAAAGTTAGAATATACACCTACAGAAGACGATATAATACAGAGTATAGAAGTGGGTAACGTAAGCATGCCTATTAACAGCTCATTAATTCAGGGTGCCCAGAGTCTTTTTGGGGTTAAAATGGGATTCCAGTTCGGTAGAACTACAATAACAGGAGTGTTTTCTGAGCAGCGTTCTGAAACAAAATCAGTAAGTGTTGAAGGAGGTGGTACAGTAGAAGATTTTGAAGTTTTTGCGTTGGATTATGATGAAAATAGGCATTTCTTCTTATCGCATTATTTTCGAGATAATTATGATGAAGCCTTAGAGAGTTATCCTTTTATAAATAATAATATTCAGATTACAAGGATCGAGGTTTGGGTAACAAATAATGCTGCAAGTACGCAGACATTGACGAATGCACGTAATATAGTTGCATTACAAGATCTTGGTGAATCACCAGATGCAGGAAATTTTAGTATCCCTTCAACATTATTTAATACAGGTTCGGGAGCATTTCCAGATAATAGTAATAATGATTTGGATCCTTCAGAAATAGATGCTTCAGGACCAATTACAGAGTCAGTAAGACAAATATCGACCGTTAGACAAGGGTTTATTGGCCCGTTAGCGACGTTTAATGAAGGAACGGATTATGCCATTTTAGAAAATGCAAAAAAGCTAGGGACGAATGAGTATACCTTAAATACACAGTTAGGGTATATTTCTCTTAATCAACGATTGAATAACGATGAGGTATTGGCAGTTGCCTTTCAATATACTGTAGGAGGTAAAGTTTTTCAGGTAGGAGAGTTTGCCAATGATGGGGTAGATGCTACGGTGGGAGAAAGTACAGAAACAGATGATGTTGCAGCTGGTTCTAGTCAAAGTTTAGTAGTTAGAATGCTTAAGAGCCCTATTGTTGATGTGACAAGACCAATGTGGGATCTAATGATGAAAAATATTTACAACACTGGTGCATATAGTCTTGAGCAAAATGATTTTGTACTTAATATCTTATATTCTAATCCTTCTCCTGTAAATTATATTACGGCAGCAGAGGGGTCATCACTCGCTTTACCCGAAGATGTTGAGCAAACTACCTTGCTTAAGGTTTTTAATTTAGATCGACTTAACACAAATAATGATCCGGTGCAAGGAGGAGACGGGTTCTTTGATTATACTTCTGGAATAACTGTTGATACACAAAATGGTCGAATTATTTTTACAACAGTAGAGCCTTTTGGAGAGCATCTCTTTAATAAGTTGGATAATGGTTCGTCAGTAACAAACTATACAAACGAAACTACATATAATCCAAATCAAGAGAAGTACGTATTTAGAGACTTATATACCAAGACAAAGGTTATTGCAGAACAAGAATCAGCAGATAAAAACTATTTTCAGTTAAAAGGACGATATAAATCTTCTGGTCAGGGCGGTATTTCGTTAGGGGCATTTAATGTGCCACAAGGTTCTGTAACGGTAACCGCAGGAGGTAGAGTACTGCAAGAAGGAGTTGATTATACGGTGAATTATCAGTTAGGTAGAGTGACTATTCTAGATGAAGCATTGGCATCCTCTGATACTCCGATCGAAGTGTCTACAGAAAACAATGCTGTTTTTGGTCAACAAACAAAACGTTTTACAGGTATAAACATAGAGCATAAATTTAGTGATGATTTTATAGTAGGAGGTACTTTTTTAAACTTGAATGAGCGTCCGATCACCCAAAAATCCAGTTATGATTTTGAGCCAATCAATAATACAATATTAGGTACTAATGTCGCTTATGCTACCGAGGTTCCTTTTCTAACAAGAATGGTAAATAAATTGCCAAATATAGATACTGATGTGCCGTCAAATATATCACTGAGAGCAGAAGCAGCTTATCTTATTGCAGGAGCACCAAAGGGCGCTGATTTTGAAGGTAAGGTTACAACGTATATTGATGATTTTGAAGGAGCTCAAACTCAGATAGATATTAGTTCACCACTTTCTTGGGAATTATCGAGTGTTCCTATTGGTTTTGGAGATCCTGATAATATAGCTAGTGATGTGATTATAGATGGGATCGAGTCTGGCTATAGAAGAGCGAAGCTTTCCTGGTATTCTATTGATCCTATTTTTTATAGTAATAGTAGACCTAGTGGTATTTCAGAATTTGATTTGGCTTCTAATGCTACCAGAAGAGTATTTCTACAGGAGATATTTGAAAACACTGATGTGGTTGTTGGGCAATCGTTGGCAATACAAACGTTGGATTTAAACTATGATCCGGGTACCAGAGGTCCTTATAACTTTAATCCCGCATACGCTCCTAATAGCAGTGATGCTGCTCCGGATCCTAGAAATAATTTTGCAGGAATAACACGACAATTAACATCAACCAACTTTGAACAGTCTAATGTAGAGTTTATTGAGTTTTGGTTGATGGATCCTTTTCAGTTTGATGATGTGGATAATCCGGGAGGAACTATTGTTTTTAACCTAGGGAATATTAGTGAGGATGTGCTAAGAGATGGTAGAAAACAATATGAAAATGGATTGCCTACTTCTTCAAATGGTGAAAGTTTTGTTGATACAGAATATGCACGAGTCCCTGTTAATCAATCTTTGATATACGCTTTTGATTCTGAAGGAGCAGACAGAACTGCTCAGGATGCAGGATTTGATGGGTTAACAGATGCAGAAGAAAAGCAGAAAGAAGAATTTGCAGCATTTCAGTCGTTAGATGATCCGGCAGCAGATAATTACACCTATTTTCTTCAAGCTGATGGAGATGTGTTAGAGCGATATAGTAATTATAACGGTGTAGAAGGTAATTCTCCAACTGAGGTGACTGATACTAATAGAGGGAATACTACCTATCCAACAGCAGAAGATGTAAATAGGGATAATACAATGAATACCATTGATAGTTATTTTGAGTATGAGATTCCTATTTTTAGAGGAATGGATGCAGGTAATGATGGGGGTACAGGTTATATTTCTGATGTAATTCCAAATGTTCCAATAGAAGTGTCTGGATTGCAATTTAATACACGTTGGGTACGATTTAAGATTCCGATATATGAACCAGATAGAGCAGTAAATGGGATCAGTGATTATAGGTCTATACGTTTTATGAGAATGTATTTAACAGGTTTTGAGCAACCAACATTATTGAGGTTTGGTAATATGGATCTGGTTAGGGGAGATTATAGGCGATATGCTGTTTCAGGAACAGGGGTAAATGATCCTAATAGCGGTATTAATACGAATGCAGATGGTTTTTCTGGAGATAGTGAAATTTTTGATGTTATTGTAACTTCTGTTAGTGAGGAGGATACTCAGAATTATGCAACTCCACCTGGGGTAGTAAGAGAAGAGTTAAATACCAATAACAATATTATTAGAGAAGATGAAAGGGCGCTTTCTCTTGAGGTAAATCAATTACAGACAGGAGATGCTCGTGGTGTGTATAAGAATTTTAATGTAGACATGCGACAGTATGAAAACTTAGAAATGTTCCTTCATGCAGAATCATTAGATGGCCAGGCAGAGCTTAGAGATGGTAATTTGGTAGCTTTTATTAGAATGGGAAGTGATTTTACAAATAACTTCTATCAAATAGAATTGCCATTGCAGGTTTCGGGTAGTAATGATCAATCTCCAGATGGTGTTTGGCCAAGTAATAACCGATTGAATTTAGACTTAAGTCTATTACAAAAAATAAAATCAGCCGTTATCGGAAACGCAAATTTTGATTCGACATCACTTGTTTATTTTAATGCGAATGGTGATACTCCTACTATTAATCCTGGGCCAAACAATAGTCTTGGTAATTTAAGGATTGGGGTGAAGGGTAATCCTAATTTTGGAGATGTTCGAGTGATGATGGTTGGAGTCAAAAATGAAAGTGGAAGCGAAAAATCAGGAGAGGTTTGGTTTAATGAAATGCGTCTAACAGATCTTAAGAACCAAGGAGGTTGGGCCGCTATAGGAAGTATGGATGCTAATATTGCAGATTTTGCCAATATAAGTGCTTCGGGAAGAGTTAGTACTATTGGATTTGGAGGTATTGAACAAGGTCCTAATGAGCGTAGTCTAGAGGATGTTAAGCAATATGACCTAACTGCAAACGTAAATTTGGGACAATTACTTCCTAAGAAATGGGGGATACAGTTACCGTTTAATTATAGTAGAGGTGAGGAGTTGATAACACCGCAGTATGATCCTGAATTTTTAGATTTAGAACTTCAAGCGAGACTCGATAATATAACAGATCCAGCAGAGAAAAAACGTGTCGAAGAGCAGTCTACAGATTATACAGAACGACAAAGTTTTAATGTTATCGGATTGCGAAAAGAAAGAATGGGCGATGCTAAGCCGATGCCATATGATGTAGAAAACTTTACATTTTCGGGAACCTATAATCAGACAGATCATCGTGATTTTGAGATCGAGAAATCATTAGACCAAAATGTGAGAGTAGGCGCTACTTATGATTTCGGTTTTCAGCCTAAAGAAGTAGAACCTTTCAAAAAAATTAAGCTCTTAGGAAAGAGTAAATATTTTAACTTACTAAAAGATTTCAACTTTAATTTATTGCCAACGAGTATTTCTGCTAGTACTAATATATCTAGGCAATACAATGAGCAAATTTTTAGGGATATAACTCTAGGGCCTGACGATATAGGATTACCAACATTATACCAACGTAATTTTCTTTATGATTGGCAATATGGAATCAACTATAATTTAACCAAGTCATTAAGTGTTAATTTTACTTCTGCAAATAATAGAATTGTTAAAAACTTTATAGATGAGAATAATGAAGTAGATAATTCTATTGATTTATGGAGTGGGTTTTTTGATATAGGAGACGCTAATACACATAGTCAACAACTTCAGGTAAACTATGAAATTCCGTTTAACAAAATACCATTATTCAAGTTTATGCGTGCAACATATTCGTATAGTGCAGATTTTCAATGGGTAAAAGGTAGTGAGGTTTTCAAAACATTAGATGATATTCCAGATTTAGGAAATACAGTTCAAAACGCGAATGTTCATTCTGTAAATGGGTCTTTAGATATGAATACCCTTTATAAATATGTTGGTCTTACCAAAAAGAGGCCTGGTAGGAAAAGTACAAAAAGGAAAAAATCAAAGGATAAGAAGGATTCAAATGATAAAAATGAAGAAGAATCTAAGTCCAAGGCCGCACCAAAAAACAATACGCGAAATAGAAGAGGGAAATTAAGTGTTGGCGATAAAGCATATAATACTTTAATTGGTTTGGTTACGGCTGTAAAAAAAGTAAATGTAAATTATCAACAAGATAATGGGATTTTTCTACCTGGATATGTCAGAGAGCCTGGTTTTGTAGGGACATTAAAACCAACTGTTGGATTTACTTTTGGTAGTCAATCTGAGATACGTGATATAGCTGCTCGTAACGGATGGCTTACCTTGTATCAGGACTTTAATCAACAGTATAAAGAGGTAGAAGGAAGGCAGCTTAACGTTCAGGCTACTTTAGGGCTTTTAGATGATCTTAAGATTGATATTAGTGCAAATAGAAACTATTCTGATACATATACAGAAAATTTTGTTGTAAACAGTGATCTTGAGTATAACTCTTTGACGCCAAATGTATATGGTAACTTTACATCCTCAACGGTACTGATAGGTACTGCTTTTAGTAAAAGTGATCAATTTAATTCTGAAGCATTTGAAGATTTTAAAAACAATAGGCTTATCATAGCACAGCGTCTGGCAGTCGAAAGAGGGATAGATCCTTTTAGTGACTCAGACGGAGATGGTTTTGTTGATGCTGATGGAGACAGAGATGGTTTTCCTGACGGATTTGGTGGTACAAATCAAGCTGTCCTATTGCCTGCATTTTTGGCGGCATATTCTGGGACAGATGCCTCCAAAGTTCAGAAAGGTGCGTTTAGGGATATACCACTTCCGAATTGGGATATAAAGTATACGGGATTGATGAATATTAAATGGTTTAAGAAAAGGTTTAAACGTTTCTCTATGGCCCATGGGTATAGAGCAAATTATACCATTAATCAATTTCAGACAAATTTAGAATACAATGCTAATAACCGCGATGCTGTAGATGAATCGGATAATTTTATTAATCCAATGTTGTACTCTAATGTAAATTTAACAGAACAGTTTAGTCCGCTTATTAGATTGGATATGGAGATGAAGAATTCGATAAAAATTCTTGCAGAGTGGAAAAAAGACCGCGCTTTATCGTTAAGTTTTGATAATAATTTGCTTACAGAAATTCAAGGAAATGAATATATAATTGGACTTGGGTATAGGCTAGAGGATCTTACTTTTGTCACTAGAGTAGGTGGGAGAAAACAAGTAATAAAAAGTGATCTTAACCTTAGAGCCGATGTGTCTCTTAGGCAAAATGAAACTTTGGTGCGTTACTTGGATCTCGATAATGTACAGATAACAGCCGGTCAGGATATTTACGGAATTAAGTTTACAGCAGATTATGCGTTAAGTAAAAACTTAACAGCATTATTATTTTATGATCATACCTTCTCAGAATATTCAATTTCTACCGCTTTTCCTCAAACTACTATTAGAGGAGGATTTACTTTGAGGTATAATTTTGGGAATTAAAATAGATTCATTTTTTATTACAATTGTGTAATAGTGAGTTCAAAACCTACTTCTGCTTAATGTAGGTTATATTGTGTTTCGTTTCAGATGCAGCGTTTCAGTTTCTATAGATTGTGTCAAAATCAATATGTTTATTCATAAACAAAACATGTTGTCTTGTTATGAGTTTGTTGATTTTTACAAAGAGATTGATTTTTTCGTTTTTTTTTAGATGTATTATATAAAATCTAATAAAATAGATTTATTTTCGTCCTCAGATAATAACAAATTGATAAATATCATTTACAATGAATATTCCTGCAGATTTAAAATACACCAAAGATCACGAATGGATAAAAATTGATGGAGATGTAGCTACCGTTGGAATTACCGATTTTGCACAAAGCGAATTGGGTGATATCGTTTATGTCGAAGTAGAAACAATAGGGGAGACATTAGAAAAAGAAGAGGTTTTTGGAACAGTAGAGGCTGTGAAGACGGTATCAGATTTGTTTCAGCCTTTAACAGGGGAGATTATCGAATTTAATGAGGTGCTAGAGAATGATCCCGAATTAGTGAATACAGACCCTTATGGTGATGGATGGATGGTTAAAATTAAGATTTCTGATGCCTCTCAAATAGAGGAGTTAATATCTGCGGATGATTATAAAGAAGTTATTGGAGGATAAAATCCTTTTTTTATTACTTATTGGGTTAACCTGCGGATTGACTTGGGCTTCATTGGCCAAAATTGCCAATCCAATACAAGTTGATTTTGATGGAGGAGATAAAATTGCACACTTTATAGCTTATTTCGTTTTTGCTATTGGTTGGTTTTTACCCCTTTTCTTTTCAAAAAAATGGAATAAAAGTCTTAATACAAGTATGTTTATCACAGCAGCTATATGCATTTCTTATGGTGTTTTGATGGAAATACTTCAATTAGTGCTTACTGCGTATAGAAGTTTTGATTGGTATGATGCAGTTGCAAATACATGCGGTACGATTTTTGCGCTACTTATTTTTAGTGTATTTAGAAGTAAAGTGATAAAATTAAAGGAAACAATCGGTAAATCAGTAGGATAAGATTTTTTATCGAGTGTTTGAGAAAGGAATAAAAGTTAAAAAAAAAATTTTTTGTTTTACATTTTCGTCTTTAGTAGGAAATTACAAAAGAAATTAGCTATTTTAGCAACACTATAACGATTATATATTATGGAACCAAAGAAAAATCCTAAAGCAGATTTAACTAAACGAAGTGCTCTTTTCCTTCAATTGGGCCTTATTTTAGTTCTTTTTATAACCTGGAGAGGAATCGAGTGGAAGACTTATGATAAAAGTAATATTGACATTGGTCAGGTAAATCTTGATGAATTAGAGGAAGAAGATGTGCCAATTACACAAAACTTGAACACACCTCCACCACCTCCACCTCCGCCACCAGCTCCAGAAGTTATTGATGTAGTAGAAGATGAAGAAGAAGTAGAAGAAACAATTATAGAATCTACAGAAACAAATCAGGAAGAAGAAATTGTTGAGGTAGAAGAAGTGGAAGATGTAGAAGAGGAAGAAGAAATCTCTGATGTTCCATTTGCGGTGATCGAAAATGTACCAGTTTTTCCTGGTTGTGAAAAAGTTGGAGGAAATGCTGCTAAGAAGAAGTGTATGAGTGATAAGGTTAAGAAGTTCGTAAACCGTAAATTCAACACAGAATTAGGTAGTGAACTTGGTTTATCAGGTGTAAATAGAATCTACGTGCGATTTAAGATCGATAGAACAGGTAATATTGTAGGTGTTCAAGCAAGAGGACCACACCCAAGATTAGAAAAAGAAGCGCAGCGTGTTGTAAAAATGTTGCCTAAAATGACGCCAGGTAAACAAAGAGGAAAAGCTGTAGGGGTATTATATTCTTTGCCAATTGTATTTCAAGTACAGAATTAAGGATACAGATAATATCTTATTTATAATTTAAAAAAATCCCATCTGAATAAGATGGGATTTTTTTATTGTTTAACTTTAGGTAATTTGATTATTACTACGATGCAAGAAATAAAAATACGAATAAGGAAAGAAAGTTTACAATATAGGCTTGCTTATGTAGTATTGTTATTGGTGATTTTGTTTTTTAACCAAGGGTTTACTAGTAGGTCAGAACGTTTTGGTGCTATTGATAATATTTCTGATTTCGAAGATGCTTTTTTAAAAAAGAGTACCATGGCGCCCTCCGTTTTGGATACTATACCCTTTAATGAAGTTGAAGTGCCGCCAGTTTTTGAAAAATGTTTAGAGTTTAGTCAATATTGTGAGCAAAGAAATTGTGTGGATAAAAGGATTGATAATGGGTTGAAAAAATATATAGATAGGGTTTTGAAAAATGATAGTGATTTTCTCCAGGGAGTTGCAAGAAGTCATGCAAGTTTTGTGATTGATACAAATGGAGATGTTACGCTATTAAGTGTGAAAGGGGAGAATGACAAAATAAATAAACTGATTTATAATTTTTTGTCGAAAATGAAGGATATTACACCGGGTAAAGAAAATGGAGCACAGGTCAATGTTCTATACGATAGGAATTTTTTTATCAAAAGGCAAAAAAATCTAGATGGTAAAATTGAGGATTTTGTCGAGATAACAGAGGATGTTGGGCAGGGTAATCTTGGTTTAAATAATGATGATATTATACCATTTCATTTTTCGTTATGTAGTAAGAAGTATACAAAAAGTACTTTTGTAATTAATGAGTGTATTAGTAAACAAATTCAAAAATTTGTGATTAAAAATTTTAATACAATAAGGACGGGGAAATTAGTTTCTTCAGGAACATATAAGATATTTGTACGTTTTACGATTTCTAAATGTGGGAATCTTACAGATGTTAAGGCGAGAGGACCACATCCTGAGTTTGAAAAAGAGGCGCAACGTATAGTTTTACTACTTTCTTCATATGTTTTAGAACCAGCTACTTATAACCAAAAGCCAATAGATCAAATGTTTTCTTTGCCTATTGTATTTGAGGTGCATAACTAAAAATGTACTTGGCGTTTGTTATAATTTACAAAAAATGCATCCTGTTTATAGATACATTCTTTATTTAAAAAACAAAAGTTAAAAGGTAAATGAAAATATATATAAAACGTTTATTAGTACTATCTATTGTGATTACATCATGCTATGTTGGATTTCCTAGTGAAGGAATAAAAAGTAAAAAAATAAACGAAAATCTAAAAAAAGAAGCTAAAGAAACCATTCCTTTTGAAGAGGTAGAAGTGCCACCAGTTTTTCAGAAATGTTTAGGGTTTAGTCAATATTGTGAGCAAAGAAATTGCGTAGATAAAAAGATCATAGACGCAATTCAGGTAGGTCTAAGTCGTCTTGCAAAAAAAGATAGTATGGCTATTATGGGTAAGATGAAAATTGAAATTCAACTTATGATTGATACCGATGGAACTTTAATGGTGTCAGATGTAAGTGGTGGTAATACGAAGATAAGAGATGCTGTTTATGAGGTTTTGTCACACACGCCAAATATGAAGCCAGGTGAGCAAGATGGGGTCAGAGTAAACGTTCTTTACACGAAAGGCTTTAATTTGCTAGGTAAGAAAAAAATAGATGCAATGTCTTCTAAATATAAATATGATGTTCATGTTTCTGAAGATAGGTCCAATAATAAGATGGATCATGATAAATTGATTCCATTTCAATTTTCTTTTTGTAAGAAATCAGAAAAATATGATGCTCAGTTTAAAAAATGTATGAGTAAACAAATTGTGAAATTCGTACGTAAAAATTTTGACAAAAAAATGGTTGATAATGCAGGGATTCATGGAGAAAATAAAATATTTGTACGTTTTAAAATCTCTGAATGCGGAGGAGTCACTGATATAAGAGCGCGTGCCCATCATCAAAAATTAGAGGAAGAAGCTTGTCGTATAATTAATTTGTTATCGCAATATGTTATTGGGTCAGCAATCTACGATGAAAAACCAGTAGATATGCTCTACGCTTTGCCTATAGTATTAGATAATTAATTATGCGTCTCTATAATAAAATAAGAAGCTTTAAAATATCAGAATCCCGCTACAAATATGTAGACGGGATTCTTTTTTGGTATGCTTGTTGATTTAGTGATACTTGTAACGTTAAAACTAAATATTATGAGTAACAAGCACGACGCTAATGTACGTAAAAATACATTGGTGAATTTTCAGATTGGACTAATCGCAAGTCTATTATTTTCATTTTTTATGTTCGAAGTATATACCGCAATACCCAATGATATTGTGGTAGATCCGCCAATTACAATTGATGATGCTCCGGTAGAATGGAGTCATGATTTCAAAGTTTATGAAGAGCCTAAACCAAAAGAGGTGATTGCAGCAAAGCATACCAAGCCGGTCGTAGATCCTCAAGAATTTAAAATTGCAAAAGATACTGATGTCCTTAAGGATATAGATAAGATCTTTAAAAATGTACAGCCTACAGAGTCTGCTCCTATTAGATCTAGTGATATCATCGATAAAGAAGAAGAGGTAGAAATTGTAGTCCCTTTTGATCGGATTGAATCCGCTCCTATATTTCCGGGATGTGAGAAGCTTAGTACAAACAAAGAAAGGGCAGCTTGTTTTTCAAAAAAAATTGCAAGGATTGTTTCAAGAAGATTTAATACTGGATTGGGGCAGGAATATGGCTTGGCAGGAATTCAGAGAATATATACCCAGTTTGAAGTTGATGCAAGCGGAGCAATTACTAATATCCAGATAAGGGCACCACATCCTCGATTAGAAAGAGAAGCAAAACGAGTGATTGATCTATTCCCTGAAATGACACCGGGTAAACAAAGAGGAAAACCGGTGCCAGTAAAATATCAGTTACCTATTGTTTTTCAGATTCAAGACTGATATAATAAAAATACTATCAAGTATAGAGAAATCTAGATTACGTTTATTCTTATAAGATGATACAACAAAGGCACTATGTATGGTGCCTTTGTTTTTTAGTTACTAGGTGCAATCGCTATAGACCTTTTATCATGTCTCCATCGGCTTGTTAAAAGGTGAATTATACTTAGTTATAAGTTGTCTAAAATGCTTTTAAGCTATATCTTTGCACCACTTTTACAAAAATGCTATCAGAAAACGTGCAAGACTTGAACGTAACCCAAATTAATACCGTAAAAACTTCTGTTATTCAGGATTTTAAGGAAATCACAAAAATGCGTTTGGCATTGAGTGTGGTTTTTTCTTCTGTAGCTGGTTATCTATTAGGGGTAGATACAATTTCATGGAGTACCGTATTGCTTCTTGCGATAGGCGGTTATTTTATGGTCGGAGCCTCAAATGCTTTTAACCAGATTATAGAAAGAGATTTGGATAAATTGATGGATCGCACTAAGAATAGACCGATTCCTTCAGGGAGAATGACTGTTAATACAGCCTTTGCAATTGCGACACTATTTACGCTGGCAGGGATTATTGTATTATATATTATTAATCCACAAACAGCCATGTTTGGTGCGATTTCTATTTTTATCTATGTGAGTTTGTATACACCACTAAAGACCAAAACCCCATTATCTGTTTTTGTAGGTGCTATACCGGGGGCTATTCCCTTTATGTTAGGTTGGGTTGCAGCAACTGATAATTTTGGGATCGAACCGGGGACACTTTTTATGATCCAGTTCTTTTGGCAATTTCCGCATTTTTGGGCAATTGGTTGGTTTTTATATGATGATTATAAAAAAGGAGGCTTTTTTATGCTTCCGACAGGAAAAAAAGATAAAGGAACCGCTGTTCAGGTGTTAATTTATACCGTATGGACCATCGTTACTTCGTTAATTCCGGTTTTTGGAGTTACAGGTAGCTTGTATTTGACACCAGTGTCTGGAGTGATTATTTTAGTATTGGGGTTGGTTTTGTTAAGGTCCGCTGTTCACCTTTATAACGAAAGAGATGCCAAAACAGCAAAAAAATTAATGTTGATGAGTGTGTTGTATATTACCCTATTACAAATCATTTATGTAGCTGATAAATTTATTCGGATATGGATTTAACTCAGGGAACTACCCAGGAAAAAGTAAAAAAATCGAAGAAAACCATGATGTGGTTTGCTATGATTAGCATGGCAATGGTATTTGCAGGACTTACGAGTGCCTATGTGGTTAGTAAGAGTAGAAAAGATTGGGCGACAGATTTAGTGTTTCCTCAAGTCTTTATTTATAGTGTATTAGTTATAATTGCTAGTAGTGTTACTTTTCATTTGGTAAAAAAAGCAATAGAAAAAGATAATAGAAAATTAGCAACATTATTACTGCTATCAACACTTATGCTGGGTATTGTATTTATTAGCATGCAATTCGAAGGATTTAGTGATATGATTCGTCAGGGGTATCACTTTACAGGGCCTACTTCTACAATTGTTACTACATTTATGTTTGTAATCGTAGTTACCCACCTTGCTCATATCTTTGGAGGGATTATTATGCTTTTAGTTGTAATTTATAATCATTTTAAACAAAAATATAAAAGAGGAGAAACTTTAGGTCTAGAACTAGGTGCTATGTATTGGCATTTTGTTGATTTTCTGTGGGTTTATCTATTTTTGTTCTTGTTTTTTGTCAAATAAGGCGAAACATAGTAATGATGTTCAGAAAATAGATTGTTTCTGCAAAGTATAATCCGTTTAATTAAAAAATAAAATTGAGCATCTGAAATGATAAAATTGATTATTTTTGTGGAAAATTTAACAACACCAAATTCTTTATATGGAAACAGCTGTTACTAAAACAGGCACTGAAGATAAAATCTGGGGAGGTGGAAATCAGCCACTCAAGGTGAGTTATGGTAAAATGATGATGTGGTTTTTTATCCTTTCGGATGCCCTTACATTTTCAGGTTTTCTTGCCGCATATGGTTTTTCGAGATTTAAGTTTATAGATTCATGGCCAATTGCCGACGAAGTATTTAATCACTTCCCATTCTTACATGGCGTTGATGCGCCTATGTATTATGTAGCTTTAATGACCTTTATTCTGATTTTTTCATCAGTTACAATGGTATTAGCTGTAGATGCAGGTCATCAGATGAAACAGAAAAAGGTGATTTTGTACATGTTTCTTACTATTATTGGTGGTGCCATTTTTGTTGGTTCTCAAGCATGGGAGTGGAAAAACTTTATCAAAGGAGAATATGGTGCAATAGAGACTAGAGGAGGTCAGATTCTACAGTTTGTTGATGCAGATGGTCATAGAGTGAAGTTAGAAGACATTGCTATTGTGGATCATCATAGTGATAGAGCACAGCATGAAAGTAAAAATGGTATTTGGTATGATAAGGAGGCAACACTTCCTACCTATACAATTGCAGAAATAAAAGCAGGTTTTACAAAACGAAAGGATATCGTTTTAAGAACACAGATCCTTACGGATAAAGGTGAAAAGACAATACTTTCAAGAGAAGAATCTCTAAAGAGATTAAATAAAGACGCAATTGGTATTGTAGAAGGAGCAAACTTAGTTCATAATGAATACGGAACACCGCTATTTGCTAACTTCTTTTTCTTTATAACTGGTTTTCACGGTTTCCACGTATTTTCAGGGGTAATTATCAATATCATTATCTTCATTAATGTAATTCTTGGTACTTATGAAAGAAGAAAGAATTATGAGATGGTCGAAAAGGTTGGTTTATACTGGCACTTTGTAGATTTGGTATGGGTATTTGTATTTACATTCTTTTACCTGGTTTAATAACAATTTAGAAGTTTAATAACATGGCACACGATACAGCACATCATGAATCAAATACTAAGCTAATTTGGAAAGTATTTTTTATACTTTCTGTAATTACAATCGTAGAAGTATTCTTAGGAATTATAAAACCAGCATTTTTAGTAGATACTACTTTTATTAGTATGAAATTACTAAACTGGATATTTATTATTCTTACCATATGGAAAGCATATTATATTACCTGGTCATTCATGCATATGGAAGGAGAAACAAAAGGATTAAGAAGATCTGTAGTTTGGACAGGAATTTTCTTAGTAAGTTATTTGATTTTCATCCTCCTTACAGAAGGAGATTATATATATGAAGTATTTAAAGCAGGACATAAAAGCTGGGACTTTTAATTCTTTTTATAATACGTTAAAAGCTTTGTAAAAAGACGGTTTTTTGAACCGTCTTTTTTATTTTTGTACCGTATTCAAAATGATTAGTAAAGAGATGTTATTTCTTGTTTTAATCAGAGATACGAATTAATCAAATGGTTGTAAATGACCATAAGAAAAGGTATTCGTTACATGAAAAAATTTCTTGTTTTAGGTGTTCTATTTATATTACCATTAGTAGCTTATTTGTTTTTTGCTTCTGGAGTACATAATTTTTCTAAACTACCAGTGCTGAATGATCAAATAGGGGATCTTAATAATTTTGAAGCACTTTCTGATGAACAAGTAATGTTTAAGGACAAAATAAGTGTGCTTGGTTTTTTAGGGAATGATATTTTTAATAAGCAAGGAAATGCCTTTAATCTAAATCAAAAAATATACAAAAAGAATGCTGGTTTTCGAGATTTTCAGTTTGTGATGGCGCTGCCTTTCGGAAGTGAGGATGAGGCAAAAGAATTGTTAGATGAGTTAGATAATATAACAGATGTCTCAGGTTGGAAATTTGTTTTCGGAACCCCTGAGCGTATAAAAACCTTGTTTCATAGTCTTGGTGGGCCACACACGTTAGATGAAAATTTAGCAACGAATTATGTGTATATCATAGACAAGAATGGAAGCTTGAGAGGGAGAGATGGGAAATTAAAAGAAAATGAAATTGAAGTTTATGGATATGATGCAAGCTCAGTAGCTGATTTGTCAAATGTCATGAATGATGATATAAAAGTAATTCTTGCAGAATATCGTTTAGCACTAAAAAAATATAAAGCGGATCGCACAGAAAACTAAAATAAGATATAGAATCTTAAGAATGGATAAACAGTTTCGTTACAATAGATAGTTCATGAAAAAATACTCATATGTAGGGATATCATTTATAATACTACTCTTCGGTATTATTTTCGTTCCCAGAATTGTAAAAAGAGTCAAAGGCTCCTCTGTCATAAAAAATGATAGGATGAGTGCAAATAATCCTGTAGCCAATGAGAAGCTCGGCTATATAAAACTTAATAATATCCCAAAAAAAGTACCTGATTTTGCTTTCTTAGATCAGGATAGTATTTTGATTACAAATCATGATTACAAAGGAAAAGTGTATGTAGTTGACTTTTTCTTTACCAGTTGTCCTACTATTTGCCCTAGAATGAGCCGTAATTTGGTATATCTTCAGGATCAATTAAAGGAGTATGAGAATTTTGGCGTAGCTTCTTTTACCATAAACCCAAAGCATGATACTCCTAGAAGACTCAAAAAATATGCTGAAAACTATAAGGTTACTGATCCTGATTGGCATTTTTTGACAGGAGAAAGAGAAGATATTTATGAACTTGCGAATGCTGGTTTTAATATTTATGCTGCCGAAAACCCTGATGTTCCAGGAGGCTTTGAGCATAATGGCTATTTTGCATTAATCGATCAGGACGGGTATGTTAGGTCGAGATATGACGCATCGGGAAATCCAATCGTTTATTATAGAGGTACCATTGGTATAGAAGAGAAGATGGATGAAAATGGAGAAGAGGAGCAAGTTTCAATACTATTAGAAGATATAAAGAAATTACTAAAAAACAATGAGTAAAAGTTCATCATCAGACGTAGAGAAAAAGTATAAAAAATGGATTGTCACCTTGTCTATTGTAATTCCGTTGGCAGTGGCGGCATTGTTTGGGGTTAATCTCAGGAGATTGGGTTTTGATGTACAACCACTTACTTTTTTACCACCAATATATGCAACAATTAATGGTTTGACAGCGGTTCTTTTATTAATTGCATTATGGGCAATAAAACAGAAGAACATTGTGCTACATAAGCGACTAATGAAAACAGCAATTTTTTGTTCAGTATTGTTTTTATTGCTTTATATAGCATATCACATGACTAGTGATTCTACAAAGTTTGGAGGCGAAGGAGGTATTCAATATGTGTATTATTTTATTCTTGTTACGCATATAGTATTATCTATTGCAGTGATTCCATTAGTATTAATTACGTATGTTAGGGCTCTAGCAGAACGTTTTGATAAACATAAGAAGATAGCACGAATTACATTCCCAATTTGGTTATATGTTGCGATTACTGGCGTGATAGTATATTGTATGATTTCGCCATATTATACCTAATTTGATCTTTAATGAACTATAGAATAGCAGGCATATTTGTTGTATTATTTCTAGCGACTCTTCCGGTAGAGGCTCAGTGTGCAATGTGTAGGGCTGTTTTAGAAAGTGAAGAAGGGCAAGAGACTGCAAAAGGAATCAATAATGGAATTGTGTATCTCATGGTTATTCCCTATATATTAATTGGTTTGGTAGGTTTTTTTATTTATCGAAGTAAGAAAAAGTAGGTTTTTTTAGTTTGACTAAGAAATATCTTTTTTAGGACCATACTAGATTTAGTTTTTTAGAGAATATTCTGCTATAAATATCACCTTTAGGATCTTTTGTTTTTTATAATTATTATAATTAAAGCAAAGTAATCAGAGTGTACCACACGATACATGATTGTGTCATGTAAAAATTACTAGAACATCATTTTTTCAAACTTTGTTAACGAGGTTATATTTCCTAATGTAATAATTCTTCATATGAGGTACCTCTGTTAATTTGGTTAAAACCATGCTACTTTGATGTTTTATTTTGTGTAAATTAGAAGTAAAATAGGGTGTGACAAGAAAATAGGTGTTAGAGTATTATCTATTATTTTTTTAAGTTTAGCGTCAAATTTGATGAAGAAGGTTAGGCTTACTTCTTATAATCGTATCTTTTTAACATTTTCATAACAGGAATAACTGTAACGAAATTCTAACATATTCCGTCTTATGGGATAAGATAATACTAACTGTTCAAAATTATTTTTAGTAAGAAAAACAATCGTCTTTCTTCGAGTTGTAATTATATGTTAGTAATTCTTAATGAAGAATAGGGTGTTTTATTGAGGTGAAATCAAAGTGTAAAAGATATTCTACCTCAGAAATCTTAATCAAAAGTAGTATGATTGAAATAAAGGACTTACATAAGTCATATCAAATGGGGAGCAATTCGCTTCATGTACTCAAGGGAATAGATTTTAGTGTTAAAGAAGGTGAGTTGGTTGCCATTATGGGATCATCAGGTTCGGGTAAGTCTACATTACTTAATATTTTAGGAATGCTTGATGAACCAGATGCAGGAAGCTATGTTTTGGATAATGTACCTATAAAAGCATTAAATGAAACTAAAGCAGCCCGATATAGAAATCAATTTTTGGGATTTGTTTTTCAGTCTTTTAATTTAATTAATTACAAAACAGCCTTAGAGAATGTAGCACTACCACTATATTATCAACGAAAAAAGCGTAAAGAAAGAACAGAAAGAGCAATGTCTTACTTAGAAAAGGTAGGTTTGGCAGAATGGGCCACCCACTTGCCTAGTGAATTATCTGGAGGGCAAAAACAAAGGGTCGCTATTGCAAGAGCTTTGGCGGCTAACCCTAAGGTATTACTAGCAGATGAGCCAACGGGAGCATTAGATAGTACCACTTCATACGAGGTAATGGATCTCATACAAGGAATTAATGATGAAGGTAAAACAATTTTGGTAGTAACACATGAGCCAGATATTGCGGATATGTGTAAGCGTATTGTACATCTTAAGGATGGTGTTATTGTCGAAGATAGAAAAGTAGAACAAGTAAGAGCGTCTCAATATGTTTGATAGAGATAGATGGCAAGAAATATTCGAGGCTATTGGAAAGAATAAGTTGCGTACTTTTCTTTCTGGGTTTACAGTATCCCTAGGGATTTTGATATTCACCATTCTTCTTGGTTTGGGCAATGGACTGCTGAATAGTTTTTTGACCAGTTTTGTTGATGATGCACAAAATGTCATTTTTGTTCGAGGAGGAAATACATCAATGGCATATAAAGGTTTTCAGGAAAATAGAAAAATACAGTTTGAGAACGAAGATTTTGAGTTTGTAAATACTAATTATAAGGGGAAAATAGAATATTCGACCCCAAGAATTTATCGCAATGGATTGGCAAAGTATCTGGGTGAGTCAGGCAATTATCAAGTTCGGGCAGTAAATCAGGATCATCAATATATAGAAAAAACGATCATGATGAAAGGTCGGTATATTAATGAGGTAGATGTCGAAAATAAGACTAAAAATATTGTTATTGGTAGGTTGGTAGAAAAGGACCTTTTTAAGGAAGAAGATGCACTGGGTAAAATACTTGATGTAGATGGTATAGCATTTAAGGTTGTAGGGGTTTTTCAGGATAGTGGAGGAGATAATGAAGAAAGAATTATCTACATGTCTTATAAAACGGCTCAATTTCTTTTTGGAAATAATGAGCATTTGGATCGAATAAATTTATCGTACAATATGGCGATGAGTACACAACAGGCCATTGATTTTTCGAAGCAAATAGAGAAAGATTTAAAGCAAAAATTTGATGTAGCGCCTAATGATCAAAGTGCGATACGAGTGCGAAGTTTTGCAGAAGATATTAAGCAAACGATGGCTATTCTAGGAGGGATTTATGCAATTATATTTATTATAGGTATTGGGACTTTAATTTCGGGAGTTATAGGTATTGGTAATATTATGACTTTTAGTGTAAAGGAAAGAACCAAAGAGTTGGGTATTAGAAAAGCCCTAGGAGCATCTCCAAGATCAATTATAGCAATGGTGCTTCAAGAATCTGTTTTGATCACATCTATAGCCGGCTACATTGGTTTGGTCTTAGGAATTCTTATTTTAAAACTAATCGGTAATAATCTTGAAGAATTCTTTATTCTTAATCCAAAAGTAGATACCAATATTATTGTTATTGCAACAATGACATTAATACTTTTTGGATTATTAGCAGGCTATATACCCGCAAGAAGAGCGGCCAGGATAAAACCAATAATTGCATTGCGAGATGAATAATTTAAAAAACTATTTTGGTATGAAATTTATTTTCGAACGAGATACCTGGCAAGAAATATATGGTGCTATTCGCAAAAATAAGATACGAACTATTATTACTATTAGTGGTGTTACATGGGGTGTCTTTTTGTTTGTGTTTCTTTTGGGAATGGCCAAAGGATTAGATAATAGTTTTAGAAGTCAGTTTAATGATTTTGCAACCAATACAATGTTTGTTTGGGGAGAACAAACCAGTATGCCTAACAAGGGGTTTAAAAGAGGTAAAGGGATCCAATTAACACTAGATGATGTTGATGTTCTAAAATCACAGATTGATGATATAGAATATATAGCTCCCAGAAATGTTACAGGACGTTGGGGGACACCTCCCGGTCAATTTGTGAGAGGTTCAAAATCAGGTGCATTTTCGGTATACGGAGATTATCCTACAATAGATAAAGTGTCAAAGAAAAAGATCTTTGACGGGGGGCGTTTTATTAATGAGGAAGATATTAAATACCAAAGGAAGGTATGTGTTATTGGCGAAGATATTTATAAGCAGTTTTATGAGAAGGACGAAAACGCTATCGGGGATTATGTGCAAGTCAATGGTATTTATTTTAAAGTAATTGGTGTATATAAGCCGACGCAAATGGGATTCGAAGGAGATGACTCTATTTTTCTTCCGTTTACAACTTTTCAAGGGATTTTTAATCAAGGAAAGAAGATTTCCTGGATGGTAATCACTGCAAAGCCAGATAAAGATATTGTTCAAACAGAGGCTACCATAAAAACAAAATTAAAGCAATTACACGATGTGCATCAGGCAGATGATCAGGCATTTGGGAGTTTTAATATGGGAGAAGCAGTTGCCAAAACAAATGGATTTCTTACAGGCATGCGTTTGATTACATACATTGTAGGAATTGCAACACTTATTGCAGGAGTCATTGCCATAGGTAATGTTTTGTTAATTACAGTAAAAGAACGAACCCGAGAAATAGGTGTGCGAAGAGCTTTGGGTGCAACGCCAGGAGAGGTTAGAGGACAAATTATGTTAGAGTCTATTTTACTCACCTTTGTAGCAGGATTGACAGGTTTTATATTAGGAACTATGCTGCTTTGGGGGATTAATAACGCAATAGGAACCAATGAGGATATACCTATTCTTAACCCTACTGTAGATTTTTTTGCTGTAGTCGGGGCATTATTGTCTATTGTGGTACTGGGTACATTAATAGGATTAATACCAGCTCAAAAAGCTGTTAGTATAAAACCCATAGAAGCATTAAGGGAAGAATAAAGTAACAATCAAAAAGAAATAATCAATCAAAATGAAAAAGTTTTTTAAAATTTTTGCACTAGTAATTTTGGGTGCTTTACTAGGTTTTTCTGGTAAATATCTTATCGATTCTAATAGTAAATCACCGATTACATTTACTACAGAAAAAGCATTTAAGACATCGATAGAGGAGAAAACCGTCGCCACGGGAAAAGTGATTCCCGAAGAAGAGGTAGAAATAAAGCCTCAAGTATCAGGAATTATTGAGAAAATATTTGTCAAAGAAGGGGATTTCATAAAAACGGGTGATTTAATAGCAAAGGTAAAAGTTGTGCCAAATGAACAATCATTGAATAGTGCTAGAGGACGAGTACAAAATGCTAGAATAGCACTAGATAATTCACAGCAAGAATATAATCGTAATAAGGCGCTGTTTGATAAAGGAGTAATATCCACTCAGGATTTTCAGAATATAAAATTACGTTATAACCAGGCAGAACAAGAGGTCAGAAACGCTGCAAACGATCTACAAATAATTCGTCAGGGTTCAACAGGAGGTGCCCAAGCTATAACTAATGTAAGAGCATCGGTTTCTGGTACCGTTTTAGAAATTCCAGTAGAAGAAGGCGATCAGGTAATACAAAGTAACAATTTTAATGATGGGACTACGGTGGCAAGTATTGCAGATCTTGATAAAATGATTTTTGAAGGAAAGGTAGATGAAGCAGAAGTAAGCAAGCTTAAGATAGGAATGCCTCTTAAGGTAAGTTTAGGCGCAATTCGGGATAAAGAATTTGAGGCAAAACTAAAATTTGTAGCTCCTAAAGGAACCGAAGAACAAGGAGCAGTACAATTTAAAATCGAAGGTGAAGTGTATTTAGATGATTCTTATTTTATAAGAGCTGGTTATAGTGCCAATGCTGCTATGATATTAGGTACTAAGGATAATGTTTTGGCTATTAAAGAAGCATTGTTGCAGTTTGATGAAGAAAACGGAGACCCCTTTGTAGAGATTAAAACTGGTGATCAGGAATTCGAAAAAAGAGAGATAAGAATAGGGTTGTCTGATGGTATTAATGTCGAAATTACTTCTGGTATCACAGAGGAAGATGAGATAAAGGTCTGGAATAAAACAGAGCCTATAAAAAGAGATGCAGAAAATAAAAATAATTAATACCAATATAAAAGTGGCTATTAATTGAGGCTTAAAGGTTTGTTTTTTAGTTGTTTGTGTCTTATTTCGATTTTAAGATGTTCGGATTTGATTTATGGTATTAGATAAATAAATACAAACTTTAATAAAAAACATGTAACAATATTAGTAGAAGAGTTACTTATACAATATTGTTAAATACAAGTATTGAGAACTAGGCTTAAAATAATAGAACTCTCATTATATAAATAAAAATGCGACTGTGACGTGTCAAGAAATTAAAACTGATTTATAAACTTCAGGGCACTACTAAATTTTGGCTAATGAAAATAATAAAAAATAAGAACAAGTTTTCTATTCAAAAAAGTGATTTAAGTACTAAAAAAATGATTATAAGAACGTTACAAGTGTGTTTTGTGTTTTTTATAGGGATATCTTCATATGCACAAGAAAAGAATTGGACTTTGAGAGAATGCGTTGAGTACGCATTAGAGAATAATATCTCGATAAAACAATCTGCATTGGATCTCGAAACTACAAAGATTGATAAATTAGATGCCATAGGTAATTTCTTACCTTCGTTAAATGCTTCGGCTTCTAATTCCTGGAGTTCGGGATTGGCAAATGACCCTCAGACGGGAACTAATAGTATTCAAACATTTCGAAGTTCATCTTATGGGGCAAGCACCGGAATTACAATTTTTGATGGATTAAGTAATTTACGCCAACTTCAGCGAGCTAAGCTAAATATACTCTTGAGTAAATATAATTTAGGAAAGTCTAAAGATGATATTGCATTATTCGTAGCAAATAGTTATTTGCAAGTTTTATTAAATAAAGAGTCTCTAAAGGTAATTCAAAAACAACATGAGATTACCCTAGAGCAACAACAAAGAACACAAGATCTTGTAGAAGCGGGGGTTTTACCGCAAGGAGATCTTTTAGAGATAGAAGCCACTTCGGCAGATGAACTAACACGAATAGTTCAAGCAGAAAATGCAGTACAAATTTCTTTAATTAGTTTAGCTCAAACTCTTTTGATAAAGGACTACGAGAAGTTTAATATAGCAGAACAGGAATACTTGGTCCCTAATGCGGATATTTTAGATAAACCCATTGATGAAATAAGGTCTAGAGCAAGAGAGGCAAGATACGAAGTTCAAATTGCAGAGCAGAGTAAGTTAATTGCAGAAAAAGATGTAGAAATCGCCAAAGCAGGATATTACCCTACATTGACAGGTTCCTTTGGGGTTAGTACTTTTGAAACAGATGCAGAAAGACTTATTGGTGTAGATACTTCAGGAAACCCAATAATCGGTAATCCTTCTCCAGTTTTTGATCAATTTTCTGATAATTATAGTTTGAACTACGGAGTTTCTCTTTCAGTTCCTATATTTAATGGGTTTTCTGTAAAAAATGCTGTTAAAAGAAGTAAGATTAATGTCAAAAGAACCGAGTTTCAATTAGAGCAGGCAGAGCTAGATCTTGATAGTAATGTGTATCAAGCTTATTTAGATGCAAAGGGAGCTGCAGAAGCGTTTGAAGCTGCTCAGGTATCAGTAAAGGCCCAAGAAAGAGCTTATGAATATGCTAAGGATCGATATGATGTAGGATTAACCAATGCATTTGATTTTAACCAATCAAAGTTTAGACTCGAAAATGCGCAAAGTCAGGAAGTACAAAACAAGTTTGACTACATTTTTAAATTAAAAGTACTTGAGCTTTATTTTGGTATAAAAGTGGCAGATATTAAACTCTAACGGGCAGGAGGTATCTATCAGGTTTTCTGGATAGTTTATTAAGTGTTGTTAGTTTCGTATTTGTGCGAGTATAATATGGTTAATTAGAGTATCTTTGAACAAATTTTTTTGAAAAGATGGACTACATTCTTTGTATAGAAACTTCTACTACTAATTGTTCTGTTGCCGTAGCAAAAGGATCCGAAATAGTAAATTTAGAGGAAGATTATAATACTACATATTCTCATGCAGAACAACTCCATAATTTTATCGATAAAGTTGTAAAAGAAGCAGGATTGTCTCTTAAAGATCTTTCGGCTGTAGCTGTAAGTATGGGCCCTGGGTCCTATACAGGACTTAGGATTGGAGTATCCGCAGCAAAAGGGTTGTGTTATGCACTAGATATTCCGCTGATTGCAATATCGACCTTACAATCATTAGCTTTACAAGTAGAGGATCAAGATGAGAATTATGTAATTCCAATGATAGATGCGAGAAGAATGGAGGTGTATTCTGCAGTTTTCTCTTCTGACTCTAATAAGCAAGTCAGAGAAACAAAGGCCGAGATACTTACTGACACTTCTTTTCTTCCGTTTTTAACGGATAAAAAAGTATATTTTATAGGAAATGGTGTTGATAAATATACTACTATTTGTACTTACAGTGATGCGGTATTTATTACGAACAAATTACCTTCAGCAAAAGAAATGGGGGTATTAAGTTATGCTAAGTTTTTGAACAAGGATTTTGAGGATGTTGGTTATTTTGAGCCATACTATTTAAAGGATTTTGTGGCTGGATAGTCTAGTTTGTTTACTATTCAATAAAATTTCACTTTAGAAAATAATATTAGGACTAACTATTTTGAAAAAAAATACCACCTGTATATGCTACAGATGGTATCGCGTTTTTATTAATGTAAGTATATAACCATATACTACCTATTGAATCAGTTGTTAGTTTGTTCCTGAGTTGCTTAGTAAGCTTCTTGATATTCCTGAGTCAGAACTCTTCAAGGCATTGTAGCGAGCTACTAAGCGAATTAGATCCTCTTCCTTTCTAAGACGAAGTTTCTCTTTTTTCAAATATTGCTCTAATTCATTTTCCTTATCGTTGAATGCAGCAAGCATTTCTTTTTTGTTCATAGGTAGCTCCATAATCACACCTGATTCCTCAAGATAATAGGTGGTTGCAATTTTAACCTTTCCTACATCTTCACCATCGGTAGATTTTTTAACCATTGATGTTTGTGCAACAGGATCTATAATATCTGTAGTTAACTTTTTGTAAATACGATATCTGTCGTTAAGTTCTACAAGAATGTAATAACCATCTTTATTCATTCCTCTTTGATTTTTAAAATTACAATAGTAAAAATAATCACCATCTATTCTTGCGTGAATAGTAGGACTCTGAGTAATGGCAAATAATTCGTTTGATGGGGTTGTAAATTCTAGAGCGTCACTATATACATTATACTTTAACTTTGCATCAAATGTTCCTGATTTTTCGTCAATAACACTTGATTCTTTGTAACGACTCTTCATATATATACTACCCTCGTATTCATCATACATGGTAATTTTTTCGGTAGAAACAAGTAAATTTCGCGGTAATTGTGCTACTAAAGTAGTTGAGATTAGGGCACAAAATAAGAGTAAAGTTTTTTTCATAATTCAATAGATTTAGGTTTTATAAAAGTAGCTAAATGCTTGGATATAAGCAATGAATAAGGGTTTTAGCTGATAACTTTTACGGAATTTTAACTAAAATCACTTAAATCACCGAAAAATAATAAGAAAAACAGTAATTTTAACAGTTTATTCGCATAAAATATTTACGGTAAAACCGTAAAAAAGAACAATTTGAGTGAAATAGAAGTGCTTTTTAGTAAAGAAAATCACCAAAAACGACGAGTTTTAAGAGCGAAAACGTTTTTTTTAATTCTAAAAATTTGATTTTCAAGTATAACAAGTGTTAGTTTGTCATTGTATTATTTTAAGAACTTTGTCTATTTCTTCTACAGGAAATTTACAGGCATTATTGACACAAGTATAAATGAGTGTTTTTTCTTCGACAAATCTATTTTTTAACAAAACTTGCTCAGAGTTTGATATACCACCTGCTATTAATTTATTTGGAATATAGCTTGTATTAAATTCTTTAAGTTTGGTTTTGGCATTTTCACCAATGATTACTATCTCATAAAAATCGAACGAAAAGTTAAGCATAAGATCTAACCAATTAGAATACCCAGATGCATATGATTTGATTTCTGGTTTAATATTATGAAGCATATACTTACTTATTTCTTTATAGTCTGATCGATCATAATAATGAGATAATAAATATAAATTTTTTGCCATAATAGAATTAGAAGCAGGAATAACATTATCACTTGATTCTACAGTTCGGGTTATTAGGTCAGGATCCTTATCAGACGTAAAGTAAAATATATTTTTCTCTTTATCATAAAAATGGGTTAGTGCATATTCGGTAAGTTGTTTTGACGCATTGAGCCATTTTTGATCAAATGTATTTTGATACAGGTTAATAAAAGCCTCTATAATGGTGGCATAATCTTCTAAATATCCATTAACACTACTTTTTCCGTTTTTGTAATTATGAAATAAGGAGTGGTCCTTATTTAACTGATTCTTTTTAATGAATTCTGCGTTTTTTAGAGCTGCGTCTAAAAACCTTTGTTCTCCAAAGACTCTATAGGCATCAAGATATCCCTTGATCATTAATCCGTTCCAGGAGGTTAATGTTTTGTCATCTAATCGAGGTCTTGAACGTTTAGAACGCTCATCAAGAAGATGGTTTTTCCAATAAGCAAGTTTTGCTTGCAATGTTTTATTGTCAATTTTATACTGAGCACAAAATGCAGAATTGCTGTCTTTTCTAATGAGGACATAATTATCTTTTTCCCAGAAGCCGTACGAACTTATGTTGTAGTAATTAGAGAAAAGTTCGTAATCATCTTCTAAAAGCCTTTTAAGCTCTTCCTTAGTCCATACATAAAATGCACCTTCTTCTAATTCGCCCTCTGCCGTTGTACTATCAGCATCTAATGATGAATAAAAAGCACCTTCTTCATTAGTTAGTTCTCTTGATACAAAATCTAATGTCTCATATACTACGTTTTTGAACCAAAGGTCTTTGGTAATCAAATATGCGTCAGAATATAGACTCACTAACTGGGCGTTGTCATATAACATTTTTTCAAAATGGGGTACATGCCATTTATCATCAGTAGAATATCTAGAAAAACCTCCTCCAACATGATCATAAACGCCTCCATAGGATATCTTTGTTAATGTATTTTTTACAAAAGTCAATAATTCTTCATCCTTGGTTTGATATGCATACCTAAGTAAAAATTGATAATTATTGGGCATCATAAATTTTGGTACTCGTTTTGTACCTCCTTTTTGGTGATCAAAGTGTGTACTCCATTCATTTACTGAGGAATCAATAAACTCTTTATTAAAATTAACTTCTTCTGTGTTTACTTCTACGATAGAGGTTGCTTTAATCCCTTGTTCGAGTTTTGATGCATAATCAATTAATTTTTCTGGTTGTTTTTGATGTAAATCAGCCATTTGCTTTAGTGCATCAATCCATGCGCCTTTTTTAAAATAAGTCCCACCCCAAACAGGTCTTCCGTCTGGTAATGTAATTGTATTAAGGGGCCATCCGCCACTACCTGTCATTAATTGTACCGCACTCATATATACTTGATCGACATCGGGACGTTCTTCGCGATCTACTTTAATATTAATAAAATGAGTATTCATAATTTCTGCAACCTTTGGATCTTCAAAACTTTCATGTTCCATCACATGACACCAATGGCATGCAGCATATCCTATACTTACAATGATTAGTTTATTTTCTTTTTTTGCTTGCTGTAGTGCTTCTTCTCCCCAGGGTTTCCAATTAACAGGGTTATGAGCGTGTTGCAATAAATAAGGACTCGTTTCCTCAATTAAGTCATTTGTGTATTCATGTTCTGGCATGGGAGTTTTTTTTTGACTTGTACAAGAAATGGCAAGGATAGATAACAGTAGAAACCAGTATTTCATTTAGGATAATTTTAATATAGTATAAAAGTATAAAAAGCATCTCAAGAATATTGAGATGCTCTTTGATATTATTTCATAAATTTAAATACTACCTTTTGTAGTATCTATTTAAGAAAGATGACTAGAATATAATTTTGAATACGTCTTAATTAAGTTACTTTATTTCGAAAGACACTTTAAGGTTTATTCTATATTCAGAGATTTCACCATCTTTTACCATAACTTTTTGATCAGATACCCAAGCAGACTTGATATTCTTTACAGTTTTTGAAGCCTGTTTTATACCATTTTTGGTGGCATCTTCCCAACCTTTTTCAGAACTTGCAATAATCTCTATTACTTTAACAATTGCCATTTTAATATTTTTTAGTTATTACTTTATGTGAATCTCTAATATACGGGATTGTTTATTCTTAATAAAGTAAATAGAGTGAATATTTTAACAGTATTTCCGATGACAGCTAATTTTTTTCGGTAAACTACCCATTTATTGCTTCTACTGTTTCTACTTTGTCCTTTAGCATTTCTTTGAGCATACTTTCTATTCCGTTTTTTAGGGTAAAGGTAGAAGATGGACATCCGCTACATGCACCTTGCAGGATTACTTTTACAGCTTTACTTTCTGGATCATAAGAATCAAATAAAATATTACCACCGTCGCTAGCTACTGCAGGTTTTATATATTCTTCTATAATATTTACAATATCTTTTGAGGTGTCATCTAATTTTTCAAAATCTATATCAGCTTGCTCTTCTATACTGTTTTTGACCAGAGTGGCATTATCAGATAAAACTGGTTTTCCTTGCTCTAGATAACTACGTAAAAATTCTCGAATCTCTAAGGTGATATCGTTCCAGTCGGCCATGTCATATTTACTGATAGAGATATAGTTCTCGCTAATGTAGACTTCTTTTACAAACGGAAAATGAAACAATTCTTTAGCCAGTGGTGAATCTGTGGCTTCATCAATATTTTTGAACTCGTGTCCCGCAGTTACTAATTTTTTATTAGCAACAAATTTTAATACCGCTGGATTTGGAGTGCTTTCTGCATATATGGTAATTGCTGTTTTTTTGGCAACTTTAATATCTGTTTCGCTAATAACGGGTTGACCACTATTAAGGTAATTTTTAATTTGTTCTGCCACTTCATCCTGCACATCTGACCATTCTACAATATCATATTTGTCAATGGCTATAAAATTTTGAGCAATAAAAATTCTTTTTACAAAAGGTAGATAGAATAATTGTTGTGCTAATGGCGATTCCTTAGCCTGATCTATATTGTCGAATTCATAGCTGGTATGTTGCGTTAAAAAGTAGTTAGCTTCAAATTTGATAATACCTGGATTAGAGGTAGTTTCTGTTTTTATTTCGAAAATCTTTTCCATGGGCTAATTTTTTTGCAAATTTACTAAAAAGCATTAGGATACTCTAGGTATAATAGTATATAATGCACTTTATAAGTAGGATGAGATATTGCTTAATTACTGTTAGAATTACCATAATAGAACACTTCAAAAGCCTATATCTCTTATATTCTGACAAAAATTTATATATTTGAGAGATTAACCTACTATAGTACTTTTAAAAAAAATATTGAAGATCAACAATATAAACTATTTTTTTAGAGTTTAAGTTTAGTTGGTTTTTCAGAAAAATCTATTTAGCCCCCTTTAATGATAGAGTCCAAATGAACTTAAAAACATTTTGTATCGTATGCTTTGTGATGATTACTTCTCAGTTTGTAACAGCGCAAGAGGGTATACCAGTGTATGCAGATTATCTTTCTGATAATTTATATTTGGTGCACCCTGCGATGGCGGGAGCCTCGAATGCGAATAAGATTCGCCTTACTGCTAGAAAGCAGTGGTTCGATGTTAACAACGCTCCGAATTTACAAACATTAAATATTAATTTTAGAACTGGCCAAAAGTCGGGTTGGGGAGGAATTATTTTCAAAGACGAAAATGGTCGTTTTTCTCAAACTGGTTTTTATGCTACATATGCTTATCACTTGTTATTTTCACGTGATAGAACCGATCTTAATATGTTGTCCTTTGGACTAAGTGCCGGTTTTATTCAATCCAATGTGAATACTACTGATTTATTCGATTCTTTTGATCCTGACCCCGTTGTACTAGATAGGATTCAGAAAGATTCCTATTATAATATAGATGTTGGATTTTCTTATAATTATTTAGAATGGTACGCCCATTTTACTGTTAAGAGTTTATTACCTGTTACCAGAGATACTTTTGATAATGCAGAAAGAGACGGAGAGTTTGGAGATTCTAGTAACCAACGTAGATATGTATTCTCTTTGGGATATTTGTTTGGTTTGGGAAGTACGGATTTTAGCTTAGAGCCCTCAGTTATGTATTTACTCACAGATGAAACCCAAGAAGCTTCTCTCGATGGAAATTTAAAGACGTATTATGAATTAAATGATAATACAACACTGTGGGGCGGAATGTCATATCGTCGTAATTTAGACGGTGCAGAATATTCTAATGACGGATTGACTATACGAAATCAGCAATTGCAATATTTCACCCCATTTTTGGGTGTGAATTATAAAAAATGGATCGTCGGATATACTTATAGTTATCAGCAGAACGATGTTGTGATAAGCGATGGAGGATTTCATCAACTTACCTTAGGATACAATTTTGGTAAGCTCAAAGAAAGATGGGATTGTAATTGTCCAGCTGTTAATTCAAAATAAAATTACGTTTTCTTATATTCTAATTTATTGTAAAATTTGTTTTTGAGGTTTAACTCTCGAATGCAATCAAAACACTCAATTCGTTTAGAATCAAACTAGCATTATTAGTTTGTATTAAAAGTATGATGCTGTTTTTGTTGAAAATTTGCACTAAATTTTTGGGTAGAATAGGATAAATTCATTTAATGAGATATTATTTAACCCCATTATGCGGTTTAAAAATCTATTAATAGGAGTAAGATCTAAGCCTAACGGTATCACTTTACCTTTTAATGTGATATTACAATATTATACCAAAACTAATAACGTACCGAAGTTTATTGTTTCTTAAGGTTTAAGAATGATGCTTTACCACTTACAATTAGATTTTGCTTTATCATGAGATTCGGTAGTAGAAATATTTATGAGAACTAAGCTTGACGAATACAAAATAAAAAGCGCTCATACTATTCTATGAATAATTGAGCGCTTTTCTTATGATATGCGGTAATAAATTTATTTAACCATTACTTTGTGAGTGGTTATCGTTTTACCATTTTTAATTTTTAGTACGTACATTCCCGACACTAGATTTTTTAAAGGTAATATCGTTGCTTTTTTATGTAATACAGTATTATAGACTTGTCTTCCGTCAACTGAATGTATAGTAATATCCCTATCTAATGTTAATTGAGAAGAATCCTTAGGTTTTATGTGTAACACTATTGAATTTCCCTCTACTATGGTTGGGTAAATCGTAAAACCATAATCTTGATTAGAAAACGAATCAAGCGTTTTATTTGCATCATCAAACCAAACTCTACTATTTCCGTTTTCATCATTGAAATCTACTAATTCATCCCATATGTAATCAATAATATCTTCGTAATTATTATTGACTCCTACAGGGATTTCGCTAGGGATAACAAAAGATAATGGAGGTTTCTCTTGATAGATAGCCATATAATGAACTAATGCAGTTAAGAAGTACATAATGGGTTGTCCGTGAACATTATCTTCAAACAAATCAGGAGCTGTAATTGCTGCTAATGCTGGAAAATCGGTAAGTAACCCACTAACTATTGAACCGGCAGGTATTAGTTTAACATTGGCATCGGGGTTAGCATTTACCTGATCTTGTAACAATACCCACCAATCATGGAAACTACCTCTGGTTAAGGTGTTAAAATCAATCAAATCCTGAGCAGTAACGTTTTGTATATCTTTATCCGCTACATCAGGCCAATTTTCGTAGATATAAAAAGGAATATTTGCTGTCTCTGATCTCACATAATCTAATACTCTCAACGTCGCTTCATAAGAGCTACTATCCATAAATAAATCCGAAGGATCCTGATATTGATTAAAATTAGCTTCGGTAACAACCACGTTATCAAAATCAGAAACTGCAAAAGTTTGATCCCATGCATTGGGAACAATATCAAAATGCCACGTATGAGTTGGAGGCAATGTCTGAAGTGGTAGGAAGCCAAATTGACCATCAGCTGTATAATTGTATCCAGCTTCTTGAGCTAATAAGTAAAACCAATGAGGTATACTTTGATTACCAAAAGTATGTGCTACAAGGCTATGTCCAAAATAGTAAGTCTTGAGCTCTTCTAGAGGGCCATCAGATAGTGTTCTAACAGTAAAGCCTGTAGAAGGAGAGATATTTCCGGCTGCATCTAAAGCGACTATTTCAAATGCATAAGAAGTTGCAGGATCAAGACCTGTAAACGTAACTTCTGGTGCATTAACTTCAAGAACAGCATAATCATCAGTAATGTTAAAAACCCAATAACGAGCGATGCCAACATTATCAATAGCCTCATCCCAGATTAAACTTATAGAATTTTCTGTTCTTCCGTTGAGTGTAATAGAAGTTGGTGCCAATGGAGGTGTTGTATCTTCACCAGATTCTTCTGCTGTTTGTACTTCTAGATTTTCACTTTCTTCAGACCAGTTACCAGCGGCATCTCCTGCTGTCACGGTAAATGTATATACTGTTTCTGAAGCAAGATTTTCTACCTCTAAAAATGTATCTGTTACCTGTATTGGTGTAGCTCCATCTACGGATACTCTATATGCAGTTACTTCGGTATCATCACTTGACGGATTCCAGGATATTCGTATAGAATTTTCGGTTATATCCGATGCTACTAGATTTTCAGGAATACTGGGTGCTGTAACATCTATTATTGTTGATGCTTCTTCTGTGGTAACCATTAAAGAGATTGTTTCAGATTGATTACCTGCAGCATCTATGGCTATTAATGCAAATTCATATAAAGTGTCTGGTTCAAGATCAGTAATGATTGCCTGAGGTTCCTGAACTTCAACTACTGTATACCCGTTAGTTACATTAAATACCCAATAATTTATGACTCCTATATTATCGGTAGACTCGTTCCATGTTAAACTAACAGAGTTTTGAGTTATTTCACTCACGATAAAATCTGTAGGGTTTGAAGGAGGGGTTACATCATCATTGTTATAATTTAAAGTTTCTACAGTTAGGCTTTCACTTTCATCAGACCAGTTACCGGCTGCATCTCCTGCAGTTACGTTAAATGTATAGGCTGTTTCAGCAGTAAGATTTGTTACCTCCAAAAATGTATCAGCAACCGCTACGGGAGCGGTTCCGTTGATAGACACATTATATGAAGTAACTCCGGTATCATCTGTTGATGGTTCCCATGATAGTCTAAGTGAACTTGATGTTACATTAGAGGCAGTTAGATTCATAGGAATACTTGGTGCTGTGGTATCTTGATTATCATCTGAGAGGGTTTGAACATTTATTCCTACATTTTCTGGCGACCAATTTCCTGCTGCATCTAGTGCTATAACACTTAATTCATATGTCGTATTGGGTGTTAACCCGTCTACAGTAATGAAATTATCATATACTTCAATCGGATTATCTCCATTTAAGAAGAGCCAGTATTTTACTACGCCTACATTATCGGTAGCTTCATCCCAAGTACATGTCAATGAATTTGTTGTGATATTAACTAATGATAATCCTGTTACCATATTTGGTCGAGTGGTATCATCCCCGGATTCTTCTTCTGTAGTAATTGTCAAAGAAATTATCTCAGATTGATTACCAGCGGCATCTAATGCTACTAATACAAACTCGTATAAAGTTGCTGGTTCAAGATCATTAATTATTACTTGAGGTTCTTGAACTTCAATGATAGAATAATTATCAGTAACATTAAATATCCAGTAATTCGTAACTCCAATATTATCTGTTGCTTCATTCCAGGTTAAGCTAACAGAATTTTGAGTTATTTCGCTTGCGTTAAATTCTGTTGGGCTAGAGGGAGGTATTATATCTACGATCTGATCTTCGAGTGTCATCACTACTAAATTTTCACTTTGATCAGACCAGTTACCTGCTGCATCTCCTGCAGTTATGGTAAATGTATATTCGGTTTCAGCGGTAAGATTTTCGACTTCCAAAAATGTATCAGTAACCTCTACAGGAGCGGTTCCGTTAATAGACACATTATATGAAGTAACTCCTGTATCATCTGTAGATGGCTCCCATGATAGCCTAAGTGAACTTGATGTTACATTAGAGGCAGTTAGATTCATAGGAATACTTGGTGCTGTGGTATCTGGATTATCATCTGAGAGGGTTTGAACATTTATTCCTACATTTTCTGGCGACCAATTTCCTGCTGCATCTAGTGCTATAACACTTAATTCATATGTCGTATTGGGTGTTAACCCGTCTACAGTAATGAAATTATCATATACTTCAATCGGATTATCTCCATTTAAGAAGAGCCAGTATTTTACTACGCCTACATTATCGGTAGCTTCATCCCAAGTACATGTCAATGAATTTGTTGTGATATTAACTAATGATAATCCTGTTACCATATTTGGTCGAGTGGTATCATCCCCGGATTCTTCTTCTGTAGTAATTGTCAAAGAAATTATCTCAGATTGATTACCAGCGGCATCTAATGCTACTAATACAAACTCGTATAAAGTTGCTGGTTCAAGATCATTAATTATTACTTGAGGTTCTTGAACTTCAATGATAGAATAATTATCAGTAACATTAAATATCCAGTAATTCGTAACTCCAATATTATCTGTTGCTTCATTCCAGGTTAAGCTAACAGAATTTTGAGTTATTTCGCTTGCGTTAAATTCTGTTGGGCTAGAGGGAGGTATTATATCTACGATCTGATCTTCGAGTGTCATCACTACTAAATTTTCACTTTGATCAGACCAGTTACCTGCTGCATCTCCTGCAGTTATGGTAAATGTATATTCGGTTTCAGCGGTAAGATTTTCGACTTCCAAAAATGTATCAGTAACCTCTACAGGAGCGGTTCCGTTAATAGACACATTATATGAAGTAACTCCTGTATCATCTGTAGATGGCTCCCATGATAGCCTAAGTGAACTTGATGTTACATTAGAGGCAGTTAGATTCATAGGAATACTTGGTGCTGTGGTATCTGGATTATCGTCTGAGAGGGTTTGAACATTTATTCCTACATTTTCTGGCGACCAATTTCCGGCTGCATCCAGTGCTATAACACTTAATTCATACATTGTATTACTTGTTAAGCCTTCTACTGTAACCGCAGTATCATATACTTCTATAGGGTTATCTCCGTTCAGAAAGAACCAATACTTTACTACCCCCACATTATCGGTAGCTTCATCCCAAGTGCATGTCAATGAATTTGTTGTGATATTAACTAATGATAATCCTGTTACCATATTTGGTCGAGTGGTATCATCGCCAGATTCTTCTTCTGTAGTAATTGTCAAAGAAATTATCTCAGATTGATTACCAGCGGCATCTAATGCTACTAATACGAACTCGTATAAAGTTGCTGGTTCAAGATCATTAATTATTACTTGAGGTTCTTGAACTTCAATGATAGAATAATTATCAATAACATTAAATATCCAGTAATTCGTAACCCCAATATTATCTGTTGCTTCATTCCAGGTTAGGTTAACAGAATTTTGAGTTATTTCGCTTGCGTTAAATTCTGTTGGGCTTGAAGGAGGGGTTATATCTACGATCTGATCTTCGAGTGTCATTACTACTAAATTTTCACTTTCTTCAGACCAGTTACCAGCAGCATCTCCCGCTGTTACGGTAAATGTATATTCGGTTTCAGCAGTAAGATTTTCGACTTCCAAAAATGTATCAGTAACCTCTACAGGAGCGGTTCCGTTAATAGACACATTATATGAAGTAACTCCTGTATCATCTGTAGATGGCTCCCATGATAGCCTAAGTGAACTTGATGTTACATCAGAGGCAGTTAGATTCATAGGAATACTTGGTGCTGTGGTATCTGGATTTGTGTCCTCCAGAGTTTCTACAGTTAAGTTTTCACTTTCTTCTGACCAGTTTCCTGCTGCATCTCTTGCAGCTACGGTAAATGTATAAATAGTATTTTCGGTTAGGTCTGCTATTTCTGTAGAAGTGTCGGTAATAATTATTTCAGTACCATTATCAATTGAGATTCTATACGCAGTTACTCCAACATTGTCTAGAGCTGCAGTCCATTCTAGTGTTACAGAATTAGAGGTGATTTGAGACGAAACAAGATCCGTTGGTATAGTTGGAGGTTCTGTATCGGGATTCGGATTGCCTTGATAACCAGCATTATTCTCGATAACTGCCCTATATTTTGGAGCAGGGATTACAGAAGTGTCTTGATACATAGATTCTAATATTCCCCAACTGCCGTAGCGGGCACCTATACTTCCTATCATTGAGAAATTCATTAATAATAATGGTTCATCACCAGTTTGAATGGTTCTAATCATATCAAACCATTCATTATATAAATCATACATAGAATCATCCCGTTGTATAGCTTCTAGGGCATGATCATATGTTGAGGATGCCCCAAAAGGTACGGGTGTAAAATGTTGTCCGCCTTCATAAAAGGTGATTTTTTTATTTAATTGCTGACACAAATTATTTACATCTTCTATATACCCAAAATATGTTGGCATATGAGTCCTTGCAAAGTCAGCAATATGGGTAACCGTTGCTGCCGCACCTAATTCGTCTAATCTAGCTTCGTCTTCTTCTGAAAATGTAAAATAAAAACTTGGGGTAATGGCATCATAGTGGCTGTCATCTACACGCGCAGCAACTTCTTCTCCGATCGCAATCCAGGATAATTGAACACCAACGACCCTTGTTATTCGATCTAGTTGTCCTTCAAAAACATCGGTCCATATGCTTAGACAATTATCCATCATAGATCCCATTCTGGTTCCCCAGGCATAATCTCCATCACCTTCTCCATACTTATTTACCCATTGCGTCTGTCCAAAGGCCCAATTCCATACTTCATTACTATATTCTACATGTAAGTGACGATCTGGTTCTAGGTTGTCTCTAAAAAATGCAGCCATGTTAGAGATATATTCATTACTAGCTCTATGAGGTACACAAACCCAACCATCGGCGTCTAATTCATTCATTAATCGTATCATCATTTCATAAGGAATACCTTTTGAATCTGTCCAGGTATAGTTGTCCATTCTTGCACGTTCATCCCAGTCAAAAAGAGTAGGAGTGTCCCAGCCTTCTGAAGTTCTTCCCCAGTTATTGGTTTTTCCCCAATCCATGAACCTGAAAGCATTGAATGGTGAAATCTTATCAAGCCAGACTTGATAGAAAGGCTGGGTCTGATACGTCTCCTCTGTTCCTGGCATTAATACACGAATGTTATGAATAGGATCGGATAATTGTGATTCGTTGATTCTCATTTCGATAAAAACACCTGGGTCACTGAATGAAAAAGTAATCCTATGGTTTTCTTCTGATAAAATTTCAAATCCGGGGCCAGAAACAAAACCTAAGTCACCTGTACCTTCCCATAGGACAGTATACGTTCCTGCAGGCCAACCATCTGTTATTGCCCAAACTGTTGCTAATCTTTGATCAAACTCTGACGCTTCTATTGATTGTGGGATGTGTGTGGGGTATCCGTCTTCTCGATAGGTTAGTTCATCTTCAAAACCAGAAGTATAACCGGCATTGGGATCATCAATAGATTGAGAGTACCATTGTCTACAGGTTCGCATTAAATCAACAAATGGGATTTCTTGACCATAATCTGCAAGTCCTCCTAAATTTGTTCCAATCCTCAGTTTTTCTTGATCAGGTAATTGCTGTGAATGCATCGGTGCGTAACAACTCATGAGACAAAACAAATAGAGTAAGTTTCTAGCAATGATGCTCTTTTTTTGATAATAACTAAAAGCTAATTTTTTCATTTTAAATAATAATTTAATTTGTGAATTTTTATTTTCAACAATGTGTGTAATTATTAGAAATGATAGCTAATTGGTCTCTTTTATAGTAGATATTATAATTTGGTGGATATACTATAAGGTATGTACTTGTTTTCGGCTCAAATTTTTGCTGCTCTACTAAAGATTAGGATAGTGTGTGTGTTTCCTATTAGTTTTACATATAATGTTTATGCCCTTAAAATGGAGCATACATTAAACTCTTGCCGATTATCAAGTACTATTAATTGTTTGATGTTTAAAGATACGTATAGACCGATGTGTTATTTATACGTCTAATTTTAGTAGATAGAAATATCTGCAGAATATCAAGGTTTTCGAATTGAAACAGAGTACTACTCTTAATTGATGGAAGAATGTTTGTCGTATGTTTTTTCTTGATTTTTTTGGGGTCAAATGTTTGAGGCATTGTGATTTGATTGTTAGGTTTGTAAAAGTTATAGTTCGATTTGTGAGGGTAAAGTTAAAATATCCTAAACGTATAGAAAACACGGTTTTCAGTGATATTTGAAATTTTAGTCAAAGGGATGGTTTTGAAAATGATCAAATTAGTTGGTGTTCAAGAAAAAGAACGGTTATAATACAGTCGTCAAAACAAGATATAAAAAGACACATGGCTACGAACTTGTAGCCATGTTGAGGTATTGTTATTTCTTTTTAATCTTAATTGACAGCTAATTTTATAGAATAATAGGGTTTTACTTCTATGTGCGTAGCAGTAAATAACTGTTTTTATCGAATGTCGCTGCCCTCGAATTGTAATTTTTTATTTTTTGCAGATACCAAAGACGATAATTCATATACATTCTTATAGCCGTATCCATATAGATTTATAAATGTTGGGATATTTAGTGCTAATTCTATTTTTTTAGTGGCAAAATTAATTGGATCTTTATCAATGTTATTATTACAATAGATTAATATTCTTGTAGTCTTTGGGCCTAATTTTTTAAGTAATTTTTCTTGCGTAAAATCTGAAAAATTAATGTGGATTGCTCCTTTAATATGTTTCTTTTTGTATGCTTCTTTGGATCTAGTGTCTAATAAAATAGTATGCTCATCCTTTAGGTAGCTTAAAAAAGTGTCTAACGCAATTAATCGGTCCTTTCTATACTCTTTAATCTCTTCTGATATTTCTAAGAAAGAATCAAAATCAACTTTTGAATTGGGTAATTTTTTTTTCTCTTGTGACATAACAGGTATTGATATAAGAATAAAAAATATTGTTTTCATATGGTTTTTCATGACTAAATAAGTTTTATTAGTTGTCCCAAGAAAATGATTTTTCTCTCCCTTGTTTTTTTATAGCATTGAGCAAAGCTGTTTCAAGATTAACATCACTATCTTTTTTATGCTCTTTTAGATACAGAACTCTTTTTTTGTTTAATTCATTGATTTTGTTTTGTATTTCTTTTCGTGCTCTACTTTTTTCTTCTATGTATTGTTTGAGTTCTGTTCCTGATTTTTCTTTTAGCTCTGCTGGTAATTCTTCTTTAGCAACTTCTTCGATCTCAAAAGATTCATCGTCTGCTGCATCAATCAAATCCCAGCTTTTATTCTTGTAGAACCCAGAACTTTTGCTAACAGCTCTACTAACTGCATTTGCCGGGCTATATGATTTTGCATTACTATCTTGTTCTGCTTGCAATCTTCTTTTTTCGGCACCTTTTCTTCCGTAATGAATATACGTGTTGTTAAGTTGGCTATTAAGTTGTAGTATAATATCGTCATAGGGAGTTACAATATGAACGGTTTCTAGATTGTGGTCAATAGCGCTGTAGTCTCCATGTGCTATATCTGCACCATGTTTCCACATGGTTTCAATACCTTGTCTATAATTACCGCAAAAAATCGTGTTTATAGAGATGTCTTTTTCTAGGGCATCTATAGCCGCATCCTTGTAGTTTACTGGGCCTTGAGTAAAAGGCTCATTTCCTGCTATAAAAATAAGTTTGAGGTGATCATTGTTTTTTTTCCAACGTAATTGATTAATCGAAGTGTTAATTACTTTGCCACAGAATTCATTCCCTCCGTTGGTGGTTAAGGCAAAAAGTTCTTTTGATATTTCGTCTAAATCATTTGAGAAGGGTAGTACTTGTCTAATAAAGCCTTCTTGAGCAGGTAATCCATCATTACCATATTCATATAGAGCAATTTCTAGACGTATCTCATTCTGTCCACACTTGGCATATGATAGTTCATTAACGATCTCCCAAAGTTGTGCTTTAGCTTGATCGATAAGCCCATCCATACTATTACTGGTGTCTAATAATAGTGCTACTTGTATATTACGTGAGTTTGGATCTGTTTTGGTCGTATGTATCAAGTGATTTTTTTCTTGATTTAATGCAAGCTTTGCGTTGGGTTTATGGTTTGCATTACAAGAAATAATGCTTAATAAACATAAGGTGCTTCCTAAAAATAATGTCTTCATAATCTCTTTTTTTATTTTGGATAAAAGTATTGCGATCTTTTTTTTATAAAAATCAATAATGAGGGAGTAATGCTTATAAATGAGTGAATTGACCAAATGAATTAGGAAGTGTCCTTTTTTATATATGGATGTAGTTAAAAAAGGCCGTAATCAAGAAATGTGAATTTTATTATCCCATTAAAATGGGTTAAGTTTACCTGATTTTAATAATAAATGATGAAGAAGATTATCTTACTTGTAGCGTTTTTTTGTTGTCTGCCAAATATGGTTGTTGGGCAAGAAAATGATTCAGGAATAAGATCTAAGCAACTTACAATTAAAGGATCCGTAAAGGAGGAAAATACGTTAAAAGCAATTAAGAATGCAGAAGTAAGTATATTAGGGAAAGGTAGGGTTATAACAGATATTTTTGGCGATTTTAGAATAGAAGCTCAAATAGGTGATGAACTCATTATTTCGCATGACAGTTTTAAAACAGTGCGATATACAATTAAGGATAATCAAAGGATTGATATTCTGGTAAAGGATAACCCACTCGAAAACAGAAGCACTATTGTTAAAAAGAAAAAACTAGAATCCCAATATCGAGAAAATTTGAATGCAGCTCGTCAAAACTTAAAAAAAGATGCTGCTAAAAGTATTGATTTTATAACAAATGCTCTAGAAACAATTCGGGACGATGACCCATTGGCTAATAATAAAAAGGCCGAACTGTTTGAGTCCTTAGCCGATATTTATGCGCATTGGAAACAACCAGATCTTGCAGAAAGCAATTATTTAATTAGCCTCAAGAATCAATACAGTGCTGAAGTAAAAATAAAA
This sequence comes from Aquimarina pacifica, assembly GCF_000520955.1. Lineage (GTDB taxonomy): Bacteria > Bacteroidota > Bacteroidia > Flavobacteriales > Flavobacteriaceae > Aquimarina > Aquimarina pacifica. The sequence goes on along the minus strand of NZ_JACC01000007.1, from coordinate 69,630 downwards.
TTGGGAATGGCACAGCTCGAAAATGCAAAATATCAACCTGCATTACAAACCTTTAATCAATTAATTCGGTCTAGGTTGAGTTCTGTTCAAAAAGTGGATGTATATCTAGGAATGGGGGATAGCTATAAGGGATTACAGGATTATTCTAATGCCATATCTAATTATAATAAGGCACTTTCGCTAAGTAAGAGAAATGGAATAGATAATAAAATTATTTTATTGAACTCGAAGTTAGCAGAAGTTTTACAGCAAGAGGGGAACATGATCGACGCTGAAGAATACTTGGATAATTCTGTGCAATTGGCGCAAAGCAAAGATAAAAAAACATCTGCTCGGCAAAGAACAGTTGCTGCTGATTTCTACAATAAGAATAATAGTTATGATAAAGAGATACAACTAAGGAAAGAGGCATTAGAGGATATTGAAGACATTAAGGGAGATGATAGTGCTCCTGTAGAAGAGGATAAGTCTCTTACCCCACAAGTGCAGAATTACAAGATAGCGCGAGCTTTTGCGGCTCAGGAAGAATACGAAGAGGCAATACCTTATTTAAAAGAAAGTATTAAAGAAGCTGAATCAAGAAATGATTTAATAGTTCAAAAAGATGCTACCAGAAAATTAGGAGAAGTTTATCGAGAGCGGGGAGAGCTAGAAAAGGCATCTAATGCTTTTGAAGAATATGAAGTAATTATTGATAAGCTTTATATGCAAAAGGATCAGGAAATTTCGCAAGCAGCGCGTTTTAGTCGAGAATTGGCACAACGAGCAAATCGAATTACTACACTCGAAAAAGATAGAGAACTCAATGAGGCGCGATACGAGTTGGCCTTTGCATCACAGGAACTTATAAATCAACAAAGTTTACGACAACGGATCATTATTTACTTTTTAATTGGTTTAATGTTTTTATTACTATTTGTCGCTTATTTGATGTATCGCAATATAAAACAACAGCGATATGCTAATAATATACTTGCATTAAAATCACTGCGTTCGCAAATGAATCCACATTTTATTTTTAATGCCTTAAATTCTGTGAACACATTTATTGCTACCAGTGATGAACGGACGGCAAATAGATATCTTACCGATTTTTCTCTGCTTATGAGAGCAGTTTTAGAAAATAGTGAACAAGATTTTATTTTATTAGAAAAAGAAATAGAGTTGCTAAAGCTTTATGTGCAGTTAGAACATTTTAGGTTTCAGGATAAATTCGAGTATATGATCAATGTAGATCCCCAAATAGATATAGATGATTATGTAATACCCCCAATGTTGTTACAGCCTTACGTAGAAAATGCAGTTTGGCATGGATTGCGCTACAAGTCTGAAAAAGGCAAGTTGTCTATTTGTTTTAAAAAGAAAACAAAGGATAGTATAGAGATAACGATTTTGGATAATGGTATTGGACGTAAAAAATCGAAAGAATTAAAGACTTTAAATCAAAAAAAGCAAAAGTCTAGCGGGATGGGTAACATCAAAAAAAGAATTGAGATTCTTAATAAGATGCATAAAGACAAAGTTAATGTATCAATATCAGATCTAAATGATAATAATGAAGGTACACAAGTAACACTAATTCTTAAAAAAGATATATGAATTTAACTGCTATAATAGTAGATGATGAGGTAAACAGTAGAACTATTATCAGAAATTATTTAGGTAAATATTGCCCTTCTGTAAATATCTTGGGAGAGGCGGCAAGTGTAAAAGAAACAATAGAACAACTAGAATTGCATACCCCGGATATATTGTTTCTTGATGTAGAAATGCCCTATGGTAATGCATTTGATTTATTAGAAAAAATTCCTGACCGTACTTTTGAAATAATCTTTGTTACGGCATACGATCACTATGCTGTAGATGCATTAAATGCACAAGCAACTTATTACCTTTTAAAACCAATTGCAATAGACAATCTTATAAAAGCAGTTGATCATGTAATTCATATTAAAAAACGAGAAGCGGATCTGCTTGATACAGTTTTGGTGCCTAATATCACTGCAGTAGAAGGTAAAATTACAATTCCTGTACAGGATGGTTTTGAAGTATTGCAAATTAGTGATATTATGTATTGCGAAGCCGATGATAATTATACAAAGATATACTTGGATAAAGGGCAAAAGCTGGTGAGCAAAACCCTTAAATATTTTGAAGATTCTTTACATCAACACGGTTTTGCACGAATACACAAAAGTTATTTGGTTAATATTAGTAAGATAGTTCGTTACAGAAAGGGAAAAGGAGGTAGTGTGGTTCTTTCTTCAGGAAAAGAACTAGGTGTTTCTTCTTCTAAAAAAGGAATGCTACTTGATTATTTTAAATAAAAAGAGTGCTCAATGTTAAGCTTAAAAAGCGAGGGTATCAATTTGATAATTGAGATTGTTTGTTGTTATAATATCCTTAAGAGCTTTAATGTCGGTATTAGAATATAGCAGATGATTTCCTTTTTCTGATGAGGTGTTTAAAAGGTTGCTTGAAGTCAAAACCGTCTTTGTCTGTCTGGCAACTGCTTCTCCCGAGTCTATAATAGTTACTTTGTCTGAAACTATTTTTTTAAGAACAGGTATTAGATATGGGTAATGAGAGCATCCTAGTACAAGGTAGTCTATATTGGCATCAATCATAGGACGCATGTATGATGATAATAGATTATACATCTCTGGAGTATATACTTTTCCTTCCTCAATTAATTCTACCAATCCTGTCCCAACGATTTCAGTAACTTTTATGTTTTGAGTGTAGAGATCTGACGTTTTTGCAAACAATTCACTGGTTAATGTACCTTTTGTAGCAAGTACTCCTATGTTTTTTGTTTGAGTATTAATAGCAGCTGGTTTTATAGCTGGTTCTATTCCTATGAAAGGAATGGAGAAAGTAGATCTTAATATTTGAATTGCGTTAGTCGTTGCAGTATTACAGGCGACCACAATTAACTTACAATCTAGCTCTAATAACTTTTTTGTGTTTTTAATACTTAATTTAATGATCTCTTCTCTGGATCTTTTGCCATAAGGTGCATACTTGCTATCTGCTAAATAAATAGTGTTTTCATGGGGTAATAGTGCGGTGATTTCTTTCCAGATCGAAGTTCCACCTATTCCGGAGTCAAATATGCCTATTGCTTGATTTTGCATAATTGCAATATAGTTGATATTAAAAAATAAAAAAACAGTAAGGTAACACTTACTGTTTTTTTATCGTTTGCTAATAAAGATAGGTATGTCTTAATATTAGATACCTAGATCTTTTTTTACATCTGCCATCAAGTTTTTACCATCAGCCATGATTACTCCTGTACCTGTAGTTGAATCCAAAACATATTGGAAACCTTGGGCTCTTGCCACTTTTTGGATAGAAGTACGTGCATTTTCATAGATAGGCTTCATTAATTCAATTTCTTTTTTCTGAAGATCTTGAAGAGCGTTTGTTCTATAATCATTGATACTTTTCTCAGTAGCTTGAATTTCTTGCTGTCTTTTCAAGTTTTCCTCATCTGTTTTAGTTTCAGCTTCTTGAGAATATTTTTTGATAGTATTTTGCAATTCTAACACCATGTTTCTGATCTCAGCATCATACGTTTTGTTAAGCTTCTCAATTTCTCCTTTTGCGGCTTTGAAAGCAGGCATTGCTTCTACAAGCTCTTGAGATGCGATATGGGCTACCTTAGATTGAGCGTTTACAAAACTTGATGTTCCTATAGTAATTGCAATAGCTACTAGTAATGTTCTAAATTGTTTCATTTTTAAGTAATATTAATGGATGTTATATATTTATAAGTTTAATTTTCTAATTATCGCCCTCTTCGTTTGGATCTGAGGTGTTATTATTAAGTTGTTCTTTTTGTAATTTTAGAGCAGCTATAGAGTCCTTTTTTCTTTTTTGTATTTCTAACAACTGCGCTCTTCTTGCTTCAAATTCTTTTTTCTTTGCTGCTCTTATTGAATCGCGTTCTGCTTTTCTTTGTTCAAGAAGTTTTTCACGTTCATCTAATTTCTTTTGGGCAGCTACTTGTCTTTCGCTTACTTCTGCTTCTTGTTCGACATTTCGTTTTTCGGCATTTTCTAAGCGTTTCTTGTCTTGTTTATTATTTAGTTGTTTTCTTTTAGAAACTCGATTTATTCTAAGTAATACCTGATCACTTATATCATATCTGTCAGCAGAGTATAACATTACTAAATCAGCAGATTTATCAAAAACAAAATCATACTTTTTATTTTCTGCAACTTCTTGAACTGCTACAAAAACCTGATCTTGTACGGGCTGTACTAGTCTTCTTTTTTGTATAAACAAATCCCCGTTTGGTCCGAAACGTTTTTGTTGGTATTCTAAAATTTCTTTTTCCTTAAAAAAAATGTCTTCTTCTCTTTCTTCGATCAATTCTTTTGTAAGTAATACTCTTTCATTGTTAAGGTCTTTTCGCATTTCTTCAACTTCCTTAAGTTCGGCTTCGATCTCAACTTTCCATTTTTGTACTTTAGTTTCTAGCTCAGAAGAGGCTTCATTATATTCTGCAACATTTTCTAAAATGTAGTCCATATCTATATAGCCAATTCTGATTCCTTTTTGAGCATTAATTGCATGCGTAAAAACTATCCAACTGATTGCCGTAACTAATAAAAGACCCTTTGTTTTCATAATTCTTTATGTGTATTGAAATAATCGTGCCAAAACTAAAACTGTTGTCCTATTATAAAGTGCGTTTCCCACCCATGTGGTTCTACCGATCCAGGAATAGGATCAAATCCATATCCGAAATCTATACCTAATAATCCAAATGCTGGCATAAATATACGTATACCTGCTCCAGCAGAACGACTAAGTTGGAAGGGATTAAATCTATTGAAACTATCATAAGAAGCCCCTCCTTCAAGAAAACCTAGCATATATATAGATGCAGCGGGTTTTAATGTTATAGGATAACGAAGCTCTAACGAATATTTATTATAAATTGTTGCCCCATCTGTACTATAATCTTCTGTGGTGGTTCTACTCTGTGGGATAATTGACTGGTCAAGATATCCTCTTAGTCCAATAACCTCACGTCCATCAAGTGCTGTTGCTCCTAATCCATCCCCTCCTAGGAAGAAACGTTCAAAAGGAATAGTTCCTCTATCATTGTTGTATGCTCCTAAAAATCCATATTCGGCCTTTGTTCTCAATACAAGAGGGTTTTTGCCTATTTTGGCAATACTTGTATACCAAGTACCATCGAACTTTATTTTATAATATTCTAACCATTTAAAACGTTCCTGATCAATTTCTCCTATTTCTGTAATATTGTCACTATATTCTTCACTGGCAGTATTAAGGGTTTCGTTCTCTTCTTCGAGAGCATCTCTGCGTTCTGCTAGTTCTTTATAATCAACATCGTCAAAAAGTGAGTAGGGTAGGGATAATTTTGCTACCAAATTAAATTCAGAACCTCCTGTAGGGAAAATAGGGTTTACTGTTGTATTATTTCTGTTGATACCTAGTGTGTAAGATAAATCATTAGAAGATCCATTACCAAACGTGAACAGTCTAGTGTTATAGTTCTTAAGGTCATAATGTTTTATGCTAAAGGCTTGAGATAATGTGAAATAATTATCTGGCCAATTTAATCGTTTAGCAATACCAATGGATCCTCCTGTAATTAAAAATTTACTGTCTTTATCAACATCTCCTGAAAAACTATTAAATAGATATTGTATCGTATGAGAGAATGATGTAGACAGTTGATAAGGTCTTTTTCCTCCTAACCAGGGTTCAACAAATGATAAACTGTATGTTTGATAAAATCTACTTGCCTGAGCTCTTACTCTTAGGGTTTGACCATCCCCCATTGGCAATGGTTGATATGCTTCTTTATTAAAAATGTTACGTATTGAAAAATTGCTGAAAGCCAGACCCAAAGTTCCGACAAAACCACCACCACCGAATCCTCCTTGCAGCTCAATTTGACTAGATCCTTTTTCTACTAGTGGATAATTGATATCGATTGTACCGGCTTGTGGATTTGCGTTTTGAAACTGTGGTTCTAATTGTTCAGGATCAAAAAATCCTAGTTGTCCTAATTCTCTCACTGTTCGAACGACAAGATCCTTGCTATATCGTTGTCCGGGTTTTGTTCTTAAGATTCTATATATTACGTGATCATTTGTTTTGTCGTTTCCTGTAACGGTTATATGATCAAAATAGGTAAGTTTACCTTCACGAATTCTTATTTCAAAATCTATAGTGTCATTATATACTCTTGTCTCGACAGCGTCAATTGAGGAAAATAGGTATCCATTATTTTGGTATAAATTGGTAAGATCATTAGCATCGGGTTTTGTGTTATCGGCAATTTGCTTTTCTAATAACACACCATTATAAACATCTCCTTTTTTTACAACTAATTGTCTTGCTAGTTGTCTATCTGTATAAACACTGTTTCCTAAGAAGTTTATTTCACCAAAATAATATCGATTTCCTTCTTCTACATCAAGGCTTAATGAAATACTACTATTATCTTTAACAATTAGGCTATCAGAAATTATACGCGCATCTCTATATCCTTTTTCTTTATATTTTGTAATGATGTTATCTTTATCTTCATCATAATCTGCTGCAATATACTTTGATCGTTTCCAGAATCGCAACCGTTTTTTTCGTTTGGTGTTTTTCATGGCAGCACGTACTTTCTTGTCAGAGAGTTGCTCATTCCCATTGATAACGATTTCATCAATTTTTACACGATCTCCTTTATCAATTAACACCACCATGTTAACCTTATTAGTTGTCACTGTATCTTTTACCTCTATGGTGTTAATGGCTACTTTGGTGTTAAGAAACCCATTTTTTCGATACTTGTTAGTGATGTAGTTGCGCGTAGTAGTAATAAGGTTTTCAGTAACTTTTGCGCCTTTTTTAAGACCATTGTCCTTTATTAATTCTTCGGCTTTACGCTTTTTAACGCCTTCAATACGGGCTTCATTTAGCTCTGGTACTTCTTTGATGTTAATTTCGAGGTCAGCAACTTCTCCTTCTACATTACTGATATAAAAATTAATGTCACTAAATAGTTCAAGATCCCATAACTTTTTAATTACTTCACTAATACGATTTCCGGGAAGAAAAATACGCTCTCCTTTTTTTAGTCCGGTAAAGGTGATTACCGTACTTTCGTTATAGCTGGTTGTGCCGGTAACTTTAATATCGCCAATAATATATTCTTTACCATTTGCTCCAGGTATATTTTGGGCTGACAGTGATAGTGATTGTATTAATAGGGTAAGTAAAGTAAAATACTTAAAAGGTAATTTTTTTGCCATTTCTTTAACTGAGCTGCTCACTAGTTTTTCCAAATCTTCTTTCTCTTTTTTGATAATTGTATATGGCTTCGTACAAATCTTCTTTTTTAAAATCTGGCCATAATACTTCTGTAAAATATAATTCTGCATACGCAATCTGCCACAATAAAAAATTACTGATACGCTGCTCGCCGCTTGTGCGTATCAATAAGTCTACATCAGGCAGGTCATTAGTATACAAATGCTCATTAATGACTGTTTCATTTATAAGATGTGGCGAAATTACACCATTTTTAACTTTAATACTTATTTCTTGTATAGTTTTTGTTAGTTCCTCCCGGCTTCCATAACTAAGAGCCAGAGTAAGTGTCATATGCGAATTTTCTTTGGTCTTATGGATTACTTCTAAAAGTTCTGTTCTTGCTTTTTCAGGAAGTGTTTCAAGATTGCCAATTGCATTGAGCTTTATGTTGTTGTCCTGTAGGGTTTTAATTTCTTTTTTTAAAGAGCTAACCAGGAGCTTCATAAGAGTTTCTACTTCTAGCTTTGGTCTGTTCCAGTTTTCTGTAGAGAATGCATACAAAGTGAGGTTTTTTACACCAATATCAGCACAACTTTCTACAGCTTGTCTAACTGCCTTTGTGCCATTTTCATGCCCAATTGCTCTAAATAAGCCCTTTTTTTTAGCCCATCGACCATTACCATCCATAATGATGGCAACATGTTGAGGGATATTAGAATTTAATTGTTCTTTGTCAATCATTTTTTTTAAAAAGCACACTGACATGGGATTCTCCCCCAAGTGTATGAAAATGTTATACCGGTAAATACATACCAGTCGTTGTTATTTAAATTGCCAAAACCTGCTCCAAAATCATCTTCGGCGCTACCGTCAATATTATCCGTAAATGTATAGCGTGCACCGATTTCTGCGGCAAGTACAAATTTTCGACCTACTGTTTTTTTGATACCTAATACCATAGGGATAGCAAAGCTCCATTTATTCGAATGTACATTAATTTCATTATTTGCATCAATTGCAGATGCACCATAATTAAATGTAGTTAATCCTGTGTACAGATAAGGAGTTGATTGAGATTCGCCATCATATAAGAACCAATCCCAGAAATTAAACTCCATTCCCAATGATATTTCTTTAATAGAATTGTCAAAGCTCAATCCTCTTTCTTTTCTTCTTGCATCACCTTTGCTGTCATCTGCGCTTAGCTCAGCATATAAAAAAGACGCTCTAAATGCGTGTCTTTTACTTCGGTTCCATTTTCCTATGGCGCCAATGGCTATGTTGTTCGGAGCGATATATGTTGTGGCACCTACGTCACCAATAAAATTAGCACCCCCTGCCATCAAACCTACTTCATAGGTTTGCGATGCAATTGGTTGTACGAAAAACACAACAATTATAAGTGATTTTAAGTATCTCATAGATTTTCAAAAGTTTGCAAATATAACAATTAACTTTACTACACAATAATTTGAGTAAAATAGTATGCATAAAAAACACTTTTTAGTACTTTTTATTGTTCAATTACGTTTATCTTCTCCCCAAAGCATCTTTTTGCGTAGTGTTTTTATAAAGCTATCGTCTTGTAAAACTACCATATTGATTTTGAAGGGTGCTTTTTTTATAATTATAGTTGTTTCATTAGGTAAGGTATGAGTTCTAGAATCTAGAGAGACTAAATAGGTGTCTTCTCTGCTTGACACTTGCAGTTCAATCTCTGTTGTTTCTGGTATGACTAAAGGTCTTGCATTGAGGTTGTGAGGAGCGATTGGGGTAAGTACCATACTTTCTGCTTCTGGCATCATGACTGGGCCACCGCAACTTAATGAATATCCTGTTGATCCCGTAGGTGTAGAAACAATTAATCCATCTGCCCAATATGAGGTTAAAAACTCATCATTAAGACTGGTGTGAACTGTAATCATTGAGGTTGTATTTCTCCTACTTACGGCAATTTCATTCATTGCAAAATTTAGTACTCCGAATTCTTTGTTTGCGGGAACAGTTTCAATTGTGACAAGACTTCTTGAAGATGTGTAAAATTTCTTTTCAAGTATGAGGGCAATACTATCTTTTATTTCTTCTTTCTGAATAGTAGCTAAAAAGCCAAGTCTTCCTGTGTTAATTCCGGCAATAGGGATGCCTAAATCACGTACATAGGTAATGGTTCTAAGAATGGTACCATCCCCTCCGATACTAAAGAATAAATCATAAGAAGTATCGAGTTCTTCGAACGTACTAAAATGAGAGTATGACTTATCTATTTCGTCATGAAGATTTATTAATTCTAAAAAATTTTTCTCAATTACTACCTCTACATTGTTCTCGTCAAGTGTTTCTAGCAACTGCTGGATGTAGATTCCTGAGTTTTTATGATAGAATTGGCCATATATACCGATCTTCATTTTTGTTTTATTTGTGTTATAATTTCCTTCTTTTTTTAGATATTAAGATATTTTGCCAAATATTCAGATCGCTCTTTTAGATTTGTTAAAAATGAATCTTCAAGATGTTTTGATACAATGTTGTAGCTATATCTTCTAAAAGTTTGTACAATATTATTAATGTCACTGTCATTAATTTTTATAGTAATTTGGGTAACATCATTCTTCATATTAGAAATAAACAACCCTAATACTTTGGCATTATTGGACTCTATGATTTGGGCAATTTCACTAAACGAATAATCTAAAATTCCCTTTTCTACAATTAGAATATTGCCAGGTTCACTTAGAAATGGCGTTTCGTTAAAAAGAGTGATAATGTCTCCAAGCTCAAAAAAACCCAAATATCTATTGTCGTCATCAAGGACGGGCATAATGTTAGTGTTATTCTGAGCAAATGATTCTAAGATATCAAGCCAATTATCACCTTTTCTTACAAAAAAACCTTCTAGAGCATATTGATATTCTTGTAAGTCTTTTTCAATTTCAAAACATCGGATATCGGCCTCAGAAATACACCCTACATAAATTTCTTCCTTTAATACAGGAAAGTGAGTGTATGTGAGTTCATTAAATAACAATTGTGTATCTGTTACTTTTGCAGATACATCAAGAGGCTCAATTTCATTTACTATGTATAAACTTGTTTTCATAATTAACGGGGGCTACGAAATGCAAAATAATCAAAAAATATACAATCGAGGCGTTCTCAACTTCGTATTTTTACATTTTTAGTAAAAGACATCAAAAACTATGACAAAGTTAAGTATTAACGTTAATAAAATAGCAACTTTACGAAATTCTAGAGGAGGAAATACACCAAACTTAGTTCAGGTAGCAAAGGATATTCAGGATTTTGGGGGTCAAGGGATTACTATACATCCGAGACCTGATGAACGACATATACGTTATCAGGATGCCTATGATTTAAAGCCTATTGTTGTTACAGAATATAATATAGAAGGAAATCCAATTTCTAAATTTATGGATTTGGTGTTAGCTATTAGTCCAACTCAAGTTACTTTGGTGCCTGATGCAGAAGATGCAATTACGAGTAATGCTGGCTGGGATACAAAAAAACATCATCATTTTTTAAAAGAAGTTATATCTGAATTTAAACGGAATGAGATACGAACTTCGATTTTTGTTGACCCAAAGTTAGAAATTATTGATGGCGCGGCGGAAGTTGGAGCTGATAGGATTGAACTGTATACTGAGGCATTTGCCGAAGGGTATAGTAAGGGTGATCTAGATGTTGTGAAACCATACGCTTTGTGTGCTCAAAAAGCGATTGATCTTGGTATAGGGGTTAATGCGGGTCACGATCTATCCTTAGATAATATTAAGTTTTTTAAAGAAAATATTCCTGGTTTATTAGAGGTTTCGATAGGGCATGCCCTTATCAGTGAGTCTATATATTTAGGACTAGAGAATGTTATAAATATGTATATGCACAGACTTAAATAAAGCAAATGAAGTTACACGCAAATGTTTTTGGAGAAGGAAAACCCTTTATAATTCTTCATGGTTTCTTGGGGATGGGGGATAACTGGAAAACGCTTGGTAAAAAGATTGCTGATCGAGGTTTTCAGGTTCATCTATTAGATCAGCGTAATCATGGGAGAAGTCCGCATAGTTCAGATTTCAGTTATGAAATTATGGCCGAAGATCTTTTAGAATATTGTTCAGCCAACAATCTTACAGATATATGTCTTTTAGGGCATTCTATGGGGGGTAAAACGGCTATGTTATTTGCTTCTAAGTACCCTGATAAGCTTTCGTATTTGATAGTGGCTGATATTGGACCTAAATATTATCCGTTGCATCATCAGGATATTTTGGATGGGTTAAGTGCTTTGGATTTTGATAGTGTGTCTTCTAGGAGTGAGGCTGATAAGGAACTTAGTGAATATGTCGCAGAAAGTGGGGTCCGTATGTTTCTTCTTAAAAATTTGTACTGGAAGGAGAAAGAAAAGCTAGGGCTAAGAATACATCTCGAAGCATTGGTTGCTAATGCTAAAGAAATAGGGGTTGAGCTTTCCAAAGCTTATGTGTATACCGGAAAAACTATTTTTCTCAGAGGCGAAAAGTCGAATTATATTTTGGATGAAGATATCGATACCATAAAAATACAATTCCCGAATGCTGTTATAAAAAAAATACCTGCTGCAGGGCATTGGTTGCATGCAGAGAACCCGGATGAGTTTTTGAGTAAAGTATTAGAATTTATCAAAAATTAGCAAAAAAATACTGTGTATGCATAATATTTTTATGATTTTGTTGTATTATTAGTATATTAGAGTAATTTTGAGAATTCAATTATCAAACCCTATAACAAACAAAACAATTCTAATTAATTATGAGAAAACTTTTATTATTAGTTCTATTTGCCACGGTCACTGCGGTGTCGTATGCTGGTGGGTATAGAGTTAGTGTTCAAGGTCAGAGGGCAATGGCTATGGGACATACGGGAGTGGCAGTAGTCAATAGTGCTGAACTTGTATTCTTTAATCCGGCTGGTCTAGTGTACTTAGAAGACAAACTAAATGTGAGTGTTGGTGCCAGTGGTATTTTTACTGACATAATTTATCAAAATGAAGAGTTAGGTACTTCTTCACAAACAGATAATGGTGTAGGAACGCCACTTAATTTATATGGTTCGTACAGGATAAATGACTGGTTTACTGCTGGTTTAGGAGTTTATACGCCTTATGGTAGTGGTGTTACATGGCCGACGGATTGGCCAGGTTCTCATTTGGTAAATAACATAGAATTGGCGGCAATTTATATTCAACCTACTCTTTCTTTTAAACTTTCTGATAAGTTTAGTATCGGTGGAGGTCCAATTTTTGTTACTGGTTCTGTAAACTTTAATCGTAATTTGAGCAGAACAACAGAGGATCTTGAAGGTAATCGTTCTAATGTAACGATAGACGATTCTGGAGTAACAAATTGGGGATGGAGTATTGGTGCAATGTTTAATCCTAGTGAAAATTTTCGTTTAGGATTTAGTTACCGAAGCGAAATAACTCTTGAGGCAGAAGGTGGTGAGGCTACTTTTAGTAATGTTCCTAACTCAACAGCAGTAGGTTTTACAAACGGTACAACAACTTTTGATGCATCATTACCCTTGCCTGCAGAATTAACCGTTGGATTATCATATCAATACAAAAAATGGCTTTTTGCATTTGATTTTAACAGGCAGTTCTGGGATGTTTATGAGTCTCTAGATATAGATTTTGGTAGTACAGATGCAAATCCTGATTCTGTAAATCCTCGTAATTATAAGAATTCTTCGGTATTTCGTTTTGGTTTGCAATACGAAGCAACAGAAAAAATAACTCTTAGAGCGGGGTATTATAGAGATGAGTCTCCTGTGCAATCAGGATATTTTGCTCCAGAAACACCACGTAATGATTCCGATGGATTCTCTGGTGGTTTTAGTTATGCCATTACTTCTAAGTTAGCAATAGATGCCTCTTTCTTTTACCTGAGATTTAGTGAGATTACCGAGTCTTATGATTTTGGTACTAGTTCTACAGGGACTGTAGAATCTTTTGGAGGGACATATAAATCAAGCGCATTTGCGCCTGGACTTGGTTTAACTTATAAAATGTAATAACGATGATGAAGAAAAATATAAAATATTTAGCAATACTTGTTTTAGGATTAGTGGCATGTGAGCCAGAATTTGATAATCCTATTGATGAAGTAGGAGTTTATTCTAGTGGTGAAGCTGACTTTAGTACCTATGTAGCCTTAGGAAATTCTTTGACTGCAGGTTATGCAGACAATGCATTATACATTACAGGACAAGAAAATTCGTATCCTAATATATTATCTCAACAATTTGCATTTGCTGGAGGTGGTGAATTTACACAGCCGTTAATGTCTGATAACACTGGCGGTGCTTTATTAGGAGGTACACAGATTTTGGACAATAGATTTGTGTTGGCTTTTGATGAAGAAGGAAATGCTGTAGGGCCAGCTATTTATGCGGGTGCAACACCAACTACAGAAATATCTGCTAATCTTGGAGGTTCTTTTAATAATATGGGGGTGCCCGGAGCAAAAAGTTTTCACTTAGCTGCTGCAGGGTATGGTAATGTGTCATTAGTAGCTGATGGTCTTTCGAATCCGTATTATGCTAGGTTTGCTTCTTCAGGAACATCAAGTGTTATTGAGGATGCTTTAGCGCAGAATCCTACATTTTTTAGTCTGTGGATTGGTAATAATGATATTCTGGGATATGCAACTTCTGGTGGTACAGGAGTTAATCAGGACACAGAAGGGAACTTAGATCCTACCACATATGGTGGTAATGACATTACAAATACAGATGTATTTGCTGCAACGTATAATGGATTGCTTGAAGCGCTTACTGCGAATGGAGCAAAAGGAGTGGTGTTAAATTTGCCTAGTGTAACATCGATTCCGTTTTTTACCACTGTTCCTTATGCGCCTTTAAGTCCTGCGGATCCAAATTTTGGGCCTCAAATACCAACTCTTAATGAGACATATGCTGGGCTTAATGCAGCATTTGCCTTCTTGGGTGTGGGTGATCGAGCAATAGAGTTCTCTACGACCGAAGCAAGTCCTGTGGTGATTGTAGATGAGTCTCTTACAGATATAACAGATGGTCTTTCGGCTGTTTTGGCAGGTACGTTTGGTGCTCTTGCGCCTATTATCGCTGCTCAATTTGGTCAGGCTAGACAAGCTACAGAAGATGATTTATTACTGCTTACGAGTAGCAGTTTAATAGGACAATTAGATACAGATAGATTTGCAGAGTTGGTTGCTCTTAATGTGCCTGAGGAAACAGCAGGTCAGTTCTCTGTAATAGGAGTCTCTCTTCCATTAGGAGATGAATATGTGTTGCTCCCTGAGGAACAATCAGAAATAGAAAATGCACGTAATGTTTATAATGCAACTATAGAAGCATTAGCGGGTGTTTATGACCTTGCTTTTTATGATGCAGCAGCTGATTTAGAGCAGGTAGCAACAACAGGGTATTTTTCTGGTGGCGCATCGCTTACTTCTGATTTTGTTACAGGAGGAGCCTTTTCTCTGGATGGAGTTCATCCTACACCAAGAGCGCACGCTTTTACTGCAAATGCAATACTTGATGTTATTGAGAGAAAGTATGAAACAGTACTTCCTAGGGTAGATATATTAGATTACGGAACTATTACTGTTAATGACGAAGTAAACTAAAGATATATAAATAACTTGATTTTTGTAAAGGCCTACCGTTTTACGGTGGGCTTTTTATTGTTCTTGATAAAGAGTATATTTGATGTATGAATTTTATATTGAAACTTGTTCTTAGTGCCGTTGCGGTACTTGTTTTAGCAAAAATACTTCCTGGGGTTGAGACTAGTAGTTATATGAGCGCATTTATAGTCGCAGTCGTGTTAGCTGTTTTAAATAGTCTTGTGAAGCCATTATTAATTATATTAACCTTGCCAGCAACAATCCTTACGTTAGGGTTGTTTCTTTTAATTATTAATGCCGCGATAATTTTATTAGCCGATTATTTTATAGAAGGTTTTAGTGTTGATGGATGGCTATGGGCACTGGTTTTTAGTATTTTATTGTCAGTTCTTCAGTCTATATTATATTCTATTTTGAAGAAAGATAAGAAATAAAGAAAGTAGATTATTACGTTAACTGTTTTTCAGGGAGTTAAAATTTGTGATGTCCTAAAAAAGTGTTACTTTTGCAACCCAAAATTTAGTAGTAAACGTAGAGATAATGAACATTTCAAAAGAGCAATTAGACGAATTAAATGCAGTAGTAACTGTAGATATAGCTAAAGAAGATTATAGCGATAAAGTAGATAAAATTCTTAGCGACTATCGTAAGAATGCTAATATACCCGGTTTTAGAAAAGGACATGTTCCTATGGGACTGGTTAAGAAACAATATGGCAAAGCCGTTTTAGTTGATGAGGTAAATAAGCTATTGCAGGATGCTTTGAATAAATACTTGACAGAAGAAAAACTCGATGTTTTAGGAAATCCATTGCCTAAAGAGCAGGAGAACTTTGATTGGGATACTGATAATTACTCTTTTGAATTCGAACTAGGTTTAGCTCCGAAATTTGAGGTAAAGCTTAATGGAAAAAAAGCGATTACACACTATAAGATTGTAGCGAATGAAGAAATGATCGACAATCAGATCAAAACCATTCAAAAACAATATGGAAAACTTACTCCAAAAGAAACAGCTGAAAAAGAAGATTTAATTGCGGGTACTTTTGTTAATGAAGAAAAAGCAATCGATACCACGGCAACAATTTCTTTGGATAAAATAAAAGGGAAGAAAAATTCTGAAAAATTTATTGGATCTAAAGTAGGAGATGTTATTACTTTAAAAACAAAAGGATTGTTTAATAATGACGCTGACTTAATTAGTGCATTAAAAATAAGTAATGAAGATGCTCAGGATTTAGATATAGAAGTGGTTTTTACGGTTTCTGAAGTAAATCAACAAGAGTTAGCAGATTTGGACAAAGAGTTATTCGACAAACTATATGGTCCGGATACGGTAAAGACCGTAACAGAGCTTAAAGAAAGAATTAAGCAAGATGCAGAGGCTCAGTTTGAACAACAATCTGATCAGCAATTGCTAAATGATATTACTGAAAATGCATTAGAAAATACCAAGTTTGATCTGCCTTCAGAATTTTTGCAAAAATGGATTCGCACAACAGGAGAACAGCCCTTAAGTGAGGATGAGGCAAAGGATGAGTATGAAAAGAGTGAAAAAGGATTACGTTATCAATTGATTGAAGGTAAAATAATCACAGATAACAATCTTCAAGTTACCTTTGACGAATTAAAAGAATTTGCAAAAAATCTTATTAAAGGACAGATGGCGCAATTTGGCCAAGTATCTCCTGATGATAAAGAGTTAGAAGATATTGCTGCAAGAATATTGTCAAATCAAGATGAGGTAAAGAGAATTTCTGAGCAATTAATGAGTAAGAAATTGCTTGGTTATTTCAAAGAAAATGCCAAGTTAAAGGTGAAAGAAGTTAACTTTGAAGATTTTATAAAAGAGGTTTACAAATAATTAATGTTGTAAAATACTAAGGAATTTATACTTATATTTAAGGCGTTAAACTATGATTAGGTTGACGCCTTTTCTTATAAATAAAAATTCAGAAAATAGAACTATGGATTACGGTAAAGAATTCGAAAAATACGCTACAAAACATCACGGAATTAATAGTAATTATTACGGAGATATCATTAGTAGTATGTATCCTACTGGGATGACTCCTAATATTATAGAAGAGCGCCAGATGAACATAGCTATTTTTGATGTTTTCTCGCGTTTGATGATGGATCGTATTATCTTTATGGGTACTGGGATTAATGATCAAGTAGCTAATATTATTCAGGCGCAATTATTGTTCTTAGAAAGTGTAGATTCTTCAAAAGATATTCAAATATATATTAATTCCCCTGGGGGTAGTGTATATGCTGGACTAGGGATTTATGATACTATGCAGTTTATAAAGCCAGAGGTTGCTACCATATGTACAGGAATGGCAGCTTCTATGGGAGCAGTGCTATTATGTGCGGGAGAAAAAGGTAAGCGTTCTGGGTTGCCTCATAGCCGTGTGATGATTCACCAACCTTTGGGAGGAGCGCAAGGACAAGCAAGTGATATAGAGATTACTGCGCGTGAGATTTTAATATTAAAAGAAGAATTGTATAATATTATAGCAAAACACTCAGGTCAAACCTATGATAAGGTTTATGAAGATAGTGATAGAGATTATTGGATGAAAGCTGATAAAGCTCTTGAATATGGAATGATTGATGAGATTTTGACTAGAGAATAATATTTTTCTTGTAAGTAAATAGGGGTGTATTCGTCTTATTTTATTTATTACAGAACTTACAAGAATTTTTTGTGAAATGTGTAGGTGATACTTATTAACTATGTACCACATCTACAAATGTATCAGACTATCGAAAATGAAAGATGTAGTCTGATGAATTGAAACTAAATAATTATGGCCAAGGAAGATTTAGAATGCTCTTTTTGTGGGAGAAAAAAGCCTGAAACCAATTTGCTTATCGCAGGATTAGACGCTCATATTTGTGATCGATGCATAGTTCAGGCAAATGGTATTGTGGTAGAAGAAGCAAAAGATGAACAAACAGGTGAGCTGAGTAGTGAGTTGATGCTGCGTAAGCCGATGGCAATTAAGAAATTTTTGGATGAATATGTGATAGGACAAGAGTTTACCAAAAAAGTGATGTCTGTTGCTGTTTATAACCATTACAAAAGGTTATTGCAGCCTAAGACCGATGATGATATAGAAATACAGAAGAGTAATATCATTATGGTGGGGCAAACTGGAACAGGGAAAACATTGATAGCAAAAACTATTGCCAAAATGCTTAATGTTCCTTTGGCGATTGTAGATGCAACGGTCCTTACCGAGGCAGGATATGTAGGAGAAGATGTAGAAAGTATTCTTACGCGATTATTGCAAGCGGCAGATTATAATCTCGAGAAAGCACAAAGAGGTATTGTATTTATTGATGAGATAGATAAAATTGCTCGTAAAAGTGATAATCCGAGTATTACCAGAGATGTTTCAGGAGAAGGAGTACAGCAGGCGCTCCTTAAGCTTTTAGAGGGTACTGTGGTTAACGTTCCTCCGAAAGGAGGGCGTAAGCATCCAGATCAAAAGTTTATTGAGGTAGATACAGAGAATATTCTTTTCATAGCAGGAGGTGCATTTGACGGGATTGAAAAAAATATTCAGAAACGTTTAAATATGCAAGCAGTAGGGTATAGTGCTTCTAAAAGTGAGGATGTTATAGAAAAGGACAACTTACTTCAGTATATCATCCCGAGAGATTTAAAAGATTTTGGTTTGATACCCGAAATTATAGGTCGTTTACCAGTGCTTACTTATATGAATCCATTAGATGCAGAAACGTTGCGATCTATCTTAACTGCACCTAAAAATGCAATTATTAAGCAGTACAAAAAACTGTTTGAAATGGATGCCATAGACTTTTCGATCACCGATGGAGCTCTTGAGTATATCGTAGAAAAAGCGATGGAATATAAGCTTGGCGCACGTGGACTTAGGTCTCTTTGTGAAGCTATTCTCACAGATGCGATGTACGAATTACCAGAGAGTGAAGAATCGGTATTGCGAGTGACTAAAGATTACGCAGAAAAGAAACTTAACAAATCGACAATTAAGAAACTTAAAGCAGTTTCTTAAATAAGAAAAGTTGTAATATAAATTTTAAAAAAAGCTCTTTTTATAAAAGAGCTTTTTTTAATTGTTTTTCTTTTGTAGTCGTGTCTTTCAGTTAAGTATTGCGAATGTATTTGATTAATAGTTGAATAATAGCAATGTTAGTTTTAGTAACAATGATGCTAAAAGAATTCTTATCCTATCTCGAAGCTTCAATAAATTAGGGAGAGCTTCGTTTTTTTTAAATTTTACTTATATATACTATGTTTAGGCTAATAAGACAAAAGTCTCTTGCGCTTATCTCATATAAATAGGTTGATAAATATTGGAAGTTATACACTCTACTATATCACATTTCTAAGTTTTGTGGTGTAGATGCTCAAAACATAGAGAGTCTTATCTCTTATGGTTGTTTATTAGATTCTTCGTTCCGGAGTTGTTATGAAGGATTTAGATAGTAAAAAAGCACTTTTATGTATACATAAAAGTGCTTTTTTACTGATTTAATTAGTGAAGTATTATAATGTGCTTCTTGCTTCTTAATTTGAATACGAAATTCTACTTCTTGGATTAGAGATGATATCTTCTGTGTTCTTAAGTACAACACTTTGATTGATAGTATTCGTATCGTTTATCTCTAAATTATTTTTCTTTATTAAGGCTTTATAGTATGCTGTTTTTGAGGTATAAATAGTGTTCTCTTTATTTGTAAGTACTACGCCATTAACAACATCAGTATCGTTTATCTCTAAATTGTTTTGATTTATTAAAGCTTTGTAATATGCTATCTTAGATAACTCAGCTTGACAAATAGTTTCATTTTCACTGCCAATTGATATTGATTGGTTCGAAGAAACATTATTTGTAATTAACTCAGTTTGTTGAGCGTTAAGATGTATCGTACTTAAGATAAAAATAGTTAGTAGTGTAGTAATTTTCATAAGATGGGGCTTTAAAGAAAAATATAACATTCTGATAACAAATTTAATATGAAAAGTAACTAAGAAAAAATCATTTCCTAATTTTTAGATCAAACGTATTTTTTAAACGATGAAATACTCATTTTTTAACAAAAAAATGCAATTATAACTCCTTGTTTTTACGGTTTTACCATAATTTTTGTTTTAAAAATATGTGATTTTTACCCTAAAAAGGTCATTTTTGGGAGGTAATAAAGTTTTTGGATGTAGGACTGAATATACCTTAATTGAAATAGGAAATCTCAAAGTCTTAACTAAAGTTCTTTGTCTTACAGTGCTTTATATAGTATTGGGTTAGGGTGATTGTTTTATTTATGGTAGAAACCCTAGTACTTTAGGGAAAGAATTTCGGATACTAACATATAATATATGGCTTCTGATGTAAATAGTAAAGAATAATCAGGGTATTCATGAATTTAAGAAGAACGTATAGTGCGTAAATAGTGTTAAAATTAGTTTAAAAATATACAAAAGTGCTTTTCAACGAAAATAAGGTCAGATTATCGAAGTTCTTCCTTTATTCTTGAATTAAGAAGAGGTCTTACCTTTGTATTTTCTATACTTTAGCTTCGAATTCATATTATTTTAATTAACAAAATTTAATACTAATTTAATAATATTTATATGTTCCAAACGTTAAAAGAGACTAGTTTTATATAAAATTACAATAGTTAACCAGCAAGAGTAATTATTCTCTTTTTTCGAGATATTGTTTCACATCACCACACACGTCATGAATGCCTTAAAACTATTATTGTCAGATTTTTACTTTCTTGTAATTTTTTCGGGATGTATTGCTTTCCTGATATCCTCAAGAATATTCCCCGCTATTATTTATTTGTCCAATACTAAAAATTTAATGGATGTTCCCGGTGAGCGGAGTATGCATGTTAACAAAACACCCACTTTGGGAGGTATTGGAATATTTATAGCATTTTCGCTTACTATTATTTTGTTTGCAATTTTTACCGATTTATCACAAACTGATTTGATTAAACTCCTCTCTTTATTGGGAGGCATCACAATACTATTATTTTTAGGTATTAAAGATGATATTCTAGTTTTGTCACCCAGAAAAAAAATCATTGGCCAAATCTTTGCGGCAACTATGGTGGTCTTAATGACCGATATTCGTATTGATAATTTTGGAGGACTTTTAGGTATTGAAGAGCTTCACCCATTTTTTTCGATTATTTTTTCGATTTTCATTTTTATCTTTATTATCAATGCTTTTAATCTTACTGATGGTATAGATGGACTAGCTGCCTCTATTGCAATTTTTGCAAGTACTGTATTTGGTATCTTTTTTCTTATCAATGGGAGCTACTTAATGACATTTGTATCGTTTATCCTTGTAAGTTCACTAGTCGGTTTTTTACGATTTAATTTATCTGACACTCAAAAAATATTTATGGGTGACTCGGGATCTATGTTTGTCGGTTTTATTTTGGCATTTCAGGGTATCGCTCTTCTTGGGATGAGTGGCTCAGAAGCATTAGATTTTAAACTAAACGGTTTACCGGTAATAGTATTGGCAGTTTTTGCGTTTCCTATTCTGGATACGACTAGAGTATTTTTTATTAGATTAAAACAGGGAAGAAGCCCTTTTAGTGCTGATAGGAACCATATACATCATAGATTATTAGATTTAGGATTTACCCATAAATCGGCGACCATTATTATATGTGCCTTTAATACACTTATTGTAGCATTGACACTTTTTGTTGATTTTCTTAATATTAATATTCATTTTCTGTTATTGATAGTATTGATCATAGTACCACTATTACATCTATTTCCATTTTTTATTGAACAAGAAAAGGATAAGGGAACCATGAAATTTGCAAAGCCTAAGTTAACTTTTTAAGAATTTGAGGATTAAAATGAAGTTGTATCGATAGAATTTTTACGCTATTTATAAACAAGGAAAGATTAGAAATTCATGTACTCAATTTAGTATTTGAATTAAAATCATGTTCACTAAAATAACTTAAATTTTGAAAAATAAAGTAGCCCTTATAACAGGTGTAACAGGTCAGGACGGAGCATATTTGAGCGAGTTTTTATTGAAAAAAGGATATACTGTTCATGGTATCAAAAGAAGGTCGTCACTTTTCAATACAGACAGAATAGATTCGTTATACCAAGATCCTCATGTAGAAAACCGTAATTTTATATTGCACTATGGCGATATGACGGATAGTACGAATCTTATTCGTATAATTCAGGAAATACAACCAGATGAAATTTATAACCTAGCGGCCATGAGTCATGTTCAGGTTTCTTTTGAAGTTCCAGAATATACTGCAAATGCAGATGGTATCGGGACATTGCGTATTTTGGATGCGGTTCGTCTTTTGGGATTAGAGAAGAAAACCAGAATTTATCAAGCCTCGACCTCAGAGTTATACGGTAAAGTACAAGAGGTTCCGCAGTCAGAGACTACACCTTTTTATCCAAGAAGCCCGTATGCAGTTGCCAAAATGTATGCATATTGGATAACGGTCAATTACAGAGAGGCGTATGATATGTATGCATGTAATGGTATCTTGTTTAATCACGAATCACCAATACGAGGAGAGACATTTGTAACCAGAAAAATAACACGAGCAGTTTCTAGAATTGCATTAGGCTTACAGGATAAGTTTTATTTGGGTAATTTAGACGCTCAAAGAGATTGGGGGCACGCTAAAGATTATGTAAAAATGATGTGGATGATTCTGCAGGCAGATACAGCAGAAGATTGGGTGATTGCAACAGGAAAAACAACGTCAGTAAGAGATTTTGTCCGCCTAGCATTTGAAGAAGTAGGTATACAACTCGAATTTAGAGGAGAAGGAGTCAATGAGAAGGCCTATGTAGCATCTTGCTCAAATAGTATGTATGAATTACCAATAGGTAAGGAGGTTCTAAATGTTGATCCGAAATATTTTAGACCGACAGAAGTAGATTTATTAATAGGAGATCCAACCAAAGCTGAAACAAAGTTGGGTTGGAAAGCAACATATACATTGCCAGAATTAGTTAAAGATATGATGAAAAGTGATCTTGTTTTAATGAAGAAAGATCAACACATCCTTAATGGAGGCTATGAAACTTTTAACTATTTTGAGTAGTAATGAAGAAAGATTCTAAAATATATATTGCAGGACACACAGGAATGGTTGGTTCTGCCACATGGCGTGCTCTAAAAGATAATGGGTATACTAATTTGATAGGGCGAAGAAGTGCCGAGTTGGATTTAAGAGATCAATTGTCTGTTTATGAGTTTGTTTCTAAAGAAAATCCAGATTGTATTATTAATGCAGCAGCTAGGGTGGGAGGTATATTGGCCAATAATGAATATCCCTATCAGTTTTTGATGGAAAATCTTCAGATCCAGAATAATCTGATTGATGCTGCTCATCAGAATGGTATAAAGAAATTTATTTTTTTGGGAAGTTCTTGTATTTATCCGAAGTTAGCCCCGCAGCCATTAAAAGAAGAATATCTATTAACAGCACCATTAGAGCCAACTAATGAATGGTACGCAATTGCCAAAATTGCTGGTGTCAAAGCATGTCAAGCAATAAGAAAACAGTACAAGAAAGATTTTGTGAGTTTGATGCCTACCAATTTATATGGTTTGTTTGATAATTTTGATCTTCAAACCTCTCATGTACTTCCTGCTATGATTCGAAAGTTTCATGATGCCAAGTTAAATAACAATGCAGATGTAATATTATGGGGTAGTGGTACACCCATGCGCGAGTTTTTGCATGTAGATGATATGGCTAGATCTGTCTTGTTTGCTGTTGAGAATGTTTTGCCAGAGTATTTATATAATGTAGGAACAGGTACAGATATTACAATAAAAGACCTTGCAGAGACTGTACAATCAATTGTGGGGCATCAAGGAAATATAGTATGGGATACATCTAAACCCGACGGGACTCCTCGTAAACTTATGGATAGTTCTAAATTAAATGAGCTAGGATGGCAACCAGAAATATCGTTAAACCAAGGAATTACTTTAACATATCAGTGGTTTTTAGAGAATCAGAATAATTTCAAGGAAGTTCATATTTAGGAACTAATCTACAGTTGAAATTACTTCTATCATAATACAAGCAATAGGTGTTAAAAAAATATAATCTCAAAAATAATAAAGAAATACCAAAACTATTTAGTGTTTTGGTTGATCAGGCTTTTATGAGTGTAACAACGCTTTTGACAACAGTCGTTTTGGCCAGAACTTATAGCAGAGATAGCTATGCAGATTTAGTATTACTTTTTTCTATAACACTTTTTGTTTTGGGGTTTCAAAGTGCAATTATCTCGAAGCCTTATGCTATAAATCTCAATGATTTTAAAGGTTCTTTTGCGCAAGATTATCATGGTTTTAATCTATATCTTAAACTCGTTTTTACAGTATGTATTATAGTTATATTTCCTATACTCTATTATTTCTCCTTTGATAATTTAGATAGCCTGGTTTTTTTTCTTTTTCTCTTATATGTTGTTGCACATTCATTTTATTTTTTTGTACGCGAAACATTACTAAGTGAGCGAAAAACCAAACAAAATTTGATATATGGACTAGTGTGTTCTCTCAGTATTATTTCATTGTTGCTCGTAATTCTAATAAGAGAATCGCAGAACTTGTCATTTTTTTTAGGAGTAACGTCTTCTGTGTACATTGGGATTGCTTTGATATATTTTTTTAAAAATAGAACCAATACCAAAATCTTAAAACAGCAATACATCGATTTTTGGCTTGTTAATTGGAAAATAGGGAAATGGCTCTTAGGATCTAATTTTTTATTTCATTTAAGTTCAAATATTTATCCATGGTTATTATTATATATAACGACCAAGGATGATATTGCAATCTTTGGAGTACTCATGAGTGTAGCCAATTTGGTGAACCCAATATTAACCGCATTGAGTTCTTATCTTCTTCCATTATTTGTAAAAATGAATGATGATTATTCGAGAATCAATAGAGGGGTTAAGAAATGGGTGCTGCTTTTTGGATTTATGGCCGTTATTTTGGTGATTATCGGATTCTTTTTTGGTCAATATATTATTGATCTATTATTCGGAGAAAAATATAAAAACTTAGGAGTGTTGGTAATATATCCATTTATTGTACAGGCTATTAATGTTGTTTTTCAACCTATTAAAATAGCACTTAACTCAATAAAAAGAACTGATGTTAATTTTTGGATATTAATTCCGAGAAGTATGATATCAGTCATTTTAGGGTATTTTCTTATTTCTAAATTCGCTATTTTAGGTGTGTTTTATACAATGATGATTGAGAATTTATTTTATCAATTAACCTATTTTGTTTTATATAAAAGAATTATTAATCCCAAGTTGGTCCATGGATAAATTAGAGAGGCGGGTATTAGAAATATCTTTGATTATTTTTTTGACATTAGTAATAATGAATTCGATAAAATTCATTGGTATAATAACAACTTTGGGAAGTGTCGGTAAATTGCTTTTTTGCTTGATCTTTATTCTTGGGGTTATTT
Source organism: Aquimarina pacifica (assembly GCF_000520955.1). Classification (GTDB taxonomy): domain Bacteria; phylum Bacteroidota; class Bacteroidia; order Flavobacteriales; family Flavobacteriaceae; genus Aquimarina; species Aquimarina pacifica. Next base: position 44,150 of record NZ_JACC01000007.1, on the reverse strand, counting down.
TATTTGTCGATCGAGAAAAAATCAAAATTAAATTTCTGAGTAAAAAAGAGTGGATTATTATGATCTCTTTTTTACTTCTTTTTACAGCTTCTTTTACATTAATTACCAATACCCGAATTAATTTATTACCTAATTTGGCTTTTCCCGTATATTTCATTTTTTATTATTTCCTAATAAAATTATTAATCAGAGTTTATCAAGCAAAATTTGGAATCAAAATTACAAAGGTGGTTCAGTTCAAAGTTCTGGATATCTTCAGAAAAACTTTATTCGCTAATTTTTTGTTATGGTTCGCCTTAGCTATTGTCAGTGGGGTAAATATGTATGAAACCGATGGGGGATTCGGAGGCTTTTTTCAAGACGAAATACATTTTGGTTTTTATGTAGTAACTGGTTTTTTGGTATCATTTTATTTTAGATACAACACAATCTCCAAAGACACCTCTTATTTTAACCTCCTACTTATTTTGATGTATGGGGGAGTAGCTACACTTACTTCTAGAAATGCATTTCTTATAATAGTAGTAGCCCTGATTTTTTATTTTGGAATATCTAATATAAAGAATAGGTTTTATAGGGTTTCTCTGTCTACATTGATGATTATTGGCGTAATTGTAGGTTTAATAATTCAAGATTTCTCAGAAGAAGATGTTATTATACTTACCTCAGGGAGATATCAAATCTGGACATTGGCTTTTGAAGAGATGTTTACGAAAAATTTCATGCTACTGGGTAACGGACTATTTAATCTTAATGATGTCATACTTAGAGAAAATAGAGGGATAGGCTTTTATTATTTGGATACTCTAGAAAATTTATCATTTCATAGTTCATATATCGAAATACTATCAGGAGGAGGAATTGTTGTACTCATTTGTTTTTTTATGGTCATATCAAAAACCTGGAAAAAGTTAGAACCAATAGAAAAAAGTATCTTGATAGGTATCTTGGTAGGTGCGACTTTTGAAAGTTTTTTGGTCCAGCCTTTTATGCTGATAGCCTCTTTGTTTTATGTAATAATTATTTCTAATAATATGGAGGTCAAGAATTTTGTAAAGAGTACATTAGAGAGTGATCTACAACATCATGATAAGTCAATGCTTAAGAGTTATTAATAAGAACATGCGCAATAAAAAAAGTATCACATGGAAAAAGTAAATGTTGCAATGGTTTGTAAATTAATGCCTTACTATCGATTAGGGATTTTTCAAAAACTGAGTAGTATAGATAAACACTATGAGTTTAGTTTTTTTGGAGATACCATAAAGAAAGGCGGTATTGAACCTATACCATATGAATACGCTAGTGCAGAAGGAAAAGAAAGGGTACGATGGATTAAAACTAAAAACTACCTCTATAGGCCTGATAAACTGCTATGGCAAACGGGAATTATTAAAGAAATTTTTAAATCCAAGTTTAAAGTATTTGTATTTGAAGGAGCAATAGGGCATTATCCAATATGGTTATTTGCTTTCTTATGTAAACTTAGAGGTAAAAAGGTCATTTATTGGACTCATGGTAATAGAGGTTTGGATAAAGGTATAAAGAAACTTTTAAGGATTGTGTTTTTTAGATGGTTAGGAGATGCTCTATTTCTCTATGGAAATTTTCAGAGAAATATTATGATTAATGATGGGTATAATCCCAACAAGGTACATGTTATTTATAATTCACTTCAACCTAATAAGCAGTTTAAGATTCTAGAGGACTATGAGTCAAATAAAATAGCCGGTAAAAAGCATACGATGTTTAAAGATCCGAATGCATTCACCCTAATTTTTATAGGCAGATTGGCTGCTGCAAAAGGAGTTCTTGATATTCTGAAGGTGGTAAAGACGCTTAAAGAAGATTTAGTTATTACTAATTGTATTTTTATCGGAGAAGGGCAAGAAAAGAAAGGGATGGAGTCTTATTGTAAAGAAAATCAATTAGATGATCAGGTATACTTTGCTGGGGCATTATATGATGAAGAAAGTATCGCTCCTTACTTCGTAGAAGCAGACTTGTTACTTTCTCCGGGTAATGTAGGTCTTAATTGTATGCATTCATTAGCTTATGGTGTTCCTGTATTGACACATGATGATTTTAGATTTCAAAATCCAGAGGTTGAGGCTATTGAAGATGGTGTGACAGGAGTGTTTTATAAGTATGGTGATTTTGATGATATGGTTTCAAAATTAAAACACTGGATTGCTAAGGGTATTTCTAAAGAGACCAATAGAATAAATTGTCAACACGTAATAAAAGAGATTTATAATCCAACTCATCAGGCAGCATGCATGTTGACAGGATTTAATAAAGTACTTTATGGAGAGTAAACCGATGCATATTTTAGTTTCGGCATATGCTTGTGGACCCAATTGGGGTTCAGAAATAGGTATGGGGTGGAACTGGGTAATGAGTATAAGCAATTATTGTAAGCTTACGGTTATTACTGAATTAGGTTTTAAAAAAGATATAGAGGAGGTAATATCAGAGCTCGATATTAAATTCGTTCCTGATTTTCATTATATCGACATAGGAGAAAGAGGAAGAATGTTGTTCTGGAAACAAGGTTCTGCGAGCTTTTATACACATTACAAGAGGTGGCAAAAAAAAGCCTTAGACTTGGCAAAAGAACTTATTTCGAAAGAACAATTTGATATTGTTCATCAGCTTAATATGATTGGGTATAGAGAGCCCGGTTATTTGTGGAAATTAGATGATATACCATATGTCATAGGGCCTGTAGGAGGGTACAATCAATTTCCGATCAGCTATTTTTCTGTGTTAGATTTTAGAAATAAACTATTTTACTTGACAAGAAATATAATCAACAGAATTCAGATGATTTTTTCTTCTCGACCTAAGAAAGCATATAAGAGAGCCGATTATGTAATATTGGCAAGTCCTACGGGAAAAGAAAATGTGTCTAGACACGCGAGAACAAACCCTATTATAATACCAGAAACGGGTGCACATAAATTGCCAATTGATTATAACATAAAAGTTACTGACAATGAAAAATTGGTCCTTGTATGGGTGGGTTTTATTACAGGAAGAAAAGCTTTACCAATAGCATTAAAGACCATTGCCAAATCTAAGTATAAAGATAATTTGATTTTGAATATTGTAGGTGATGGTCCGAGTGCAAATTTGTATAAAACGATGGCAGAACAACTCGGATTAGACAATGTGAATTGGTTAGGTAGTGTAACCCATAAAGAGGCTAAAAAATTAATTGAAGCGTCTGATATGTTATTTTTCACCAGTGTGTTAGAAGCTACAAGTACAGTGGTTTTCGAAGCGTTACAGGCAAATACACCAGTCTTGTGTCATGATACTTGTGGGTTTGGTAATGTTATAGATGATAGCTGCGGTATTAAAATACCTTTGGAGAATGTTTCGAATAGTATAGAGATGTTCAGTGAAAAAATTGATCAATTAATCGAAAATCCAGAACAATTAAAAGATTTAAAGAAAGGATGTAGTGAGAGAATAAAGGATTATTACTGGGATGAAAAGGGAAAGAAAACATATGATATCTATAAGAAATGCTTAGAATAATTAAAAACCAAATTGTAGCACTAAGAGATTACTATCTTAAAAACATTAAGTATAGAAATTATAGGATTGGAAAAGGGTTTCACAGTGGTAAAGGGGTACATTTATGGGCCAAAAATGAAATCAGAATAGGAGATAATTTTTATATAGGAAGGTTTTCTCAGATAGAGTGTGATGCAATCATAGGGGATAATGTGATTATAGGAAATCATGTAGCCTTTGTGGGTAAATATGATCATAATTATAAGGAGATAGGAGTCCCTATTCGCTTAGCGTCACAAATTAGAGATGCTGATTATAATTGGTTTGGCTTGAACTCAAAAGTTATTGTTGAGGATGATGTTTGGATAGGTTATGGAGCTATCATTATGTCAGGAATACATATTGGCAAAGGGGCGATTATTGCTGCCGGAAGTGTTGTGACAAAAGATGTTGAGGCTTACGCTATCGTTGGCGGAAATCCAGCAAAATTATTGAAGTATAGATTTAATAAAGACGAAATATTACAACATGAAAAAATGTTAGGATGATGTAGATTCTAAATTTATGTTAGAAAAGAGATTTTAAATATAATTTTTTAGTAGCGTTATGAATACGAGTTTATTCAAAAAAGCGTTGTAAGATGGGAAAAGAGTTATTTTGTGTAATTATAAAAGAAAAGAGATGGGTTCTTTAATGGGATTTGAAGTTTTTGGTAAAACTGTATCCGATATTGATTTTGAAACCAACCGTATTATTAATACGATAAACCCTCATAGTTATTGCATGAGCAAGAAAGATGAGCAGTTTGAGTATGTTCTTAAGAACTCAGATGTATTACTGCCAGATGGGATTGGGATTGTTTGGGCATCAAAAGTTTTGAATAAAAGAAAGATCGAAAAAATAGCTGGATTTGATGTGTTTATGTTTTTAATGCAGCATCTCGATAATACTGGTGGGTCATGTTTCTTTTTGGGAGCCGCAGAAACTACTTTAGATCTCATAAAAAAAAGAGCTAAAAATGAATTTCCGAATGTAGAAGTTTCTACTTATTCTCCTCCTTACAAAAAGGTATTTAGTGAAGAGGATAATGCCATAATGCTAAAAAAAATAAACGCGTGCAAACCAACTGTATTATTTGTAGGGATGACAGCTCCAAAACAAGAAAAATGGGGGTTCCAAAATAGAAATGAAATCAATGCAGAAATCATTTGTGCAATAGGAGCAGTATTTGATTTTTATGCAGGAACGGTAAAAAGATCTAGTGAGTTTTGGATTAAAATTGGACTAGAGTGGCTTCCTCGTTTCTTAAAAGAACCAAAACGTCTTGCAGAACGTAATTTGGTATCAACCCCTAAGTTTATTCTTGAAGTATTAAGCTTCAAATTTAGAGGCAAAGGTGTATAAAACAATAAGGATAAACACATTAAAATTGTAAATAAAAGTAATTTTATATTAATTAATTTCAAACTCAAAACAATGATTTTGAAAGTTATACAGAAAAAAATGTACCGAAATAGTCTTATCGTATTAAGTATTGTATTAATGCAATCTTGTGCAAGCAAAAAGGATATATTATATTTTCAGGATGCTAAGAATTACAATGTAGAAAATATTTCTTATCAAAACTCAAAAATACAACCGAATGATATTCTTAATATCGTAGTTGATTCTCCTATACCCGAGGCAGCGATACCATATAATATAAAGTCTTTGGGAGGAGCTGTTAATTTTGATTTAGAAGCATTGAAATTACAAGGGTATTTGGTGTCACAAGAAGGAGGTATTGATTTTCCTGTGTTAGGCAAACTTCTCTTAGGAGGTATGATCATAGAAGATGCCGAGAAAGAAATTGAGCGACTTTTGGCAGAAGGGGGACATCTAAAAGATGCTTCAGTAAATATAAGGTTGATAAATGCAAAAGTAACAATACTAGGCGAAGTTATTAGACCAGGGACCTATGGCTTTACTGAACAAAATATTACACTACCTCAGGCGTTGGGTTATGCCGGGGATTTGACCATTACAGGAAAAAGAGAGGATATTTTGTTTATTAGAGAAGAAAACGGAGTTCGTACAATCAATCATATTGATCTCACAAGTGCAGACTGGTTTAGTGGGCCTTTTTACTATATCAAACCAAACGATATAATTATCGTAAACCCTAATAATACAAAGGTGAAGAGTGCAGGTTTTATAGGAAATGCAGGTATCGTTCTAACTATTGCATCGTTACTTCTTTCTTCAATAGTTTTAATTTCGAGATAATATGAAGGATCCTATTTATATTCTGGATAACGAAAGAGAAGATTCGCTTTCATTAAAAGAGAATTTGTTACGCTATGCTTATAAATGGCCTTGGTTTTTGGCCTCAGTATTCTTTTGCATTATTGTTGGGTTTTTGTATATCAGATATGCCCCAGTAATATTCTCGACTGAAGCAAAAATAAAAATTATAGATGATTCTAAAGAATTTGATATCGCGACAGACGCCCTTTCGTTGCTCGGTGCAGGGTCCAAAATTAATTTGGATAATGAAGTTGCTGTAATAAAATCCTATAGATTATTAGAACAAGTAGTTACCACACTTAATCTTGATGTCGAATATTATGAGGTTGGTAATGTAAAGAATAGAAGGGTTTTTCAGTGTCCCGTTATGGTAGAGAAATTATTCGAAAATGATAATATCGAAAAACCATTAATCTATAGTGTGTCGATCGAAGGAGGTGTGGTTAAAATCACAAATCCTGCCAATAAAACCATCTCAATGGATGCTGCTTCTGTTAATTTTACACAGACTAATTTCCCCATCAAAATAGCATTAAATAAAAATGAAGGTGTTGAGCAACACCAAGACAAAGATTTTCTCATAAAAATAAAAAATAAAAAAGAAACGATACTTCAGCTTATCAAAGAATTGAATGTAAAGTCGTTTGGAGATAAAAGTGATGTTTTATCTATTACGATAAAAAATGAAAGTTCTGATTTATCAGAAGCAATAGTGAATGAGCTTATTGCTAAGTTCAATACTGATGGTATACTAGATCGCCAGCTTGTATCAAAACGTACACTGGATTTTATTGACGATAGATTTCTATACTTATCAAAAGAGTTAGATTCTATAGAGATTGATAAGAAAGAATACAAACAGTCTAATAATTTGTCATATATAGAGGCTGATGCAGGAATAACGATAGAAAAGAAGTCAATAGCAGAAAGTGAAGTTTTTAGATTAGAAACTCAAATTGAATTGTCTAAACTTTTAAAAGGTACATTGAATGATCAGACTAGTTTTAGCTTGTTGCCAGCGGATATAGGGGTAGAAAACACAAGTATTAACAGCTTGGTTTATGAATATAATCAAGTAGTTTTACAAAGAGAAAAATTGATAACTAGTGCGGGGCCAAATAACCCAACAGTACAATTGTTGTCTTCACAGTTGGCTCAAGCAAAGCTAAATATCATTAATACAGTTACTACTTATCAAAATCAGTTGAGAGTATCGTTAAGACAACTTCGAAAAAAAGAAAGTAGCGCTGGGGCAATGTTTACAAGACTTCCAGAAAAAGAAAAGAAACTTAGGGCTATTGAGAGGCAGCAGTTCATAAAAGAAAATCTATTTTTATTATTGTTGCAAAAGAGAGAAGAAGCGGCTATAAATTTTGCGGTTACGGCTCCTTCGGTTAAGGTAGTTGATTATGGTTTGACTAGTCTCAAACCGGTATCTCCCAAAAAAATAATTATTTTAGGTTTTTCGATTATTTTAGGACTCTTTATTCCGTTAGCTTTCTTTTTTACAAAATTCTTTTTTGATACGAAATTAAAGACAAAATCAGATCTTGAGAAATTGAGTAATGAAATTCCGGTTTTGGCAGAAATTCCATCCTTAAAAGATCCCATGGCTATTTTTGAGACCAATGAAAGATCTGTAAAGGCAGAATCTTTTCGTATTTTATGTACCAATGTAAATTATTTATTGCCTAGAAAGAATAACGGTGATGGGCACGTGGTATATATTACATCCGCGATCAAAGGAGAGGGTAAAACGTTAATTGCACTTAATTTGGCAATGGCATTTTCGAGCCTTAATAAAAAGGTGTTATTAATCGGTGCAGATTTAAGAAACCCGCAGCTCCATAATTATTTTGACTCGAACAAGAATAAAGTAGGATTGTCTAGCTACCTCTACGACTCTCAGATAGCTTGGGAAGATTGCATTTATAGACCGCATGATGATGAGAACTCTTTTCCTGATGTTTGTTTCAGCGGTCCAATCCCTCTCAATGCTGCAGAGTTAGTTGCAGGAGATAATCTTGAGAAGTTTTTAGAATATGCAAAAAAAGAATATGATTTTATTATTTTGGATACAGCTCCTACGGTTCTTGTAGCTGATACTTTATTAATGGCTAATCATGCTGATGCCACTATATTTATTACCCGATCTAACTATACAGATAAACGTCTTATTCAATTTTCTAAAGATTTAAGCAAAACCCAAAAACTCAAAAACATGGCATATGTATTTAATGATGTCAAGTTTAATAAAAGAGCGGGATATAATTATGGATATGAATATGGATATGGCCCTCAGTAAACCCCTATTCTTTAAGAACATTATGAAATAAATCAGCTAGGCGTATCTCTATAAATTTGATTATAGTTGCGTCTGATTTTTTGTTCTGAAACATTGTAAAAACTTTAGAGGCATTTTTCATTTTTAGTGTTTTGATAGTTCCTTCTGGATTTTCTATATCCACAGGGTTTAAATTCCATTTGATTAATGACTGCAGCAGCTCTTTATGAGACTCATATCTTTTTTCTAATATAGTCTGTCTTTCTATATCCTCGGGGTTTTTCTTTTTTGCACTATTGATTTTACCACTTAGTACGGTATATTCATCTCGTATTTGTCTATCAATGTCTCGGGCTTCCTGAACTAGTTTGAGATAGGCTTCATGGATTTTCTTGTTATAAAAGTCGGTAAAATCAAGATAATCTTCCATTTCTGTTAAATAGGAAAGAGCTATTTCTTTGTATACTTTTTTGTCTTTTTCTTCAGTTTCTCTTAGTTGTTCTCCTAGTGCTACTAGCCTTCCTTTTTTATCTCTGATAATATGAGCGAACCCTTCTTTTTGAGGAAGTTCTAATAACTGCGGTGTTATTGCCTTTGGGATTCCTTCATATCGATATTTTTTGTATTGAATTTTGATAGAGTCATTAGCTTCTTTTGGTTTTTTTTGCTTCTTTTTAAAGTTAAGTTTAGGTTTCTTTAGTCCAAAGGCATAGTTGTACCCAAAAGTAGCTGTAAATTCGCTTAATGAACCTGTATTGTCTGTATTTCTAAATACCTGTATTGCATTAAGGTTAAAGTTATGTTGTTTTTTTAAGGTATAGGTAATAGCTCCTCTAAAGTTGATAACCTGGGTATTTGATGTTGCACTAGTGGCACCATTATAACCTAAAGAAAGCCTTGTATTAAGAGTTTTATCAAAATACCGTTTTCCTAAACTTAGTGTAGGTCCCCAAGTGGTAGATTCTTCTCTTCCTATGGTGTTATATGTAGCATTGATTGCTGTGCTAATATTTAGATTACGTTCTAAGAAATCAATAGTATGTGATATATTGATGTTATGAAAAGTAGAAGCATCTCCCAGGCGTACTACACCACCTTGTTCATTGAATACGTCGTTTAGGGAGTAATTAGTCATTAAGTTTTGCCTAGATTTTTCTTTTTTAGAAAGTATATAATTAAGTGTTAGGGTAGCGGTTTGCGATAATTGTCTATAGTCCAGATCTTCTATTTGTTCATCTAAGAGATCAGCATCGTTAATCTCATCAAATTGATTTGGTTTGATGTTGGTAAATGTACTGAAATTAGAATAGCCCCCTGTAATATTGAGTCTTTCTGATGCTGCAAAGGTTGCATTGAGAGAACCTACTGTACGGCTTGTATTATTGGCTTTTAGATTATCCAAATCATCACGTTGATATCCTATATTAATAGCCAGAGTGAGTTTGTTTTTAAAAAATGTATTAGAAGCATCGAGTACGATATTCTCAAAATCATTATTAAAAAAATAGGCTCCCAAGGTTTCATAGCCAGGATCGATACGTTCGTAGCTTACCCCCATATTGATACTCCCAACAGCATAACCTAATCGCGCTTTTAAGGCATTGTAATATTCTGTAGAAGCACGAGTATTGAATACTTGTCCTAGTAGAGATAATCCGTCATTAGGGACCTCTTCTGATCTGATATCTTGAGTAATAGCAGTTGTCGCATATTCTGTTTGCAGATTAAAGCTTGATCCTAATTTTACTTCTCCTTCTAGACTTACTACCAAATTTTCTTTGGGTAGTACCTCCTTTGCCTCTGGCACAGAATCGATAGAAAATTGATCATCTTTGGCGTAGAAGCCGATTACCCCTATTTTGTACCGTTCTTTTTGGTATGCTGTTTTGATTCCGTATCCCATACGATTATAAGCCGGTATGGTACGTGCATCGTCATCATCTTCTGTAGCTTTGAGTAATCGCCCTGCCATAGCACTAATTTTTAATGGACCTGGTGGTGTAAGATCGACACCACCACCTGTAAACTGATGTCCACTTAGGGTGTATGGGGAGAAGGTCATATTCACCGTACCGATATGCCCAGTTACCCATTTATATTTGGGATGAAGACTGATGCGATTAAAGTTAAAAGGCAATTGATATTCTATATTTTCTCCTTGATTAGAATAACTATACGAAATGGGGATAGAAAAACTATAGATATTGACATTAAGTATACCTTGTAGAAAATAGGTGAATGGTGCTCTGCTTGTATTGATATCAGAGTTATAATAAATCCCATTGGCAGATACTTGTCCAATGACTTTGATTGGCTTGCTTTTGGCAATCGTTTCATAGTCTAATGATTGCGAATGGGCAATAGTAGATAAGAGCATGAGTATGTATGCTAGCTTGTGCAATGGGTGTTTTTCTTGTTTAATTTGTATGGTTGGGGATGTATGTATAGTTTTGAAAAGAGGATACTCGGTTGTATGTTTTTTGTTCTAAAATATCGGAGACTCAAAAAAACCTCTTAAATCAATTCCTTCATTTATTAATGGTTTTAATACTCCTTCGCCGCCAGAGTGATTAAACCCTCCTTCTCCGGGGCTGTGAACTCTTGATTGTACAGGCATTAATGTTCTTCCATCCTGATGATGATGCCAGGTATATTTAATTCTTTCTCCACCTGGTCTAGTAAGATGGAAATTTTGTGAACCCGTTGACCATTCAAATATAGTACCATCGTTATCTATCAATCTGATGTTTTGATTTGAACCGAAACTTCCAGAATAGCCAAATTTTTCTGCAACAAACTTATTTGCATTACTAAAATCAGTACTTCGTCCCAAATTATCCGAAGTGTAAATAAATTTGCTTGAGGAGCCATCCGGAATCCAATCCTCAAATTTGGGTAAACCATATTCGTCATATCTTATTGTTACTTGCCCAATACCTTCGATGTTTTTTGTGTGAGTATAATTGATCAACCCTTTTTTCCTTTCTGGAGTTACTTGGTTAGAAAAATATTGAAAAAGTTTATTTCTTTTTACTTCAGTTAATTCACTATATTTTTCTAGAAAGTCGATATTCTTTCTTATCTGATGCCCACGTTGTATACCTCCTAATTCTGGTCCGATTTTATTAAAATCATTCCAGCTACGAATGATTTTAGTATTAGTGCCGCTAAACTGTCTAAGAACCGAGCTTGAAGCATCTACAAAATCATCAGCAAATAGTAATAGTTCTAAATCATCCAATTCATTAGTCAATCTAGTTTTTGCGATATCATCTAACCTGTAGAAAAGATTTAGAACTTTACTATCTAAAAGTTCATCAATTCTGTTTGAACCAACAGCTTTATAGAGATTTTCAAACTTTGCAAAACCATCACTATCGTTTCTAATAAAATTTTTGAATCCCGTATTCCCTGAGGCTTCAAAAATATTTTCTAGCCTTGTAATCCAGCAATCTCCGCAGGCAATTCCTTGATTAATCCCAAAAACTAAGAGTAGTAAGACGGTATAGCTTCGAATTTTATTCCACATAATTTTTTTCTATTTAATTGCAAATATTTGTGTCAGGGTGGTTTCTCCTATATGTTACCCATCCGTTAAAAAAATCAGCATCCAACTCATCGGCTCTACTAAGATTTGGAAAATCAGCTCTGAATGCGGCTTCTAATTCGTCTGGTACACCAGGGATTTTTGTCATACTTCCTCCATAGGATTTCTTAAGAATAGTTGCAGCTTCCGAACTGATGCCTCCTGTTCTGGCCAAATCATTGAGGTCTGTATCGATATTACTTCGTAAAGATCTTAGTACATCGGTATCTGGCATTTTTGTAAAAAAACCAGGTATAGAAGTTGCTATTGCTGCCATTTGTATTCTAAACCTGAGGTCAGCATCAATACTATCTGCGTTTAAAGCTGTTACTAAAGCACTGGCCGCAGATGCAACAATATCACTTGCCATAATGACTTTTGTTGCATAATAACCCGCTACTCTAAATACCCGAATACCACCCCCCACAAAGGGTATTGCAAATGAGACTACATCTGCTGCTAAAAAGGCCGAATTCCATCGGACTATGCGTTGATTACTTTCGCTCATAGCATAAGCCTGTATAAGAGGAATGAGTAGGATATCTCCATGTCTATATTCTTGGTCTAAAAAAGTAAAACTACCAAGAACATGAACAGCCACTATTTGATTATAGGCTTTGGGAGTTCCATTTATTAAGATTTTATTTCCAACTAAATTCCCACTAAAGTTTTGTCTTTGAAAGATGTTTGCTTCTAGTTGTAACAAATTCATAGGGTTAGCTGTAACGATATCTCCAGATTTACTTAGGGTTACATTTGATTTCTCTAATGGGAGTCCACTATCAGAAGCTATAATTTGTGTGCCGAGCCAAACAACAAATTCTTCGAATTGAGTATTTCTTAATCTATCATCTATTTTTTCTAAACCGATAATTTCTAGAAGTTCTATAATTGCAGGATCAGATGGGGAAAAACTACTTAAAACTTTCATTAGACTATTACCCACTCCTTCTAAATCATTTGTAGTTGTATCAGTACCTGCTGTTTCAAAATAAGTACACTCCGGATCAAAATACGCTTGTATAAATGAAAATCTAGTTTCTTCACTTACAACTCCCAATGACTCCGTATTCTCATTTAAATTAATATGTCTAATTACCTTATCAATATTGTCACAGTTTACCGTTACTGTTCTAGCCCAAAACTCAGCATTACTTTCTGTTCCCAAATTCAAATAATACAATAATTGTTCATGGAAAATTGTTAGAAATTCTTGAGGGTTAGCATCCCAAAAACTTTTATTAATATCATTAGTGATCATATATCGATACCAAGGACAATTGTTTTGTAAATAGTCATCTTCAAGAATATATTCACCTTCAGCCCATGGTCTTTCTTCATTATAACTTTCAAAAGTTTCAAAATTTAAATAGGGTAATATCCAGGAGATTTCTTTTGAAGATATTTGCAAATCCTGCGTCTTTTCTACAGAAGGAGTTGTATAACCTAGGTGGACGTAATTAGGATTTTTAATAAGTGTTATAAAATCTGAGATGGTAAATAGTCTAAATAATTCTCTGTTTTCATGTCGAATACTGGCAATGTCTAATATTAATTTAAAGTCACTAAGAGTATTTGTTATATAAGAATCTTTGAGCATATCAATAAATAAGGTAAATGTTCGGGACACTTTTACCTGGTTTTCTTCTCCTTGCATAGCTTTAAGTGACGCTATTATAGTTTGCAGTCCTAATGGTGTAGTTTCTTCTTCTAAGTTGTTAAACTTATTTTTGATAAGCGTATTTAGAACGAACCATTTTTCGGTGTCACTCTCTGATTGTACAACCATCTCTGCTAATATGTTTATAAAACTGCTGAATTCTCCTTCTGAAAACTCTGTAAATGCTACGTTGTTTGTTTTTTGGATAGCATTAGTCAGCACTTTGCGATCATTGGTTTGTTTGAGGGTGTTATAAAAATCAATACTCTTATTATCAGGAATACATTCCATCAACTTTACAATTGCTCTTTCAGTTTTATCTGTATAAGTCTCTTGAGCCATTATTGTAATAAGCAACGTTTGCACAATTGTATACTCTAACTCTTTAAGTCCACAAATACTTAGATCCGTTACTTTTGTTTCAATATTTGCTATTGGCGTGGTATTAATGGCATGACTGATCGCAATTAATTCGTTTATTTCGGGTTGTAGGTCTGTCAATACTATATTGCCACAATTGGCATTTGTAGGGCATCCTGCAGTTCCGATGAAAACAATGTTTTCTTTTTCTTCCGAATTTAACCCATCTACACCGTTGCTTAAATCAAGTTGGTCGATGTAATTTTCAATAAAAAGAAAGGTAGTTGCGTAGATTTCATTTTTTGTACAATCTCCTTTATTCCAATATAATTGAACAGGAATATCATTGCCTGAATATTCTGCTTCTTTAATAAATTCATTCGATAAAGGTTCCCCATTATTTATGTAGGCTCCGTTAAGTATGTTATACTCATTGGCTACCCATTCATACAATTTATTTTTGTGTTTAATAGCATAGACGGCCCCATTCCTTTGCTGTGGTATAGTTTCTGTAAACACCACTGAACCTTCTCCTGTGTAGGTAAATGGATGCCAATTGGGATTAAGAAATGAAAGTGTCAAACTCGCATCCTCACTATCCTGAAATAAGTACAACCTAAACTCTGGGTTATGAATCTGAGCCCAGTCTAGGTGGGATAATCTTGTACCATTACCATAATCTTGTAACCAATCGGTATTGCCTTGCGTTGTGCCTAATTTACTAAAGGGATGTTCTAGCGCAAATGCCCCATGTCCTAATTCATGTGCAAGTGTACCCACTAAAGAACTTTTTCCTTCGGTTTGATCAGATAAATTACTAGAAAAGACAAAGCCAAATTGTCGTTTTAGCGGCATAAAACCTGCAATATTTTTACTCGGTTTGGTCGAATTGCCAAATACAAAAACATAATATGATTTTGGATTGGTGGATTGTAGTTGTTTATATTGTGCAATAATCTCGCTTTGATCTGCAGTATAATTATTAGATAAGATACTACCATCACCTACACCGATTTGGCTTTTTGAAAAGCTCATATTTTCAATAGAAACATTAAATGTTACTGACGCTTGCTTATAGATACTATTGATTTGTGATTGTAGTGCGGATGCACTTGGTAGGTCTGCTCCGTTAACATTTACCACTGTTAGATTCACATCTTTATTGGCTAAATGCCATTGAGAAAAAACCCCTGCAATGGTTTGCTTATCTGTATTATTTACTTCAGGTTGTAGGGTTGCATAAATATTTTCATGCTCAAAAGAGTAATAGCCTTTTAGGTTAAGGGTAATTTCGTTGTCTCCGGTGATTTGATAGTCTATATTTTCACCATGTAGCGTTTTAATGACTAAATTATTCATTGAAAGGCTAGCATCTGTGATCGTAACTCGGGCTCTGATGATATCTGTATCGCCATTGCCTACGGATTTGTTTATGATGTTATAAGGATTACCTTGTGTATCTTTAATTTGATCATAATATTTGGCAAGAGTACTAGCTTCTTTACTAGGAATCTGATCAAAACCATAGGTGTAATCTGTATACTCTAAGAATTCAACTTTGATTCCTTCGGCGGTTAATGCTGTAACTTCTCCGTTACTTGTAATCCCCGAGGTGTTCTCTGGACTAATGCCTCCGCCAGGAGCCATTTGTCCACCTTCTCGTATATTGCCATCTGCATCTACATGAAAAATATCTCTGGTTCCATCTACATTGGTATCCATAATTATTGTGTCGTCACCACCTGTATATTCTGTAGTCGCACCACTTGTGGGATGTGTGATGACAATACTACCATCATCAGCAATACTGATATTTTCTATGGTGATATCGTAGTCGAGATCAATATTTCTAAGGTCATTGTCCCCTTCAAAAGGTTCTAATACTTCATCAACAGAAACCAAACCACCCCAATTCTTGTCATAATCGGTTTTTACAACACCATCGATGAGTTGATAATCGGTATTGATTTTTATATTTTCAAAACTTACCTTAATTCGGGTGTCATTGAGATATTTTACTTCAATAAACCCCCAACCCGAATATGTTTTGTCTTGTGACCCAAATGAAGTTTCTGAAAGCTCATTTACTGGGGTTTCTAATTCTTGGTTAGTATTTTCTTTTTCTGGGTCAAACATTTCGTAGCTACCATTACCAGAGGTAACTTCTTTTACTGTCACCGGGAAATCCCCTGCCATAAAGGTTTCATTTGCCACTAACTGTTGCAATGGATCTTGATTGGCAATAACAATTTCTGGTGTGATCCCACAATTATACATCGTTTCATCATCTTCTGGATGTATTGTAGTGAATTCGTAAATCTGTGAATATGTGTAAGGTCCGTTTTCGATACACTGTCCGCCTACTCTGAACTCATAAGAAGTGTTTGGTTCTAGATTATAAATTGTAGTATATTCATTAATTGTCCCACCATTAAACCAGTTATTGGTTCCTGTGTTTCCTTTTTTTCTGTATTGTACATCGTATTGGATATGGTTTACACCTTGCCAATATATTTTTTCGGTAGTGGTGTCAGAAGCTTCAGATATAATTTGTTCGGGTTCTGGGCAATCACCGGTATAGGTAAAGTAATAAATTTCGCTATAGCCGTCATTTTTGAATACTGAGGTTTCGCTGATTCCTCCATTTACCATAGCTCGCACACGCCATCCGTACATTTTATCTTCTAATAAGGGAGTTTCTGTAGGGCCATACAATAGAGTCGTTGCAAATGTGGTGGTCTGAAATAGAGGTTGACTTGCCAAAAATGCAGCTTGAGGATCCATTTGGTTGTCCCATAGTTCGGTTAACGTAAACTCATAGGATACATTTGTTGCGTTGAGGTGACGAGGAGTCCACTGAAAAATAATATTTTGTGGGTCTTTGAATGAAACATATTCTCCTTCTAAAGGTATGTTTAAAAACGGAGGGTCATTTAGGACCAAATAAGCCGTGGCACAACTTTTTCGAGATATTCGTAGGCCTGATAAAACATCGTATACCTCAAAACAAAATCGATACAACCCTTCTGGTAACGTACTGCTATATTGTTGGGGAGTGATTCCGACTAAATTTTCTAATAAAAAATAGGATTGCAGATCGCTATTACTCAACCTCAAAGGAACTCCACCATCAATAAAAATAGGATTAGCACCAATGACTACATCTGTACTTTGTACCGATAACCCAGCGTTATTCTCGATATATAGTTTTAGTCGTACTTGTCTAGTCGGTTCGGCTATATCTGATAATATCAGATTAAGAATTAATTTTTCTGAATTTAACGTGCTATATTCAGATAGTTTTAAACTATATGGAGGAATCATTTGAGGAGTCACCTGTACCGGAAATACCTGTGCATTTCCTAATAAAGGAAAGAGAAGGAATAGGAGTAAAAAATGGTTTATATATTGTTTCATTAGTTTGAGTATATTGTGTTTCTACACCTTTTTTAGTTACAGACTTTCTTTCTGTACTTTGATGTCAACAAGGATATAAGAGTTTTGTCCATCGTTTATAAAATCTTTTATTTTAATAGCACCCTTTTTTCCTTCTTGGGTTTCAAAAAGAACTATTCTATTGTTTTGCGTGCCATCAAATTCTTCTAATCCTCCTTCGGTTTCTTCAATATCTAGAGCATCTAAGAGGGTGTCATCGGTCATCATATCAAATTGGTCAGAGGTTAGTGATGCAGAACAGTTACACAACTCTTGCGAATTGATAAAAATGGTGTTTTTGGGTTGTAGCAAGGAGGAGAAGTTGGTGCTTTCTAACTGATTGGGACTGACAAATCTATTACGAGTGAAATTTTCGTTTAATCCAAAGAATACTAGATCAATACTTGCAGAGATAGTTGTTGTTATTTCTGAGTTATAGTATGTTTGTCGTGAAGCAATACTAAAAAAACTCCCTACAGTATTGGCAGCATGTGCTGTATTTATTCCTAGTTGAACATCGGTTAATATACGTAGGTTTGTATTCTCAAAAACCTCAATATTTTGTGAAGTCGTTTCGGTTTCTTTACCATTCGATGCCGTTAATGATAGGGTATAATTACCGGGAGTAGTAAAGGTGAATTCTGGTTGAACTTCATTAGAAAAAGAAGGAGTTGCCCCAGAACAGCTCCATTCGTATGAGGTGGCACTTACTGAAGTGTTTTCTAATGTAATGCTAACAGGAACTTGATAATCATCATCATCAAAATTGGGTTGGTAAAAAAAGTCACTTTTTAGATGAGGAGCTACGGTTACTGTTTTTTGTGTAGTATAGGTTTCTCTACCATTACTTACTTCTAAAGTTACAATATGCTCTCCTGGTTCAGTAAATATAATCTCGCCCGGGTCTTGACCTGTTGCGGTCGAAGGGACTCCTTTATTAAAAGTCCAGAAATATGAATTTTCACCTAAAGCAGTTTCCTGAAAAGTATATACTGCTGGCGAAAAGTTATCGATGAGGTTTGTAATTTCAAAATCTACTGTTACCGGGGCATCGATCTGAATCTCTATAATTTTACTGTCAATCGATCCGTCCTGATTGGTTCCGGTAAGTTCAATTTCATAAGTTCCTTCTTTGTCATATCGTATAATCCCGGGATTTCGATGTATAGAAACAGATGGCGATCCCCCCCAGAATCGCCATTCATAAGTTTCTGCTCCTTCTGTTCTGTTAAAGAATACAATCTGTACAGGAACCGAAAAATCTTCATTAACTACTTCATATTCAAAATCAGCAATAACAGGAATAGCTTCTTCTTTTACACAACCAATTAGTGTATAGAGTATTGCAAGGAAAAGCGTCCTTTTTATATGCATATTTAGATTTTTTATTTTCATAAATACTAGCGCCTTCTTTTGGGTTAGAAAAATGATTATTCTATAGTTTATTCAATAATTAATTTTCGTGTATCAGATCCTTTTGCTGTTTCTAATAACATTAAATACATACCTGTAGGAAGGGAAATCGAATAATCGAGTAAAAATTCTATATTGTTTTCTAATCGTCTTTCTTCCATAATCGCTCCAGATACCATACTGATAATTTTTACTGAAATGTTGGATTCTTCAGATAGCGTAATTTTTGTATTAAAAGTCCCCGAATTTGGACTTGGGTATACGATAAATTCTTCAATAAAGTTGGTAGATGAATAGTATTCACTAGGAATATCACTTGCGGGTTGTACTAAAATTGTTTTAGAAAAATCCTCATAACAATCCCCTTGATACGATCTCAGGTTTATTTCATAAGTACCTTCTTGCTCAAACTTGATTATTAATTCTTCATTAGTTTGTGAAATAATCTCACATACGTCGGGTAGCGTCCATTCAATTCTTTCTCCGATAGGACTACTGACATTAATAAGTATGATTTCGTCATCTGCATATGCCTGAGTAGTGATCAAGAAATAAGAGTCAATAGGGCGATCAAATGCTTCTACTTCGATCGTACCCATACCAATACACCCTAGACCATTAGTTATCGTAGCGGTATAGGTTCCGGCTTCAATTAGACTCACACTAGCAGAGGAACTAGTAAAACCATTCTCAGAAGCCCAAGAGTAAGTGGCATTAGGGTCATCTATAGTAATGTTTATATCTAAGATCTGATTATCACATATGGATCGGTTTTGTTCTAGGTTTACTACCACAGGTTCTGGATTGACTAGTGTCCAAGTCTTAAAAGCTTTACATTCGCTATTATCAGTGATTTCTATAATATATTCTCCCGCAGATAGATTTTGAATCATAGATGTAGTAGCTCCAGTATTCCAAGAATAGGTATAGGGAGCGGTACCACCAGTAACGTTAATATCAATAAAACCGTCATTTCCTTCAAAACAAGTCGGAGAAATTACAGAGATATCTTCTATTTCTATATTGTTAGATTGATCTACAATCACATTCCCTTCTACCTCACAACCATTGGCATCGGTAACGAATACGCGATATACACCAGCAATAAGATTATCTAATGTTTTGGTAGTCGCACCAGTACTCCATTCATACATATATGGGGCGATACCTCCCGAAACAAAAACCTCGGCATTTCCATCATTACCATTTGCACAGGTTACATCTGTATTTGTAAATGTAATTTCTAAGGCCTCTGGTACAGAAAGATATTCTTCTACATCTTGCGCCTGCTGTAATACATAAGATTGAGAACCATCTGTTTCTAGCGCAATGACATAATCGCCCAAAACAATTCCGTTTTTATCTGTAACATTTAGAGAATAAGTTGTTGCAGTATCTAAGAAATCTATAAATATGTCATTAATACCTATATCCTGCCAAGCGCCGTTGGGCAATTGCATTTTCCAATGATAAAAATAGGGAAGGAGGGTTCCATCTGCATTCGAGGGTAATGTGATGCTATAATCTGGATTGGCTATATCAAAAGGAACCCCACCAGTAACGGTAGCTACTAAAACACCATCCTGAAATTGATCCGCAATACCATCAAAGTTAGTGTCTATATTATTGCTATATTCATTATTGGCATTGCAAGAAATAGGTGTTACTTCTATACTTATTTCTATGGGTGGCGGTTGTATTAAATTTATAGTGGTCGTTGTTACGGTACAGCCCTCTTTATCTGTAGCAGCATTGTAATTAGCATCTGTAGCCGTAAGCGTGTATGCTCCTTCTCCTACACTATGCAGGGTGATGACATACCCTTGACCATTAACATATTCAGAATTAACCGTGTTTACTACTTGATTGTTCTGATTTCTCCATTCAAAAGTATATGAATCATCTGCTAATGGAGTTCCTCCTTGAAGTATAGCAAGTATGCGACCATCTGAGAAACCATAGGCGGTGGGGTGATTCAATATTTCTGTAGAAACGGATAAAGGAGCATCTGGTTGAGTGATTACAACTTCTTTAATGATGTCTATTCCTAATTCTATTTCTTCATTCACTAAACTCTGTTCTTTGGCAATACATCCATTACCATCTCTTATTTTAATATAATAAGTAGTAGGAAATAAGCTTGTAATGGTGTGCGAAGTATCTTCTGAAAAAGGAAGCCAATTATCATCATTCCATATTTGGTCATTGGTACTAATATTATAATCATAATTACCAACGCCACCTTCTGCGGTAAGAGTAATTTCTCCATCTTGTCCTCCATGACAAAATACATTGATAGAGTTATCTGTAGGTTCATCAACAAAAGCCACAGGTGTTGGTCTATCTATGGTAAAAACGGCTCTGCGATTATCACTGTTGGTGAAATAAATATCACCATATAATGCTCCTACCATTTCTACCAAAAAATTGGTTGTACTTGGTGGTAATCCTTCTATGGTAATTTCGTTATTTGCTCCAAACTCAGTAACGTTATTTAGATTAGCTACAACGGCAAGATCGGGATCGTTGAGGTCAGAAACTGCAAAGCCAAAAACATCACCTTCGATAAGAGGTTTGTCGAATTGCAGGGTTATTGATCCGTCTTCTGAATCATAGCAACTAACAGGTGCTTCTGTAACATCAACAATTCGTGGAGCAGATCTTCTAACAGTATAGTTTAGTACGTTTTGAGAACCATCACCATCACAAGAATGGGTTCTAAAAACGATATCTCTACCAATTATAGATTCATCAAAATGATCAGGATAATCTGCCAAAACAATATCTCTAGTTAGTGCCGATGTTCCTGGTAGATCAATCCAGTTTAATGGTTGCCCTACTTCTAAAAAACTATATTGCCAATCATGAACGATATCTTCAAAGCCTTCTAAAGCACTTAGTGTTAAGACGTCTTCATAACCAATAATATTGGTCTCTATCTCTTTATAAAGTTTAGGAAGAGGGGTGATTTTGTAATCAAAAGTTAGGGTTTGTTCTAATTGACGATTTCCAATAGCATTAGAATCTGTTTGATATTTATAAAAAGAATTACTGTAGCATGGTTCTAATGTGGGAGTTATTCTAGTCGTACTTGATTCAGAACCTCCGTTACTGCCAAAAATTCCCCAAGAACATTTGCCATTTGGCATATCATCTCTACCATATAGATAGACTCTTATGTGATCCAGTACACCATTGAGATAGTAAGTGTTGTCATTTCCATTACCAATTCGGAAACTACCATTTCTATATCTAAGAAAAACTTGAGGGGATTCTCCGCTACTGAAGTATGCAGTTAATCTAATCTCATCTTTACATCTACCATGTCTAAAATCACGGTCATAATCAAAATTACTAATATCGATTTTTGTGATTACTCCAAGTTCTTTGATAGTTGTAGAAATACTGCCATATGAACTAAAATCATCACAAGAAGCTATTCTAAAGGATAATTCCTGATCTATAACTGACTCATCAAGAATGTCAATGGGTCTAAACTCTAAGACACGACTTGGGGGTAACGGTAAATTAGTCCAGTTGGTATGATCGGTACTATATTGCCATTGATAGATGCTCTCATCAAAACCTTCGTCTGCAGTTAGGTTAAGCAGTCCTTCGTAGCTGATATCGTCATCAGTAACATCGTAGACTGCATTTGCTGTTACTTCTATAAATGGAGCTACTTGATATGTAAAAGAAAATGATTGTTCTATAACCGTTGTGTGGGTGTTCAAATGTGCAATTACATTTTCGTCACAAGAGTCTAGAGTAATAGGGGCCTCATAAAGTTCATCAATAATTTCTGTACTTGTGCTACATCCTACGACACCAGTATCACTATTTTGGGCATATATATTAACCTCAATTTTTTCAACTATTCCATCTACAATATATTCCTGATTAAAGACATCAGTGTTATTCCCTCCAGTATAATTAATGATTATATCAGGATCTTCTCCTGTAGAAAAATGAGCTGTAACTATAAGGTACTCTTCACATGCCTCACCACTAAAAATAGATTCGTATTGAAAATCACTTATTTTTATGTTTGTTTGCTGTGCTAAAAGAACAGAGGAGCATAAAATAAAAATAAGCGATATTAAAATTGTATAATTCCTTTTCATAGCTTTAAAATTCTATTTCTTTCTTTTTCATTGATGTATGACTGCCATTTTCTGTCATTGCCACAACTTGATATACATATATGTTATTAGGTGAAACTGATGTATCCTCTAATGAATGGATTGATCCTTGTAATTGTTTCCATAATACAGGTTGTTGTTCTTTTATAGATTTATACACCAAAACCTCATTTACTTCTTCGGGCATTTTTTTCCAACTCAACTTGATTTTTAGATTTTCTCTGTCTGCAGAAACTGTAAAACCTCTAATTAGGTTCTTACTATCCGACATAGATTCTGGGGATATTAATGTTAGGGGAGTTGAGGGTTCTGAAACTAGCCCTTGGGTATCTTCGGCAAAAATGGCGTAACGATATTTTTGTTTTGACTTGACTGTCTTATCCAAATATGAAGATATTGTATCTGTTTTAAAGACTAGTTCCCATGGAGCGTCTGATAGTTTTAGATCTTGTCGGTATAATTGATGAAAAGTAACATCATCACTGGTACTATTGTTCCATTCGAGGTAGATTCCGTCCTTTTTAATTTTATAGGCTAAAAAAACTGGGGCGTTAGGAGGAATGATATCAGGTTTTACCAATTCTAATATTTCTGAGTACTCTGACATGTTGTACCGTTTGTCTACAGCAACTACACGATAGTACACTGTTTTGTTTAAGGATTTGATTTGTATAGTATCCCTATAACTATTTTGAGTTATGGGAGAAATCGTTACTTGAGATAGTTCTTCTTTTTCTCGATTTCTCCTATAGATGCGGTATCCCATTACATCCTTCTCTAGATTGGGCGTCCATCGTAATTGTACGATACCCAATGTATCTATAACTCCTACTAAACCAACAGGAGCTTTTGGTGGTGTCTCGTCAACGGTTTGAACAAATCTGGCTAGAGAGACTGTTTTTTGTTTGTTTTTTCCGATAGCGGCAATCTTAAAATAATTGGAGTTTTCTAGGTTAGAAAAACTCGTTTGCCGAGTATTCGAGGCTAATTGATCTTTAACTATCGTATAATTTCCATCTTGTTTATCAGACCATAATAATTGAAAACCTAGGATTTCTTTTTCAATAGTAGGATCAAACTCCCATTTTATATTAACTGCTCCTAAATCATTTAATTTACATGCAGTGATTTGAGGTTGAGCTGTTAACTTTTTAATTCCTTGTGCAGAAACAATGGTAGATGGAGTACTTGTTTCTCCAAAAGGAGTAATTCCCTTTACGCGATAATAGTATGTCTTATTGTTTTGTGGTAAGGTATCGAGATAACGCATTCTTTTATACCCACTTTTTGATTGGCTGTTAAGATTAACTAAGGGTTGATCATTTAGAGAAACAAAATCTTTTCCGTTTTCGGATCGTTCTAGATCATAAGAGGTAAATACAGATTTGAACATTTCATAATCCCATGTCAAAGCAATGGTTTTATCATCGGGTACTGCAATAAGGTCAATAGGTGAAGGAAGTGGTTCTGGTTTTTGCGCTTTGATAACCACATTTCCTGGAGTTACGGTCAATATTTCATCAGGAATAGCTGTATGAATAATATATACATACTCTTCTCCCATCGTTATTGTAGTATCTTCATATCCCAAGGCGGCCATTTTTGCGGCTTCAAAACTCACATCTGCTGCAAAGAGTGCAAATGAAAATCGTTGTTCTGATTCTTTAGCTTTGTTTACAATTTGTGTTAATGCATCTTGGTTTTGCAAACCATCTACGATAAAACTATCACCGTATAAGGCTTGCGCTAAAATAGCTGCATAGTCATCGGTATCTGCAATATGCTCCCAAGACATAAGTTCTTTAGGAAGTATAGGAGTAGGGGTTAATGTAATTTTTTCTGGTGGAGATACTAAAACGCCATTTCTAGCCACTGTGTGTCGCTGAATCGTATATCCATATTTGTTTGCTTTTTGCCATGCAGAAGGGGTAGTAACTGCCCAACGTAATAGCATTGAGTTTTCTTGAGCGCGAGCTATTACCTGAACAGCATTCTCATCAGACTGATTTCCTTGAGAAATCCCCTGAAAAATACATAAGCATAGGAATACGTATACTAAGGTCTCACGATACGCAATCTTTATCTTTAGTTGTATGTTTGTTATATGTATCAACATATTTTTTGTTCGCTTCTTTATTGACTTATGGATAATGGATTTCTAAATGTGTATTCTGCTGAGCTTCCTTGTATTCCGCCAGGTAATGTGTACTGTAAGATGACATTATATTTACCATAAGGCATAAATGTATATGTAGTATTAATAATACTTAATTCTGGAGCTGTGCTACCCAGCAATCCATTGGCATAGTCGTTAATTACTCGCCCTCGAACATCCATGTAATCACTATGATATTCTTTTGGGAGATTATATCGATAAGGAAAAGTGGTGGCTACCCAGTCGATATTGATACGATTTTCTAGACTCGTGATGTAATTACTAAGGATAGGTAGTGCTTTCTTAGGGCGATATCCATATATCGTAGGATCCCTACGAATACTATATTTAGTTCCTTGCGCATATTTTTGATATAAAATAGGATCAATATCATCAGTGAAATATGCATCTTGTAAATCAGAGGCTACAGCAACCATAGCTTCATGATCTGTATATGCGTTGCCTATTAATTCTAGAATGTCAAATCCTTCATGATTTTGTATTCTAGAGGAGAGGTAAATTACCTCAGAGGAAATTTTACCCCAATTATCTTCGTTTACATCGATAGCGCTTACTTTATCTGCAAAAGTTCTATAACTACTGGTGTTAAAACTATAGGTTAGGCGTTCAATTTCTGAAACACTAATAGCGTCTTCTGCCTGATTAGTTGTTATCGTTATTATGTTACCATCGTCATAATTTTGTTCTTCTGTAGTGGTGTTCGATGTTTCTCTAATATCTTCAGTCGTTTTAGGGAAACTAGTAATGGATACCGTATATTTCTCTTCTCTATCAATATCGGGAAGCGTGTACTGTAATTTATTTTCGGCAGTAAAATATTTAAGGTCAGTTTCTTTAATTTCTCCTCCAAAACTTACTAGTTTAAGGTTACTTTGCCATTGGTCATCTTCAAAAAGATAATCTTGCCCTTGTTTTAATTGTATGTATCCAGTATTATACTCATCAGGGTAGAAGTATTCTTGATCAACGACAGGATATGAATATTGAATATTGTTTAATGGGATATAATCTGGAGCAGTTCCTGTAGTAAAATTTCGTTCTTCTGTTTCCAGCGCTTTTTTACCTTCATCCATTATGGTCTGAAATACTCCATTGATTTTTTCCTGAAAACTTACTTCTACTGTTGCTTTTAGGGGTGTTGCCGGAGGTAAAATATCGTCTGAAATAAAAGTTACACGATCGTAATTAGAGGCCCATTCTAAAGTTCCGCTAATTTCTTCTTCGGCTTCATTGGTTACGGTAAATTTTTCTAGTAGGACTTTATAGGTGTGATCGCCATCATCTTCTGGGATAATTATGGGTTGATTTACTTTTAGAGAGAACGTAGCTTGCGGAGCAGTAAAAACATCAACATCGGCATCTCCCTCACTGGGAGAAACATCAGTGATCATTTTTATACCATTTAGAGGAGAATCATTTTCGAATTCGCACTCTTCTCCGATAGTGACTTTGAATCTAAATCGTCCACTGACCAATCCGCCGAGTACCTCAAAATCTCCAGACATATAACCACGCATCCAAAAAGGATTAGGCAGTTTAGCCTGCATTAATACAGCTGCTCCTCCTTTAAAAATGGAAATGTTCTTTTTCTTAAAAAATAATTTTACGCGAATCCCTATTTCTCCTTGCAGGTAGGCATACGCTTGCCCGTTGGTATACCAGCCGTTTATTCCTACTTCATCACCTGTATTAGAGCAGGTGGCATCGCCATAATTTTTCATCATTAAATCAAAACCTATACCTGCCCTAAGTCGTGCATAAAACATTAAAAACTTAATGTCCCCTGTGTCAAAATTAAAGCCCGCTCCAAAAGCAAAACCTCTACCAGTACCTAATGCATTTTCGTCGCGCATATAATCCAGACTACTAGCATCAACACCAAGAATTTCTGCAACTGCATCTGGCGGAGCTGGACTGCCAGGGATTTTGGTTCCTGTCATAAAATAACCGTCAAGTTGGGCAAAAAGGGGACCTATTCCCATTTTTATACCCATGCGATTGGTAGGTGTACCGAGATATACAAACCAATCTCCATCTCCTACATATATTTCTCCCCATCCTGCTCTACCTTTGTCTCCCGTTCCTTTTATGAATGTTGCATTTACATAGGCATCTAGGGTGGCATGGAAAGAATCATTAACAAAATCAAACTCCATTCCCATATTCCCTGAGATTGCGGCTTTATCCTTTTCTTTGGCAGGATATTCTTCTTGCGCTTTTTCTAAGAAAGTTTTTCCCACTTTGGTATCTGATATTTGATGAATTACTTCGTAATCAACCATAGCATTTAGCTTCTCTTTCATTTTGGCAAGGGGGTTACTAAAACCAAATTCTTTCATTATTTGAGCCTCTCCGTAGAGGCCAAGTCGATTCACTCCCCAATTGTTATTAAATTCGATTTCGTAACCAGCACCAAAGGAGACGACATTTTCATTGGCTATTGCACCAAATACCATAGTTTTTACACCGAAACGAGAATTATAATCAGGAATGTATGATAATCCAGATGGAGCAAATTCTTCTCTAGAACTAGTGGTTCTGGTCATTCTGTAAAATGCACCTCCTGCAATTCCTGTTATTTTTATATTGCCGATAGGTGGTAAATTAAGTCCGTGAGAGGCAGCGTCGACGTACCAGTATCTAAACTCTTGTTTACCAAAAATAGCAAGGGATTTTACCTTTTTGACTTTACCAAAAGTTGCAGTAACTTCTCCCACAAATCCATCGCCATAGACTTCGTCATTATCTCGTATTGTTAAGTTACCTTCAAAAGATACAAGACCTACATTGGCTTCAACTTCGATGGCAGATATGTCTAATCCATCATATTCCCATTTTTGTTTGGATGCAGAGGCGTCGTTTTTTCCTTTAATACCTAAGCGAGTATTTGCAGAGAATCCTTTATCAGATTCGTTCATTAAATTAATAGCCAGATCAAAATCTAATTGAATAGTAACGTCACTCGTCCTTAATTCTATATTAGCAATAGAGGCGGGAAACCCCGCAAACTCTACTTTGTCATTATATCCAAAAGAATCTACCGTAATAAGAGGTGATTCTGTTTGTAAGACAAGGTTTTGGAACGTAATCCCTTTAAATTCTACAATTTCATTGTCATTAGTTTCACCTTCAGTACCTTCATTTTGTAAAGAAGCTTTTTGACTAGCCGAAATTGCCATTCTTCCGTTAAGGGTAGCTTTGGGTCTAAAGGTGTTATCAACTACTTTTAATTCTATAGCAGAATCGGGCAGGAGCTGTGCTTTGGCTCTAAATACATCAAAATCTAAGGTGTCTGTTGTAGCTACGGACATCATGAATTCTTCTTCAGAAATTAAACCTTTATAACCTAGACCTAGTTTTTCGTTGGCATTCTGATCCGTTTTATCTGATATTGGGAGTATTAATTCTCCTTCAAAACCTGCTCCAACTAATCGATTAGCGACTAATTCGATAGACATTTTATCTACAGAATATGCCCAACCGTTAGATGCTGAGGTTATTCCTTCGTTTATAGGGATTAAATTATTGATAGTAAAAAATCCAGACACACCATGACTGTCTAATAAAAGTTTTGCCGCTTCAAATGATACTCTTTTTCCGCTTTCTTTTCTTTTTTTGAATGCTTTTGGCAGACCAATTTCTAAGGACTCTACATAGACTCCACGCCATGTTTCTTGATTAAGTAACCATCCGCGTTCATAATAGATATCAGGAAAAGTGACTCCTTCAGTTCGAATATCACTAAAGTCAAAGACTGCATTATTAGCAGCATAGGTAAATAAGTCCTCTTGACCCGTAATTACAAACGGAGTAATACTAATTTCTACAATAAGATCATTCCAGCTAGAAGCAACAGTACTAAATTCTCCTCTAACTCGATTGGGGATTTGAATTGTATTTTTATAAGCGCCGTCATATGGTACAGTTGTATTCACATCGACCTCTCCTGTTTTTTCGTCTAACGGTAGCACAACATTTCTAGAGAATTGAACTTCGCCTTCGATTGCCATTTCCTTTACTCCCTTACAATCAATGGTTACATATGAGCGGTTTTGGATATCTGCAGTTTCATAGTCAAAACCGCCTTTGAGAAGTAATAACCAGTTACCACCACCAAAGGGAATAAACATATCTCCTAACAATACCAGATCACCACCACCAATAATCCCTCCTTCATTAGAGAGTTTTACGTTATTAGAACCAAAAAATAGTTCTACAGGTAATCCGTCATCTTTGGTCTGTGGTAGGATTACCTTTACAAATACAACTAATTCTGTATAATCTTTGGTAAACTCAGCTTTCATAAAACCAAGTTGGTATTCTACTTCATTGATTTTATGTTTAATCCCTACTGGTAATACTTGAATGTCTTCATTAGAAAATTTTGAGATCCATCTGCCTGTACTATCAATTTCTTTAAAACCTGCTTCAGCTTCATTTCGGGAGTCATTAACACTCTCAATATTTTGAGGAAATTCTTTTGCTATGTTCTTAAAAGTAAACTCGGGACTTTTAACAGTCTGTATGCTATTCGGAATTGGAAATTGTTTATCGAGTTTAGAAAGTTTCAGCGATTGCTGATAAGAAATAGATGTTGTAATAGTCTCTTTTTTACGAGTTGGTTTACTGCCCAAAGAATCCTTTTCTGTAGCATAAATTGCAAATGGTAAAATGAGAAATATGATTTGAAATACATTTACTTTCATACTAAAACTATATGGTTACGTTTACCAAAGAGAATTCAAGAAGTCATTCATAAATGTATGTAAGTAAGAAGTACTTAGTATAGCTAAGGGTGTATGTCAGGCTTATTGAGTTCTATTATCAAAATTAGTTATGAGGATGCAGAAAAACGTGCCAAATTATAATATGGCACCTCTATTGAGATAGTTAAAAAACAATGCTGTTTTTTTATAAGTGCATTATTATGAAGGGCTTATTGTATTTTTGGAGTGAAAAAAGGGGTAGAAAAGAAATCAGGCTTCTGTGTAGATATTTCGTTTTTGAAACTCACTAGGTGTAAGTCCAACTAGGTTCTTAAAAATTCGATTAAATGAAGTTTTACTAGGGAAACCAGCTTCATATCCAATTGCCAAGATTTTATAATTGGCATATTGGGGGTTTTTCATAAGCTGTTTGGCTCTGTCAATTCTGTATAGATTAATAAAATTATTAAAGTTTTTTTGGAAACAAACATTTAATACTTCAGAGAAAAGGTGAACGCTTATATTCAGTTTATCGGCAATATCTGATTGCTTTATTTCGTGATCGAGATATGGTTTTTCTTGTTCCATAAATTCTAAGATACGATCCATATACTCTTTTTGTTCGTCTAATGTCAAAGAAGTTTTTTTATTCTTAAGAGAACTTTTTATAGTATCTGAAACCTCTTGGTTCTGTATTTTTTTTGCTAGTTTATTTAATTTGTCCCTTAAAAGTTCGTTTTCGTTTTTTAGAAGTTCTTTGTCGCCTTCTAATAGTAGTGACTGTTTTGCAAGGCGTTTGCGTCGATTTCTGTACAATATTGTAGAAACTATTAGCAAGATGAATAGTCCTCCTCCTATCCACAAATAAATTTGTTTCTCTTTACTTAAAAAAACAATAGACTTTTGTTGATCTGTAATGATTTTAGATTTGGTTTGAGATTCTTTTTCTAGTTTTAAGCGTTGTGCTTTAGATAGCGTTTTAAGATATTGTTCCCGGGTTTGTGTATAGGCTTTCTGTTCTTCTAAAGAGTTTTTGATGCTGTCTAGTGATTCATATGTTTGTGCTAGGTACTCATGCGTCTCCATTTTTAGACTAAGAAACCCTCCTTTTGTGGCTATTTCTTTTGCTTTTTTAAGTCTTTTAAGTCCCTTAAGAGGTTGATTTGATAAATAATACGAAACTCCCATTATGAAATTGGCAGAACCTTCTAATTCGGCAGCTTCTTTTTCATCTATTCTTTCTAAGGCTTTTTTACTGTTTCTTATCGCATTGTTGTATTGTTCTAAGTACCTATAGCATTCTGAAATATTAATTAGCGCACCAATTATTTTATCATTTCTACCTGTTTTTTCTGCAATTTCTTTTACTTTAAGCATATAGGAGAGTGCTTCTGAATAATTTCCCTGATTAAGATTAGCGGTTCCCATAGAATTATATGCCGACATTAAAACATTATCAGGGTTTTCTAGATGAGTAGTAAGTTCAATGACTTTGTTCATAGAAATTTTTACGTTTTCATAATCTTCGATATGATTATATAAATTTCCTAAATTGACTTGTACTAAAATTCTAGAATAGGAATTCTCGGGTAAGGAATGACCTAATTTTTCGGCTTCGAGATATCGTGTTAAAGATTTTTCGTATTCACCTGTAGATTGGTAATAAATTGCTAGATACACCAAAGATTTAATTTGTACTTCTTTTAGTTCATATTCCTCGGCAATACCAAGTACATAAGTACAATGTTTTTTGAAGGATTCTAAATCCCCTTCTCTATAAGCAGTTCTGGATAGTTCTGTATATTTTGTAATACTATCTTGTAGTGCTTCTGGGACTTGGTAATTCGTTGAAAAAGTGGTGTATGTTGTTGTTAATCCGTGGCTTATGTTGTGGTTAAGGAGGTAGAGGAATAGTAAAAAATGAATTTTTCGTATCATATTCAAAAATAATAAATCAAAGATAAATTATTTTGGATAGACAAATTACTCTTACCTCTTTTTCTTAGATTTCTTGAATTCTGTATTGTAAGTATAGGATATTTTTTCGAGGTAGTTTTGGAATAAAAAATGGTCATTTATTCGTTGTTTTATAAAACCAAAAAAAACCCTTGTAAAAACAAGGGGTTTCGCAAATGTACTGAAGACGGGACTTGAACCCGTACGTCCTAATAGATATTGGATTGATAAAAAACATTGGAATGAGCAGAAGCAGAAGGTTAGAAATTCTTATCAGAGTGCAGCAAGGTTAAATAATTTAATGCTTAAAAAAGTTGCAGAGGCTGATGATATCATTTTGGCATTTGAAATTAACAAAACCGTATATACATCTTCTAAGGTGACAGCGCTGCTAAAAAACAATTCTAAAACGCAATCTTTTTTTGAGTTCTCGAGTAAATATTTTGACGATCAGTTTTTTATTTATTTTCATTATTCAGTTCTTTAATAAAATAGGATGGGTAAATCCCAGTAGCTTTAAAAAATGACTTAGAAAAAGATTCGGAAGTATTAAATCCAGCTTCCTTTGCTATCACCTGAATTTTATAATTTCTAAATTTCTTGTCTATTTTTAATTTATTAATCATGTATTCAATCCTTAAGTCGGCAATATAATTGGAAAAATTTTTTTCCTTATAAGTATTAATTATCTGTGATAAATAACGTGAATTGGTCTTAAATTCTTTGGCTACCGAACTTAAAGATATCTGAGATTTCAGAAAGTCTTCATTTTTTTCGAAAACATCTAAAAGTTCGAGTATTTCTTTGACTAAATCTTCGGCAATATCTAAACCTTTATTTTTAACAACTTCCTTGTTTGAATTTTTGTCTTCAGTCTTGTTCATTAAAGAGGAAAAATTTCTCTTATAAATTTTTCTTTTCCTATTATTTATAAATAACACGATTCCTAATAAAACTATAAAAAATAGGAGTAACCCAACTAAAAAGGAAGTAGATGAACTTTTCTTTTTTAACTCCTTTTCTAAAAACTCTTTTTCAATTAATAAGTTTGGAGTAGAATATTCATTTTTTATTTCTCGATAAAGATTTTTATTATCTTTTTGTATTATGCTATCAACTTTTAAAAGCTTAGTAATATACAATATTTGTTTTTCCGTTTGTTTTTCAATGTTGTATGATTTTATTAACAGTTCGTAGCAGGACCTTAATTCGGGAAAATAAATATCCTTCCCTGATGCCATAGAATCTACTTTTTCTAAGTAAAGTATCGATTTAGAGTATTTTTTTTGTTTATAGAACACTTTACCTAATGTCAAATCAGCGATTATAAGATTACCATCTTTTATCCTATTTTTATACACTTCTTTAAACTTATTTATACTATCAATACTTGCATTATAGTTTTTTAAATGCATACTGGTAATACCATTACTTAGTAATAAATGGCCATAATAAAAACTATCCTTTTCCTTTAGAGATTTTATGATGTTTTCAGAACTGAGTTTAAATGCCTCTTTATATTTTTTTTGCCAATTATATGCTTCGCTTAGTGCGAATACAGATTTAAAATAGTTTGGGTCTAAACGATCTTGAGTATTTAAGGCCTTTTCAAAATAGTAATTTGCCGTTTCTTTGAAAATCCTAGATGACGAATCATAATCACCTAACATATGTTTAATTGCTCCTATATAATAATTAATCATTGTTTTTTGTTCCTGATTATCTCTTCTTTGTGCAATTTTATTAGCAATTACTAATTCCTTTAAAGAACCATCAAGATTCCCCTTTCTTCCTAGAAGCTTAGATTTTAATATATGTGCATTTGTTGGGTATTCAATAAAATTTAGATTTGAAGTTAATCTGATTATACTGTCACAAAAAGCTATGGAATGTTGATTGTCTTTTAAGGACGCAATCATGTAATATCCTTCTGCTAACAGAAACGTATCTCGATTTACTTTAGCTTTTTTTACAATGTAATTTGCTATAATCACAGCATTTGTATTTTTTCTATTGTTTTCAAATAGCACTTTTAGTTCTTGATTACTTTTTAAAGAAAGCCTATCCTTAAACGATTGGGATATTAAATTAGGGGATGAAAAAAATGTAAAACATAGGAGAATAAAAAATCCCTTTATAGAATTTTTCTTTTTAAAATTTAATAATATGTAAAGCATAAGTCTTTTTTTATCAAACAATTAGATGTATTATCTAGAGGTGTAAAAATACTTCATTAATTGAATAGATAGCTTTTTCATTTTTAAAATAGTTAAGAATTATATTATCGAAATTCTTGAATTTCGACTCGAAATTCTATAATTCCGATTTCTTCCACTTGCACACCACCCAAAACCGATCCTACATTTGTCGGAACAAAACCGAAACCTATGGATCACCAACATCATCCTGATCAGCACCTGTTTATGGCAGGTATTATACAATCATTGCACCTACGGCTTGATGATTTTATATACAACGTAGCCCATCAGGCACGCTATGAGACCATCTTATACCATTGGATGCTTACCCTCTATAAAAAAGGGAAATCAGTCGATGATGCAATACAGTTAATCTATAGAGCTCGACACTTCTGGTTGCTAGGGCAGGACAAAATAAAGTGCCGTACGTCTGTCACTATAAACAAACCCGACACACAACCAGAAAACCAAAAGTAAGGATTAAAAAAGAGAAATGAAAATGAGTATCAGAGGCTCGAAGTAAGAAGCCTGAAGCGATTAAGGGAAAAAAAGGCCGCAGACCTTTGACTTCTGACCTCGAACAATAGAAAACAAAACAGCGAATAACAAAAATTGAAAATAATGAGTGAATATAATAGAATTAGCAAGACCTTAACTACAGAAGAGGTTACAACGGTACAGGAGTGTATGACCACCCTAAGAGGGGCATTAGACTTTCTACAAAACTTAACCCCAAAGGAGCGTAAAAATTTACCCAAGATCAATAGCTCTAATAAGATTTTTGCCGAAGATAGCATTCATATCCTAGAGGGTAAACCCAAATGGATTCCAGAAGCACTTACTGCAGAAGAAGCCAGAAAAGATCTAAAATTATTTGAGCAACTAGACCCTATTATTCTAGAGCTCGATAGCCTACTACGACAGCTTAAAGACACCCAAATGATAGCAGGAAGCGAAGTATACCGCGTTGCCCTATCGGTCTATAGCCTTGCCGATGCTGCTCGTAAAATGCCGATGGAAGGCGCACAAACTGCGCATGAACTGCTCAAGACCCGATTTACACAAAGCATGAATACCAGTACTACGGATACGGGATCAGATCCCGTACAGTAAGCACCAAAAATCATACACCATACCCCAATAATCATGGGGTGAATAGCAAAGTTAGCCAAAGCAAGCAGTAATGAAGTGGGGATATGCACTTTCTCGAGTGGGTATACTGACAGGGTTACAGGTTGCCCCCAGCTTCGAAGTACCCTCCTCGAGGTATGTATGTGGGTATACTGACAAAGTTACCTGCATCTTTAACAATTGCAGTACGGTAGGGTACATATGCAAGTGGGGAGGGGTACTTACGAAGTGGGTGTTTTGGGTGAGGGTAGCATGATAACTAAAGATGTAAGTCAGAAGTTCGAAGACCGAGATCAGAGGTAAGAAGTCAGAAATTAGAGGCTCGATGTGGGGTGATAGAGTTGGGGTATCAGGAGTCTCATGACGGAAGACGAAAAACGGAAGAGATGATAGCAAAAAACCAGCCCCCGGACCTCAAACCCCCGACCAAACAACAACAAAACAAAAACATGATACGAACTACCTATTCACAATTGACCACAGTACAAAAGGCATTAGTCTGTTATAAAATTATAAAACATACCCGAGCGGAGGAGCAATTGATACAAAAAATATTAGAAATGATGGATCCGCAGATCAAGGTAATAGGAGGCGAAGTCATTGTATGGCATGGTACGCTAGAGCTCATCAAACACAAAATCAAATGGGAGTTAAAAAAAGAAGAAGAACGATTAAAAGAAACAGAGCATAAAATGAAAAATATCCCAGAATAAAAACCTCATTTAAACAAGCTAAATTTTCATAATACCCCATAAGTAGAAAACAATAACAACAAAAAAAGAAGATTATGAACACGATGATTAAACAGATCGAATTGATAGAGCGAATTGACCAGCTTATTCGTATGCATGCTACAGGATCTCCAGATGATTTATCAGCGCATTTGGGAATTTCTAAAACCAAACTCTATCGCGTGATTCATTTGATGAGAGCCTTAGATGCGCCATTGATTTATAATATATCAATCAAGAGTTTTGTCTATGAGACAGAGGTTGCTTTTAGTTTTGGGTTTCAGGTTAAGGGAGGCACAAATCGTATTGAAGAAGTTAAGAAAGCATCAGTAATGAGAAGAGGTGTATGTTAATTTTTGTGAATTAGAGCATCCAATCCGCATTTCTAAATTTCTAAAAAGAATAAAAAAATCTTCGAGTTCCGAAAAATGAAACTACGCTGCTGTAATATTGCATTTTACTGAGGAAGTAATGATCTAACAAAAAGGGAAAGATCTCATTAGCAGTAAAAAAACAAAAAAAGTTGCATATCGGTTGTAACATTTCTTTGGGTTGAGACATAAACCTATATAAAGTTCATACATATGAGCTGCTATACAGGGAAAAACAAAGAGATTAACAAGTAAAAAAGCGTAGCATACAAGCGTAATATTTTTGATAACCAATAAAATTAATGCAGTATAGCTCTTTTTTATGTGTTATTGATCTGGTGTTTATAGCCGTTGAACTAAAAAATAAAAAAAGGGGAATATCCACCCATATGGATAGTTAAAAAACCCGTAGGTTTGCCGCCGGGAAAAAAATAAATTGTTAATACACTGATGTTTATGAAGTATTTTGGAGTACGCTATTTGTATATAGTCGTAGTAGTGCTGTTACTGGTACAGACAGGTAGAGCACAAAATTATCAAGGGGGATACTCTGCCGGAGCAGTAGCCACCCCTACAGCAGCACAAGCCACCAGAGCTAGTAGTGCTACAGTAGATCTCACTACAGGAGCCGCACAATATTCGGTACCTGTGTATACTATTAATCAAGATGGCGTAAGCTGGGGAGTCGGATTACAATACCGCTATTCGGGGCTTAAAGTTCTAGAAGAACCCTCACCGATAGGACTGGGTTGGGGATTAGCAGGAACGGGTATGGTATCTCGCGAAGTTCGCGGATTACCCGATGATCACCCTTATGGTTATCATGGCTCAGAAAATGTGAGAGGGACGATTCTAGATCCGTATTATTTTTTTGATGCCAATAATAGTGCCGATACCAATGGCAAACAAGTTCTCAAAGAATACGATGCCTACCGTTTGGCTAATGGGATACTTGATGGCGAACCCGATGTATTTACCGTCAGTGCGGGTCGTCTTAATTTTTCATTCAAGTTAGGCCTCGATGGAGAGCCCGTATTAATGTCTCATCATAATATCAAATTAAGTTTTGATTGGGACCATATTGAGGTGATTGATTCTGAGGGAGTGACCTATGTTTTTACCGCCAAAGAAACCTTTGCTCCCCAACGAGAAGCAGAGATGGGTTGTGTCTTAGGTTGGGGTATATTAATGCCTACCTATACCCGTAGTTGGTATCTAACAGCCATACAACCCAAAAATACGACACGACAGATTACCTTTGAGTATGCCACACATCAACAAACTACTCGCGCTTTTGTTCCCAAAATGTATTCGTGTAAATCTACACAATCGGAGTTTATTGATGACTTAGGAGAAATAATTGTAGATGAAGAAACAGAAGAAAGTTCTTTTGAATTGTTTGACCATTCAGACCCTTATGTCTATAGCCATGTCAATCTGGAGGTTGCTGTCGAGGTACCCGTATTAGAACGAATTAACTTTGCTGAAGGAAGTCTACTTTTTAATACCCATACAGTACCATCAGGCGCCTATCATCAGTATTCAGGAATTGAGCTGTTGGATTTTCATGAGCAGCTGATTCACCACTATGATTTTACTACTGCGGGTAATCGCAGGTTACTTACCCATGTGTATAAAGACGATGAATTTGCCGTACGTTTTGATTACTACGGTCAGGAGGAAACAGATGGTATTCCTGCGTATGAATACAATCAGCAAGAAGTGGCCGCCCGTATGGATGCCTGGGGATATTACAAAGGATCCGAAGAAGAAAGCGCAAACCAAATCACCAGTGATGCCGCTACCCTGGGAAGCTTTGTCGGTACCCGTAGCGGTGCCCTACAAACCATTGGCTATAAAACCGGGGGAACCACCGAGCTGTATTATGAGCAGAATACCACCCCAGAGAATACCAGTTATGGAGGTATTCGTGTACATAGGGTACAAAACTGCCCGGGAAATGAAGAAGAATGTACCCAAAAACGATACGAATATACCCATGATGACTTAACATCTAGTGGTGTCGCCATGGTTTGGGATAGCTATCAGGCACAAGCCAGTATTTTCTATGAACAAGTCAGTCAATATAGTGCTGCCATCGATGAAGAAGGAAGCCTGATCAAAAACGGAAAAACGGTGTATACCTTTGTCAATCCTGATACCTTTAGAGATATCACTTTTTCAGAATCCCTAAGCGAGGCCAACTTACCTCCTGTTGCCATTGTCGAGGGAGGTATCAAAATGAAATCCGTACGTACCTATAAGAGTGATTACAAAACAATCCCTGCCAATGATGTACTGATTTCAGAACAATTCTATGAATACGAAAAAGTACCTCAGGCGGTTGATGCTCAAGGCAATTCACAAGAAGCTAATTACCCCTATGGACTCAAGGTACGTTCTGCCGAAGGTGTAAAACGGTACTGGCACCTAGATCGGGAAGTGACCCATCAGATGGAACGCAATGGCTATGTCAACCCTAC
Source organism: Aquimarina pacifica (assembly GCF_000520955.1). Taxonomy (GTDB): domain Bacteria; phylum Bacteroidota; class Bacteroidia; order Flavobacteriales; family Flavobacteriaceae; genus Aquimarina; species Aquimarina pacifica. The sequence continues at coordinate 5,707 of NZ_JACC01000007.1, read as the reverse complement.
CATCGATTATACATTGGTAAATTTCAATAATATTTATATCAATGGTACCCAAGCAGATATGGAAGCCTATGCACCCTTGCTTCTGGGAGCTGCGCAAATACCTAACAATAGTATTCTGTGGAATAATTTGATGAAATTCACCTATGGAGTTGGAGAAACCGGAAATGATTTTTCTCAACAAGAAAACGCATTTTATAAAATTTCGACCTACAAAACCATGAATGTATTGCCGCGTCAAAAGCGAGTGATTAGCAGAACCTATTCTGATCTCAACCCAAATGTCTATTCAGAAAGTATTCAGGAGTTTACCTATGACCACTATAATCAGGTAACCACACAAACGGCTACAGACTCCAAAGGGATTACAAAAAAATCAAGATATTATTACCCCTATGATCCTGAGATCAATAATACGACCCTAATCAATCAATATCGTATTGCATCTCCTGTTAAAACAGAAACCTATAGCGATGCACAAAAACAAGGAACCGCACTTGTAAATTTTGATAGTTGGGAGTATGGACATTATTTGCCTTCAGTAATACAGGCCTCAAAAGAAGGAAGTCCACTAAGAGATCAAACGATCTATCATAAGTATGATAACAATGCCAACCCATTAGAGGTATCCCAAGGAAAAAGTACCGTGCATACCGTCTATATCTGGGGATATAACGATCTATACCCCATTGCCAAGATTGGCAATGCCACTTATGATCAGGTTGCCGGTTATGTAGCAAATTTAAAAGATTTATCAAATGATGATAGTGATAGAACACAAGATGCATCTGGTCAAGAAGGAGCCTTGCGAGCAGGCTTGGCAGCATTAAGAGCAGCATTACCCGATGCCCTTGTTACTACCTACACCTATGATCCCCTGATAGGCATTACCAGTACCACTGACCCCAGAGGATATACCGCCTATTATGAGTATGATCCCAAAGGACGTTTGTTACAGACCCGAGATGATGAACAAAATATCATCGATCGATATTATTACGACTATGCCAAAACAGAAGTAGCACAAGGGTATAGCCCTTTGACCACCAGTGTGACCACTTTTCCGAGTTATGGAGTGGCTACAGAAACCGCTAATTTTGTAGCAGCTGTATCTGGTGGATCTGATAATCTGAGTTATAAATGGGAGATCGAACTGCCTAATAAAACGATCCAAACTTACAATGGGCGATCTATTTCAGTATTATTTACTGCCGCACATGTAGGAGTGCTGACCATACGATTTATTACCACAGATAATGAAACCGGAAATCAAAAAAGTAGTACACAAACACTAAAAGTACACGGCGCCTATAATGTGAGTCCATCCTATCCAAGCACGACTACGGTAAACAATACTGCCACCTTTACTATGAATGCCAGCGGAGGATCAGGATACTTTAAGTACACCTGGAAAATATCCGGAAGATCTGGGTATTATAACAGAACCAGTAAATCCTTTACCCTGAATATGGGCTTTAATTACTACGGAACCAATAGAACATTGATCTGTACTGCTACAGATACTGTTACGGGGCGCACTTTTACCTTTAATAAGAAATTTACGGTAAACGGTGCCCAACTCGGACAAAGCTGGACAAAAACCTCGGATACATCCACCAATTATTGGCGTAATGAGAAGTATACCGTGACCCCAACATTGGGATCCGGGAGCTATTCCTATAAGTGGACCGGAGATAATGGTAGCTGGACAGGTGCTACCTATGGCGTATACCAAAGTACCTGTAGAGATCAGCAAACCATTAAATGTGTCGTGACCGATAAGATCACAGGACTCAAACACACCAAGAGTAAGAGTTTTTATTTTAATCCTTCCTGGTGCAGTGGTATAGTTGATCCTACAGATCCTACCAACCCGGTACATTAAGAAAGTCTGATGTTAGAAAACGTACAATCAAGAAAAAAAATATCAAATGCATATTAAAAAAATATATAGTTGCTACCTGCTATTACTAGCACCGCTATCGTTGTTGTTTGCCCAACAGGTAGTGCCAAGCAATGAGAATTATACGATGCGGGTCTCTGCCAAGGAGCCCCTCAAAACGGTTGCAGAATTTGAGCAAGCAGCCATCGACCAAAAAGCCATCAGTATTACCTATTTCGATGGATTAGGAAGACCCAAGCAACAAGTAGCTGTTGGGGTCAGCCCCGACATGGCACCTACCACCAATCAATTGACCATGGATTGGAGCGAAGGATCAGGAGGAACTCCTTTTTTTGAGCAAAAAGGACAAACCTCAGAAAACCAAATTTTATGGGGCACAGACCCTACAGGAGCCAATTCTTTATTATGGCAATGTGGTAATGATGCAGCCAGTGATGCCGATGGGGGTTGGAACGCACAGTATATCGAGATCGATAATACCAAAACCTATCGCTATGCGGTTTGGGTAAAACGTACCGGATCACAAGACGGAAAAACCTATCACGGAACCCGTAATGTAACCTATCTATCGGGTGATGCCAATAGCAATCCGTATTTTTGGGAAGGAGATCTCCCGCAATTAAATACTTGGTATCTAATGGTGGGTATTATTCACCCTCATAACTATACCGGAGAAGATCAGGGGATTAGTGGGGTCTATGATACCAACGGAACCCGAATACTAGACGGAAAAGAATTCAAATGGATCAGTACGGCCACCACTTCTAGTTTTAGAAGTTATTTGTTTTATAGTACCGATACCAGTGTACGCCAGTATTTCTGGAATCCCACCGTACATATCGTTGATGGTGCCGCTCATAAACAAGAGGAGCTCACCACACAAGAAACCATATACAATGCCGATATTGTAGCCCATATCGAATATGACCACTTTGGTAGACAAGCAAAACAATACCTGCCCATTACCAGCAAAGGAGCGGCAGGGAGTTATCAGGAGGTAGATGTGGTAGAAGATATCAATGCCTATTATTTAAACAAATACCCAGATGATTTTGCAGGAATTACCGATCCGACGCAGGTCAATGCCTATGCAGAGCAGATCTATGATCGCTCTCCTGTCGGTAGAGTGACAGAACAAAGTGCACCAGGGAGTGTGTGGAAGTATAAAGAAGGAAGTATACAGTATGAAGATCCGGTATATACCTATTTCCCGACTACGCTGAGTTATGATCAGTTCTGGGAAGCACAGGATTTGTTTTATATCCCTGGAGAAAATAACCTGCCTAGTGCCTATAACGATGAGGGGATGTTAATGCTTAACAATCTGGCGCGTTTGATTATCGAGGATGGGATATTAACCTTGCGAATCCGTACCATCACCGAAGATGAGAGTGGGCATCCGCTCCCCTTAGGAAAAATAAGACACCTTCCTATCGCATCGCCTATAGCTTCTATCGATTTAGGAATCCTTACCGATGCCAATGGTAACAATACCGATTATCGCATTGGGATCGAAGATAATTATTTGACCATTACAGCTACTACAGCAACTCCAGCAAACATCCCCGGAGGCTTGTTTGTAGATATCACTTATGATCTGACTCAGATTGAATATGTAACCTATCAGAATATATACTATGATACCCCTGATAGTCATACGGTAAAATCAGCTCAAGATCTTAATACAACAACAGAAGTTGCTCGATTTGATGTGGTCGTAGCTACAGATGGTACACCGACCTTGGTACAGAATGGTAGGTATGAAGCACAACAATTGTCTAAAAGCATTATTAAAAATGAAAACTGGGTCAAGGCCGATGGTCATGCCAATACTGCAGAAAGTTTTACCGATAAAACCGGAAAAGTACTCATGACTCGTAGTTATGTAGAGACCGCTACAAACACCCTAGAAACTGCCGATACCTATAACATCTATGATGATTTTGGCAATCTTACCTTTGTGATTCCTCCAGCGGTAGTGATCAGTGATGGGATTTCGGATACCGAACTCAACGAATTAATGTATCAGTATCAGTATGACCAGCGCAATCGCCTGATTCGAAGTAAAAATCCAGGAAAAGGATGGGATCAGATCGTATATAACGAGTTGGACCAACCTGTATTGACACAAAATGCAGTACTGGCAGCAGAAGCCGCTTGGTTATTTGTCAAATATGATGTGTTGGGTAGAGTGGTCTATACGGGTAGATATAACAATACCCGAAGTCGTCGACAATTACAGGATGTGGTCGATCAGATGAGCACCTACCACGAAGAGCGTGCTACAGCGGCAGTGATTGATGGTACCGATATCTATTACACCAACACTATATTTCCTACTACCGATATAGCACTACATACCATCAGTTATTATGATGATTATAATTTTGATATAGTAGGGCTCACTAATCCTGGGAGTGTTTATGGCGAGTCTATTACCCAAAACACCAAATTATTAGCTACCGGAAGCAAAGTACGTGTACTAGGAACCGATGATTGGATTACCTCGGTGCCTTACTATGATAAAAAGGCCAGAGGGATCTATGCAGCAAGCAAAAATGAGTATCTTAGCACTACAGATATTATAGAAACCCAACTTGATTTTACTAGCAAGGTGATCCAGAGTACCAGCATACATACCAAAGGCAATAATGAACCGATTGTAATGATCGATAATTTTACCTATGATGCTCAGGGACGTGTACTTACCCAAACCCAACAAATCAATGATCAGCAAGAAGAACTTCTTGCCAGTTATGTATATGATGAAATGGGACAAGCCACCACCAAAAAAGTAGGAGGCAATGTCACTACGAGCGGTAGCGCGGCAGTCTCTTCGTTACAAACCATAGACTATGCTTTTAATATCAGAGGATGGTTACAAAGCATTAATGAAGGAAAAACCGATAACGGAGACCTCTTTGGGTATGCCGTACATTATACCACCACGACCGAAAATCTGGGTGCCACTCCCTTATACAATGGTAATATCAGTGAGATCAGTTGGCAAACAGCCAATGACCATACAAAACGTGCATATGGATACCAGTATGATACTACCGATAGGCTTACCAAAGCCATCAGTAGTGAGGGTAATTATGATCTGAGTGAAGTGACCTATGACAAGATGGGCAATATTCTCTCCTTAGAGCGCCAAGGACATACCAATGCCGATGCTACTGCCTTTGGGGTGATGGATGATCTGACCTATACCTATGGGGCAGGGCATAAACTACAAAGTGTTAGTGATGCTGGAGATACTACTTTTGGATTTGCAGATGGCAATACAGCAGGAACTGATTATACCTATAATACCAGCGGAAGTCTAATCGAAGATCGTAACAAAGGAATTACCAGTATTACCTATAATCATTTTGAGCTGCCTACCCAGATTACTTTTGAGCAGAGTGCGACCAAAAAGATCGAATATGTATATACGGCTACGGGGAGCAAGATCAAAAAGATACTGACCAATGGCAGTGATATAACAGAGACCGAATATGCAGGAGGCGCCCAATATAAAAACGGAGCACTACAGTTTATACCAACTGCCGAAGGGTATATCGAACCGGATCAGGAAGGGTTTACCTACATCTACCAATATACCGACCACTTAGGCAACACCAGACTTGCGTATTCAGATAAAGACAATAGCGGTACCATAAGCGCTGATGAGATTATAGAGGAGAACAACTACTATCCATTTGGGCTGTCTCATCGTGGCTATAACAACGCCATTAACGGCAGATCCCATACCTATAAATACAATAATACAGAATTAGAAGAAGGACTAGGACTCGATTGGTA
>NZ_JACC01000006.1 GCF_000520955.1 Aquimarina pacifica | reverse complement strand
TACCTTAGCAATACTTAAATCTGAACGCTCAGGAGTAGGAATACTGACATTATCTTCATCATCTTCATCTTGATCTCCATCATCATTATCTGGCATACTATCTGGATCAAATTGATCGCTTGCTGTGATTTCAGCAACGTTTGTATATTCCCCTGGTAAGTCGTTTGGAGCATCTACTTCTACCTCGTAAGTTAAGATAAGTGTTCCTGCTGCTGTGGTTAAAGATAAACCACTCCAACTGATAGTATTATCTGTTAAGATTCCTCCATTACTGATATTAGTGATATTGGTATATCCAGAAGGAACGATATCTTCTACAGCAATACCGGTTGCATCATCTGTTCCGTTATTGGTAATTTCTATACTGAATACTAAAATGTCGCCAACATCAGCTGGTGCACCATTACCATCAGTAAAACTCTTTGCTAATTCCAAATCAGCTTGCGCTGGCTCAATGGTTTCAGTGTCTTCATCATCATCATCCCCACCAGTTGTTGGATCACCATCTCCATCAGCGTTATCTTCATCTACGGTATCATCAGTATTTGGATCACTATCTGGGTCAAACTGATCACTTGCCGTAATTTGTGCACTATTGGTATAACTAATTCCTGCTCCCGGAGCGTTAACAGTAACATCATATGAAACAGTTATTGTTGTCCCGTTAGCTATATTTAAACCACTCCAAGTAATCGATTTATCACCTGCATTAAAAGTTCCGCCATTACTTACGGTACCGGGTACTAAATCATATCCATTTGGAATTACATCAGAGATAGCGACACCGGTTGCATCTACATTAAGAGGGTCAGTATCGTTATTAGTTATTGCAATTTCAAAAGTTATTATATCTCCTACATTAACCGATGTTGGAGTACCTGTTTTGGTAAGTTCTAGATCTGATATGCCTAATATTTCAACAATGACTCTATCAAAAACAGCATTACAAATTCCATTGTCTATGGTCCATTGAAACTCATAGACTCCGATGGACAACCCTGTAACTCCAGAAGTTTCTGAATTAACATTTAAAAAATTGGCTGTTGTTGGTCCAGAAACTTGAGACCAAGTACCCGTAAATGGTACTGCAGAAACAGCATTTAAGTTCACTGGACTGCTGATCGGAACCATTTGATCTGGCCCTGCATCAACCACTGCTGGTTGATCATTAACAATAATTTCAACTGTATCTGTCAAAGTACATCCTCCGCTAACCACTGTCCATTCGAATTCATAAGTACCTACAATTAGATTAGTAATTAAAGAACTCTCAGAATTAGAAGATAAAATAGAAGAAGTGTTGGGTCCGGATAATTGTGTCCAAGTTCCGATTCCATCTGTAACAGGTGAGGCAGCCATAGTAACTTGATCATCACAAATCTCTTGATCTGGACCAGCTTCTGCCTCACTAGGTGGTACATCTGTAAAAGTTATAGAAACGGTATCTACTTTTGGGTCACATAATGAAGGGGAATCAGGAAAACCATTCCCATTTGTTACAGTCCATGTTAATTCATAAGTCCCAACTTCTATATTGGATAATGAAGTTATATGATTATTAGGACTATCGATAGTCGTTTCAGTTGGCAAACCACCAGGTGCATCTGTAATTGTCCAAGTACCAATACTAGTACCTGTAGGTTCTGTAGCATCAGTTACAAAATCTAGTTGACATGCATTGGGTTGAGGAGTTCCTGCTATAGCATCACTTGGAGGTTCAAAAGCATTAATTCTAACTACATCAGTTAATTTGATACATGCTCCTCTGGTATAAGTCCATTCTAATATATATAAACCAGGGTTTGTTAAGGTCAAAACCGCGTTAGGCAAGGTATCATCATCAAAACTTGCTCCGCTGCCGCCAACAGGAAATACGACTTCCCATTGTCCTGAAACTGCGGGAGCTGGTATCCCAGAAGGATCTGATCCATTTAATTGTACTTCGTTAACTGGGGCATCATCCAAACATTTTACTTGATCAGGTCCTGCATCAGGTTCTGGTGGAGATGCTATCGATCCAATGGTAACCGTATCCACTCCAGGATCACAAGTAGCGGGGGTTCCATCATTAAAGGTTACATCATCTGGTTCGTATTGAAAAACATATTCTGTACCAGGTGTGATTTCGGCATTCGCGGTATTAGGTCCTGTAGTGGTAATTGTGGCATTTGTTCCAGTTGTTGAAACTTGCGTCCAAGTACCTGAAGAACCTCGTGTTCCCTCTAATAATGCACTAGTGGACTGACAAAATTGTTGATCATCTCCAGCATTCGCTGGGGCGGAAACTTCAATTTCTACAGTATCCGAAGAAGTAGGGCAAGTAGCACTACCATAAATGTTCCATTGAAAAACATAGGTCCCAGTTACTAGTTCTTCAACATCGGTATTAGGATTATTGATGTTTACGATATCAGGAGAGTTCGGAGCTCCTGATAACAGAGTCCAATACCCATTTTCTGTGGTTGTATCAAAAGCATTTGCATTTAATGTAACCGTAGTATCTGTTCCAATAACTGAATTACAAACATTCTGATCTGGTCCTGCATTTGCGACCGTCGTTGGGATTCCAACGACAACAGTAACTTGGTCTGTGGCATCTCCACACACTTCTCCAGAAACCGTCCAATCAAAAACATAGGTTCCAGAAAATGAAAAAGTTACATTACTTGTTGGACTAGTGTTGTCTGTGAAAGTAAATCCGGCAGGTCCGCTATTGATCGTCCATAATCCTGTTGCACCGGCAGGTAGTGGATCTGCATCCATGGTAAAACTAGTTTCACAACCATTTTTATCTGTTCCTGCATTGGCTGCAATGCCTCCAATAATACTAATCTCTACATCCGCAGATACCGGCTGGCATCCTGGTTCGGTTACCGTCCAAGTTAATTCATAAACTCCGTCTCCGGGAAAATTGGCCGTTGCATTATTTTGAAATTCGTCTGGAGAAAAAGAAACTCCTGCAACTGAGCTTGTCCATTCTCCGGTTTCTGTTCCTGAAAGTGCACTACCATTTAGTGGAAAAGTAGAAGTTCCAGATGGTAAACATTGATCTGTTCCAGCGGATACATTTTGAGGCCCTAAAGTATTATTTGTAGTAATATCTACAGTATCAGAACTAGGTGAAGGACAAACACCACCAGCACCTGGGGCCAGTAAATCTATTGTCCAGGTAAATGTATAGGTTTGATTTGCTAAAGTCATATTAGAAACTATAGCATCAGGGGCGTTAGCGTCTGAAAAAGTAGGACCAACTGGACTTACGGTCCAAGTACCTATTTGACCGGGTCCTGGCGTATTTGCATTTAATTGAAAATTTGTATCCAAACATGCAATCTGGTCCGGTGTTGCAATAACTGCTGTGTTAATTGTATTAGGAGAAACAAATACGGATAAATCATCAGGAGGAACTTGACAACCATCAGAAGGTCCACCAGTAACATCATATCTAAAAATGTACTCTCCCGATACAGTCATATTTGATAAATTAACGGTTTGAGCAAAAGGATCGTCTATAGTTGCGGTTGCCGGACCACTAATTTGAGTCCAAGTAGAAGTACCAACAACAATCGCATTACCGGTTAGTGTTGTGGTTGAAGAGGAACAGTCTAATGTTACATCTCCCCCTGCACTTGGTGTAGTAGGGGATCTGGTAATCGATATGTTGATCGTAGAACTTGCATCAGAACAATTAATTAGTAATTCACCGGTCTGATTTCTTCTGAATTCGACCGTATAAGTTCCATTTGGTAATTCTGCCAATCCTGTCAATCCAAATTGAGCTACAAAATCCAACGTAAAACTATCTCCCGATCCTCCCGGGAGACTGAAATCTTGATAAGGAGTTGGGTAACCAACTTGTGCAGGCATGTTAATGTTATCAACTGGACCACTAATGATACTGTATTGAAATTGATTTCCTGCACTAAAGGTTATCGGAATATCTATTTGAAACTCATTACATGCTCCAAGGATATCGTTTCCACCATTAGCCTCGATCATTGGGCCCGGATCAGCATAACTCACTGTGACTGTTAGCTGCGAATTACAAGCATCTCCTGCTCCTACCGAAGTTTCTGTATCAGGATTAGTAACCGTGTAGGTAAATGTATAAGGATCATTAGTATCATCTAATCCAGAAACAAAGGTAGTTGGACTCGTTGGATCAGAAAAAACAATATTTGTATCATCACCGCTATACTCCCATAACACCTCTTCACCACTAAAAGTAGGCTCATCACCAACCAGTGTTACTTGATCAATAGAGGTGTCGCAAAAAATGATATTATTATCATCAGATTCTGCATCGGTTATATCTTGGGTAGCAGCAGGGACTGTTATGGTTACTGTGTCAGTACCAGTTACACAAGGACCGCTTACGGACCAACGGAATACATAAGTTCCTTCAATTAAAGAAGAAACATTTGTATTATTATTAGTAGCATCGGCAAAAGAAGGAGCACTAGGCCCACTAACAAACGACCAGTTTCCATTTTGTCCCCCTAGACCACAACCTCCAAACGAAGCTGATAAATTTGTATTCTGTGTAGAGGTATAACATTGATCTAAGGTTTGATCGGCGCCTGCATCAACACTGGTTACTCCACCATAATTGGTAACTGTAATTTCGTCAAACGAGACACAATCTAGATTCGTTCCCAATGCATCTTCGTTGGTTAGTGTATATCGTATGATTGATGTTCCGCAACTAGTTTCTGGCAAGGTAAGAGACGTGGTTGCTTGATTAGTAACACTAAAAATTATTCCGGCTGAATTACCACCTTCTATAGTCCATTCTATAGTTTCTCCATTTTGTGGAGGGCTACCATTCAAAATGATAATTCCACCTCCGGGGCAAGATTCTAAGTTACCGCCACTTATAGAAGCTTCGGTTATAGGTTGTACCGTAACCTCCATTTCATCTTGGTTATCTACCCCATCTCCACAATTTCCAACTAAGGTAAATCGATAAATGTTTCCACCTGAATAACCTGTGATAGTTGTTGTTGTAGAAGTTGGGTTGTCTATAATTACAGATGGACCTCCTGTTTGTATCCAAGAAGAACCGGAACTTGGCCCTGATATAGAACCTGTAAGTGTTAGTACATCCGTCTCACAAATTAATTGATCAGCTCCTGCATTGGGCGAACAGTTTTGCGAATAAATATTAGAGAAAAAAACTAGGCTAAATACCGAAAACAAAAAACTTTTTTTTTTAAAGCTTTTGTTATGATAATAATATAAAAAAGAAACAGGGAAACACGAGTAGTTTTTTATCATGTCGAAATAGTTAGTTAGCGTTATGAATTCAAAAATTCATTATAAATATGCTTTAAATCTTGTATTTCCTCTATATTTTATTAATGAAAAAAATCAGACAAAGCGGACAAAAAACACTTTTTGTCGATTAAGTGCAATTGTAAAATCACTACTTCTAAGTTAGTAGAAAACAAAGTAATTGTAAGGGAAATATCCCTCAAAATAAATACGGTTTCACCTTTTATTCTCATAATAAATTAACAGCCAATTAATTACTTATTTATTTATAGAGTTGCCTGATATCGAAATATCTTAGATTTCACCGATAATCACTAAATAATTTGGCTACTATATTCCTTAACCCTTTATATCTGAGGTAACTTTCATTTTTTCTAAAAAGAAGTAATGTTATGCACAAAATCAACCATACCATACTTATTGATGATAATAAAACAACTAATTTTTTAAATCGCTATTTAATGCTTAAATCAAAGCGTTTTAAAAAAATTGAAGCTTTCGTAAGTGGTATATCCGTATTGGAGCGTTTTGCCGTTGATCCAACATTCCAACCAGATGTAATTTTTTTGGATATTGATATGCCCGATATTAGCGGTTGGGAATTTCTGGACGCATTTGAGGAATTATATGCTAATAGAATAAATACAAAAACATTCATCTTATCGTCAGCAATTAATAAAGAATATTTACAAGGTTTTTCTCCTAAAAATTTAGTTTCAGAATATTTAATAAAACCTTTAAATCTAAAAATCATTGAAGCTTTATTTTATAAATATTATAGTTGAATTAAAGATTAATAAATTGAAAATGATCTTTTTCTTAGTTTAGTTCAGAAATTATGTTTAGCACTACAATCACATTTTATTATAGAGTAGTTGGCAGTACCCATCTGCACTCTTGCCTAGAGGTTACAAAAAAAACATACTTCAATTAAAAACACGAACACTCATAACGAATCACTAAACACAAAATCCCAACCATACTAATTAGCAACAAATTAATGACGTATTCATTTTTTGTGAATGCAGTGGTAGATCGTAAAATGATCAGTACCCTAAATGAACAAGACCCAACGCATTGGGGAGAACTGTATAAATACTATATGACCAATGATCGATATGGATACGTTTTAGCAACAGAGTGCGCGAAAGAAGAACCTGTTAAAATGACTTCGTATCGAAGACCAAAGTCAGACTTGGCAAAAAATTTTGCTAAAGGTTTATAATGTTTAACTTAAAACGAAGAAATATGAGAAGAAAAAAACTTCCCCAAAACAAACACAAGGGAATGTTTATTTATTGTAGCAAGTGTTGTAAATATTTTTCTTACACACAAAAAAAGTAGACGGCAAACCCGTAGAGCCTATATGCGGTGCTAGTGGAAAGCGATATTCGACCTGCAAGTCCCCTGAAAAACAAAAATACAGGTACGGATGCATAACCCATTCAGTGGCAAGGCAACCACCAGTAAAACCCTGGAGGCAGACGAATATGAAAATACAGTGATCGAAGCTAGAGAGTTTTCTGCTAATTTCAGTAGTGAAATCAAAAAGATTAATAAAGTTACGACCAATGAAAAACGAAGCATGTATTTGTTTGATGCGCAGTTAGATTACTTAGATTTTTATGCAGATATCGGTGTTCCAGAACATAAAAAAAAGAATATCTCTAAAGGTCGACAGCAAGCAGTAGCAAGAGTGTTAAAACTATTCAATGAGGCTTTGGAAGTAAATAATATTGATAAGAAGGGATTGCTTAGGGTAGATCGCTTAAACGATATGTATGTGGGGTATTTTCATAAGTATTTAGATGACTATGCAGCCAATACCTATAATAGAATGATGTACGCTTTAGGTGGTTTTTATAAGTGGGCATTACAAACATACCGCCTCAATAGTATAAATCCTTTTGAATCTTTTGAGAAAAAAGTTACCGTACATAACAAAGAAACGATCACCGAAGAAGAATTTGAGGGCTTACTTAAACAAATTACTCCTGAAAACGGAAAGGCAGAAAAGATCACAAAAAGTAGAATCCAAAAATTAAACTGGTATACCCCGTATCTTAAAGATGCATTTAGACTCGCTATACACACTGGAGGCAGACGCGAAGAGATTTATGCCTTAAAATGGAATATGATTAAAGAAAGTAATGGGAAACCGATATTTATTGAAATTCCAAACTTAAAAGTTATGCGAAACCCGAAATTTAAAAACAAAGTGGTTCCTCCTAAAATCATACCGATAACCAAAGGTTTCAAGGATCTGATTGATCAATTGGGATATCAAGAGTATAAAGGATCGGACCAGAACCTTATTTTCCAAGATAGGAAAAAACCTATTTCAACTTGGATGAAAGAACGATTATCCGGCGGTTTTTCTCATTTCTACAAACAACTCAATACAGGCAAAGAATTGGACTTTAAATGCCTTAGAAAAACACTCCTTACCTATCTGAAAAAAGCGATGAAAGGGGATGCAAGGTTATTGTCTTCTCATTCCACAGATGAAGTTTTAGATACACACTATGTAGATCATAGAATAATAGATAAAGCAATTAAAGAGTTTCAGATTTTCTATTAAATTCTATTACAATACCGTACTTTGGAACTGTACTTTACAGGTTTTAAAGTGCAATTCAAAAACTGAAATACTTCACAAGTTACTGAAATTAAGTTATTTAAATGGAGTTTTCATATATTTAAAAAGAAAAACTCACAGGCTTGAAAAACCAGTAGTTTTATAAGCACCGCTAGTCCTATTATCTAGGATAACTTTATCATCCTTTTGAAATATCAAGCTCAGAAAATACCACACAAACATTTAAAAAATATTTACGTTTAAAAAGATACTTTTTGTCTATTTGAAAGAAGTTTTTTCTCCAGATAAGTAGAGGTAAAAATTTCTAACAATACTTTGAGCTTTTTGGGTTCGTTAATAGATTTGCTCTTTAGATCTTTATTATGTTTTGTAGAACTTGTTTATTCTTATTTTGATACAACTAAAAAAATCTGTTATTGAAAACAGATTTTTTGTTCTTTATTTGTGCTTTTATGCTATAATCACTTGATTAATAGTATTAATATTTTTCTTTTACAGTAAATTCAAAGTATAATAGGTATAACTTCATATTATTTGCTATTTGCAGAGAAACAAAAAACTAATATCCAGATCAAAGCAATTTTGGTTTGGGTATTGGTCACTTTTATAATGCGGGTAATTTTACTTTTTGTCCGAAATCAAAATAGCTCAATTAAGTAGTGAGGTAATCTAAGATATGCACTAATACAATAGATTGTCTATTACATAAATAGGGGTTGACCTAAAATAAAAACAGAATTGGTATTTGAATCGATTTTTGGAGAAACAAGTAACGTTTTTGAGGACAAAACAATAAAAAAATAAGCCCCGCTTGATAACGGGTATCAAACGGGGCTTAACGTGATTGTGAGTGATATGTTTATATCTTAATATCTTAGTATTAGATATTGGCAACTAACCAATCTCCTACTTCACTTGTTTTATATGCTTTATCATCACCTGCAAGATCTTCGGTTACGATACCTTCATTAAGGGATTTATCGACTACTGCACGTATAGCTTTTGCTTCGTCTGTAAGTCCAAAAGCAGTTTCGAACATCATTGCAGCAGAAAGTACAGTTGCTAATGGATTAGCAATATCTTTTCCTGCAGCCTGTGGATACGAACCGTGAATAGGCTCAAATAAGGATGTTTTTTCTCCTAGAGACGCAGATGGCATTAATCCCATAGATCCTGAGATTACCGAAGCCTCATCAGTAAGGATGTCTCCGAATAAGTTTTCGGTGATTAATACATCATAAGAATTTGGCCATTGTACTAAGCGCATTGCTACTGCATCTACAAATTCGTAGCTTACTTCTACTTCTGGGTAATCTTTTTCCATGCCTTGTACGGTTTCTCTCCATAAACGAGAGGATTCTAGTACATTAGCTTTATCTACGCAACATAGTTTTTTACTGCGTGCCATAGCCGCTTCGAATCCTTTTTTGGCAAGACGAGTAATTTCTTCTTTGGTATAGGTACAGGTATCATATGCAGTATTACCATTGTCTTCTCTTCCTCTTTTTCCAAAATAAATACCGCTTGTAAGTTCACGAAGAAAAACAAGGTCTGTTCCTTCTATTCGTTCTCTTTTTAGTGGAGACTTGTCAATTAATGAAGGAAAGGTAAATGTAGGTCTTACGTTAGCAAATAATCCTAGTTTTTGACGCATTTTAAGTAATCCTTGCTCCGGACGCACTTTTGCAGAAGGGTCATTATCAAATCTAGGGTGACCAATAGCTCCGAATAAAACAGCATCTGCATTGGCACAAATCTCATGAGTTTCATCTGGATATGGCTCTCCTACTGCATCTATAGCAGCAGCACCAGTAAGTGCAGAGGTCCAATTGATGTTGTGATTGTGTTTTTTAGCAATTGCATCGCAAACTTTTACAGCCTGATCAATAACTTCTGGTCCGATACCATCTCCTGGTAGTAGTGCTATATTTAATTCCATTGATATATTTCTAAAATGTTTATTTGTTTATTTAATGAGCTTGCCGAAATTATTTGGTGTGTTAGGATCAAATTGTCTTCGACATGCTCAGACAGACAATTTGAGGCTACTATTTTTATAATTCTATAATATTCAACATTTTTTCAGTGGCTTTTATAGCCGATACAGTTTGATCAGAATGCAATCCTCGTGTTACAAATTCTTTTTCTTCTATTTTCCAGGTGATGATCGTTTCGCATAGGGCATCAGAATTACTTCCTGGCGGTATGCGTACGGCATAATCAATAAGTTGAGGTAAGGTTTTGTTTTTTTGAGTGTATACTTTGCTTAGTGCATTCATAAAAGCATCGTACTGCCCATCGCCTTGTGCATGTTGTTCAATTACTTCATCTTCTATCTGTATTGCTACGGTAGCAGAGGGTTTTAGCCCTTTGGCATGGTTAAGTGCATAAGACTTAATTTTTACAGCTTCTTTATAGGACTTACTGTCTAAAACGTCAGAGATAATATAGGGGAGATCATGTTGGGTAACTACTTCTTTTTTATCCCCTAGTTTAATAATTCTTTGTGTTACCTTTTTGATATCTTCTGCACTTAGTTTAAGTCCTAACTCCTGAAGGTTTTTTTCGATATTCGCTTTGCCAGATGTTTTTCCCAATGCATATTTGCGTTTTCTTCCAAAACGCTCTGGCATTAGGTCATTAAAATATAGATTATGCTTGTTATCGCCATCGGCATGAATTCCTGCTGTTTGTGTAAACACATTGTCGCCAACAACAGGTTTATTTGCTGGGATTTTGAACCCAGAAAATGTTTCTACAAGCTTACTTACTTTGTATAAAGCAGATTCTTTTACATTGATGCTTACATCGGGTAAATAGTCGTTGATTACTGCGACAACACTTGCTAATGGTGCATTTCCTGCTCGTTCACCCATGCCGTTCATGGTCAAATGCAACCCATTAACACCCGCTTTTATGCTTTCGATTACATTGGCAACCCCAAGATCATAGTCATTATGTGCATGAAAATCAAAGTGCAAATTAGGGTACTTCTTGCGCAAAGCTGTCAAATGCTGATAGGTCTCTGACGGAATTAATACGCCTAATGTATCCGGAAGTAATACACGCTTGACTGGTTGGGTGGTCAAAAAGTCTAAAAATTGATATACATACTCAGGAGAGTTGCGCATACCATTACTCCAGTCTTCTAGATAAATGTTGTTGGTTATTCCTTGTTCTTGTGCTTGAGTAAAAGTATCTCGAATATCTTCGAAATGTTGTTCGGGAGTCTTTTTTAGTTGATACGTGAGATGGTTTAGCGATCCTTTGGTAAGGAGGTTTTGCACTTTAGCACCTGTATCTTTCATCCATTGTATGGATTTGCCTTGATCAACAAATGTTAATATTTCTACTCGATCAGCATATCCATTTTCTGTCGCCCAATCAATGATATTTTTTACGGCATCGAATTCTCCTTCTGATACTCTAGCCGATGCTACTTCGATACGATCAACTTTTAATTCTTCTATAAGAAGTTGGGCAATCGTAAGTTTTTCTGAAGCAGAAAAGGATATTCCCGAGGTTTGTTCACCATCCCTGAGGGTAGTATCCATGATTTCTATTGATCGTTGGCTCATGAGTCTTTTTTTCTTTCTAAGACCTGTCTGGTTATGGAAACCAGACAGGTCTTTTTACATTGTCAATCGTTGTCAAAATGCGTTAGGGATAGCAGTGGTATCCTTTTCTGTCCTGTAAAGGCAGAAAAGATATAACGAATAGCCCGCCCGAACGCCCAATATATCTTTAGAATGGACGTGCTTCTGCGAATTCCTGAATTTCGGCTTTCATTTTTGTAAGGTAATCGATATCGTCATACCCATTAAGCATATTTTCTTTTTTGTATCCATTGATATCAAATGATTCTGATTCACCTGATACTAATAAAGTAATCGTTTGCTTGTTGAGGTCTACTTCGATTTCTGTAGTAGGGTCTGCATCGATAGCTTTGAATATTTTTTCTAAGAATTCTGGACTCACTTGTACTGGTAATACCCCAATATTAAGGCAGTTTCCTCTAAAAATATCAGCAAAAAAACTTGATACAACACATCTAAAACCGTAATCATATACTGCCCAAGCAGCATGTTCTCTAGATGATCCTGAGCCAAAGTTTTTTCCTCCTACAAGAATTTTTCCTTTGTATTTTGGGTTGTTGAATACAAAATCCTCTTTAGGAGAATCATCATCATTATATCTCCAATCTCTAAATAGGTTGTCTCCGAATCCTTTACGTTCTGTGGCTTTTAGGAAACGAGCGGGTATGATTTGATCCGTATCTACATTTTCTATGGGTAACGGAACTGCTGAACTAGTTAATATATCGAATTTATCGTAAGCCATTTTTTTTCTTTTTAATAATTACTGTTTTGCTTTTTTGTGTTACACTAAAAGCGTTCTTGGATCTGTTACTACTCCTGTAACGGCAGTCGCTGCAGCTACAAGCGGACTTGCTAACAATGTTCTTGATCCAGGTCCTTGTCTTCCTTCGAAGTTTCTGTTAGATGTACTTACTGCTAATTTTCCTGCGGGTATTTTGTCATCATTCATGGCCAAACATGCAGAACATCCTGGTTCTCTTAGGGTAAACCCAGCATCTGTAATAATATCTAGAATTCCTTCTTCTTTGATTAGGGCTTCTACTTCGTGAGATCCAGGAACCAACCAAGCGGTAATATTATCGGCTTTCTTTTTTCCTTTTACGATAGAAGCAAAGGCTCTAAAATCCTCGATTCTTCCGTTAGTACAACTTCCTAAGAAAACAAAATCTACCGGTTTACCTATCATAGAATCTCCTTCTAAGAAGTTCATATAACTTAAGGATTTCTTGTAGGTAGCGGCTCCTCCTTCTACGGCTTCTGCAGTAGGGATGTTGTTGGTGATACCAATACCCATTCCTGGATTGGTACCATAGGTAATCATAGGTTCGATATCTGAACCATTAAAAGTAAGTTCTTTGTCAAAAACAGCATCTTCGTCTGTAGATAATGTTTTCCAATAGGTCATGGCCTTATCCCACGCTTCTCCTTTTGGAGTTAATGGTTTGTCTTTTATGTATTCGAATGTCTTTTCATCGGGAGCGATCATTCCTCCACGTGCACCCATTTCTATACTTAGGTTACACACAGTCATACGACCTTCCATAGTCATATTTCTAAATACATCACCAGCATACTCTACAAAGTATCCTGTTGCTCCAGAAGTAGTTAATTGAGAGATAATATATAGAGCAACATCTTTTGGTGTTACACCAAAACCAAGTTCACCATTTACGTTAATACGCATTTTCTTAGGTTTAGGCTGCATGATACATTGTGTAGAAAGTACCATCTCTACTTCTGAGGTACCGATCCCAAATGCAATAGCCCCAAAGGCTCCATGAGTAGAGGTGTGCGAATCACCACATACAATTGTAGCACCCGGAAGTGTAATTCCGTTTTCTGGTCCTACTACGTGAACGATTCCATTTTTTTGGTGTCCTAATCCCCAGTGAGAAATTCCCCATTCTGTTGCGTTTTCTTCTAATGCTTTTAGCTGATTGGCAGATAATGGATCTTCTACAGGAAGATGTTGATTGATTGTCGGTGTATTATGATCTGCTGTTGCAAAGGTGCGGTTTGGATATAATACGGTATTGCCTCTGCTTTTTAGGCCAAGGAATGCAACCGGACTTGTTACTTCATGGATAAAATGTCGATCAATAAAAAATACATCGGGTCCATTTTCTATCTTACGTACTACGTGCGAATCCCACACTTTGTCAAATAATGTCTTACTCATTTTTATGATCTTTACTCTATAGTGACGACGCTTTTTGCATCTTGTTATTAAAACGTTAAAAAGGATACAAATTTACGAGATACTGAAGATACCTGCTAATAAAATTATAATGTCTGTATTAGTTTTGAGTATTTTTCAATAATATGGCATATTTTAAGTGATTTGATAAAAAAAATGAGTGTTTTGCGAATTAATATTGTTTTTTTGTTAGTATATGTTTTAAAATCAATGGTTAACGAAGAGGTTTTAAAAAGATTGTTAGTTTTTTCTAATAATCCTTTTTTAAACTAAAAAAGTTTGTATCTTTGCCGTCCGCAAGGAGTAATACATAATTTGTCGAGCTCATAACTCGAAGTTTAAGAGACAAGTAAATTATAAATTATACATCGCGGGATAGAGCAGTAGGCAGCTCGTCGGGCTCATAACCCGAAGGTCACAGGTTCGAGTCCTGTTCCCGCTACTTTTAGAAGCTAAAACTTTGATAATCATTGTTTTAGCTTTTTTATTTTACATCCAATTTAGCTCGAAAAACTCATTTTTAACCATAGAATAAGGAGTGTACGTCGCCTTTTCCACCCGAAGGACTCATACTCGATATATTTCTACATTTTTAAATGTAAGTAATTGATAGTAAGGTTTTTGATTTCTGTTTAAAGAAAAGATATGGTTCATATATTTGATATAGGTGGAGGGTTTTGGTGGGGGGATTTTTGTAAAATATGATGAAAAAGATGTGTTTATACGAAAAATTAGGTTGATCTACTATTAGGCTTGATTCGTTTTTTGTGGGTAAAATCGTGTACCACAAATTTCTGTTTTGACTTTGGGAATATATTTTACTAGTTAGTATACCTTTTGCAGGTAATCTAATTTGAGCAAAGTTTTATCGATGATATTAGGGACAAGATTTATGATTATGAAAAATAATATTAGACTATCCGTATGGAAAATTTAGTCTTTGATACTTTTCAAAATTGAAAGTCTAAAATTAATCGGAGACATGTGACTTTTAGTTCGAAAAGGTGTCAAATAATAAAACATTAAATAATTCGACATGAAAAAAGTAAAAGTAGATTATACATATCTAACACCAGAGTTAATATCCAAAATAGTTGCGGCTTATCCTAATGGATTTGCAAATAGTGATGTAATGACTTTTGCTCGTGCTGCGAATGAAGACATTGAGATGATAAAATTGAAAATCGATGACACGTTATTTTTGATAAAGAAATCCGCTATTGATGATGCTACAGAGTTATTCGATGATAATTATTTTTCATCTCTACAAAGGCAAGATGAAGCCTGTGATGCCGAGTTTTGTGAATAGTTTTAGAACTAAAACTTAAAATTTGATTTAGAATAAATAGAAGTTTTTTGATTGATGTGATGACACAATCCCCCTAAACTAGCGGATTGTTTGAGGCTGGAATCCCCCTTTTCAGCCTCTTTTTATTTTGGAAAAGCAGTAACTTCTATCGCGACAGAAGCAACTTCAATTTTTCCTTTAAATTCATCGATAGCCTACAGGACTTTATCAAAAAGTGGTTTAATTTTTTCCATAATTAATTCATACTAGCATCTCTTGTAAAGGTACTGTTAATATATTACATTGTAGGGATGAATAACAGCGATATTTATGGAAGAAACGACACAATCATCCGTTAAAAAGACTCTTGGATTAGCTCCCGGTTCGGTTGTTTATGTAGGTAAAAAAACTTCAAGTGATTTATACATTGAAGTCTTTGATTATGATAAAACTTTCTTTGAGGAAAAGGAATTAGATCATATTGAAGATGCCTATTCTTTTATTGATTCAAAACCTATTACTTGGATCAATATAAATGGGCTTAACCATACTGAGGCTATTGAGAAAATCGGGGGATATTGCAATTTACATCCATTGATCCTAGAGGACATAGCAAATACACAACAGCGCCCTAAAATTGACGAGTATGAAAACTACCTCTTTGTGGTATTAAAGATGCTATATTTTGATCAGGATGAAAAACTAGCTATTGAACATATCAGTTTTGTTTTAGGTGATGGTTTTGTCATATCGTTTCAAGAATCCGATGGTGATGTTTTTGATTCAATTAGAAATCGCATAAGAAATAATAAGGGAAGGATTCGATCTATGGGATCGGATTATTTACTGTATGCCTTAATGGATGCTGTTGTAGATAATTATTTTAACTTGATTGAAGCAATGGGAGATAAGATCGAAGAGTTAGAAGATGAACTTTTTGAAGAAAAACCCAATGACGACATTACCTATGATATACAAAGTTTGAAAAGGGAAATCCTAAAAATAAGAAGAGCGGTATTTCCATTGCGTGAAGTGGTGAATCGATTAGAAAAAAGTGAGCATAAGTTGGTAGCTAAAAAAACACAATTCTACCTTAGAGATTTATATGATCATATTATTCAGGTATCTGAAAATGTGGAGATTTATCGCGATATGATTTGGGGTCTTATGGACATGTATATGACCACTATTAGCAATAAGATGAATGAAGATGCTTACCATTATCGCCACTATCTTTATCCCTTTAACATTCCTTGCCGGGATATACGGAATGAATTTTGAAAATATCCCTGAACTTAAATATAAGTATGGATATTATATATTTTGGGCTGTTCTTTTAATCATATTTATAGGCTTG
The DNA here is from genome assembly GCF_000520955.1 of Aquimarina pacifica. Classification (GTDB taxonomy): domain Bacteria; phylum Bacteroidota; class Bacteroidia; order Flavobacteriales; family Flavobacteriaceae; genus Aquimarina; species Aquimarina pacifica. The sequence goes on along the minus strand of NZ_JACC01000006.1, from coordinate 218,856 downwards.
ATTGTTTATTTCAGGCGGCGTAAATGGTTATAAATTTACGTTCATTATCTATTATCTTCTTAAAACCAAATCAAAATGAATAAGCGAGTTGTTGATATTAGCTTTTACTAATTCACTATTGTTATAGAAATATTTGTTTTTCTTACCGCTATGCAAAGTAAGTTCGTAAATACCAGCACTAATTTTGTTGATGCTTCCATTATGTCCTGTATATTCTGAAAAAACTTTTTTAATATTAGTAGGCTCATCAAAGAAAAGGCGAATACCACTGTAACGAATCTTTTCAGTAAGTTTTCGTTGCTTTTTACCTTTTGTAGTGAGTACGTAAATAGAGTCTAACCATGTGATATCGGATGAATGATGTGATTTACCATTTATAAAATTGTTAACACTGGCTTGTATTAATTGATTTTGATCATACCTTGCCTTAATAGTATATTTCATCTGTATATTAACAACCAATTTTACTTTCATCTCTATATGATAGATGATATATAATACATTTTCTCCCTCTTTCAATTTTGAAACTTTCAGAACTCCCAAAGTGTCTTTTTTAGAAATAATATCATAAACGTTGGTTTGGGCTGAAACCGACAAACTAATGATTGAAACGAATAGTAGTATGTAAAATCTGTGACTCATTTTGGAATAAATTAAATATACAAATCTTAACTTTCGAATAATAATTTATGAAGTTTGGTAAGTAATATCAGTTCTGATTTATTTCTCCTTGAAAAAGAAGTTGCAATACCATCTGAAGCTTCCATTATTTTTTGACAAAGGTCTTTTAAAAACCCGTCAGATTTGCTTTGATAATAAGATTTAAAAACTTGATAAGCTTCTTCAGAGGTCATTTGTTTTTTAATCAATTCGCGGATTGTCTCATAAATTATCTCTTTACTATCATTTTTATCAAAAGAATGTGACCAGTATTTTTCTACATAGGATACTATCTTACGTTTTTCTTCGATCACCATTTTTTTGTCGGCCATTGAGACTGCATAAAAAAGATGAGCAAGTTTTTTATAAAACTCCTTATTCTGTAATTGTTCTGGTATCATTAATTCTTATTTTGATGAAACATCTATAAAAATACGAAACCGCCATAAAAGCGGTTTCGTTTGGTTTAACAAATAAATCGGTTGTGAATCAATATGTTAATTAGAATTGGGGCTCATTTATATTTATACCACTCCTTGTGCCAACATTGCATCAGCAACTTTTACAAAACCTGCTATATTAGCTCCTTTTACATAATCCACATAACCACTGTCTTCAGTACCATACTCTAGGCACGATTTATGGATATTAGCCATAATCTGTTGCAGTTTTTGGTCTACCTCGTCGCGTGTCCAATTGTAGCGCAACGAATTTTGAGTCATTTCTAGTCCAGAGGTTGCCACACCACCAGCATTGGATGCCTTACCAGGAGCAAATAGAATTCTTGCTTTATGAAATTCAGATATCGCCTCTGGGGTACTTGGCATATTAACACCTTCACTCACACAAATACAACCATTTTTGATGAGAGCTTTGGCATCTTCACCATTAAGTTCATTTTGGGTTGCACAAGGTAAGGCAATATCGCAAGTGGTATTCCAGGGTGTTTCTCCTTCAAAAAATGTAGCTGAAGAATATTTTTTAGTATACTCGTTAATCCTTCCTCTAACTACATTTTTGAGGTGCATTATATATTTTAATTTTTCTTGATCAATACCATCTTTATCATAAATATATCCCGAAGAATCAGATAGTGTAACCACTTTTCCTCCCAACTGAATTACTTTTTCTGCGGCATATTGTGCTACGTTACCCGATCCGGAAATAGAAACTGTTTTCCCTTTTATTGTATCTTTTCTGGTTGCCAGCATACTTTCAGCAAAATACACAGTACCATAGCCAGTAGCTTCAGGACGTATTAGTGACCCTCCCCAGCTTAAGCCTTTACCTGTAAGAACTCCTGTAAACTCATTTTTGATTTTGCGGTACATCCCAAATAAATATCCTATCTCACGACTACTCACGCCAATGTCACCTGCAGGAACATCGGTATTCGGACCGATATGTCTAAAAAGTTCGCTCATAAAACTATGGCAAAAGCGCATAATTTCGTTATCCGATTTTCCTTTTGGGTTAAAATCAGAACCTCCTTTTCCACCACCCATTGGTAGAGTAGTAAGGCTATTTTTAAATACTTGCTCAAAAGCTAAAAACTTAAGAACACTCATATTTACGGTGGGATGGAAACGTAGCCCACCTTTATAAGGACCAATGGCAGAGTTCATTTGAATGCGATAACCGCGGTTTACCTGAATTTCACCTTTATCATCTACCCATGGCACCCTAAAAGTAATGGCTCTTTCGGGTTCAACCATTCTAAGTAAGATATTTTTACCGTCATAAATTTCCTGAGATGCAATAAAAGGGATGACTGTTTCTGCAACTTCTTGTACTGCCTGTAAGAACTCCGGTTCGTGCATATTTCGAGCTCTTACTTCTTCCATAAAAGTTTCTATTTTGTCTTTCACGTTCGTATTATTTAAGAAAAGTGTTGAACTGTTTGCTCTAATGAGATGAATAAAAAAGCACTCACGGTTTTTAGCCCTATGAGTGCTTTTAATCACTAGTTGAGCTTGAATTATTCCTCTATTGAAAGTGTATCGGTTTCTTCTTCAGACTCTTCGATTTCACTCTCTCCTTCGTTTGAATCATACTCTTTTTCTGATTCTATATTTTCTTCCTCACCATCCTCTTCGCTAGTCTCTGGAGCGACTTTTTCAGTTTGGATTTCTACTAATGGTTCTTCCTTTTTGGTTTCTCTGCAGGAAAACAAGATTAGTGAAAAGATCACTAGTAGCATTGATATTTTGTTAGCTATTTTCATCACTTAGAATATTTTAGGTTTAGTCTAACAATTCTAAGTCAACAATTGTTCTAAAACTGTATTCTTGCTCGTCACCATCTTCATCAATTTCTGTTTCGGTTTCTGTAATGAAAGTGATATTAAAAGTTTTACTCATAAATTTCTCACTACTAAGGTTAAACTTCTTAAGAATTTCTGAGTTGGCCTTTGCAAAAACTATGACATCCTCTTCATCTTCTTCATTAGTATAGCTGAAGATAAAGTGCTCTCCATCAAAACTATCAAATACACCTGTGATGGTTTCTGTATCTTTATCTAAAGCTTGCGTATTAGCAGTTACGCTGCAAAAAAAGAATGTAATTAGAACGAATACTACGTTTTTTGAATTTTTCATGATATGTAAGATTTAAGTTTTATTATGTTTTTAAAAAATCCAGATTATTATCACCTCAAGTCTGGTGCTTTTAGTAAATCATCTCTTAGATACTTACACGTGATGGGTTGATTGCAATTTTATTTTTAAGATTGTGACACATTTTTAATCAAGAGGTCACATTTAAATTGATTTAATTTTTTATCATTAATAATTCTAAGCTAATTCCAATTTCTCAATTTTGAAGAACACAAAATCTTCATCATCATCTTCAATATATTCTGAATAGGTGATTTCAAAACTTTTGCCTTTGAATCTATCTGATTTAAGGTCAAATTTTCTAATTACTACAGGAGACACTTCTTCAAATACAATAATCTCGTTGTTTTCCATCTTGAATTGATAATACCCATCGTAGTATTTCTTAAATACCCCATACTCTACATTTTGATTAATAATAGCGCCATTCATATCTATTGATTTTAATAATTCAGTTTACAAGGTTTAAATAAGGATTTCACTACTTTTCTATCTGATTTCCCCAGAAATTTTATGGCATCTTTCCAATAGACCCACTCAATTTTTCTAAACTTATCAGGCTCATTGAGTGAAAATGATTTGTTTGCATCTTTACAAACAAAATAGTGTTTAGAAAGCTTGTGTTTATTTTTTAGCTCGATAGTAATAGAACATTGGTACTCCAAGTCTTGTTCTGAGAGTTGAATTGCTACTTCTTCGTAAGCTTCCCTCATCAATGCAGTTTCCGGAGATTCTCCTTGCTCTAGAAAGCCTCCTATAAGTCCATACTCAAGCTCGGCGGTATGTTTTTGAAGCACTAAAAGTTCATCTCCCTGATAAACAATTAGACGAGACTTTTCTTTATGTTTTTTGATTCTCATAGGCAGTTAATGTTGAATTAAATGACTGTATTGCTTTGTTTTTTCACTCTTATACCTTGTAGTGATAATTTTTTAATATGGACTCCATTTCTTTTTCTCCTTTTTCGATCTGTACAGCTAATTGCCATAGCTTTTCATCCAACAATCCAATTAAGGGCTGCTTCACTTTGGACACATATTTGAAAGCTTTGATTAATTTTTTGTCCCAAGATTTGTGATATTTCAGCAAATCGTCTGGATACACAATTTTTCTCCTGGTTCCTTCATCAATTCCTCTAAAAGGACTATCAATGTTCAGATAGCCATAGTCATCGGTTAATTGCTCTCCTGGATAAATATCTCTAACCGCCAGTTCGAAGTTATAAGCAGTTGTAAGGCAGTTTGCATTAAAACTATGGTTTACAAACCTTGCGTTATCCCAACATAATACTTGATTACCCAAATTGTTTTTATAAGCGTAGGTTTCCAAAATGTTCTTATAAATAGGCTCTAATATTTCATACTGATCTGGAGTGAACTCACGATCAAACTTATCCAATATCCATGTAATCGTTCCTATAGGAATTAATTCTTTTGCTACCACACCATAGCCAACTTCATTGCTTATAAACCGTATTTCTGTATCGGGATGTATCATCGTTTAAATTTTAACTTCTTTTCAATGGCTTCAATCATAATATTGGCAATATCTAATCCGGTAGCATTTTCTATCCCTTCTAGTCCTGGTGATGAATTCACTTCTAATAAAAGAGGACCTTTATTGGATCGAATAATGTCAACCCCTGCAACTGGTAAATTCAATATTTTAGCTGCTTTAATCGCTAGTTTTCGTTCTTCTGCTGTAATTTTAATTTTAGAAGCAGCACCTCCTTGATGAATATTAGCTCTAAATTCTCCTTTTGCAGCTTGTCTTTGCATGGATGCTACTACTTTGCCATTGACTACAAAACATCGAATATCCTGGCCATTAGCTTCTTTTATAAATTCCTGTACTAATATATTGGTTTGTACACTTTTAAAAGCGTTGATCACACTTTCTGCTGCTTTATTGGTTTCTGCTAGCACAACGCCTTTTCCTTGAGTACTTTCTAGGAGTTTAATAATCAGCGGGGCTCCATTTACCATTTTGATCAAGTCTTTGGTGTCTAGAGGAGACTTTGCAAATCCCGTAATCGGGATATGAATATCGTGTTTGGCAAAAAGTTGGGTCGCCAATAGCTTATCTCTGGATTGGGTAATCGCTTCTGCTGTATTCAAGCAAAAGGCTCCCATAGAATCAAATTGTCGGATTAATGCACACGCATAGAAAGTCATTGATGGTCGTATCCTTGGGATAATAGCATCAAATTCATCAATGATGTTTCCTCCGCGGTAGCGTATTTCAGGTTCTGTAGCATCTAATTTCATATAAGCCTGCTCTACGTTTAGAAATACCATTTCGTGACCTCTGGCAATGCCTGCCTCTATAATGCGTTTATTGCTATACAGTTCAGGATTACTGGCAAGTAAGGCTATCTTTAATCCTGATTTTTCCTTAATAAAAGGTCTATACTTTGTTTGAATCTCATCATTTGTAAAATTTTGCTGTGCAAAACTTACAGATGGGTTTACAATGTATCTATCAATCAATGCCTCACGTCCTAACAACATTCTGAATTCCATAGCGTCTCGATTAGCTAAGGTAAGCTCGATGTCAAAGGTAGTTCCATTCAAGGATACAGGTGTTTTGATAACAAAACGTTGTTCTGAAATTCCAGACGAACTTTTTACTACACGCTTATCGTGAAGTTTCGTTTCACAAGGTATTATGATGCTTCTATTATCCTGAATAGGGTTGACCTCAAAGCGTACCCATTCTTCAGTTCCTTTATGAATGAGTTTAATATTATTTGCTTGTATTGAAGAGGTTTTTGCTCCAGAATCTACACGTGCTTTGATAGCCGGAATGCCAAATTCGTTGAATACGCACCATTCTTCACTTCCAATTATTTTTAGGTCTTTTACTTCCAATGTCTTTTTTGTATTTATATTAATTTTATAATGAACATATCTATGACTTCCACCAGAATTAAAATGATAATGATCCATTCTAGCTTACTACTTTCTTTATGAAACATAATGTCCTTAAATAGCTCAAGGTTTTCTTTTATAATTTCGATCTGATCATGAATACTTCGACATCTGTCTTTTAAGTCAAAAACACGTTTAAGATCCTCATCGAGTTTGTTGAGGGTTTCATCATCCCAAGTCACATCGTGAGAGTCAAATATGTAGAGATTTTCTGAAATTTTATTTTTGATGTTTAATACGCGCCCAATATATTTCTTTAGGTTTTTACCACTGATATCCAACTTGCCTTTTTCTTCAAGATAGGTGGTGTGTACCTTGGTGTCTTCTAAGATCTGTTCTGAGATGTTTGAATAATTATCAAGTGCAACAGATTGAGAAACATTAAGCATGATAAGGCGTAATGATTCTACGTTAAACTTCTTCAGGGTAACAGTTCCAAAAGATACTGTATTGGATTTTCCTCCAATAGTTATGTTGATGTTTTCAGAAACTTCTTCTCCAATGAAATTTTTACCATACATCAATATATCATTACAAATCTCTTCAGCATTATCTTTACTGATATTATAAAAACAAATCACTCCATACTTGAAAATATAGATATATTGCCCTTGATAATATTCGTAAAACAGTTCATCTGTATCAAAGAATAATAATTCAGCCTCGAAATTTTTTCTGCAATTCTTTATCGAAATTACATCCGCAATTTGTACCGCATATGCTTGTGTCTTCATTTTTGTTACACGGTGAATATCTCTCCGTGGTTTTTAAAACTTTTAAACTCTACCGAATAACCATTTGGATCTTTAATAAAGAAGGAGAGGTGTTCTCCCACTTTATTTTCGAAAAATGTTACTTCGGTTGTTACTTCAAGATTCATTGAACAAAGTCGTAAATACAACGTATCCCATCTTTCAGAATCAATGATCACTCCAAAATGAAAAGAAGGCAGTACCTGTTCACCTAAACGATAATTTTTAAAATTAAAATTAAAGTTTCCTGCTTTTGTAAAGGTTATTTGATTTCCATAAAAATTGATATCAATCCAAGTATCTGAATATCTTCCTAATTGCCCCCCTAGTTTATATACATAGAAGTTTTTTGTTTTTTCTAGATCTTCACAGGGAAGAGCCAAATGAAATTCTGCCTTTTTCATTGTTTTATTATTTTAATCTTCTTCTATTTCTTGTTCTTCAGGTATGTCCAGTTCTTTTTCATCATCACTGTCATCGGTCTCACTATAGTCTTCCATAGCAGTCACAAGGCGTTTACTAACTTTTACCAGGTATAGTGTATCTTCGGTTTTTACCTCTACACACTCGACTATTTCGTTTTGAGCATTTCTAAAAATGATGACATCTTCATCATCATATCCATCCGGATATGTGGTCACTAATAGATCCAGGATGTTATTGTTGAGTTTTTTGTAATCAACAATTACCTTTTTTAAATGTGCGTTTCGTTCTGTTCTCATTTTGTCTACATATCTAGTAAATAGGCAAGTATTAATGGTGTTACAATGGTAGCATCTGATTCAATAATGAACTTTGAAGTGTCTATAATCCAATTTACCCCAGGTAATCTTTTCATTAGGCACAGCTCCACTATAAGACCCATAACTTGTTGTTGAGTCACTTATTTGGCAGAAATAATTCCAAAAAGGAGTATCTGTACGTTCCGTAAACTGATATAACAGGGGTACTACACAAATAGTGAAATGAAAGGTTTGATCGATATATTTTGTTTTCATCTGTTTTGTTTTTGAATTGCAGATGAAATTCACCATTAGAAACACAGACCAAAATAGCCTAAAAACCTATGGATCATTTCATTATACGAGATTAAAAAAATAAAAAATGATACGAAAAATGACTTTGCCATTTATATCAATTATCTCATACTCGAATAATAGAAATGGTGTAGGGAACGAATTTTATCCGTTCAAAAAATTGAAGTGCAATTGCATGCTTTTTGGAAGTCAGCCTGAGAATTCGGTTCCCCATCCCTGAGGCAGCTTTTGGAGTAGACTTCTTTATGCTCCTAAGCCCGAATCTGAAAAACGTTTTCATTTATGTAGGCAATGCGTCCTTAACGGACTCATTATTAATTATATTCAAATGTAATAAAAAAGTGATATCAAAAACTTTTTTTGTTAATTTTTAAATGTTAAAAAAATCAGGCCTATAAAACCATAACTTGAGACATCAAATTTTACAGTGCGTCGTATTAATTCAAGAATTTTTTATGGTCACTAAATGAAGTTAATTAGCCTTAAGAAATCTTCAATTTGAACTTTGCCTATTTTTTGATAATTTTTTCTGTAATCCCTATCCAAAAAGGACTAACCACCAGGGTCAATGAGATCAAACTAATTGTAAAGTTATATCCAAAATTTTCGATAATTCCCAAGTTAAAAGCGGTAGAGCTTAGCAGAAAACTCAATTCACCAATTTGTGCTAGCAGTGCACCTCCTAAAATGGCTTCTTTCCAATTGCACGAAAATACCCGAAGAATCAAAGAGTTTAATAAATGATTGGTAATGTAAACCACAACAATTGTAATAGAAATTGTGAGTAAATTTTGATAGATAAATGTCAGGTCAATTTGTAAGCCTACACTAATAAAAAAGAAGGAAACAAACAATATCCTAAAAGAATGCAAGGTATCGTGAATCCAGTGTGTTGCCCGAGCTGCATTAATGATCATGCCTCCAACAAAAGCTCCTAAAGCAGCAGATATTCCAAAAAGAGATGTGGCTAAAGCACATCCAAAGCATAAAAATACAGCCATAAATACCTGTAACTCGTGATCGCGGTATATTTTTTTAGAAAAGGGTAACACGATAGCGCCTTTTATATAGATATATCCTAGGATGACTACAATTAAAACCGCTCCAACGATCATTAGTATAATATTTTCTGTTGATTCTGATTTTCCTCCTAATTGAGAAATAATGATTAGAAGTGGTACTAAGGCAACATCTTGAGCCAATAAAATACTTAGAACGTTTTTGCCAACTTTGGTATCTATAAGGTTCTTATCCTGAAGAAGTTTAATTACCACAGCTGAGCTACTTAAGGCAATAACAAAACCAATAACTACGGAACGAGCAAAGTTCCAATCATAATAATAACCTATACATAATACCAAAACAACACTAATAGCTATTTGTGAAAGGGTACCTATAACAGCAAGTTTCCATCTTTTCAAGAAATCAATAAGGTTGATTTCCATGCCAATAAAAAACAACAATAGAATAACGCCTAACTCTCCAAGGAGATGAATTGAAGTCGCATCCTGTATGGCATTTAAGCCGTGTTCACCAAGAATTACACCGACCAAAATATAGCCTATAATATAAGTTTGGTTAAATTTTCTAAGAATCATACTAACTGCAATTACTAATACAGCAAGTATGGCTACAAGTGTTATAATAGGGTCTAAAGAGGAAATTGCCAGCATCAAAAAATGGTTTGTTTTAAGACCATTAAATGTAGCTTTTTTTGAGTAACAATAATGAAATTTAGAAATAAAAAAACCGAGCTTTTTGATAGCTCGGCATAGGTGTTTTTAAAAGTTTTTGAGTAACCAAATGATAAGATAACCAACAAACAATAAGATAATAATAGACCAAATTGACTCAGAATACTTTTTTAATTTACACATGATGTTAAGATAAAATAAATCAGTCCTATATATAATTTCATCAAAAAGATCAAATTGTTTTTTTACCTCATTAAACGGAGTTAACTGTGAGTGTGGTTTAAAGGAGTTCGTACTTTTTCCTTTCACGCCTTTTACATCATCTTTTGTTTTTTTCATAAGCATTTGGGGTTATTAACTGGGTTCAACTTATTTCAACTTTTATTATTTGACACATTAATATTTCTTAGGTCACATTTTTTGAATAAAAACTTACGTAACTTATTGAAATTCATTATGATATAAGGCGATTTTACGCAAGAATGCTTTTTAAGGTTTGTATATAAAGGTGACCTTACACATTTCTTTGTGTCATAAGGATTATATGTTTTTTACCATTATTTCAAGAATTGAATTTTGTATCTTTAATAGGCTAAATTAATGTTTGAAAATGAAAAGAATATTAGTTCCAATTGACTTCTCGGATAATGCTTTAAATGCATTAGAATATGCCCGTGTACTTTTCAATAATGAAGAATGTGCTTTCTTTTTGTTGAATGTTTATGTTAGTAATCGTTCGGTTATGTTAAGCGAAGAATATAATGATACGATTTTAGGAGAAATGTCAGACGAATCTGAAGAAGAATTAGATATTTTTTTGAAGAAAATTATCAAAAATAATGATCAGTTGAAGCACGAATTTAGAACTATTTCTGTTCCTGACACCCTTTTGAAGGCAATTAACAGTGTTTCCGTTTCAAAAAAAATAGATTATATCGTCATGGGAACCAAAGGGGCTAAAGGAGCCAAAGAAATATTTTTAGGGAGCAATACGGTAAAAGTAATCAATGGAATAAATAAATGTCCGGTAATCGTGGTGCCTCAAAACTATGTTCCTAAAACACCTTCAATAGTTGCATTTTCGACTAATTTTAAGAGAGCTTTCCATCAAAACGAATTGGCGCCTCTAATTGAAATCACATCATCAAGGGGAGCAAAAATTAATATTGCCAGAATAATGGAAGAAGAATATCTTACGGATAAACAAAATGCTAACAAAGAAATTTTAAAGGGTTTGCTTCAACATCTTGACTACATCTTTTGTAAGATAGATGTTGAAAATTCAGAAACCGAAGCTTTAAGAGATTTTGCCATGCAAACCGAAAGTGATTTGATTGCATTAGTTCATCATAAACAAAATTTCTTTCAAAAATTAGTTGAAGAAGATGTTGTAGATAAAATTAGTTTTAATAGCCCGGTGCCTCTCTTAATTCTTCCAGAATTAAAGTAATTTTGAAGAAAAACTTTTTACAACTATTTTTTATGTTGACATATCAATCAGAAATTCTCTACACAGTCGTATTATTAAGTATTATGTTAATAGTGCTTTTGTTAACCAAAAGAGCTATTCGCAGATTTAGTTTTATAAAATCTATAGAGGTAAACCGTAGAAAAATAATTCTTAACTTGATTTATCTATTAACTTACATCATTGTGATATCTATACTTGCAATTATTTGGGGTGTAGATCACAAACAGTTTGCAGTTTTTATTTCTTCTGTACTCGCAGTTTTAGGTGTTGGTTTTTTTGCGCAATGGTCTATTTTATCTAATCTTACAGCAAGTGTTATCTTATTTTTTAGCCATCCGGTTCGTATTGGGCACAGAATACGTATTCTAGAAAAAGATTTTAACTTAACAGGAAGGGTAAAGGACATTACTGGATTCTATTTTTTCATGATTACTGATAATGGTCAAGATATCACCTTACCCAACTCTTATGTGCTCCAAAAAGGAATTCAAATTTTGAAAGAAGACGAAGAGCCTGGGGATTTAAGTTTCATACCTCCCGACACTAATGAAAAGGAAACACCGGCTTAGAGAATATAAAATTTGTTGGAATCTAAAGCGTCCGGTATCTTATCTTGTCCCAATAATTGTTTTATATTAATTTCAATGGTTCTTGAAATAGCGGTCATGGCAGTGTCAGTAGGTTTATTTTCAAAAGGATCTTGCATATTAAAGGCTATCTTTTCTAGCAAAAAGAAAGGTAAAGCAATTATAACTAACAATGGTATTTCTATAAAGCCCGGTAATTCTGTTAAGGCAAAGGAGAGCAAAACAAGGAATAAGTAGATAAAAAACTGTAAGGTCAAACGATAGGATTTTGGAAACACAGTATTCTTAATTCTTTCTGCCATACCCATTGATGCAGTTAACCTCACTATGGTATTATCTATTTGTATTTGTTGATACTCGTTGATACTGTTTTTATTAAATAATTTTTTGATGTCTTCTGCCTGATTGTTTAGTAATATTAATGGTATATTTTTATGATGCTGTATTCTTTTTAATTCTTCTTCAGATAAAAATGAGTCTAAATTCTTGAACGGATCCTGTTTTCTTAAACTTTGCCCCAGACTATAGCACCATGCAATTTGACGATAACCAACTTCCTTATGAATTTCAGAATCTTCCTTAGATAGGTTAAGTACTTGTATCATTAAAGTTCTGGAATCGTTTACTATACTACCCCATATTTTTCTAGATTCCCACCAACGATCATAAGATTGGCTCAGTTTGAAAGATAATAAAAGTGCAATTGATGTACCTAAAAATGCACCTAGGGTTATAGGAAGATTAAGAGTGTATACATATATAGAAAGAAAATGGATAATGGTTGAAAATATTGATGTTATCAATATGTCCCATTTTACCATTTTAAATGGGTAGGAGAGAGGGATTCGTTTGTTAAGAATCATAAAAATATTTGCTATAAGAAAATTAGAATATGATTTTAAATAGAGTTGATTCTAAGTTAATTTGTCATGTGCTTTAACGGCCTTTATTCGGGCACGTTTCAATCTCATTTTTAAAGCACTTTCATTAATATTAAACAAGTTTTGAAGTTCTTTTACTGGTGTATTATCGTGATATTTAAGCATAAGAAGCGCTTTGTCTTCTGGTGCGATCATTTCCAAAGCTTTTTCCAGTTTAGATAATTTGATTTCAAAAAAATCTTCATCGAGTTCTAATTCCTCAGATGTTATTTGATAATCCTTATTTTTCAATTTTTCTGAAAAGCTGGTTAGTTTCTTGTTTTTATCTCTGTTCAAAAAATTTATACAGAAATTATAGGTAAAAGCGTATAGCCAGGTAGAAAATTTGGATCTACCTTGAAATCCTTCAAGTTTTGTATACAATTTCATAAAAATATCCTGAGAAAGATCTTCTGCTTCATCTTCATTCTTTACAAAGTCATAACATTTAACATAGACTTTTTTACTAAACCGTTCGTATAAAACTCCGAATAGGAGTTGATTTTTTGATTCTTTAATTCTTACAACCAATTCTTCATCGGTTAAGCCTTTAGCTTCTTTCAGCACAATACTTGATTTTTTCTCTTCCGGTATTGAAAATAGGTCTTCAAAAGAATGCATAATAAATATGATTAATGATAAACTAAATATAGTTAAAAATGTGACCCCGATCATGATATTGTGTCTAAAAAGTACACTTAAAATATATTAGTTATGTCAATCTCAGAGATTTATGAATCAGGTATTAAAAAAAGTAATTTGGCTCACTTTGCAAGCATAGCGAACATGGCATTTATAGACGGAGAACTTAATGATGAAGAGAAGGAACTACTTTCTAAATTTGCTGATAAACTCAATATTAGTGAAGAACAATATTCTGAAGTAATTAAAAACCCAAAACAATATGCTCTAGTAGCAGTAAGTTCGAAAGAGGAACGGTTACAACATCTATTTGATCTTTTTAAAATGATTTTTGCAGACCATTTTGTAGATCCACAAGAAATAAAATTAATTCACAAATACGCAATTGGATTAGGATGTTCTGAAGAAAGAGCTTTGGAATTGATTAAGAAATCGATTAGAATTTTTCAAGGAAAATTTGATTTTGAGGAATATAGATATTTAATAGAGAAAAATTAACTCTGTTTATTTAAAGGCATAAAAAATGTGCTAGATATTGCTGGTTTTTGGAACTTACCTTTTGCAGAGAAAAAATTTGATCGAGAAGAATATCTACTTTTAGCTTCTATGATACGTTTAAAAATATGGTAAAAGTCATCGTAAAATTACATAATTCAGGTGGGGGGTTCTGGAGGGGGTTTTTTAACCGTTTTTTCACGTTTTTACACTTTTTAAAAAATTAATAAACTGATAATCAGTATTTTAAATTAATGATATTCGCCCTCATAACCCGAAGGTCACAGGTTCGAGTCCTGTTCCCGCTACTAAACAGGACAAGCCAGTATTTATACTGGCTTTTTCATTTTTAGAAACCCTCAAATCCCTTGTTATTGTTGCGTTTAGAGCAAATAAGAAATTGATTTCATTGGTTAGATATTGCCTGTTTTTTGGATTAATCATTAGACCATTAGGAAAAATCAATTCTTGCAGTTTGGTTTTTATTTCAAAACTTCCTAAAGCCCAGTATTTACTGATATTTTGCGAAAAAACAATAATTGAGTTTACAAAATCGTCAAGGTTAGATATTTTTTTGCTTTGACTTTTGAGATTTACATTTAATTGCAATAACTCTTTATCTATTTGCTCTTTATATGACTTGTATGTATAATCATCAATTATGTCATTCATAAGCTTGTCAACCAATTTTTGGGACTTAGTATTTAAAGCCTTTATACGCTTTTCTATCGTTTCTTTTAGTTCGTATTTATCATTATTATGATTTTTCAATAACAGCTTTATTTGCGCCTTAAATGGCTCTATAAGATGCTTATCTAGTTTAAACGATTCCAACAACTCTATAAACGTATCGTGTACACCTTTTTTTAATGATCTTTTGCTAGAATTTGCGTTTAAAGTGACCCCCTTGCATTTTTGACAAGTGTAATAGTGTAACTTTTTTTTCTTTACCTCGTAGCTAGTTAATTTGTTATTACAAGACATACATTTTAAAAACCCTGTTAGGGGTCTGTCAAAATTTTGTTTGCTTATTTGATAACCTTTATTTCTAGGAGTGTCTAGAATTGCTTGTACTCTTTTAAAGTTTACTATTGATACAATGGGCTTCCAGTTTCCTTTTACGGGCTTATCCAGCAACTTATTTGTAGAGATACCGCAATAGGTAGCTTTACGCCACATCGCACTTAATTTCTGTTTGGATATATTAAGACCATATTTCGCCATTTCCTGCTGAATGATGTGATCCTGTTCGCCATCAGCTTTCATAAGCCATGCTTTTTTTAATAGTTTACCATCTTCGCTGATTTCGATTTGCTGGCGTTCACTTCTTCTACTAAACTCTGTAACCCTTGTACCTTTTAGTGTATATCCTAGAGGGGCTCTGCCTAAATAATTTCCATCTTCCAAAAATGTTTTCATACCGGGCAAAGTATGTTCCATGCGCTCCAAGTTCTCTTTTCTTGCCCTTAACAGTTTTTTTAGTATCTGGTATTCGCCGTCTTGTGTTTCGGTAGAAATTCCAGAATTAACCTCTATGAGATGTACATTGTTTTGGTGTACCAACTCATTAGTAAGTGCTATCGCATTTGCCCCACTTCGTGAAAACCTATTCATTTTGTATATGAGTATGGCAAATGGCTTGTCTTTTGTTTTGGAAACTTCTGTAATTAGCTTTTTAAACTCTTTTCTTGTAAAATCTCCTTTTGCACTTTCGTAAGTAGCCCCAAAATATTTTGTTATCATTAAACCATTTTCATGGGCATATTCTTCTGCAAACTTCTTTTGATATTTCAGGCTTTTATTTACTTCTTGATCTTTACTGGAAACTCTGGTATATACCCAAACATTGTTATTTACAGATGTTTCTTTTTCCGCTTTTACAATAAATTTTTCAAAATAATCTAAACTCATTTTTTACTTTTCATTATGTCTATACCTATTACAGCTAATTTGTATAGTGATTTACTAATTTCTACTGCTGCTTCTTCAGTTAAATCTTCTAACCCTTCATAAGAACGTAGTTCATCAACCGTCAAAACTTCTAATTCATTGTATTGTTCTTGCTTTTCCATCCACTTCTATATTCGTTTCCAAAACGAATATAGAATCGTAAATTCCTGAGAATACAATGCTTGAAAATATTGTCTTCAATCAAGAAGATACAGTCTCCGTAAAGACAAAAACATCATTGTTAAAATCTCAGTTTTTAAGCCAAATGTGTCTTAATTATGAAATTAAAGTCAAAACCAAGAAAATTTTTGACCTTGTCTAATTTGGATAAAATTTGTAGGAAAACAAAGAAACTACCACATTATTTAATTAAACCGATTAAATACAAAGTAGAATTTACGGTTAAACCACGTTTATTTTACGCTATTAATTTATTGCTTGTCAATACCTTATATTACTTCCTTGTCCCTTTTTCCTACAATCTGCTTTTTTAACTCTATTTTTAAAGCAAAAAGTGGGAGAAAAACCCCATTTTTGGTAAAAAAAGCGGGGATTATGTAGTGAAATTGTTAATCAATATCCAATTATTAGCAACACCTTAATACTCGTTAATAATTGTAAACCAATTACTTGAAAAAAAAGTAATACACATTTGAAATCATTAATCCTTTAAAATTTTTATTATGAAAGCAAAATCATTTTTATTGAACATTCTTTTTTTTATTTTGGCATTTACATTTGTCGGATGTGAAGCAGACAATATTGAAGATAATAGTGTTGAAAATGTAAAATCAGATGATGATGTTGATCTTAAGATGATCGACAAAGAAGAAGTAGAAGAACCAGATGATAGGGACAGTTAGAATTTCTATATTGATTATAGGTGCAGTATTTGCCTGTACTGCACCTTTTATACATATATTTTATCCAAAGAAACACCCTGATTTTGTGGTATACGAGAAGCAGCTTGAACAAAATAAGCTCAGTGAAGAATCATATATCCTCAAAGTAGAAACGCTCAAAACCAGCGAGAAATTCATTGGTTTCAGCAATATCAGGAAGTTTTGGTATGCGGCTGGCAAACCCATAGCTATGCTATATTTTGCTATTTTACTAGTATACATCTATCCTTTCATTATTGTAGATAAGTATATCCGATGGATTGTCGGCATCTCAGCATCATTGTTTTTATTTATATCCATTTATTTTATTACGTGGACCCTTTGGCATAGACAGGATTTTCCTAAGCACCTTTACTATTGGGCTATTGGATTGGTTGCCTTAATAGGAACCATTATTTCCGTTCTGATTAACAGGTACAATATCAAGCGCCAAAAAAACCTTCATTCTTGGTTGTATTTTGTGGTTAGAGATATCAAGCAGAAATATATTTCTGCAGAAGATAAAGAGCAGTTTGTACGGGATTATACTGATCAAATTGAAAAACTACGATAATGGCAAAGGATAGGAAAAAGATCGTAAAAAGTAAATTTCGTAAAGGATTGATTCCTGAAGATCTTCTTGATGAGATTAACAATGATATTGAACAATATCTTGAGAAAAAATCGAAAACGAACGAAAAACGTATTCAAGAGATGATCAAAAAACGTCTGGATTTAGGGCTCACTATAAATTTCTCTGAAACTTATATTAAAGAGAAGGTTTCTATGATATATACTTAATCATTATTAGGTTTTTTAATAGATAAGACTTCAATAACCCCATCCTGAACTTTTGTCTGAAGCCATAACCGAAATTTATCAACTTCTAACATTTCATCTTCATTCGCTACTATATAATCTGCTACTTTTACAGGGTCGTATTCTTCTATCCCAAGCGCATCATTTTCGATCATATCTAAATACTCAGGATAAATCTTTTTAAGTGCTTTTTTAAGTTTCAGAGATAGACTATCCTTATTAATGCTATAGTAAATGGTGGACTTAGCAACTTCTAATTCTTTAGCTACTTCATCAATGGAAATACCTTTGTTTTTTGAAATATGTTCGAAAAGAGTCTTAATCTCCATTAAATTATTTGCATATTAAAAAACTTTTTTCGTACTTTGTTCGAAATTAGTTTGAAAAAAGTATTAAAAGTATGATTTTTTGTTCCGATTTCAGAACAAAGACAAATGTATGCAAAATTTTACTAATGAGGAATTGAAAATATTAAGAGGAATACATACTGTTCTTGGTAGAAAATATAGTAAGTCCGGTAAGTATGTATCCTTAATAGCCCAAGGTAAGAGAGAAGCTAATACTGATGTTGCCAAGAACATTCTGAATGATCTGAAAACCATACTGAACATACTTAAACCCAATTCAAATTAATAAACATATTTAACGTAAACACATCGTCATAATTGGTTTAACGTTAGAGAGAATATACCCCACTTATGTTTCTCTATCACAATCAGCCTATATCAATTTATAGTCTGGGAAATGATATGAATATGAATACAACAAAACGAGACATGGTAGAAAAGTGGCTAATAGATAATCAAGCTGTAATTAACGCAGCTGGACTTGATAAACGTCTAGGTTTTCCAAGCGGTACATTGCAGAAATTTCTGAAGTATGACCGCAAGCTTAATAACAAACGTATCATAAAACTTTTCAGTTTTATCGAGCGTATCTGCTTACGATCATTTAGTGAAATGAAAGAAAAACCCAAAAGCCTATGATGAGCAACTTAGAACTAGACAATAGACGTAATAAATTTCTTCTTGCTATTATCAAATCTATTCAAATAGAAATGGATGATTTTATGGCAGGTGTTGCTAATAAAGATTGTTATGAGTCATTAATCTATAAATGGGCTACTCGCTTATTCGAAAAAGGAACAACGACTGATTATGCTATTAGTGTAATCCATAGAGCTAGAAGGTTTGTGTTAATCAACAAAACAGATAACCATTATGAGCCAACTACTGATGTAGCTTTAGATAAAATTCTTACCATGTTAAATGAACACCCTAATTATAATAAATTGGATTCTGAGACAAAACATATTGTTCAAAAGAAAATAATGGAAATGTTTAATCATAATGCTAGAATCGAAGCAATAGAGCAAGTACTTGAGAAGATAAATCCTAACGTATCTGTTGATAAAGCGAAGAACCAAGTATTGTTTATCAAGGTGACAGCTAATAGAATAATGAATGCTATCAGAAAATGGAACCTTACAGAGTATTGGCAAAATAGATCAAAGAAATAATAGTAAAACAAGGATGATAGTTTGTGTTGATAACCCCAACCGGAGATATCGGGTGCTTTTGTATGATTATTTTTTATAGTTAAAAACAAACCCCCATTCACTAAAAGTGCCCGAATATCTTTTAAAAATACAATCACAATAAAACCTAGCGAATATATGCTAACCTACCAGGATGAAATATTACAAAAAGTGCTTAAACAATTTGATGGATTGGCAAAAATTGATGCTTATGATCTCTTACAAAAAGTCGAAATACTGTTGCAAGGGCAAAAATCCCCTATTGAATACCGTTGTGTTATAAAAGAATTGGATAAACAATTCTTTAAAAATGAGATGATTACTATTGGAAAAAGTGGCTATTGTTACTTAATGGATTACTGCCACTTCATCAAGGTTTATGAATTTAGATCTGCATTTTTTCCCTTTACAACAAGAAATAACTTGTATTATACACTGTATCACGATTATAAAATGAAGCGGTTAACAAATAAAAACATCATAGAAACCTTTGAAAACACTCATCTTAGATATGTAATCCATCACTTTCTAAAAGATAATCAGGTGCAAAAGAAAAACTCAAAGACAAACCGACTCTTATTACTGGAGTTATTAGACCAAGTAGATCCAAAAAGATAACTTTTAAAATAAATTGATCTGAAATGAATATGTTATTGAACGAATATACAAGTTACTCATCGAAAAGGTTAAGTTTTAGCAGGGGGAATACCCCTTTTTGCTATAGTTAAACACAATAATAACAGTAAGTTTGCATTATAAATATCCCCAGTTATAGGTAACAAATAACCAAATCAATACACTAATAAATAGAACCCAAAATAAATACAGCATATGGCCCTACAAACTACTACTCAAATATTCATATCCGGAACACCTATTCAGTCCTATGTAAGCCTAAAACTAGTACAAGAAATTGATGCACATCATGATTTAGAATTAGTATGTAGAACCGATGTGGTTGAAAAACTATCCGAAGAATTAATTGGGGACAGTAAAGAGTATCTGGGAGGAGTTATTACCATGAAGATAAGCTCTACTTCTGATTTCGGGATCTACAAAGAACTAGAATTTAAAGGGGTGGTAACCAAAGTTGTTGGAACAAAAGGCTTTCATCAATCTAGTGGTGATCTGGTAACCTTAGAGGCTAAAAGTACTTCTATCTTGTCTGATGATGGAGGACATTATGCATCATTTAATGATATAAGTCTTTCGGAAATTTTAGAGCAAACCTTTCAGGAATATGATAAAGGAAAATTAGAAACAAATTTTTCTCCAGTATCTTCTGATACTATCCACTATTCAGTACAACATAATCAAAGTGCCTTTAGTTATGCAAGTAGATTGGCAGCCTATCATAATGAGTGGTTTTATTATGATGGGAAAAAACTTATTTTTGGTAGTCCAAGCGATGAGGAAACAGAGCTTTCGTATGGTGTAGATTTACAAAAATTCTCTTTGGAGTTGAGTTCTATTGCCAATTCCTTTGATTATTTCACAAACGATTACCTTATGGATGAAGTTCATCAAAAAAGTAGTACACAAGTAGCGATTCCATCAGAAGGATATCACGGTTTTACAGATAAAATATCAAAAGAATTATTTAGCAAACAAACACAAGTATATCATAATCTCTATAATGATGCATCTATAAAACCAAGATTAGATACCCAAGTGGAGCAATACACAAAGGCACGCGCTATGCAGCAGGTCATTGCCAAAGGTTCTTCTGATAATCCAGGGGTTAATCTTGGGGAAGTAATCAAAATCAAAGGACACGGTACCTTTAGAATTATAAAAATTACCCACACCAATATTGAAGGAGGCTCTTATAAAAACACTTTTGAAGCTGTAGATGCCAATTTTATTGCGTATCCTAAAATGGATATCAACAGATATCCAAAAAGTGACGTACAGATTGCCACGGTTATGGAAAACAATGATCCAGAGGGATTAAGTAGAATTAAAGTACAGTTCCCTTGGCAAAAACCATTGGGAGCAACAACGCCTTGGTTGCGTATGATGACACCCCACGCAGGATCAGATAAAGGATTTCATTTTATACCAGAAATTGATGAAGAAGTAATTGTGAATTTTGAAGGAGGAAATGCAGAACGACCTTTTGTATTGGGTGCTTTATATCACGGTACAGCCAAACCCGATAGTTGGCAATCAGACAACAATGATATTAAAGCCATTAAAACCAGAACAGGTCATTTAATCGAATTAAATGATACTGAAGGATCAGAAAGCATTAAGATTACGGATAAAAACGATAACATCGTTCATATAGATACAGTAAACAATAATATAACAGTAACCGCCTTAGAAAAAATGACTTTCAATGCTACTAATTTTGAATTGAATGTTAAGGAGAATGCAATCTTTAATATTGGCAAAAACACGGAGATACACACGGGTGAGAATCTTGATGTTTCATCTAAAAACGCCAATGAAATTATAGAAAGTGAAAAACATATTCAGATTGGTGGATCCTTAACTCAATTATCAGCGGAAACTGAAATACAAAGCGATGGCGATCTTAAAATATCTGGTGGAGGAACGGCTTCGTTTAATGGAGGAAGCGATGTTAAAATAAGCAAAGGATAAACCCATATGTCTCGCAGGTTGTTTGATTTCAACATAAAAGAATGGGAAGGTTCATTTCCAGAAGAAGGTAATTCTCGTTTTATCTTTTCAGCTGCTATTGATAGAGAAGGTAGTTCAGGTTCAGGTAAAAATATGAAACGAGAATTCACCGTTTTTTGCGAGCCTAATGATGATAATGGATTCTCCCGCACAGTTAAGATAAAAACAATTTCTTCTGAGATTAAATTGAATTCAGGATCTTCGGCTGTCAATGAATTATTAAATCAATTATCCTCTCTATACAATACTTGTACTTTACAGGTAAAATATGATGGTACTGTTATAGGGGTAACTAATTATTTGCAAATCCAAAGCGACTGGAAAAAAATAAAGCAGCATATTGAACAAGATTATAAAGGTAGTCATATTAGAATGTTTACGCGATCTATCGATAGTAGATTAGAAACTGAACAAAAAATAATTTCTGACATTTCTAGTTTTGAAAACTTTGGATTATTATTTCATTCTATTTATGGAAAATATGATAGTTTGTCTCCTGTCGTTAAAGAATTTCGGCATATGGGAATGAAAAAGGTGTATCCGATTCGGGAAAGTATCAAGGTGTCAGCATTAAACGATACCAATGTTGTTCTTTCCATAGAAATTGATACGCAATCTTCTGAACATATAGCATACTCAGGAAGCTATCAGATAAATAGTACTAATCAATGGATAGAAAAAGCATCAGTAGAAACTAAAGACAGTTATGATGGAGTAGAAATTCGGAATGAATTTCATTTACAGCAAAAGGTATAATTATGGCAGAAAAATATGTAATTGACGGAGCTAAGATTAAATGCTCATTGTGTACCAAACCAGAGGGAAAACTAGTGGTTACCTCTAATCAAATTAAGTTACAGGATAAGCTATGGGCTACTGAAGCGGATAAGGGAAAACCAAACCTAATGTTCCAAGGTAACTGCACAAAATTCAGTAACAATCCTCCTCCTTGTGCAGGAGTAATCGCACCGGTTCAATGGCAAAATACTGCTATAGGAATTACCATTGATGGAAAAAAAGCATTACTGGAAAGTTCTACAATAATGTGCGCTACAGGTGGGATACCTATTACCATAGAAGATCCTGCGCAAAAAGATACACCAACAAATATTCCACCACTCGCTCCTCTAGAAGAAGCAAAATTAGTCGTTGGAGTACATGGTCCTTTTATTGTTGAAGAAAATAAAGAAGGAGAATGAGTAAAGAAGTGATAATTGGTAAAGAGTACGTTTTTAGTGTTGCTGAGTTTAATAAAGACTTAAGTAATGCAGATAAAGAAAAAGTAGAATGGGCTTGGAAAAAAGAAGGAGGAGAAATACAGTACTTCGAAAAGCAAGGATATATAGATGATCAGGGTAATGTTTCAAAAAAAATATCATTTGACAAGAACCTAGCTGGAGAAAAGGTGTATGTCATGCCTTTTTTAGAAGAGCCTGATCCATCAGTTAGTGTCATAATTCAAGTACTTACACCGGTTTTAGCAAAAGAAATTCTTCTCATTACAGGAACAGAAAAAGAATCCGAAACATTTGGTAACAAACTAATGTTTATGGCGCAAACCGTTAGAGAAGTAAAGGTAAATTATCCAGATCAAAAATACCTTACCGTTTTGTATTATCCTGACGATTACTCTAGTGAACAAATTGGTGCATTTAAAGAAGCAATTTTAAATTTTAATGATAAGACTGATATTATAGAAATTGACACCCGTCAGAAAATGATTGATTATATCAATACCAAAACTATTGATGCGAGTATAAATGATAGGGAACTTCCTAATGACGATAATGATATTGTACAGATAGGGACACTTAAAATTTTCTCTCATGGTATGCCAAGTCGCTTTACTTTTGGATTAGGTTGGCCAATAGTACCCGTGGAAATAAATAATGTAGACCAAGAGTTTAACAAAACCCATGTTCCTCTATTACAAAAAGAAGCTTTTGCTGCTGATGCGGAGTTATATTCTTTTGCTTGTCGATCTGGAAATAATAGTACAGCAAGATCGTTTGTTGGTCCTGGCTATAATGTGGAGTACTATCCTATAAATCCAAGATCCTTAATTACTACAACCAAGTTTTTTGAAACAAGAGCTGAAGCGCAACGTTTCTACGATGATAAGAACTCTGGTCTCATTGCCAAAGCCATAAGAATTGAAGAAGTACCTACACCTTTTGAACAAGCAAAACCTCAAGAAAGTCTTGCACAAGACATTGCGAATCATTTGGATATTAAAGTATATACCTACCTTGTACGATCAAATTATGCAGATACCTGGAAAGATAATGGCGATGAAATTTATAAAGCTCAATATGAATATTATGAAGACGAAGATGCTCATAATCCACTAAATCCAAAAGATTGGGTTAGGGCTTATAGATCATCAGGAGGCTGGGATGAAGTGATATGGAATCCCCAAGGAGCTTATGGCCCGGTAAAGGCAGGATACACTCCTGATGGTTTACCAAGAAATTTATATTTGTTTACTAAAGATGCAGAACCTGTAGCACAATGAAAAAAAAGATAAAAATAATAGGGCTAATAACCGGAATTTTCGCTGTTGTACTTTGGCTTTTGTCTTCACTTTTTACAGAGATGACTTTTAATCCGGAATTTGAGATTCATAAAGATGAACACTTAGCATATCAAAATGTACAAGCTTCTGATTGCAATGCTACACAGCAGCAAAGTAAGGATCTTACTATTAAGTTCTCCTATACATACCCTCTTGTTAACTTTAGTGGTAAATTAGAAATCATTGACAAAAAAGATACGATAAGCAACCCAGAGGGAAAGCTTTTGTTTTCTGGCAAGTATAAAAACAAGATTATTCTTAAAAACCTATGTTATACCGATAAGGATCAAGCTAGTTTGTATAAGAATCTAGAGTTTAGGTTTAGTGATGAAGATGCAGCATATTGGTTTTATGCTGATACAGGTAAAAAAGGATACCCCTTTCTAAAGCAAGATAAGGTAACTATAAAAATCGATTGGTTTTCTATAGCCGAAAGTAAGCCATATCAAATAATACCCTTAGAATGAAGTATAAAATACTAATAGTATTTGGGGTTTTAGTTTTGATATTTCTAGGTATTAAGATGGTCAAAAAAGTGAACTTTAACACCAAGTATCAAGTGGGACAAGTGATCGATAGTCTCAATCATGTAAAGGTGTATTATAATGGAGGAGTATCACATACTGAAGGAAGAAACCTTGCTCCAGATGGATATAACTTAGGGATTAACTACCAATGTGTTGAGTTTGTGAAAAGATATTATTATGAACACTTAGATCATAAAATGCCAGATACCTATGGTAATGCAAAAGACTTTTTTAATACTGCATTAAAAAACGGTGCTTTAAACAAGCAAAGGGATTTATTGCAATATCATAATGGAGCTTCTGTAGAACCAAAGGTTAATGACATTGTTGTTTTTAGTAGAAGTTTCTGGAATTCATATGGACATGTAACGATCATTGCAGAAGTAACTAAAGATAGCGTTACCATAATCCAACAAAATCCGGGACCTTTTGGAGAAAGCAGAGAGCGATTAGGATTAAAATATGAAGAAAAAAAATACTATATTGATAATGATCGTGTTTTAGGATGGTTGACGTTAGATAGATAGCAAATAGAATGTTAAAAAATGTAACAAAGGAATGAGTCAAGAAGCGGAAAAAATAAGCAATTACGAAAGTGAAGCCGTCCAGAAAAATAAGGCTGTGATGAAATCTAAATTTGCGGAGCGATATCAACGTATGCAAGACAGAAAAAATGATCGTGGCGTAGCTCCTAACTTTAATACGTTTGTTACCAATGCTGTTGATAAGCCTGGATTAAAATCAAAAGAAAAAATAGTAGTTGCTAGCGTTACAGGACCAAAAGAAATTAAAGCAGGAGAAATTGCCACCTATTCCATAGCAACATATGATGGAGGGACTCCCGATGAAGCCTATAAAAAGAAAATTCGATGGAGTGTTTATATTGATGGTAAAAAAGAAAACCGCATCCGGATACTTGGTATAGATAAAACTGATAAAGAAGAAAGAACTATTGATATCTATAACGGCAACAAGAAAAATAAAGAATTTATTTTATACTCTAAGATTACTCCCACAGAGGATAAGCTTGAAATTAAATTTTCTAAATGGTTAGACGGTAAAAAAGTCAAAGTTGAAGCACATATTGGAATGAATTCATTTCATAAACCTTGTCAGGTAGATACTGCTGTCATTGCCAAACCAGAAGTATTATCCATCAATTGGGTAAATGCCAAAGAACAAAAGATAAAGTACACGGGCTACGATCAAGATGTCTTTTTACAAGTTGAGACGTTAGGGTTAGATGGTAAAGACCTTAATCTTGATGTTTTAGACTATGATAAAGGAGGCGAAGATGATAAACTGGAT
The DNA here is from genome assembly GCF_000520955.1 of Aquimarina pacifica. Taxonomy (GTDB): domain Bacteria; phylum Bacteroidota; class Bacteroidia; order Flavobacteriales; family Flavobacteriaceae; genus Aquimarina; species Aquimarina pacifica. Next base: position 192,810 of record NZ_JACC01000006.1, on the reverse strand, counting down.
TGGGGAGCTAATAGTATCAAAATTACTGGTCGTAAGACGTTAAAACAGTTTCCTGTAAAAAAGAAAACGGAGTATGGACTACAACAAAAAGATGAAAATAAACCCGGATTGGATTTATATGTGGTGGTTAATAGTGGTGAACCCATAGAAAACTGTAAAGACAAATACGCTACCTATCTTGATCTTAATCCAGATGAAAAGATCATTACTGCATACTTTGCTGAAGAACGGAAGAAGGAAGTGCAAAAGGGAGAGGAAAAGCCTAAACCAAAACCTAAAAAAGAAACACCTAAAGAACCAACGGAATATACCGTAGTAAAAGGAGATGATTTAGCTAAAATTGCTAAAAAAACGAGAGTACCCTATACTCAAATTATGAAAGCCAATCCGGATACTGTATGGACAAAGCTTATTCCTAAAAAAACAATACTTACTATACCAGTAAAAAAAGAAGAGGAGAAACCAAAGGGAAAAGAAAAAGACACAAAAACCATCATCTATTACCAAAAAATTGATGCTGCGTATTTAGGCAGTAAAGTTTATCTAACAGCAGAAGCTCAAAATTTAGAAGGTAAAACTGTGACTTTTAAAGTTTTTGAGAAAAAACCTTTATTGATCTCTGAAAAAGATACCCCTATTTCGCTACTAGTTAAAGAATCAGAAAAAACAGAGATAGAAGCTACGGTAAATGATGGAAAAGCTCAAGTAGAAGTAGTTTTACATAGAAAAGAAGATAAAGCCAAAGATGATTGGAAAGAAAAACTAAGTCCACAGGAAAAAGAAGTTGAAAACGCTTATCATGATTGCGAACTAGATCAAAGTGTACATATGACATCTTTTGATTATAGATTAATTACTAATCCAGAGCGATACGAACAAGTTATAGAAAAAATCCCAGCTAAAAGTACGTATCTATGGCTACAAGTAACCTGCGAAGGTGATCAATTAGATTTTGATCAACCTTTCTTAAAAAAGACTGGTGCTTTAGAAGTATCTGTAAATACAGGAGATCATGGAGATTGGCACGAACCTATTCTTAATCCACAAGTACGTGGATGGTATAATAGCCAATCTGAAACCAATAAAGACTCTAAAATATTGGGGTGGAATCCTTATGCATCTATGAAATTACATAAAGATGTAGACCACTTATTAAGTGATGAAGCTAAAAAATACGGAAAACCACAGCGTGGTAGCGGTGAACATAATGGATTAGACATTTATGCACCTGTGGGCACACCAGTATATGCATCTGTAGAAGGTAAAATTACTATGCATCAAATCACAAAATCTTCTTCTGGGTTTAAAATAAAATTAGAAGGACAGTATAAGGAAGAACACATCCGCTTTAATTATATACACCTAATGCAGTTTGAAAAAACTCGTTTTCGTTTTTATAACAAAAAGAAAAAGACTATTCTACCTAATCACGGTTGGTTAAATTATAAAGATTTTCTATCCTCAAAAGAATGGAAAGACCCAGATACAATTATAATAGACCCAATAACAGGTAAACAAGAGGTGTTTAAGATACATTATAGCAATGGTATCTTAAAGATTGATAATAACGAAATTGATGTGGGTTTAATATCTTCTATAACTAATCAATTTGAAGCTGATAATTACGTAAAGGTAAAGAAAGGTCAAATCATTGGGTATACAGGTTCTACAGGAAACTCCTATCAAGGTAAAAAGAGGAATCATTTGCATTATAATACGTATATCAAATGGAAAGGAGTGCAACCCTATGAAAAATTTAAAGATTATATTAATCTCGATATAAGTGGTACTGAAACTAGTAAAAAACAAGATGGTGTAACACCTAGTAGTAAATGGTAATAATTCTTGATATTATGAAATATTATTTAACATATATAGTATTTATTTTTCTTACAAGTAGTTGTAAAACGGACAATAAGCAAACAATAAATAATTTAGCTGATTCTGAAGCAATAGATTCGATTATCCCGCAGACACTAGGGCAACAAAAAGCTAAAACTCTAAGAGAAAAGCTTGTTGGTCAAAGGTGTGATGATGCACATAATTTAGCTAGGTCTGAGGGTTATTATATACCTGGTGGTTTTTTAATTGGAAGTACTTTTAATAATGAACATATTGTAGATGGAAAAACGTTTGGTATTACTAGAATTAGTGGGAAAAAAGGAGAAGAAAAAAACTACAGTACATACCTAATATTAAAACAGTCATATGAAGATAAAAGTTCTCCTTGTAAAATTGTTGATGTATTAGAAGTAGATAAAGAAACTGATATATTTAAGAAGTTTCCTAATAAAGATATTGATATTTTTTCAGATGTTTTAGTGAATAATGAGAGAGCACCAGAGTTACTAGCTTTAGCTGAGTATGAAGAGGCAGGAATAATGACCAAAGTTTATAAGGTATGGCGAGTCAATCGTAAGACAGGCAAGTTTGAAGAAATTAATGATTTATCGAATATTACAGTAATCAATGAAGATTTTTAAAAATCTCTAAATGAAAGGATTCTTTTTACTATTTTTCTAAGTTGTCTATTGTTTTTTATAAGCTGTAAAACTGATAAAACATCAACTAATCCAGAACCAGTTGAAAAAGACACAAAAAGGTTAGAAAAAAAATCCTTTTACAAAAACGGTAAATTAAGAACTCTCGAGGTCTTAAATAAAAGTCAAGTAATTGAAGCCAAGTTATATGATTCTCTCACAGGAAATTTACAAACTATTTTAACCCTTGCTTCTGGTAAATCAGAACTTAATGATTGGTACAAACAACAATCATATTTTAATTATAATAATATCTTACTCCTTAAATACGGAGATTTAGATAATAATGGAATAGCTGAAGATGCCGTTATATTGGTTGGTAATGATGATTCTAATGTAAAGTGTTATGTTTTTATAAAATACAAAGACGCAGGCTTTATCAAAGAGACGGGAAACACGTATATTGCTATCCAAAGTGATTCCATTGATGTTGAATTTATTAAAGAAGGGTTTTCAATTAAAACCACTCATAATCTTGTGCATCAATGGAAACGTTCTGCATTATTCAAACGTAGAGATAAGAAATGGTATCTGGATAAAGATATATTTACCAATAACGAAAACAAAGATTTCACCTTTCTTCCAAAAGAAGAAATAGAATTAGAAAACTTTAATCCAAAGGAAAATCTCCCAGAAGAATTAGGAATACGATTTGATCTTGAAAACGAAGATCGTAATGTAATAGTGATTTCTTCTGTTCAGGAGTTACTAGATAGTATTGATGATCATACCACAATTTATTTAAGACCCGGAGAATAAAATTTATCTACAGTAAATGATTACAGAAGACGCACAGCTGAAGAAGGAATTGTGGATAATCAAATCAGATCTATTGAAGAGCCCAACGATGAAAATAGGAACAGTAATAGTCAACTTTTTATATATGATGTCAATAGCTTATCAATCATGGGCTTGGGCAAAGTGAAAGTTACTACAGATCAAGATCATTCTAGCGTTATTGAATTTAAAAATTGTTATAATATTCTATTAGAAAATATAGAATCTTATCATAATGCAGAAGAATATACTTGCAGTGCACCTGTAATTTCTTTTGCTGAAAGTAAGGGTTCTAAAGTAAATTCTTGCCTTCTAAATGGAAGTGGACAGACAGGTATTGAACTGTAAAATTCAAAAAATATAATAGTGGAAAACACTATAATGACTAATTGCTCTAGAGAAGGTATTTTTCTTAAAAATTCAAACAATTGTTATTTCTATGATTGTAAAGTGGTTGAAAATAACACCGAGTATAATGGAAATATCATTAGCTCTGAACGAAGTGGTAACATTGTTTTTGAAAATTGTTTCTTTAGGGATAATAACTTAAAAAAGGAACAACTCTTAAGGTAGCTAATGATACCTTAATTTTTGATAATTGTGTTTTTGAAAATAATATTTCAGGAGGTTTTTTGGATATCAAAGATAGAGATGATGAATCTCCAAGCAAATTATATATGTTAAGATCAAAATATGCAGATACTGTCAATCATAAGGAGTATATTACCGAAATTCTGGATTCTTTTTCGGTTTCTATATTACAAAATAGTAAAAAAATGAAGATAGTAAATTGAACTTTCATCTATTTAGATTGTAATCCAATTATGCTTTCATTTAATGGAGCAACATAACCTGCTGCAAAAATCCTTTAAAACATTTTTCCTCTAAATCAAAAGAATATCTAAACGTTTGTAAACGGAACGTATCGTTGTGTAAACGTATTCTTTAAAAAACACAAATTCCTTCGCTTCCCTTTATTAGAAGAACTTACCAATTTATACCCCCTATAAATTAACTGCACTAAAACTGTAGTAAAAAAGGGACGTAAAATAATTTTCAGATAAATTCTAGGTAATTATTCACTTGATTTATAGAAAGTAAGTTAACATAAAACAATGGTTGGTAAATGTAACCTAGTTTACGCCTAAACCTGTTTTTAAGAGTTTTTAAGGGGTTTAGTCGCTAAAGCGAAGGTTTGTGTAATCGAGCTTATTTAAAGCGTCTAATTGCTTTAAATTCTTGTTTGAGATTTATTGTAAATCAGATCTATTGAATTTTGCAAAAAGTTAGATTTCTTAGGTGTTGTTTTTATACATAAAAAGTCGCTTTTGCTCGCTTTTAGTTTGTGGGATATTGCAAGTAATTTTCTAGTTTATGATATTACCGTAATGAAACTTTTCCCTATAGGGAAAAGTTGTAGCTCACTCCTATAGGGAAAAGTTGTAGCTCACTCCTATAGGGAAAAGTTGTAGCTCACTCCTATAGGGAAAAGTTGTAGCTCACTCCTATAGGGAAAAGTTGTAGCTCACTCCTATAGGGAAAAGTTGTAGCTCACTCCTATAGGGAAAAGTTGTAGCTCACTCCTATAGGGAAAAGTTGTAGCTCACTCCTATAGGGAAAAGTTGTAGCTCACTCCTATAGGGAAAAGTTGTAACTCACTGCTGTAGGAAATACTTAGTCATTGCTATAGTAAAAAGTTATGTGCCATCCCTATAGGAAATACTTAGTCATTGTTATAGTAAAAAGTTGCGTGTCATTCCTATAGGAAATACTTAGTCATTGTTATAGTAAAAAGTTGCGTGTCATCCCTATAGGAAATACTTGGTCATTGTTATAGTAAAAAGTTACGTGTCATCCCTATAGGAAATACTTGGTCATTGCTATAGTAAAAAGTTGCGTGTCATCCTTATAGGAAATACTTGGTCATTACCATTTGAAAAAAGATAAATTATAATCAATTTGGAAATATTAAAAAGGGGTACGAAGTGTAGCGAAATAATTCTCATAAAACTTTAAAATAATTAAGCGTAAATCGGGGTCTGTATTTATCCAAAATACAAACCTCGATCGGGATGTGTATTCTGTGCTTGATCGGGATGTGTATTTTATAGAAATACTGATCCCAAAAACCGTTAAACATCCAATTTTTATTAACTTTTCCAATTTTAGACTAAATTCTCAATCGGGATGTGTATCCTGAGTTAAAAAACATCGCTGAAAAATAAATTGTAATCGGGATGCATATTTTGTAGAAATACACATCCCGATTGGGGTGTTTATTTTTAATTCAATATAGGTACGCGTAAGGAGATAAATAAAAGCTTCTTACCCTTAAACTTCTGTTTGTTTAATGATCCTTATCCGACTTGATTTTATACCTAACATAAATTAATACATACCCATACAACGCATATTACAAGTATGATAATGTAGCTACACGTATATTAATTTGAATTGACTTAAGTTTTGATAATTTGATTGGTGTGTCCGTAAAGATCAAAACCTCAAAAAAAGGAACTGTGGGATTTGAGGTTATTGAGGTTTTACTCCTTTTGTAGGATCTTACAGCTAAATACTTGAAAGAAATAAGCTTCGTTACACTCAAAACCTCAAAAACCTTAAAAACCTCACTAGTCTATTTTGAGGTTTTTAAGGTTTTCTAAAATTTCTTTATACAAGTTTAACCTTCTTTTTTCAGTCCGTGAAGATACTGCCCGTGACCAATACGCTGTAGATATCCTTTTTCAACAAACTGCTTTATGTAGCGTTCTGAAGTCTTTTCCGGTATTTTAAGCTTATTAGCTATACTCTTGTACTTCTGAGTAGAAAAAGAGGTAGTTAATTCATCTAAAAAACTTTCTTTCAGGTTTTTGATTTTTGGTAATGTTTGTTTCTTTTCTGGTAAGTATCGATATACTATTTGAGTGTGGTTAAGCAAACTTTCCACAATGGTAATAGCGTTTTCCATATCGATATCCTGGCAATGTAAAATATTAGTAAGTGAGTTGTTTTCCAATGATCGAATAATAGTAAAGATCATTGCCATACGATAGCAGATAAGCCCTAATCGAAACAAGGAAGCTTCTAAACCTGTTTTTTGTAAAAACAGGAATTTGTCATATTCTTTGCTAAAGAAAGCATTGAACTGTTCAATTTGGTGCTCTCGTAAATTAATCTTTATTCCACTGCCAAAACCTTCCAGTATTTGGTAATATTTCAAATATTGATCGCCCAGCTCATCAAAGATGCTATCCAGTGATTCCTTGCTGGTATTGGCAAATACATTTTTCCATTGTTTTTGCCGTTGCATTTTGTAAAATATAAACCTACTGAATAGTCCATTTTCTGAATCCGGCATTAAAGACAATACTTGATCTGGTGTGCCAGAAAGTACAGCGGATAACTGAGGACTTTTAATATCTACATATTCACTTGCTGTACGCCTATAGTAACTAATTTCTTCGTGGTGGAAGGCTTTTCTAAATCCATCACTATAATTGCCGTGTTCGCTTTTAAAGGCTTGCGCAAGGGTGTCTCCTTCAGTTTCAAAGATCAGTCCTTTACCATCGTTATTTGCCAATAGTTCAAAAGCTCCTGTTGCACTGTTATTAGCCGGAAGAAACAACATTTGATCTCTGGGCTCTTCCGGTTTTTGAGGTGTACTTCCTTTTTGGGTTTTCTTGAGATCGTAGTATTCGGACAGTTCTACTTCGTATTGCACTTTTTGAGAATTTGTAGCGTCCCTTTTTTGTTTATGAATGGGATACACTAATTTTCTGCAAAGATTGATTCTTCCTTTTCCAGAAGAAGCTGGGGCAGTAACAAATAGGAATAGATTAGGATATACAATATTTTGATCATACATCCCGTATACGTTTGGTAAGCAGCTGCTCATTACTGTTAGGCTTCCCAACAACAATAAATCCCGTTCCTGATCCCTTGCTGCACATTTGGTTACTTCTTCTAAAAATTTGGGCAATAGCTTGTAAACGGACGAAGGTATGACGGGTAAAGAAGGTTCTTGTTCTTGTGTTATTTGCTCTTCTTCCGGTTCTTCCTGCGCTACCGAAGCCCTTTGAGATGTGGCTAATGTATACACCTTTTGTTTGTGTGATGAAGGAGTTACCCCAGCTTCTTTTGCCAAATGAAAAAATGTACCTAAGGTAGCTCCTGAATTTGTACTATCTAAACATTTTTGGTATTGTTTTCTGCAACTTTCTGCATCATACTCTGGATAATTACTACTCACACTATGAAAAAGTGCTTCTCCCATACTTCCAAAAGCATCTGCAAAGGCAAATCCAATTTTAATCCAGTTGTCATAACTTGCAGTAATATCAATTCCCAAAGTTTCTAATTGAGAGACTACTTCTTTTACTTTGTTATAGTCATCATGCGATAGTGGGTTTGTTTGTGTTTTTGATGTATTCGTTTTTTCATCCTGACGATCAGGTGTTTTTTTTAAATATTTTTGTGGATCAAATTTTGGCATCAGCTTTGTATTTTGGATGGATATAAGGATCAGGGTCATATGGTAAAAGACATCCCCTGCTTATGTCACTTCCGGATGCATCCACCTGGATGTTATAGGTTTCCTTTAGATAGTTTATTACTGACCGAAAGTATTCAGTATGTGAAAATTCATCCAATGAGATTTTAATAATCCATTTCAGACCATTTCCCCTGGGGGATATAAATAACAGTTGAGAAGGAAGACAAGGGTCTTTTAGTAGCGTCTTTCTAATATCTGTTAATTCCTGTTTGTTTGGGATTCCATCAATATCGATCGTTAACAGTTTAGAATGTGTACGAAGGCAATTGTTGTTTCGTTTTGTAAACACTCCAGAAAAAGTTACATAGTCAAAATGTTTTTTCTTGTAGTCTTTTTGTTCTTTTTCTGAAGAGAGTTTGCGTAAATGTGCAGTATGATGCTTACGGGAGGTGTTCGTAAGCATCTGGTAGACCTCTAATAAACCAATAGTTTTTGTGGGAGCAAGATTATACAGGTTTTTAGAAAAATAACTAAACCGTGGTTCCCATTCGGTATCTGGTATACCATCCAGAAAATTCTGAATATCTTCTTGTCTAAGTTCATAGGTGGATCGTTTTGTTTCTAAATTCAAGTGCATAATGTCATTGATCTTAATTAACAGTTCTGTTTCAGTGTCTTCTTTAAAATATAGCTGTGCAAAATCAAATACATCGCCGTTGAAATCTTTGTTTTCCAAACCCTGATAAACAGCAGTATTATTTATTACTGTTATTTGTAAGCTTTTTCTATGATGAACAGCAAAAGGATTGTAGGTTGGTTTGCATTTGTTTCCACTTACTCGAAGTACTGTTTCTTTTGGATAATATTGTTGTAAGATATAGGCAAATATCTTTAGCCCGTAATGGGTTTTCTTTAAAATATGTTGTTTGGTAATCATAAGTAACCTTTTAAGTGATCTTAGCTCTTTTTAAAATACATTCAAAAAAGACAATACATACCCGGCACTTGTTTAACAAGAAATAGGAATACGCTCTATTAGAGTGCTTTAGTAAGTTAATAGTGATGGTGATGTGAAATACTACTAGAATTTCTTTAATAGAAATGGTAGTATGCATAGTAGATCAATAACAGCGCAATAGGTAGGCATACATACGCTGTATGTCAAAAAATAGAAGTGTATAAAGATTATACCACTTTTCTCGATCTCCGCTTAATTTTATACATAACTGTAGATTTGTTTACTTTATAGTTTTTCAGTTCATCCGCAGTACATTCCAAATGAGATGCAATCATATCTAGATCCTGAGCAGGGATATCTGCGTGGTCATCTGCCAGTAAATTACAATAGCGATTAAAAGTCCTTGCTGTTTTTTTTAACCCCATGATGATCTTTTCTTTAGTAGCCCTGTATTTTGCTACAGGTAGCTCTGCCAATTTTTCCTTAATACAATACTTATAGTCTTTCATAAGTTTTAATTTTTATATTTATGTAAACCAATTATATTGACAAATAATTTATAGAAAATACAGGGATTCAGAAATTCTGTTATAAAACCATCCCCAATTTGATTATAAAACCTGTATTCCAAACAAAAATTTGTCTTTTTAAGAACATATTTTTCTTCTTGCAAGAAAATTTCTTCAACAAATGTAAAGTATTTTTATTTACATTTTGTAACTTTGTTGAGACAAATTTGTCCAATAGTAGATTTATATTATGGAAGAATTATTATATCAGATATACTCAAATCATCACGGAAAGCTGCTAAAAGCATACGTAAAAAAGAATAGCATCAATAAAAAAGGAGGTATAAATAAATTAGCTGAGGAATTAAATTTGACAAGACAAGGAGTTTACATTTTATATAGCCAAGAAGTGATAAAACTGTCTCATCAAAAAAAAATAATAGCTTATTTAGAATTGCCAAAGGACTTTTTCCCAAGACCTATCTCTGCAGAGGAAAGGTTCCGGCTGTTGTTGGGAGACTATGCCAATATAAAAGTGGAAAATTTAAAATTAAAGGAAGAGCTTGAAAAAACAAAGGCTAGAGCAGTCATTAGAGATTATCTGGTAGAACAACGTAATGAACATCAAAAGGATAAAAGTGGCAACACAACTGTGGTTTCAAAGATAGATTTTGAAAGTTACATAGACAATTACTTTGATGAATTGTATTTAGATCAATTTTTACATAGAATTACTATTGATGAGATTCAAAGTGGTTTTTGTTTCGAAGTATCTGGAGAAGATTTAGATCATTTAGGTATGAATCAAGGTGATTTTGTATATACTGATACTTTGATAGAACATTATGATTTAGTTAGAAAAGAAAACTTATATGTAGTCATTATTAATGACCCTATCAATGGAAAGGATATTCTTATTGGACAAATTCGATGGTACAGAGGTTCTATAGGACTTGTGCAGCTTGATAAACGACAATTTGATTTGAACGGAAATCTTACTATTGAACAATTATGGGAAGTGAAAGGACACATTAGCAAAGAAGAATATGATATAAAAATTAACTGCGATGATGATTTTGAAACACCATATTAAATGCTTTGATCGCTGACTAATCTTTTGAAATTTTGATCATGACAAGCAAAAAAATAATGGAAAGTGCTAAAATCCATGATTTTCTGTAATTGCCATTACTTTATAAACTGTATGGATTATTTGTTATAACTGGTCTCTTTAAAGAATTTTATTTCATCTTGAATAGTATGATTTTTTATTTTATCCAATTCCTTCAGCAGATCCTTTGATAATAATTGTTAATTCATAAGCAGGTACTTTAATGTTGGAAATCATAAGAATGGGATTTAGCTGATAAGGTTGAATTAATGTTTTTATAGTTCTGCAAAATGTTGATAATCATTGCCTCACTTCATAAAATTTGTGGCTCATTACTGCATTTTAGGGAACTTTTGGGAAGATAATTTTACAAAGTAATAATACAAAGAAAACACACCGTATTTAATTACGTAATACCCCGTATATTTATGCGGAAAATACTGTAATCTAGTATAGATGACGCTTTAGAGACTATGTCCTTTTCTATCGGCTTTTTTTCTAAATCGCTGTAAAAATTCTAGCCTATTTTTTACCCCTGTTTTTTTAAAGATATTAGAAGCGTGTTTAGACACGGTGTTTTCAGCAATAAACAAGTCTTTGGCAATATTCTTATAACTCAAATTACTGAGAATTGACAAGGAAATCTCAATCTCTCGTCGGGATAAATCCTCATAAATAATTTTATGTTCTATAGATTCGCCTCTTTGCTTTTTCTTCAGAGCGAATACCTCAAAAATTCTAGTATTGTTTTCTGAAAAAATAAATATCTATCTGTTTCTATTACAGTTATGGCAAAAAATGCCATATTCATTACAGTAAAAGTAATCCATTGATAATCACCAATTACGGTACAAATAGGTAGTAATGCTATGCTTGTTACACTTATGGTTGACAATTTACTTAGTCTTAATATAAAAGCGTTTGGATTGGTTGGATTGGAAATTCGTCGATAAAATATGAAGAGAAAAACAATGGCAGCCATCGATATTGGTACAGTGAATAATAATCTAGCTGATTCCAAAGATTTTTTAATAAATTAAGGAACTAAAAATAAAATGATGTAGCTGGCTATTGTAAATATAGCTAGATTACGTATGGACGAATTAAATTTCAAAACAACGATATCATATTCTTTATAAAGGTAATAGACAGTAAAAACGCATAATGTTATAGCTACGCCGTAAGTTATAATGTATTGAAGTATTAAAGGCCCAGGGAAATTATCAGTTGGAAGGAATCCACCAGAGGCATTGTAAGTAACAAATAACAATCCAAGAAATAGAAAATGTTTAAGACTACTGCGTGTTCTCTTTCTTGAAAAGTAAAGCGTAAACAATACAATGAATGTATCTATTAATAGATAGAAAAACGTTGTCCAATGTATTGATGTTCCAAACATTTAATATATAACTATTCATTACGCTCAAATTTGTTAGTTTCAAAATTTTTGGAAACATTGTTCCAGTGAAATACTTGTCCGTTCATAGCAATATAAACATCCGGTTTTAGAAATTGCAATGAGCTGATTGCATACCCTAAATTAAATGGGGCGTCTGTATTTTCAGAAGACCCTAAAATAAATGACCCAACTAAAATAATGGTTTTACCAAGGTTGAGTTTTCCTATATATTTTGCGGTGTTTTACATTGTGAAAGTCCCGTGTGTTATTAATATTTTCTTCGCATTGGCTTCCCTAACTTTACTTACTAGTAGTTTAAGGTCATTTTCATCTATAGCCCGACTATATTTTTTAAATATACTCTCAATATCGTATTCAAAATCTACATTTGCCCTATCGAGAAAATCCCCTATAGATATATTCGTTTTTTTGATTCCCTTATCACCTACATAATCTAACCCTTCAATAGTTCCACCTGTAGTTAATATTTTAATCATTAAAAAGGTTTTTAAGCATTTCCAAAAGTTAGAATTTTCCCTCCATAAAGTTAGCAGAAGTTTTTGATTATTAGTTTATAAATTTAACTTCATGGTTACACATCGAATGACACTCCGTAATTGAATTTTTAAATATAAAATAGACAATTTTATATTTATTATGCTATTTAAATCTTATTGATAATCTATCATAATCTAAATTTTTTCAAAGCCCTTAAGTGTGGCAAAAAGGTCAAAAGATGCATCGTAAATGTTATCATGTGATAAGATAACCAATCTGCAAGCTTATTAAGGATAGTCGTTTTTTGTTTAAAGTTAGTCTTGGTGACTTCCCTACACTCACTTATAACCCGGTTAAAATCCGAACGTAATGTTTCGGCAAAAGCAGACGAATATATTTCCACGTTCATTTCTATACTACCATAGCAGCTAAGGCTGTTTAGATTAAAAGAACCTATTGTTGACCACTGATTATCTACAAGAGCAGCTTTGCCGTGTAGTACAGACTTTTCCCATTCATATATTTGAATTTGATTATGTAGAAAGTTTGCATATAAATGTTCGGTCGCCCTACGCACCAATGGAACATCACTTATACCCGCCAAAATTACCGTTATTTTCACACCTCTTTCACTAGCTTTTTTCAATGCCTTAGACATCTTTCTTCCAGGTAAAAAATATGAACCCAATATGACTATTTCTTTTTTTGCCCTAAATATTGCATTTGTATATGCGTCACATACTTCTGTTTTACTTTTTAACCAGTCGTTTTGTGTAATTCCAACAAGTGCTTTACCGGCCGAATGTAAGACTGGCTTTATTTTTTTTGAGCTTCCTTTTCTAAAAAAATAATCTCTGCACAGTTTCTGCAAATCCTCGGCTGCAGGGCAATCTAGTTGTACGGCATAATCAAGCCAAGGTTCAGATTTCAAAGTTCCATGGTACTTATTAGCAATATTGATACCACCTATCAGTGCCATTTTTCCATCAGCAACTAGTACTTTATGGTGCATACGCCTACCTAGATAAAAATTATTCACGGAAAACAAAGGGGAAAAGAAACGAATTAAAACACCGTGCTGAATCAAATTCTGTATAAAACTATCAGGAAGAGCCACACTTCCATATGCATCCAGTAAAACATAAACTTTTACATCTCGTTGAGCAGCTTCTTTGAGGCAGGTGGCTATATCATTTCCCGTTTCGTCGTTCTCATAAATATAGGTTTGCAGATGTATTTCTTTTTGTGCATCTCGGATTATATTTTTTAGTCGGATAAAATACGCTTCGCCAGAATGCAGCAATTGAATATACGCATTATCACTTTTACTATCGTGTAATTGTTTTTTTTGTTCTTCAGTTGTTGATTTATGAATCATCAAATGTTTATTATGATTTATTTTTTTGAAATTTATATTTCACGTTAAGGTATGTATCACATTTCATCTTTCAATTTCATTGAGGGTAAAACAAATCCTATTGAGATTAAAATAACCGACCCAGCAATAATAAAAGGATAATAAAAACCAGCAGCAACTAACCAGGTTCCTATAATTGGACCCAAAATCTGGCCAATACTATTGGTAGAACTTTGTATGGAAATATTTCTACCAGTATTCTCTTGGGATATTAATGAGACCGCTGAAAGTAGGTTTGGTGTTACCATCGCACCACCTGCTGCGAAGACAACAATTAATCCGTACACTAAAAACTCGTTTTTGAAAAAAGGAAAGGCAATTAATGAAATTCCTGAAATGAGTAATCCTAAAACGATTTGCTTTTTAGCAGCTAAGACCTTTTCCCCATAACTGGCAAAGACAGGCTGTAAAATTGCCATTACTGAACCACAAATCATGAAGCCGATACCAACTTGGTTACTATTAAATGCCAATTCGTCTTTACCATAAATGGAAAACACAGTTTCAAATAGTGTGACGACAAACTGCATGACAAAAGAAATCATTAAAATAATGATGAAGTATTTACTAAATGAAAACCGTAAGCTTCGTTTCTCTGTATTAAACTTAATTACTTTTGCTGTATTTTTTAACCATTTTGATGTAATTAGTAAAACTATGAATCCTAACAGCGAAGCAAAAAGGAATGGTACTGAAAATCGGTCTAGATGCAGTAGTCCAAGGGAATATTCTAAATGTATATCTGTTTGAGATAGTAAACCTCCTATGACGGGACCAAAGATAACACCAGTGCTTATCGCAACTCCGGACCATGCCATAACTTTAGTTCTTCGTTTCTCGGATGTAATATCACTTAAATATGCATTGCTAACTGGGATAACAGAAGAAGTAAATATTCCTCCAAAAATACGTGCAGTATATAGCATGGTCAAGGATGTAGCAAGACCTGTTAGTAATTGCATGATTACAAATCCAATCAAACCAATAATGATTATGGGTTTACGACCATATTTGTCAGATAACTTTCCCCATATCACTACGAATAGCAGTTGGAAAAAGGGATAAATGCTCGTGAGCAGACCAATGTGAAAGTTAATAAGGTCGGTGTCGAGATTGTCTTTTAGTGCTAATCTTTCGGTGTAGTAGGGAAGGGTTGGTAATAAAATACCATAGCCCAACATTACTACAAATAAACTCAACAGGATTAAAGATATCCTGTTGAGTTTTTCTTTCCTATTCATTATTTTTTACCGAGTTTTCGTTTTAATAATTGTGCATTAATGGCTACTATAATCGTACTTAAACTCATAAATACCGCACCTACCGCAGGTCCTAAAACAAAGCCCGAGGAATATAGTACACCAGCTGCTAAAGGAATGGCTACGACATTATAACCTGTAGCCCATATTAAATTCTGAATCATTTTATTGTAGGTAGCCTTTCCAAATAAAATTAAGTTGGCAATGTCCTGTGGATTGCTGTTTACCAGAATAATATCGGCAGTTTCAGCAGCTACATCAGTACCAGAGCCTACGGCAATTCCTACATTAGCTTTTGCAAGGGCTGGTGCATCATTTACACCATCACCCGTCATAGCTACAAACTCTCCTTTTATTTGTAGTTCTTCAACTATTTCTACTTTTTGGTGTGGTAATACTTCAGCGTAGTAACCATCTAAACCAAGTTTCTCACTTACGGCTTTAGCTGTTTTTTCATTGTCACCTGTTGCCATTAAGACTTTAATATTATTTTTTTTGAATATTTTGATGGCTTCAGCAGATTCTGGTCTTATTTCGTCAGCAAGCGCAATATAACCTGCCAATTCACCATCAATTAAAACAAATACTACAGTTTCCGCTGCATCGCTGTATGCATCTTCAGGAATGGTAATTTTCTCATCTCTTAAAAAACCAGGACTTACTACCTTAACTTGCTTACCTTCTACAATGGCCTCTACACCTTTACCAGTAATTGCATTGAAGTTTTCTGGGCTAGGGATAGTAATATTATCTTCTTTTACTTTTTTGATAATCCCAACAGCTATTGGGTGTTCAGAACTTTGTTCCAATGCACTTGAAAGTCTTAAAATTTCTTTTGATGAATAAGCCTTGTTAACAGACTCGATTCGAGTAACACCAAAATCACCTTTGGTTAATGTTCCTGTTTTATCAAAAAGCAAAGCTGAAATTTTCCTCGACTCTTCAAACGCAGTCCTATTTCGGATAAGCAATCCATTTTGGGCAGATACAGCGGTAGAAATAGCAACCACAAGTGGAATGGCAAGACCCAATGCGTGTGGACAAGCAATTACCATAACGGTAACCATTCTTTCTAAAGCGTAAACAAATGGAAAGCCTAAAATCAACCAAACTGCCAACGTACCAAAACCAATTGCCAAAGCGATGTAGGTTAGCCATTTTGCAGCCCTATCTGAAAGATTTTGCATCTTGG
This sequence comes from Aquimarina pacifica, assembly GCF_000520955.1. Classification (GTDB taxonomy): domain Bacteria; phylum Bacteroidota; class Bacteroidia; order Flavobacteriales; family Flavobacteriaceae; genus Aquimarina; species Aquimarina pacifica. Next base: position 176,658 of record NZ_JACC01000006.1, on the reverse strand, counting down.
ATTTGGTTTTTTGCGCTTCCTCTACCATCTTGATGACTTTGTTGAGGTAGCTATCTTTTCCAGTATGTTCAACCTTTACTTTTAAGGTACTATTGCCATTTACCGAACCACCAATAACCTTATCGTTTTCATCCTTTTTTACAGGTTTGGATTCGCCTGTAAGCATAGATTCATTCAGGTAACTGGAACCGTCTACTATTATTCCATCTGCTGGAACTTTCTCCCCAGGTTTTACCAATATCACATCATCCTTCAGTAAATCTTCGAGAGGGATGTCCTCTATGGTGTCACCTTTTACCCTGTGCGCTTCCGCAGGCATCATACTTACCAGTAACTGTAAGGCTTTTGAAGCACCTAGCACACTTTTCATTTCTATCCAATGGCCAAGCAACATTATGGCTATAAGTGTTGATAGTTCCCAGAAAAAGTCTTCACCTCTTAAGCCAAAAACGGTAGCAGTACTATAAAAATAAGCTACAGAAATTGCCATAGAAATCAAGGTCATCATTCCTGGTGCACCTTTTTTGACTTCAGACCAAAACCCTTTTAAAAATGGCCAACCACCATAAAAATATACAACAGTGGAAAGTGCAAAAAGGATATATGGATTTCCTGGAAGTAAAAATTCATAACCAAAAAATTCCTGAATCATTGGCGAGAAAAACAATATGGGAATGGTAAGCACAAGTGTTACCCAAAACCGTTTTCTAAAGTCTGCTATCATCATTTTATGATGGTCGTGACCCATTTGACCGTGTCCCGGATTATGACCTGAATGGTCTCCACCTCCGTGATTCATTTTAGAATGGTCTTCTTTTTTTTGTTTTTTCTTAGAATGGTCCATTTTTGAATGGTCCATTTCTTCGTGATTGTGATGTTCGTGATTTTCCATTATTGTCTTGTTTAAGTGTTATCGTAATTTTTTTCTCATAGCTTCCGAAATGTTTTCGGCATAGACGCCATAGGCATCCACCAAAAGTCCTTTAATCCCATTTTTTGATGAAATAGCATAAAGCACACTGTTATCGTCGGTACTGCTCATGCCTTCAAAGCGATAGGTTTTATCCACTTCAAAGTCTTCTGGGTGTAATTCAATTTTTAGTGAGGCACACTCCAAACATTCAGGTTTTAGGTTAAAATCGTATGTATAACCATTTGCCTGCAAATCGTTAATTGCTTCTGAAAGTGTGTCGTAGTTGTTCATTTTCTTTCTATTTATAAGTCATTGTAAAATAACTATTATCTTCCTCTGTAAATTTCTGAAAGGTCAATAAGCCTTTACCATTTATTTTTTCATTGACAGTATAGTTGAGTTGCTTAATGCGAATTCCCCAGGCATAGGCCTTAATATTGATTTTTGAATTAATATTATTTTTGTTGCCATCTAATGTTCGGTCGTAAATCTTTATGACGCTTTTTGAACCAAAAAAATTCAATAAGCCCGAGTCAAAAGTCATTTCCAATTCTATATCTTCAAGGTTATTCAAATCATAGAGCTCTTTAAATTTTTCAGAGGTGGTATTAATTTCGGTCTCTTTTGATTTTGGATTAGAAAACGGAAAAGCCATTACCATTACACTTGCTTCATTAGGCCTACAGCGATATGTTGTTGTATATTTATCCGTAGACTTTTTGTCCTCATCAAACAATTCTGTAACCACCTTAATTTCATAATATTCATTCTTCTTTATTGTTTCACCGGCTTCAAAAGTTTGTTTGTTTAGAAAAGAGCCTTTTTCGTCAAAATTTTCTCGAATGACAACTCTACCTGAAATCTGCCCAATGAGCATTTCAGTTTGTCCATTCATTATAATGCTGAATAAGATAAATAGTACTATGAAACTTTGTTTTCTCATATGTGATGCATCAATTTTTTCACCTCTTTTGCCATAATATCACTTAAATCTATTCCGTTTGAAGAGTGCGGGATGGTATTACAAGTCACTATTTTTTCTGCCCCAGAATCCAACAAATCTTGATAAGCGTTTCCTGAAAAAACGGCGTGAATACCTACGCAGATAGGTGGTTTCATTCCTGCTTTATTCAAATGTTGTACGGTTTCAATCATTGTCCGCGCTGTGGAAATAATATCATCTACCAAAATGGGTGTAGCATCTTTATATTTATCCACATCGGGAACAGAGACTTCTACATCACGGTCACCGTGACGTACCTTTTGTAATACCGTAAAAGGTGCTCCGGCATTTTTGGCGACTTCGGAAACCCATTGTTCACTTTCCGAATCGGGTCCAATAAGTACCGGGTTTTCAATGTTTTCTTTTATCCATTCTGAAATGGCATCGGCAGCGTGAATCACTTTATTTGGAATTTGATATACTTCTCCTAAAGCACTAATTCTATGTAGGTGTGGGTCAACCGTGGTAATGCTATCGGCAAAACCTGAAATCAATTTTCCGAAAAAACCAGAAGTTACTCCTTCGCCTTCGTTAAAAACTTTGTCCTGTCGCATATATGCCAAATAGGGTGCTACCAAACAGGTACACATAGCTCCTAATGATTTGGCTGTGTGGCTTAAAAAATATAGTGGCAACAGTTTCTCGTCTGGTTCGTGCAAGGTGCATACCAGCACCACACATTTATCTTTAACATCAGATAATATGCGCGTGTACGATTCCCCATCGGGAAAATTACGCAAAGTGGCTTTGCCCACTTCAGCATCCATTTTTGTAGCCATTAGTTCTGTGAGTTCTTCATTTCCGGGAAGACTGAATAATATTGTTTTCATAGTTTTTTAAATTATAGTTATGATGTCGTTATGATTGTTTTTATATTCCAAGGCATAGTTAAGTTCACCTTTGGATTCAGCATATATAGTATATAGCAGTTGGTTTTCTTTGATTTGTTCTCCTAAATGGGTATTTAAAAGAATCCCTGCTGATTTAGATTGAGGTGCTCCCGAAAGCTTGGCAAGTTTTGCAATTTTTCGGTTATCAATTCTGTTTAAAACCCCTGACTTTTCGGCCGTAATTTCAATTTTATAAGGTGCTAAAACTGGTTTTGAAAACTGACCTTGTGCTTTACAAATGGCTATGAATTTTTCATATGCTTTTCCAGATTTGAGAATTCTATGTGCGGTTTCCAATCCTTTTCCTTTTTCTACTTTTCCAGAAAGTTCTATTAGTTCAGCAGCTAAAAACAATGCTCTTTCTGTTAAGTCTTTGGGTGCATCTTCCTCATTTTTCAAAACTTTTAATATATCAATGGCTTCTAAAGTTGGACCAATACCCCTTCCAACAGGCTGCGTGCCATCCGTAACTACAACTTTTACATTCAACCCAACGGCAGTTCCAACGGTTTCCATATGATTTTTTAGTTTTTCTGCCATTTCGGTACTACGAACCTTCGCGGTTTCGCCCACGGGAATATCAATTACCACGTGAGTGGAACCTGCCGCAGCTTTCTTTGAAAGTACTGAAGCGATGAGCTGGCCTTCACTATCGATATCCAAGGCTTTTTCAATTTTGATGAGCACATCATCCGCAGGACTTAATTGCGCGGTACCACCCCAAACAAAACATCCACCTTCCTTTTCTACTACGGTCTTTATTTCTTCGGAAGAGAGCGTCACATTGGTCAGTACTTCCATTGTATCTGCTGTACCTGCTGGGGAAGTGATAGCACGCGAAGATGTTTTGGGCATTGTAAGCCCATAAGCAGCAACGATGGCAACTACCAATGGCGTTGTTCTATTGCCAGGCAATCCGCCGATGCAATGCTTATCGACTACAATATCTTTTTTCCAATTCAGTTGCTTTCCGGAAGCTATCATCGCTTTAGTGAGGTCGGATATTTCATCAATATCCATTCGGTCACCAGCGCATGCAGTTATGAATGCTGAAAGATGAATATTTGAATAATCGCCTTCCACGATATCGGTTATAATTTCGCTGTAAGCTTTATAATCTAGTTTTTGATTATAGATTTTAGCCCTAACATAGCTTAACGATTCAATAGGTTCCAAGTGGGAAACGTACAGCGTGTCATTTTGCGTAACATTAAGTTTTTTCGCGGCAGCATCTGATAATCCAATTTCATTTGACAACAGAATATCTGAATTTAAAACATTTAGACTTGCTACGATTGAGGTTGTTGCATTGGATATTCTAATTCGGGTCAGTGCCTCAAACCCTTCTGAAATACAGACGTGGCAATCTTCTCTCATATACACCACGTTTTCATTTTGGGTGTAGATTCCGAGATGTTTGTATTTTAATATATTTGAGTGTTGGTCCATATTTTTATTAATTATGATGATTTATTCTATTTCTTCGATACTATACAATTGTGGAATTTCTGAATCCCATCCATAAGTATCTTTTATATCCTTTTGTAATGCTTCTGCGCCTTCTTTCTCGCCGTGAACGATAAAGATTCTTTCAGGTTTATTTTTTATCTTACTCATCCAATCCATTAGTTCTGTGTGGTCAGCGTGTGCCGAGAGACCTTCAATTTCTGCAACTTCCATTTTGAATGGCACCCATTTTCCATACACCTTTAATTCTTTTTCGCCTTTCAACAATTTTCTTCCACGAGTGCCTTCAGCTTGATAGCCTATAAAAAGCAAAGTGTTATTTGGGTTTTGCGCTTGAGTTTCAAGATAGTTTAGCATACGTCCTCCTGTGAGCATTCCGCTTCCTGCAATCACGATTTTTGGTATGTTGTCCGTTCTTAATTCCATTGTTTCGCGATAACTCCTAACAACCGTGAAATAAGAGCACATCTCATCACATTCGTGCTCTTCAAGTTTGTGCCAATCCCTAGTACGATGAAATAACTCCAAAACATTAGCTCCCATAGGGCTATCCATTATCATTTGTACTTTAGGTATTTTGTTCTCTTTAAGTAATCTCCAAAAAATAAGCATCATCAATTGGGCACGTTCTACCGAAAAACTTGGGATAAATAGGCTGCCACCTCTATTTATAGTGTCGTTGACTAATTTTTCAATCTTCGGAATGGCTTCCACTTCATCAGGATGAAACCTTCCTCCATAGGTGGATTCAATGAATAATACATCTGCCTTTTTTGGTTTTAAGGGTGGAAAAAGCAGTAAATCGTTTGTTCTGCCTATATCACCTGAAAACACAAAACGTTTTCCACGTATATCTAACTCAATGTGTGTAGCACCAAGGATATGTCCATTGTATTGAAACCTCGCCTTTACATCTTTGAGAATGGGTAGCCATTGCGAGGGTGGTACCCCTTTGAAGTAAGGGATTGTTTTTTCTACATCGCTTAAATCGTAAAGTGGTTCTGCAGGATTATGTTTGGAATAGCCTTCTTTATTGGCACGTTCGGCTTCTTGTTCTTGGATTTTAGCACTATCATTCAAAATGATTTTTGCTATATCCAAGGTGGGATTAGTGCCATAGATGGGACCATTAAACCCTTGCTTTACCAATCTTGGCAGATAACCTGTATGGTCCATATGGCCGTGGGTAAGCAAAACAGCATCAATGTCAGCAACATTAACAGGTGGGTACTCCCAGTTTTTAAGGCGTAATTCTTTCAATCCCTGAAAAAGACCGCAGTCTATCAGTATCTTTCTATCTCCTGTATCTACCAGATATTTTGAACCGGTTACGGTGCCTGCAGCTCCTAAAAAATGGACATTTATTTTGTTGTTTTTCATCTTTATAGCATTTATTTAATGTCCACCACAACAGGACGGTGTATTTCCTTTGTTTTGCCCCGATTTGCTCAATTCTACTATTTCATTGTATAGGTTACGGGAATCCTCTTTTATTACAAGTGCCAGCTTCTTTATGGATTTAGGCTCAAAATTTACCATCTCAAGCAATATTTCAAGAGCCTCATCAAGTAATTTGGGGTCATCTTCCAATGCTTGGTAAAATGGCTCAAGATCTATACTGTTCTTTTTTTGCATTTCTTCGGTTTTCATCTGTATTGTTTTTAGAATTAATGACTGTTTATTTAATTATTTTTTTGTTCTTTTAATGTATTGTGCACAACGCTTCCGAATCTTCTAAAATCTTTTTATGTCGTGTTTTATCAATTCCTGTCTCCTCTAATAATGCAGGTTTTTCGTGAAGCTCTTTACACAGTACAATGCCTTTGTCCAGTAGTTTTGTTTTTTCAGCTTTGCTAAGTGTTGTTAAAGCGGTTAAGGGATGAAGCCCCGATTTATCTATTCTGTCCTTGAGACCATTTCCTTTTGGATAATCCCAACTGGTCATAAGCATTCCAGCACATTTCCCGTACTGAATGGCATCTGTTGTGAACCGGGTATTAGTGTAAACCCCTCCTTTATGAAGTTTAGCCTCGTGACCTTTTTGGTGTTCCCATTGCTTTTCCACGTCCAAAAACCGTGAATGGATATACAATGGGATTTTTACATTGCAAAACCTGCCTTGGTCGCTGTGGTATTTGCATTCAATCATATAGTGTTTGTCTTCTTTTTGGGCGATAACATCAACTTCGTGCTTTACACAGTTACCTTGAACAATAACTCCTACATTTGCGCTAAAGCCTTCCATCTCTAAAATCTTACCAATAAATTTTTCAAAAGGAAATCCTGATGGTCCTAATTCCATAATCGCCTTTTTGAGTTTGTATTTTGAAGCACTTACACGAGATTTACCCTTGAGCATTTTAAATGCCTTCTGATAGATTTTTTTTGTGGTAATTCCATTATAAATTGTGCCTTCAATATTTTCTACTATTTGATCAATTATCACTCTATCAGCGCCTGCTCTTTGCAACGAACTTATCAATTTTTCGATTTGAAAAGGGACTTCTTCTCCACTTGCTTTTATAATATTTATATCATTCATTAAGGTGTATTTTTTTGATATTTGCCAAAGCAAAAACGATTAATAAAAAGCTTAAAAATATTTCGAGCATAACAACAAATCTCGCTACTTCGGAAACTGGGGTAATATCGCCATATCCAACAGTTGAAAAGGTAATTACACTGAAGTAAAAAAAGTGGTACAGATTATATATGTATGAATTTGAATGAACAGCAATTCCTTCAAATGTCGTATGATCGAATTGGTAAAGACAGGTGTAATCAGTTGCAAATGAAAAAATACTAATAAATACTATCGCCCCAAAAACCCATAGTAACTGCTTTACTGAATGGCAAATATCTATCAGTTTTGAAAGTTGTTTTAGGGTGGTCACTGTAATTACTATAGTTTTTATAAATGCTGCCGTTGCAATAATTATATGAAATGGAAAAGAACTATGATCGATTAGTGACATTAATAAAACATAAACAAGAGCTATCCCAAAGATTATAAATGCAGGTAATGCGGTTCTTCCAAAGAGTAATTTGAAGAATGATTTTTCTCGAATTTTATTTAATCTATCAGACATATGAATATGTTTTTTTAAAGATGTATGGTCATTACAGGTAACGTTGAATGATTGGTGACACCTTCAACAATACTCTTGGAAAACAAGCTTAAAAAACCAGTCTTGCCATGAGTGACCATTGCTATTAAGTCTATTGGATTTTGCTTTATAAAAGTATTAATGCCAGCTTCTACAGAGGGCTCATTATAAACTGCCATTGAGTAGTCATTTAATTCTGGGTACTTGCCCAATAGCTGTTCTATAGGATTTAAACCAAGTTTTATGCTGTTAAAATCTGTCTTGGTATTTATTCGTAATAAATGAATGCGAGCATCACATTTTTTTGCAATAGATATTACCTGACTAAAAGCCTCACTTATATCTTCCTCGAAATCTGAAACAAATACAATATTTTTGAACGGGAATGTTACATCTTCATCTTTTACCACAATTACTGGCGCATTTGCTTTTCGAACGATTTCTTCTACGTTACTACCTGTTATTTCCCTGATAACGCCTTTGGTTCCGCTACTGCCGGTAATGATGAAATCGTGATGAAAATGACCAGAATGTTCTAAAATATCTCCTTGTCCAGCATCATATTGAAGAAAAGTGCGACATTTAAGTCCACTACGTTCTGCCTTTTTATCCAATTCTCTTAGAGCGGACTTGGCAATTCCTATTTTCTTTAATGTTTCTGGATATCGCTTTTCTTTTTGTTTATCCAATTTAACCCAGTCCACAGGTGTTTTCATTAAATGCAAAAAATGTATCTCTGCATCGTAACGTTTAGCTATTTTGATGCCAAGATTTGCAGCTTTTACACAGTTTTCAGAGAAATCGGTGGGTACTAGTATATTTTTCATTTTTTTATGTTTTAATTATTTAAATTAATTGACAGATATTTCATTTCCAGAGGGGATTTCTTTGTCAAAACAACCCAAATTATATATTGTCGTTTCTGCAATATTTGTTAGTGCTGTTTCGGTTAAGAAAGCCTGGTGGCTAGTAATCAAAACATTGGGGAATGTCATTAACCGAGCAATGACATCGTCTTGTAATATATCTTCGGAATGGTCTTCAAAAAACAATCCTTCTTCCTCCTCATACACATCGATGCCGAAATACCCAATCTTACCAGATTTTAATCCTTCAATAACCGCCTTGGTGTCCACAAGACCACCTCGGCTTGTGTTAATGAGCATAACTCCTTCTTTCATTAAAGCGATATGTTCTTTATCTATTAAGTGCTGAGTTGATGGTGTCAATGGAACGTGCAGGCTAATTATATCTGCTTGCTTGCAGATAGTGGTACAGTTGGTATAAATGACATCATATAAATCTATCAGATTCTTATCTTCAGCAACATCTTGAGCTAATATCTTACAACCCAAACCATGAAGTATTTTTACAAGTACTGCACCTATTTTTCCTGTTCCAATAACACCTACTGTTTTACCATTTAGGTCGAATCCTGTGAGTCCGTTCAGTGAGAAATTTTGTTCTCTAACTCTATTGTGTGCTCTAATTATTTTTCGGTTTAGGGCTAAGATGAGTGCCAGAGTGTGTTCTGCAATAGCGTATGGCGAATAAGCAGGAACACGAGCCACTTTCATATTCATTTCAGCTACTTTTTCTAAATCAACGTGATTGAACCCTGCTGAACGTAGGGCGATATACTTAACACCAATCGCACTTAATTTTTCAACGATATGCGCCGAGGCATCATCACCTGTAAATAGGCTAACGGCTTCAGAGCCTGTTGCGAGAATAGCTGTTTCTTTGGTCAAACGGCTTTCCAATAGTTTTAATTCGTGTCTACTATTATTTGCCTTTATCAAATAAGGTTCTTCAAATTTATGTGTACTGAATATGGTTGTTTTCATTATTTTCATTTTTAAATTCCTAATTGTATTAAAATGTAGACTATCCCGACAAGGATAACAGTTCCAAAAATTAGCATCACGAGTTTCCCCGTTTTTTTAGAGCCTTTGAAATAGGTAATCCCAAGTTTTACAATCATATTACTTATGGTGGCTGTTATAATGACATTGGTTGCCAGTGCGAGTTTTTCTTCCAAAGACCCAAATTTTGCCATACTAATAGTTATTGCATCGGTGTCTGCCAATCCCGCAATGAGTGCCGAATAGTATAAACCGCTTTCGCCAAAAAATTGATTTCCATAAAAAACGGCAAACAGGATAATCACATAAATACCACCAAACCCAAGGGCGTTCCAAATATTGAGAGGATTGCCAAGGTTGATAGCTGTTTTTGGGACATCTGTATTCTTTTTGATGAATAAGAGTGCACTTACCAAACAGATAAGGGTAAGAATGGTAAATGGAATAACTAAATAGGAAAGTATGGCACTATTGAAAATATAGGCCAGAATAGCGAGTCTGGGAAACATTATGGCAGAAGCTATAATGATACCGGCAGCATATTCTTTTGAAAGTTCTGGCGATTCCTTACTTCGGGAAGCATATATCCAAGCTACAGCAGTACTTGAAATCAATCCGCCTAAAATCGCGGTGAGCAAAATACCACGTTTAGAACCTACATATTTTACAAGAAAGTAGCCGATAAAGTTCAGAAAAGAGACAATCACTATAATTGCTCCAATCTCAAAAGGGTTTAATAAACCTTCGGGTCCATAGTCTTGATTTGGTAAGAAAGGCAAAATAAGAAGCGCGATAATTGAAAACTTTATAAAGGCAAAAAGCTCTTCTGAAGTAATATTCTTTATGAATGTATTGAAGGTGGTTTTTAACGATAACAGAGTAACCACTATAACTGCGGTGGCAACTGCTTCTTTATGCAAATGATTAGCAACCATAACACCTAAAATTAACGTAGCGAACAATGCCATATTGGTTGTTATCCCCGTCATTAGGTGTTTTTGCACGATAGAAAGATGACTCAAAGCCAAAAACAAGAGAAATGCTGCCCCAATAATAATGACCAACCAAGGTGTGTAAGCTGTGGTAAGGTTTCCTAATATAAAACCGATGATTGCCACAATTGGGAAGGTTCTTATGCCTGCAAAACCTTCTTCCTCTTTCAACTTGTCGTACTCACGTTCCAATCCAAGGATCAGACCTATACCCATACTAATGAGTAATCCAATGATAAAAGGGTTGATATTTTTAAAGGCCTCTGTCATGACTACTTTTTTATTGCTTGGTAGGGTTAAAATCGCTAACTGTTTGATACATTTCTTGTTATTTTTAAACTTTGACCGATGTGCTTTTCTTGGACGATATCTTTGACAATGTCTTAAAACCAATTCCTTCTTTTAACTTTAAATCTGATTTAGTTTCTTTAAGACCCACCTCCAAAGGGTAATTCTCAACAACTAAACGCGCCATTAAGTAGCACAAACTGGATTCTGCACCTTGATTTATATTAATATTATCTTCTTCGAGACCATCATAACAAGCGCCATTAACAGGATTGTACATAATTTGTTTGAGATGGTTATTGCCTAAAAACCAACTAAATGCGGTATGAAGCTGTTTGGCGTATTTCTTTTTATGGGTAACTCTATAAAACAGGTCCAATGAAAGAATGGTATAAGCCACCTCAATGGGTTGTTCACCATGAAAGGTACGTTTGTTTCTTTTGTGAAACCATCCGTCATTAGAAATGACTTTAATTTGTCCTTTCATAAAATATTGTGACAATAAAAAGTCAAAAGTAGTTTCGGCAACGTCCTTGTATTTTTTATTTTTTGTGATAAGCCACGCATATAAAAGTGCTTCTGGTAATATACTATTGGCATAGGTCAGGTAATCTTCAAACCATTCCCATTTTTTATCACTGGTAATATTAAAAATGCGCAAGAGCTCTTCGGCCAATGTATCTGCTAACTGATTATATTGGGTTTTAGGCTCATTTTCTTGATAATAATAAAGTCCTTTTAATATAAAGCTAATGGCTCGTGGGGAATTAAAATCTGCTACATTTTGTATGACGTTCTTAAAACAGTTTTCTGCTTTGGCTACTAAACTTTTTGGTAGGTTTTCCGTATCAGACAACACATAGCCAAGCGCCCAAATGGCTCTGCCATTGGAATCTTCCAGGTTCACTTCGGTATTCTGAACAGTAAATTGCCCTTCAAAATCCACATAATTATAGAACAGTCCATCGTCCTGTTGGCAAAACACAATGAAATCCATATAAATTTCAATGAGTCGCAGGACTTTGTCCGTTCTTTTTTGCTTATAATACATAAGCATTGCTATTAGCGCCCTCGCATTATCATCAAGCGTATAACCAAAAGACGTGTCCGGGACACTAAAATTTGAAAATTGAAGCATCCCAAAGTCAGTAGTCATGTCTTCAATATGGTCTGTTTTTATGGGTGGCAAACTAAAATCCAAAGAATCATTGTGTTGCAAATAATCCTGAAAAATATCGGAATAGGAAATGGCTACATTTTCCCAACTAAAAGCACGCATTTTAAGAAAGGCGTTTTTTCCCATGGATGTTGCTATTAGCGGTTGTTCCAGCAAATCGATAACAGCGTTACTAATTTCTATGGGATCTTCAAAATCATTCAATAGAATACCAGTACTGGGATCAAGACATTCTTTGGAATGGGGAATAGGTGTGGATATAACCGGGTTTCCGCAACTCATGGCGTAAGCAAAAGTACCACTAACGGCCTGGTTGGGGTCTTTAGATGAAAATAAGTAAACATCGGATAAGGATAGGTATTCCAGCAACCTGGTAAGTTCCAAATATTCGTTTATAAAAATGACATGGTCCTTAATGCCCAAGTTATCGACTATTTTTAAAAGCGTATCTCTATATGTTTCGCCTTCTCTCTTTAGTATTTCAGGATGTGTTTTGCCTAAAACCAGATAAACTGTGTTAGGGAATTTTTGGAGTATTTTTGGCAATGCACGGAGTGCTGTTTCTATATTTTTATTCTCACTTAATAAACCAAATGTAGATAGCACATTTTTATTTTGAAAGCCATATTTATTTTTAAGACGTTGTTTTTCTTTCCACAGCACAATATGGGTGCCATGGGGTATGACAGCTATTTTGTTAGTATCAATATGATAATCAATTTCTAGTATTTCTGCGGATTTGTTTGTGAGTACAATCAGTTTCTCGGAAAGATCATCCAACGCCTGCATTATTTTAGTTCTTTTTTTATCAGGATTGGGAAGAACCGTATGAAACACACAAGAGATTGGGATGTCTAACTTAAGAAGGAAAGCCACTAAATGGCTACCGTAGTCACCTCCAAACAGCCCAAACTCGTGTTGTACACAAACCATCCCAATATCGTCCCTTTCATTTAACTTATTAGCTACTTTGAAAAAGGAACTTAACTCTTGGGCATCTATTTTATATGTAACTTCTTCTGGATAATCATTAGCGTCGCAGCACTCATTTTCTAGTGCACACACCTCGATTTGCATTGTAGTACCAAAGCCTTTTTTTAGGGATGTAATTAAATCTTGTGAAAAAGTAGCAATTCCGCACTCGCGTGGAGGATATGAGCAAACGAATAAAATTTTATGATTTTTCATGATATAGCTGTTTTTTTTAATTCATTTAATAATGCTTTCAGGCTTACTTTGGCTACAGCCGTATGCTTGTCGGCCGCTCCATAATAGATATGGAGGTCGTCCCCGAACAATGCCGTACCTGTTGGGAACACCACGTGGTTTACTACACCTTTCAGTTCCCACTCCTCTACCGGGGAAAATAGGGGATAGGGCAATCGTCCAATTACTTTTGAGGGGTCATCAATATCCAGTAATGCAGCGGCGGCGTGATAGGTCTTTCCAACGTGGGTTTCACAAACTCCGTGGTATATCATCAGCCAACCATCTTTTGTTTGTATGGGAGGGCATCCGGCACCGAGATAATTCACTTCAAAATCAAATAGGGGATCCATGAGGATATGATCATGAAGGTTCTTTATATGATCTTCCCAAAACTCTTTGGTAAGGTCTTCCCATTTTTCAAACTGTACTATTTGTATTCCTGGCCATATACGGTGGAGCATTACAAATTTACCATTGATTTTTTTTGGGAATAAGACAATGTCCTTATCCCTCAGATACCTATGTTTTTCATCTACCAATCCAATTTGTGCAAACAAGTTGTAGTAATAATAATACTTAGGATTCAATCTTTCCTGATTACAATGCTCCAAATGGTATTTATATTCATTGTAGGTAATGAACGGTGTGATTATCCCCTTTTTCTCAAAATGTTTCAGGTCTTTTGAAGTTGCCAAAGCACCCATGGCATTGATGCCGTCATAAGCTGTATAAGTTAAATAATAGATATCTTCAATTTTAACAATACGAGCATCTTCCACACCATGTTTTTCATAATCAAAATCACGAGTTATTAACGGGCTTGATTTCCTTTCTATGAGATCTAAATGCTCATTGGTTTTGGCATATCCAATGGTGGAGTAATTGCCATCTTCCACCGCACGGTAAAAGATATGCACCTCTTCACCTTCTTGAAATATTCCAGGGTTTAAAACCCCATTGCTCTCAAATTTCAATTTAGTGGGACTGAGCAGTATCCCTTTTTTCTCTATGGGTATTCTGGTATTAATTTGATGTGTATGTTCCATATTGTAATATTTATTTGGGGTCTTCCCTGTTGTATTTGTCCTTTAGCCTGACAATATCGTTTTCATCAAAATTTCCAAAAGAAATTTCAAGGATACTTACCGAAGAATCAGATGTTTTTATTTGATGTACGGTTTCCTTCGGGATAAAAAAATCGTCCCCTTTCCGGCCAACTTTTATTTTGTCGCCAATTACGAAACTTCCCGTTCCATCCATTACTCTCCAGAATTCCTCCCTGTTATGGTGAAACTGTAGGCTTAGCTCTTCGTTTGGATTGACCGTAAGTATTTTTACGGTGCTTATTTCATTATGGGTAAAGCGTTCAAAGTTTCCCCAAGGTCTTTCCTCTGTGTATGTTTTCATTTTTCTCGTTTTTGTTTACCAAATAGTTCTAAAAGTTCTTTCAACTCTTTATTTACTTCATGCTGTTTGACCACTTCTTCAAAAGAAGTAAAGTGTAATTGATTGTTTAAAACACCAGCCATTACGTTGCTTCTACCTTGTAAAAGGGCGTTTACAGCAGCAACGCCGAGCCTAATGCCCAACATTCTATCTAAAGCAGAAGGATTTCCACCTCGTTGTACGTGGCCAAGCTTGGTAATACGTAAATCGACATTGGGATTGACTTCCTTTATTTTTGAAGAAACGAGTTCGGCACCTATTTCATCGCCTTCAGAAACTACGATTAGAAAAGCATCCTCACTGTCGTAATTTTTTACTTTATCCAATAGATACATAAAGTCCGTATCGCTTTCTGGAATTAGTATGGCATCCGCACCAACCATTAGTCCTGAATGAATGCCGATGTAACCTGAATCCCGTCCCATTACTTCCACAATAAATACCCGATTGTGAGATTCGGCAGTATCCCTTATTTTATCAATATTTTCAATGGCTGTGTTTACTGCGGAATCAAAACCAAGGGTATAATCCGTACCTGAGATATCATTATCTATAGTGCCAGGAATGCCTATGAACGGAATGTTGCATATTTCTGAAAAAGCGAGTAGTCCTTTAAATGTGCCATCACCACCAATGGCAATCAACGCATCTATTTTGTTTGCGTTTAGGGTTTGCAAGGCTTTTTTTCGACCTTCCAATTCCAGAAAACGTTTGCTTCTTGCGGTCTTTAGGATAGTGCCTCCTTTTTGGGTCAGTTTTTGTAATTCGTGCGACTTTAATTGAACCAAGTCACCGTCTATCAATCCTTCATATCCTTTTCGAAAACCACTTACTTTTATACCATTTACTTCCGGAGATTTTGTAATAGCGTATAATGCAGCGTTCATTCCCGGACTATCACCTCCAGAGGTAAATACACCTATATGTTTTATTTTATTTGTGCTCATTTGATATTGTTTTTTGTAATTTTTTATCTGAAACAGAAAAATCTTGAATTGTATCCCATACAAATTCTGCTTCTTTTAGAAAGAACTGATGGTCACCCTCCGTAGAGATAGCAGTTTTTACGTTTGTAAATACCCTCGACAAGTCTATGGCATTCTTGAGTGGTGCGGTAGTGTCTTTTGCTCCGTGGATGAAAAGCACTTTTCTATCTCTAATCTTTCTTGCAATCCTGTATAAATCTGTTTTTAGAATTACCCTCGTAAGCGAATAATAATAGCTCTGCCAATGATGTTTTTTTGCATCTTCATAAACATCATCCGTGAGGTTGTCTGGTTTAAATGCACGCGACATAAAAATGGGATGAATCATACAGATGTATTTAGAGAATTTGCTTGTTGATATCCTATCCACAAAGGAATGTGAGGACATAACTTTCTTAAATTCATCTGCATCCTTATAAACAGGTATTCCAATAAAAATGCCTGCTTTGAACCAATTTGAGTGTTTTTCCAATAGGGCCATTGAAATTATAGCACCCATTGAATGCCCTCCTATAATCGTTCTTCCATCATTGAATCCTTCTTTTTGTAAAACCAATTCTAAAGCTTTTAGTTGAACTGAAAGCGAATAATCATTTTGTGGTTTAGGTGAATCACCAAAACCCAGAAGGTCTATTAATAGCAAAGTGTGTGTATTTGAAATACTTTCTAAATTGCGTTTCCAATAATTCAGCGAGCCTGTTAAACCGTGCAATAAAACGAGTTTACTTCTTCCAGAACCTACTATTTCATAATTTAAGAGTGTTTTGTTGGCATCATAATCTGGGTGCTTAACAATCTTATAATGTTGATATCCTGCTATAGCGACAACAGGAAAAATGAACAATATGGATATTAGAAGTAATGTCATATTTGGTTATTTAAAGTTAACATCAGTTTTATCCTTAATTAAGACTGGGGCTTTCCCATAAAACCTATTAAAAACCATACAAGCTGTAAGGTCACCCGTTACGTTTACAGCAGTCCTGAACATTCCGAGTAATCTTTCTACACCAATAATAATGATGATGCCTTCGGCTGGTATACCGACACTTCCCAAAACAGAAGCGAGTATCACCACACCACCTCCTGGAATTGCAGGTGTGCCAATGGAAGCAGCAACGATGGTAACGATGACCACAATAATGTTTAGTAAACTCATTTCCAATCCATAGGCTTGAGCTATGAATAGAGTGGTTATGGTTTGATAGAGTGCTGTTCCATCCATATTGACGGTGGCGCCTATGGGAATGATAAAATTGCTAATAGTCTTGTCTACTTTTAGTTCTTCCTCGGCTGTTTGAAGAGAAAGTGGCATCACAGCAGCAGAGCTTGTGGTTGAAAAAGCCAATAATTGAACATCCCTTATTTTTTTAAGGAAATGCATAGGGTTTGCTTTTCCCAGAAGAACAATCAGCCCTAAATAGAAAATTACCAAAAACAACAGACCAAGCAGGACAACAACTACATAGTAGGTAAGACCAGATAGAGAACTCAAACCAACACTAGAGGTAAGCTGCGCCATAAGACCAAAAACGGCAATAGGCACTAGAAGCATTGACCATTTTACCACCGTCATACAGACTTCCTGAATAGCACTTAAAAGAAGCTTTACTGGGCGCAGTAAAGCATTTTCAAGAGATAGCACAGCTACACCAATAATGATTGTGAAAATCACAATACTTAACATTTCACCACTTACCATTGATGCCAGAGGATTTTCAGGAAGCAGGTTAGAAATGGCATCTGGAATCGTTTCGATTCCGAAGGATAGTTCAGCACTTTCACTATTGGTTGCGGTTACATCGTTATGTTCTACTAAAGATTGTTGATGTAGAAAACGTCCAGGTTTGAATAGTTGTGATAGTATAACTCCGAGACTAACCGAAACTATGGTAGTGCCCAGAAAATATAATAATACGCCACCACCTAATTTCTTTAGACTATCCTTATCATTACTGGCGATTCCTGTGATGATGGAAGCCACAATCAATGGAATCATAATCATCTGTACCAATTTTAGAAATAAGACACCAGGTAATGCCAACCAGTTACCTAGAACATCTGCAGTTTCTTTCGTTATCCAGCCATTTTGTGGACTCAATAGCAGACCAAATCCAACACCCAAGAATAGGGCAATGATAACTTTTAGCCATAGACGACTTTCTACCAGTTTTAAAAGGTAGTGATTGAGTGATTTAAGTGATTTTATCTCCGTATCAAACATTTTTTGTTTTGTTAAGCAATATTAATTTTTGAATCCAAATAAACACTTTGTACCAACCTCAATAGCTCTACTCCTTCACCAAAAGGCCTTTGGAAAGCCTTTCTTCCTAATATTAGTCCTGAGCCTCCTGCACGCTTATTAACTACTGCTGTTGTAATAGCTTCGGTTAAATCCGATTCACCTTTGGAACCGCCTCCTGAA
Organism: Aquimarina pacifica; assembly: GCF_000520955.1. Lineage (GTDB taxonomy): Bacteria > Bacteroidota > Bacteroidia > Flavobacteriales > Flavobacteriaceae > Aquimarina > Aquimarina pacifica. Next base: position 158,890 of record NZ_JACC01000006.1, on the reverse strand, counting down.
TTTATCAGTCCTATTTTACCCATATAGCAATTTGCGACTTGTAATCTGCACAGGTCAATAGGGTGGTCGGTAGTGAGGGTTTTATACATATCATCATCATATTTTCCGAAGCCTATCTCTTTAAAACCAAAGTTGTTTACAGGTAACTTTTGCTTAATGATATCTGCTTGAATAGTTACACCCAAATGATTTGCTTGCCCTGTAACATCAGCAGCTGCGTGATAATCTTCTTTTTTAGTTTTAAAAGCTTCATTTCGGGTATAGCACCATAGGATGGTGGCCATTCCCAAATTATGTGCTTCTTCAAAAGCTTCGGCTATTTCCTTAAGCTGTTTGTTACTTTCCTGTGAGCCAAAATAAATCGTAGCTCCTACGGCAATTGCTCCCATATCCCAAGCCGATTTTACCTTTCCGAATAGCGTTTGGTCATATTTATTGGGATAGGTAAGCAGCTCATTATGGTTAATCTTTACGATAAAAGGTATTTTATGGGCATATTTTCGCGCATTCAGTCCCAAAACACCAAAGGTGGAAGCCACACCATTACAACCTGCCTCAATGGCGAGTTTTATGATATTTTCCGGGTCAAAATAATCCGGATTTTTATAGAATGAGAAAGTAGCACTATGCTCAATGCCTTGGTCTACAGGAAGGATGCTCAAGTAGCCTGAGCCACCAAGATTTCCGTGGTTGTATAATTGGTTAAGGCTTCTAAGTACCTGTGGATTTCTGTTACTATTTGTAAAAACCTTATCAAGATTTTTATCACTTGGTGTCTGCAATTCATCTTTTGTTATTTTTTCACAAATATGATTCAAGTAGAAATCAGCTTTTTCACCAAGGTTTTGTATTATGTTTTCATATGTACTCATAATTCTATTTTTTATAGCTTCCTTATATTAATTTTCATTTTTCACATAGAAGTATTTTACAATATCCTTCCATAGTTCAGTTACCTTAACATCGTTGAAACCAGCTTTTATTAAATTCTGTTTGGTTTTACGATTAATGTTAGCGCCCATAATATTTAGTGGTATGAAATTGAACCAATCCATTAGTTTGCCTAACACTTTACCATTACTTCTAACGTGTTCCAACATAATAAGCTGGCCATTTGGCTTTAGCACTCTTTTAATCTCTTTTAAACCTTTTACAGGATCTGGAACAGAACAGAATACACAACTTGTAATCACGGTATCGAAAGTGTTATCTTCAAAGTCCATATTTTGCACATCCATTTCAAGGAAATTGATTTTGAGCGGACTATTCTGATACTTTGCTTTGGCTTTTTCAAGCATTTTTTTACTAAAATCAATTGCAGTTATGTCAATATTTTCGGGATAAAAAGGAATGTTTTTGCCCGTTCCAACGCCAACCTCCAAGGTTTTACCAGTTGCTTGTGACACTATCTCCTTTCGCCATTTAGCAAAACCACTTGTTCCCATTGGTCTTTCTAATGAGTCAAAATATTTGGCTATTCTGTTGTAGCGATTTTTTATTTTTCTATTGTTGGACATTCGTATTTCTTTATGCAATAGATAAGCTTTGATTTGTTTTCAAGATGGATTTAGCCCCATCTGTTTCAATTCCTGTAAGTGCCCTAATAGCATCGATAGTTTCAGGGATAACAATGGCCTGGTTATCGACCACGTATGCATAAAAAAGTTCGTCTCCCTGTACTTTAAGCATATCTTCCCAAAGAGCCACTTCGTACATATCGCCCCACGGTCTTCCCATATCCAAGAACATTTCTTTAATGGTATTGTTTGAAACTAGACCTTGGTCATATTGAATTAGTTTAATACGGTTAGATGTTTTAAGGGCGTTAAGCACTTCCTCTTTTGTGGCTTGTCTTTTCAACTTCACATTCCAATAGTGCATATGGCTTAAGGTTTCAGGTACTTTTACTGCAGAAGTGACGACATCTAAATCAGAATCAACAGTTTGGGCATCGGGTCCTTGATGACTGGGAATATCTCTTTCGGGAACCATTGTGTTCATAATACCGCCCAAATGACTTTCCCAAGGGTCTGTAGCCCTTCTTAAAAGTGTTCCCCTTGCATAGTCTAATAAATCAGCTCTTTTTAAAGCGGTCAAGGTTCTTAAAATAGACGTGGTATTACAAGAAACAACTCTTGTAGCATCCAAGTTTATAGCTGATTGATAATTATTTTCGGCACTAAAGGAATGCCCTGTGGTTTTGTGTTTTTCGCCTCCTTGAACAATAAATTTTATGCCTTTTGCTTTATAGATTTCTACATTTTTAGCGGCTATGTTTTTTGGCGTACAGTCCACTACCAAATCAGCTTTTTTCAAAAGTTCCTGCATACTTCCTTTTACTGAAATTCCTTCAGACTTCATTTTATCAGCTGCTTCTTCAGTGGCTGCGTAGATATCATACTCTTTTCTAACGGCGTTTTGTATGCGCCAATCGCTTATGATATCGCAAACACCTGTTAGTTCCATATCATCCTGTAGTGCAATTGCATCAGCAACCCTTTTACCAATGACACCATATCCTATTACTGCTATTTTTTTCATTGTTTTACTATTTTATTTGTTATTATTTTTTTTGAACTTTTAATTAAAATGATTGAACCGATTATTCCTGCAATAAGAGAGGAAAACAGAATGCCGATTTTTGCCGTATAAATGAATTCTTCATTTACAAAAGCCAATTCATTGATGAACAAAGACATTGTGAATCCGATTCCTGCCAGAAAGGCGACACCATATAGTTGATTCCAATTTACTGCATCGGGTAATTTGGCTAGTTTTAAAGCCACAAGTAGCCTTGAAATTGATACAATGCCAATGGACTTTCCTAAAACTAATCCTGCGCCAATACCTAAACTAATGGGATTGAGTAAAACCTGACCAACTTCACCGTGCAAGTGAATCCCTGCATTTGCCAACGCAAAAAGAGGCAGCACTAAAAAGCTAACAATAGGATTTAATGCTTTTTCTAGCTTTTGAAGAGGTGTTTCTGCTTGGGAACTTGTTGACTTGATTTCTTCCAGTATTTCGAGTTGCTCACTAGAAATGAGTGCTCCTTTTACTGGTTTTATTTTCGTAAAACGTGAATGAAGCGTACTTAAACGTTTTAGAAAAGTATCTTCCTTAATTTTTACACGTCCTGGAATAGCAATAGCTGTCAGTATACCGGCAATAGTAGGATGAACTCCAGAGAAAAAGAAAGCCAACCATACACCACCTATCCCTATAATGGCATAAAACCAAGTTTTTCTGACGCCTGCATAATTGCCAATTATCAATAAGCCGAAGAAAAGTAGTGCGTGGAACAAATCCATTGTTGAAATGCCCGATGTATAAAAGAGCGCTATCACCAAGACACCTCCCAAGTCATCAACGATTGCAAGCGTTACCAAAAATACGCGCAGAGCTACGGGTAAACGCTTTCCAAAAAGTGCCAATACACCCAAAGAAAATGCAATATCTGTTGCCATAGGAATGCCCCAGCCTTGAGAAGCTTCACCTGTGGTATTAAATAGAAAATAAATAAAGGCAGGAAAAACCATGCCACCTACGGCAGCCCCAATAGGAAGTACAGCATTTTGAAGAGTTGAAAGCTTTCCGCCCAATATTTCTCTTTTTAATTCTAGTCCTACTTGAAGGAAGAACAATGCCATCAGCCCATCGTTAATCCAAAGTAACAGCGGTTCAGTAATTTCAAAACGGCCTATGGTAAATGAGATGTTAGTTTTCATTAAACCGCGGTAGATTTCTTGCCAAGGTGAATTGGCCCATACCATTGCAATGATGACCGCAATGAGAAGTACAATACCTGTGTTGTTCAAGCCTTTTGAGGTAGCATTGAATACACTATGAATTCCACTATATGTTTTAGTTTTCAACATTATCGGGTTATATTTTCAACTTCTTCTTTATTATCTATTTTAAGTTTTGTTTGTTGACTAACGGTTTGTGGCTTAAAATTTCTAATAATCAGGCGGTTGCTCTTTTCATAAGTGAAATAGCTTACCGCCCAATTAAAACCAACCATCAATCTATTTCTAAATCCGCTTATGGATAATAAGTGTACAATTGACCATAAGAGCCAAGCGAAATAACCTGCAAATTTGAATTTGCCCAAATCAGCGACTGCCTTACGCTTTCCTACAGTAGCCAAGGAACCTTTATCTTTATAGTGAAAAGGTTCTATGTGTTTGTTTTTCATAAGCCTCAACAAGGATTCACCAAGATATTTGCCTTGTTGAATCGCTGTTTGAGCCACCTGTGGATGCCCTTTTGGTGTGTTTTCTGTAATCATAGCCGCTATGTCGCCTATGGCAAAAATGTTTTCAAAACCTTCTACTTTTAAATAGGAATCGGTTTTAATCCGGTTGCCTTTTACTACGTGTTTTTCTTCTACACCTTTTGGGAATTGACCTTTTACGCCAGCTGTCCAGATTAGGTTTTTTGCTAAAATTTTCTTTCCATTTTTTGTGGTAACCTGCGAGCCATCATAGTCACTTACCGACTCATTGAATAGTACTTTTACATTCAAGTCTTTCAAATACTTTAAAGTTTTTGATGATGCTTTGTCTGACATTGTGCTTAACAACTCCTCATTAGCTTCTATTAAGTAAATGTTCATAATGGAAGAAGGGTACTCTGGATAATCCTTCGGTAGAATGTATTTGCAAAATTCAGCCAAAGCTCCTGCCATTTCTACGCCAGCGGGACCACCTCCAACGATAACAAAATTTGTTAGGGCATCCCGTACATCATCATCGCAGGTAATGGCTGCTTGTTCCAGGTTTTGCAACATCATATGACGAATGTTCAGGGAATCGCGAATATCCTTCATTCCCAAACTGTTCTGGGCTACGGAATCCATTCCGAAAAAATTGGTGGTCGTACCAGTTGCAAGTACCAAATAGTCGAAGTGAACTTTTCCTTTTGAAGTTATTAGTGTATTTGATGAGGGTTGAATTTCCTCGACTTCGGCCAAACGGAACACTACATTTTTATAGCCCTTAAATTGTTTTCTAAATGGAAAAACAATGCTGTCAGGTTCCAAGGCACTTGTTGCCACTTGATAGAATAAGGGTTGAAATTGATGGAAGTTATTTTTATCGAACAACACAACTTGTACCTCTTTGTGTTTCAATTTTTCTATCAATGCCAGACCAGCAAATCCACCACCAATGATAACTACGCGAGGTAGATCAGAATCTGGAAGGCAGATATCATCCATTACCTTGCAGCTAGAGTTATTTGTGCTATTATTTGCGTGTTTGACATTCATATTTATTTTTTTATTATTGGTGTTGGCAATAGTTTACTTTACGCCCTTGTCTTTTACAATCATTACTGAACATTTGGCGTGTGTTGCCAAATACTGGGAAACAGAGCCTAATAGAAAGCGTGAAAATGCTCCCTGCCCTTGAGAGCCAACTACGATTAAATCGGCATCCCAATCTTCAGCTTTTTCGAGAATGGCACTTTTGGGCAGTCCACTAACAACATTTGTGGTTATGGTGAGTGCCTTGTTTTCAGCTTTGATTTTATCGGAAGCTTCTGAAACGATTTTGTTTCCCAATTTTTGAGCGTTACTTCTAATTTCTTCTATGTAATTTCCTGTCCTTCCGCCCATAGTATGCAACCCCAAACCGGTTGTTTTAGGATATTCATATACATTTATAATGTAGATTTCAGTATATGACGGTAATGTCATTTTATTGAGTTCATCTACAGCAGCTTTGCTAAATTCTGAACCGTCTATTGCTAACACTATTTTCATCATTTAAATGTTTTATCAATTATGTTTATTATGCTTTATTCTTACTTATAAAATCTTGGGCATCTTCTTTAGAAGCGAAATAAAAAACACTTCCGTTGCCTTTGTCCTGAACAATAACTGCCGAAGCTTTATCTACTTTTTTATCATTGAGTGGATTACTTCCGAAGCGGACATCATCTATATTTTTCTGTAATTTTTCAACACAACCTTGACAACACCCGAAGTAAGTTGTTCCATCTACATCTATAGGTATTTGTTTTACACCCATAAATCTGTCGTTTACCATACAGACTTTTTCATTTGGTACGATTTCATAAGTTACTTGAGAAGAAACAGTTGAATTCGTTTGAATGGGTTTTGTTTTTGTGACTGTTAGTGTTGCTGTTTCAGCCTTTTGTTTTTTCTTGTCGGAACATGAAATAAATATTAAGAAGGCTACTAGTAGGACTAGAATGCTAATGGACAGTTTTAATATTCTTCCGATTGGGTTTTCTGCCGTTAATACTATAGTTTTTTGGTTCTTTTGTTTGAATGATCTTTGTTTCATTTGTTTCATTTTTATTGATTATAAGTTTTATTTATGCTTATTAGTTTATGCCAATACAAATGCTCAAATAATCCCGACCAGTACATTCCAAAAGTGAATGCGAACAGCAATTCTTCTATTGGAATGCCCAAGAAAAGAATATGGGTTAGGTTGTCGAGATTCCAGTACAGCTCCACATATTGAGGATAAAACGGAAGAATACTTCCGAAATAAATGAAGTACAGTATGGTAAACAAGATTCCCCCAACCCAAATCTTTCCTTTCAAATCTGGGCGACAATAGAGTGTTGCCAATCCACCAATAAATAAGGCTATAATGCCACAATAAATATGGTTAAGTGAAGTAAATAGGGCAAGTGTAAGAAATACAAGCGCTGGTATAAAGAGAATATAAATATGCAATCGATGTCTTTGTTGACCACGCTCGCTATGCGGAATTTCAACGAGGCTTCGCTTAAAAATAAGGTTGTAAAGTACCGCACCAATCCCTCCAATAGCAAAAGAAAAAATAAGGCTCTCTATGTCGAAACCTGTTTTTTCTGTCAAATCGAACAGCGAAGGTGGAAACCAATATTCTGGAACAAATAAGGGCTCTGTTAACCCGAAAGGCATAGTGATGAGGCTCATTTTGAGCATTTCTTTTCTATGTCTTTTTTTTGACAAATAGATTGCCGCCCAGAGAGCGAGAATTATAAGTGACCATATAAACCAGACGTATTGCATCTTATCTTTTTTATTTTTTCACTTTTATTTGTGCATTGTAAAAGGCTCCAATACAAGCACCAATAAGCCATCCTATAATAAATGTTTGTACAATACCAAAGAACGCTTCCAATAGTGGTACATCCATTCTTATAATACTAGTAGTATCTAACCCGTGTAAAAGGCTATTAAAAAAAGATATTGTACCTTCTTGACCTGCCGTTGCCATTACAATCATACAGCCTATATAAATTAAGGCACCAGTAAGACCGAAGGCAAATCCTAGTTTTTTTACATTAAATCGATTCATAATTTCTAGTTTTTAATTAGTTGTTAGCGTTTAAAATCTTTTTTGACTCTTCATATTCCTCCTTGGATATCTCACCTTTTGCTAAACGCTTTTTTAAAATATCCAATGGGCTGTCTTTCTTTGTTTTTTGATATGGGATGTCTGCTGGGATAAAGAATATCCAAGCAATGAATGCTATCCATATAATCCACCATATTAGGTGCATGCCTCCAAAATGTCCGTCGTAAAAATGCATAATCTTTAATTTTTAGTTGTTATTAATTTATTTCTGTTATTGTATATCCGTTAAGTTTGCTGAGCTGTTTTTGCAATTCAGCAATTGAAAGGTTTTCCTTCATCTTAATGAGTGTAGCCCCTTTTGGTGCTAGAAAAATTTCTGCTTTTTCTATGTTGGGATGTGCTTCTAAGTTTTTCTTGACGCGTGAAACACATCCACCACAACTAATACCGTTTATTTGAAATTTTTGCTTCATTGTTTTAAGTATTTAGTGATGTTGATGCCCTTTGTGTTCTTTTTTTGTCTCAGCCGAAGATGTTCCTTCACCATGTTTATGATTATTCTGTTTTTCAGAATGGTTATGCCCTCCATGGCCATGTGAGCCATGAGGCATAAATAGGTGGATGGCGAACATGAAAATGATGAAAATGAAGAGGGATGAACCGTCTCCTATACCAAATGATGGCGCTAAAAAGATGAACAGTAGTGGTAGGCCACATCCGATGACCATCCATATCCAGTGATTTTTCATTGTCTCTTTTTTTAGATTAGTGATGTGAAGAATGGTCTTCTTCATTTGGTTGGGAACCCTCATCATTATTGTTCATCATATTTCCCGTCATTTTTTTGTTGCCCTGCATCATTTGCATGGCGTGATTATTGCCTCGCATAGTTGCCATGAATTCTGTCATGAAATCGTGGTTTTCTGAAATGGTTTTTATGATTTCACTCCGTGTTTCAGAATTTTCAAGCATTGCCTTTACATCAGTTTCTTGACTGCAACTGTTTAAGCTTAAAAGCCCAATCGCAGATAAAATAATTGCTAGTTTTTTCATAATATTTGTTTTTAGTTAAACATTCATTTGTAATTAATAATCACATTCCCAAAATCCATTTTAAACTATAGGTAAGGGAAATGTGTTATAAGCTATTAATTGGCAGATTTTAGAAATTCCAATATCTTATTACTTTCCTTTTCTGTTAAATTTGCCCGAACTCTCATATGTAAACTTATGGTCTCCCAATCAGTATCATTATAGTCTGCTGGTGAAGGTGCCAAATGACACCTGTTACAAGTTTCTCCCCATAATTGTGCGCCAGATTTTTCAATTTTAAATTCGTCTTCAACATCTGTAACAGCTGTATATTTATCCTTTGTAGAGGAACAGCTTACAATTACCGCCCCTGTTATAAGCAGCATTAAACCGATTAAAACTATTTTATATATTGTTTTCATGATTTCTGTATTTATATGTTTATTAGAATCCAATTGCCCAGTGTACAAAGAAGCCATTAGTTGTGCCACCACCATCATGACCACCAACAGCGTCGGTTGTCTGGTATGCCACTTTTATAACTGACCTCCAGGTTAGCCAATAGTTTAGCCCAAAGGCATATTGATCAGATTGTTCTTCCCATTCAGCGCCTTCCGGTGTATTGAGATTTGAATACCTACCAACGAGCTCTAACTTTTTCATGAAATCACTACTAGCCATTGTTGGACGATAGCTTATTTGGGCATAGAACGAGTTGCTTTTATTGTCGAAGGTATATTCCTCTTCATCTCCATCTTCATGAACTTCGGTAAAAGTAGCATCATCAATATTAGAATTATTGTATTGTCCTTTAATATCAATAAACCCTTTAATAGCAGGTATTTGTTTTATAAAAGCAAAATCGATTGCATATAAGAACGCACCAACATTTTCGTAATCTGAATCTCTAGCGCCAACTTTACTTGTTGAATATGTAGAAAAACCTATTTCAGTTGAAGAATCTGCAAAAGGTAATAACCCAATACGTCCTCCAAAAGCTTTACTGTTATTGTTGTCTTCAAAATTTTGAAACAATAGCATTCCTGCTTCTTCAGGTTCTTCACTGCCATCCTTTAGTCTTGGACCATTTGTAGAATACACAGAATAATTCAATTTTGGTCCTCCAAGATCAAAAGCGCCTCGAAGTTCTACGCCAATGCCAGAAGAAGGTGCAATACCATCATGTCCAAAACCCAATGGCCTTGTGGGAAGCCTGTTTATCCAAGCTGGGTGTAATCTTTCCATAAACGTACCAAATGGAAGCAGAAACTTACCAGCTCTAACGGTCATGTTTTTATTAAGCACATACATGACGTCAGCATATTCTAAACCAACTTCAAGCTCATTACCTTCTAATACAAACTCTAACTCTGCCTCGAACAGAAGCCTATCAGAATGTTTGAATAAAAAGATGGGTGCAAAGGCAGACCCTACATAAGATGATTCGGTTTCTTCATCATTACTTAATGTATTCAGACCTGTATGGCCATAACCTCTAATCATAAACTGAGTTTTACTTGGTTTAAAAGGTTCTGAGGTTCTTGTACTATCAGTATTAAAATCATTATATGTTTGGCTAAATGCCATTTGAGTAAATACAATGATTACTGTTATTAGAATTAGCTTTTTCATTGTTTAAGAGTTCTTAGATAATTAATAATTTCCCAACGCTTTTTTTCTGGAATCGATGTCTTATAAGAGGGCATGGGTGATCGTCCTTGTTCTATTTTCCAAAATATTGCACCGTCTGACTGCGACTGAAAAGTTGGGCTTGTCAAATCCGCTGGTTTTGGTGTTAACCCTGCTCCGCCCATACCATCTCCTTTACCTTTTGGCCCATGGCATACAAAGCACAACATCTTATACACTTTCTTACCTGAGGCTAGAGTTTTTGCATCTCCTTTTAAAGGATTTTGTATTTTATCTGCACTAGCAGGTGCTACCCATTTTTTTTGCTGTACAGCTTCGTATTCATTTTTGGGATTATGAGTAAAACTTACAAACAAGACATACATCAAGCTCGCAAAAATGCTACTCACTAAGATTTGTTTTGTTTTCATAATTATTGATTTTGTTAGTTGTTTAGTTTATTTTTTTAATCTGCCATTTATCGTCGTTTCCTTTTACAGCAACCAAATTGGTAGAAACAAGTTTTGATGTTATTGGCGGTGGATTTTTCCTTTTTGTGTATTTCGGGGAAATATGTATGGCTAGTTGACTTAAGTGGTCAATTGTAGTTCCAATACTATCTATAACCACTTCAAAATAATGATAATTGACAACGTCTTTTTTAAAAATATCATTATAGCCTATAATCTCTTTATGTACCGTTAGTGCTAGTGCCTTTCCTTCATTAAAATTAATGGCATTAAGGAATTGGGGTTTAATAATAGTTACCCCTTTTTTATTTATATATCCGTAGTATAGAACCCCATCCTTTTGATGAGTAATCAAACATCTATCGTTTTTAAAAATTGGATAGTTGGCGTTGTCTGTTTTGGTGAGTACCAAATCATCTCTAAAATCAACGATTAATTTTCCGTTTAGGTCAATAAAACCCCATTGGCTTCCTTTTTTTACAGATGCAACCTCGTTATGAAAAGGTGATATATAATCTAAGTTTTCTAGAGTTTGAGCTATTCCAAAATATGGAATAAGCAGTAATGTAATGACAAATTTTTTCATTTTTAGTTTGATTTAATTTGTTAAAATTAATGGTTGTACTAAACCTATATCTGCATAACTTTCGTTGTTTTTTATATAATTTCATCGTAGAAGCTTCGTTCCCAATCCTCAGTATTTTTATAGTCTGTCATGCTCATTCCTGTTTCTGCTTTGAATTGTCTTGACAAGTGGTTTACACTGCTATAGTCTAATAAGTAGCCTATATCAGAAAATGAATGCTGTTTTAGCTGAATGAGTTCCTTGACTTTTTCTATTTTTAATTTGATAAAGAACTTTTCAATAGTTATTTTTTCATTAGCAGAAAATAGTTTGCTTAACATTTTATAGTCACGGTGTAACGCTGAGGATAAGAGTTCTGAAGTCTTTACTTTTATGTGCAACGGTAATTCAGCAAGTTCTTCTATTAGAAGAATTTTAATTCTTTCAACTATCATTTCCTCTTCACTTTGAACTATTTCAAAACCATTAGCGTGAAGCACATTTGCCACGTTTTCGGTAATTGTATTGTCATTTTCATGAGGTGCTTCCACCAATAGCCTTCCTAACTCTAGTGAGAGTACTGTAATACCCAATTCATGCAGCTCCTGCTTTATTACCTTCAGACATCTACTGCAGACCATATTCTTAATCCAAAATTCTTTTGGCGAACTCATTATATAACTGGTATTGCCATTGCGCACTACGCTCAATAGTTTGTAAGGCATTGGCCTTACAGGTTTAATTTATTTGATAAATTATGTTGTTGGAAAACGAGTACAACAACGCTTAGCCAGAAGTAATTCTTTGGCTATAATTGAGTGTGCAGATTGATGCGTTCAATCTGCAAGGAAGAAAATCAAATTAAGTAAGTCTCGTGTAGAATATGTATCTCCTTGGATAGTAAGGGCGGCCTATACGCCTCAAAAGGAACTGTGTTTTTTTCTAGTCCTTCAAAAAGGTTGATATACGAGTAAATAAATGTATTTAAGAAAACTAAAGTGTCTACTTCTAAAATGGGATTTGATTTTTTAAAAGTATCACTAGCTTCTTTTAGAATAGTCTGATTGTCACAACAATCTTTTTCTTGTAAAGTGGAGCACTTTTTAAAAGGATTATCTTTTTTTTGAACCTTATCCTTACAGGCTTTAGCTTTACTGAAAAATGCCATATCTACTAATTTGTCACAGCAAAAATGCATGTTCACCGTAAAGGAAGTAGTTGACAACAATATAGATGCCGCCAAAAAGAAAGACAATATTTTAGTAAAAAATGTTTTCACATTGTAAAGTTAAGAAATTTTGTTTAACATTTGAAAAATTGATAAAATCAAATTAATATATTTAACACATTAAAAATCAGATATTTATGTTTGCAACCAATATTTTAATTATTCAAAAGTAATGTTAAAGGTTAAACAGAAATATGATATATATCATATTTTAGATTTTAACTTAAAATCGATATCTGACTGCAAAATTAATCCCAAAGGGATGACCAGGACGTAAACCTGCTGGTACGCGAGATACAGTGTACTCTGTGTCAAACAGGTTGATTACGTTTGTTGTTAGTGCAAAATTTTCATTGAGAAAATAGTGCGCAGATAAGTCAAAAATGAAATTAGAATCCACTTTGAAATTTTCTGGAATCGCTCCTGAACCAGCTCTAGTTCTAAATGCACCAGTATATCGTGAATTCAAGTTTACTTCAAATTTCTTATGCTGTAGACCTAATATTGCATTTAATTGATTTCTTGCAATGTATGGTATTTCATCCCCTTTGGTCACTACGCCATAAATATCTTCGTTACTGTCAAAACTGGTCAGGAATTCGGTATCGGTAAGCGTATAGGAAATCGATAGAGGAAGTTTAAATTTCTCTGAGGTATTATATAGCAAATTGTAATTTAGTAAAAATTCAATGCCGCTTACGCGAACTTCACCTGCATTAAATTGGTCAAGGCTTCCGGTACCCCCTGTTGCTGCCAAATCACTTCCCAGTAGATTTTTATAATCATTGTAGAACCCGACAAGTTCCCCTGAAAAACCTTTAAAACCAAATCGAGAACCCAGCTCATAATTAATACTTTCTTCGGCATTTTGTCCTGGCGTATTGCTTGGTGGCGAAAACCCTTTGTGTACCCCACCGAAAACCGATATATAGTTATTGAATCTGTAATTTGCACCTATGCCTGGAATCCACACATCTACATTGTTTTCGCGAATAGCTAAATCCTGACCAGTTCTGTTTGGGTCATTGGTGCCATAATCCGTTCGGGTAAGGGTTATATTTTCATATCGCAAGCCAGGTGTTAAGGTCAGGTTCTTAATTTTAATTGTGTACAAGAGGTGCGTCGCCAATGCTTTTGCGCTACTTATACGATTGGCATCTGCACCCTTTTCGCCTACTGTAGTCCGTATTAATTCTTTATTTTGAAACGCATACCTGTCCACCCATTGAAATCGGTCCTCGTCATCTTCGTGGTAACGAATCCCTGCTTCCAGAGTTTGTAGCCAATCAGAACCCCATCGTAATTTGGCAATGGACTGAACACCATTTGACGTATATGTTCTGTTGTTTGCCTTTACGCCCATAACATCGTCTTGGGTATTTTCATTACCCAAAATGGACTGGTATTCTAAGGGGTAATCCATTGGTGATGACAGAATATCACTAATGCTCACCCTTTCGCCTAAATTTACGTCGTCCAATTTGTACCAATTCCGTTTGAACTTATTCAGGTAACCGGTAGTACTTATATTTAACGACGGGGATACCTGTATAAAATGGGTTAGCTGGTATTGTTGATGTTCGGCGTTCATTACATCTTCGGACGAGGCCCTGTATCTTCTATAAGGGTTTTCCTCAAAATCTTCATCCGTCAATCCCAAGTAAGTTTCGTTTGCCTCTTCTTCAGAATATTGGATTTTAAATGTTAACGACTGATATATTTTTGCATCTAAATTTGAGTTGACCCTAAACTTGGCCAAATAATCAGATTTGTCAAACCCTGTATTGCCACCGCCATCAAGTTCTTTAAAACCATTGGAATTATAGTTGAAATAGTCTGTTACAAATCCAAAGTTTTTATAGCTATCACCAATAACTAATTGTGTGTTTCTGGAATCATAATTTCCTACAGCAATTGAAGCCTTTCCAGAAAATTTGTCCGGGATTTGAGAAGACATCATATTAATGGCACCACCTGTAGTATTGGGTCCGTATTGAATTTGACTACTTCCTTTTAATATTTCTATGGCTTCCATTCGAGCTATTGTTGGAAAATAATAAGCGGCTGGGGCACTGTAAGGGGCTGGTGCAATGAGTACGCCGTCTTCCATCAAGTTGATTTTTGCACTACGCTCAGGCGATGTTCCTCTTAAACTTATATTTGGACGTAATCCAAATCCATCTTCTTCATAGATGTTAATTCCTGGAACTGTTTGTAAAACCCTATTGATATTAGTATAAGAGAATTTTTTTAATTCTTCTTTGGAGATATAACTTGCAGAGCCAGTTTTGTTTTTAACTTCAAATCTACTACCGAGTATAGTATTTCCAGAGACAATAACCTCTTTTAACTGTTCCGTTTTTTGTTGGACAGTATCCTTTTTTGGGGGATTAGTTTGCGCCCATATATTTGTAAATTGTAAGATAAATAGTAGGAAAAATAGAGTTCTCATTTGTTATAAATTATTTAGAATGATTTTAAATAAGGGCAAATATAAAATGATATTTTTAAAAACCAAGTATTATTTATAATTATTCTAAATAATATTTTATATCTCTAGATAATAGCTAGACAAATACAATAAATGTGATTTTTATCATATTTCGCTAAAAAGCTGTTTATTAAATTTGTGAATTCAGTTTTTTAATCAAAAATGTATTTCCCATGAAGAAATTAGTGATAATATTCCTAGTCCTTATCGTTGGACAATCAATGGTATCTCAAGAAAAGATAAATGAATTTGCTTTTGAATATGAAGCTGTTACCCGAGGTTTTTATCAGAAAATTAAGGTTAACAAAGAGACACTTGTTTTTAGTGAAGATAGAACTGTAAAAAAGAGCAGTACGGTAAAACTGAACAATAAACAATGGAATAAAATACTAGAATTAGTAGATGAAATTAAACTCAAAAATCTATCTTCTTTAAAAGCTCCGTCTGAAAAACGAAAATTTGATGGCGCTGCTCATTCGAAGTTAAAAGTTCTTTACAAAGATGATTTATATGAGTCACCTAGCTTTGACCACGGCAACCCGCCATTAGAGATTAAAGGCCTTGTAGACTATATTATAGAATTGAGTCAATCAGCCAAATAGGAATTTAAAATTATGTTAAACAAAATTAAAGTGTTAAAATTTTTGTAGCTTTGCACAATCAATGAAGAAGATTTTTCTTAAAATAGCATCTTTTTGCATGGCACTTTTAGTGTTTGTCTCAACATTGTCTTTCACTATTGAGAGTCATTACTGTGGCGATGTTTTAGTGGATTCTTCTGTGTTTGGTTCAGTTGAATCTTGTGGTATGGAAGTTCAGCAGAAACCATCTTCAAAAGAATGTGACCTTATTAACAAGAAAAACTGTTGTAGTGATGAGCAGTTGGTTGTTGATGGGCAAGATAATTTAAAAATTTCTTTCGATAAATTAGATAAGGAACAACAGTTATTGGTTGCTACTTTCATCTATTCATACATAAATCTGTTTACTGAACAACAAACAGAAAACACTTCTTTTAGAGATTATTCTCCTCCTCCCTTGGTCAGGGACGTTCAAGTTTTAGACCAAACCTTCCTTATTTGATTTTTAAGTAATTAGTACTGTAGTCCAACATTAAATTGTTTGGACTAAGCTGCTTGTCTTTTGTTTTTTAAAACAAAAATTATAATTACTTAAAAACTCATTTTTATGCTAAATAAAAGCATCAAATTTTTAATAGAAAATAAATTAGTAGCTGTTTTGTTACTAGCTTTATTCGTGGCATGGGGTGTTGTAAATGCACCTTTTGAATGGAATACTGGTTCTTTACCACGTAATCCTGTAGCCGTAGACGCCATACCCGATATAGGTGAAAACCAACAAATTGTATTTACAAAATGGGATGGTCGTTCCCCTCAAGATATTGAGGACCAAATTACCTATCCACTAACCACATCACTTCTGGGAATTCCTGGAGTTAAAACCATACGTAGCTCTTCGATGTTTGGCTTTTCCAGTATCTACATCATTTTTGAAGAAGATATTGAGTTCTACTGGAGCCGAAGTCGTATTCTCGAAAAATTAAATTCATTGCCGGCAGGTTTGCTACCCAGTGGTGTTAATCCTGCACTTGGCCCTGATGCGACAGGTCTTGGACAGATATATTGGTACACCCTAGAAGGCCGTGACGAAAATGGAAATGTAACTGGTGGTTGGGATTTACAGGAATTGCGTAGCATTCAGGATTTCTATGTAAAATATGCGCTGTCATCCGCAAGCGGTGTTTCAGAAGTGGCTTCAATTGGTGGTTACGTTTTGGAATACCAAGTAGATGTCAACCCAGAGTTGATGAAACAATATAAAATTGGTTTAAATGAAGTTGTAAAGGCAGTTAAACAAAGTAATCGAGATGTTGGAGCTCAAACATTAGAAATCAATCAAGCAGAATATCTTATTCGTGGTTTAGGATACGTCAAGTCCATTTCCGACTTGGAGAATGCGGTAGTTACATCAGAAGATTTTACTTCAATACGTTTAAAAGACATTGCAAAAGTATCTCACGGTCCTGCAACCAGGAGAGGACTTTTAGATAAAGAAGGTGCCGAAGTTGTGGGAGGAGTAGTTGTGGCGCGATATGGTGCAAACCCTATGGCGGTTATTAATAATGTAAAAGAGAAAATAAGTGAATTAAGTTCTGGTTTACCATCAAAAACGTTGAGTGATGGTAGAACATCGCAGTTAACCATCGTTCCCTTTTATGATAGAACTGAACTTATACAAGAAACCTTGGGTACACTTGATGAAGCACTGACGTTAGAGATTTTGATTACCATTTTCGTGATTATAATAATGGTATTCAATTTAAGAGCTTCTGTGCTTATTTCGGGATTATTGCCTGTAGCTGTATTAATGGTTTTTATTTCAATGAAACTATTTAATGTAGATGCCAATATAGTGGCTTTATCAGGTATCGCTATTGCTATTGGTACAATGGTCGATGTAGGTGTTATTCTATCCGAAAATGTGCTACGGCATATTGATGATAATGATGAAAACCTACCAATGAATACCGTTGTGTATAATGCAACTGCCGAAGTCTCTGGAGCCATATTGACAGCGGTAATGACAACTATTATAAGTTTCATTCCTGTATTCACGATGATTGGTGCGGAAGGAAAATTATTTAGACCGTTGGCTTTTACCAAAACTTCTGCATTAACGGCATCCCTTATTGTAGCCTTGTTTTTAATACCACCCTTTGCAGCATATTTGTTTAAAAAGCGAAACATTAAGACTTCCTTTAGTTATATGCTCAATGGAGCAATGATTATTCTAGGTATTCTTTCCATTATTTTTGGCTATCCTCTTGGGTTAATATTAATAGCATTTGGTGTTGTTGGTTTTCTTTCACTAAAAGAAAAAATTACCCCAAAACGTGCTAATATCATTAACATATTTGTTTCGGCTTTCGCTATCATATTTTTACTGGCAGAGTATTGGAGACCATTGGGAGTAGATAGAAGCATTCTTATAAACTTAATCTTCGTTGGTCTTATCTGTTTTGGTCTTCTTGGCGTATTTACCTTATTTAGAAATTACTATGTGCGAATTTTAAATTGGGCATTGCGCAATAAGCTGTTATTTCTTTCAGTACCTACTGCCATTGTAATTTTTGGAGTAATGATTATGCGTAATACTGGTAAAGAATTTATGCCGTCCCTTAATGAAGGCTCTTTTCTGCTTATGCCCACTTCAATGCCACACGCCGGTGTTGAAGAAAACAAACGGGTGTTGCAGCAATTGGATATGGCAGTTGCCAGTATCCCGGAAATTGAAACTGTAGTTGGGAAATCTGGGCGTACAGAATCGGCATTAGATCCTGCACCATTATCAATGTATGAGAATGTCATTCAATATAAATCAGAATATATATTAAATGATAAAAGAGCTAGACAACGTTTTAAAGTAGATGAAGACGGACTATTCATTCTCAAAGATGGAAGCTTCGTTGTCAACCCTAATAGCGAAATAAATGAAGCGGCTGACTACGATATTTCAAAAACCAAAGACCCATTTTCAGTTCGTCGTTCACAACTGATACCAGATGATGATGGTGAATACTACAGAAACTGGCGACCTGAAATTGAATCCCCAGATGATATTTGGAAAGAGATTGTAAAAGCCACCAAACTACCAGGAGTTACTTCAGCGCCAAAACTGCAACCTATTGAAACACGCTTGGTAATGCTACAAACAGGTATGCGAGCACCAATGGGAATTAAGGTAAAAGGCCAAGATTTGAATGAGATTGAAGCATTTGGAGTACAATTAGAAGATATTCTCAAGCAAGCCGATGGTGTTAAGGATGAAGCTGTTTTTGCCGACCGTATTGTAGGGAAACCTTATCTGCTTTTGGATATTGATAGAGAACGGCTTGCGCGTTATGGAATTTCCATAGAACAAGTACAGCAAGTCATTCAGGTATCTGTTGGTGGAATGGTGCTAACTCAAACCGTTGAGGGTAGAGAGCGATATGGTATACGTGTGCGATATCCGAGAGAGCTACGTGCAAATCCAAGTGATTTAAAAGATATTTATGTGCCTGTAGAAAAAGGTAATCCAATTCCATTAAGTGAACTGGTTACTATTCGTTACGAACAGGGTCCACAGATTATTAAAAGTGAGGACACATTTTTGGTAGGCTATGTCCTGTTTGACAAATTAGATGGATATGCTGAAGTAGATGTTGTTGAAAATGCACAAGCGCTCATTCAAGAAAAAATTGATAGCGGCGAATTAATTGTTCCCAAAGGAATTAACTACCTATTTACTGGTACATATGAGAATCAATTGCGCGCTGAAAAAACCCTGTCTGTGGTTGTGCCGTTAGCACTAGCAATAATATTTCTTATTCTCTATTTCCAGTTCCGTTCTGTTGGTACATCATTAATGGTATTTACAGGTATCGCAGTTGCATTTGCCGGTGGATTTTTAATGATTTGGTTCTACGGACAAGACTGGTTTTTGAATTTTAACTTCTTTGGTGAAAACCTTCGAGACCTTTTTCAAATGCATACCATAAACTTGAGTGTTGCTGTATGGGTGGGATTCATTGCCTTATTTGGTATTGCAACAGATGATGGTGTAGTAATGGCAACTTATCTAACGCAAACCTTTGACAAAAACAAACCTAAAGACAGAAAAGGAATAAGGGCATCTGTGGTCGAAGCTGGAGAGAAACGTATTCGACCTTGTTTGATGACAACAGCAACTACCATTCTTGCTTTACTGCCTGTACTCACATCAACAGGCCGCGGTAGTGATATAATGATACCAATGGCCATCCCTTCTTTTGGAGGAATGCTAATTGCCTTAGTAACCTTATTTGTTGTGCCAGTTTTATTTAGCTGGAAACACGAGTTTCAATTAAAAAGAGCTACAAAATGAGATATATAATTTTAATAGGAATAGTTGTTTTCGCTTTCACGAAAACAAATGCACAAGAGTTAGTGTCTTATATTCAGGAAGCTGAAAGGAATAATCCAGAAATTCAGGCTTTTGAATTGCGGTATAACATAGCCGAAGAAAAAGTAAATGAGGTCAATACCTTACCAGATACTCAAGTAAGTGCTGGCTATTTTGTGAGTGAACCCGAAACCCGCACAGGAGCACAACGCGCACGTTTTTCAGTAAAGCAAATGTTGCCTTGGTTTGGAACCATTACAGCTAGAGAAAATTACGCAAGTTCAATGGCAGAAACTCAATATGTAGATATTGCGATTGCCAAGCGAAAACTTGCCCTAGCAGTATCTCAATCTTATTATAAGCTATATGCCATCAGAGCAAAACAACGTGTTTTAGATGAGAATATTGAGCTTTTAGAAACTTATGAACGCCTTGCACTAACCTCGGTAGAAGTTGGTAAGGCATCTGCAGTGGATGTACTGCGCCTTCAAATAAGACAAAATGAACTTGTACAGAAAAAAGATGTACTGGAGCAAGATTACCTTGCTGAACAAGTAGCTTTCAACAATCTATTAAATCGTGATGAAACTATTGCGGTAACCGTTGTTGAGGAGATGTTTATTCCAGAGGAGGATGCATTAATATTAACCGAAAATCTTCAGTTAAATCCTGAACTGCTGAGGTATGATAAGTTATACGAATCGGTTGAACAATCAGAGTTATTAAATCAGAAAGAAAGTGCACCCAACATAGGTTTTGGTTTGGATTATGTGCCAGTTTCTGAACGTCCTGATTTGAGTTTCAGTGATAACGGAAAAGACATTGTAATGCCAATGCTATCTATTTCAATTCCAATTTTCAATAACAAGTATAAGTCTGTAACAAAGCAGAATGAATTAAAGCAATTACAAATACAATCTCAAAAAGCAGATAGGCTAAACAAACTAGAGACGTTACTTGCAGATGCGCAATATAGTAGAGAGACAACAAGAATTAAGTTCAATATTCAATCAGATAATTTGAAACAAGCCAATGATGCTGAACAAATCCTGATAAAAAATTATGAGACGGGTACTATTGATTTTAATGATGTATTAGATGTACAGGAGTTACAGTTAAAATTTCAAATCAATCTTATTGAATCTATTAAAGGCTATTATATACAATATGCCTTGATTAATTACTTAACATAATAAAAATGAGAATAATAAATATAATAACATTATTACTATTTACCACTTCAGTTTTTGCCCAAGTTGGTACAAATGGTGAAGACAGAAAAGAAGAAAGTCGCCCAGTTAAGGAGTATAACCTTACCATAGAGCAAAAGGAAATGACACTTGGAGGTGTCACCGCTAAGGCAATGACTTTAAATGGCAGTATTCCTGGACCAACGTTAGAATTTAATGAAGGAGACCTTGCCATAATCAATGTAACTAATAAAATGGACGAAGAAACCTCGGTACATTGGCACGGGTTGATACTTCCAAATTTCTATGACGGTGTTCCTTATTTAAATACACCGCCAATTGAACCTGGAGAGACGTTTCAATACAGAATCCCTATTAACCAATCTGGTACCTATTGGTACCATTCCCATACAATGCTTCAAGAACAAAAAGGAGTTTTTGGTTCAATTATCATTCAGCCCAAAGAAAAAACATTGGATTATGATAAAGATTTGATTGTAATGCTGTCTGACTGGACCAATGAAAAACCACTAAATGTATTACGAAACCTTAAACGAGGTAATGAGTGGTATCAGGTAAAAAAAGGTACATCAGTGCCATTGAGTAGAGTCATTAAAGAAGGTGCATTGGGCGCACAATTTAAGTTTTGGCGAGACCGTATGGAAGGTGCGGACATTTCGGATATCTACTATCCAGCATTTTTGACCAATGGTAAAAAAGTAGCGGAATACCCAGAATTTAAGCCAGGTGAAAAGGTCAGACTTCGCTTTATAAATGCTTCAGCATCCACCTATTATTGGATGGATTTTGGTGGAGGCAACCCAATCATAGTTGCGAGTGACGGTATAGATGTGGAACCTGTGCATAAAAGCCGATTTCTTTTTGGAATAGCCGAAACCTATGATGTGATAGTAACTATCCCGGAAGGTACTTTAGAGATTACTGCCACAACGCAAGATGGTTCTGGTAACACCTCTTTACATCTAGGACAAGGAACACTTTTTCCCGCAGTTGTAATAGACAGACCAGACAAAGTGGAAATGATGAAGCAAATGGCAAAAATGGATATGAAGATGGGTGCACCTGCAATGGTGGGCAATCAAAAGGAAAAAACGCCAGAAGTATTAATGCAAAAGTACGGGATGAAGATGGATATGAAGGATGGGCAGATGAAAATGAATATGGGCAATACGATGGAGATGAAAAAGGACTCGATGTCAATGAACCATAACGAAACATCGGACAAAATGAAAGGTCATATGAATCATGATACGTCCAAGATGAAAAAAGACAGTTCCGTTTTCGATTACAGTACTCGTAAAACCTATTTCAACTATGATTTTTTAAAGGCAAAAGAGAATACCACTTTTGAGACAGATGCGCCAGTAAATGAGATACTGCTTAATCTAACCGGAAATATGCAACGATACATTTGGAGTATGAATGGCGTACCATTGTCAGAAACCGATAATATTAAAATTAAAGGCGGTGAGGTTACAAGAATCACCTTAAATAACATAACAATGATGCATCACCCAATGCACCTTCACGGACATTTTTTCAGGGTGATTAATGAAAATGGGGAGCGTTCACCATTAAAGCACACGGTTAACGTGCCACCAATGCAAAAAGTGATTATAGAGTTCTATAATGAAGAAGTTGGTGATTGGATTTTTCATTGTCACGTACTATATCATATGATGGGTGGTATGGCAAGAGTATTTAGTTATGATACACCAAGAGACGAAAGGATGAAAGAATTTCCAGCTCAAAAGCTAGTGGATGAAACAGACCTGTATTACTCGTGGGGAGCTGCGCGGATAGGTTCAAACTTTAATGAACTCTTTTTAACGACGAGCAACATTCGTAACGAATTTGGATTACGTGCCGAATTTGATTATGACCAAAATGCCGAAATAGAAGTAAATTATAACAGGTATTTGAATGATTGGGTACGTGTTTATGTAGGTGTAAATACTGAAACCGAAATCCCAAATTCTTATGATGAATTTAATACCGTAGGATTGGTAGGTTTAAAATATTTCACGCCTTACAGATTTAACGTAGATGTGAGTATTGACCATCAATTGCGCCCAAGAATACGGTTGGATAGAGAGATATTGATTTTTCCAAGAATTTTTCTGGAAGGGGAATATGAATATAGAGCCGACTTTGGTTGGGTCAATGATTTAGAAAATAATAGTTCTTATGAAGGTGAGACCCAATGGTTGGTAGGAGCTTCTTATATCCTTTCAAGAAATTTTTCAATACAAGGAAATTATAATAATGTATATGGTTGGGGTGGTGGCCTTTTAGCCAGATTTTAAAACTATAAATGATAAACTTTAAACAAATAAAAATGAGCAAATTAAAATTAGTATTTGGAGTGGTTGCAATAGCATTTGTAACCTTAACAGTAGTGTCTTGTAAAGATGCTAAAACAGAAAGCAGTACCAATTCTGAAATCGGTACTGAGGAAGACCATTCAAAAATGAACCACGATAATTCCGATGGCCACCACGATGTGGATAAAAAGGAAATGGCAATGAGTGGAAATGGTAATTCACAAACTGTATTAAATGACTATTTCATTCTTAAAGATGCCTTGGTAGCAGATGATAATGCTAAAGCCAAAGGGCTTGGTGCAACCCTCGCAACAACTTTGGGAAAACTTGACATTTCAAAATATACTGACACTCAAAAGGCAGATTTAAAAGATATTATTGAGGATGCTGTAGAGCACGCAGAACATATTTCTGAAAGTGACATTGCACACCAGCGTGAGCATTTCAAAGTATTGAGTAAAGATATTACAGATATGGTAGCCATTACTGGTACACAAAATACATTGTACCAACAGTTTTGCCCAATGTATGATGGTGGTAGTGCTTGGTTGAGTATGAGTGAAGATATTAAAAATCCGTACTACGGTAGTAAAATGTTGAAATGCGGAAAAGTTCAAAAGGAAATCAATTAAATGAAGATTGTAAAAATCATAGCAATAATCTTGTTGGTTGCTTTTGTAGGTATACAATTTGTGCCTGTAGACCACAACCAAAGTGAAGGTGTTCCAAAAACCGACTTTATGTTGGTAAATGATGTCCCAAATGATATCAAGAACAAATTGCAAGTCTCTTGCTATGATTGTCACAGTAACAATACAAAATATCCTTGGTACAACAAGGTGCAACCGGTAGCCTGGTTTCTAGAAGAGCATATCAAAGAAGGAAAAGCAGAGTTAAACTTTAATGAGTGGGATTCTCTTTCAAGTAGAAGGAAAGTAAGTAAACTGAGGTCTATGATTAAGCAGATTGAAAGTGGTGAGATGCCTTTAGGTTCCTATACTTTCATTCATAAAGACGCAAAGTTTTCAGAAGAAGAAACCCAGCAGCTAGTTGAGTATATAGAAAATTTAAAAGACAGTTTATAGTTAATATTAAAATATAAAAAATGAAAAATATAAAAATGAGTATAGCAACAATGCTATTGTTAGCAGTTTCCTTTACCAATGCACAGGAAAAAGGAAAAATGAAAATGGACCATGGTAAAATGATGAATATGAAATCTGAAGCGATTTTAAGTGATTATTTCAGCTTAAAGGATGCTTTGGTGGCAGATGATTCTAAAAAAGCAGCTGAGGCAGGTTCTAAATTGGCGGTTTCACTAAAGGCATTTGACAAGTCAAATTACACCGCAGGAGAGCAAAAAGAATTGACGGATATTATTGAAGATGCTACAGAGCACGCAGAGCATATTACAAAAAGTGAAATAGGCCATCAGAGAGAACATTTTAAGACATTAAGTAAGGATATTACGGATATGGTAGCTATAACTGGCACTAAGAATACGCTGTATGAACAGTTTTGCCCAATGTACGATAAGGGTAGTGCTTGGTTAAGTACAAAAGAAGAGGTGAGAAACCCATATTATGGAAGTAAAATGCTTAAGTGCGGGAAAGTTCAAAAGACTATTCAATAGATAATCCCTTCCTTATGTCTTTATACATTCTTCTGGTTTATTAGTTAACATAAGATGATAAAATGACAAGGATATCTGAATAGTTAGAAGCCCTGTCGTGGGAAGGGAAAATAGTTGATGGTTAGTGTTAGTTCCTTCCCGTGACAGGCAAAAATAAAAGTCCTAATAAGAGAAAGGGCGCATGTTTTTAGTTGGTTGGTTATGAGGCCCTTTCTCTTAATTAGGCACAATGAATTTTCTGAAAAAGAAAAGTTGATTTGGTTAATAGCAGCCTGTGCAAGGGAGAGAGAATAATCCCCCTATAATATAGTATCTCTCTTCCTTTGTCAGGCAAAACATAAGCTTTTGAAAAAGAGAAGTTTAATTAAATGCACTTGATTTTGAGAGAAGAACCTGTTTTTTGATTGATGGATAGCGTCTAACTCTCATTTTCAGGTGCTGTTTAAAGAGAAAATAATAACAAAGTAAAATTATAATTGAATTTAACTAAAGTAAGTAATGAAAGATTGTTGCAAGGACGGTTGCCAAAACAAAGCAGAAAAATCTGTTATTAAAAAATGGTTCAATTATATAGTATATATAATCATTGCTATAATTGTTATTAGTGCATTAATGATTCAATTAACAAGTAAATAACCAATTTAAAATGACAACAAATATGAGCAAAGAATATATCCCTGCATTAGGCTATAATTGGTTAACAAACTTATATGATTGGGCGATTAAATTAACAATGCCTGAAAGCAAATTCAGAAATAGATTAATAGACTATCTAAATCCTAAGAATAGTGACACAATTCTTGAATTTGGATTTGGCACTGGACAAAATTTAATTATTGCAAACAATCGAAACAATAGCACATATTATGTGGGCTTAGATATAGACCCTAAGGTAAAACATATTGCTGAGGAAAAGTTTAAGAAAAAAGGATTGAAAATCAAGCTTGATTTATATGATGGTAATCTTTTTCCATACGCAGACAATACTTTTGATAAAGTATTTAGCTCGTTGGTTTTTCATCAATTAGATAAAAACACAAAATCTTCTTGTTTAAATGAAATCAATAGAGTGTTAAAACCGGATGGAAAAATAATAATTGGGGATTGGGGAAAAGCGAAATCAAAGTTTATGAGATTTACTTTTTATATAGTTCAAGTGCTTGATGGGTTTAAAACAACATCAGATAATGTAAATGGACTTATGCCAGAATACATGAAAAAATCAGGGTTTAAAAATGTTTCAGAAATAGATTATATAAATACAAAAATAGGTAGTTATTGCTACTATACAGGAGTAAAATAAATAACTAAAAAAATTAAAAAAGATGAAATCCTTAAAAACAACATTAACAATAGTATGCACCTTATTTATTATCACAAGTATTCAGTCGCAAAACAAAGATTCAGAAGCAGTCGCCTCTGTAATGAAAACCTATAAAGACGCACTACAAAACCTTACTACAGAAGGTACATTCGAGTTATTTACAAAAGACTCTAAAGTGTTTGAATCTGGGGGTGTAGAAGGAACTTACAGTCACTATATAGAGCATCATTTGGGTCCAGAATTAGGGCACTTTAAAAGTTTTACATTTTCAGATTATGAAATCGATGTACAAGTAGATGCACCTTATGCATTTACAACAGAAACCTACATCTATACCATCGTTCTAAACCCTGATGATAAGGGCAATTCTAGAACTATAAAGAAAAAAGGAGTGGCAACATCAATTTTAAAGAAGATAGATGGTAAATGGAAAATTATTAAAACACATTCTTCATCAAGAAATATAAAGTAAAATCTAATGAAAAAACATATCCACCTTTCTGTATTACTAATCGTTTTTCTAATCGTCTCTTGCAAACAAGAAACAAAAGATGTCAAAGAGGTAGTTGTTGAGGAAAAAGCTTCAGAAACTTCTACACAACCAAATAAAAAGAAACCTTTAAGCCCACATACATCAACAATGGCAATGATAGGCGATGCTCATATCCATATTGATTATTCATCACCAGGAGTAAGAGATAGAATCATCTTTGGTGGTTTGGTAGGGTATGACCAAGTGTGGCAGGCAGGCGCGCATATGGCTACCTGGATAGAAACCAATAAAGATTTAATCATAAATGGAGAAACGATTCCTAAAGGGAAATATGGCTTTTTTACAATTCCATCAAAAGGCGACTGGACAGTGATGATTAATAAAAACTGGGAGCAACACGGTAAAGATGAATATGACGAAAAAGATGATGTTATTCGATTTAAAGTAACACCTACAATTTCAGAGGAAATCACTGAACATTTAAAGTATGAGGTAACGAAGAAAAATGAAACGGAAGGCACTATATCTCTTGCTTGGGAAAAAGTAAAAATCGAGTTTCCTTTTGTAGTAAAAAATTAAAAAATGGTAAACAGGCATACAGCTTTAAAAATTAGAAAAACCCACAGGTATTTGGGTCTCTTTTTAGGGATTCAATTCCTGTTTTGGACTATTAGTGGCTTGTATTTTAGTTGGACAGATATTGATGAAATACATGGAGACCAATTTAAAAACTTGGAGTATCAACCCAAAACGTTTAATAATTTAATAAGTCCTTCAAAACTAGGAACATCTGCAGGAGTTAATACTATTGAGTTAAGAGATATTGGCAATACACCATATTATTGGGTAAACAATAAACTATTGTATAACGCTATCGATGGAAGTCCAAAAAATAGTATTACAAAGGATGAAGCACTTTATATTGCCAAAAACTATATGAAAAGCGACTTGGTGGTAGAATCTGTTGAGGAAATTACAGAAACTGGAAAACATCACGAGTATCGAGAAAAACTGTTGCCTGCTTATGTTATATCTTATAAAACAGATGACGCTCTAAAGGCATATGTTTCTGTAAAAGATGGAAAATTTCAAACCGTAAGACATCGCAGCTGGCGATGGTTCGATTTTCTTTGGATGACGCATACTATGGACTATGAGGGACGAGATAATTTCAACACCATTGTTTTAAGAGCATTTTCACTTTTAGGTTTGATAACCGTTTTAAGTGGATTCTTGCTTTGGTATACGTCATCACCAACGATTAGAAAAATTAATAAAAAAAATAAAAAATAAATATTATGAATAAAAACATCATTTATATAGGTGTTGCGTTGATTGTTGGCCTGTTGGGCGGCTTTCTAATTTTTGGTGGAGATTCTGCCGATAGTGCAACAAATGAGGTTATGGATAACCACAATCATTCAGAAGAAATTGCTTCCAATCAAATGTGGACCTGCTCTATGCATCCGCAAATTATGCAACCGGAAGCAGGAGATTGCCCCATTTGCGGAATGGATTTAATTCCAGCTGAAACTGGTGCAGATGGTCTTAGTGCAAATGAGATTAAAATGACAGACAATGCGACAGCATTGGCTAACATTCAAACATCCGTGGTAGGACAAGGAGAAATGGAAGATAACTCTTTAAAGTTATCAGGTAAAATAAAGGCCAATGAAGAGTCTAATGCAGTACAAGTCACTTATTTTGGCGGAAGAATTGAAAAACTATACGTTAATTCTACGGGAGAACGTGTAGGTGCTGGACAGCGTCTAGCAACTATTTACTCACCAGAATTAGTTGCTGCACAGCAAGAATTGCTTACGGCTTCATCCCTAAAAGAATCGCAGCCAGAATTATATAAAGCTGTTAGAAACAAACTTAAACTTTGGAAACTTTCAGAAAAGCAAATAAACGCTATTGAATCTGCTGGAAAAGTACAAGAGTACTTTCCCGTATTTGCAACAGTTTCAGGCACGGTAACTCATAAAATGGTAGAAGAAGGTGACTACGTAAAACAAGGACAACCTCTTTATAAAATAGCCAATTTCAATACGGTTTGGGCAGAATTTGATGCCTATGAAAATCAAATTGCTTTGCTAAAAGAAGGTCAATCTATTAAGGTTACTACAAATGCATACCGCAATGAGGTTTTTGATGCAAAGATTTCTTTCATAGACCCATTACTGAATTCAACAACCAGAACTATCGTTGTAAGAGCAGTGCTCAACAATAAAAAAGATAAGTTTAAACCAGGAATGTTTGTTGAAGGTAAAGTTGAAGGGATTCAATCGAGTTCTAAAAGTACGGTTACGGTTCCTGCTACTGCTGTAATGTGGACAGGTGAACGCTCTGTGGTTTATATTAAAACAAAGCCAAATGAGTCTGTTTTTGAAATGAGAGAAGTTCTTTTAGGTAATACCAATGGCACTAATTATACAATATTAGAAGGTCTTGAAAATGGAGATGAAGTGGTGACTAATGGAACATTTACAGTAGATGCAGCGGCCCAATTACAGGGTAAAAAATCTATGATGAACACCGAAGGAGGTAAAACAACAACTGGGCACGAAGGACACCTAGGTATGCAAGAGAATAGTTCAGGAGACGCGAAGGAAAATACTAACCATTCAAAGATGAATAAAAGAATCGAAGTTCCCAATAAATTTCAAAATCAATTAAAGGAAGTTTTTGATGATTATATTCTATTGAAAGATGCTCTTGTTAATGACAACTCTGAAGAAGCACAAACAGTTGCAAAAAACATAGGAAAGAATTTAGCAAAAGTAGATATGAAATTGTTGTCCGATAACGAAGCACATAACCATTGGATGACCATACAAAAAGAATTAAAAAACTCTGCCAGTGCTATTGAGAAAAATTCGAACATAGCGGCGCAAAGAGGACATTTTAAACATCTTTCTGCACATATGATAAGTAGCGTAAGGCTTTTTGGGATTAACCAAACAGTATATAGTGAGTTTTGCCCTATGGCAGATAATTATAAGGGAGCCTATTGGTTGAGTTTAGAAAAAGAAATTCGTAACCCATATTACGGAGAAGCAATGTTAACCTGTGGTGAAGTAAAAGAGACTTTAGAATAATAAGGTTATAAACTAAATCAAATATCTACATTAAGAAAAGTTTGCAATGGTAATGGTAAGAGAAATGACGATGAGTGAAAGTAGAAGAAATAGAAGAAAAGCTAAAAAGAACAAGCGACAGTCTAAAAATGATATTTCTCAAAAAGATAAAATCATTTGCATACTGGCTATAGTTACCATATTTATAATTGCTGCTGTAGCCGCATATTATTATTCACTTTCAAAAGCAGGAGTAAATCTATTTTAAAAAAAATGAGTTCAATTATTCACATAAAAAATATGGTATGTCCGAGATGCATATCGACAGTATCGCAAATTTTGTCAGATTTAAATCTGGACTTCAAGGCTATTAAGTTGGGTGAAGTAGAATTGATTTCAAAACTTAACGAATTGCAAAGAGAGGCGTTAGCCAGGAAACTTAAAGATTCTGGTTTTAATATAATTAATGACCGTAAATCACAGCTTATTGAGCAAATGAAGAATCTTGTAGTTGAAAAAGTACATCATTCCAATGAAGAAACCAATGAAAAATGGGCAGATATTATAAGTGGTGAGCTCAACTTAGATTATAAATATTTAAGTTCCCTATTCTCGTCAGTAGAAAGCATCACGTTTGAGCAATACATTATCAATCAAAAAATTGAACGTGTAAAAGAACTTATTGTTTACGATGAATTGACCTTGAGTGAGATAGCTTTTCAACTACATTATAGTAGTGTAGCCTATTTGAGTAATCAGTTTAAAAAAGTTACAGGAATGACACCTACACAGTTTAAGAAGTCTGTGGACAAAAACCTAAAATCTTTGGACGATGTTTAATAAATTCTTTTATGAAAGAATAAGATATATGGTCAACTTACGTGACAATTTACAACTTGTACATTATAACATAAAGAAAGAACAGTGAATTATAAAAAACAGATTGGTAAAAGTATAGTTGCATTAGTGCTCTTTGTAGCATTAATGACACCTTCTGCCATTCAGTTTTTTCATACACTCGAAGGCCACGAAAATATCACCTGTACAAAAAAGGTCACGCATATTCATAAATCCATTTCAAAATGTGAAATATGTAGTTTTCTTTTTACATCCCTCAACTACGATATAGCCAAATACCCTGATTTATTATTGCCTATTATTTTTGTAAAGGTTAATGAAACCTTCACGACATCACAGTTCCATTCCCTTCAAATAACCAATAAGCAGCTGCGCGCACCCCCATTTTTTTCTTAATAGACAAATTAACTGATACGTTTTATTTTAATTAAGAATTTATATGCGCAAGTCTGCATTATTGATACTGCTATTGAGCAGTATTACATCTTTTTCACAAAATTGTGATAACACCCTTTCCGGTACAGTAACAGACCTTCATGATGGGTCTATCCTTGTAGGCGCAACACTTATTGTTGCAGGTTCTGAACAAGCTGTGGTTACAAGCCTCGATGGAAAATTTATAATTCGAAATCTCTGCAATGATACTTATAATATACAGGTTTCACATCCCTACTGCCTAACAAAAGTGTTTACCGTTAAGGTATCTGGCAACATGGTCAAAAACTTTAAACTGGAGCATCATTTGGAAGAATTGAACCAAGTTACCGTGGAGGGAAAAGCTTACGGTAATAAGACGAAAACAATACAGGAAAACACAATCTCAAAAGATGAATTGGAACGTTATAGCAGTGGCACACTCGGTGACGCGTTAAATAGCTTGAGCGGTGTATCTTCCCTCAACACAGGAAATACAGTTGTAAAACCTTTGATTAATGGACTTCACAGTAGTCGTGTTGTCATCATCAACAACGGCGTTAGGATGGAAGATCAAGAATGGGGAGCAGAGCACGCCCCAAATGTAGATATCAATTCCGTAGGAAACCTAACGTTGATTAAAGGAGCAGGAGCATTACAATATAGTGGAGACGCTGTGGGAGGTGTAATAGTTGTCGAAGCTTCAAAAGTTCCCGTTAAAGATAGTATTTACGGTAAGACTTTCCTAACGGGAGCAAGCAACGGTCGTGGTGCTTCCCTGACTTCTCAATTGACCAAAAGCTATCAAAACGGATGGCACGCAACGTTGCAGGGAACATTAAAACGCTTTGGTGATTTTGAGGCACCTGACTATGCGCTGAGTAACACGGGAACTTTTGAGCGCAACCTGTCTTTGAAGGTAGGTTTAAATCAATTTGATTATGGCGTCGAGGCGTATTATTCACTTTTTAAAAATGAAATTGGCATTTTAAGGGCATCTCATTTGGGTGGTATTCAAGACTTAGTTATGGCATTAAATAGTGACAGACCTTTAATAATAAATGACTTTACCTACGATATCGCTGCACCAAAACAAGATGTCACACACCATTTAGTACGAATAAAAGGTTTTAAGAGGTTCGACGGTTTCGGAAAAGTGAGCCTACAATATGATTTTCAGCGTAATAACCGTTTGGAATTTGATATCAGGCGTGGTGCAGATAAGGACAAGGCTTCATTGGATTTACAATTGGATACACACACATTGATGCTCGATTTAGATTCACGCTTAACCGATGCAGTAGACCTAAAAACCGGTTTAATGGTAAGATATCAAAACAACTTTGCTGACCCCAATACGGGAGTGCGCAGGTTGATACCCGATTATGACAAATATGATTTTGGGATATATGCCATAGCGGATTATAACTTAAACGACAAGTTTCTTTTAGAAGCAGGTGGACGTTTTGATTTCACATATATGGACGTTTTCAAATTTTACCGAACATCCTTTTGGGAATCCCGTAATTACGGAGAACTCTTCCCTGAAATTGTTGTCGAAGAATTGGAAAATCAGATTTTGACCAATCCACAACTTAATTTTTACAACGCTTCGGCAACGCTGGGTGCCACGTACTCTTTTAGCGATGAATATAAGCTATTTTTTAACTATTCACTGGCATCTCGTCCACCAAACCCTTCTGAACTTTTTAGTGAGGGCTTACATCAATCTGCCTCTCGT
Source organism: Aquimarina pacifica (assembly GCF_000520955.1). Taxonomy (GTDB): domain Bacteria; phylum Bacteroidota; class Bacteroidia; order Flavobacteriales; family Flavobacteriaceae; genus Aquimarina; species Aquimarina pacifica. Next base: position 126,128 of record NZ_JACC01000006.1, on the reverse strand, counting down.
ATTGAGTTGGGCGATTTAAGTTTCAATTCAGAAATCGGAAATAAAATCGCATTGACCTTTCAGCGTGAAAATGAAAAGTTCAGTTTTTCAATAAGTCCTTTTATAAATATCATCAAAGACTTTATCATTATAGAACCTGTAGAAATCCAACAAACCATACGAGGTAGCTTTCAAGTTTGGGAATACAGACAGACAGATGCCCAACTTTTGGGAGTAGATTTTGATGCCTCATACGCCTTTGCCCAAAACCTTCGGTTAAACCACCAATTTTCTCTCGTAAAGGGATACGACAGTAAAAGGGATGAGCCCTTGATAAACATGCCGCCTATAAACACAAAGAACGAAATTGTATATCAAAACCCAAACTCTAAGAATATAAGGCTGGCACTACAAAGCGAGTATGTATTTCGTCAAAACGAATTTCCAGATAACAATTTTGAAGTGTTCCTACCAGTCACCCAAACGATGGAAGTTGTAGACGTGAGCACGCCACCTGATGCATTTCATTTAATCAATTTTAATTCCAGTATTGATTTTAAGGTTACGGAAAAATCAACACTCACGATAGGCTTTGGCATTACAAACCTATTTAATACGCCTTATAGAAATTACCTGAACCGCCTGCGCTTTTACGCAGACGATTTGGGCAGGAACTTTTTATTAAATCTCAAACTCAATTATTAATTTTTTAAATCAAAAACATATGAAAAACGTAAAATTTTTAGCCACTGCAATTTTTGCAACCGTTTTGTTCGTATCGTGTTCAAATGACGATGATGCGCCAAAACCAGTAAATGAAGAAGAACCACTAACCACTTTCACGGTAACACTTGAACCGGATGGAGGTGGTACACCCATTACTTTACAGACTCGCGATTTGGATGACGATGGCCCAGAGCCACCAGTCGTTACCGTTTCGGGCAACCTAAGTGCTGGAGTTACCTACAATGGTTCTATTGTAATTCTTAACGAAACTGTGAGTCCTCCTGAAAACATTACTGATGAAATAGAACTAGAAGACGTAGACCATCAGTTTTTCTATACTTCTGCTGGCGGTCTCGAAGTGACAACGGAGTATGGCAATTTTGACGTCAACGGTAATCCGTTAGGTACAGAATTCACGCTTACGGCTGGGGCAGCAAGTTCAGGGGTATTGACCTTTACATTGCGACATCTGCCTACTAAACCAAATACGGGGCTTGATGATGCAGGTGGCAATACAGACATTGCAGCACCCTTTAATGTAACAATCGAGTAAATCTGAATTAAGTCGCACTTTTCCTTACCACAAAATGAATTCCCTCTGTGGTTTTGCCATAGAGGGCATTTTAAATTAGACTTTTTTGAAAAACCAAAACTAAATTATTTTATATTTATTTAAAGATGTTAAAAACTGTACAAATAATAGCTGTTATACAAGGGGTCTTTATACTGCTTGTTTTATTTCATAAACGTAGTAAATATAAGACACCAACATTCTGGTTATTTGTTGGAAGTATTATTTCTATTCTTTTATTCATAATTGGTGATGACAGCAATAATCTTTTTCAAGAAGGAGCAGACTGGCTTCTTTCTGATAGTACTTTGTTCATTACTTTTTTATTTCTATTCTTTAAGTATTACAAAACGGAAAAAACACATTTCAACAAAAAAGATTTATGGTTTTTTTTACCAAATATTCTTTACTTTATTATGGAATCTATAGAACTAAATGAGGGTGAAGAAACCATGTTTGTTGAAGTTGCTGAAGAATTAATAGATTTTGCATTTTTGGGTTATTTAGTCTACATCATTTTTGATTTGTTTAAGAATAAATCAAAGTATTGGATTTTATACCTCACAATACCAATAGTGCTGCTAATGGGATTTAATTACTTTAATGAAGTGGCCGAGTTGGCTGAATTTAAACCAATAGCCGTATCAGAAAGTGTGCAATACCAAAGTTATCTTCTCCTCGTATATGCTTTTCTTTTTTATAGTATGACCTATTATTTAATTATTTGGCCTAAAGAATTATTACCAATATCCAAACCAACTGAATACAAAGGTTCAAAATTAAATAAAGAACAAGTTAAAAACTACAAAACAGCGTTGTTGGATGTTATGCAACGTAAAGCATTGTATAAAGACCCGAAATTGTCTATTCACAAATTATCTCAAGAATTAAACATTCCAAGACAATATATTTCTGAAGTCCTAAATATACATTTTGGTAAGAGTTTTCAAGATTTTGTAAATGAATATAGGGTTGAAGCGTTTGTAAAAAACCTAAAAAATGACCAAAGTGGTCAATTCACCCTTTTTGGTCTCGCAAATGAGGTGGGTTTCAACTCAAAATCAACATTTAATGCTACTTTCAAAAAAATCAAGGGCTTAACACCTTCTCAATTTAAAAAATCACTGACTCAAAGATTGTAAATATGTCCAAACTACTTATTCTGGACTAACACAATGTATTTTACCAAAAAAAGCGACGTTCATTAGGGAAACATTACTAACCCTGTTTAATGAAGGTTTCTTTTTTTATGATATCCATTCTATTTTGTTTTTCACAACTGAAAGCACAAATTAATCAACAATCACCACAATTCCGAAATATAGAAAGAATCGGCGATGTTGTTTTGGTTGCACTACCTATTGCTGCACTTGGCACTTCCCTTATGATAATAAAAATATATCTATTAATGAGTTCTACAATGACGACGTAATCAAAAAAATTAATAAAGTAATCAATAGTAAAAATTTAATTTTTAAATAGTATGAATCATAATAAAATAAAAAAATGTATTGAGGCTTGTAGCAATCATTACTGTCAAACATATAGCAAAAACCAATTAGGTTGTTTTAGTTATCGTAGCTTAGCTAAGCCATCGTACATCAAACCTTTTTTATCACTTTTTTTTATGCTAATCAGTAGCATAATAATTGCTCAAGAAGAATACACTATACGAGGAACTATTAGCGACAAAGCAAATGGTGAAACCGTATTTGGTATAGCGGTATATCTTAAAGGTACAACAATAGGAACCACAACAAACGAGTATGGTTTTTACTCTATAACAGCTCCAAAAGGAGAATATACTTTGGTTACTTCGTCTCTGGGATATAAAGAGGTACAAGAAAAAATATCGCTTGTTAAAGATATAAGATTAAGCATTGAAATTACAGAAGACTTAAATACCTTAGACGAAGTTGTTATTACAACAACAGAAGACTCAAAAAAACTAAACATTAGAAAACCTCAAATGGGAGTTACTACTTTAAGCGCATCAACAATAAAAATAGCGCCGGCTGTAATGGGCGAAGTAGATCTTATAAAAACCATTCAGCTTTTGCCTGGAGTTACAAATAATGGAGAAGGTTCTGCCGGGTTTAATGTAAGAGGCGGAGCAGTAGATCAAAACTTGGTGCTTTTAGACGAAGCTATTATTTACAATACATCTCACTTTTTTGGACTATTCTCTGTTTTTAATAACGATGCAATTAAAAATGTAAAACTATACAAAGGTGATATACCCGCAAAATTTGGAGGGAGAACAGCTTCTGTATTAGATGTAAGACAAAAAGATGGAAACAATAAAAGGCTCGAACTCAATGGAGGTATCGGGCTAATTTCAAGTAGGCTCGCTGTTGAGGCTCCATTGTTTAAAAAGAAAGGCTCTTTTCTATTAGCAGGAAGAACAACTTATGCACAACTCTTTTCGGGTTTATTAGACGATTTAAGAAATAGTAATATTAGTTTTTACGATGTAAACCTAAAAACCAATTATGAAATTAATGAAAACAATAAGATATATCTATCAAGTTATTTTGGGCGAGATGTTTTTAATATTGTAAATCTAATAGATAGTAATTACGGAAACAACTCTGCAAATCTTAGGTGGAATCATGTTTTCAATGATAAGTTGTTTTCTAACCTATCGCTTATATATAGTAAATATGACTATCAGATAATACTGGACTTTGATCAATTAGATTGGATATCTGACATAACAAATTATAACCTAAAATACGATTTTGGATATTATGCAAGCGATAAACTAAAAATAGATTTTGGAGCAAGTGGCATCTCATATAATCTCAATCCCGGAGAAATTACACCATCTACCCCAACCTCTCCAATTAATCCATTAATATTAGACCAAAAAAGGGCTTTTGAAGGAGGGCTTTACATGAGTGCAGAACATAAAATTACAGACAAACTTACTGCAAGATATGGTTTGCGCTATAGCACATTTAACCGCTTAGGAGGGCAATCTATTACAAATTATGCTAATAATCAACCTGTAATTTACAATCAAGGGTTGGGTATTTACCAAGAAGGAGAAGCCATAGGAGAAACGGCTTACTCAAAAGGACAGACTATTGAAAAATTTGGAAATTTAGAACCGAGATTAGGCTTATCCTATGTATTAACAGACAACTCGTCCATAAAGGGAAGTTACACTCGCTCAGCACAATATATGCATTTACTGTCTAATACAGTTTCAGTGACTCCTTTAGACGTTTGGACAACTAGCGGAACATATGTAAAACCGCAATTATCTAACCAATATGCTTTTGGTTACTATAAAAAATTTAATAATAACGCATATTCACTTGAAGCAGAAACCTATTATAAAACTACCCAAAACCGTATTGATTATATTGATGGGGCAAGCTTAATAGGAAACAATAATATCGAAACCGAAATTTTAAATGGCGAGGCGAGAGCCTATGGACTGGAATTAATGTTTAGAAAAAACAAAGGTCGCTATACAGGGTGGGTTTCATATACTTTAGCTAAATCCGAGCAGCGTTCTTTTGGAGGAAATGCAGGAGGTCCTGGAATTAATAATGGCAATTGGTACAATACACCTTTTGATCGTACACACGATATTTCTATTACAGGAGTCTATAAATTAACCGATAAATGGTCATTTAGTGCGAATGCAATTTACCAAACCGGTCGTCCTGTAACCTATCCTGTTGGGCAATTTGAATATGAAGGATCCTCTATTGTAATTTTTAATGAAAGAAATGCCGACAGATTACCTGCCTATCATAGATTAGACATTTCAGCGACCTATAAACCCAACCGCAAACCCAATAAACAGTGGAAAGGTGAGTGGGTATTTAGTATTTATAATCTTTACAATAGGCAAAATGCAGCCTCCATATCATTTAACCAAGACTATAATACTGGAGTAAACGAGGCCTTGAGAACTACAATATTTGGTATTATTCCTTCCGTAACCTATAACTTTAAATTTTAAAAATCATGATGTATTTAAAAAAGATACTTAAAATAGAAAATAAGATTAAAATTGTAAGCCTCATGGGATTAAGTGTCATTATTTTTTCTTGTACAGAAGCTATAGACCTAGCTGTGCCAACTGAATCTCCACGATTAGTTATTGAGGCATCTTTAGATTGGAAAAAAGGAACTTTAGGAAATAATCAGACCATAAAGCTAAGTCTTTCAACACCTTATTACGATACAGCACCAAACCCTGTAAGTGGAGCATCGGTAATAGTTGAAAATGCTTCAAATGGAGACGTTTTTATCTTTAATGATCAACAAGATGGTAGTTATACAACTACAAACTTTGTGCCTATAATTAACAACACATACAATTTAGAGGTAATTTACAACAGCGAAACATATACTGCTCAAGAAACGTTAATCTCTGTTTCTGAAATAAATAGAATTGAACAATCTCGTGAAGGTGGTTCAGATGAAGAAGAGCTGGACCTAACCATCTATTTTGACGATCTGGCAAATGAAGTGAATTTTTATTACATTACCTTTTTAGAAGGAGAAGATCGGCTTCCCACAAGAGAAATAATGTCTGATGAGTTTACAAATGGTAATGAAATGTCTCTTTTATATGAAGAAGATGAGGCAGATGCAGAAGATGAGATTTTACCAGGAGATGAAGTAGATATTAATTTATTTGGTATATCCGAAGAATATTACGATTTTTTGAATAGATTAATTGAGCAAGGCGATAATGCAGGAGATCCCTTTGCAACCTTGCCAACAAGGCTAAGAGGTAATTATATAAATCTAGAAAACCCAGAAAATTACGCTTTTGGGTATTTTAGGGTTACAGAATCTGTAAACGAAGTTTATACTTTCGAGTAGGTGTTTTAGCCGAATTTAAAAAGTACATTCTTCTAAAGAATTATCCAGAATATCCTGCATCCATCAGAAGCATCTATTTGCTATAAGGTTCTAACAAACTTATTTCTATAATACTAGAAACAGAAGCAGCAAAAACTTTAAAAATATTTAAAGAATTAGATACAGAAGTGCTTTTAAATGAAGTTGTAAAAGTGGTTTCAAAGAAAATAAATTGACAGCTTTTCAATTCAAAAAAGTAACAGGAATGACACCCACACAGTTTAAGAGCAGCATAGTTAAAAACAGGAGATCATTGGATGAGATTTAATTAAAGTACGTTAAAAACGAAGGGTTGTTTTAAAATGTTACTTGTGATGTTGGTATTTTAGTATTTGCTTAAATAATAAATTATAGTAACTTTGTCTTATGGAAAATAATTCTTGTATAAGACAACAGGCGGATATTAAACAGATAAACCGTTGTAAAGAAACAGTTTCAAAACTAAACGAAACATTTGATTATTTAGCAAATGGACTTGCTATGGTGGGAAATGATGTCAGGTTAAAAATTCTCTATTTACTCTTTGAAGAAAAAAGACTTTGCGTTTGCGACTTAAGCGATATTCTCGAAATGAATATTTCTGCTATTTCCCAACATTTGAGAAAAATGAAGGATAGAAATTTATTGGAAACCGATAGAGAAGCCCAAACCATTTTTTATTCACTAACAGAGGAATACGAAAAAATACTCAATCCATTCTTTGAAATACTTGACAAGAACAAAATCTTAGAAACGATATGAAAAGTGAAAACAAATTAATTGGTACAGGCTTGCTTACTGCAATTACAGCTTCTTTATGTTGTATTACACCCGTTTTAGCTCTAATTGCAGGAACAAACGGAATTGCCTCAACATTTTCTTGGATTGAGCCTTTTAGACCTTATCTAATCGGGCTAACAATTTTAGTGCTCGGCTTTGCTTGGTATCAAAAACTAAAACCTCAAAAGGAAATCGACTGTGAATGCGATACGGACGAGAAACCAAAATTCATACAGTCAAAAACCTTTTTGGCAATTGTAACTGTATTTGCAATTATAATGCTGGCATTTCCATATTATTCATCCATTTTTTATCCAGATAATAAAAAAGAAGTAGTCATTGTAAACCAATCAAATATTCAAACTGTAAACTTTAATGTTCAAGGAATGACTTGTGCTGGCTGTGAAGAAAGCATAAAACACGCTGTAAATGAATTGGACGGTATTATAAATGTAACCCCTTCGTATGAAAAGGGAAGTGCCATGGTAGAGTTTGATAGGTCTAAAACCTCTAAAGTAGCTATTGAAAAGGCAATTAATTCAACAGGATATAAAGTTATAAAAGATAAATAAACGCAAAATCACCCATTATGAAAAAACTATCAATAGTGCCTATTTTGGCTTTAATGCTGTTTTCTTTTCAGGCTAAATCACAAAGCAAGGAGGTTACAAATCAAGTTGTGGAAGTAGCTTCAAAGAAACACAATGCAACCACGGTGAAATTTAAAATTACAGGCATTACTTGTGCTGGTTGTTCTAATGCTATTTATAATGCATTAAAGGAAGTAGATGGTGTTTTGGAGCATTCGGTTGAATATCCAGGAGATATTGCTGTTATTGAGTTTGATGGTTCAAAAACAACGGTAAAGGCATTAAAAACTATAATAGAACAAAAAGGATTCAAAGCCGAGGTAATATAAGGGAAGGTATAATTTTTAATATGTAAACAGTACCAATTTCAATGAAAAATACAGCTAAAATGAAAAGCCAAATGCCTCAAAACACAGAAACAATTTCATTGGAAATAGAAGGTATGACCTGTGAAGGTTGTGCAACACATATCGAAAAGGATATGAACGCAACTGAAGGTGTTTTAAGTTCCACAGTTAACCACGGAACCGGAAAGGGCGAATTTACTATTGATGTTGATAAGATGAGTAAGGCAAATGTAATAGATGCAGTAAACAGCGTTGGTGATTATTCGGTCATAAATAATGTCGACGAGGAAGAGGTTTCAGCTGTAAATTCCAAAAGCAAAAATCAATACGATTTAATAGTTATTGGTGGTGGTTCTGCGGCATTTTCAGCAGCGATTAAGGCTGAAGGTTTAGGACTCACAACGCTAATGGTAAATGCAGGATTGGATTTTGGTGGCACTTGCGTGAACGTGGGTTGTGTGCCGTCTAAAAATCTTATTAGAGCTGCCGAAACGGTACGTCACGCTACGCATTCCAATTTTAAGGGTATAAAACCTAAAGGTGCAGAGATTGATTTTGCACAAATCATAAAAGATAAAAAAGCATTGGTTGCTTCACTTCAGCAACAAAAATATCTGGATGTGGTCAGTGATTTTGAAAACTTAACCATGCTAAAAGGATGGGCAGAGTTTGTGGATAATAACACAATACTTGTAGATAGAAAAGACACCTACACAGCAACCAACATTATAATAGCAACAGGAGCAACTACCAATATCCCAAATATTGAAGGACTGAATGAGGTTGATTATTTAACCAATGTGTCCTTATTCGATTTAGAAGAGAAACCCAAAAGTCTGACCATTATGGGAGCTGGTTATATCGGTTTGGAAATTGCGATGGCATATAATCGTTTAGGTGTAAAAGTGCGTATCATTGAATTTACCGATAGGCCGTTACGCAGTCAAACAAAAGATATTACAGATGTTTTGGTAGAACAAATGAAAAGTGAAGGGATTGAGGTTTTACCAAATTTTAGAGCTTTTAAATTTGAAAAGGATGGAGACAATACAATTATACATTGTAAATGCCCTGACGGTTCCACAACACAAATCATCGAAAAAGGACATATTGTGGTGGCTACAGGGACGAAGCCAAACACCTCTAAATTAGGACTTGAAAATATTGATATTAATTTAACAGAAAGAGGCCATATTATAGTCAACGAGAAAATGGAAACCAACATTTCCAATATTTTTGCGTCAGGAGATGTCACCAATACACCAGCATTTGTATATACAGCAGCAACCGAAGGCAATGCAGCAGTTAATAATGCATTTTCATTATCAAAAACCAGTATTGATTATTCATCATTGCCTTGGGTAGTATTTACAGACCCTCAAATCGCGGGAGCAGGTATAGATGAAATAGAAGCAGAAAAAAAGGAAATTCCTTTTGAAGTCAGTAAACTTGATTTAATTCACGTTCCAAGAGCATTGGCAGCTCAAGATGCCAGAGGGTTTATAAAACTGATACGTAACTTAGAAACCGATAAATTGATTGGCGCAAGAGTAGTTGCACCAGAAGGCGGAGAACTGATACAACAATTAAGTATGGCTATTAAATTTGGAATCACTATAAGTGATTTAGCTGAAAGTTTTTATCCATATTTGACATTAGGTGAAGGAATTAAATTAGCCGCTATCACTTTTGGAAAAGATGTTTCAAAGTTGAGTTGTTGTGCGAGTTAACCTTAATCATATTTGCAACACAGTTGCATCATAATATTTTTATCTTTGTAACTTGAAATATTTCGCATTCATATTATCAATTTACTTTTTGGCACTAAATGTAGTGCCTTGTAGTGATACTGGAAACATTACTGATGATTCCCAAGTTGTTACAATGGTTGATTTTGATGGCGACCACGACCAAGACTGCGAACTTTGCTCGCCGTTTTGCCAGTGCCATTGTTGCCACGTTCATACCATAAATTTTGGACTTGCGGTGTTTAAGCCCCTGCAACCACTAATTTCGCAAGATAACTTTAACCATTTTGATAGTGTAGGTAAGGATATTTCCCTTTCCCTTTTACAGCCACCACAGGTTTAATTCAGTTTTAAAGGATAACTATGTCCTGTTCTGATGTATCCCAATTTGGATATATCAAGGTCGTGCGTTGCATTGTACTCTAAGTGTTCAACGCGAATGTAAACTGAATTAATACCCTTTTCATTCTATGATTAACAAAATCATTGATTTTTCAATCAATAACAAATTTATAATTGGTCTGCTAACCTTGGCACTCATCGGTGCAGGTATCTATAGTATGACTCAAGTTCCTATTGACGCCGTACCAGATATTACTAATAATCAGGTGCAAGTCATCACACAATCGCCCAATCTGGGTACAGAGGATATCGAGCAATTCGTTACCTATCCAATAGAAGTTGCTATGAGCAATCTGCCCAATGTAAAGGAAATCCGCTCGATTTCACGATTTGGACTTTCCGTGGTTACGGTGGTATTTGATGATGATATGGGAACGTATCTACCACGTCAGCTTGTTTCCGAAAAACTGACTGAAGTTCGTGAGCAGATACCCGAAGAACTAGGGCAACCGTCTATGGGACCTATTTCAACAGGCTTGGGCGAAGTATATCAATATACCCTGAAAGTTGAACCTGAGTTTCAGGATAAATATTCTTTGTCCGATTTACGTACGATGCAAGACTGGATTGTTCAAAGACAAATGGCAATGGTTCCAGGGGTTGTTGAAATCAATGCCATTGGCGGAAAAATAAAACAGTATGAGGTAGCCGTAGACCCCAATGAGCTAAAGGCTATCGGTCTTGCCATTACTGATGTTTTTGAAGCCTTGGAAGCCAACAATAAAAATACAGGTGGTGCTTATATCGAAAAAAATCACCAAGCCAACTTTATCCGTGGCGAAGGTTTGGTACGCAACCTTGATGACATTAAAAAAATCATTATCAAAAATGAAAATGGTATACCAATAACCGTAAGTGATGTTGCCGATGTACGTTTTGGTTCTGCCGTACGCTATGGAGCATTGACACAGGATGGTGAAGGTGAAGTCGTTGGTGGATTGGTAATGATGCTTAAAGGTGCAAACTCAAATGAGGTCATTGTCCGAGTGAAGGAAAGAATGACCGAAATACAGAAATCTTTACCTGAAGGGGTTGTCATTCAACCTTTATTGGATAGAAGTAAGCTTATAAACGAAACTACTGGTACAGTGCGCAACAATCTACTGGAAGGTGCACTCATCGTAATTTTTGTTTTGGTTTTTTTGCTAGGTAACTGGCGTGGTGGATTGATTGTAGCTTCTACTATACCGCTATCCTTATTATTCGCTTTTATACTTATGAATGTTTTTAACGTCTGGGCAAACCTAATGAGTTTAGGGGCAATCGACTTCGGAATCATTGTCGATGGCGCGGTTATCATTGTGGAAGCAAGCGTATTTCTTATGGGTAGTTATATATTTAAAAAGAAAGCTTTAAAAAAGGAAGACCGAGACGTAATCGCTGCCGATGCATCCAAAAAGATGATGAATGCTGCTTTTTTCGGCCAGTTGATAATCCTAATTGTATTCCTTCCCATTTTAGCATTGGAAGGTGTAGAAGGAAAGATGTTCCAGCCAATGGCATTAACATTCATATTTGCGATGATGGGGGCAATGATTCTGTGTCTAACCTATGTGCCTATGATGTCAGCCTTATTTTTAAAACCACCCAAAACGGAAAAAAAATCTTGGGGCGACCGTTTTGTGCAATGGGTACAACATAAGTATGAACCCCTTTTAATGCGAGCCTTGAAAAAAGGAAAGTGGGTTGTGGGTATTGCAGTTGCCATATTCGCTGTAGCCGTATTTGTATTTTCTAAAATGGGCGGCGAGTTTATCCCACAATTGGATGAGGGTGATATTGCCTTCCACGCCATCCTTAAACCCGGTAGTTCGCTCAGCGAAACCATTGAGACAACTACTAAAGTAGAACGCATTGTAAAGGCTGAATTTCCTGAAGTGGAAAAAATTGTGAGTCGTATCGGTGTGGCTGAAGTACCAACTGACCCGATGCCGATGGACTTTGCAGATGTATTCGTTATACTGAAACCACAGGACGAATGGGTGTCAGCTGATTCAAAGGATGAACTTATAGATAAGATGAAGGAAGTGGTAAGCATTATCCCAGGTGTCAATTATGAGTTTACCCAACCTATTGAAATGAGGTTTAATGAACTTTTGGAAGGCATACGCGAGGATGTTGCTATTAAAATATATGGTGAGGATATTGATGTACTTGCTGCCAAAGCGGATGAGATTACCAAAATCATAGCTGGCACTAATGGTATAGGCGATATGAGGGCGGAAGCTACTTCGGGATTACCTCAAATGACCATAAAGTACAATCGCGATAAACTAGCGCAATACGGTGTGAGCATTGACCAACTCAATATGATAGTCCAATCTGCTTTTGCAGGGGGTTATGCGGGTGTCATCTTTGAGGGCGAAAAGCGTTTCGATTTGGTCGTTAGACTCGATGAGCAGAACCGTACAGATATCAACGACATCAGAAATCTATACATCAATTTACCAAACGGTTCACAAATTCCACTTCAAGAATTGGCAAATATCGAATACACACCAGGACCGATGCAGATAAGCCGGGATAATACCAATCGTAGAACCTATGTGGGTGTAAATGTCCGTGGACGGGATGTAGAATCATTAGTCAATGAGATAAAGGATAAACTGGATGCAAATCTTGATTTACCACCAGGGTATTTTATACGCTATGGAGGTGCATTCGAGAATCTAGAAAGGGCAAGTGACCGATTGCAGACCGTTGTTCCTATTGCATTATTGCTAATATTCATCCTGATTTACTTTGCATTAAAATCTTTTCCACAAACCTTGATGATTTATTTGGCTATACCGATGGCTACTATCGGTGGTGTTTTTGCCCTATGGCTTAGGGATATGCCATTTAGCATTTCCGCGGGTGTCGGCTTTATCGTATTATTCGGTGTTGCTGTACTGAATGGTTTGGTGATGATTAGTGGACTGAACGAGTTGAAAGAGGAAGGTGTTACCGATCTCAAAGAACGTATTGTAGAGGGAACAAAAAGAAGAGTACGGCCTATTATGCTCACGGCCTTTACCGATATACTTGGTTTTTTGCCTATGGCCGTTTCTGCATCTGCAGGAGCTGAAGTACAGCGACCATTGGCGACTGTTGTTATAGGTGGATTAATTACTTCAACATTATTGACCCTTTTTATCCTTCCAATTTTTTATCAATGGGTAGAAAAGCGTTCTGAACGTAAGACGAAGCTCAATCCTAAATTCGTAACCGCAACAGCGATGTTGTGCTTACTACTTACTTCGGCTTTCGCCAATGCGCAACAAGTTCAAGATAGTGATGCAATACCTGCTATCTCGTTTAAACAAGCAGTGGAAATTGCAAAGAAAAATTATCCGCTATTGAAAACAAAACAGTTGGAAATTCAAAAACAGAACGCCCTTAAAGGCACAGCGTATGACTTAGGGAACACCCAAGTTTTTACAGGCGGTGAGGAAGTAAACGATGGTCAAGGTATTTACACTTTAGTGGGTGTAGGTCAGCAGAATATCAATCTATTTGGTATTGGTGCAAAGAAGCGTTTACAGCAAAAGCGAATTGCATTGGCAGAAACTGCGCTCAACCTTTCTGGACTGCAAGTGGAACAGGAAGTGAAAAAGGCGTGGTCTCAAGCGTACCAACAAAGACAGAAATTTATACTCTACCGTGAACTGGATTCTATCTATTCACAGTTTGAAAAAGCAATCGAACTCAATTATAAGGTAGAGGCTATTTCAAGATTGGAATATTCATCTGCAACCAATCAGGCGTTGCAAATCAATAATAAACTGCAACAGGCCGAGAGCGACTATGCCATTGCGCTGCAAAAGCTTAACCTTTGGTTGGTTTCCGATACTTTTTACACCGTTCCCGACACACTGGACGAAAGTGAAGTTGCTGTATTGGGAATATCCGCAAGTATAAAGAATCATCCCGAACTGGAACTTTCACAAAAGCGAATCGACGAAGCCGAAGCTGGCTATAAAGCTGCTCGTTCTGATTTGTTACCAAATCTAAATCTTCAAGGCGGATTACAACAAGTAAATGGAAGCAACGGGTTTTACACTTATCAAGCAGGAATATCTGTTCCCCTATTCTCTGGAACAAAACGAAGTCAAGCCAAGGCCGCTAAAATAGACAGTGAAATTGCCAAGACTAATGCGGACTTTGTAAAACGCCAATTGCAATCAGAATATCGACAAGCCGTACAAGCCTATCAAAAGTGGAAAGTATCTTGGCAATTTTATAAAGATAAAGCGTTGCCACTTGCCGGAGAGCAAAGACGGGGCGCGTTATTAGCTTATAGAGAAGGTGCAGTTGATTACGCAGCTTTCACTCAAATCATAAGGGACGCCATACAGACCGAAATGGATGCGCTGGCCGCTCTCGACAATTACCTAAAATCAGTTTTTGAACTACAATATTTCAAACAATAATGAAAAATCTATCTAAATACACAATTATAGGACTACTGACAATGCTTTTAGGCTTTGCCTCTTGTGGCGATTCGAAAAGTAGTGCCGCAGAAAATAAAGAGACAGATTCTGAAATGAAAGAAGAGCATTCCGAAGGTGAGGCCGAGGAAGTGCTATTGACAGAAAAGCAGTTTAATGCATTACAAATACAAATCGATACCTTACCAATGCGAAATATGAGTGGGTACGTGAAAGCCAATGGTCAGTTGGAAGTCCCACCACAAAACGAAGCTACTATAACTACGGTGGTTGGTGCTAATGTAGTTTCCATTGAGGTTATCGAAGGCGATAAGGTCAATAAAGGGCAAACAGTTGCCTATCTATCACACCCCAATATCATTCAAAAACAGACGGATTACCTCAACGCCTATAGTAATAGCCAGTTTCTCAATAAGGAATATGAACGGCAAAAAACCCTGTACGAAGCAGGTGTTGGCAGCGGTGCAAATTTTCAAAAGGCAGAAGCCGAATATCAAGCATCCCGAAGTATGGCTAACGGATTGGAAGCTCAACTAAAACAGCTGAGCATTAGTGCCTCAGGCGTAAGAAACGGAACAATTTATCAGCGGGTAGCACTTAGAAGTCCTATTGAAGGCTTTGTACAAAAGGTAGAAATTAAAACAGGCCAATATGTAGAACCCCAGACCGACCTAATGGAAATTGTAGATACGCATCACGTGCACGCAGATTTAATGGTTTTTGAAAAGGACGTATATAAGGTTAAGGAAGGGCAGAAAATCACTTTCAATGTTCAATCCATTCCTGGCAAGGAACTTACCGCAGAAATCTATTCCGTAGGAAAGACTTTTGAACAGAATCCAAAAGCAATACATGTACACGCTGAAATTGAAAATAAGGAAGGGAACCTGATTCCCGGAATGTATATCCAGGGACGCATTCAAACTGACAACACTAAAACATTGGCAATGCCCGAGAGTGCCATAGCTGCTGATGGCAACAGGTTCTTTGTGTTTTCAGCTGAAAAGGAAGGTGATAATTGGGCTTTTATGCCTTATGAAGTTATAAAGAGTACTCAAGATGGAGAATGGATTGCCATTGACTTTCTAACAGAACAAAAATCAAATGTAGAATACGCATTTAACAATGCTTACTATTTAATGGCAGAAATGAAAAAAGGTGAATCTGAAGAACACGGACATTGATAAATAAGACTAAATAATGAAAGAAATAGAACAAAGACTTACGGAAAATGGCGTTCGCCCAACGGCAATGCGTATTTTGATTTATAAATATATGGCTGAAAGCGAAGTTGCCATTGCCCTCACGGATATTGAGAACGCTTTTGCGAAAGCAGATAGAACAACGTTATTCAGAACCCTAAAAACTTTTGAACAGAAAGGTGTAGTGCACCAAATAGATGATGGTACGGGCGTTCAAAAATATGCGCTCTGTGAAACAGGATGCAATTGTGAACTCGAACAGGATTTGCATTTACATTTTCATTGCAATAATTGTAATGAGACCGTTTGTCTTACCGAACATAAAATTCCAAATATTAATTTGCCAGAAGGCTATGTGGCTGAAGATGCCAATTTAGTGTTAAAGGGAATTTGCGAGAAATGCAGTACTTAATAAATGCACTTCCGTTGCACTACAATTTTTAATTATTTGCACAGATTATGAAAAAGAAAAAAATAAATTTACGCGACTTAAAACCTAAAGAACACCAAGACAAACACAGTTACGATAGCGGTCATAACCATCATAGTCCTGATGCAATATTCAATTTTAGAACGTACTTACCCTCTATTTTTAGTCTTGTAATGCTGATTGCTGGAATTGCGATTGATTATTTTGATGTCTTTCCACGTTTTTCTGGTTGGATTTGTATTCTTTGGTATGTTATAGCCTATATCCCTGTTGGATTTCCTGTAGTGAAAGAAGGGTGGGAAAGTATAAAAAAAGGTGATTTCTTCACAGAGTTCTTTTTAATGTCTATTGCTACTATTGGCGCATTTGTAATTGGTGAATATCCCGAAGGCGTAGCTGTAATGTTATTTTATGCAGTTGGTGAACTATTCCAAAATGCTGCAGTTAAAAGAGCAAAGGGTAATATCAAAGCCTTGTTAGATGTTCGCCCAAAAGAAGCTAATGTTTTCCGTGATGGTGATTACACTAGTGTGTCGCCAGAAGATGTAAATATTGGAGAAAAGATTCAAATTCGGGTAGGAGAGAAAATTCCGTTGGATGGGTTACTATTATCTGAAAAAGCATCATTAAATACTGCAGCCTTAACGGGAGAAAGCAAACCGGATTCTATTTTAAAAGAAGCCAAAGTATATGCAGGTAGTATCAATTTAGAAAGTGTCATTGAAGTTGAAGTAACTAATAAGTTTGAAGATAGTTCTATAGCCAGAATATTGGATTTGGTTCAAAACGCTACGGCACGTAAATCCAAAACGGAATTATTCATTAGGCAGTTTGCTCGTATATATACACCAATAGTTGTGTTTTTGGCTATTGGAGTTACTTTCCTACCTTACTTTTTCGTTGATGATTATGTGTTTAGAGATTGGCTTTACAGAGCCTTAATATTCTTGGTGATTTCTTGTCCTTGCGCATTGGTGATTTCTATTCCATTGGGTTATTTCGGTGGATTAGGCGCAGCTTCAAAGAACGGTATTTTATTTAAAGGTGCTTCGTTTTTAGATGCGATGACCAAAATAAATACCTTGGTGATGGACAAAACAGGAACAGTTACCAAAGGTGTTTTCAAAATCAAGGAAATTAAAGCTATAGGTTGGGAAGAATCTGAATTTATGAAATACCTAATGGCTCTGGAGGAACAATCCACGCATCCTATTGCAAAAGCCATTATGGAGTATAAAGAAAATGGTGAAGACTTTGAAGCAAAGGAAGTCTCTGAAATTGCAGGTAAAGGCTTAAAAGGTGTTGTAAATGGTAGAGCTATTTTAGTAGGAAATAAAGCATTAATGATAGCGAATGCTATAGATGTTCCAACTGAAACCGAATCTATTGTAGAATCTATTGTATTAGTAGCAATAGATAATAAGTTCGCTGGTTATGTGGTGATAGCAGACGAATTAAAAGAAGATGCCAAAGAAACGATTTCAGCATTACACAAAGTAGGTATTAAAAATATTATAATGCTTTCAGGTGATAAAGATTCCATAACACAACAAATTGCAAAAGAATTAAATGTTGAAAAAGCAAAAGGCGGCCTATTACCAGAGGATAAATTAAATGAGGTTGAAATTTTGAAGAAAAATCCAGAAAATAAAGTGGCCTTTATCGGCGATGGAATCAATGACGCACCTGTTTTAGCCGCAAGTAACGTGGGGATTGCGATGGGTGGTTTGGGAAGTGATGTGGCTATTGAAACTGCAGACGTAATCATTCAAACCGACCAACCGTCAAAAGTAGTTAGAGCTATAAAAATAAGTCGTTCTACTCGAAAAATTGTATGGCAGAATATCATATTGGCTTTTGGAGTTAAATTGGTTGTCTTGATTTTAGGGGCAGGTGGTTTAGCAACAATGTGGGAAGCTGTTTTTGCAGACGTTGGAGTGGCATTATTGGCAATTTTGAATGCTGTTAGGTTACAGCGAATGAGTTGGAACTAAAGTCTCATAATGAGAAACCAAAGCATCTATTAGTACTGAAACTAAACTTATCATTTTTTAAGGGATTGACTAAATAACAACCTCTTTTTAAAATGTAACGAATTCAGCAAATTCTACAAATCATTCAGCATATAACGTAATACATTACACTCTTTTAATCCTGAAATTTGTAACATACAAATAAGAATGGGTTTATGGAGGCATTCAGTATATTTGAAACCGAAAATAAGAATCATAAAAAGGGTGTGAAAGAATCATTTCCTGTTACGGGAATGACCTGCGCCTCTTGTGCAGCAAGTGTCGAATCTGTATTAAAACACACAGAAGGTGTGTTTGATGCAAGCGTCAATTTCGCAAACAGTTCTGTTCTGGTAGAGTATGACGAGGGGTTGAACCCTAATCAACTTCAAAACGCACTTCGTGAGGTGGGTTATGATATTATAATAGATGCCGAAGACCCTTCGGAAGTACAACAAGAACTTCAGCAAAAGCATTATCAGGATATAAAAAACCGTACTATCTGGTCGGCGATACTTACGCTACCCATTTTTGTACTGGGAATGTTCTATATGCAATGGGAACCAGGCAAATGGATTTCTTTGGTATTGGCCTTTCCCATTCTTTTTTGGTTTGGGCGTAGCTTTTTCATCAATGCCTTCAAGCAGGCCAAACACGGTAAAGCAAATATGGACACCTTGGTGGCTTTGAGTACCGGAATCGCCTTCCTCTTTAGTGTGTTCAACACCTTTTTTCCTGAATTTTGGTTAAGTCGTGGCATCGAGCCTCACGTATATTACGAAGCGGCTACTGTGATTATTACATTTATTTCCTTGGGGAAACTATTGGAGGAAAAGGCAAAATCAAATACCTCTTCGGCTATCAAAAAACTAATGGGTCTTCAACCTAAAACCCTTAAAATCATTGAGAATGGGGAAGAAAGGGAAACCCCTATTTCATCCGTACAGGTGGGTCAGACCATTTTGGTACGTCCCGGAGAAAAGATTCCTGTGGATGGCAAAGTTTCAAAAGGTAGCTCGTATGTAGATGAAAGTATGATTACGGGAGAACCCGTTCCAGTTCAGAAATCCCAAGGGGAAAAGGTCTTCGCTGGTACGGTGAATCAAAAAGGAAGTTTTCAATTTACCGCTAAAAAAGTAGGTGGAGAAACCCTGCTTTCCCAAATCATTAAAATGGTTCAGCAAGCACAAGGGAGTAAGGCACCCGTTCAAAAACTGGTCGATAAGATTGCCGGTATTTTTGTTCCTGTGGTATTGGGTATTTCCATTATAACATTTATCGTCTGGATGTCAGTAGGTGGCGACAATGCCTTTTCACAAGCTTTATTGACCTCTGTAGCCGTGTTGGTTATCGCTTGTCCCTGTGCCTTGGGCTTGGCAACGCCTACCGCCATAATGGTGGGTATTGGCAAGGGAGCGGAAAACAATATTTTGATAAAGGATGCCGAAAGTTTAGAGCTTGGCCATAAAGTGAATGCAGTAATCCTTGATAAAACAGGGACAATTACAGAAGGAAAACCATTGGTAACCGACATACTCTGGAACGATAAGCTTGAAAATCAAAATGAATACAAGGAAATTCTCTTGGCTATTGAAGGGCAATCAGAGCATCCTTTGGCAGAAGCGGTCGTTAATCATTTGAAAGAAGAAAATATTGAACAAGCAGAAATCTCTTCTTTCGAAAGCATTACAGGAAAAGGTGTAAAGGCACAATCAGAGAATGATTCAAAATATTATGTGGGCAACCATAAACTAATTGTCGAAAAGAATATTCAAATCGACGCTACTTTAATGCAAACAGCAGAAAGTCTCGAAGAAAGAGCAAAAACAGTCATATTCTTTGGTAACGAAAATCAAGTGCTCGCGATACTGGCCATTGCAGACAAGATTAAAGAAACTTCGAAAAAAGCTATAGCTATGCTTCAAGAAAGGGGCATCGAGGTCTATATGCTCACGGGAGATAACAATAAAACCGCATCAGCTGTTGCAAAACAAGTAGGAATAACAAATTACCGAGGCGAAGTAATGCCTTCCGACAAAGCATCTTTTGTTGAAAAATTACAGGCAGACGGAAAGATAGTCGCAATGGTTGGTGATGGCATCAACGATTCGCACGCTTTGGCGCAGGCCAATGTGAGTATTGCAATGGGCAAAGGTTCGGATATAGCAATGGATGTAGCAAAAATGACCTTGATAACATCAGATTTGCAGTCTATTCCAAAAGCACTGAAACTATCCCGGAAAACCGTTCTTGGGATTAGGCAAAACCTGTTTTGGGCATTCATTTACAACATCATTGGTATTCCAATTGCAGCAGGAGTTCTTTATACTGTAAACGGGTTTTTATTAGACCCGATGATTGCAGGTGCAGCAATGGCATTCAGTAGTGTATCTGTAGTTGCAAATAGCTTAAGACTTAAACGAGTAAAACTTTAATAATAAAAAAAATCAATACAATGAAAACTTTAAAATTTAAAACAAATATCAATTGTGGTGGGTGTGTATCAAAAGTAACCCCTTTTTTAAACACACAAGAAGGTTTAGAAAGTTGGGAAGTAGATACTGCCAATCCTAATAAAATCCTAACTATCGAAAGCGATGGTGCAACCGAAGAAGATGTAAAGGCGACTTTGCAAAAAGTGGGATTTAAAGCAGAATCAATAGATTAACTAATTTTCTTTAAAATCTGGCAAGCTTTAAAAAAGAAGGTTCTTTCAAAGTAAGTTTAAATAAATAATTTATGAAAGTAGTTGAAAAAAGTAAATTCTATAAAGTCAAGTTATTGTGGTATCGAATTCGTCATGGATTATTTTTATTTACTTTGAGAAATGCATTGTTACGAATTGGAATTGATATAGAACCTTATTATTGGTTCAAGGAAGTGAAGAACGGTTGTGACGAACCGAAAATACCAGATAGCTTCAAGGACTATGAAATGGTTTATCTTGAATTAGAAGATGTTTTGATCATGGATAACAACATGGGGTTGAATTCCAATCAATTGAAACTTGATATGAAAAGGGGGCAATTGTGCATCGGGCTCAAACGAGAGAATGAGATTGCCACTCTATTATTTGTTGAACTGGAGGATTTTGTATTTAAAAAGAGGACTTTTACACTTAAAGATAATGAAGGTTATTTGTTAAATGTTTATACCTTTCAGGCTTATCGAGGAAAAAATTTAGCACCTTTTTTAAGACATCATTGTTATAAACTATTAGAAGAACATGGAATAAATCATCTTTATAGTATAATCACATATTTTAATTCATCTTCTTTAAAAGTTAACAAGAAATTGAACGCAAAAAAACTGAACCTTTATTTGTACATAGGACTATTCAAAAAGCGACATTGGAACTATCTTTTAAAGGATTATTCGAAATAGATTTTAACATCTTTTTTCATCCTAAAACCTCATTCTAACAGAAGGATAAATTTAGACATAACTATATTTTGAAAACTACTTTTTGATGCTTTTTGTTATATTTTTTTTATTGATTGTCATTGTTATCATTTATTTGTTTTCAATAGTAAAAAGAAAAAGTTTAGAATCATTTTCAGAGCACTAGCACAAGTTATTAATGGAGAATGTTCTCTATTACCGAAATCTTTCAGAAGACAGGCAACTTATTTTTCAGCAACGAATGATGCTATTTTTAAGTGAGGTCTATATTGATGCTGTGCAGTTTGAATTAGAAGAATTGGACAAGATTTTAATTGCAGCAAGCGCTGTAATCACTGTTTTTGGCTTCAAAGAATGGTACTACACAAATTTAAGTGGCATCCTTTTGTATCCAGATAATTTTAATGAGGATATGCAATTTGGAAGTAAGGATAACTCAAGGAATATTGGTGGAATCGTTGGGAATGGAAGGTTCGAGAAACAGATGATACTTTCCAAAAAAGCATTGTACCACGGCTTTAAAAATACAACCGATAAAAGTAATACAGGAATACACGAATTTGTACATCTAATAGATAAGTTGGACGATAGAACAGACGGTGTGCTAGAACGGCTATTAGAACATCAATACGCAATACCTTGGTTAAATTTAATCCATAAAGAAATGGAAGCGATAAATGATAACCACTTTGATATCCGAAAATATGGTGACATTAATCAAGTTGAATTCTTTGCCGTTGCTTCAGAGTTTTTTTTGAACGTCCAGGTTTGCTTAAAAAGAAACATCCTGAATTATACAAGATGTTGGTTAAATGTTTTAATCAGAAATTAGTAAGCCTATCTCAAAAGTAGTTTACACATAAAAGGGAGTAGTTTACTTCGGAATAGGTCAAAAGTTAACAACGCTATCTAAAGCATCATCTGCTTCTTTATGGATAAAATTTGCCTGATAATTCAATGCGGTTTTCAAATCACTATGTCTATATAGTTTTTGTAACATTAAAGGATGAATGGAATCACCGGCAATATTGCCAAAAGTATGTCTGGCGATATACATTGTTATCTTCTTGTCTATTTTAGCTTTTTTGGCAATAGATTTTAAGTTGTCGTTGAATTTCTTAGTTGCCGTTTTTCTTTTATTATAAATGTCTTTTGCATCATCGAGATTGGCCTTTTTCAATTCAGGGAAAACAAAATCGGTAGCATATCTTTTATCATCTCTGTAGAAATCCAAAATTCTTAGAACTTTATCTGGAATTTTTAAGGACAGTAGTTTTGAGTTTTTATTCATTCCGTTATGAAGCATATTGTCATATATGTCAGACCACTTTGTCCAGAGTATATCTGTAACCCGCATTCCTGCAAAATTGAAGCTGAATAGCCAAACATTTCTTGTGTGAATTTCATTACGGGTTAGATAATCTAAGGCTTTAATGGCTCTTACTTCAATAATGCTCAACCCTATTTTTGTAATCTCAGGAAACTTGATTTTAATTTGGTCACCACCAAAAGGATACAATTCCCTGCTGACTATTTTTAGCTTTATAGCTCTGTTGAACAACAAGCTGATTAAAACAAGGATATTCATTATTGAAGTTTCTGAAAGGCCGTGCTTAACTTTGAGGTATATCATCAATTTTTCAAGAAATCGCTCATCAATTTCTTGAAATGAAAGTTGTTTGGATTTGTGATATTTTACGATATAACTAATCAACGCGCTGTCCGTGGATAGACAGTTTAACTTTTCGGCAACTTACAGTTCGTCCAGATGCTCTTGCGCCAGTTCAAAGAAAGTTGAGGAATTCCCTGAGGCATCTTTATATTCGGATTGTAAATCAATAAGTGCCTTATTGGCATCAGAAAGTTGTTGTGATAATAGCTTGTTTAGGCTATTGGCATTTGGATTTGATTTTTTTACCCTAAGATTTTTTTCGTCCCATTCCTCTATATCAATATAATGACCAACATATTGATAGGTAGAACGACGGTTTTTTGAAATTCGAATAGCTAATGGATATTGACCTTAACTGTTCGGTTTTTTACAAAGAACTATTTTTGCATTTGATGACATAATTGACTTGTTTTGAGTACGAAAGTCAAATTAGGTACAACATAGGTACAACAAATGCTGAAATCAACTGATGTGAAATGACTTTAAAGAAAATGACAAAGCGTATAAATCATTGAAAATGAATGTTTTTGAGTTTCTTTGGTGCAATATGTCAGCAGAACAATTATTATTAGAAGTATTTCGAGCTCCCACAACCAGAAATTATTTTGTTGCTAACAAAATAGGAGAGGTACTAGATTTAATTGCGATTAGCGAACTTGAAGATGATTCAAGTATTATAACTCAAAAGTTAAAGAGTTGATTGATTTGAACTTAGATAAATTGTCTAAAGAAGATCCGTTAAGAGAAGTAATGGAAAAGCTAATTAGAAAATATAGGTGATATTAAATATTCTTTAATAGATAAAAAATATGTTTATAATAATGATAATCTGGGTTTTTTCGAAGATGATGTAGCTGTTAAAGGGGATTGGGATAGGCAAAATAATGTTCAAGTAAATTTTAAGCTAAACATTAAGAAATTGTATTTCAGATTTCAAAAAGAGAGATGTGCTTTTTGTAGATGAATAATTGATTTTAATGGTCACTATGAACACCTGGAACATGTTATTTCTAAAGATACTTATCCTGGATGGATGTTTCTTTCAAAGAATTTAGTTGTTAGCTATGCGCCTTGCAATGGAGCTAAAGGGAAAGAGATACCCTTGTAACAGGATATAGTCAGCTACAATACCCAAACAGAGGACTTGACTTTATAACTTTAAATCCTCATTTCGATGATTGGAATCAACATATAAAATTAAAACAAGGTTTGTTCTTGATTGCAAAAATAGTAAAGGTGTTGAAAACAATAAAAGAATATAAACTAACAAGAGTCGATGTAATACATTATCATTATAAATTTAAAAAAATTAAAAAAGATTCATTGGGCAAAAAAGCTGCTAAATTCGCTTATGAAGTAAACCCTAATTCTGATACTTATCAAAACATTATGAATTCAATTTTATAAGTATTCACATTATGATTCTTATATCTACTAGATTAACCATGATACACTGAGCTAAGCTCCTTTATCAAAATGGCGGAAAATATGGCAATATCTATACTACCGGATACCTACCTCTTTAAATAAAAAAGATAACCTGTTCATTTTTAAATTTACTTTTTTTTAAAGCAATGATCTCTATTATTCTGGATCAAGTTGACCTCTATATCAGTTGGGTTGATGGGATTCTGATGGACTATATAGAGCTTATCTAAGAAGAAGTATTTCAAGTATGGGAAGTAAAACGATTTTTAGAATTAGACAAGAATAGTACCATGGTTTCTTAATGGAAAGTCCTGGAATCCATGATTTTCCGTAATTACTAATACTGAACTCATTTAAATTTTTTTAGAACGTAAAAAAGGGTTGAAGACATTTGTATTGCATAATATAAAACGTTCAATCCTATGTGCCATAGTACTTAACGAACATAAAATAGGATAAAATTTTAGTATCAATGAAAGTAAATAAGAGTGTAACCCTTAAGAAGCTATTAATAATATAGAATGGGTTTTTATAAATGCTTCTAATTCAAATAAATTGTTAATAGAATGGTTAGATATTTCAATCTCTCCCGCTACGAAGAAAACCAGTTGTGAAAACAACTGGTTTTTTTATACCCGAAAATCTGATGCTGTGTATCAAAGACTGTAGGGTATAAAAGGGATCAAGGCCAATTGTTGTGTTTACGCAAAAATTCTGGTTAATCTAAAAAGGAAAAATTCTACATTTTTGACACCTCTGAACTGAGTTCTAAAAGCTTTAATTTTAAACCCAAAAATATTCTTGCAAATCAACCTACGAGTTGTTTTATTTATTATTGCTTATCAGTATGGAGGTCGAGGTCCGCGTTACAAACTCAAACCAGCGACATACTATGACCTATCGGGAATTACTAGATCTCCATAATCTAAACCAAAAACCAATTTTATCATTGTGGTTTCAAAATCTCCTCCCAAATACATTGTATTTGTAAGATCAATATAGATATACATCATACCCTCGTTATTCATAAAGAGTATTATATTTTCATGATGCGCAAACCCCACTTGTATGACCTCTCCGATACTATTTTTCCAGTATTCATCTAAATCTGATTTAATAGGAATTTTCATAAAGCAAACATCGGACTTAGCTTGTTCTTGACCAGGTCCTACATCTCCTATTTTCATCCCTCCATAAATCTCTAATAATACATATGGTAATGTTAAATTAGCATTGTTTTCATAAATAAGTTTACTATTTTCTTTAGACAATCCTGCGTCTATAAAAATCTTACATAGATTCCATTTATGAATATCTAAAATCTCCAGATTATCCCTAACGGATTCAAATATATTTGAGAATTGAGAAGAGTCCTTGTAATTAAAACTAATTAAATTCGAATATGATTCTTTGCCAATATAACTTTCTAATTTGACTAAGTTATAAATTTCATTCTCGAATTCATCTATTGCGAAAACTCCATCTAATAGACTTAAAAAGAGAATCTTCCATTCCTTAAGGCCATTACAAAGTAAGATGTTTTTTTTATTTTTCATACCACCTAGTCCAAAGTTTTAATATATTCTATTACATCATTACAACTAGTCTTTACTTTTACTCCTCACTCAAACGCGGCACGGAAAAAATTTCCGCGCTATCATATCCGAGTCGTCTGTGTTTCTAGTACAAAGTAAAGAGTTTATAGAAAATTACATTTTTAAGAAGATATATATAAGAAACGTACTGTGTTTTTTGCCCCATCCAGAAATAGTGTCACACGTTTTGCAAGTCACAATATAGGTTAGTATATTATACCTATTTCTGTTCTCTTACTTCTTCTAATTTATTCTTAAATCGGCTTAAGGACCTATGCTTGTATTTCTCTCCCAGAGATACTGCTTTTTTGTAGTTGGTGATGGCCATAGCTATTTCATTATTTTTTAATAATGCCTCACCGTAGTAATAAAATACACTTGCTGATTCTGGATTCAATATGGTATTAGACTTAAAAAGTGCCATTGAGGTCAGAGTTTTCCCGTTCTGAGCATATAGATAGGCCTGAGAATTGATTTCCCAGTCTTCAAAAATTAGGTTTTGTTCACGGCATGCTAAATAGATATCTATGATTGTTTGGGGGTCGGGATTTTTTTCAAAATCGCTCAGTGTGTTTCTCAGTGTTTCGAGAAGGCCTCTTGCTTTTTTATCATTTTCGACTTTAAACTTTTCTGCAGCCTTTTGTGCTAATGCTAGAGCAACATCAAAGGCATCTCCACTTCTAGTGTTTATATCAGGTTCGATACCAACACCTTCCCAACTTTCTTTTTCTGTAGGATGTGAGACCGAAACATCTGGGATAAATATATTTAAATCCTCGCTCAAAGAATAAATATCTCCCGCATTACCACCCCCTCTGGTGATCTCGCCAATAATAGTGGCTCTTTTATGAATTTTTAAAGGGTAGGCGAAAGCTTCTGCCGCAGAAAAGGTGGCTTTGCTTGTCAAAATGAATAATGGAATGTCATACATTTTTTTATTCTCGGGATTAACTTTAGTATAATTAAGGGTTTCTATGAATTCATCTCCTTCTCTTTTTAGTGATTTTGAAGTCGGAACAGGCTTCTCAAAGAAATAGCTTAATAAATGCTCAGTCATATCTCCTCTTCCTCCATAATTACTTCTTAGGTCAATGATTATTGCATCAGATGTAGAGAGCATTTCCATAGTGTAGTTTGCAAAGTCTTCGCCCCAGGCCAAACCATAAAACCCACGCAATTCTAGGTAGCCTACATTACCATGTAGTTTTTTGATGGTTTTAAAATTACCATTATTTTTTCTGAAATAGTTTCTTTCGTCCATTCTACTCTCAATCCAGCGGCTTAACTCATCATCGGCTATTTGGTTTGTAGGCTTTAAATCGACCGTAATATGTTTATCATAGGTTTGAGTATAGATTACTTTAGTAAGCTCAGATGCAAAAGACTCTAATTCGTTATAGGCATTAAAATGACCTTGAGAATTAATATCTTTTAAGTATGATGCCGTCTTTTCTCCTAGTTCTTTAAAAACATAATAATTAGTGAGATAGGTGGCTGCAGTATTAATTATACTGTCTTTTTGTATTTGGGTAAGGTTCGTTTTTTGAGCATTAGATTTAATAGTACAGCAGCATATTATAAATAATGCTAATGTTAATTTTTGAATACGTATTGTTTTCATAAAAATTCTTATTTAGCGTTGTGGGATATTACTTTTTTGTAGTAGCTAAACCTTTTTCACAATTGGTTATAAAATCTCTTAATAATCTGGATATTTCATCTAAGTTCTCGTTGGTAAAACCGAATAGGGCAGTTTGCCTATACTCCTTGATTATAGGTCTTAATTCCTTAATCATACGTTCGCCAATAACCGTTGGTCTTAAGTCTTTTTTACGTCTATCTACAGTATTCTCTCTTCTTTCGAGATAGTTTTTCTTTACTAAAATATCTACCATCCTAGCTACCGAGGCAAAATCTTTAAATATATATTCTGAGAGCTCTGCTTGTGTGGCGTTAGGGTGTTCGGATAAATTTATAAGAAGGATTAATTGGTTAACACTAACATCGTGCCCAGATGCGTTAATCCTGTCTTGTGCCAGTTTTCGATATGTTTTAATAGCCTTTTCTAGTTGGTAAAAAACTGTATTTTGAGGAAGTGTGATATTCATCTTTATTATTTATATGATATAAATATAATTGATATATCATATAAATAATAAAAAATTACTACTTTTTGTGGTCACAGTATGTTTTTATGAAATTGCCCTTTCTTATATTCGGTAAAGAAGTATTTAATTCTCAACCAAAAAAAGTGTACTCAGTTCTCTTCTTACCATCGAATTGATAATCGAAACATTAAGATTTTGAAAATATTTTTTTCAAAAAAAGTTTTTATATCACTTTTTTATTACATTTGAATATAATTAATAATGAGTCCATTGGGGACGCATTGCCTACATAAATGAAAACGTTTTTCAGATTCGGGCTTAGGAGCATAAAGAAGTCTACTCCAAAAGCTGCCTCAGGGATGGGGAACCGAATTCTCAGGCTGACTTCTAAAAAATATGCAACTGCACTAAGATTCTTAGAACGAATACAATTCGTTCCCTACACTATTTCTATTATTCGGGTATGAGATAATTGATATAAATGGTATTGCCATTTCTCTTATCAATGTCTATTTTTTTTAATCTCGTAATAATGGAATGATCCATAGGTTGTAGGGCTAGTTTAGCCTGTGTTTCTGATGGTGAATTTCATCTGCAAATCAAAAACAAAACAGATGAAAACAAAATATATCGATCTTATCGATCAAACTTTTCATTTCCCTCAAGAGGAATTTAAACTTAAAGATAACGAACTGCAGTTTCATGGTATCAACCTTATGGAGTTGATCGCTCAGTATGGTGCGCCTTTAAAATTTACATACCTTCCTAAAATATCAGAAAATATTAATCGAGCAAAAAGCTGGTTTGATAAAGCTATCAAAAAGAATAATTATGCAGGCAATTATAACTATTGTTATTGTACTAAAAGCTCACATTTCCAACATGTATTAAACGAGGCATTAAAAAATGATATTCATATAGAGACCTCTTCTGCTTTTGATATTGATATTGTAGAGAACTTAAAAGCTCAAGGTAAAATTAATAATGCAACCTACATTATTAGTAATGGTTTTAAACGTAATCAATATGTTCAAAATATCGCCCGATTGATTAACGATGGACATTATAATTGTATTCCTATTATAGATAATTATGAAGAATTAGATCTGTTAAGCGATGTCATTAATGAGGGTTTTCAGGTAGGTATACGAATCGCTTCAGAAGAAGAACCAAAGTTTGAGTTTTATACTTCGAGACTAGGAATTGGCTATCGAAACATTGTATCCTTTTATAACAACCAAATCAAGAAAAATCCAAAAGTGAAACTAAAAATGCTTCACTTCTTTATTAATACGGGTATTCGTGATACCGCCTACTATTGGAACGAGTTACTAAAATGTTTAAAGGTATATATCAACCTTAAAAAAATATGTCCCTCCTTGGATAGTCTCAATATTGGCGGTGGTTTCCCAATTAAAAATTCTTTGGCCTTTGATTATGATTATCAGTACATGATTAATGAAATTGTAAATCAAATCCAAATTGCTTGTGAAGAAGCACGGGTCGATGTTCCTAATATCTTTACAGAGTTTGGGAGTTTTACCGTGGGCGAAAGCGGAGGAGCTATTTATGAAGTGCTCTATCAAAAACAGCAAAACGATCGTGAAAAGTGGAATATGATCAATTCATCTTTTATCACAACAATGCCAGATACCTGGGCGATCAATAAACGTTTTGTAATGTTAGCAATAAATAGATGGCAAGAAGAATATGAACGAGTACTATTAGGGGGGTTAACCTGTGATAGTGATGATTATTACAACTCAGAACAACACATGAATGCTATTTATCTGCCAAAATATAAAAAGGATAAACCGCTATACATTGGATTTTTTAATACCGGAGCATATCAAGAGACCATTGGTGGTTTTGGTGGATTACAACATTGCCTGATCCCGCAACCTAAACATATTTTGATAGATCTTGACGAAAACGGAAAAGCAACTACAGAGGTTTTTGCTCCACAACAAACCTCAGAACAGTTATTATCAATCCTTGGTTATCAAAAAACAGCAAAAGAAGAAGTTTTAGAATATTCACAAAAAAAGACATTAATATATCCTAACTAATTCATTAAATCCAAACATTTTTAAAATGGAAACTAAGAAAACATATGCCAGAATTCCAGAACAATATGCTGGCTATGACACGTCAAAAGTAGTATTGATCCCTGTTCCTTATGACGGAACCAGTACTTGGGGTAAAGGAGCCGACAAAGGTCCTGCAGCATTTCTACATGCTTCAGAAAACATGGAGCTATATGACATAGAAACCAATAGTGAAGTATATAAACAGGGCATTTACCTGACAGATGCTGTGAATGAAAATACCTCCCCCGATGTAATGGTTTCGGCAGTGCACAACACTGTAAAAGAGAATATAAAGCGCAACAAATTTGTAACTCTTTTTGGAGGAGAACATTCTATTTCTATAGGAGCTATTCGTGCTTTTGATGAATGTTTTAAAGACTTAACGGTAGTGCAAATTGATGCTCATGCTGATCTAAGAAAAGAATATGAAGGTTCTAAGTATAATCATGCCTGCGCATTATATGAAGCTAGTCAAAATACAAACCTTATTCAAATAGGGATCAGAAGTATGGATGCTTCAGAAAAGTTAGTGATGAATCAAGAAAATGTCTTTTTCGCACATGAAATGGCAACCGATGATTATTGGATGGATAATGCCATCGAATTAATGACAGATAATGTCTATATCACTTTTGATCTAGATGCTCTAGATCCATCTATTTTGCCTTCGACAGGCACACCAGAACCAGGAGGGTTATTGTGGTATGAGACTCTTGAGTTTCTTAAGAAAATATTTGGAGAGAAAAATGTGGTAGGATTTGATATTGTAGAACTATGTCCTAATAAAGATGATAAATCCTCTGATTTTGCTGCGGCAAAATTGTACTATAAAATGTTGAGTTACAAATTTGAAGAACAAGATGTTGATGATGAGAATGAAAATTTATATGTGTTTAAAGGAAATCATAAAACCAACCACCTAAAATTTATTGACGATGAGTACGAAGGATAAAGGGGCTATATCCCAATTTATAGAAAAGTATTATCTACACTTTAATGCGGCGTCTGTAGTAGATGCTGCCAAAGCATATGAGACCCAAATTGATACAGGTTCTAAAATGCTGGTATCTCTTGCTGGAGCTATGAGTACCGCCGAATTGGGTAAAATTTTTGCCGAAATGATTCGTCAGGATAAAGTACACATTGTGTCTTGTACAGGAGCCAATCTAGAAGAGGATATTATGAATCTGGTGGCACATAGCCACTACAAAAGAGTGCCGAATTATCGAGATTTGACTCCGCAACAGGAATGGGAATTATTAGAAAAGGGACTTAATCGAGTTACGGATACTTGCATCCCAGAGGAAGAAGCTTTTAGAAGATTACAAGAACATATTTTTAAAATCTGGAAAGATGCTGAAGAAAATGGAGAACGCTATTTTCCGCATGAGTTTATGTACAAACTATTGTTGTCTGGTGTTCTAGAACAGCATTATGAGATAGATATTAAAGATAGTTGGATGTATGCCGCTGCAAAAGCCAATTTACCTATGGTAGTTCCTGGGTGGGAGGATAGCACCATGGGCAACATCTTTGCTAGTTATGTGCTAAAAGGAGAGCTTAAAGCAAACACTATAAAATCGGGTATTGAGTATATGACCTTTCTTGCTGATTGGTATACTGATAATTCTAAAAATGGAATTGGATTCTTTCAGATAGGTGGTGGTATTGCAGGAGATTTTCCTATTTGCGTAGTGCCAATGTTATATCAGGATATGGAACGTACGGATACACCATTCTGGAATTATTTCTGCCAAATAAGTGACTCAACTACAAGTTATGGGTCTTATAGTGGAGCTGTGCCTAATGAAAAAATTACTTGGGGTAAACTCGATATAAATACTCCTAAGTTCATAATTGAATCAGATGCGACCATTGTGGCACCATTAATATTTGCCTATTTATTAGATATGTAAACAATATGAGAACAGAACGAAACGAAAATCTGAAAAGAGTTATAGTTGATTACAAAAAATTAAACAATATCATTCTTGACCTATTAGTGAATAAGTACCCTGACGGATATGATGATGAAGATATTATTACGTTTAGAAATGCACAAAACGAAATCGTAGAATGTGTAGAAGTAAAAACAGAGGATACTTTATACTTGGTTAAAGTTAGTAAACGTCTGGTTAGTGCAATGGCAGATCATGATGATGATGATAATGATGACCCAGATAAAGAGGTCGATTTACTTAGTGACTAGAAAAGGATTAATTGTAAAGTGGGGTTTAAGTTTAAAGATTACTCAGGCGATTAAAAGACATTATGTTTCTGTCAGGAAGGTGAAAATTGAGTGGTTCAATATCATTTTTAATTCAGGTAGAAGTCATTGATATGTTTATTATAAAACTAATATAAATACAAACAAGATATTGGAAACAAAAGACCTACAAATAATAGGAAGCGAAGAATGGTGTGTCTTTGAAGAATTTAGTATTCCTGCAATCAAAGCACGTGTAGATTCTGGGGCAAAAACCTCTTCTATTCAGGCCAATAACATAAAACTCATTCATAAAGGAACTGAAGAATGGGTTCGTTTTGAGGTAAACCCTATCCAGGACAACAGAAGTATAATGATTCGATGCGAAACCAAATTGCATGATAAGCGTGTGGTAAAAAGTTCTTCGGGTATTTCAGAACAGCGTTTTGTGATCAAAACACCTGTGACTTTAGGGGATTTAACCTTTGATATAGAGCTAACCCTTGCCAATCGAGATGCTATGGAATTTAGAATGTTATTAGGACGTGAAGCTCTTAAGAATCGATACGTTATAAATCCGTCTGTTAGTTTGGTACAGCAAAATTTTACAAATGAAGAAATTCAAATAAAGTACAAGCCATTTTTTAAAGAAAAATCAGGATTAAAGATTGCATTACTCGCTAGTAATCCAGAATTGTATAGCAATAAGCGTATTGTTGAGGCGGGCATGGCAAGAGGTCATGAAATGGCATTTCTAAATGTTGAGCAAGCCTATATGAAATTAGATGCCATAGCACCCGAAATACGGTATCGAGGAGGAAATATTATTGATGAATTTGATGCTATTATTCCCAGAATAAAGCCATCAATGACTTTTTATGCATGTGCACTAATAAGGCAATTTGATTCTATGGGAGCTTACTGTTTAAATACCGCTGAAGCAATTACTCAGTCTCGGGATAAACTGTTAGCTACGCAACTTTTTGCTAAACATGATATCCATATCCCGATTACTGGATTTGCAAAATCTCCTTTGGATACCAAAGATCTTATTAAAATGGTAAATGGAGCTCCGCTGATTATTAAACTCTTAGAAAGTACGCAAGGAAAAGGAGTTGTGTTAGCAGAAACTAATAAAGCTGCAGAGAGTGTAATCAATGCTTTTAAGAGTGTGCAAACCAATATTTTGGTACAAGAATTTATTAAAGAAGCTAATGGTCAGGATATTCGATGTTTTGTAGTGAATGGCAAAGTAGTAGCCTCGATGCAGAGACAAGCTGCAAAAGGAGAGTTTAGAGCCAATATTCATCAAGGCGGATCAGCTTCTAAAATTAAAATAACTACAGAAGAACGCAAACTGGCTATAAAAGCTGCAAAAATTCTGAATCTTCCTGTGGCAGGAGTTGACATTATTCGATCTAATAAAGGCCCTCTATTGTTAGAAGTTAATTCTTCTCCGGGACTAGAAGGGATAGAAAATGCAACAGGATTGGATATTGCTAATATTATGGTAGAAGCGATTGAAAAAAAGCTAAAATTTAAAAGATGATACATCCTAAAACAGAAATAAAGTTTATTAGTGAGGAAGTGGGTTATGGTGTTTGTGCCAAAGAATTAATTCCTATGGGAACTATCACTTGGGTGTTAGATAAATTTGATCGAGAATTTACTCCAGACGAATATATCGGATTAGAACAAACCTATAAAAAAATATTAGAAACCTATGCCTATAAAAATAACTTGGGGAATATGGTTCTCTGTTGGGATAATGCAAGATTCGTAAATCATAGTTTCAATGCTAATTGTCTTACTACTGCTTATAATTTTGAGTTAGCTATTCGGGATATTCATCCAGGAGAACAGCTAACCGATGATTATGGATATTTAAATATAGATAAGCCTTTTAAAGGAATTGAAGAAGGAACAAAACGAAAAGTTGTATATCCAGATGATCTGCTTAAATATCATAAGTCTTGGGATAAAAAATTACTAAAAGCTTTTAAGTGTTTATCAAAAGTAAAGCAACCTCTACTGCAGTTAATGGATGAAGAACAATGGCAATTAGCAGTAAAAATAGGAAAAGGGGAAAAAGAAATGGACTCTATATTAAACAATTATTATAATAAAACGTCAGTCCCAAAATAAAAAATTCGCCCAATATGCGTATTAGAAAACATAAAGAGAAATCGAGATTGATCGTATTTAAAGGGATTGAGTTACTGGTTTTGATAAAAAAACAGAAAGATTTGCAGTATGGGTTTATTGGTGGTTTTTTAGAAGCTGGAGAGTCTCCTGAAGCAGCCATGATTAGGGAGACTTATGAAGAAACTAGCGTTCAACTTTCTAAAGAGGATTTTAATTATTATTGTTCTATTACTGTCAATTTAGACGGTAAAAAGCGACTTTCTAGACATTATTTTGTTTGCAAAGAAGATAACAAACCATTTAAAGTAGCAGAGCCTCATAAGTTTTTAAAAATTAAGTGGGTGTATTGGAAAGATGCCATAAAGTATTTAGGCAAATCTGATAAAAAAGTAGTCAAAGAACTTTTTAGACCTTGTAGGCTTGATTAATAAGTAATTCGAGATAGGTGTACACGCTAATTTATGATTGGGTTATGGTTATTCAATCCCTTTTTATATATACTAACACACATTTATAGGGCTGTAAAAAGTGCAGAGTTACAGTTGCTTCACATAAAAAAAATCCTTGAAATGTTATTTCAAGGATTTTTTTATGGTATGATTAAAAGTTTTACTGGTCAGAATTTTCTTCTGTAGCTTTCTCTTGATCTTCAATAATCATTTTTTGATCTTCTTCTGTAATTTGTTTGTGCTCAGCTGCTATTTGTTCATGTTCTTTTTCCATATTATTATGCTCCTCTTCCATAGAGGCATGTTCTGAAGTCATTTGTTCTAAAGTGATCTCTCCTGAAGCATGTTTTGTTTCTAATGCTGCATGTTTTTCTATTAACGCTTTGTGAGCTTCGATAAGTTTACCGTGTTTTCCTAATAGAGCCATGTGTTTTTTTTCAGTGATGACATGGATAGAATCATTTTCAATAGTTTTATGAGCAGCTATCATTTCTTGATGACCATCTTTCATCGTACTATGTTCTTTGGCCATGGCTTCGTGAGAAGTCTCCATCTCTTTATGCTTTTCGACCATTGCTAGATGTTCTGGTGCTTGAGCCGGGTTTTGTTTACAGGATACAAATAAAAGAACTGTTGCAATTATTGTTAATTTACTAAGTGTTTTCATAATTTTGGTTAATTGGGTTTAAGATTTAAATTGTATATAAAACTAAATTTTCACTAAATTATTTTGATATCGCTTTTTGAAATTTTTAAAAACCCCTATTTCCTTTTATGACCTAATTTTAAATGGGTTTTTATGTAATAAAAAATAACTTGTTACAAGGCATCGTGTAAGGTATAAATTTTTCTGTTTCTTAGAAAAAAATCTTTAATGACTAAAAAATCATTAATTTCGATAATGAAAGCAGTTTGAATATGTATATCATGGAAATCAAAAAAAGCCGGAATACCGAAAAACAAAATCTCGTCAAAGAAATCTTATCTAAAAGCGAGCATACCATGTCTGCAGAAGCCATTATGGATGCCATGCCCATAAAAGTAAACAAAACAACGATATATAGGATTTTAGATCGATTTGCAGAAAAAGGAGAAGTTCATTTTATAACGGGTAAAAATGGCAAAGCATATTATGCGCTTTGTGATGGCTGTAGTGTATCGCATAAAATTCATAATCATATTCATTTTGAATGCCAAGTATGCCAAGAAGTAACGTGTCAACCCAATACACTACATATCCCTAATTTGGAAGGGTTTACGATTCAGGAAACACAGTTTTTGGTTATCGGTATTTGCAATAAATGCAAAAAATAAATGAAAAAACCACTTGTTCTCCAACAAGTGGTTTTGAAACTACACTCCTACTTAATTAAAATAAAATATATTTTTATCTTACTGCTATTGGGTAATTTTCTCCTCTGTTGCTTATGGATCCAGAAGTTGCAGGTCCACTTCCTCTAGCATGCATAATTCCTGCAACATGAGGAGAGGCCATAGAGGTCCCACTTAGTGTGGCATATCCTCCATTCAAATAAGTACTTGTTACACTACTTCCTGTAGCAATTACATCAATAGGGTTCATATTATAGTTTGAAAAAGACGAAAAGCCTCCATTGCATGTCATTGATGCCACGGTATAGATATTTGTTCCATTAACACAGGCAGGTTGATAATTTGCTGCATTAGCGCTACTATTACCGGCGGCAATCGCAACCAATGTTCCTGAGTTTGCTAAGGATAATAATGAACTACGGTACGAGGAGTTAGTTGAGCATCCAGAACCAAAGAATCCTCCTAAGCTTAGGTTGACTGTATCACCAGGAAGATCGTACTGGCCAACGTGATTAATTCCTGAAAGTATTGCAGAAGCAGTAGTCCCACCACTACATCCAAAAACTCTCACTGGCACCACACTGGCACCGGCAGAAACCCCAACAACACCGACACTATTGTTAATAGCAGCAGCGGTACCGGCAACATGAGTTCCATGTCCGTTACAATCGTTAGCAGATCCCCCAACAAATGATTGTGCGTATCTAGAATCTGTAATTACATTAAGATCAGGATGGTCCAAATCAATCCCTGTGTCAATTACCCAAATCCAGGTGTCTTTACCAGAACCATTTGTGGCACCTCCGGCAAGAGAAATTCCACATGGAGTTTGTTGCGTCATTTTTTGAGATTGATCATCAGAAATAACTTGTTCGACTTCAAATTTTGGCAATTCTACAACGCGATCAAATTCAATAGCAGCTACATTAGGGTCTTTGGATAATTTTTCAAATTCATCATCACCTAATGTAATGGTAATACCAGAAATCTTTGTAGTATAGTAATTTAGAACCTTAGATTGATCTAAATTATTATCAGATAACACGGTATTCATTTTCTGAATAGAAGCTTCAGAAATATCTCTAACCGATTTGGACTTTGCGGTTCTACTTGAGAATGAAGATTTCTCTAGGATTTTAGAGGAAGGTTCAATTTTTGAGTTTTTGAAAACGACAATGTACTGTCCAGGAATAATGTTCCCTTCGGCACTTGTAGGTTCTACAACAGGTTCTACCACTCCGTCAGAAATTTTCTCATTCTGACAAGAAGTAATTGCCAGTGCCGTGAATAAAGTACCCACAGCTAGTTTACTAAATTTTTTCATTTGAGTTAAAGTTTGTGTTAGTCTCAAAAGTATAAATTCTAAAAAAATAAATGGTATGGGAAAACCGTATGGTAAATTACTGAAAGACAAAAATTAAGAGGGAATTTTTGTTTTAAACAATAATTAATTGCAACTTTGTTGCTTTAATGAATTCAGTACATTGAAAAGTATTTAATAGGAAAAATCCTTCAGCTCAAAAGTGTAGGAAAATGGCAAGAAATCAAAGACATTACTTCTTAACAAACTTTAACTTTAATTAACTCAATGTTAACCAAAAGGTGAATAAGTATAATTGGTAATCGTTTTCTAATTCTAAGCTTGATTATATAAATACTGAATTTTTGTATTTTTTTAAGCAAGAACTCTTATGGATATCTTAAGATTTAAGAATCCAATTATTTGCTATATTTAGCCAATGGGAAGAAACACGTATAAAAATATAATTTCTCTTTTTTTCGTTTTAACTTTTCTACTTCTTAGAATTGTTAACCTTCATGCTTTTTCCCATTTTTCTAATGATGATGAGCAAATACATTGTGAATTATGTGATATTATAACGATATCACATAAAATTGTTCCTTTTGCTAGTAATACACCTGTAGCACTAGTACAAGAAACTGTATTAGATACTCAAGACCATCGAACTGATTTCTTTTATGAAACAGGGGGGTATAGCATTACACTTCCTAAAAGTATTCATAACAAACCTCCACCGGCAAAGATCGGATATGGTTTTACTGTATAAAGGAGTATTTATAGTTTTTATTTCATTCTAATTCTTGGCTTTAAAAAGTCTAGAATTCAAATCTCTTAATGTTGATTTGCAATAATTCTGCATGGTATTCTTTGATTTCATTTTCGAATAATAATCAGTTCCTTTATTTATAGCTACAACTCTATACAGAAGCTGTATTAGCATAGATCGGTCTCGGTCTGCAAGCGTATTACAAATTACTCTTTTATATTATTTACAAGTCCCAACTGAGTTCAGAATTATTCTGGTCAATAGTCTTACAAAAAGTATTGGCTCATGCTTCTTCTGATAATGTTATGGTTAGGAATACCATTTTTTTTAACATCATTCAAAAAAACCTACTTATGCTAACCCGTACTATTTTATTTATGTTATGCTCTATCTTTCTGATGTCTTGTCAGCAACAAAAAGAAGAACAAGAACAGCCTGTTGTCATTGACCGTGAAAAGATTGATGCTGATTTCCGAAAGGATGTGTCCAAGGTGGTATTAGATCATTTGTATCTGGTGGTAGATAGTATTACCTACTCACGATTGACAGGAGACAATCAGTGGAAAGATATGTATGGGTCTTTAGATTTTGGGTTGCCAGATTTTGCTCCTGTAAACAACCACTCGGCTACTACTTGCTACTTGAGAGGACATCAACATTACATCGAGATATTAAGTCCCAAAAATAGTTATAACGAACCTGTGGGCAAGAGTGGTATTGGTTTCTCTTTAAAAAACGATGACACCCATTTTCACTTAGGTGTTGAACCGAAATTAAAAACAAAGAAAAGCCAATTTTTTAATGCGAATGAAACGGTACATATGTCTTTTGATGGTCATCAGCATACTTGGTTTAAAGCATTCTATACGCCCAGTCCAGGAACTTCTGTACATACGTGGTATGGTTTCTATAATCCGGTGTTTTTGGATAGCCTATACGGGAAACATCATTCTTCATATTCGCGAGAAGCTTTTCTAGAATCTATTTATAAGGACCAAAAACTTTTTAATGGAATCAAAGAAATACAGCTTATCTGTACCCTAAATGATTACGCTCGTATAACTCGGGAGTTACATGATTTGGGATGCAGACTTTTAAGGAGAAGTGGCAAAACACTAAAAATAAAAGGAGGCGATGTTACCATAAGTATAGAGCCTTCGGATCTCATAGAATACAGTAGAATTACTCAGATCATCTGTCAACTCAACACTAAAGATTATACAATAACCCAATTAGGAAACCTGACCATTACTAATCAAGGCACCAAATCTGTTTGGAATTTCGGCGAATTATATAAAAATAACCCTTAAACAATGAATACTAATCAAAATTACTTTAAAATGAATAACAAAACGTATCGTTTGGTCATAGTCTTATCTCTATTGTTTTTTATTACTACAGCATGTAAGCAAGAAAAAAAAACACCTCAAGAAGAAAGAGTTACAATTAATAATATCGAAGAAAAAGAAGAAGATGTTAGCACCAAAATTACTTTAGAAAAATTATCAGGTTCTCCGGGATATATTGATGCAGCGCTTGTTTTAGATACTTCTGAAGAAATAATTGCAAAAAAATCTGGAGAAATGGATTTTTCTTTTAATGTAAAAAATTATGAATTGGGTGCCCAAACCGAAGGGGTAAATGCACAGAAGTTAGCGAACTCAGGAAAAGGGCAACATATTCATTTTATCCTAGATAACCAGCCGTATTCTGCGCATTATGAACCACAATTTAAAAAAGAAATCCCCAGTGGCATACATCATTTGGTTGCTTTTTTAAGTCGTTCCTTTCACGAATCAGTAAAAAATGAGAATTCTGTGGTTGTTCGTAAACTTATTGTTGGGGCTGACCCCAAAGATTCTTTGGGCTTAGATATCAAAGCTCCAACACTTATCTATAGCAGACCAAAAGGCGAATACAAAGGAAAAGATGCAGCACACATTTTATTAGACTTTTTTGTACTTAATACAACACTTTCAGAAAGTGGTCATAAAGTTCGTGCTACTATTAATGGTCAAGAATTTATAATCAATGAGTGGACACCACATGTTATCAAAGGACTCCCAATGGGAGAAGTTGCTATTCAATTAGAGCTCATTGATGATACAGGGAATATAATTTCGGGACCGTTTAATAAAGTAACGCGTACAATCACATTAAAAGATTAAGATTTAAAAATTAAAAAATAAAGTCAATGAAAAAACTACCTGTAACTGTATTAAGTGGATTTCTTGGTGCAGGAAAAACAACCTTGTTAAATCATATTTTACATAACAAAGAGGGATTAAAAGTTGCTGTTATAGTTAATGATATGAGTGAAATCAATATTGATGTACAACTCGTTGAAAACGAAAACACACTATCTAGAACTGAAGAAAAACTTGTAGAAATGTCTAATGGCTGTATCTGTTGCACATTAAGAGAAGACTTAATGATAGAAGTAGAAAAACTGGCCAAAGAACAACGATTTGATTATTTGATTATCGAAAGTACTGGAATTTCTGAACCTATTCCTGTTGCACAAACTTTTAGTTTTGCCAGTGAAGATGGACAACTGGATTTAAGTCAGTTTAGTTATGTAGATACCATGGTAACTGTTGTAGATGGTTATAACTTTTTGAAAGATTTTTCTAGTTCACAATATTTAACAGATAGAGATCTAACGAATATTGAGGGAGATGACCGAACCATTGTTAACCTACTGACTGATCAGGTTGAATTTGCGAATGTAATTTTGCTGAATAAGGTAGATTTGATAACAGAAGCTGAATTGAGGAATCTATATGATATTATCCATAAATTAAATCCAAATGCTCATGTTATTCCCACACAAAATTCTCATGTTTCTTTACATGAAGTTATTGATACAGGTTTGTTTGATTTTGAGGAGGCAGAAGCATCAGCTGGGTGGATACAGGAACTAGAAAATGAACACATCCCCGAGACCGAAGAATATGGGATCGGTTCTTTTGTTTATAGAAAGCGTAGGCCTTTTCACCCTCAACGATTTTTGGATTTTGCAACAGATCAATTTCCATCAAATATTATTCGTAGTAAAGGGTTATTTTGGCTTGCCTCTCGTTCAAACCAAGCTCTCATTTGGGGATCGGCAGGAGGTTCGCTCAAAACGGACCCTGCTGGAGTTTGGTGGGCTTCAATGTCTTTTAGCGAAAGAATCAGTTATGCCTCGTTTATAGATAATCAAAAGATGATCGAATCAGAATGGGATGTTACTTTTGGTGACCGAAAAATCGAATTGGTATTTATCGGTCAAAACATAAATGTAGACCTAGTCATTAAGCAATTAGATGATTGTTTACTTACGGAGTCAGAGATTGAACAATGGAAAAAAGGAGAGTTTGTTTCGAGCGATCATTGGCCCATTCCTAATTATGAA
The DNA here is from genome assembly GCF_000520955.1 of Aquimarina pacifica. Lineage (GTDB taxonomy): Bacteria > Bacteroidota > Bacteroidia > Flavobacteriales > Flavobacteriaceae > Aquimarina > Aquimarina pacifica. Next base: position 84,149 of record NZ_JACC01000006.1, on the reverse strand, counting down.
GAGTCAGCTATGTAATGTAGCTATCTATAAATGTATGAAATAGTGAACAATCCGGTTTGCCAATAGCTTACCGGATTTGTTTATATTATATGTAGTGTGCTAAAAATTATCTACTTGTTAGAAGCTGTCTTTATAAAAGAATACTAATACAATTTTATATTGACGTAGCACGTCCATACGAAGTTTTATTTTTTTGGCTATCAAAATAAAAATCTATTCTACCTAGATACAAACCGTAGCACCCAACCTGGTTCACAAGGACATTATTGCCTTTCCTATTCTTTACTATAGTTGGTTCTTCAAGAAAGGTGTGCGTGTGTCCCCCAATAATAAGATCAATATTTTCTGTAGCTCCTGCAAGACTTAAATCATTTACTTTATTCGGTTCATTTTTGTAATCATATCCCAAATGGGATAAGCATATTACCAAATCACATTTTTCCTCATTTTTTAATAGGTTACTCATGTCCTGAGCAATTTCTATAGGATTAAGATACCTCGTCTCCTTATATAGATCTTTCATGACTAATCCTTCTAGAGCAATCCCAAGGCCAAATATTCCTATCTTAATGTTGTCTTTGATGAATATTTCATAGGGTTTAACAAACGTATCCATAACGGTATTGGTAAAATCATAGTTAGCAGAGACAAATTTAAATTTTGCATAAGGTAGTTGCGCGTGCAACCCTTCAATTCCATTATCAAAATCATGATTACCGATAGTAGCCACATCATATTTAAGCATGCTCATCAACTTGAATTCTAGTTCACCACCATAAAAATTAAAATATGGGGTTCCCTGAAAAATATCTCCTGCATCTAGTAACAGTGTGTTTGGGTTCTCTTTTCTTATGTTTTCTATTATTGTAGCTCTTCTTGCCACACCTCCTTTATTCGAATTTTTACCATCATTGGGACCGAATGCATCTATGTGGCTATGTACATCATTGGTATGTAAGATTGTTATTTTTTTTGTTTTACCTGTAGAAAAAGATGATAGACTAGCTCCGCCAATTGTTAGTAAGCCTGCTGTTAATGCTGATTGTTTTACAAATTCTCTTCGTTTCATTTCCTTGTTTATTTAGTTGGTTTGTAAAAATCTATCATCAATTTTCGGTGCGATCGTATCTGCTTTTTTGAAGTAGTCGATCATGGCATTTCGAATTTTATAATTTAATTTATGAGCTTTGCCAGCTTGCTCAAAAAAATACATCTCGCTACCACCGTGATACAAGTAATCATTAGTTGCGACAAAATAGGTTTTCTCATCATTAATTTCTTTATTATTGATCAGGGCTTTTACACTATCAAAATTTTTATCAATAGTCAATTTTAATCCTGAAATAGGGTGGGCTTTTCGAGATTTTTGTAAATAGGTAATCAGTTTCCTGATATGAGTGCCTTTCATTTCAACAACAACAATACTATTCTCAAAAGGCATTATTTGGTAGGCGGTACGTGCCGTAATAGTACCTTTTGGTATAGGTGCCCGTATGCCACCATGATTCAATAATACCATATCAATCGCATTTTTGGTCTTTGATATAAAAAAAGGATTGGCTTGCTCCAAAACAATATCGGCCATTAAGTTGCCTATTGCGGTGTTCAGGGTTCCATCATTTTTAGAATAGGTCTCTGGTGCATAAGCCAATGCACTATCTAAAGTCTTATTTACGTGTGCCCTATATGGTTTTATAAAAGCTTCTACATCAGAATTATCAGGAATAGTATCATTGATTTTAATTCGTGCTCCCTCTACTTTTACCAGATACTCTTTTTTCTTACAAGAAGAGAAAGCGAGGATCATAATAAGTAAAAAGAAACTGTTACGGATTATGTTTTGTGCGCGGCAATTATGATATGTTATTTTATTCATGTATTGTGAAAATTGATGAGTCATTTCTCTTACAGCTAATGTATAATTTTAATTTACTGTACCAAACTTGCTGTAGCTTCTTTTACTATATAATTACAGTGATCTACATCTTCTGCATTTAGCTCTAGTATTCCTGTAATTTCTACTACCTGATCTGTTTTATAGTTTGGTTTGTTTTTAAAAATGACTTCTACAATAGTTTCAGGACCTGCGCCTCCGCAGAAAAAACAAGAGGACATAGGGTTTCTAGAGACCATATAAAAAGAGCCTTCTTTTGAAGAAAAATCTAAAAAATATCCCTTAATACTAACGCTGGACCCTTCAAAAGAATTTATGATTGTTCCGAATGTTGGTTTTAAGAAATAGTCATCATATTTTTCGCTATAGATATCATGAAAACGAACATCAGCGAAATCATTCCAGGTTAATTGTTGTTGAGAAAAAAGAGTTGATGGACTCCACATACATGCCGCAAAAAGAAAAATTAGTTTATGCATCTGCTAATATTTTAGAAACGTTTAATTTAAAAATAGATAGTGAAGCCAAAATTGCAGCAATAAAAGTAGTTAAAACTACCGCTCCTACTAGCAATAATTCTTTGCTAGTAGGAGCATCAAATACAAAATGATATCCATATGCATCTTCAGTAAAAACTGAGAAAAACCAGATGCTTATTCTTCCTAAAAACCACCCTAAAATGGTTCCAAATAAAGACAAGAAGAGTGATTCGATAAAGACCAGTTTAACCAATTGAAATGTATTTGCTCCATAAGTGCGCAAAAGAGCCAACTCTTGTTTTCGTTCTCTTATGGTTTTTATGAGATTAATAAAAATATTGAGTCCTGCTGCCAAAAGTATGACAATAGCAATGCTATTAATTGCTCGAAAACCAATTCCTAAAAACCCCATTAATCGTTCAATTTCAAATTTAGGAAATGCCGCTTGCATTGTAGTCTTTTTATTGATAAACCTAGAAAGTTGTAATGCCGCAATAGGATTTCTAAATTTTACCAGTAAAGAGGTGATTTCTCGTTGCTCATCTTTTTCTTCGAGATGAGTATGCTCCTCATGATGCTCGTGTACATGCCAAATACTTTCTAGATTGGTAATGATCAAATGGTCAATAATCGACCCAGTGGGTTTCAATATGCCGGTTACTTTAAATGGCTTTTCATTGTGGGTTTCTAATCCATTTTTGGTCAAACCATGAGAACTTTCAAAAGTATGCCCCGTTTGTAAGTTAAGTTTTTTTGCTGCATAATTTCCTACAACTGCCTCGAAGGGTTTATTATAGATTTCTCCTTCTTGTAAAGTTGCGTCATAGGCTGCCAAATACGAATGCGATGTGCCTAAAATTCTATATCCTTTGTAATTATCTCCATAAGAAACAGGTATAATTTCTTTGACCAAAGGGTTTTTTCCAATTTTCAAGACTTCGTTTAATGATATATTTCCAGTAGGATTGTCAATATGTAAGATAGAAGATAAGACAAGTTGTAATGGACTGCCTTTTGCACCAATTACCATATCAAATGGTTTACTGTTTGTCTCTAGATGATGGTTAAGTTGTTTGTTTATTTGTAAAACAAAAGTAGCCAACAAAATGCTTAGCGTTAAAAGCAAGATACTAAGGATAGTATCCAAAGGCTTTGAAATGATGTTTTTGAAAGCTAAGTATAACAATTTTATAGAATTATGTGTTTTTGGAAATGCGATTTAACTCTTTGGTCATGGGTGATCATAACCAAATTACTTTTACAAATTTGAGCCTCTTTTTTTAATAATGAAATGACTCTTGCACAACGCTCATCATCCAAATTAGAGGTAGGTTCATCTGCTAGTATAACTGTGGGTTTATGTATAATCCCGAGAGCAACCGAAAGACGTTGCCGCTGACCTTCACTTAATTCATGTACCTTTTTGTTCCTAACTTCGGTTAACTCTAATTGTTCTATTAATCGTTTTCTTCTGAGTGGATCGGTTGTTTTTTTGGAGAGTTTCTCCCGCATTCTCAGGTTTTCTAATAATGTTAATGACTTAATGAAATATGCTCTTTGAAAAATTAGTCCAATATGTTCTCCTCTAAAATTATCCAGTTGACTTCTTGTAAGTTTTTGTATACAAGTATTATCGATAAACACATTCCCTTTTTTGGGAGTTAATAAACCTGCCATAAGATGCAATAAAGTGGTCTTGCCAATACCAGAAGGACCCAGAATTAAGGCATTTTGTTCTGGTGACAAATCTATATCCGGAAAATCAAAAGTATGGGCTCTTGTATTTTGATAGGTAAACCTTAACGATGTCGTTCGGATCATAAATTGATTTTTGTCAAAAATAAATAAATATTACTAAAGCAACAAAGTTGCATTTGTAAAATATGTACTATCTTTGGCCGATATTAAATACAGATACTTTTATTTTGAACATTTTAGACATTCGCAGTAACTCAGATACATTAGGTATAATAGCTAGTAGTTTATGTTTAGTACATTGCATAGCAACTCCTTTTTTATTTCTAGCGCATACTGGGCCCGCCTTATTTGAAGGTGGATATTCTGTTTGGTGGAAATCACTGGATTTTATTTTCTTGGGACTTTCTTTTATAGCTATTTATCGATCTACAAAAACCACCATAAGCACAAGAATAAAATACGCTTTTTGGTTTGCTTGGTTATCGTTGTTATTGATTGTAATTAATGAAAAATTATCAATATTCTATTTTCCTGAAGAAGCTATTTATGTAGTATCTATATTATTAGTGGGGTTACATTTTTATAATAAAAGAAACTGTCACTGTAAAGGTGAAAAATGTTGTGTAAATTAATTTATCATGAGTACCAAAAATCAAAATGAAATAGAACAAATTGGAGATTCGCACATTTCTAATTCGACAGAAACACCTTTGCGTGTAGATGCTTTTGATACATCTGATACCGAAAAGATTAAAAACATACAACATCACTTTGCAGAAATAATGAAGGAATTAGGACTTGATTTAACAGATGATAGTCTTTCAGGAACTCCATACAGGTTTGCCAAAATGTATGTAAAGGAACTCTTTTATGGTTTAGATCCCAAAAATCGTCCCAGAACTTCTACTTTTGAGAATAAATACAAATATCAAAAAATCCTAGTTGAGCAAAACATTAATGTTGATTCCTCTTGTGAGCATCATTTCTTACCAATTGTTGGGACTGCTCATATAGGATACATTCCCGAAGGTAAAGTGATTGGTTTATCAAAAATCAATAGACTAGTTGATTATTATGCACATCGTCCTCAGGTACAAGAAAGATTATGTCTGCAAATTTTGGAAGACTTACAAGAAACTTTAGGAACTGAAGATGTTATTGTGGTAATACAGGCTAAACATTTATGTGTTTCCTCTAGAGGGATTAAGGATAAAAGCAGTTTTACTACTACCATCGAATATAGAGGCAAATTTGTTGAAGCTGATACTAGAAAAGAATTTTTTGAGATTATAAATAAGCCTTTTGATGCGGCGTACAGGTTATAAATCATCAGGTAAAATGTAATAATGAGATATAAACAAGCAATAATTATAGTTTTAACTTTTTTAAAGTGTACTTTTTCTTATTCTCAGAATGGAAAGATTATCGAAAAACAAAGGTTAATTCTAAGTGATGCTACAATTGCCAAAATTCATGAAGCCGATTCGACTATGATTCATGGGCTTAAAAACATTGAGTTTTTTCGAATCACGTATCTATCAGATTCTCTTAAGGTAAAAGCTTTTGTTGCCAAGCCAGTTCAGGAAGGTAGTTTTCCTTGTATTATTTCGAATCGCGGAGGAACTGGTGAATTTGGCAAATGGAATGAGATTGGGGTGGGCTTCTTTTTAGGGAAACTCGCCAGCTGGGGATATGTGGTAGTAGCAAGTCAATATCGCGGAAATGATGGTGGAGAAGGACAAGAAGAAAGAGGCGGAAAGGATTTGAATGATGTATTAAGTCTCGTTAATACGCTAGAAGAAATTGATAATGCTGATACATCAAGAATAGGTGTAGAGGGAGCAAGCAGGGGAGGTATGATGACATATCTAGCCCTCAAAGAGAGCTGTAAATTCAAAGCTGCCGTTGTCCTTGCGGGGGCTGCCAACGCTTTTGAACATCTTGTTCATAGACCCGATTTTGAGGAGAATGTATATGCCAAACTTATTCCGAATTATTATAAGAATAAAGAAAAAGAACTCAAAGCACGATCTGCTGTGTTCTGGGCTGATAAAATGTGTAAAACAACTCCAATACTAATAATGCAAGGTAGTTCTGATTGGCGTGTTCCTGCTTCAGAATCACTCGAGTTGTTGAATAAATTGTATGAATATAAACACCCTGTACGTTATATTTTATTTGAAGGAGCTGATCACAGAATAAGGGAGTTTCGTAAAGAGTTCTTTGCCCAAACCAAAAGCTTTTTTGATTTTTATGTGAAAGATCTTAATGACCTACCAAATATGGAGTTGCACGGAAAGTAACTAATTGAATTAAAGAGCTGAATTTTCGATAATTTTATCTATCACAACTGTTTTTAATCAAAACAGGTCTCGTGCAACACCTTTTTTGCTGTAAAAAAAGTACTTATTTCCTCTAAGTTTTTGTGTCAAAAAGTTCGAACTTTACATACACTAGAAGATAAAATAGGGTAAAGTATCAGAATAGGATGTTTTAGCCTATTTTCTTCCAGTGCTTTGGTTGAGTGTTGGTCAAATATTTGAGAATTAAAAGAATGGTTCAGGATGTTTAATATTATGCTTTGCATTCGAAGGAAATCATATGAAACTAACAGTTTCTAGGATGCGAATTACAGGTACTTATCTAGGTTTACTTTATTCTAAATAGATACCGCTATTGTACTACTCATCACATAAGGAAAAGAAGCCCTAGCTACTATTTTTAACATTGCAAAATTTTAAATAATAGATCCAAGCTTTAATCTTTTATCTATTCTATGCTTTTTCTTAGTAATTCGCTTCATGATATCCATCAATGATGGGTCTTTGGTTTTTTTGTAGATTTTGTTAATACCTAATACTAGCGATTTTGCTTCTCTTGATGCCGAAACACGATCACTAATACTCATATTACCCATACTTCTTTTTTCAAATTCGAATGCTTTTTTTATTAATTCCATAACGTTACTGTTTTTAAATGATGTACATGGTCTTATTTTTGGATTCTTCTATTAAATTTAGTCGTCCGAATTAATCAACAATGGCGTTTTTCCATCAGTGATAATTATTTTACTATTTTGAGATTCGGATAGCTTATTAAATGCCTCTATACTTCTTATTTTAATGATTTCTTTTGTCAACCCTTCAGAAAGAATTTTTTGAGCATCTCTTTCACCTTCAGCGTTTATTACTTTTCTTTCGGCCTCTAGTTTTGACTGTTGCAAGACAAACTCCATCCTCATTGCATCCTGTTCGGCTTGTAATTTTCGTTCTATAGAACTGGCGAGGCCATTAGGTAATTGTATTCGTTTCATCAAAACGGCGATAAGTTCGATACCATCAGCTTGCTTTTTGAGATTTTCTTCCATTTTAATTTTAATTTCTTCTTCAATTTTTGCACGCATTCCAGAATGCATGTCTTTGGCAAAAAACTGCGCACATACATCAGAAGAAGCAGACCTGAATACACTGGTAATGATTGATTCATAACCCTGACCTAAGTTCTCTAGTACCGAGGGGATTTTATTTTTTTCTAATCGATATAGAATAGAAATTTCAGAATTTACACTAAGTCCTTCCTTACTTGGTAAGCTTAGAATGAGTTTTATATTATTTGTTTGAGTCGATTCTTTGATGATTTTACTGACCAAAGGATTATAGACGATTGTACCTTGAGTTGATACTTTGTCAGAAAATTTACCTAGCGTTTGTTTTACACCAGCTTCGCCTGGCCTTATGACTGCGCAATTAGCACATAATCCTAATACCCCAATGAGAAGGAAAAAATTAATATTCATAGTTCTTATTTTTAATTGTTTTGCTACAGTATTAAAATTTTTCATGATTAATTATAGTTTTAAAATCGGAACCTTAAGCCAAAACCCTCTGTTCTGGGCGGTTGTGATTTGTGATAGTTTATTTCGGTATTTACTGGGCTTGTCAATTGCCCAAACACATTGACTTTATACAATTGATATTGTGATCGCTTTTTTTTCAATAAGTCATTTAGATGATCCTCTTGCATCTTTAGTTTATTCATAGCTATACTCACTTTATTATTAAGCTGTGCCAAAGGAATTTGTTCTATAAAGACAGTATCCTTCTGAGGAGAATAAAAATAGTTTTGAAAATTAGAGATGCTGACAAGGTTGTTGTTTAGGCTATATGCACAACTACATTTATAGATGCATAATGGTTTATAGTAATCTTTACAGTTATTCGAAATTATAGTCGCCTTATTAGTGTGCGTATTGCCATATGTTATGGTAGCGACAAAAGAGAAAAGTATCAATAAGTTATATAGCTTTTTCATCTTATATTGTTTTTAATTTCTCGAAAACTATTTTTCGTCCTTACTAATTTAATAAATATTGGTCATATATTTTTATTTATATTTATAATGATTTGTATAAATATAATTTATGTAAATACTGTATTTTTTAAGGAGTGAAATATTTTTAAAGCCTTTGAAGGGGGTGTTTGTGCAATTTTGTATCTCTTCTTAAACAAGAAATTTTTGCAATATGTTATTGGGGCTTTTAAAAAATTAACTTAGAAAAAGGGCTAAGGAATTGGTTAGACAATTTGATATTTATTGATACTAAAAATAGCGACTCTTATCAGGAGTCGCTATGTGCAATTAATTAATGTGTATTAGTAAAGTTGAGTTCTTTATTAATTAAGGAACAATACTATAACATAGGAGTGTTTTAATATCTAATCTTCAACAGAAATATGTATTGTACTACTCATCTTAAGTTTCTTTCCTTGCAATCTTGCTTGGGCAAAGAATTCTTTAGCTTTGATTTGTTCATGTAATAATTCATCTATTCTTCCGCTATCATATTCGCAGGTATCTGTAGCATTTCCTTCGGTTATTGATAACCGATTTAATTTGTGAAAATTAATTTTTACGTTCAGTACAGAATTAATAATGTCTGCTGCTTCTGATGAGGTAAAATGGCCATCAATCAAATTTATTTTCTGCGTTGTTTTTGGTTCTTTCACTATAGATTCCATATGTATTCTGTTAAGATTTATTCGACAAAGATCGAAATAATATATTATAAGTTTTTATTTATATATTTTATTTGAATCATAAATAGTTGTTATGTATTTTGAACAATGCACAGATATAGTGGCATTCCTAGGGTGATATTAAAAGGAAAAGTGATGGCAAGTGCCATAGGAATATAAAGACTTGGATTCGCTTTGGGAGCCGCTAGTTTCATTGCAGCAGGAACTGCGATGTAGGATGCACTGGCTGCCAGTATGGCAAATAACAATCGGTTTCCTTCTCCAGAACTAAAAAACCCACTAACTACAGCAACTATACATCCATTAATGATGGGTATTATGATAGCAAATAGAAATGCAAACCACCCTTTTTTGACAAAATCAGAAAGTTTACGTCCGCTTGTGATTCCCATATCAAGAAGAAATACAGCCAAAAAACCCTTAAATATATCGGTTGTAAAAGGTTTGATTCCTTCAGCTTGTGCTTCACTTGCTAGTAGTCCTACAATTAAACTGCCTATTATCAATAATACACTGCCGTTAGTAAGAGAATGATGTATTACAGTTTTCATGGGTATTTTATCTTCTTTTTTATTCTTTCTAAAAATTGTAATCAATAATAATCCTACCATTATAGAGGGCGCTTCCATTAATGCCATTACTGCTACCATATGTCCGCTAAAGGCAATTTGTTCTATTTCTAAAAAGGATATAGTTGTTACAAACGTTACCGCACTCACAGAACCATAAGATGCTGCAATAGCTCCTGCATTTTCTATATTAAATTTTCTTCGCAGTATGAAATATGTATATAAAGGAATGAATATGGCTAGAAATATTCCGAACAGTAATGACCAAAGTATTTCGGCATTAAAGGTGCTGTGTGATAATTCCTGGCCACCTTTAAAACCTATTGAAAGTAAAAGGTAAAGTGAAATGAATTTTGAAGAGTTTTCGGGTATAGTAAGGTCGCTTTTAAGTTGAACTGCAATCACCCCCAAGAAGAAGAAAAGCAATGCAGGATTGGTTAAATTGTCTATCAGTAAATGTAAATCCATCTCTCTTTTTTTAATGTACTATTATGTATTACTCGTATGATTTGTTCGAAAAGAAACCTTTGGTTATTTATTACTTTTTGATATCAATTGAGGAATACACAGCAAACCTATAATAGTTGAACAGACTAGGATTTCATTAAAAAAAAGATTACTTGCTCTTATTGAAAGTGTAAGGAAAAGTAGGAAAAGGACAGTAATTATAACGAAGTTAATGGGGCGAGGTTCTTGTACTTTTTTTTCAGCATGCAATGGAGCCACTTTTACTTTACGTACTTCTTTTTTCTTTTGATCAGGATATCTCATTTGTTTAGTTTTTTGCAAAGGTGTGCGTATTCTTTTATATATTTTTATTTATATTTATAATCAATTATATAAAATTATTTTATGCACTATACACTTCACCAGTTGCAGATCTTTTCTAAAATCGTTGAAAAGCAGAGTATTACCAAGGCTTCTGAAGAGTTATATCTAACCCAGCCTGCGGTATCTATACAATTGCGAAATTTTCAGAATCAATTTCCTATTCCTTTAACCGAAGTAATTGGGAGAAAGCTATATATAACAGACTTTGGGAAAGAAATTGCCATAGCCGCAGAGAAAATTTTGCAGGAAGTAAAGGACATAAATTATAAAACATTGGCATATCAGGGACAGCTATCTGGGGTATTGAAAATTTCTGTTGTATCTACAGGTAAGTATATTATGCCTTATTTTTTATCTGATTTTATAAAACAGCATAAGGGCGTAGAGCTAATTCTTGATGTAACCAATAAAGTACAGGTAATTCAGAGTTTAGAGAAAAATACAGTGGACTTTTCTCTCGTATCTGTTCTTCCGGATAAATTACAGATAGATAAAATTGAATTAATGGAGAATCAACTATACTTAGTCGGGAACAAGGATGAAAAATTCGAAAAGGATCTCTATGATAAATCTATTTTTACAAAATTACCCTTAATTTACAGAGAGCAAGGATCTGGTACCAGGTATACGATGGAGCGGTTTATTGAAAAGAACAACTTGCCAGTAAGCAAGAAAATGGAACTTACTTCTAATGAGGCGGTAAAACAGGCTGTAATCGCTGGACTTGGGTATTCTATTATGCCCCTTATCGGGATACAAAACGAGCTTAAAACAGGACTTTTGCAGATTATCCCTATTAAAGATTTTCCTATTAAATCGAACTGGCATATGATCTGGCTAAAGGATAAAAAATTCTCTTTAGTTGCCACGGCCTTTCTTGAACATTTAAAAAAAGAAAAAGGGACAATAATAGAAAAAAGGTTCGAGAGCTTCTGATGAATAATTTTTATGAAAATTGACTACATAAAATATGTTTATGTAATTGATCAAAATTATAAATAAAAATACATGAAATATTTTATGGACATTTGATTGACATAGTACGAATATCAAATAACCATAAAAGATGAAAAAACTAATTTATATTTATTTAGTTGTTATCCTAGTATCTTGTAATTCCGTATCAAATAATTCTAGTTTGGGAGTGATTGAGCAAGATTCTAACAGGGTACAAATATCACATGACAAGTCAAAATATTGGTTAGCAAGTCAAAATACGCAACCAGTAGATTTTATCAGTACACAAAAATTTTATAAGCAAGAAAACACATTAGTTCTTGATTATAAATACCCCCATCTTAGTGAAGAGTACAATCCTGTATTTAGTAGTTTTAATTCCTATATCGAAAAAACGTATTTAAAAACAGACAAATCAATCGAGCAGGTATTGCATAATAAGGATCTATCCTGTGATCCCCTATTTAAGAATGCAGAAAGAAAGCGAAGGAATATTGACTATAAAATTTATACTAAGAACAATCAATTTCTAAGCATTCTCCTATACAAAACAAACTATTATGATGAAGAGCATCATAACTCTTTTATGTTCAGAGGCCTAAATTATAATCTAAAAACAGGAACCTTTGTGACATATCAAGATATATTTGAAAGCAATAGTGATACCTTCTTATTATTTAAACTAAATCAAGAATTGCAGGCTCGTATTGGTGGGCAAGATTCTTTTAAGGATTGCTGGGAGTTTACTAAAGACAAGTTTGAAGTGTCTAAGAACAATTTTGTTATCAATTCTGAGTACATAAAATTCTATTTTGATGATTGTACAGTATGCCCTACATATTCGGGGAATTATTTTCTAGAAATACCATTAGAAGAACTTTCCTCTATTTTGAAAAAAAGTAAATCAGAGGTTTCCTATTTTAAATCTTAAATCAAAAGTTATGGTAAAAATATATATCATTCCTAAAAGTAAATCACAGGCCGCCGAAATCACCGAATTCCTATTAAGAGGAAAGTATCTTTTGACAGTTATGATGTTAGAAAATTGTGTGCTGGCCAAAATTGGCACAAAAAAACAAACAAATAGATTGAATAGCACTTTAATTTCTGGAATCATAAGGTCACTACAATTTAATAACCTTAATGAGCGTCTTAGAAAAATGTATCCTTCGAATATGCCCATATTGTATTCTATTCCTATCATACACATGGATTCACAGCAATCAGAGGCTATTTCGGATTATATAACTGTATTTTAAATAAAAAATTAGAATGACTAAAACTCAACATAAAAGTCCAAGAAGTCAGTTGATTAATAATGTTTATGAATGTGTTCAAATTGCTTTGGGAATTCTATTAGCAAGTGTAGGACTGAAAGCTTTTCTTTTACCTAATGGGTTTTTAGATGGAGGGGTTACAGGGATTGCAATTTTACTCAATAGTCAGTTTGATATTAACATATCTCTGGTATTAATAGTTCTTAGTATTCCATTTTTGATTTTAGCTTATTTTACCATGTCTACGCACATGGTTTTTAAGTCCTTGTTGGGTATCGTTAGTTTGGCAGTCTTTATTCATTTTGAAAATTTTGAAGTTGTTACCAGTGACAAATTATTGACTTCAATTTTTGGTGGACTTTTTCTGGGTTTAGGGATAGGTATTACTATAAAAAATGGCGCGGTCTTAGACGGATCAGAAATTTTAGGAATATTTCTCAATAGGCATTTTGGTATTAGCATTGGAAAAGTGACACTGCTTTTTAATTTTGTGCTCTTTGCTATCACTGCAATCATTGCCTCAAAAGAAAAGGCAATGTATTCTATTCTGGCATTTTTGGTAACGGCAAAAATAACAGACCTTACTATAGAAGGATTCGAAAATTTTATTGGAGTTATGATTGTATCTAAGAAATACGACCAGATTAAGGAAGGAATTACCACTAAATTGGGATCAGGGATGACGGTGTTCAATGGAGTTCATGGATATGGTAATCAAGGAAAGAGGCAAGATTTTGAAGTAATTCATACGATTATAAATCGTATCGAAATTGGAAAAATAAATAAAATTATTGATCAGATTGATTCAGATGCTTTTGTAATAGAATATGATGTTAACCATATTAAAGGAGGTATTTTACGAAGATATCTCTCTAAAAAAAAACAAATAAATCTATTTAAAAAGGTATCATAACATAAAAATAGAGGTAGTCTTAAAAAAACCTTTCGTATTTCAAATAAGTCACTTATTTCCTATAGATTTGCTACAAAAATTTTGAACTCTGGAAATCAGGAGTTAGTAGATAAAGCATCACAGATATGTGAGGCTTTTTTTTATATAATATTCCAGAAGTAATTAGTAAGATTAAATGTTATGAGTGAAGATACTATAGTAAAGATAAATGAAGTGATAACTCATTTTTTTGACGCAAATACTTCTGTGGATTGGGTTCCCGTAAAGGTAATAATGCCTAAACTAATTGAGGCAGGAGTTTTTAATAAGGATGAAAAAAAAGGATTGCCAATACGTAAAGTATTGCGAAAATTGGATCTAGAATCGAATCTTTCAAAAATACCTACAGTACATGCAGAAAGAAGACTAGACACAGTCTATTGGTATTTGGTAAGACCCGGAAAAAAATACATGCCAAAAGAGTCAATAAGTCCTCTTACCAAAAAAGAACAAAAACTACTTGCGGTTCAAAACAGTGATGAATATTATCTAGTAAGCTTATGCGATTCATTGCTAAAACAAAAAGCATCAAGAAAACATACGTTTGATACCTTGGTAGGGAACTTACATAAAAGAGGAAAAGGAAGAACAAAACTTCCGTTAGATGCATATTACGAAGATTTGAAATTGGTACTAGCGTTTTTCGAAAAAAATAAAGTTGAAACTGGTGAGGTTGATGAGAAAGAACAAGCACGTAAGGAACAAATAAAATATTATAATTCGCTTAAAAAGAAAGCTATTAGTAATAAAAAACTGCGTCTAATTGAGGTTGACTATGCTTTGTTTGAGCGCAATGATGCAAAAAAAATGATTCGGAATACTGAGAATGATACGTTGGTTCTAAAAGGTATTTTAAAAGATTTCTTATAGAATTGAACATCTTTTATCATGGTACTTTTAGGGTTTTTAACTTAAAAAGGGGATCATTTTATAGGGTCTTTTTCTACTATAATTTTCTTTTAAAAACACATGGTAATTTTGGCGCTACTATTTTTTTAATTTAATCTAAGCAAAATCTTTCAAAATGGGGATATCTCACTTTATAATCTATAAGGTATAAGAAAACCATCTTTCTGTTGGGAGTAAGGTGTACCGAAGAAAGTAGCATTGTGATATATGAGTTTTTCTTATAAAGTAATCTCAAAAAGATAGCAAAAGAAGATCATTTCAATAACAAAGATATTATCTTGTATTTTTGACTAGAAGGCGAAAAGTGTTCGTAAAAGATTAAAATTTGTTTGTTTTGAGGGCTACCTATGTAAATTTGTTTGTTATTCTATTGAGTTTAAGCAGCTATTCTCAGTATCACGATAGTATTGCAACTTCATTAAAATATAAAATCGAAAGAGCAACCAGCGATTCAGCACGGATGGGTTACAAAATTGAACTGGTCAAACAGATACATCGGTTTGATTTAGACACGTCTAGAATTATTGTCAATGATATTTTAAAACAAATTGAAGAAATACAGGGGGCTGCACCATACTATCAAAAAAATAAAGCAAAAGCACTCAATTACCTTGGTATCATTGAAAATAAACAAGGCAATGCCGAAAAAGCCCTAACTACGTATTTAAAAGCGTTGGATATAAGTGAAACCATGAACGATTCTACTACGATAGGACTGGGGTTTCATAATCTGGGAATGTTCTACAGACGACAACAAGATTATAAAAAATCAAAACAGTATTTTAAGAAAGCTATTGCGATTAAAGAAAAAATGACCGATGTAGAAAGTTTGGCGGTATCGCACCATATGTTAGCAGTGACGTACTATACTAATAAACAAAATGATTCTTCTTTGATTCATATTTTAAAAGTAAAAGCATTGCCTTGTTCTAAAACAAGGATCGCTAAAGCAAATGGGAGTTTGGCCGCAATTCATTACAGCAATAAAGAATTTGATAAGGCTATTGGGATTTATAAGGAAAATATAATAATTTCTAAAGATATACGAGATCAAAGTGAACTAAGTGTTAGTTATCTAAATGTAGCGGTCCTATACAATGCACTAAAGGAATATGATAAGGCCGTCCCATACCTAGATAGTGCAATTACTATTGCCAAAGAACAAAAAAATAAAGGGTTATTGCTTAAGCAGTATTATAGTAAAAGTAACTTGAATGAAACCAGAAAAGAGTATGAGCAAGCATTACAGGATTACAAGATCTATAAAATGTATAATGATTCTATTAATGATATCGAAAAAGCAAAGCGAATCACAGCTCTAGAATTGAACTATACGTTTGATAAAGAAAAGCAAGCTGCCGAATTAATACTCGAAAGTGAAACAGGAAAGAAACGGTTATATTTTATCTTGTTTGCAACAGCATTAATTTTGGGAGGTGTTATTTTTTGGCTTACCAGAAAAAATGCAAAGCATCGTATAGCTTTGGCTAAAAATAAATTAAAACAAGAACAACTAGAGAAAGTTAAAGCAGAACTAGCCTTAGTAACCCGAGAAAAAGAATTACAAAAAGTTGTGGTAGATAGTTCTATTCGTCAGGAAATAATCAGTAAGACTTTGGGAGAAATTAAAGAAATTATACGGTTAGAAAATGAGCAAGAACGGAAACAGGCATTACATTCGCTATCTGCATCTTTACTTTCAGAAAAAGCAACCAAAAGAACGACTACTGATTTACAATCCTATCTCAATAAAGTACGTCTAGATTTTAAAGTGATTTTGGACACTCAATTTTCTATGCTCAATGATAAAGAAAAAGAACTTCTATGTTTGATGACCTTAGGGCTCAATTCTACAGAGATTAGTAAGCTGCAAAGCACGACAGTTTCTGCCATTAAATCTTCCCGTTCTCGTATTCGAAAAAAAATAGGTGTGAGTTCAAAAGATGACATTATCGAGTTTATTATGAATGCGGTAAAATAACCCAAAAGGATCCGTAAAACACAACTTCTGTCTTTAGCTTTAACTTTTAAAATAAGTTTTCAATGCAAAAAAGGATATGTGAATTAAACGGGTTTATATCCCGTAATTAGTAGGTTGCAACCCTTTTGCAACCCCCCTAGTCTTTTGTTGATCTGGGTATTATCCTAATTTTGCAGCAAGAATAGATTAGTCTAAATACTCTTTTGATTATTCTACTCAGAATATATTGTTACCCCAAACCTACAAGAATTTTAAAAGCCCCGTATGAAACACTTTTACATTACCCTACTTTTTATTGTTAGTTTTTTTAATATCCTAATTGCCCAAAATGAATTTATTATTACTTGGCGAACTACAACAGCTAATGAAACTATTACTATCCCGACAACCGGATCTGGATATAACTATTCGGTAGACTGGGGAGATAGTATTATTGAAAATGGATTTACCGGAAATGCTCCGCATGAATATGCAGAGGCAGGAACACATACTGTGAAAATAACGGGGGATTTCCCTAGGATTTATTTTAACAACAATGCAGATGCTGATAAAATTCTAACCGTCGAGCAATGGGGAAATATTGCCTGGACCAGCATGGAAAGTGCCTTTAGAGATTGTAACAACCTAAGAATAACAGCTACGGATGCTCCGGATCTTTCCAATGTAACGAACATAAATAATATTTTTAGAGTATGTCGCGCCTTTAGAGATGAAGATTTTTCAAATTGGGATGTGTCGAATGTGACCAGTATGAATTTTGCCTTTACCGCAACTGATTCTTTTAACGGGAATCTAAGTACTTGGGATGTAGGAAGTGTTATCAATTTTGTAGGGACGTTTTACCAAAGCTCATTTAATCAGGATATTTCTAGTTGGAATATTGGAGAACGTGTAAGTGGAACCATTAATATGGGAGCCATGTTTACACAAAATAGTCAATTTGATCAAAATCTAGGGAGTTGGGATATAAGCAAGGTTTCAAATATGAGTAACATGTTTTTACAGAGTTCTCTTTCTACCACAAATTATGATGCTACCTTAATAGGTTGGGCTACAGATTCTAGCGGTATATTTAATGATGGAATCGATGATATACCTTCAGGTATTAACTTTAATGCAGGGTCAAGCACCTTTTGTTTAGGCATAGAAGCTAAAAGTAAACTTGTAAGCACACTTTATGAATGGATTATCACTGATGGAGGCACCACTTGTGCATCTACAGATTTTTTTATTACCACTTGGCAAACTACAGCAGCAAATGAATATATTAGGATACCTACTGTCTCTAGTGTTGCTTATAATTTCAGTGTGGATTGGGGCGATGGTACGATTTCTAGAAATTTAACAAGCACAGTAAACCACGAATATGCTGCTGCAGGAACCTATACAGTAAAAATTTACGGAGATTTTCCACAACCTTATTTTGATAATGCTAATCAGGCCAAACCAAGATTGCAAACCATTGAGCAATGGGGTACACAGCAATGGGTCTCTATGGTAAGTGGTTTTGAAGATTGTCCTAATCTAAAACTCAATGCGGATGATGTTCCAGATTTATCTCAGTTAACTTCTTTAGAAGATATGTTTAGAAAGTGTACCAATTTTGAAGATCTAAAAGATATGATGCAATATTGGGATGTATCTGGTGTAGAACGTATTGATAATATGTTTGCGTATTGTACTCTTTTTAATGAAGATGTTAGTGGATGGTCTTTTGATAACTTAAAAGGTTGTAGTTATACCTTTCGATATGCAACTACGTTCAATCAAGATGTTTCTAATTGGGATGTAAGTAACGTAGAAGATTTCGAATCCATGTTCGAAGGAGCTGAAGCATTTGATCAACCCATCGGTGCTTGGACCATCGGAACAGTTGAGTATATGATCAGTATGTTTAAAAATGCTACTTCTTTTAATCAAGATTTAAGTACTTGGGATATTAGTAATGTAGAAGATATTGAAGATATGTTCTTAGGAGCGACTAGATTCAATCAAGATCTGTCTAGTTGGGATATTAGTAATATTAGATATATCGAAGAAATCTTTGTAGGAACAGCCATGTCACAAGAAAATTATGACAACACCTTAATCGGTTGGGCTACTCTAGAAGCTGGTGAAACCCAAATCCCACTAGGTATGGAACTTAGTGCAGATACTACCTATTGTTTAGCTGAAGCAGCTCATGATACCTTGACAAGTGATACATATAAATGGACAATTACTGACGGAGGAAGATTTTGTGTTGATGAAGCATTTATAACTACATGGGCAGTTGAAGCTAGTCAATCGATTACCATTCCTGTAGATACTCAATTCAACTATGATTATAGGATAGATTGGGGAGATGGAACTATTGAAAATAATCAAACAGGAGAAATTGTACACACATATACTGATGCCGGAACGTATACAGTTTCAATTGTAGGAGAATTTCCAGCCATTATATTTAATTATAAAGTTGATGAAGGAACAAGACATGCGCTACAAACCATAGAGCAATGGGGGGCACAAGAGTGGTTAGGGTTAGAAGCTGCTTTTTATCAATGTATTAATTTGAAATTAAATGCAGATGATGTGCCAAATTTATCCAGTGTAACTTCATTGTCAAGTATGTTTAGCGGCTCGGAGAATCTTGAAGATTTAAAAGATCAAATAGGGAATTGGAACCTATCGAATATTTCTAATATATCGTTTATGTTTAGCGGATGTTCAGTATTTAATGAAGATATTGGTGATTGGACATTCACACAACTCGAAAATGCTAATCATGCATTTAAGGAAGCATTACAGTTTAATCAAGATATCTCTAATTGGAATATGTTATCAGTAAAAACAACATCAGGCATGTTTGATGAAGCTGAAACATTTAATCAAGATATTAGTGCATGGAATATGTCAGCAGTGGAAAATACGTCAAACATGTTTAGAGATGCTGTAGCTTTCAATCAAGATATAAGTGGTTGGGATATGAGTAATGCCGATTATATGCTCAGTATGTTAGAAGGTGCTTTAAGTTTCAACCAAAATTTAGCGAATTGGGATCTAAGTAAAGCAACTAATATAGGAAATACGTTTTCAGACACCAATATGTCTCAAGAAAACTATGATGCTACTTTAATTGGTTGGGCAACTCTAGAAGATGGTGAAACTCAAATTCCGATAGGTTTACGTTTAGATGCAGATGCTACCTATTGTTTAGCGGAAGATGCTCGTAATACCTTAACAAGTGAACCTTATGAATGGGAGATTAATGATGCAGGAAGAGGTTGTACAGAAGATGCGTTTATTACTACTTGGTCCGTTGGAGCTGGACAAGGTGTTCTAATACCTGTAGATACAAGTTTTGATTATAAATATCATATTGATTGGGGAGATGGAACACAAGATGCAAACCTAACGGATGAGGTATATCATACGTATGCAAATGAAGGTACTTATACGATAACTATTACAGGAGAATATCCAGCGATTGTATTTGACAGCGGTGTAGACCAAGTAGGAAAAGATCCTTTACAAACGATTGAACAATGGGGAACGCAACAATGGTTAGGCTTAGATAATGCGTTTTTAAATTGTGTCAACTTAAAATTGAATGCTGATGACGTACCAGATTTATCTCAAATAACTAGTGTAAATAGTATGTTTAAAGGCTGTACCAATCTTGAAGATGAAAAGGATCAAATAGGGAATTGGGATATGACTACTATTCGTTATATCCAGAATATGTTTAAAGACTGTACTATTTTTAATGAAAATATAGGATCCTGGACTTTTACAAATCTTGCTTTTACTTATAGCACTTTTGAAAATGCAACTGCATTCAACCAAGATATCTCAAACTGGAATATGTCTATCGTTGTAGATATGGATAGCATGTTCAAAAATGCGACTTTATTTAATCAACCTATTGGCAATTGGACACTAGGAAATTCAGTAGACTATATCAGTAGTTTGTTAGAAGGAGCTACTAGTTTTAATCAAGATTTAAGTAATTGGGACTTTAGCCATGTTTATGATGCAACGGATTTATTCAAAAACGCATCGTCTTTCAATCAGGATCTTTCCGCATGGGACATTAGTAAAGTTAGATACATGAACGATTTCTTTACAGGCTCAGGAATGACTCAAGAAAATTATGACAACACCTTAATCGGTTGGGCAACACTAGAAGGAGGAGAAACTGAAATCCCTACGGGTTTAACATTAAATGCAGACATAGCACATTGTCTAAGTGTCGATGCAGTGAATACCTTAACAGGTGCTACATATAATTGGATTATCAATGATGGAGGACTCGGATGTATTGACCCTGTAATTACATTACTGGGCGACAATCCTCAAACTGTAGGGCAAGGAGGCTCTTATACAGAACTAGGCGCAGAGGTTACCTACGGTGCAACGTTAACCATTGATGCAACATCTCTAAATACGGATCAATTAGGGAGTTATACCGTTACCTATGATGCAGTTAATCCTGTGTCTGGTAGTTCTGCAACCCAAGTAATCAGAACGGTGAATGTAGTAGATCTCACCGATCCCATTGTAACATGCCAAAACATTACTGTGCAATTAGATGAAACGGGTAATGCAAGTATTACTGCTACACAATTAGACAATGGAACCACCGATATTTCTGGGATTGCATCCTTGACAATTGATGTTGCGGATTTTGACTGTAGTACTATTGGAGAGAATACAGTAGTAGTAACCGCAGTAGATAACTACGGGAATAGTAGTACGTGTATAGCAACAGTTATAGTAGAGGATACCATAGCTCCAGTATTTGATATAACTTCGTTACCAGAAGATATCGAAGTAGGTTTTACAGATGAAGATACATATGTACTCCCAGACTTTACTCTTGATGTTGTTACCAGTGACAATTGCGATTCTGGAGGAGTAGTCACTATTACACAAGATCCGATATCAGGAACTTTATTAGGAGCAGGTACGCATAGTGTCACACTTATTGCCGCAGATTCTGATGAGAATGAGAGCAGTACGGTATTTGAAATCACAGTAAATGCCTCTTTAGATGTAGATGAAAACCTGAGTGATGAATTTATTTTATATCCTAATCCGGTCAATGACAGGGTATGGGTCGCAGGATTAAGTAGCGAAGCGCAAGTGGCTATTTATGATTTCAATGGTAAAATTTTAAAAGATATTGAAGTGATGAATGATGAATCTATATCTGTCGTAGATTTACCATTAGGGGTCTATTTGGTAGAAATAATTCAAGGCAATGACCATCAAACTATAAAATTAGTAAGGAGAAGATAAGTAGCCAAGATAGGTATCCAAGATACGTATCAAGACTAAAATTGTTTCTCGCAAGCGAAATCCAGCATTGATAGTACTCTCTTAGAAGTTTATATTTTAAGGGAGTTATACATAGGATTTGATAAGAAACAAACGCCAGTATTTGAAGTAGTCTTCGGGTGTAATAGATTTGCTATAGTAATAGTTTTATGCATACAATAGATAATCTTAGCTACCCGAAATCTGATTTTTGAAATCAGATTAAAATAAGACGGGATTTATAAATCCCGTCTTAAAAATCATTAAATTGTAGTCAAAGAAAAACCCTGTTATGCCCTTTGATTCAAATACATTTTATGTCGGTGTTAATTTTGGTTGGTTTTTGGGAGCTTATGGCTGGGATATAGGTAGCTATTTTAACAGTAAAGGAGCTCCGAATCTTACAGATGATGAGTTCGACGAATTGATCAGCGCATATTTTCATCATCTATCGTTATACAAAATTAATGTTGTACGAATTTGGCTTTTCGAAAAATTTGAAGGAATCCATATCGAAGGATATGATACATCCTCGGATCAATTAAACGCAGATCATAGACTTGACTATACGGATCAAAAACAGTTTTTTAGTCGAGTACAAATGATTATGATCAAAGCGGCAGAAAATGAAATCCAGATATACTGGACACTATTAGATGCGGCACTCTTACTTTCGACAAATAAACCTCCTCAGTGGTACGCTCCTTTAATGCGATTAGTGTTAACATCCTCTAAATTAAGAGATAATTTCAAAAATGATATTCTTACCCCTTTTTTAGAAGCATTGTTACCTTATCAAGAGTATGTATTTGGGATTGATGTGATGAATGAATTTGATTGGACATGGCGAAAAGCTGGATATCAAAAGTCAACAGTATTACATGCAATGACTGATATTTTGGGATGTATACATAAAAAGTACCCCTATTCTTGTACTGCAAGTTTTTCGGGCCATCATGAGCTCAATGATATTAAAAATGATGATTTTATAAACGCTATTGATTTTTTTGATTATCATAGATATTATGATCCAAATACGCCTAAAAATTCCCATCATGGGGTACTACCACAATGGGAAAATAAGGATCATTATTATAAAAACTGTATTATCGGTGAGATAGGTCATAAATATTCGGGAAATGAAGAATTAGACGAATCAAAACAAGCAACAAGTTGTAGATCGGTTATGAATCAGACAATTACCAATGGATATTCGGGGGTGTTATTATGGAGATATTCTGCAGAAGGCGATAGACACCGATTACTAAAAGGAGTAATAGAAAACCATGATACCTCTTCTGTCAAAAACTTTATAACTAATTTTATTTCCGTTGCAAATACTTCAAAATTGCAAGGAGGCAATAGGTTGTTATTTGAAGGTTTTGAAAGAAGAGTCTGGGTAGAAATCTTAACATTTTATGATACGATTCCTCAAAATAGGGTAACATAAACCGTTAAAATGGTCTTTGTACGATAAACTATATCTACGGAATTTTACCATCCCATTCCATTTTTTGCCCCCTTTTTTTTGTTTGCATTTCTTTCATTGTCAACATTACTAGGTCTACGATCTATTTTTGGTTGAGGTGGTTTTTTTGCTAAATTCCTTAATTTAGAGGTATCCAAAGTGTTATTTTCCTTATTATCACGTTGTTTCTCCTTGAATTTTTTGCTAGCTACTTCGATTTTCGGGAGACCAGTTGTTGGTTGGTTTTTAGGGTTGTTATTTTGTTTCTCCTTGAATTTTTTGCTAGCTACTTCGATTTTCGGGAGACCAGTTGTTGGTTGTTTTTTAGGGTTATTATTTTGTTTCTCCGCGAATTTTTTGCTAGCTACTTCGATTTTCGGGAGACCAGTTTTTTTATTTAATATTTTCTTCTGCGATGTGTTATTTTTTTTAAAGTGATCTGGCTTCTTCGTTTTTCGAGATTCAATGGTTTCCTCAACCATTACAGGGTTTGTAGATGGTTCGATATTTAGCTCATTTTTACTTGCCCCGAGTATGTTATCAACATCTGTATCCAGAGATTCACTTTGTAGATCCCATGTTCGAAACTTTGTCTCCATTTCTATATCCTTCTCTGTTGTCCTAGTTTTTAAGTGTTCCAATTTTTCATCTTTAAGGGAGGCCATTAATTCATCTATATTGCCCTCATTAGCCGGAAAAAATTGATTACGACTGGGATGTTGTATCATACCATTAAATATTTCTACATGAATATTCTTAAAGACTCTTTCCTTACCACTTTTATCAATTGTTATTAGCTCCCCATCTTTTTCTTTTTGAGATACAAGAGTGTCCTTAATGTTATCCAACGTTATCCAATTATCCTTGGTTTCTTCGTAAGCCCATTCATTTCCTTGTTTATACTCTTTTCTTTTACGTATTAATTCTCTTCCCACATTATCTTTCTTATGATAATCCTGTGTGATATGTCCGAAAGTGGTAAATCCGTTCTCTGTTTTTCGAAAGTAAACGGTGGGTCTGTTTTCTGGATCTCCTAAGGTACCTGTATATCCAACAATATTCTCAGGTGTATAAAAATCGTCTCCATATCCTGCCATAATTTCTATTTTTTTTAAATTAATTCTTAATTATTTTTTTTAATCTTATGGTCTAAGTTATCAAGAGATACGCATTGTTTGTGTATACAAAGTAACAGGTGGTCAAATAGAAGTAATAGATGGTTGGTTTTAGTAAAAAAAAGTTAGGTTTACCCTAAAAAGTATACATCATATATACCGATTATGAAGAAAGAAAGTACCTCTAAAAAAAATAAAAAACCCTGGCCTACCAAAGCAGTGATGGAGCAAATTTATGAAAGGAAGCTTTGGGGAGGAAATGATGTTGATTTTTATTCGGGCATAGGATCTCATGATCCTACTATAGTTAAGCTATACACTGATGTTGTCCGATCCTTTTTAACTTCGTTTCGTACTCCTATTACTGTATGTGATTTAGGTTGTGGCGATTTTAATATAGGAAAAGAATTAGTACGGTATACCGAAAAATATATTGCTGTTGATATCGTCGAAGATCTTATTGATCGTAATAAAGAAAAATTTAAAGAAGAAAATTTAGAATTTCATTGTTTAGATATTGCAGTAGATGATTTTCCGTCAGGAGATTGTGCATTATTACGACAAGTGTTACAACATTTGTCAAATACAGAAGTTCAGAAAGTAATAGAGAAGTTATCGGTCTTTAATTATGTTATTCTAACCGAGCATGTACCCGAGGGAGATTTTATTGCAAATAAGGATATTATCTCAGGACAAGGGATTCGATTAAAAAAAAGGAGTGGTCTCGATATATTGGCACCTCCGTTTAATTTTCGGATAAAAAAACAAGAACAATTAGCATCTGTTGTTTTAGACGATAATAAAGGAATCATAGTAACCACGTTATATGAAGTTTTGTAGTATGATATCCATTTTTGCATCCGTCATAAATTTTTTATCACATAAAGTATAAAGCTTCAAAATAGTTAGTTACCCTAGGACATATAATATTACATGTACTTGGCACAACCTTACTGAAGCAAGTTCACTGTTTTCAGGGAGGTATGTTTACTTGTTATATAATATTTTTGAAATCAATATTATAGGGGGAATAATATAATTTTCTTTGTTGTTTATTTAGGGTTAAAATTATTGAAAATGTATTTCCCTAGTGCACGCTATAACATATTTTTCTATTGTGTAAAACGAGTTTATTTTATCTCAAAGAGTAGAAAAGAGCTAGAATATTTGCTAATAATACTGATGGATTTGAGATCACTTATAAAAATAAATGAATGATGAAAAGTATAGGGTGTCTAATTATAATTGTAGCATTATTTCTGATGTCATGCCAAACAGAAAAGAAATCAGAAATAAAAAAAGAGTTACAAAACACTTTGATTGATAGCATATCAGATACGATGACAACGCATAGTGATATTGTCACAACCCGTACAAAAAAAGTCAAAAAAGAACGAACAGATTCTTGGTTAGTCGTTCTTTCTGGAAGTAAAACTTATGCCGAAGCATTAAGAATCAAAGAGAACTACGATTTTGAGACTGAAATTTTAAATTCCTCTGATTATACAGGCCTTAATAATGGGTGGTTTATTAATTGTGTATTACACGCAACGAAAGAAAGTGCGCAAAAACAAGCTGAGGCATTAAAGGTAAATAAGATTAATAATTATATCAAGTTTTCTGGAACTGCCTTATCAGGTATTATCAATAATCATTTTTTGGTGTACGAAAATCGATATATGCTATTGGATATAGAGGCAGACGCAACTGATATTGGTTATATCATCGGCTATCAAAAAGCGGGTTATGGAGAGTTTATGGCTAGAGCAACCTATCAACAGGAGAATATGCCTGAGAACATAAAAAGTGTGCTTAATACAGAGGTAGTCACATATAACAGTCAGGGGAAATCCCAAATAGCAAAGATTATTGATGTTAACATAATCGCCATTCCCTACTTGCATTGGAGCGAATATGACAGGTATAATAGCGAGAATGAATCTTTTAAAGAGGAACAAGAAAAGACCTGGGATTTAATAGAAAGATCCGATGAGACATTACTTGTAGCCGTTCTGGATATTGATGAAGATTTTGAGGCACGTATTGCTCATCCGGATGCTATCAAGGAAAATTACGAGTTTAGTATAACAAATCCAGAAAAAAGTGTGTTAAGCAAGGTTTATGAAACGGATATATTCAAAAAAAATCTAGCTCTTGCTGAAAAGCAGGAGGCTTATATTTTTGAAGAACAACGTAAAAAAGGTTGGGTACATGTGTTAACTACCTATGAACGTAATGATCATAAATATACGTATGTTAATCTTATATTTGGGGATCCCTGTAGTTATGGAAAGTTTGGGGATTTTTATGCTAACATTGCAATCTTATGGGATCATACCAATGCAACTTTTGAAGAACTACAAACATTTGACCACTATAATAATGAATTTGGCACCACAAGTTTTGAGTATAAATTCAGCCCTATTTTTAGCCAGAATAACGCTCCTGAATTGATCGGTTATGTTACCGATAATTTTAAAGGAATGGATGTATATTTCAAAAAAGAAGATCAATGGACTCTTACCCGAAAATTGAAATTTCGTGTTCATCACTGTGATTAAATTATTTGTTATCAGTAGATTATTTTAAAAACACACACAAAACAATGAATTATACGTCGCTAAAGTTATCTTTTTTATTATTCATATTTTTTATACAATGTCCTGCTCAGATCACAAAACATAATTTGGAGCAAAAATTGGTAGATAGAGCTTCTGATATTTTAGATGCTGAATGCGGGGTACAAGGTGATTTTTCGGGAACAATTTTGATTACAAAAAAAGATTCGATTGTTTTAGAAAGGTCCTGTGGAGAGGCTTCTAAAAGATTTCATATAAAAAATGAAATCGATACAAGATTTAATATAGGCTCTCTTAGTGAAATGTTTATTACCATTTCTATGATGCAATTGTACGAACAAAAGTTAATTACATTTGAAGATAAAATCAGTAAATATATTACTGAGGATTGGCTTCCGAGAACGATTAGTGATAAAATAACGATTCATCATTTACTAAGTCACTCTAGTGGGTTAGGATTTCTTGTTAATAGCGATTATAAAGATAGATCGAGAGAACTTTTTTTCAATCTCGAAGATTATATTCCTTTCGTAAAAACTGACACCCTTAATTTTGAACCCGGATCAAGTACTCAATACAGTAATGTAGGAGTGATATTACTTGCGGTGCTATTAGAAAAAGTATCCGGAAAAAAGCATTTTGAATATATATTAGAGCATATTTTTGAACCATTAGATATGCAGGATACAAATTTCTATGATATGAATATGCCTATTGAGAATCTAGCAATTGGCTATTATAGAGATGAATTTGATGAGTGGAAGAATAATTTTTATACGACTATTCTATATAAAGGGCCTTCTGGTGGCATATTTTCGACGGTTCAGGACTTACATAAGTTTGGAACAGCACTGTTTGAACATAAATTAATATCCAGATCCTCAACACAAAAACTCTCGACAATACAAATCCCATCTAATAGATATACAGATGTACAACAAGGATATGGGTATGGCTTTTTTGTCAGGGAGAAAGGCGAATATAAGGCGCTTTCATATTTTGGATTTGCAGAACAGGGAGAAGGCACTAGCTCTGGACTTTTTCTATTCCCAAAGCAAGAATATATAATTTGTATCCTTTCTAATTATGATAAAACAGCCATTGAATTTGCAGGACAATTAGGTAAAATGATATCCAAAACCTGGGAATAATACCGGTTATTCTAATTTGATTTTGTAAAGTTACCTACAAGACAGCATGGGGCATTGTAGAGGTAAATTGGTATAACATATTGATTCATAAAATACTTGGTAATGTATGGGTAATACGATTTAGAAATTCTTCTTTATTTCTGTTTCTACGTCTTTTTTTATCCTAAATACGTCATGAATTTATTTTGACTTGATTCTAAATTTGCATTCAAACTTATTTAGATTAAATAAAAATAATATGTTCCTCGACGCACAAACCAACTTAGTTATTGATGATGAAAAAGAACAATTCTTTAATTCACAATCAAAATATACCTACGAAGAATACATTCAAAAAGCAGTACATCAAGTAAAGCTATTTTTGGATAGAGACCAGTTTTATAGTGGAGATTTTATAAGTGATTTTGCTTCAAAAAATCATTTAATCAATGCTAATGATAGCGTTAATTTGACTATTGACGAAGCTTTACAAGAGATCAAAGATTTGTATCTAGATCATACCATAGCATTTCATCACCCTACCTATGTGGCGCATCTTAATTGCCCCGTCTTACTACCAGCTATCGTAGGAGACCTAGTTGCATCATCGGTAAATACGGCAATCGAAACTTGGGATCAAAGTACTTCTGCAACCTTAATTGAGCAAGAAATGATCCAATGGGTTTGTAATAAGATGAGATTGCCTGACACTTCGGACGGTGTATTTACCAGTGGCGGAACCCAGTCTAATTTTATGGCATTACTTCTGGCTAGAGATGAGTATGCTTTTAAACACTTTGGATTGAATCTAAAGGAAAATGGCTGGTCTGATGTAGTGTCAAAGTTTCGTTTTTTCTGTTCTGAAAAAGCACATTTTAGTATTAAGAAAAATGCTGCATTAATGGGGATGGGATATTCTTCTGTGATTTCAGTACCTACAGATGATAAAATGAAAATGAAACCTGAAGCACTGGTACAAGCTATAGAAAGAGAGAAACAACTAGGTAATATCCCTATTGGGGTGATCGGCACAGCAGGAACTACAGATTTTGGCAGTTTTGACCCGTTAGAGACTATTTCTAAAATAGCCAAAGAGTATGATATTTGGTTTCATGTAGATGGAGCTTATGGTGGGGGTTACATATTAACAGAGACCCATCAACACCTGTTAAGAGGTGTGAAATATGCAGATTCTGTGACAATTGATTTTCATAAAACGATGTTTCAACCTGTTTGTTCTAGTGCTTTTTTGGTACGTGATACCCGACATTTTAAGTATGTGTCTCATTATGCAGATTATCTAAATCCTTTAGAACATCGTGATGCTACATGTCCTAATTTGATCGAAAAATCCATACAAACAACTAGACGATTTGATGCACTGAAACTTTGGTTTACCTTAAAAATGACAGGAGCTAAGACAATTGGTTCTTTTTTAGAAAAAGTACATTACCTCGCTTTAGATCTCTATTATAATATCAAAGATGATCCTTGTTTTGAAATTGCTCATAAACCAGAATTGAGCACATTGGTATTTAGGTATAGAGCTATAGGAATAGATTGTGATGCGATTCATGATACCATTAACCTTTACATAAAAAACACACTTTTTAAATCGGGTCAGGCATCTGTAGCAAGTACCAAAATTGACGCAAAAGTGTATTTGAAATTTACATTACTTAATCCCAAAAGTACTATTGATGATTTATTGAATATCATTAATATGATTAAAGATACAGGTAGAAATTACAAAACCCATAATTAAGATGAATAGTAAAATAAATGATAAAATAAATTCCAAAATAAATAAAGAAGATATCATCGACTTTGTTGCTATTGGTGTTGGACCGATGAACTTGGGATTGGCATGTTTAACAGAATCTATTGCCGAATTAGATGGGGTTTTTCTTGATAAAAAAGATACATTTGAGTGGCATCCCGGTATGATGCTTCAGGATACAACACTACAAATCCCTTTTATGGCAGATTTGGTAACCTTGGCAGATCCAACCAATCCATTTAGTTTTCTCAATTATATAAAGGAACAAGGACGGATCTATTCATTTTACATTAGAGAAAACTTTCTGGTATTAAGAAATGAGTATAATCAATATTGTCAATGGGCCATACAGAAATTATCGAATATTCATTTTCAGACAGAAGTGAATCAAATTTTATACAATCAAGAAGAAAAGTATTACACAGTTTTTTCTAATTGTACGGCAACCAACGAACAAAAAATCTATAAAACGCGGAAACTAGTTTTAGGAACCGGTACTCAGCCATTTGTACCAAAGTGTTGTACAGATCTAAAAGGGAAAGCGATTCATTCTTCGACTTATCTATCTCATAAAGAAAAACTACAATCAAAAAAAACAATCACAGTTTTAGGAAGCGGGCAGAGTGCGGCAGAAATATTCTATGATCTTCTGCAAGAAATTGATACAAAGGGCTACGAATTGAATTGGATCACTCGATCTTCAAGGTTTTTTCCTTTAGAATATTCGAAGCTTACTTTAGAAATGACCTCCCCAGAGTATGTAGATTATTTCTATGACCTGCCTTCGAATAAAAGAGATGATTTAATCAAAAATCAGAAACACTTGTACAAAGGGATTAATCAGGATTTGATCGCCAATATTTATGATCTAATCTATACCAAACAAAGGACTAATAGAGTTAAGATCAATCTTAGAACAAATTCAGAATTAAAAAAAGCAACGTATGACAATTCTTTAGAGAAATTCTATCTCGAGATACATCAGCATGAGCAAGATAAATACTATCAACATCAAACAGAAGGACTTGTATTAGCCACAGGGTATGAATACCAACAACCTAAGTTTATTGATGGAATAGAAGATCAGATTTGCTGGGATGAAAAGGGAAGGTACAGCGTGCATCGTAACTATGCTATTGATCATAAGGGGACAGATATTTTTGTGCAAAATGCAGAGCTACATACTCATGGTTTTGTTACTCCTGATCTAGGAATGGCTTGCTACAGAAACTCTTATATTATCAAAGAATTAACTGGGACAGATTATTACCCTATAGAAAAAAGAATTGCTTTTCAACAATTTGAGGTGACCGAAGAAGAGGAAATTAAAGTGCAAGAGCCAACTCAAACCGTATGAAGAATTTTCTAATAATAATGACACTAGTGGCAGTGGTAAGTGATTATTTATTACATCCCTTTTATCCACAGTTTTTTGAATCCCGTTTTGGTGTTACCGATCCGGCTTGGGTGGGCTATTATTTTGCGGCTATTTGTTTTATGGTAATGATTTCATTTCCGTTTTGGGCCTATGTTTCCAAAAAAGTAGCAGAGCTTAATATCCTTGTATATACACAATGCATTGCCGGGATATTGGCCTTGTTCTGTTATGCAACGAACTCGTATATTAATTTTTGGATTATTTCATTGGTAATGGTTTTGTTTAAAGGGAGTTATCTTTTAGTTTACCCATATATTCTAAAAATTATTACCAAAAAAGAACACCCCAATACGATAGGGCTATTGTCTGTGGTAGTTCATTTAGGTGGGATTTTGGGAGCCGTTATCGGAGGTTTTACGGTAGATATGATTGATGCAAGCTATATCTTTTTGATAATGGCGATAGGTGATTTTATACAGATGGGTATGAGCTTGTTTTTAATCAAAAGTGATGCCTACAATACCACTCCTATTGCCATAGAAACAGAATCATCGGTTCAAACAGATACAAGGATAATTCCGAAAGGATTTATTCTCAAAATAGGGTTGATAACAATGATCCTATATTTCAGTGATTTTTTAATACGCCCTTTTTTCTCCAGGTATTGGGAGTATGTTTCGGATTATGATTCTAGGATTGTTTCTGGAGCCATATATGCAATACCTGGATTTGTAGCATTATTCGCTTTATGGATAAACACCAAAAGGAAAACGACCACAAATACCTATCAAGGAATCATATCTATATTGTTTTTGGGCAGTATTGGATTGCTTATACAAGGAGTAGGAACTGAGTCAACAATAATTATCGGAAGAATTGTGTACGGATGGGCAATCTTTCAGGGAGTTGTAAAATTTGATGTTTTAGTATTTGAGTTAAGTACTCCTGAGTCATACGCAGTCGATTATAGTAAAGTTCATTTTTTTCAGAACTTGGGAGTATTACTGTCTTCTTTTTCTGTGGGTCTTTTTGTTGATAATTATGGATTGCAAATTCCATTTATGATTGCTTTTGCAGGATTTGTACTTACAATACTCCTGTACTATTTGATCTTCAAAATAGCTATAAATACAACCTCAGGATCGTTAGCAAAAACCTAAGAATATTTTAAATGAAGCGTACTAATAATAATATACAATCCATAGATAATAATGTTTATACAAAATCTTTTAAAGATTTTGGAACTATAGAAATACGACTTTTTCGAATTACTTCTGATAGTGAGTTATTACACCAATGGGTAAATCAGGATTATGCAGTCTTTTGGGGAATGCAAGGGGCAAGTATACAAGAAGTACGAAAAGAATATGCTATGCTCATGGAGCCCGATCATTATGATGTTTTTGTAGGAGTATTCGAAGGAAAACCTGTTTTCGTACTCGAACGATATGACCCGCAACAGGACATAATTAGCTCTTTATATCAAGGCTTAAAAGGAGATTGCGGGATTCATATAATAGTTGCACCTCCAGAGGTTAGGATTCCGAATTTTACCTGGTATCTATTTACTGCGATAATGGATTTTGTGTTCGAGGATACAACTATAAAGAGAATTTTAGTAGAGCCCGATATACGCAATAAAAAAATGTTTGCATTATGTCAGCGAATAGGGTTTCAACAGGATAAAGTAATAGAATTACCAAATAAAACTGCTCAGTTAGCTTTTCTTGATAGAGAACGATACAAACAACTTACCTCAATTTCACAATTTAACAAACGAAGTGCAATGAATACTTTAGACAATGCCGTTTCACCACAACAATCAATCGCTCATTTACAACCCGAAGTATGGGTAAAAGCAAATACAGGATTAATAGCAAAAGCCATATGCGAATTTACCCACGAACTTCTAATTACACCCACTGTTTTAGAACACCTAGAAGATGGTTGGAATAGTTATATATTAAAAACAGATCAAACAGAAATACACTATCAATTTATTGCAAAACCACTTTCTCTTCAACATTTATGGATTGATCATGATTCAATAAAGAAGTATGACAATAATGAGCATGTAGTTTTAGATGCAGTTCTTTTTATTAAAGAATTCAGGAAACAATTAGGGATCAAGAATGATCAGATGCCAGTATATTTAGAAGAAATTATTAGTACACTATATGGTAGTGCTTTTAAATTTTTAAAAGGAAATCCAACGGCAAAAGAGCTAGTAACAGCAGATTTTCAGACTATAGAACAATCCATGACCGAAGGTCATCCGGGGTTTGTCGCTAATAATGGGCGCATTGGTTTTGATAGTAGTGATTATAGATCGTATGCACCAGAGGCAGGAAACTCTTTCTCATTACTATGGTTAGCAGGTCATAAAAGTAGAGCGGTATATGCCGCTACAGATGCACTGCCATATGATATTTTGATAGAACAAGAGTTAGATCTCAAAACACGATCATCTTTTAATGCGATCATCAAAAATAAAGGTTTGGATCCAGAGGATTACTTCTTTATACCTATGCATCCTTGGCAATGGTTTAATAAATTGGCAAATCTTTTTTCACCAGAAATTGCTACCGGAAACTTAATTTGTTTGGGTTATGGCCCAGATCAATACCTCGCTCAACAATCGATACGTACATTATTTAATAGCACAAACCCCAAAAAGTTTTATACAAAAACGGCATTGTCAATTCTTAATATGGGATTTATGAGGGGGCTTCCGCTATATTATTTGGGGACTGCACCCAAAATGGCAGTTTGGTTAGAAGAAATACTATATACAGATTCGTATATACAAGAAACAGGATTTAGAATGTTAGGAGAGATCGCCTCAGTGAGTTATGTAAATCCATATTTTGAGGAGTTCGGATCACATAATGACTATAATAAAATGCTTGCTTCTCTTTGGCGAGAGAGTCCAATGGCAAACATATCAGAAAAACAGCAGGCGATGACTATGGCGGCATTTCTACATATAGACCAGAATGGAGAAGCTTTACTGCCTAAAATAATTGAGAAATCAGGGATATCTATTGAGCATTGGCTTCAAAAATATTTAAAAGCCTACCTGAGTCCGCTGTTACATTGTTTTTACCATTTTGATTTGGTCTTTATGCCTCATGGAGAGAATATTATTATGGTATTAGAAGATCATATTCCGGTAAACATTTTTATGAAAGATATTACTGAAGAAGCTTGTATTTTGAATCCAGAATTTGAATTACCTGATCATCTGAAACGTATGTATGCACCAGTTCCCGAAGATGTTAAATTACTTTCAATATTTACAGACGTTTTTGATGGTTTCTTTAGGTTTATGGCGCATATTTTGGTTGCGCATGCTAATGTCAAAGAGGAAGTTTTTTGGAAAGTAGTGGCCGAAAATATTCAGGAATATCAAGGTCGATACCCAGAAAAAGAATCAAAATTTAAGCAATATGATTTATTTGCTCCTGATTTTCATTTATCGTGTTTGAATCGTCTACAACTCAATAATCATAAACAAATGATTGATTTAGATGATCCGGTTGCGCTACTGCAATTTGCCGGGAAATTAAAAAATCCTATTGCAGCATTCAAAAAGGATAGTGTAGAAGTAGTTTCTTGATATATATTAATATGAACGAAAAAAGAACCTTATCAAACCTTGTGTTTTCAAGAACGATTAAAGATTTTGGCAAGATCCGTTTACATCGCTTGGATCTTGACAAAGACATAGAAGTCATTCATAATTGGGTGACAAAACCATATGCTCAATATTGGGGCATGACCAATAAATCATTAGAAGAAGTCCGTTCAGAATACAAAAAACTCATTGCTACACCTAATTATGAGGTGTTTATAGGAATATATAAAAATGAGCCTATCTTTTTGATGGAAAAATATAAAGCTTCAGAAGATAGGATTTCGGCATACTATACTACTAAAGAGACTGATTATGGGATGCATATTCTGATTGCTCCTCCTCAAAAAATTATACACGGATTTACCTGGAATGTGTTCAGTACCGTACTAGAATATTTTTTTGAGCAGCCCGATATTAATAGAGTAGTGGTAGAACCAGATATTCGAAATAACAAAATTCATAAACTCAATAAGAAGGCAGGATTCAAGTATCAAAAAGAAATTGAGTTACCAGAAAAAACTGCTGCACTTGCCTTTTGCGAGTTCAGCGATTATCAAGAATCTAACGGATTTTTGAAAGCACAATCAAAATCTATGACGAATATAACCAGTACTGACATCGAATCTACGGTGAATCATTTAACACCCGAGGTATGGGAAAAAGCAAATATTGCACTTGTAAAAAAAGCGATTAGTGAATTTGCTCATGAATTGGTTTTGAAACCTAAAAAAATTGGAGAGGTTGAGGGTAAGAGTCGTTATTTCTTAATTTCAGATATACCTGGTATTACGTATGAGTTTGTGGCTCAAAAAAGAGCACTTGATCATTGGGATATTGATGAAAATACGATTCTAAAAAAACAAAACGGAGATATCTGCGCTATTTCTGCACTTATGTTTATTGTCGAGTTTAGATACATATTGGGGATTCCTGAACATTTACTTTCAGTTTATTTAGAAGAGGTTTCGAGTACATTATCGAGTGCTGCCTATAAGTTAAATAATCAAATATTTTGTTCTCAAGACTTGGTAAATAGTTCTTTTCAGGCGATTGAGCATGCCATGACCGAAGGTCATCCTTGTTTTGTTGCTAATAATGGGCGGATTGGTTTTAATAGTGAGGACTATATTAGGTACTCCCCTGAAACCAATAGACCTTTTACCATTTTCTGGTTGGCAGGGCATAAAAGTAAAACCACGTTTACTGCGACTAAGAAGCACGGATATAAGTCGTTAATGAAAAAAGAATTGGGAGTTAATACCATAGCAAAATTTAATGCTAAGCTTAACTCTTTAGGGTTAGATATAGCGTCTTATGTTTTTATCCCAGTGCATCCA
Organism: Aquimarina pacifica; assembly: GCF_000520955.1. Taxonomy (GTDB): domain Bacteria; phylum Bacteroidota; class Bacteroidia; order Flavobacteriales; family Flavobacteriaceae; genus Aquimarina; species Aquimarina pacifica. Next base: position 47,841 of record NZ_JACC01000006.1, on the reverse strand, counting down.
TGGCAATGGAAGAATAAAATATCACAGGTGTTTGCTGGAGATATAGCTGACAATATGCTTGTGTTTTTAGGAGAGGGAGACGACTATTTTTCTGCGCAACAATCCATACGTACGTTGTATAATATGTCGCATCCAGAAAAGATGTATACCAAAACGGCACTTTCAATTTTGAATATGGGGTTTATGAGAGGACTTTCTCCTTATTATATGCAAACGACACCAGAAATTACGGAGTGGATTAGCACATTGTTAGAAAAGGATACCTATCTCAAAAAGACAGGATTTGCCATGCTTGGCGAAGTTGCAACTGTTGGTTTCGAGAATACCTATTATGAAGTATTAGGTAAAACAAACGCGCATAACAAAATGTTATCTGCATTATGGCGAGAAAGTCCCTATTCAAAGATCAAAAAAGGACAACAACTAATGACCATGGCAGCTTTTCTGCACATAGATAAGGACAATAACTCGTTGTTAGCAGTACTAATAAAAAAATCGACATTTGATACTACAGATTGGTTGCGCAAGTATTTACATACGTACCTCAGCCCTTTATTACATTGTTTTTTTACGTATGAATTGGTTTTTATGCCTCATGGCGAAAATATTATCATGGTTATGGAAAATCAGACTCCTGTGAAAATCCTTATGAAAGATATTACAGAAGAAATCATTGTTTTTGATGCCGATTTAGATATACCAAATAAAATAAAACGCTTGTATGCCCAAACTTCGGATAAGATGAAATTACTGGCGTTATTTACAGATGTATTCGATTGCTATTTTAGGTTTATGTCTGCAATACTAGAAAAACATTTGGGATATCAAGAGGACAGGTTTTGGGAATTAGTAGCAGAGAATATTCATACATATCAGTTAAAACATCCCGAATTTCAATCAAAATACGAAAGGTATGATCTCTTTGTGCCAGAATTTGACCGATGCTGCCTAAATCGTTTACAGCTTAGAAATACACAACAAATGCTCAATCTGTCGGATCCAATCGATAGCTTGATTCTAGAAGGAACATTAAAAAATCCAATTGCAAAGTTTAACAATATGAAAGTAACTAACAAACAACCTGAACTGGTTGAAGGCAATTAAAAATTAACAATAAAGACTTATGGAGAATATAAAACGCAATAGAATCTTAGCAATAGACTTAGCAAGGGGAATAAGCGTGTTGATGGTAATTGTTGTACACACATTATGGATATATGGTGATATACATACACAATCAGAAACCTGGTTGGGGTCCTTAATTCATTTTATCGGAAAAGGAACTCCCATGTTCTTAATTGCCATGGGTGTGTCATTTACAGTATCACGTAATCAGAGTGTTGCACTTTCTATAAAAAGAGCCTTTTATATTTTGGGAGTAGGGTATCTAATGAATTTTTTGAAGTTCATACTGCCAGTTTTAGCAGATATAGTACCAGATAACTTTATTGCGGCATATGGATGGACTACACCGGTTACTATTGACAATATGATCTATATGCTCGGAACGGGAGATATTCTTCAATTGGCAGGAGTTTCTTTAATATTCATGGGGATTATCAATAGGTTTTCGAAGAGTAAGTATATACTTCTGGTGATCGCTTTACTCATAGTAATTGGTGCCAAAGAAGTACATGGCTTTCGATTAGGAATTATCGGTGTTGATTATATATTAGATCTTCTTTGGGGTGCTGAGTGGAATGTCTATTTTGCGGTATTCCCTTGGTTTTCGTTTATCCTAATCGGGATGTTTTTTGGAAGATGGTATAAGGAGAAAGGCAATAACACAACGTATCTTTTTAATAAAATGGGGATTGCAGGAGTCTTTTTGATGTTGTTGGGCGGTGGATTGTGTTATTATAGTTTTGAATATCATTTTGGAGATTACTTTCATTTAGGTCCGGGAGGAACCTTGTATTTGGCAGGATTTAATCTTGTATTACTATGGTTGGTAAATCTTTTTGTAAACAGAATAAAAGAAAATAAAATTATTACCTTTTTTTACTATTGTAGTAAGCACGTTACTACTATATATGTTATCCAATGGGTGCTCATTTGTTGGGGAATGGGAGTCTTGGGGTATCAACAGTTTGGAGTTACAGGTGTACTCTTATTAATACCCTTTTATATGGTATTGACATTAGGAGTTCAGAAATTCTTGTTAGATTGGTTTTTACTTGATAAAAGTAGTAAAAAACGAACAATAATAAACAAACGAGTAACAGTTCAAAAAACATGATATTATGAGACAATTTGATTGTATTTCTTTAGCCTATTTGGCCAGAAAAATAGTTGTGAGTGTCGAGTCATGTAGATCGTAATTACGAGAATAGTATTCATAAATTAAGATATTTGAAATCATTTGGATTAATAGAAGAAAAAAAACAATCCATGTGCAATTTCATGCATGAAAACCAAAACATTTGACCTTCGAAAAATGGAATTCTTAGCAAAAGCTCAGTATAGAAAAATGATGGTGGCTAGCGAAAAAGAATATTAATAGACTTCTTTGTTTCTATATTTTTTTGGAGTAACACCTTGTATTTTTTTAAATGCAGCAGTAAAGTGTGTTGAGTTTTTGTATCCGACCAGTTCCGAAATTTCATAAATAGGTTTTTTACTATGATCTAACAATTGTTTTGCTTTATCCATACGGAGCCCCATGGCATACTCGAAAATGGTTTTACCAAAAAGCTTTTTAAATTCTTTTTTTAATACAAAATCATTGAGACCAATTTCTTTAGACAATTGTTGTATAGAATATTGGATAGATAAATCAGAAGAAATGATATGTTGTGTCTGATATAGTTTTTTTATTAGATTGTCGACAGGAATAGATATATTAGGCTTTGCTTTTGTAGGTTTTTCTAATTGCAAAGAAATCAATTCGAGCGTTTTAGATTCTAAAAAAAGACGTTTTAATAATCCTCGACGGGTATCCGATAAAATTTCAGAAAGAATGTTTTGTGTTTTGGCGCATAATGGTTTTAAGAAATTATGCTCCTGTTTTGTTAGACAAAATGTTTCTAAAATGTTAAATTCATCATTAAGATGATGTCTTTCAATAAAATCTTTGGTCATCCTAATTTTGACTTCCTTTAATCTTTTTCGCTTATGATAGGAAATCGAACCCCGAATTTCAGATAGGTATACTAAATACGATTCCTGACTTTCGTAAATAAAATCCTTTGATATACCTTCAATTTTTATAATTAATTCACCATCAATAAGAAATGATAGTTCAAGGAAATCTTTAGGAAGATTCCCTTGAAGAAGTATATCTTTTTTGAGTAATACATCAAATATTGCAATTGATAATCCTTCGAATTGATGATGTAAAAAAAAGCCGATACCGTAAGACTCAAGGAATTTGTATCGTTTTGATATAATTCCGCAATGTTCTTTTACCCCTGTTAATTCAATAACTTCTTGTAAGGTGTCAATTTTTGCGGTATATACTTCGGTTTTAAGCGACGTCTTTTTGCGTCTTTTTTTATCCATAATGCGTCATTTTTCTCTTGCTATAGACACTAATTTTGCACTTTAAATTTATTTAGATTAAATATAAATAATATTTTCAGATCGCTAAATTAATCAAAAAATAATTATAGTCAGTGGTTATTTTAAAAAGAAAAAACAGTGTTTTTTTATTGCTTTTTGTTGCTCTTTTTTGTCAGGGCCAAAAGACAATACAAGGTGTAGTAATAGATCAGAATTCAAATCCTGTTTCTGAAGCTTCTATACGTGTTGTCGAGCTCAAAAATGTTGGTACAACAAGTGATTTTGACGGAAGGTTTGAAATTGCTATTCCAAAGGGGACATATACCTTAAAAACTAGTTTCGTTGGTTTTAAAACGAAGACTACTACAATTGAGGTAGTTGATACGAGGATGGAGTCTATTACCATTGTTCTCGAAGAAAGCGTTGAAGCATTAAAAGACGTAATTATAAAGAGTAAGACAGCAGCGCAAAAGATTAAAGAAAAAGCGTTTGAGGTAGAAGTTATACAAACCAAAGAGTTAAAGAATATAAGTGTTGATGTGAATGCTGTATTGACTACTATACCCGGGGTTAATGTTCGTCAGAGAGGAGGTTTAGGAGCCGCTTTTGATTTTTCGCTAAATGGACTATCGGGAAAGCAGGTAAAGTTCTTCATAGATGGAATCCCCATAGAGAATTTTGGGAGCTCTTTATCTCTCAATAATTTTCCTGCCACGTTAATAGAGAGAGCCGAAGTTTACAAAGGAGTTGTGCCTATTCATTTAGGAGCAGATGCTTTGGGAGGAGCAATAAATATTATAACCAATAGGCGTAAAAATGATTTTCTAGATGTATCCTATGATATAGGTTCATTTAATACGCATCGTGCCACTGTAAATGGTCAATATTATAATAAAAAAGGGTGGATGTTTCAAGTGTCCTCATTTTATAACTATTCTGATAACAATTATACCATTGATGGTATAGAGGTGAGAGATGAACTAGGCAATGATACAGGTGTTCGTGTAGATGATGTAGAGCGTTTTCATGATGCGTATAATTCGCAAATGGTACAGTTCAAAACAGGTGTAGTTGATAAGGCATATGCAGATCGTTTGATTATAGGATTTACCGCTTCGGCCAATAAGAATGAGATTCAACATCCTATAGATCCGCAAAACCCATTTGGTGAAGTTTTTACTCAAAACAATATCGTCTCGGGGGCTATCGAGTATGAAAACAATAAGCTTCTAAAAGAAAAACTCAAATTAAAAATTTATGGATCTGTTACTCAAAATAACGAGAAAGTAGTAGATACTTCTTCTAGAAAATATGATTGGTTCGGAGGTTTTGTAGAACGAGGCGATCAGTCATTAGGAGAATTTGAAGCTAGCAAAACATTGTTTGAATTTGAGGATAATTTACACCTGATAAATGCTTTGACATCTTATGTCTTTAACGAATCTCATTCGGTACATTTTAATTATACTAAGAATTATTTTCGACGTAAGGGAGAGGATCCCGCAATATCAGGAAGAATTGCTTTTCAGGACCCGCATATTGTAAACAAAAATATATTTGGAGTATCCTATGATGTTGAGTTGTTTGATTCTAAATGGAATACTTCTTTGTTTACCAAGGGCTACTTACTCAACTCTGAAGGGGTAATAGAGGATCTTTTTACCAATATAGAAGAAGATAGGTTTACGCGTTTTGAAAATACTTTTGATAAACTGGGATATGGAGCCGCCTCTACCTATAAAATTTTAGAGAACCTTCGGGTAAAAGTATCTTTTGAACGAACATTTAGAATCCCAGAAGGATTCGAACTATTTGGAGATGGGTTTTTATTAAAATCAAATCCACAGTTATTGCCAGAAGAAAGTTACAATGCCAATTTAGGAGTTCTTTTCTCTACCGATTTTAATGATTTAAAATTGCAAGTTGATACAAACACTTTTTTAAGAGAATCAGAAAACTTTATCGCCATTCGATCAGAAGGTATTTTCTCTAGATACTATAATACTGCTGATGCAAGAAGTACAGGAGTCGAAGGCGAAATTAGGACACTATTTAAGGATAGATACTTTTTAGACGTCAACGCAACCTACCAAAATAGCATAGATCGTAATGCAGGAGAAAATGCTGGTGTAGATTTTTTAAAGAATCAGAGAATTGCAAATATTCCTTATTTATTCGGGAACTCTAGGTTGGGAGGGAGATTTAAAAATGTCTTTACAAACGAGGATCAGTTGAATATCTCATGGAGTACCTATTATGTACATGAATATCCGCTTACTTCTTTTGTAGAAGGAGATCCAGATGAACGAGACCTTATTCCTGAACAAGTTTCTCATAATATGCACTTGGGGTATTCTTTTGGAGATGGAAAATACAACATTTCTCTATTGGCTCGTAATATTATGGATGCCAGAATTTATGACAATTTCGAGATTCAGCAACCAGGGAGAGCTTTTTATATAAAACTGAGATACTATTTGTCAAACTAAAATAATTGCTAATTTTTTTAAACTAAAACAAAAATGAAAACTATAAATTTAATAAAAAACCTAATGTTATTTATGGCATTGTCCATATGTACATTTTCTTGTAACAGTGACGATGAAGGTACAGGTACTGAAGAACCAACATCTATTTCTAAGTATGTGGTTGGATTCGAGGCATTTCCTGTAGGAGACGCTGCTGCTGTTGATTATATTCTTGAGCTATCTTCATTAGAATCATTAACCACGGGAGAAATTTCTGTTGAGGGTCAGGGAACACCTCTAAAAGGCTGGAGATTCTTTCATAGTGCTGGAAATACAATTTTTACTGCAGGATATTCTGATGACGATACCTGTATTGCTTATCAATTAAATGAAGACGGAGAACTAGAGGAAAAAGCAAACTTTGCATTTCAATCTACTCTAGATAACTATGCTGCTCTAGATGATGATACCTTATTAGCTGTAGAACTAACGTACGGAGGACTATCTGATAAACGTTTTCATGTTGTAAATGCAGAAACAGGGCTGTTAGAAGAGATAGTAGAACATCCTATTGATACTGATATGGGAAGCGGTACCGAAGAAGATCCTGGATCTACTCCGTGGGTAACAGGTATGGTTCTTAGAGATGACAAATTGTTCGTATCCTATCATAAATGGACTGCAGATGGATTGTATGTTACTCCAGATGTAGATAGAGCCTATGTTGCAGTTTTTGATTACCCAGAATTTGAACTAGAAAAAATTATAGAAGATACTAGAACAAGTCCTATCGGTGTCAATGGTCACAGTACAGGTATAGAAGCTACCGAAAATGGTGATATTTATTCCTTTTCTACCTCTGCATTAAGTGCAGGATTTACCTCGGCAACAAAACCTTCTGGGATCTTAAGGATTAAAGATGGAGAAACGGAGTTTGATGCAGATTATTTCTTTAACATAGAAGATGCCACTGACGGAGGTAAATTATTCTGGATGGATTATATAGGAAATGGTAAGGCAATTGCAAGAATTATTTTGGATGATACTAATGGCGCTTATGAATGGGGAGCCTTCTTCTTGAAGGATGCTTTCAAATTAGTAGTTATTGATTTAGAAAATAAGACAGTGACCGATATTGATGGAGTGCCTAATCATGGTAATCGCTATACATCACCAATGTTTGTAGAAGATGGTAAAGCATATATTAGCTGTTCTACAGATACAGAAACACATGTGTATATAGTAGACCCAGAAACGGCTTCAGCGACTCAGGGCGCTAAGGTTCTCGGTTTAGGGTTAAAAGGAATTTTTAAAGTAACTAATTAATCATTCGATTAGAAAAGAAGACACTCTTAGACATTCATTTTTTCTGAGAGTGTCCTTTTTTATATAAATAATACTATGGGTAAAAAGAAGAACACTCGCAAAACCATCTTGAATATTCATAAAATATTAGGGTTGACAACAGGTTTGGTCATTTTTATTGTGTCTGTAACAGGTTGCCTCTGGGTGTTCAAAGAGGAAATAGAAAGTTTTTATGATGATTATAAATATGTAACTCCTCAAAATCAAGACTTTCTTCCCGCCTCTACAATAAAAGAATTAGCAGAAAATGTGATTCCTAATAGGAGTATTCATGGGGTTGTCTACGGAAAACCCAACGAGGCAATCGAAGTGGTGTTTTATGAGGCCGAACCAGAAGTTTTTTATCACAGTGTTTTTTTAAACCCTTATACAGGAAATGTTATCAAACAAATTGATAATAATGCCGGTTTTTTTGGTTTTGTGCTCAAAGGGCATTTGCGTTTATGGCTACCTGATGCCATAGGATCAAGAGTTGTATCATATTCTGTATTATTGTTCTTAGTGATTTTGGTAAGTGGTCTTTTTCTATGGTGGCCTAGAAATAATAAAAACTGGAAACAACGTTTGAAGTTTGACTGGAATGCTAAAACCAGATGGAAAAGAAAGAATTTTGATTTGCATACAGTCGTAGGGTTTTATGTTTCTTCTTTTGGATTGATATTAGCATTTACGGGATGTGTAATGGCCTTTAACTGGTTTTATTTTATAGCATATAAAGCTACAGGTGGAGATAAAGATCCTAGGTTTGTAATGCCCGAAAATGAGCAAATTATAACTTCTACTATATCCCCTAATCATAATTACGATCAATTGGTCCCGCTATTAAAAAATAAGTATAGAGATGCCTTTAGTTTTGAATTACATTACCCAGAAAACGATACTACTTCAATATTAGTAGAGGTTAGTAATTCTAGAGGTTTATACTATAATATGGATTATCTGTTTTTTGATCAAAATACACTCAAAGAAATAGAAGCTACCAGTATTTATGGGAAATATAAGAATGCCAAATTTGCTGATAAAGTAATCCGTATGAACTATGATATTCATATTGGAGCCATAGGGGGTATTGTGGGTAAAATTATTGCTTTTTTAGTGAGTTTTATTTGTGCAACATTGCCGGTGAGTGGTATTTTATTATGGTATGGGAGAACATACAAAAAACAATCAAAAAATAAGGACTCAGTACTTATAACTCATCAAGTTTAGAGTTTATAACATTTAAAAAGATGATCTGTAATTTTTTTGTAGGTAGGATTGTATGTTGTTATTGAAGAAATAATTTCGCGTAAGGCCTGTTTTCTAGGGCGAAAATATTGGTATTTTGATATGTAACTAAGAATATAGAGGTGTTAGTTTGATCTCTTTCTGCCTAATTATTTCATTTAAATTAGAAGTAATATCCTATCGAACCTTAGAAAATGAAGTGTAAATATTTTGAATAAGGAGATATAAATACGTTCTTTGAAATTAAAGACAATGTATAATAAATTTTAGGCAAAGTAGTAGCTAAGTGAGAGAAAGTATATCTGTAATTATCCCGACATACAATCGTTCTAATTTGTTGCCAGACTCTGTGGCGTCTGTCTTGTCCCAAAGTTTTTCGGTCTCAGAAATACTTATTGTCGATGATTGCTCTGATACGAAACATCTAGAAGCTTTGGATGAAGTTATTAAAAAAAGCCCTCTTATCAGAGTGCTAAAGCAGCAGGTCAAAAAAGGAGTTTCGGCATGTCGTAATATTGGATTAAATGAAGCTAAAGGGCAGTATGTAGTGTTTCTGGATGATGATGACACACTTCATACTAATATGATCGAAGATGCAATACTTGCATTTAGAGAAGATGGTGCGACCGATATAATTGGTTGTCGGGGAGAAGTGGTAAACTCTTTGGGAGAACCATCTGTAAATAGTCTTAGAGCTCTGATAAGAAAAGAAACATTAAGAACCAACTATACCTATGGATTAGGCAATAGTCCTAGTCTACATTTTTTAATGTATCATCCTCTTATACATTCGCTTGTTATTAAAAGATCGATAATTGGTAACATAAGGTTTCCTGAGGGCCTAATTATGGGAGAAGATTGTTATTTTTTTCTTAGTTTGGTACAAAATGGTGCTAGATTTGGATACATTGAAAAAGTCAATGTAAATGTCAGAATACATGATGGTAATAGTTCACATTTGGCAAATCTTGATGTCAAAGAGGATTTTTACAAAGAATTGTTAGGTAGTGAATTATGTGGGAAATTAGAGTCGGCAATCATAGAAATGCAGCTTTTTTATGCCTTGTTAAAAAAGAGAAAACCCCGATGCATATTCCATCTAATTAGAAGTTTATCTCAGCCGCTCCTTTTTTTAAGGTTTTTTAGGTACCAATTTAGAATTCGTACGAATGCTTTTTTCTATTACTATAGAATTAAACCCTAGGATTATGTCTATTCGTTTTAAATCGATGTATCAATGCCTGAAGATTGGTCTTATAGTTTTTTAAGATTAAAAAGAGTTGGAAAAAGAAGAAAAGAAATCCACATAGCGCCATACTGGCAGAAATCAATATATTGTAATCGAAAAATATGATTAAGCTCGAAGCAATAATAATGATCGATAGCCCCCATAATTGACTTGGGTGAATTGTTTTGAACGTATAATTTCTAGAAATAAATTTGAGCTGTAATATAGTTCGTAAAGCTATAGAAATGAATGTAGCACTCGCAATACCGATCAAACCAAAGAGAGTGCCTAATAGGTATCCCACTACTACATTAAAAAGTATCCCTATTACAGTTATAATGAGTTCATTTTTTTGTTTTTCTGTCATTTGAAGCAATCCATTGCTCAATCCGGTCCAGCAATATATATAGGTGCTTCCTGCAAGTATAATGAGGGTTAGCTGCCCTTCTTTGACTGTAAAATCATCTCCAAAAAAAGATAATACAGATGCGCTAAAACCTAAATATACCATAAAAATAATACCATTAAAACTCGAAGAAATACGATTAAACAATCGATAGTAATGTCCTATTGTTTCTAGATCGTTAGTCTGATGAAAACTTGAAGCTAGAGGTTTAAATACTGATGAAAAAGCTACATGGGTAAGCAGAAATAATAATCCTAATGATAATGCAAGGGAGTAGATGCCTAATTCATTGGGTGTTAGAATAAACCCGCTTAGATAGCGCCCAGTGTTGAATATGAAAAAGTATCCCAGATTGATTAAGAAGAGATGAAAAGAAAAATTTAAAATTTTAAGCTTATTAGATAACCTAAATATATTCGAAAACGTAAACCCTAACTTCAATAATAAACAAGAAGAAATAATAAATGTTAGAATATCTCTGGCCAATAATAATAAAGCCAGCTTATATAAATCTAATTTTAATAAAATTGTTAAAAGAATAATTAGAACTCCAGTTAATGCATTGCAAACATCAACAATGAGTACAAATTCAGGTTTTTCCTTTGCTTTAAATACACCAAGCATAAGTTGTGAAGAGGCTACAAAAGTGATTCCAAAAGAGAGAATCATTAGAACTTCATAAATCTCAACATTACTAAAAAAAGTATCAATATATGGTAATGCTAGTTGTATAAATCCTAAGCAAATAAGGCTTACAATAGCAGTAGTGATCCATAAGAATCCAATAATTTGGTTTTCTTCAGTTTTATTACCGGTATTCAGCATTTTCTGAGCGGCAACCTGAAAACCGCCCACACCTATGGATGCAGCAAGGAGAGTAATAGATATTACAAGAGTAAGTACTCCGTAAGATGCACTACCAAGATAGTTACTAGAAAAGTAGGTAAAAAGAAATCCTAATATTTTTACAAGGCTATTATTGGCAAAATAGAGTACACCAGATGTTAAAAACCCTTGTTTTTTTGCCATCTAAAATTTGTATGGAATAGAAGGATCATCAATGGGAATACGCCAATGATCAGGATCCGTATAATTATATGCTACATCAACAATATTTAAAAGAGCACTTTCCTTTTCTGCGATATTGAATACGGCATGAAATACTTTTGGAGGAATAGTAACAATACCAGAACGAAATTCGCTTAAACGAAATTCATTAATTTTACCGTAGGTAGGGCTTTCTTTTCTAGAATCATAAAGAATAACTTTTATGGTTCCTAAATTGACAAAAATTCTATCCCATGTAGATTCATGAGCATGCCATCCTGATATAGCACCTGGATTCATTCTAATTTGAAAAACTTGGTCTACATCTTGAAACTCAGAAAACCATTCTTTTCTAAAAACTTCAGTCAAAAATCCATTATCCTTTATGACACTTTTAACCTCTTTTAATTGAACTCCTTCTATCAGTTCTTGATTTAGTAGTTCCCAATCAGAGGTAATACCTTGTTTATCTTTTGTAAGATTCGGAAGTTTCCAATTTTTCATCTGATTTCTTTTAAGCCTCTTGTTTTTCTCAATTTATTAATAAAAGCTCCTTTTTTTCTATATCTAATAAAGTGCTTTAGTACAACTGGTCTTATACCAAAAACTAAAATAGTCTTTTTTAAAAAATTGAGAATACCTTTCTTAAAAAAAAATAAAACGGAGTCATTATTTTGATTACTATAGTAGACAAAATACTTAGTAAGGATCTCTTCTCTAAAAAATGGATTATTTGTTACTTGATCATAATGGATAGCATTTTCTGTTTGTTCCTGATTCACGTAACTATTTTTTCGTTTTCCTGATTGTATGGCTACTACGGTAAATTTGTTAAGAACTGTGATTTTTTTACCATTTTTATACATTCGGGCAAGCCAATCTTGAGAGGGCGCGCCGTAAACTTCTTTGTAGGAACGCCAGGGGCCAATTTCATCAAACATTCTTTTCTTGAATAACCATGTAGAAGCGGGTGCTACAAAATTATAACGATGAGTTTTATCGGTAGAAACACAATTAATAAGCTCAACCTCATCATCTATAGGAGCTGGATAGTGCCAACTATAAACTAAGTCAGATTCATTTTTTTTTAGAGTACTCATTAAACCCTCCAGATGATCGTTAAACCAAATATCATCGTGATTTAAAAACGCAATATAACTGCCCTTGGCATGTTGTACCCCATAATTATTCGGTTTAGATTGCTCCCCGAAGTTTTTTTCAAAATTATAAAAGGTAATTCTTTTATCCTTAAAACTTGCTACTACAGATTCGGTATCATCAGTGCAGCAATCTCCAATAATTAGTAATTCCCAATTAGTATATGTTTGATTAAGAACAGATTTGATTGTGAATGACAGAATTTCACTTCGATTATAGGTTGCGGTTACTATTGATATTAGAGCTTCTGTATTTTTAGTTTTCATCTTTAAGGTTGGTGATGTGTGTTTGTAAAATCGATATAATATTTAGATTACTTGCTATTGGTTTTGATTTTTTTATCTAAAATAGATTCGTCGTTATCAGTTTTCTTAATTGCGGTTATATAGATTATGTGCACGTTCTAGTTTTTGGCGAATTTTTTTTCTAAGGAGCTTAGGTGATCTAACTTCGATAGCGTCACCAAAACCAAGTATAAGTCGTTCTAGTTCAAAGTTGAGGTGAACGAATAATTTAATAATTGTACTGCCATCTTCATGTTTTTCTACAATTTCTTGAGAATGATGAAACGGTTTTGTAATTACATAAGGGGCATTATTTCGATCAATTTTTAAAATAACCTCTTGTAGCTGTTCATCATTAAGAACCGTTACTCCTATAGTGTTTTTATAAAAAACATCTCCATCAAAACTTGTGTTTGTATATGGGATTTTGGTATCAAAATCAATAGCAATCATTCTGTCTAGAGCTAGGGTAACGATCGGTTGTTGCTTTTTAGCATTTGGTTTTCCTATTAGAAACCATCGATTATTAAATTCTTTTAAGATAAAAGGGTAAAATACAAACTCTGTAGCTTTTCTGGCAGTAAAAGATTGATACGTAATTTTTAGTACTATTTTTTTGAGAATTGCTTGATATAAAATGTCTAGATGTTCTAATCCTCGTAGTTTTTCATTTTTATCCAAATGAATAATAGCTGATTGTTGTGTTTTTTCGGTATATACTTTGTCTTCAAGACGTTGTATGATTCCGCCGAGTTCAGAAAATAAAGAGAAATCCTTAAACTGTTTTAGCATCTCAACCGTTTCTGATAAGACATTCATGTCATTTTCTGTCAAGGGAATATCGGTAATAGAATAGTCTGCATCAGCATATCGATAGTATTTTTTATCATACACCTCAATAGGCGCATTATATCCCAATTTATCACTTCTCATCATCTGAATATCTAACTGCACAGTTCGTTTACTTACATTAATATCTCTTCCTTCATATTCGTATAGTGCATCAGAGCATGACGTGATTAGGTCATTAAGAGTCCAGTTACGATTGTTATTTTGCAAACATTTGTCTATCGTTTTATATCGTATGAGTGCATTTTTATTAAGTGCCATATCTAAGATATTTGATGTAAAATAAAAATAATTTTTAACTACGTATTCTGCCTGCGTAAATATTGTGAAAATTGATTTTTTTTTTAATTGATAATAAGATCCTTATATTTGCTATGCGCAAAAGCGCAATGTTCTTGATCATTTATGCTAGTTAGTAGTCTTTGAATTTATGTTTAATTTAAATACTATAAAATGATGAATTGGAAAATTCAAAAGCTACTGAACGGAGAAACCATTATCTCAAAAGAACCAGGGAATTCTATGTTGCCTATTCTTAAGTCGAAACAACCGGTTTTGTTAAGCCCCATACAATGGGAAGATTGCAAAGAAGGTGATATCGTGTATTGTAAAGTAAGAGGTAATTGTTTTACTCATTTAGTAAAAGGTAAGAACGAAAAACGAGGATTACTAATAGGTAATAATCGAGGACATCTAAACGGATGGACTAAAAATGTATATGGTAAAGTAATAGAAATTTTACCATTGTAATATGAGCGCTTAGAGGCGCTTTCTTTGTTTCTGAACTTTTCCTTAAATATGATTCTCCATTAATTAACTCAGAACATCCGAACGTTCAAGATTAATGACCGCTCAATAAAACTCGTCAAACTAATAGGTGTTTCCAGTTTACTTTTAGTGTATTCTTTGATCAGAGGATGCTCAACCATAATTCAAATTACAATTTAAAACTCATACAAATGAATATTTTAAAAAAAACGCTAACAATATGTATTGCAATATGCAGTATTTATTCCTGTTCCGAACCGGTAATAGATGAACAAGAACCCGTAAAAAATCAAACTAGTAAGTTTGTTTACAGTGAAGATAGATTGGTTCGGTATAACGGAGAATTTCTAGAATTCGAATCACCCGAAGTGTTGGAGCAAATAAAAGATTTTATCCAAAATGCTGAATATAGCGAGATACAAGCATGGTTAGATCAGTTTGGTTTCGATCCTATGCATATTACTTATGATAAGTTAATAAGCGCAGAAGCAGAATTTTTGGATGAATTATCGAAAGAGGGAGATAAGTTGAATATTAAAAGCGCTGAGGCTCTTTCAAATTATATTACTCTCAATCGTCCGGATGTAATTGAAGAATATGCTCATATGATTAATTTTACTGAGGATGGACTCATTGATAATCTTAAGATTTTCTCAGGAGAATTGAGTTATTTGGTGAATAACAATGGAATATTAAAAGTAGCAGGAGATTTATATCAATATAATGAAGATAATTATAAAATAATTACTGATGGGGATAGTGATAAAATAGCATTACTGAATAGTACATCAAAATCAAATAGTAAACAAAATATTATTGTACAAGAAATTTCTATTCAGGGAGGACAGGTTTCTAATTCTAATAAGGTTACATCTTTTTCAAAATCAGATACTTTCAAAAATAATACATTAACCATTGGGGTTGCAACACACAAAATTAATGCAACAGTAGATCTATATTATACGTCTACTCCAATTTATGGAGATTGCCCGCCAGATCCTGATTGTATGGATCCGTACAGCATGAAAATAATTGATGAATGCAGTTCATATTGTGATAGACCCATAGTAGGTTACAACAGAAATCAATATTATATAGTAAAAGGAACATATAAACAAAGAAATCTTTTATTTGGAATTCCTATTTGGGTATCATGGAATCCTTATAAGGTTGGTTTTTGGGTAAGTGGTGATATAAATTTTGGTAAATGTGGAGAGATAGGTTCTTCATCCCGTAGTTATACTGTTTTTGCTAATAATTATATACAGAATATATCCAATGTCAATAATCGATTTTATGCCATTTATAAAGTCCCATCACTACAAACTTGGGATCACATTGATTGCTGGATTTGGGGCCAAATTAAGACGAATCATACTGATGAACTATGCGCAGGGAATATTCCTATTAATTAAGTTCAAAATTATTGATTGAAATCAATATCTCAGATTCTTAAAAATTCCTCCTAATTTTGGAGGAGTTTTTAAGAATTTATATACTTAACCCTTAGATAAAGCGGTAAGCAAATCTCCTTTTTTACGCCTAGAAACCTCAACTTCACTCCCATCAGATAAAATAACAGAACCTCCTTCTCCTCTCAGATACTGTTTTATGCATTCTAAATTGATAAGATTTGATTTATGTACCCTGATAAAATTACAGTCAATCAACAGCTTTTCATATTCTTTTAATGTTTTTGATGACACAATCTCTTTTCCGTCTTTTAGAAAAAATATGGTGTAATTTTTTTCTGATCGACACTTAATAATATCCTCAACATTTACTACGAAATATCCACAGGCATCTCCGATTAGGATTTTTTTTAGGTATGTTTTTGATTCTTTTAGATTATGGTTTAGACTTAGCAAAGAGTTTTGGATGAAATTATTTTTTTCATTTATATGCTTAGCTTTCATAATAGCTTCTCTTAATTCACGGGACCCTAATGGTTTTAAAATATATGCGATAGCAGATATTTTGATCGCTCTGATTGCGTATTTACTAAAAGCAGTAGTAATAATAATTGGTGACTTTAATTCAAATTTTTCAAAAACCTCAAAAACAAGTCCGTCTGAGAATTGAACATCTGCAAAAATTAAATCAGGTTGGTTATGGTTTGAAAAAAAAAGTGCAGCTTCTTTAACAGATTTGAGTGTTTTAATGATTTTGATTTCAGGGGCAATTTCTAGGATAAGCTTTGTTAATCTTTGGGCACTTACTAGCTCATGTTCTAAAATAATTGCTTTCAATATTTCTGGATTTTAGTCGTTTGATTCTAATTCTTACATTTCTAAATGCTTCATCTTATTTTTTTATGATATTCTAGATCCAAATAAAATATTGCAAATGAATATTTCTATATGCTACGCATTGTCACTAATTGATTAAAAACTAGTAGTACAAAAAAACAAAATTGAAACATCAAATTTTGGTCAATCAACCTCACAAATTAGTCAACATTTAGTAAAACTAAAAGAAGTAACAAAATGACAAGGGAGAACATATACATTAGGAACTTATTATTCGTGTCAAAAGCTTTTGTGTATTTTATTTGCAATTAAACTAATAAATGGTTTCTATTTTTAAAAGTACGCAAAATGATTGCGTAGAAGGATTTCACTTTTGTCTCATAAATAAGAACAAGTATGGAAAACAAAATTAACGTAACGGGGAAAACATTAATAGCATTAGGGTTTAGATCAGGGAAATGGTTTCCAGAAGCCATAGCGCATATTAATGACAACCAACTAGAAGGAGAAGCAATGCATACTTATTTGGCACAGTTTAAATCACCTCCTATAGTTGATTTGCATAAAGAATCAGCACCATTTATTATAAATATAAAAGCAGAAAATGAATTAGAAGAAACCAATGTTAATTCTGTCATAGCGTCTATGAATACTTTAATGAAAACTCCAACATTGGTAAATGGAGCGATTATGCCAGATGCATGTCCCACAGGATCAAACGGCACTATCCCGGTAGGAGGAGTAGCCGTGGCCAAAAATGCAATTCATCCAGGGATGCATAGTGCAGATATCTGTTGTTCTGTAATGCTGACTGATTTAGGTAAAACAGAGCCCAAAAAAGTATTAGATGCAGCACATGCCAATACACATTTTGGACCAGGAGGAAGAGATAGAAATACCCAATACAGATTTCCAGAAGAATTACTAAAGGAGTTTAAGGGAAATTATATGCTGAATGATGAAAAAATGATTCAGGCTGCAAGATCACATTTGGGGACACAAGGGGATGGCAATCATTTTTTGTTCATCGGCCGATCAAAAATTACGGGTAATACAATGATGATCACACATCATGGATCTAGAGGTCCAGGAGCAAATTTGTATACAAAAGGGATGAAAATAGCTGAACGTTTTAGAAAGGAACTATCTCCAGAAACACTAAAACAGAACGCATGGATACCTTTTGATACCGAAGAAGGACAAATCTATTGGAACGCCTTGCAAATCATAAGAAAGTGGACAAAAATGAATCATGAGGTGATTCATGATGCTACTTTAGAAGCATTACAGATCGAGGCCAAGAATAGGTATTGGAATGAACATAATTTTGTTTTTAAGGATGAAGACTTGTTTTACCATGCCAAGGGAGCTACACCATTAGATCCTAAGTTTATGCCTGATATTACAGGTCCAAGATTGATACCGTTAAATATGTCTGAACCAGTCTTGATTGTAGAAGGTAATACTACTGCAACTAATCTGGGCTTTGCGCCTCACGGAGCAGGACGTAATATGAGTAGAACTCAGCATAGAAAAACGAAAGAAGGGAAAACTAATGAAGAAGTATTTATAGAAGAAACCCAAGGGTTAGATGTTCGGTTTTTCTCTAAGGAGATTGATGTTACAGAATTACCAAGTGCCTATAAAAATGCAGAAACCGTGAGACATCAGATGGAAGAGTTCGGGTTAGGAACGGTAATCGATGAGGTGATGCCCTATGGTTGTATCATGGCAGGAGATTGGCAAAAAAATGCACCATGGAGAAGAAAGAAGAGACAGAATAAAAAAAGAAAATAATGGAACTGTATTGTAAAAAATGTAAGTATCGTATACACTCCAGAGCATTACAAGAGTCTAAATATATCGATGTGCAGTATGGTGATGGACAAGAACTTTTACCAGCATGGGAATATGTAAGAACAGATAAGGCAAATTATAATTTTGATTTCCCTATTAAGTATCTTGTACATTCCAAAAGTTTATTACTTATAGATCATGAAGATTCATTAAGATTTCAAGGATGTTGCGGACCGAGTCAATTTGGAGAACTAAATCAAGTTTGTCCACAGTGTAAAAATGAAATAGGTATTTTAGTAGCAGATTGTTGGACCTCCCATTTTATTGGGATTGATGAAACTAAAGTTACCCTGCAACCAATATGGTAATTTTAGATAAATAAACTAAATGTCAATATTTTTTAAAGACACTATAAAAGTAGTTAGAGCTTTACTACTTATACTTAGTATTCTGACTTCTTGCCAAAACAAGAGGTCAGAAATGAGTATACAGTTTACTGGTGACGTAATTTTAGACAGAGGCGTTAAGGATCAGATGAATCTTCATGGTGATTCCTTATTAATTAGTGCTTTGCAAAAGGTAGTGTCAGAAGATTTTTTGGTTGTTAATTATGAAGGAACATTTACAAATACAGATGACCATCAAAATGATGTTTTTAATTTTAATGTAAGTCACAAAAAAGCAGCTTTGTTATCAGAAGGAGGTGTTACTCATGTATCTGTCGCAAATAATCATAGTTATGATTATAAAGAAAAAGGCTTTAAGGATACAATAGAAGCGCTCAAAGAAAATAATATTATAACGCTTGGCAATGAATGCTCGCCACAAATATTAAAAAAAGGAAAGTATTCTTGTGCGGTATTAGCAGCTTCCTTAACAACACATAATGATAAGTTATGTATTTCTTCGGTTAGAGAATTAAAAAATAGCGTTAAGAAGTTTTCTAAAGAAGAACCCTTACTACCATTAATAGTTTACATTCATTGGGGGCTAGAATTACAGTCAACACCAGAGAGGTGGCAAAGAGAATTAGCAAAAGAACTAGTTGATGCGGGTGTAGATGCCATTATTGGGCATCACCCACATGTAGTTCAGACGATAGAGTTTATTGAAGATGTTCCTGTATTTTATAGTTTAGGTAATTATATTGCAGATGCATATTTACCCAATACCGATTTTTCTTATACTATTAGATTTTCTATTAAAGATAAGATCGAGGAGATATATCTAACACCGATACAGATAAAAAGGTATTTTCCTTTTAATTTAAATAAAGAAGAACAGCATGTTCAAATAAAAAAGTTTTTATCTTTTTCTGATAAAGTCTGTGCTTTAGAAATGCAAGATGATTGGTTATTAAAGCCTCTCAGTAAAGTAGATTTTAAAGAAAATACTAGCCTTTGGATAGCGTCTGCAGATACGATATTGTCTATGGTAAAACGTATGAAGACAGGTACGCATGTAATAAAATTGGAGACACCAGATAATGCTTCAAATACCGTAAGACTTCATGGTGATTTATCAGAAATGCAGTTTTCGGATATTAATAATGACGGAGTAATAGATCTACTTTTGGGAATAAGTAAGAAAGTAAATTTTGATCCCGTATACAGGAAAAGGATTAATATTTATAGTTATCAAAATAAAAGTTTAAAACCACTTTGGTTAGGAACAAAATTTATTGACGATGTCCAAAATTTTGATACCTATAGCAATCAAGATTTTAATTATCTTTCCACTATCGAAATAGATAAAAAAGGAAAACGATATTATAGAACTTATGAGTGGGATGACTTTGGGTTCGGATTAATCACAAATCAAGCTAATAGTCATGAAAACTAACCAGATTATTGTTTTTTTATTTGTACTTCTTTCTTTTAGCATAAGTTGTAAAAATAAAAGTAGACAAGACAAAGAAGAAAAACCTGATACAACGAAAGCAGAGGATAGAGAATCAATTGAAGAATTCAATGCAGAGTTGTTTACAGATAAAGAGTATTTAAGAGAGTATTACGAAATACCTCATATCAAAGAGTTTTACAGTTGGGAGGGTATGGAATATCAGCCTTGGAGTCCCGATTTTCCAGACGATTTATCGACATTGCCATATGATGAATTACGACTATTGAGAAACGAAATATATGCTCGTAATGGACACTTATTTAATGATGGTTTTTTGAGAGGACATTTTAATAAAGAAGAGTGGTACATGCCAATATTCGATGTTGATGATTTTGAGGTCGTACTTAATGAAGAAGAGAAAGAGTTAATTAATAAGATTCTTGATGAAGAAAAAAGAAGAAAGGAACATAAAAAGATAGCCAACGGGAAATTACAATTATATAATTCAGATTTAGTCGTAAATAAAAAGCAATTCGAAAAAATTCCTGAAAGCATAGAGAAAGATTTCAAAGACCAGAATTTTAGCATCTTAGAAGCAAATAGAGCCATGCCTTTTTATGCATATGATGAGAATGCCTACCAGTATATCCCGCACTATATTACTACCGATTTATACCTGTTTATACTACATAAGTATTTCTCTAGAAGTTTAGAAAAGTTAGATGAGAATTATATGTATGGTCAACTAAAATCAATTTTAAAAGGAGCTACTGAGAATCTTGATAAATTGTCCAAAATAGAACATTCGCAATTTTTAAAGACTGTAGATTGGGCGAAAATGTACAGTGCATTGGCACAATATGCCATAGGTGAAGATAAAGTCGTTGTTCCAGAGTCATACAAATCGATATTTGCTTTAGAAAAAAATAATATTGACAATCAAAGCGGCAAAGCAGAGTTTATACCGAATAGCTTAGTGAGTTATAAAGAATTAAAACCAAGAGGGCATTATACTAAAAGTGACACTCTTCAAAAATATTTTAAAGCCTTTAAGTGGATGAGCCTTAATGGTATTAATCTAAAAAATAAAGAACAACTAAAAGGATTAATAACATTTGCCTATGTCATAAAAAGCGACAATGATTTATACCGAAAATACAATGAGTATGTTTCTGTTATAGAAAAATTAGCTGGGCAAGAAGATAATCTGTCACTTTCAGATATTATGAAGTTATTAGTTGTGCAAACTCTTACTGATGCCCTTTCTGATGATCATATAACTAAGATAGCGAATCAACTTGATGATTTAGAGAAAGAAAAAATAAAACAAGTATTCGGAAAATCGTTTAAAACACCAGAAAAGGAAATTAAAAGAATGTTTTTTCTATCAAGCACCTATTCTTTGAGTGGTGAGATTTTTTCAAAGTTAGTACATGTTGATGGAGCGCAATCCAAAAGACCATTTCCTAATGGATTAGATATCCCCACAGTTTTTAATAATAAAACAGCAAAAAAAATACTAGTAGAGGAGTATAATGAAGAAGAAAAATGGTCAGAATATGGTATGAGATTAAAAAAGCTTCAGGAACAGTTTAGCACTTTTAAGGATTGGGAACATAATTATGGCTTTAAGGGAGTGCATACAGCATTATCGGCATCATCAGAGCAAGATAATTATCCAGATTATATGAAAACTGATGCTTATAATAGGAAAGAATTATCAACTTCGCTGGCATCTTGGACGCATATCAAACATGATTTGATTTTATATCAAGAAAAACCATTTGCGGCAGAATCCGGACAGGGAGGAGGGCCAGAGCCGCCAAAACACTATAGTTATGTAGAACCAAATTTAAAATTTTGGGACACAGCACTAGAATTGGTGGATTGGTTAGAAAATTTTTCAGAATTTGAGTCCAGTTATAAAAGTGAATTAAGACGGATAAAAGAGGTAGGAGAACTATTAAAATTGGTTGCTTATAAACAGATTGAAGGAAGAGAAATCACTGCAGAAGAATATAACGAATTGCATTACATAGGAGGAACCATCGAATATATATTATTAGGATTGTTAGAAACAGATCATCTCCCAGAGCGCGAAAAATCAATGGCTTTGATTGCTGATGTATATAGTTATAATCAAGTAAATCTTAATGTAGCTGTAGGTCATTCAGATGATATATATGTAATAGTTCCGATAAAAGGCGAATATCATATTGCCCGTGGATCGGTATTTTCGTATTACGAATTTACCGGAAAAATCTTTAATGATGAAGAATGGAGAAACCAAATAAAGAATAACCAAATTCCAGACAGACCTCAATGGATTCAGCCCATAATCAATACGGGTACAAAACCTTTAAAAGGACACATGGAGTTTAGATATTGAGGATAGTGAATAAAATTCACCGCAGGCATATCCAAGCTTTCACACATTCGTTAGCAATGACTTTGTTACTTTTGCTTACTGAGTACTGATGTTTTAAGTACAGCGATTAATCCTTCTAAATAGATAAGTTAATATCCTTTATCCATTAATGATTAGGTGTTTAATTCATCAGAAATCACATTTTAACTCAAGTTTTTTATAGCCTTGATTTCGAAGTAAAAAAGAGATATAGAAAAATATTATTTCTATTACCTCCCTGTATACCGTGATTAACCAACTTCGTTAATAGAAACCCAAAAAAATGTTATTCCAACTATATCCTTAATCAAAAATTACTAGTTTCGGCAACCTTAAAAAATCTTAAATCAAAAAATTAGATTTAATAGATTTATTTCTTTTGAGAAGAGGTTTAAGATCAATTTTTCCCGAAGAATTTTTCTTATCCGTAGTACATAAATTATCATGAAATTTTACAAGTAATAACTTTTTTGAAATTCTAAAATCAATGAAAAACAAATACTTACGTTTTATTGTGATCTGTTGTTTATCCGTATTTTTTGCTCATTGTGATGGAGAAGATGGAGAAGATGGTTTAATTATTAACGGTATAGACGGTACTAATGGAATCGATGGCACAGTAGGGACAGACGGCAACGATGGTCTCGGGTTTGAAGAACTAACCAAATATGGGGGTATTTCTATTACATTGGATGGCACACGACCAGATGGAATACCTTTTATCCATTCAGACGAATTTAAGTACACTTCGGTTAGTGCATATTTAGTTGAGAACACTAATCAAGTTGAATTTAATTCTAATGAAACCCATTTTTATCTTCGGAGATTCCAGGGTAGTATGGATGACATATATTTTGCTCCATTCTGTATATTTCGATTAACAGTAACTGATATGGGAGAATCTACAGAATCGTATGAGTTAGCTTTGAGTTTCAAAAATTATGGAATTGCTTTTGATAAGGTTGATTACTTCTTTTTAACAGAAGACACTTTTCATACAGCCTTTCCCGATGGTGTTTCAAACTTCGAAATTACTAATTTTAGCTTTGATGATCCTACCAATCATCTAAAGTTATCCTTTTCTCTAGATGTAGAAAGTGATGCCTTTTTGGATTATGACCTATCCATTTCTGGAGAAGTTGATGTCACGGTTTTGGAAAAAATTGATCAAGACCTCTATGAAGACTAAGATCTCGAATAACTAAAAAACAAGATAATTTTATTCTAATTAGAAAACAAAAATGAAAACTTTTTATATAAAAATCGCTCTTGTCCTATGTTTAGGAGTTTTCCTTTCGAATTGTGAGGATGGTAAAGATGGGATGGATGCAGAGATTGCCATTAATGGAGAAGATGGAATTGATGGTAGAGATGGTATCAATGGGACAGATGGTTTGGGTTTCAACGAAAACTTACTACAATATGGTAGTATCACGATGAATCTAGAGGGAACCTTCCCAGATGGAAGAATTTTGAGTAACAACGAAATTTTTGAATATGGTTTTGTATCAGCCGACCTCATTACTGTTTTTGAGCAGGTAGATATCGAGGAAGAGTCATCAATTTATGTAGCGACGCGATTTGAGAATGCTCCTAATGATAGAATTGGAAACTCTAATATTGGTTTTACATTAACAGCAAACCATTCAGAGAGTGCTATACCTTTTGAGTTTAGCTTTTATATAGATAATTATACAATTATTACAGAGGATCTTAAATATTTTTTGTGGTCTGATATTTTCGAATCAGAAGATATTACGGCTCTCAACATCACTAATTATAGTTTTAATGATGAGACGAATCATCTTATTTTTTCTTATTCTTTTAGTATAGCTCCTGCCAATAACAAAACAGGAAATGAGCTTACTGTATCTGGAGAGGTCGATGTTTTATTAAGAGATCTCATTGAGACGACAAATTCCAATTAATACAATCAAAAAAAATAAAGGATGAAATATTTTAAAATACAAACAATAATTTTATGTTGTCTTGCTCTTTTCTTTTTGAATTGCGAAGGAGAAGATGGAACTGATGGGACAAGTTCATTTGGTGCTTCAGGAATCAATGGAATTGATGGTACTAATGGAGTTGACGGAGTTGATGGCGAAAATTCTGCGAGCTATGAAGAACTTACTCAATATGGAAGTATCTCAATTTTAATAGAAGGAAAACGACCCGATGGGGTAGATTTTTCAAAGACAGAAGAGTTTAAATTCAGTACTCTTTTAGCAGAAAATATAAGTACCCTTACTACAAACGATAATAATTATACCTTTGATCTTACTAGATTCTTAACCCATGAAGAAGATTTTGCCGGAGACCCGGGTTGTGAAATCTTCTTAACGATAAATAACTTTGGAGAAACAACAGAAACCTTTGAGCTTGACGTTGGACTTTGGAATTATTTAGTTGTCTCTAGCGACTACAAGTACTTTATAATCAATGACGCCTTCTTGAACAATGGAGATGGCATTTCTAATATAGAGATTACTGATTATAGTTTTGACGATGAAACCAATCAACTGATATTTTCCTTTTCATTACAGATAGCAGGTGACAATAATGATACAGAAAATGATCTATTCTTATCAGGAGAAGTTGATGTAATTGTATTTGAAGAAATGTAAAACGTATCTTTTATCTACTTTTTTGTTTCTTAAAATAGGACTACCCGATAGATTGGATGAAAATTACCAGACATACCTCAATGGATTCAGCCCATAATCAATACGAGTATAAAACCTTTAAAAGGTCACATGGAATTCAGGTATTAGTAATACAAATAGTCATTAGAATTATATTAATACAAGAAAGAGCGGTTTTATCGCTCTTTCTTGTATTAATAAATTTTTAAGTTTCAAAATATGCTAATTATTCTAAGTGCTTTTTATTAGCTACACATTCCTCAACTTTATGGTTTTACTTTTTCATATAACACTGTAACAGCATTAAAGGCAGCTGTTAACTCATTACTGATTCTATACATTTCTTTAGGTTGAAAGCCTTGATTGAATAACTTTTCTTTATTATTCTTTACTTCTTCCCATTTAGACATTGCTATGCCCAGCTTTTCATCGATTTGAGAATTATTAAATTCAGATATCAATAACATAGTGATGGCTCCATCCAATTCATAGTATACATTTTTTAGCATTTGCTCATAATCCTGAGATTTTAAAGCTGCCTGATTTGTGAAGTAATAAAGGGCCAATCTCTGAGAAAGCATTCTTTGCCTACCTGCTGTATTAATGATTTGTTTCAGCTCTGTACTCGTTTCATCGCCACCCTCATCAAATACATTATCCTTACCTTCGTTGGCTCTTTTAGATTCTATGATTATGGCAGAAACTACATCATTAGTTGCTTTTAACAAGTCAGTATTAAGATCAATAATTATTTTTGCATTTTCATAATTAGGAGTGCTCTCTAAATTTTTCTTGTACTTTTCCCACAAATTATTTACCTGAACCAATTTATCTTTGGTTACCTTATATTTAGAATTTTGTAAAATAATTTTATTTTGCTTTTCAAATATTATTTTACTGGTTATCAGGTCTCTTTTTGCTTTTGTATCACTTGGGTTTGAAACCAAATATAAATAAGATTTGGCCATTTTCTGACTTAACATTCGTTGCTTACCAGAAATATTAACAGCTTTGTTAAAAGTTAATATTCCGAATTTGTTTTCTTGTTGTGCATTAACCGTATTTACATTGGTTAATACTGATGTTAATATTAATACTACTAACATCATTTTTATATTCATGTAGTTATTTTTCATGGAAATTTTAAATTTTGGATAGTCTTTTTTTTGGCGAACTTTTTGAATCAAGCTTATTTTAGTATTCTTGAAGTTCTAACTTTGTTATTTTTAAATTTTTTGATAAACAAATGATTAACAGCATAGAAGAATTCTCGAATTCGGTTAGATACCTTTTACAATTATCTTCATCCATCAAAAATGAAGACTCGCCCATTACACCTTTTTCAAGGTGATTAGTAACAATAAATTCTTTCACCTTGTCAATGGTGAATGTAGCTTGCAGATCCGAAGAAAATAAATTGAACAATTTCTCTGAATCTTTAGTGCTGTAATTCTCAGTTATTTGATCTATCACTTTTTTATAGTCATCCTCGGTTTGAGAAAAACCAAAATGTACTGATAGTAATAATAAAATAGTATAAGTAGTTTTTTTCATGTTTTAAGTTAATTTTTTAGAAGGTCATTTTAAATAAAATTATGGTAATACCGTAATAAAGGTATGCTAATATAGTAATTTTAATGTCTTTAATATCGATAAAATGACATTTTTTATCGATAAAATGCGTGCCTCGAGCGTTGTTTGGGTTTTGGAATCGATATAATACTTAGGGGGGCTAATTGTATTACGTATATCTTATATCGGTATTTTGAGTATATTATCATTACAAAAACGACATTGAATTATAAAGAAGAAAAACAAATGAAGTAATATATCATCAATTAGAGTAAGGATTTAAAATTTAACTTTATTCAAGATACGAGGTATAAAAGTAAATATTGTTTTATGTTACCCACATATTTGAATAAACGACTTTCTGTGATATGATTAACTTTTATTTTAAAAATCTCGAAAATAAAAAGCTCATACTAAAAAAAATCCCATATTTGCACCAGAATTATCAACCAAAAAAAAAGTTTTAAGCCTATGTTATCGATTTTTGTACATAAAAAGGACGCAGCCAAGCTGTTTTTGAGTCAGGAATATAGGTAGTAAAACTATAATTAGATATAAAAAGCAAAAGCGTCCATAAAAATGGACGTTTTTTTTTGATCTTTTTTTAGAAAATTACGCCAAACCAAATCAAATGTAGTTTGAAAGATAAATTTCTGCAAAACAATTGATTACCCAAAAAGCTGATATCTGTTGAAAAACGGACAGGAACCCTTTTGCCTAAATTTGACAATAAGTAATTGATAATCAATAAATTAAATTAATTTTTAATTTGCATAATTCAAAAACTCATTTCATATTTGCACCGTCAAAACAGTAGTATTGTAACATAAGCTCCCAGTTGTTAATACGACCAAAGGTGACCATGTTTTAGAAGATAATACACAATAGATTGTTTAATCAATAAAAACCGAAGTAAAATGACATGTACAATATCATATACACATACTCCAAAAGGACAAGGTCTTTTATTGAGTATGCTTCGGGACTTCATTCATATTTAGAACAAAAGCAAAAATGATATGAAAAGTCCGAAGCCAGTAACGTTTCGGATTTTTTGTTTTATCCCTTTATTAAAATTTAGTTTTTCGTATTAAACGAAATACATAAGTTCTATCAAAAATCCCGAAACAACATCACTAATTTTTATGAATCTCATTTCAAAATCAAATCGTTAGCGATATGTGAGAAAGTTAATGTTTCTGGCATATCAAAAGTTTGCTGTAAAATTTGAAGTGAAAATACCGCAAAATTTTAGTCTGTTTGAGCGATAGCGAGTTTCTAAAATTTAGGTATTGAACAATAAATTTAAGCAAGGTTTTGTAAACCTAGACTTTTTTGTTTCTTTTTTTGGCAATGAAAAAAAGAAAATAATGAAGCCAAGGTAGATTAGAAATCAAGAAAACTATAATCATGGGAAAAAAACTAAGCGGAAAAGACCTAATCAAATTAGGCTTTCCAAAAAATAATAGTATTAATGTGACGTTGGGTCAGATTAATCGATACCAAAAACGAATAAAAAAAGAACAAATATTATCAGAAGCCAAAAAAGTATTACTTAATCCAGAAGCATATCAAGGAGATGGTATTTGGGGAAAAATTGCAGAGAGCTTACTAAAACCCGTTGAGGTCAAAAAACATCAGCTCAAAACAAGACGATCTCCATTTATGATCTATGGCGAAAACGAAATCGATGAACAGGCAAAATATCAATTATATGATGCCTTAAAATTACCCGTTGCCGTGGCAGGAGCCTTGATGCCCGATGCTCATGCAGGATATGGACTACCAATAGGTGGTGTCTTAGCAACCAAAAATGCAGTGATTCCTTACGGGGTAGGAGTAGATATAGGATGTAGAATGTGTCTTACAATATATCCTATAGCCATCTCTTATCTCAAAGGAAAAAAACATCAGCTAGAGAACATGCTTTCTGAGCATACCAAATTCGGAATGTATGAAACCCATAAAGTAAAGCATGATCATGAGATCTTTGAGCGAGATGAGTTTATGAATATTCCACTCGTAAAAAGATTAAAAGACAAAGCATATAAACAATTAGGGACCTCTGGTGGAGGCAATCATTTTGTAGAATTTGGAACCGTAAGTATTACCGATACCAATAACGAATGGGGACTGAATATAGGAGAGTACATAGGCATATTATCCCATAGTGGATCACGTGGATTAGGAGCCAATATTGCCAAGCACTATACTTATTTAGCAACCAAACAATGTCCTTTACCTAAACATGTGCAACAATTGGCATGGTTAGACCTTAATACACATGATGGTCAGGAATATTGGTTAGCAATGAATCTGGCTGGAGACTATGCACAGGCATGCCATGATAATATACATGCCCGATTAGGCAAATTGTTAGGAGCAAAACCAGTGGCAAAAATCGAAAACCACCACAATTTTGCATGGAAACAAGAAGTAAATGGAGAAACATGTATTGTACACAGAAAAGGAGCCACACCCGCTGCCCAAGGCGAATTGGGGATTATCCCAGGATCCATGACAGCACCCGGATTTATAGTCCGAGGCTTAGGAAATCCTGAAAGTTTACAATCTGCCTCTCATGGGGCCGGACGGTTACATTCTCGTAGAAAGTGCAAAGAGAAATTCACCAAAAGTGACATCAAAAAAGAGCTAAAAGCCAATGATGTAACACTCATAGGAGGGGGAATCGATGAAGCACCCATGGCATATAAGGATATTAATAAAGTAATGGCAAATCAACAAGAACTCGTAGAGGTAGTAGGAACATTTACACCTAAGATTGTCAGAATGGATAAATAATGTAATGAGTAGGGCGTTACCCTACGGGTCGGGCTTTCGGCAGTCGCTCTCTACGAGGAGCTCCAACAAAGCCTCAATCCCTAACGCAAACGCACTAGATCAACGGCTAACAAGCGATTTTTTGGAGCAATAGTATAATAGCAAACCTATATCATAATGCAGTAGCATTGACCTAGAAGGGTGTAGCAGCATATTTGACTTCTAAGAAGATGAAATTACTGGAGTAGATAAAAGACCTGACCGGTTTTCGAAAACCGGTCAGGTCTACAAAAAAATAGAAATAAAATGAAAACTATCATACAAATAACAGCGGGTAGAGGACCAACAGAATGTTGTTGGGTCGCTGCTCAAGTACTCAAATTTTTTTTAGAAGAAGTACAGCAAGCAGGATTATCATATATGGTAATTCAGAGAATAAAGGGATTAGAAAATGGCACAGTACAATCTGCAACCATTGCAATAGAAGGCAAAGAATTAAAACCCTTCATAGACTCTTGGATAGGAACCATTCAATGGATTGGTAAGTCAACATTTAGAAAATATTACAAACGAAAAAACTGGTTTATCGGAGTATATGAAGTAGATCAGGTAAAAGAACAAAAAATAAAAGAAAAAGAGATCACTTTCCAAACCATGAGGAGTACGGGGCCTGGAGGGCAAAATGTAAATAAGGTCAATTCAGCAGTACGAGCAATACATCAGCCCACAGGAACAAGTGTGGTCGTTATGGATAGTCGTTCACAATATCAAAATAAGAAAATTGCTATACAGCGATTACAACAAAAGATGATAGAAATACAGCTAGAACAACTAAAACAATCCTTAAACGACCAGTGGGAAAATCACCTCAGTATCCAGAGAGGTAACCCCGTTAGGATATTCAGAGGAACAGATTTCAAAAAAGAAAAAAAGGTAAAAACTTTTAAGGAAAGTAGAAATCAATTAAAAAAAGAATTAAGAAACCAGTTAAACAAATAAACATCATGAGTAATTTACTAGATAAATATCTTTTTCAGGCATTAGATGCATACCCATATGATTTAGAAGAAACTGTCGAGTCATTAAACTATGCCTTGTCTTATGATGCCAAAAATCCAGTAGCCTTATGTTTAATGGGGCAGATATATGCAGAAAATCTTAAGGATTATGCAACCGCAAAGCAGTACTATCAAGAAGCATTATCAGAAAACCTATATGCATTAGATGTATATCCTAAGTATATTAATGTATTATTATGGAATGAAGATGATAAGGATGCAGAAAAACTAATTGATTTTGCATTAACTATTAAAGGAATAGATAAAGCATTGATTTATCTTAAGAAAGGCATCCTTTTTGAACAAAGAAAGGAGTATAAAAAAGCATTAAAGGCATTAAAATTGGCCAAAGAAAATGCCTATAATAACTGCTTTATTACAGATGTCGAAGGAGATGAACAGCGAATTAGGGATAAAATGCCTAAGAAAAAAAAGAACTCTAAAACCAAAATGACGAAGAAGGAAAAGGCAAAGAAGAAGTCTTCAAAAAAAAACAGGGAATAACAAAAAGGAATGACAAATAAGAAGTCAATACACTCATCTCGACTTTTTTCATTTGATCGAAAACGTAGGTTTTTTTATTTAGATAAAGGTTTTTTTGAATTTCATAGCAGCACTAAGGAGTGATAAAAAGGTAAAATATAGGTGAAAAAGATCATTTTGCAGGAAATTATAAAAAGTCGAGATGAGTTTAATATAATAAACCACTAAGTTGATAAAGTTTGGTCGGTTGGTGTGGTTACCTTAAGTAAAAAGCACAAGAAAGAATAAAAAAATATTGATTTGGTTTTTGTTTTGAAAATGTAGCAGTACACGAATTACAATACGTAAAGAAATCGAATTTAAAAATTACATTAAATTCTAGCGTCTACGCAACGCTTTTTTTTAAATCACCATCAAAAATGTATAGTGTATAAATAAACCCTAATACACTTATAATCTGGGGTATTCCTATAATTTGTAACTTAGGATAAAGTGTGTAAATTAGCGTGGCAGCTTGTTAGGTCAAATTTTATAGTCTTTTTGTACCCAATAATAAATCGTTTCAAAAAGTGTTACTATGTTTGAACGAGTATAATTATGAACCATAAAAATCTACCATATATCTGGATTTTAGGAATTTTTTTAAATCTTCCTTTAGTGCTTTTTA
The DNA here is from genome assembly GCF_000520955.1 of Aquimarina pacifica. GTDB lineage: Bacteria > Bacteroidota > Bacteroidia > Flavobacteriales > Flavobacteriaceae > Aquimarina > Aquimarina pacifica. The sequence goes on along the minus strand of NZ_JACC01000006.1, from coordinate 16,039 downwards.
GTCAAGATCAACTTGATTATAGTGGTTCACTACAAGTTGGTAAACTAATCGGCGACGCCAATTATGAATATAGTGTTATAGACGGCGATACTATTCTCAACGGTTCATTTCGGTTCCAAAGTACTGATATCGAAGCTTTATTAGAAAAGGAAGATACTTCTTTTTCTATTAAGGGAAATTTCAAGAACGACTATCCCAGTGGTGTTTGGGCGTTTCGATTTAATTCATTTCAATCCGATCGTAAAAGTAAGGTAGAAGGATATCAATACGTTGTAAATGTAAGTGGGGTACAACGAACTGCCCAAGGAAATATAGAAAAAGGAAAACCCCATGGTACTTGGACCTGTAGTGCACAAGAGATAAAAGATTCAGAGATCGATAAGGTCACTTTTAAAAGTGTTATTGATTTTGAGAATGGAATCCCTCAGCGTAGTTTTAGGATTGAGGATGAACAACAAGAATTAGTCGGCAGGTTCTTAAGAAATGGAGTGGCACATGATGACTGGACTTTATATTCAGATAATGAAATAGGTGAGGCAGAATCCTGGAGTTTTAAGGAAGGTGTATTACAACGTATCCAAATACAATCAAGAGGTAATATTGATGTTATTAAAATATACCCTGAACTAACAGGGAAAACCAAAATAATTTTACTTGATAAGGCATATCTAAATATCTTAAAGCTTAAATTGAAAAGTGATGATATTTCTAGGATAACACAAAGCGGTATTTTAGATTTACTTGATCAAAACGATCGATATTACCAAAGTATTGATCGTATTTTGTCAACACTTAGTACCACATCTTCGTTTTCACCTGAATTTAAGGTAAAAGTTCCTTTTTTCCCTTTAGAAGCTTCAGAAACAAGTAGTCTGGTATCCATAGAAAATGCATATAAGAAATCTAGAAAAATTACTAGTTCGTTGTTGGGTGATACGCAGCTAACTATCTTGAAACTGTCAGATGATAATGTACGAGCGCTAGAAGAATCTGTAAGTGCTGTTTCAGAAAAAATTCTTAATCCTATCGAACAGATTGTTCAATGCTATAAAGATTCTGTTATTCAGTATATTACAAGGGGTGAGCTGATCCAAAAGGCTTGGTCAACGGGTGTTCCCACAATTCAGCAGGTACGCAAAAATCAATGGGTCACACAAAATAAAGGAAAAAATACAAATTCACTTATCAGTACAGAAGAGCTCGCGAACCAAACTTTTAGGTATTTAGATTCCGTTCAGAAGATACTTCTTAAAAAAATAAACAAGCAAAAACGGAAGCAAGAAGCCATTGACTTAGAAGAAAAGATGATTGCTCAACTTCAGTATTTAGAAGAATTAGAAACATCTTTTCAAACAGATACGATTCCTAAGGTATATGTAAAAACACTTCAAAATATTAGAGAGAATGCCGCAGATAAACTCAGTCAATATTCTGCTATAGAAAATGTAGATGCAAAATTAACATATGCGCGTGAGCTGGTTAATTGTTTCGATGCATTAGATCAGATAGGAGATACCATTGTAAAGCTCCCCGGACAACAAAACGAGATACAACAAAAATATGTCGATGCTGTTTGGAATCCGTTTACAGCTACCATAATGAATGAAACTGTCAAGAAACGCATTACAGAGGCCTATGCGAGTGTTTTGATACCCTATTTTCTTAAGGAAATAGAGGAAGGATTAAGTTGTGAAGATACAGCCCAATGGATTGATTTGGTAAACAAGACCCATCAACGAATGTTAGAAATGAGAACGGAAGATACCAAAAAGCTAGAGCGAAAACTTAAAAAAGAGAACGACCCCCAAGTGCTTCTGCAACGTTTTCAGATTTATGATAAAAACAAAGAGAAATAACAGATGATAAAAAACTACTGGAAATACCTGGTTTTTATTGTGCTTTGGATCTGTCCTATTTGTTTTATACAAGCTCAGGCCGATGAAGCGCCTCTAGAATCCAAATTTAAAGATCCAGTAACAAAGGTGTGGATCAACACCTACGGAAATATAAGGATTTCAAAACGCTTATTTTGGGTTGCCCAGACACATTTTAGATTTCAGGAGACCGAGGATACTCCCTTTGTTGGTCAAGTAGCACAAGTCTATAATCGACACGCTATAGGATATATTTACTCTAAAAAGTTCAACTTTAGTTTAGGAGGTGTACTACGACTTAATTTTAATACAGATCCCGAATCAGTAGATCGAAATTTGGTTCCCGAATGGCGAATTTGGCATCAGTATATGTTTGCGATGCCACTGTCTACTATGATGTTCTATCATCGTATCCGTATCGAACATCGTTGGACTCAAGATTTTGCTGAAGATAGTGACTATGACTTCCGAAATCGTTGGCGATATATGTTTAAAGCTAAAATCCCTGTCAATTCTCATAAATTAGCACCTAAGACCTTTTACATTTCACCAGAAGCCGAATTGATCATGCAAAGTGGAAAACCTGTGGTAGGTAGCCCATTTGAAGACCTAAGATTACATGCTTCTTTTGGATATATTCTCACCCCCAGAGTAACATTAGCCACAGGGATTATGTATTCTCAAGGACAAGACTTAAGTGATGGTACCGTATACAAACAGAACTGGACAGCAAGGTTTCACGTATATTTTTCACCGGATTTCAGAAAAGTAAAAAATAAACTTCCTGCTATTCATTTAGATGATTAGTGTGTAATTTAGAACAATAATATAAGTTGCTAAATATGAAAATAAAAAAGACCAATGTTGTTTTGTATGGCTTATTGTTAACAGTACTTGTAGTTGGGATAGGTAGTAAGTTTCGGGAGCAAAAATTAAAAAAACAATTAAGAGAGACACAAGCAAAAGAAGCATTGGTTTCTAGTAATTTGGCTTCTCAAAATGAGCTACTTCAAATAGATTCGTTGCTTCTAAAAGGGCGATATAAAACTGCTTTACAGGAGTATAAACAACAACTTAAGACTATTGTTGATGATGATAATACATATATTAAACTTCGCATTGAACTGGCAAAACAGTTTATACAACTTAGTAAAGGTATACATCCTGATGACTCAATATCAATAGAACAAAAAGTAGCAGATACCAGTACTGTAAAAATAGCAACTACTAAGGGTGAGGTTCGCAAGTATGATTCATTACATTTTGCTCTAGAAAAAGTAAAAGCACAACTTAATAGAGTAAAAAAGCAGCAACAGAAGAAATCGTACGGAGAATACCTCACATTTACGAATAGAAAACGACATAAAGTACATTATGTAGGTCAGGTAAGAAACGATAAAGCCAATGGATATGGCATTGCTTTTTTTGATACCGGAAGTCGTTATGAAGGTGAGTGGAAAGAAAATCTAAGACATGGTGATGGATCATTTTACTGGACCGATGGAGAGTATTATGTCGGACAATATCAAAACGATAGGCGTACTGGTCAAGGAACCTATTTTTGGCCCAATGGAGAAAAGTATACAGGCCAGTGGAAAGATGACCAACGAAATGGCGAAGGAACATTTTATGGTAAGGACAAAAATATAATGACCCAGGGGGTTTGGAAAAATGACAAATTAATTGAGCAAAGTAAAAAGAATTAGATGATTAGTTTTAGGTGAAACTTCGGTATAATAAAAATATTTTGAAAATAAATTTGGAAGTTAGCCCATAAATAATAAATATTTGTATAACAAAATGAGAACAAATAGAATACATACCGTAACAGAAGGACTACTGAATTGTCAGTCTGACTATCGTAAGACGATTAAAGTCTTTAGACGAAAAGGGCGTTGTATAGCTATTTTTTTAAACATTTGATAAAGTGATTTAAAATAGAAAACCAGATATACGAAAAGCGTCCAAGAAATTGGACGCTTTTTTTTGTGGATTTTTTTGACTCATAATTGAAATAAGTGACCTCAAATACTTTTAAAAACAACAAATGATAGTACAGAACACTAACAAATGAAATAAAATCGGAATTTTTTTTAATATATGATTAGAAATTAATTAAAAACATAAAAAGTAGTACTTGGAAAGTAAGCATCAGAGAGACAGTCTATTGCCAAAATATCCAAAATCTGTTGAGAGACGGACAGGGATTCTATATTTTAAATTTAAAAATAAGTAACTGATTATCAATTAATTAATTATAAAAATATTTGTGTTTTAAAAAAAATGATCTGATCTTTGCACCGTAATCAAAACAAAAAAATCTGGATTACTTTAATAAAAAAATAGAAATAGTATAAACAAAAATAAATACAAATGATACCTAATACTTCAGCACATATAATTACCCGCCTCTTTAGCAAACAAAGAGCATATTGTACTGTGGAGAATAAACAGGGCGTCTATTGTATAGTAAAGAAGAGGATAAGAAAATAGCTTATCCAAATCTCGAAAAATATATGAAGACGCCCGAACAAGGCGTCTTTTTTTATGCCTATAGTTCATTGACATATTGAAAACTAACATCACTTTATATAAGATCAAAAAGGAATAATTTTTTATCCGTTTCGGATCAGAAGTATAAAGAAAAAGATGCCGTAGCTCAAACCCGGGTTATGTAATAGAACTTCGTAATGAGGCCTTAAAGCGCAATAAAAACCGATGTTTTCTTGATTTTAGCGTAGCACCGCTACGGTTAAATTAAAAAATATAGCGAAGCGACGGTATTTGAAATGATTTAAGGACATTATAGATTTTCTATTGCATAATCCGGGTTAACGGTAGAGCTGGGAGCTGTTAACTCTCAAGATGTAGGTTCGAGTCCTACCGGTATCTCAATGACAAGGTGGCTGAATGGTTAAGGCAATGGTCTGCAACACCATTATTTGCAGGTTCGATCCCTGTCCTTGTCTCAATAATGGGAGTTCGTCGGAGTTGGAGAGCCGAGGTAGACTGTAAATCTGTTGCGAAAGCTGAATAGGTTCGAATCCTATAACTCCCACCAAATCTGTAAGGTAATATTACTAATAAAAAGGTACTGAAATATCCGACTGTCTCTCGGATGTTGATCCCGCTTAGGCGGGATCAGTACCACAATTATAAAATCAAAGAAATATAGTTCAATTCGGAGTATGTAATAGAACTTCGTTATGAGGATTTAAAACACAATAAAGGCTACTATTTTATTGATTTAAGCGTAGCATCACTACGGTTAAATTAAAAAATATAGCAAGGCGATAGCCTTTGCAGTGGTTTAAAGACGTAATAGATTTTCTATTGTATACATCGGATAAGGATAGAACATTGGGGTACGGTCCCAAAGATGCGAGTTCGAGTCTTGCTATTTCTGCTAATACATCAAAACTAAATTAATTAATCAATTCATCTACGTATTATGAAAACTCACGTAACTAGTACCGAAAGAAAAATTGCAAAAAAGAAGCCTTTTATTACTAAGATAGTACTAAAGTGGGCTTCAAAATACATTAATGCAATGACTGGGGCACTGTATCCAGAAGAAACCAAGGGAGTAAAAAGTAAAAATGATAGGCATCGAACTTTTTATAAGTAAAATTTTATCTACGCAAAATAATTGCGTAGTGTGATTTCACCTTTGTACTGTGATTGGAAAGCAACACAGGATAAATGTTTACAAAAACAAACTTTTCATGTGTGTTGGGGAAATACGCAGAGGGTTGTTGTAGTGCCCTGCTACCAGATCGGGATGTAGTAGGGTTTTGATAAAGAAAAATATGATAAATAAAAGGCAGTTTATAGTTGTTGCAGAGGGTGATAATCAAAGTATTTTATACGATTGGATAGAGAAGAATAGAAGTGATTTAGTTTTTGTTTCTGAAGAACTGGGATGTGGATGTTGTGTAAGTATTTTTGACATTGAGGGAGAAGAAAAAATACTAGATACTTTTCCGAAGAAAATACTAGAATAAGTTAGGGAGTAAATTCTAGAGATCCCGAACGCCTATATTGAGTTTTGTCATTTTTCGGCATATCAAAAGTTTGTCGTAAAATTTGAAGTGAAAATACCGTGAAATTTTAGACTGTTTGAGCGATAGCGAGTTTCTAAAATTTAGGTGTTGAACTATAAATTTAGACAAGGTTTTGTAAGCCTAGACTTTTTTGTTTCTTTTTTTGGCAATGAAAAAAAGAAATGTAAGAATATTTAGTAGATGATTGGTACAAAATTCAAGTTCTTAAAAATATCAAGCAAGTCTTGTTGTGTGTTTCTGTATAACACCATTGTATAAGAGGTTGCAGTTTTGTATCACTAGCTTATATGCAACTTGACTTGAAGGTTTTGGTTATTTTCCAAAAAATAATCACCGGATCTGTAATCGTGGGTTCGAATCCCACTCCTGATAACTTCAGGATAGTTTAGTGGATAGAACGACAGACGTTTAGAAGCGCAGGTTCGAATCCTGTCAAAGCAACCATTTTTAAGCTTTGTAGCTCAGTTTGGTAGAGCACTACACTCATAATGTAGGATATGGACTCAAAATCCATTTTTAGTAAGCTGATCATCTTATAAAACGGATCTCCAGCCTGTCACGCTGTTAAACATGACAAAAAATGGTGATGGTAGATCGGTTGTCAGCATAAGTAGCTGTAAAACAATCTGGATGGTACCTTGAAATACTGGAATGCTTAGCATGAGAAATAATTCCTTTTCTGAATAGCGTAGTAGATAGTGTAATTAGTAAGCGTAAGCTACCAAATACAGGTCTATACCCCTTTCTTAAAACGGATTATGGATATACTAACACACCTGTATTTCCGTATAAAAAGGATGATTAATCATCACTGTTTTTTATAAAAAGAATGAATTTGCGTGAGGGATAGTAGTGGTTACCCCACAGTGGTGTAATACTGAGCTTGTCGAAGTATGCACTACGAGGAGTAAAAACGGATAGCCCGACCGAAGTGTAGCGTAGGACACGCCCAAAAAATATACTTTATAAAAGAACTATACCCGTGGTTCTTGATTAAAGTTGACAAGATTTCTGTTAGAGGAATTGTCATTTGTTGAATAGTTAATTTAAAAATGAAAAAAATGAAACGAGTAAGAATTAATGCGGGAAAAGTAGGTTTGGTTTTCAAGAAAGGAGATTACAGTAGGGTAATCACTAAAGGAATCCATTGGTTAGGATTTAATGAAAATGTAATTCAATATGATCTTACACAGCCTTTTGCAGCACCAATAGCCTTGGAGTTCTTACTACAGGATCAGGAGTTAGAGGCTATGCTACATGTGGTCGAGGTAAAGGATAATGAAATCGTATTGGTACATGAGAATGGCATTTTCAAAAGCGTATTTAGTGCTGGTAGGTATACCTTATGGAAAGAGGTTTTTACATATGAATTTACCAAAGTAGACCTTAGCAAAATCTATATTACCGAGAAGATTGATAAATCGTTATTTAGCAATTATGCATTGAATAAATATATCAGAGTTTTTGAGGTAGCAGCATACGAAAAGGCAGTATTGCTTGTGGATGATGTTTATACTAAGACATTAGAGAGTGGGGTATATCGTTTCTGGAAAAATGATACTTCAATCAAAATTGCCAAGGTAGATTTGCGTCAGTTGCAATTAGAAATTGCCGGTCAAGAGTTATTGACCAAAGATAAAGCCGCTGTGCGTATCAATTTCGATACACAATACAAGGTTGTGGATATCGAGAAAGCAATGTTGGAGAATAAAGACTATGAAAAACAACTCTACATTGCGATGCAGTTAGCACTGAGAACTTTCGTAGGAAACTACACACTAGATGAACTATTAGAACAAAAGGAAAGTATTGCCCGGGCAGTACAAGAAAATGTCAAAGATTTGGTAGTAAAGTTAGGTGTACGAGTATTGAATTGTGGTATTAGAGATATCATCTTACCTGGGGATATGAAAGAAATTATGAACCAGGTATTGGTAGCACAAAAGAAAGCTCAGGCTAACAGTATCACACGTCGAGAAGAGACAGCTTCTACACGTAGTTTGCTAAATACAGCAAAACTTATGGAGGAGAATGAGATGCTCTACAAGCTTAAAGAAATGGAGTATGTAGAAAAAATCGCTGATAAGATCGGTGAGATTAGTGTCTCTGGAGATGGTGGTATGGTAAAACAACTGAAAGATATATTCTCTGTGAATAGGTAGGTGTCTGAAGCGTCAATATAATCTGTATTGGCGCTTTTTTTTAATAAGTGGTATAGAATGTCTAGTAAATTCATAATTTTGCGTGTATGATACGCCAAAATATTAAAGTTGCTGTAGATGCTGTAGTCTTTGGGTACAAAGATAAAGCGCTGAATGTGTTGTTGATCAAAAGAGATATAGCGCCATTTAAGGATTCATGGGCACTTCCCGGAGGATTGGTTCTAGAAAACGAAAGTCTAGAAGATGCTGTGGTAAGAGAACTAAAAGAAGAAACCAATGTAACGGTAGATTATATGGAGCAGTTATATTCATTCGGAGCTCCAAAAAGAGACCCTAGAAATAGAGTAGTTAGTGTTACCTATTTTGCATTGGTGAAACCAGAGCACCATACAATTAAGGCAGATACAGATGCTAATGATGTAGAATGGTTTAATATTCAAAAGCTTCCTGAGTTGGCTTTTGATCACCAAACCATTTTAGAAATGGCAAAAAAAAGACTTCAGAATAAGTTAACCTATGAGCCTATTGGTTTTGACCTGCTTAATGACAAGTTTTTGTTTTCGGATCTCGAAAAGTTGTATATGATCATTCTCGAAAAACAGATTGATAGACGAAATTTTAGAAAGAAAATTCTAAGCTTCAATATCCTAGAAGAACTGGACGAAAAAGTATCCGAAGGCAGAGGGAGACCTGCCAATCTATTCCAATTTAATAAAAAACAATACTTTAAGCATCTAAAAGAAGGATTCTTGTTTGACATAAAGTAGATCATGATGCCTGTTTTGAGCAGAATTATGTTTTTTTAATCTATTTAATGTGGTTTTTACGCAAAATATTTGGTAGATATCAAATTGTGTTTTAAATTTGCGTAAAAATAACACAATTATGAAATATTTGCATCTGGATCAATCGTTTACGCCTTTTCAAGAATCTATTGCTTTTGAAGCATTTGTTTTTAACGGTGGAGAGCCGCATATAAAAATTCTTGATCAGTCTCTGGGAGATGAGGTAACGATCACTCATCGTATTAACTCCTTTAATGATTTTGGGTTATTACTAATTACTACAGATGCATTGCGCAGAATGGGTATTCGGTTTATAGATGTATTTATACCTTATTTTCCGGCTGCAAGACAGGATAGAGTGATGATTGCAGGAGAATCATTGTCTGTAAAGGTATATGCAGATATTTTGAATGCGCAAAACTACAACAAGATTACCGTTTTTGATCCGCACTCTGAGGTAACACCTGCTGTTTTAGATAACGTTGAGGTAATTAATAACTATGATTTTGTAAAAAAGTGTTTGGAAACGATAGGAGAAGAGGTGATTTTGATTTCTCCTGATGGCGGAGCTCTAAAGAAAATATATAAGGTTTCTGAATATTTGGGAGGTATCGCGGTGGTCGAGTGTTCTAAAAAGAGAGATGTAAAAACAGGAAAACTTTCTGGTTTTAGGGTATACGAAGAGGACTTGGAAGGTAAGCATTGTGTGATTGTTGATGATATTTGCGACGGAGGGGGTACTTTTATAGGGTTGGCAAAAGCATTAAAAGAAAAAAATGCTGGTAAATTAAGTTTAGTGGTTAGTCATGGTATTTTTAGTAAAGGGCTAGAAGTTCTGGGAGAAGACTTTGACACTGTTTTTACAACGAACTCTTTTAGAGATATAGATGAAGAAGGAGTTGTTCAAATACCGGTACTATAATGAGAGTCATAACAGCAATAGATAAGGTTGAGGTAGCGGGAGAGTTTAGTGTTTTCCTTGCGGGGAGTGTGCAAAGTGCAGATGTTACAGAAAAATGGAGAACACGTGTTATTAAAAAACTTAGTGACGAAAAAGTAACATTAATTGATCCGGTTTGGGTACATAACGGAGCTAATTTGGATTATAATGATACAAGAGACACTACCAAAATTAATAAACAAGTAGGTTGGGAGTTAGATGCTCTAGAGCGAGTTGATATGGTTATTATGTATCTGGATGAAGCCTCAAAATCACCTATAAGTTTATTAGAACTAGGGTTATATGCACAAAGCGGCAAGTTAGTGGTCTGTTGTGCTGATGGTTTTTGGAGAAAAGGAAATGTAGATGTCGTTTGTGAACGATATGGAGTAGCGCAAGTTGCCGATTTGGATGAATTGGTTAGTGTCGTTAAAAAGAAATTAAAATGAAATTACAATTAGAAAAATATATAGAACAAAAAAAAGAATGGCCTCATGAAGGATATCATATCATGGCCCAATACAATGAAGAAAAAATTGTTGTGTACCAGTCCTACCGACCAGCAATTGGACATTTTGCTGCCAAAAATCAATATTTTGGTGGAGCCTTTAGCCTTGATAGAATGTCATGGATCAAACCGAATTTTTTATGGATGATGTTTCGCAATGGTTGGGGAACAAAAGTAGGTCAAGAAGTAGTATTAGCAATTCATCTCAAAAGAAAAGCTTTTGAGTCGTATCTACAGAATGCAGTGTATTCATCTTTTCGACCAGAATTATATGATTCATATGATGCTTGGCAAGCAGATGTGCAAAGATCTAATGTACGCTTACAATGGGACCCTGATCACAATCCTAATGGTGGAAAATTGCAAAGAAGAGCCATCCAAATAGGATTGAGAAAAGAGTATATAGCATCTTATGCCAAAGATGATATTATAGAAATAGAAGATATTTCAGAGTTTGTAAAAGAACAATATGAATTCGTAACATCAAATACTTTAGAAAACCTAATGACCCCCAAAGAAAAACCTTTGGTGTTCGACGATGAAAAGTTGAATCAATACCTAATGCTAGAATGAAACAGATTAATTACTTAAAAGGTGATGCCACCTCGCCTCAAAAGGAAGGAAATAAAATTATTGTCCATATCTGTAATGATATCGGTGGTTGGGGAAAGGGATTTGTCGTTGCAGTTTCTCGAAAATGGTCTGAACCAGAGTTAGCCTATAGAAGCTGGTATAGAAATAGAGAAGAAAATGATTTTGGTTTAGGGGCAACTCAGCTCATTAAGGTCTCGGATGATATTTATGTTGGTAATATGATCGCGCAGCATGGGATAAAAAAAGTTACAGATAGTGGTAAAGTACCTATACGATATGATGCGGTAATGAAATGTTTAAGGACAATTGCTTTAGAGGCTCAAAAGTTAGAAGCAAGTATCCATATGCCTAGAATAGGTTGTGGGTTAGCTGGTGGTAAATGGGATCAAATAGAACCTATAATCGAGGAAACATTACTAATTAAAGGTATCGAAGTCTTTGTTTATGACTTTGGTTAAAAAAAATAAGATGAAGTTAAAAGTAATCCAAGCAGATATCACCACTATCGAAGTTGATGCCATTGTTAATGCAGCGAATTCTTCATTGATGGGAGGTAGTGGTGTTGATGGGGTTATTCACCGTAAAGGAGGGAAAGAAATTCTTGAGGCTTGCAGAAAAATTATATCAAAACAAGGAAAATGTAAGGTTGGTGAAGCGGTAATTACTACAGCAGGGAATTTGCCTTCGCGTTACACAATTCATACTGTTGGTCCTGTTTGGAATCAGGGAGGAAGGGAAAAAGAACAACTATTAGAAAATTGCTATGTTAATTCTCTGAGAATAGCCATAGAAAATGGAGTTGAGACTATTGCTTTTCCAAATATAAGTACAGGGATTTATAGGTTCCCTAAGGAACTAGCAGCCAAAATAGCAATAAATACTATAAAAGATTTTAAAGAGATAGGTATGTTTAAGGAAATAATTTTTGTCTGTTTCGATTGGGAGAATTATGAAATATACCAGAAACAAGTAATGAAATGACAACAAGATTGTATAGACCTGTTGGGTTAAAAGAATTAGAATTAATTTTTGATTCTGGTTGGAAATATTTTCCACCACGATTAGTCTGGCAACCGATTTTTTATCCCGTTATGAATGAAGCATATGCTATTGAAATTGCAACAAAATGGAATTTAGAAGATGAAGGGTCTGGATATTCGGGTTTTGTTCTTGAGTTTGATCTGGATACTACTTTTTTAAGTAGATATAAAATTGAAAATGTGGGCGGTGCAATTCATAATGAATTATGGATTCCTGCCCAAGAATTAGAAGACTTTAACAAACATATAGTGGGTAATATAAGAGTCACCAAAGCATATTTTGGTGATAAATATAAGCATCCAGATAATGAAGAGTTAAAAAGAAGTATAGAAAATCATGAAAACAAATAATAACCAAATAAGCAAATTTTTAAGTCTTATTCTACGACATACGCCTGATAAAATAGGGATACAATTAGATGAAAACGGATGGGTAGATGTTAGTGAATTATTACATAAAATCAAGAAATATCAGCCTACTCTAAACTTAAAGCTATTAAAAGAGATTGTTGCTACTAATGATAAAAAACGCTTTGCCTTCAATGAGGATATGACCAAAATTAGAGCCAGTCAAGGGCATTCGGTATCGGTTGAATTAGCCTATGAAGCAAAGCAACCGCCTGCATTTTTGTATCATGGTACAGTGGCAAAATTTATGAGTGCAATCAAAGAAAATGGATTGTTGAAAATGAACCGTCATCATGTACATCTTAGTGAGGACAGAATTACAGCCACCCGAGTTGGAGAAAGAAGAGGGAAACCTATTATTCTTACCGTACGATCAGGAGAAATGCATGCACAAGGAGCAGCGTTTTTTCAATCAGAAAACGGGGTTTGGCTAACAGATCATGTTTTACCTGAATATATTGAGTTTTAAAATTTGTACTATGAAAAAAATAGAATTACATCCTGAAGTATTTTTGGTGAAAGAATTCCTTTCACATGATATGTGTATTCATTTTATTAATAAGGGAGAAGAAGTTTCTTTTGAAGAAGCAAAGGTAAATATTGATGGCAGACAAGTCCTAGTTAAAGGAATTCGGAATAATAAAAGAATTTTATTTAAGGATGGAATTTTAGCGGAAAAAATATGGAAAGAAATTAGACCTCATGTACCAGATACGATAGGATTATATAATTCGGTGGGCCTGAATGAGATGTTTAGAATATACAAATATGAAGAGGGTCAGCGATTTAAAATGCATCGTGATGGAAGTTATAAAAGAAATGAAAAAGAATGTAGTTTTTTGTCATTTTTGATTTATCTTAATGATGGATTTGAGGGAGGAGAAACGTATTTTGAGTCTGGAGTTACTGTTACACCAAATCAGGGAGATGCGTTATTATTTCGTCATCCACTGCGTCATGAAGGAAAACCTATTTTGTCAGGAATAAAATATGTTTTAAGAACTGATATAATGTATAAATTATAAATGAGAACATTAGTCATAGGAGATATCCATGGAGGATTTAGAGCATTACTGCAAGTATTAGAAAGAGCTGAGGTAACCCCAAAAGACACCTTAATTTTTTTAGGAGATTATGTAGACGGATGGAGTGAATCGGCACAGGTCGTAGACTTTCTTATTGAACTCAATAAAAAACAAAAATGCATTTTTATTAAGGGAAATCATGATGTATGGTGTCATGAATGGTTATTAGATCGGGAAAGAGAAAATTATACTTGGTTTAGAAACGGAGGTGACGAAACCATAAAATCATATCTATCTAATGATTATGATACCACTGCGCATTTAAACTTTTTTAGAGAATTAAAAAATTATGTGGTCGATTCAGAGAATAGATTATTCATTCATGCAGGGTTTTCGTCTATGAAAGGCCCAGAGAATGAGGTGTATCTTACAAACTATAGATGGGATAGAACCCTCTGGGAAATGGCTATGGTGGCAGATAAAAGGATAGTAAAACATTCATTTTTGTATCCAAAAAGACTAAAAATGTACAACGAAATTTACATTGGGCATACGCCAACATTACACTATAAATCTGAATTTCCTATGCAAGGTGTCAATGTCTGGAATATTGATACAGGAGCTGCTTTTACAGGAAAGCTTACGCTACTTGATATAGATACCAAAGAATTTTGGCAAAGTGATTCATTACCCGATTTATATCCTGATGAAAAAGGACGAAACTAGTAACATCTGAGAAAGATTCAATAAAAAGCCCTGTAATTGTAACAATTACAGGGCTTTTTTTGTCAAATCCAATATAAGTTTATGTGATATCAAACTTACACAAAGACATAATGATATCCATTAATTATTCTACCACAAACTTTTTTACCAAAGGTTCGGTTGAAGATGAACCTTTTGTATAGGCAAAATATACACCTTTAGCCAGTTTGCTAATATCTATTTGGTTATTTCCAGATTGCATAGGAGCCGTGTGAACCAGCTTACCAGTTAGTGAGTATAGTTGTAGTTGGTCTGCTTCTCCTGTTACATCAATATTTATATAATCCGTTGCAGGGCTAGGATACAGCTTGATACTAATTTCATTTTGGAGAGTTTCCTTTTGAAAGGCTTCACCTCCTGCACAAAGTACTTGAAAATCTTCGACAGATGACCATGAACCCGTATAGTCAGAAGCACCTGTAATAGTAAGTTTAATATAGCGCACTGATATCTCATCAAAACTTCTGTTAATTACATCACCACCTTCTGTATTATTGCTTGCGTCGGTAATAATTTCGAAATCTGTAGTTGAAGAAGTAGAAGACCCTTCAATCAAAAATTGATATGCTCTTTCATTATAAGGGAATAGATTAATCTGATCTATAGAATAGATAGCTTCTAAATCGATAATCATTGTTTGGGGGAATCCATATGCCGACCAACGGTTACTATCGAATCCATCTATTGCGTTTAGAACACCATTCTCATCATTTTGTTGGTCACTATAGTCAAGAATACTAGAGTTTAATGCAAGATTTGTTCCCGCAGTGCACGATACAGATGAATCATTTACCTCTGTAAATGTAAAAGATTCCCAGGTTCCGTTTCTGGTATTTTCTACCATAAGTATAGTTCCCGTATTGTCAACTTGCAACCTTTTAAAATTAGTAGGTCCGTCAGGTAATGTTATGAAGTAAGTGCCATCACTAGCTCCGTCTGTTATATCAAAATAGGTATATGTTCCTGACCAGCCAGTTGGTTGCATATCTGCATATTGCGTGTTATCAGTACGTATTCTTGGCATGGTTCCTCCTGCGGCACGTTGAATATGCCATGATCCATTTCCTTTGTCAACAAATTTCCATTCTACATCTTCGCCAGTAGTAGTCATTGATGTTGTATAGGGATCTTCACTTTCTCCTGTAGCTGCAATACGTAAGTTATGAACAGGACAGTTTATGTAGTAGGTTTTATCTGGATCTGGAGTAAAAGATTCTGTAGTAGACGCTACGAATTGAAACCAATCAATATCAAATAAGTACCCAGATTCAGAACCTGTAAAGACTAAATAAATATCTTGTTCTCCACTAGCATTAGAAATATCTGCAGTTACCGTATCCCAAGATGTCCAAGAACCTGTATTTGATACATTTATAGTACCAAGTAGAGCTCCCGACGTACTTCCATTTCGGATTTCGATTGTCCCTCCATTAGTTTCACTTGATACGCTAGCCTGTACAGAGATTGCTCCTGATCCAAAATCTACATTTTCATAAAGTACCCAATCATCATTATTGACCCAACCTATGTACGAATCTGTGGCTCCCGTTTGTATACCTGATTGTTCACAAAAATTCTCTGCCTGAATAACTTCAAATGCATCAAAGGTATCGCAATCAGTAGTTATATCAGCTCCCTCTTGAGTTATGGTTAATGAAGTTGTAATATCTCCACCGCTTACTGTTATAGTCGCAGTTCTAGTGGTTGTGTTTGTATTTTCTGCTGCTGTAATAGAAATAGTTCCGTTATCACTACCACTTGTAGGCGTAATAGATACCCAGTTTGAATTTTCTGATACGGTCCAGTTTACATTTGATGTAATAGCACTAGTTTGCGTCCCTCCGTTAGCAGAGAAGTTTGATACTGCAGCGACA
>NZ_JACC01000005.1 GCF_000520955.1 Aquimarina pacifica | reverse complement strand
GTTAATGAAGTTGTAATATCTCCACCGCTTACTGTTATAGTCGCAGTTCTAGTGGTTGTGTTTGTATTTTCTGCTGCTGTAATAGAAATAGTTCCGTTATCACTACCACTTGTAGGCGTAATAGATACCCAGTTTGAATTTTCTGATACGGTCCAGTTTACATTTGATGTAACGGCACTAGTTTGCGTCCCTCCGTTAGCAGAGAAGTTCGATACTGCAGCCACGGTTAATGTTTCAGGAGTTACATCGGCTCCCTCTTGAGTGATA
>NZ_JACC01000004.1 GCF_000520955.1 Aquimarina pacifica | reverse complement strand
CTGCTGCTGTAATAGAAATAGTTCCGTTATCACTACCACTTGTAGGCGTAATAGATACCCAGTTTGAATTTTCTGATACGGTCCAGTTTACATTTGATGTAATAGCACTAGTTTGCGTCCCTCCGTTAGCAGAGAAGTTTGATACTGCAGCGACAGTCAATGTTTCAGGAATTATTCCACCAGATTCTATATCAGCGTCAAATTGAATTTCTTGTCCAGAAACCAATCTGTCGCATTCTATCGTAAGACTTTCATCAGACGCACCAGCATTTATGGTAAAAGTTCTACTTTGACCAGCTATCAATCCTTTTAGACTTGTGGTAGATGCAACACCATTTACAGCGGGGTATGCATCATAATAAATAGGAGCGATACCAGTGTTGGTAATGGTAACTTGTGTTGATGTTCCGTTGGTTTTGAATTCGGTAACTTCATAATGATACCCTGTTGCCATTCCTGCATCTTCTATTCTAGTTGTTGTCTGGTAATTCAATTGATCATTACCAATCATATAGGTGATATCATACATCTCAGACATTTCTTCAAAAGTAAAACCATATGGTCCCCCTACGTCTAAAACATGTTCTTGGTCCCAGTCAGAATAATAATTTAATTCTCCTCCTGCGGCATAATTATCTGCACGATCAGATCCAAAAGTCAACCAATTTCCGCGATTATATTCATTATCACTTGTAGAGTGGCTTTCGTGCAGGAAAGAGTCATCGAATAATCCGTATCCCAAATTAAGTAGCGTACTACTAGAGGCAATAGGTGTATATTCGCTTGATGCAGCATCTATAGAAATTCCCCATTGCGTTTCTTCAAAAACAGAATCTACATGTTGTAAAAATGTCGTTTGATATGTTTTTGTAGGGAATGTTTGTCCGAATACTAAAGGTCCGTTATATAAATGATATTCTGAGTAAGACCCAAAACCGACTTGTAAAAATGCAAGTCGTGCATCATTATCATAACGTTCTGCAAACTTTGTAAAAAATTCTAATGTAAAATTCTCTAACTCTTGATTCGACCAATCGGGTATATAGGTATTAGAACCCTCTACACTTTCATATTGATCAGTATAATCGCTTCGGTCTCTAATATATTGTGGTACACTTGGCGATGTTACTCCTGGATAGGTATAACGAAAACGAAGGATAACTTGTCTTCCTCTAGCGGCAGCTGTAGTTAATAAATTATCAACGATTGTCCAGTCATATACATCTTCTTGTTCTACTACATCAGAGTAAACAAGGTAAGAATACTCTAATTGAACTTTATTATCTAAAGTGTTAAGGTCAGAACTATTGTCGGCCCAAAAAACAATACCGGTCATAGGTTGTACTCGATCGACACTCGAATGTAATCCAACGTTTACATAATCTTGCCCATGGATTAAGGTGCCCATAAAAAGAAAGAGTAATGAAAACGTTATCTTAAATAAGGGGGACGTTTTTTTTTGGTTATCTGATTTTGGATAACATGATAAGGCTTTTGTGATGTAGTGATTCATTTATTGTTTATTTAGTATAAATTCAAATTGTTTTACAAAGGGTTTTTTAAATATTTTAATAGAACAAATAAAACAAAAATAAGGTTATGAAATATTTTACAACGAAAATAGTAAGTTAATAAAAATATTAATAAGTGTTTTATAATTCGTAGTCATTCATCTAGAATTGGTAACGAATAGAATTTTTTTCGTTAGAAATAGGTGAGTTACTATAGAAACGAAATAAAAAAAAATAGTATTTGTTTTTGTATTATATAAGAGAAATAATTATATTTGCGTATAATTAACGCAAAATAACATATAAAATGAATCCACTACTATTAACAGATGGTTATAAATTAGGTCATAGAGAGCAATACCCAGAAGGAACTACCTTGGTGTATTCTAACTGGACCCCGAGAAAAAGTAGAATAGAAGGAGTAGAAAAGGTAGTGTTTTTCGGGTTACAGTATCTCATTAAAGAATATTTGATTAAGAAATTCAATTCTGAGTTTTTTGATCAACCTAAAGATAATGTTGTTCTTGAGTATAAAAAATTTGTAGATAATTATTTAGGAATAGACTACGATGTTACTCATATAGAAGCGTTACATGATTTAGGATATTTGCCAATAGAAATAAAAGCCATCCCCGAAGGAACAGAAGTACCTATTCGTGTACCTATGTTTGTTTTGGTGAACACAAAACCCGAATTTTTCTGGCTTACAAATTATCTAGAAACATTATTGTCAAGTATTATTTGGCAACCTTGCACATCAGCTACTATTGCGAAACAGTATAGAAAAATATTGACTCAATATGCGCTCGAAACTGATAAAGAAAACCTAGAGTTTGTTACTTGGCAAGGTCATGATTTCTCAATGAGAGGAATGTCTGGTACAGAGTCTGCTATATTAAGTGGGATGGGACATGCACTTTCATTTTCGGGTAGTGATACGCTTCCGGTGGCCAAGGCGTACGAAACCTTTTATAATGCTAATGTAAGCAAGGAGCTCGTGATCGGTAGCGTTAATGCAACAGAGCACAGTGTTATGTGTGCAGGTAGTAAGGATGACGAGATAGGAACATTCCGAAGACTTTTAAAAACGTATCCTACAGGAATCCTATCGGTAGTATCAGATACATGGGATTTATGGAAAGTACTCACAGAGTATCTGCCAAAGCTTAAAGATGAAATAGAACAACGAGAAGGCAAACTAGTGATCAGACCAGATTCTGGAGACCCAGTTGATATTATTTGTGGCTGTGAAAATGAGGACCCTGTTGTTGCCAAAGGTGTTATTGAGCTTTTGTGGGACGAATTCGGAGGAACAACCAATGAACAGGGATATAAGGTGCTGAATCCCAAAATCGGAGCGATATATGGGGACAGTATCACGATTGATAGAGCGACACAAATTTGTGAACGCTTAAAGCGAAAAGGGTTTGCCTCTACAAATGTGGTATTGGGGATTGGTAGTTTTACCTATCAATACAATACAAGAGATACGTTTGGGTTCGCTATGAAAGCCACTTATGTAGAAGTAAAAGGAGAGGGGCGTGAGATTTTTAAAGATCCTATTACGGATGATGGCACCAAAAAATCAGCAAAAGGACTTATACAGCTATATGAAGAAAACAATCAAATACACTTTAAAGATCAGGTGACCAAAGAGGAAGAAAAACAAGGTTTGTTTCAAACTGTTTTTATTGATGGTAAATTAGTTGTAGATGAGCACCTGTCTCAAATACGAAGTAGACTTTCGTAAAGTAAGTTTCGTAAGGAAAAGAAAGATATAAGGAAAGGTGTAAAGAAAGTTTTAATCTTAATCATATATTTTCAGCATTACACTAAGTGCTATTGCATAAAGCAACCAAAAACCTATAGGTAGTATCTCATTAACTGTGTAAGTTA
>NZ_JACC01000003.1 GCF_000520955.1 Aquimarina pacifica | reverse complement strand
ATTTAGACGGACGACAAGTAACTGAGTTTCGATTGGATCATAGAGATTTTAATCCTAATAATTGTAATTAAAAATGAAAGTATTTGTTCAGATAATGGTTCTTTTTATTTTACTTTTTTCATGTAAAAATAAAAATGTTGTTGAAGAGAAACACACCCATGAAATTATGTCTGTTTTGATAGATGAGTTTGGTAAACCGACAGTTCCCCCCAGAGAAATGTATGGGTTAGAACCATTCTCAAAATCGCAAATAGATTCTATTCTAGATCAAAAAGAAAAAATATGTTTGCATCCCAAATTAAAGATAACAGATCATGAATTTTCTGAGAGGGCTGAATATGATTCTGAAATCAACTTATTAATAGAAGGTTTGTCTAATTTTAAGTATTCAAAAACCTTAGATTTATCCAAGATCAAAATTAATAGACCTTATGAATTATCTATTGTAGATACTTTAAAATTAAAAGAAGATCGACGATATGTTGAAAAAAACTTTGATAAACTGATTAATTTCTCTAGAATATCATATAATACGTCTTACACCAAAGCTGTACTAATTGTAGGTGTTCATGAAGCTGTATTGAATGGCTATGCTTCCCTAGTTTTTCTAGAAAAAAAGAAAGGGAAATGGGAAATAAAGAGTGTCGATACATTTTCAATTTCTTAGTAATAATCAGTCCATGTTCTATAAAGTAGAATCTAAAAACATAAACTATAAACTGATGAAAAAAGGTGTTACATTTTTATTATTTACATTATTTGGGTCTATCATTTCCTATGGACAAGTAGGGACTTGTGATGATACAGAATTATATCATATCCTTTTTGAAAAAATGAAGTTATATGAGAAGAAAGCTGCAAAAGTTGAAGTTGGTTATACCCCAGATAAGACGATAATGAATTCTATAAATAAAATGGATATTTTTAATGATGCAGAACTAAAGCAATTTAATAATCAAACTAAACACATAAATTATTCAGACTGTACTAATCTGAAAGATAATATTCAATTAATAATAAGTGAGAATAAAATTAATGAGAATGGTACTTATTATATGTACAAGTTTTCTGATTTATTTGATCTGTCAGATTCCAAAAAATGTATCTTCCTTTCTACTGCTATACGCAGTACTAAGTCTAAAGAAGGTAAGACCGTTGGTAAGGGAATAGCTTACATTTTTACTAATTTAGAAAATAAATGGTCTTTAACAGATAAAAAAAGAGTAATTGAAAGCTATTAGATTCTAAAGTATGAATTGATATAATGAAAAATACACTTTCATTAATGAATTAAAATAATCAATTTCTACCCTCTATAATTGGGGTAGGAATTTGATTGTTTTTCTTACTTCATTCTAAAATTTTGCCACCAGTAAAGTTGTAATTAATTATGAAAATGCATATCACCTTAATAGTATTGTTTTTTTTGATACTCTCTTGTAAATCAAGAGAAAAAAAGGCACTAGAAAATCAATATGATGTTTTATCCTTTTTGGTGAATAGATATGCAAAACCAGATCTTCCACCTCCGCCTCCAGGAAAGTCATATTCACTGTCTCAACAAGAAAAGGATTCAATAAATGGTCAATATCAAGTATTATCAATTTACCCAGTAGCAACTATTGTAAATAACATAGGTCAAAAGAATGTAAATGATAATGAATTTAATACCCTGATTCAAAAACTAAATAAAGAAAAGAGAATTGTATTAGATATAACCAAAATTAAGGCGTACGAGAATTATGCATTAACACTTTTGGATACTCTAAAATTAAAACAGGATCGTAGACATATAGAAAAGAATTTTGATAAATTACTTAGTTTTTCTCCTATTTCATTCAATAACAATTATACGAAGGCGCGCAGGCACGCTGCTTCACTAAAAATGTACTTTGGGTGCATTTTCTTAACGTTTCGCCCGTATGCAGTCTTGATTTTTTTGTTTAGCTCACGCTATAATGTTTTATTGGACTTCGTGGATCTCTATTGAGATCTGGCTACCACCTAATCTCAATCTTCGATTTCTTTTTCATCAAGGAAAAAGAAAAAGTACTTTAGCCGGAAACTAATGATATGAAGAGACTTCTTTTTCTTGTAGTTATAATTTTTTCGTTTTGTTCTTATTCTCAAACCTTTGTTGATGATATCGATAAGGTCGCTTGAAATGAGAATTATTACAATTACATTAATTAGGGTTTCTTAATTTTGGAATGTTTAATGAATATTGTATAATACATCAATAGTATGATTATTTATACATTTAATTATGTCAACAATTAGAAAAACGATCACATTTACAGAGAAACAAGATAAGTGGATAAAATCTCAAATTACGTCAGGAGAGTTTACAAATGAAAGTGAATATCTTCGTGATTTAGTAAGACGTGACCAAGCTAAAAAAGCAAAGTTTTCTGCACTTAAAGCTCCCATAACTGAAGGCATGGATAGTGGTATTAGTGATAAAACTGTGCCAGATATTATGAAAGAAGTCGAAGAGCGTATGCGGGCAGATGTGCGTTTATAAAGTATCAAGAAAGTCAGAGATCGATCTTGCCAAAATGTATGAATATGGTATCGAATTAATTGGTTATAATTACATATTGGGAAATTAAAATATCCAGTTAAATCCATTGAAGCTATTGAAAAGTATGTTTTAAATAATATGATTGGTAAACTAAAATTTTAGTTTTATAATGTTATGTCAAATAGGAGAGTGGAGCATGCATATTTTAATGAATTAAAAAAGTTTTATCTACGTTTTAATTACACAGATGAAAATGGTTTTATAATTAATGTACCAACTTTAAAAAAGGGGGAGCATTTATCTATATGTTTTGATAATAAACGAAAAGAGTTCAATGTTCATTTTACCGATGATACTATCAAGGAATCGAAGAAACTTTATTTTTGTCATTTCAGCATTTCGTTTTTTTCTTTTCTTAAAACGTTTCGAGTTATTTTTTAATCAAAGCTTTCTAAATCTTGTATTTACATCTAAAACTAATTTAGGTAAATTAAAGAAGCACAAGTTTATTATTAATACTTTTATACATTCTGATGAAGCTGAAGATAGGCTAATTCACAAAAAGAAGAACGGAAAATACTTGAAAATTAGAGAGGATTTCGATATAGATAATATTCTTAAGAATTATAAATATATTGAAGAATCTGATTTATCAGGTGATAGTTTCCATTATGCCTATAAGTTCAAAAACAATCATTTATCATTACAAGGGATTATTTTTGACTTTGAAAAGTTAAATGGAGTATACTTCATTCCAATCAAAAAATGGAATCGCTTTATGAAGTGTTGGGCTATTGCCATTTATAATCATTTCAACTGTTATCCAACTAAGAAGACCTTACCTTTTAGACAAATCATGTACGAACGTTTAAAGCATCCTTATTTGGATGGTGAAAACAAAAAAAACAAAATTAGTATTCAAAAGAAAAATTGATTATAAAATCGATTGTAAAAATCTGAGGGTTGATGTGGCTGGGAACAATTATAGCCACTAATAATAAGATGACGTGTCGTAAAACGATGGAATGATATTATTATCTAAATATTTAATTTCAGTTTTGTTTTTTCAATATGCTCGCTAAGCAAATAAGTATCTTTATCCATCTCGAAAGCTATATTGAAGTTTTCTAAAGCCTTATGATATTCACCGATATCAAAATAATAAATACCAAAATTCATATAACAATAAGAATTCTTGTTATCTACTTTTAAAGATTTTTTAATATCTATAAAACCATTATCAAAATCTCCAAGTTTGATTTTAGATAAACCTCTATTG
Source organism: Aquimarina pacifica (assembly GCF_000520955.1). GTDB lineage: Bacteria > Bacteroidota > Bacteroidia > Flavobacteriales > Flavobacteriaceae > Aquimarina > Aquimarina pacifica. Next base: position 274,701 of record NZ_JACC01000003.1, on the reverse strand, counting down.
TTTAAGGCATATGCAAAGTTTTCTTCAAGTTCTATTGCTTTATTAAAATCTTTTATGGCTTCTTCATATCTACCAGATAGATTATAAGCATATCCTCGATTGTTTAATGAATAGACATTATTCGGATCAAGTCTTAGTGATTCAGTATAATCAATTATTGATCCTTCTAAGTTTCCTTTATGTGATTTGATTAACCCATTGTTATATAGATCAATAGAAGTAAGTCTTTTTTTGTACTTTTTTAAGAAATCTTTATTTATTTTATCTGCCTTATCGTATTCTTTAATTTGTAAATATGAAGAAATAGCCAATCTATATACGAAGTCTCTTTTAATTCCTGATTTTATAATTTTTTCAAAAAGCTCTCCTGATTTAACAAACTCTTGGTTGTTATAATATTCAACACATTTATCATATTCTTCTGGTAGATTACGATACTTAAGTAGTGTTTTTATTTGTTGACCATCATTATGGACTTGTTTACCACTATATAATGTAATTGGCTCAGAATCTGGAACGATATTATGGTAGAAATCTAATAACGAAGATATAGCAATCATCATTGAAATGAATGTGATACTATCAGAATCACTTCCAAATAAACCAATATAAAGACAAAAAGAACCAATAATCAAAGAAAATAATGGCCCCATAAGTATAATTAAAATTCCTTTATTAATTGAAATATCTACTTGCTCACGAACACACAAACCATAATCCCAAAGTAAAGGATTGTATTTAAAAAAAATCTCTAATCTTCCTATTCTAAAATGTAAACTTTTCTTTGGATCTCCATAAGAACCAATATAGATAGTAACACCTTCTTTCGTATATAATAATGTTGGGATTGCATGTCCCATTTCGTGTAAAAATATAGTGAAAGGTCTTAAAACTGCAAGTGTAGCGATAAATAGAAGATAATGATAAAATGTCATAATTGGATATCAAGAAAGCAAATCTAAATCTTTTTTCATAAATATGGTTTTGTACAATATAACTAGAAAATGTAATGTTTATTTAACAATTTTATACGAGTTTACAAAATTGATCCTGTGAATCAATTTTGTAAAGCTGTGAGATGATGTGGCTGGAATTATGATTTACTATTTTGTATCATAATGTACTTGCGTTATGTCACTTTGCTTTGGTTAAAAGCGAAAATTGTTACTACAGTTTTCGTTAAAAAATTTATTCTCAAAAGTTTCTTTAAAAATGTAATGGAATACTCTTTGCTAGAAGCGACGATAGGAGTGAAGTGGGAATGTGTGTGGAATAGGTATTTAGTTTAAATTTTGTAATAATTATACTATTAACAATTTGTATTTTTAAAGCTCCATTCGAACTAAATAACTTTAACCTATACTTTTTTAAATGAATATTTTTGATTATGCCCAACTATGATTTTTCAACATTAGGCCCATTAGATTTTGAGCAGCTCGCTTGCGATCTGGTAAATACTAATTACGAGAAAAGAGGTTTGGAAGGTTCTTTTAGAACTTTTGGACCTGGCAGAGACAAAGGAATAGATTTATTATTATCAACATCCACCAATAACTATGAAGCTATTGGCCAAGTTAAACATTATATAAAATCGACTTTTTCAAAATTACTATATGATTTAAAAAATACCGAAAGAGATAAAGTATTTCATTTAAAACCTAATCGATATATTGTTGTTACTTCTCTAGAGCTAAGTCCACAGAATAAGCTCACAATAAAAGAAACTTTTGATCCTTATATAGTTTCATTAGATGATATTTATGGACGTCAAGATTTAAATATATTACTTAGATCGAATAGAAATATTGAAGAAAATCATTATAAACTATGGTTTTCTAGTTCTATAGTTTTAAATAAAATATTGAATTATAAATTTCAAGGTAGACAGAAAGAATTTACAGATATAGTTTTAAAAAGAAGATTTAGATTATTTGTTGAAACACAAAATTTTCACAAGGCAAAATATATTTTAAACCAGAATAAATTTATTATTATAACAGGAGAACCTGGTGTTGGAAAGAGCACACTTTCCGATATGATGATTTATGATTTTATTAAAGATGATTATCAACTTAATCTTATTTATGATGATATAAAGGAAGTTGAGATTAATCTGTTAGATGATGACTCAAAGCAAGTATTCTATTTTGATGATTTTTTAGGGCATACTCAGGCTGAAATACTTAAGTCAAAATCAGCTGAAAATGCTTTGATACGAATCATTAGTAGAATTGAGAATTTGGATAATAAATTTTTAATTCTAAATACTAGAAAATTTATTTTAATATCATTTCTTGATGAATCGGAAAGGTTTCGAAAATTTAATCCATTGAGATCAGAAGCAAAGATTGAATTACAATCATACTCATATGGTGTTAAAAGAAGAATGCTTGATAATCATATATTAGAATCTGAACTTAGTATTGAACAGATTGATGTAATAAAAAAGTTGGCTCCAGAATTATGTCAGCATGACAATTTTACACCTAGAATTATAGAGTTTTTTACCGGAGAAAGAGTTCTTGAATTAAATACCAAAGATTATAAAGTTTTCATTTTAAATAATCTAAAAAATCCAAAAGAAATATGGAACCACGCGTATTCTTTTCAAATAAATGATTATGAGCGATTTTTATTAAATACTTTATACTCTCTTAAAAGTGAGGTGACTAAAAAGGATTTAGAGGTGGCATATAATGGCAGACTTAATTATGAAGTAGAGCACAATAATTACTCAAAACCATTAAATTCATTTAATGATAGTTTACGAAGATTAAATAACGGTTTTATTGTTATAAATGACCGTTCTATTTTCATAGATCATGAATTCGAAACTACAGAAACACTAACGATAATAGGCTTTATCAATCCATCACTTGAGGATTTTCTGAAATATTATATACACAATAATAAACCTGAAATAGAAAGAGTATTATTAAGTTCTAAATTTATTAAACAATGGTATTTTTTCTATACCCCATATGTTTCCAGTAAAAAAGATATTAGTAAATTATTATTGATTTTTTTCACTAAAAACAGTTACAAATTGGCTTTAAAAGGTGATAATTTTAATAACCTCTATCTAATATCAATTTTTGAGTACTATTTTAATGGCACTAAAAACACTCACTCAACAATAGACTCTTTACTGAAGATTGAAAATTGGAGTTTTTTAAATGAAAATAATAACACAAGTTTTTATTCAGAGAAATTCTTGAATGATGTCAAGAGTAATTCAAAATTGAATAGAACAATATCAAATTTTCATTCAGATTTTTTCTTTTTTTCATTAATCAATGAAGAAACCTTAGATAGTTTTTTGGAGTTATTCCAATTATTTTCTAGACATTATGAATTCCAAATTAAAGATAACCTAATTAAAACTTCTAAATACAGCATTATTCTATTTAATCATTTGAAATTTTTATTTGACCAAGAAGTTGAAGATCAATATAATTTCTTAAATACAATAAATACCGAGGAAGACATTAATTTAGAGATTGCTTCCAAACTAGAGAAGAATAAAGAATTTATTTTAAATTCAATATTCAGCTCATTTAAAATTAATCTAGAGATTTTTAGAACTCAAGGTTGGAATTATAAAGCATCAATAAATCTAACTGATGCTACAAGTAAAAATATGAAAGACTCATCTGATTATGATTTGTATGCCGATCAGATATCCTTTTATTATGCAGAGGATGAATATTCTAGTGATTATTTATTTGAGAATCAAAATATGTCTTTAGATGATTTGATTTCTGAAATGTTTAATGGAATAAATAACAACAAAAAATCGAATCCTAATGATATAAATGATGACATCGATTTTTTTAAGGACTTAGATGGTATAGAATCAGATGAACTTCCATTTTAATTATTTATTCTGCTTAAGTTAGTTTTTATCTGGATGATGTTTTGGCCGGCCAAAGGGCCTCTAAAAAAAGGTGAAGAAACACTTATTGCCTGAAACGACAGTAGGAGAGTAGGGGAATGTGTGTGGAATGGGAATAGTTCTTAAATGTTAATTATTTACAAAAAGTTCTCTTTTTGCGAACTTTTTGTATATTTGTTTTAAACGTATCATAAATAATGGCCCGTGTAGTTGCAAGAAAGCATATTATTAATTTCATGAATAATCATTCAAATTATCGTGAAGGATTAAAAGCTTGGTTGTCTATTGTTGAATCCAGCACGTGGAAAAAGCCCCAAGATATCGTTAATACTTTTGGATTCAAAGCTGTAGATCTATTAGGAAAAAAAGATACAAAACCTTCAACCAAATCTAGTGAAAGAGTAGTAATTGATATAAAAGGGAATCATATCAGAGTTATTGCAAAGTATCAATTTCATCCAACAATTAAGAAATCAAAATTATATTTAAAGTGGATTGGTACTCACGCAGAGTACGATAAACTAAAAAAAACAAAATCTCAATACGACATTGACATGTTCAACTAAATCTACCTAAATGAAAATTAAAGTATTAAAAACTGAACAAGACTACCAAGAAGCTATCACATTGTTAGAAGAGATCGGTGATGACCCTAACTTTGAGAATAATCCAAAGTTAATTGATGAATTTGAATTATTAGAAAAGCTGGTGACGGATTATGAGAATGAAAAATTTCCAATTGAAAAAGGTGATCCGATTGAAATCATCAAATTAAAGATGAATTATATGAATTGGAAACAAAAAGATTTAATACCAATTATAGGGAATGGAAGTAAAGGGATAGTTTCTGAGGTAATGAATAAAAAAAGAGGACTATCTAAAGTAATGATAAGAAATTTATCAAAGCACCTAGGATTAAATCAAGAAATCCTAAATACACCATATGATTTGATAAAAGATAAAAAAACAAAAACTATAGCTACAACCATAGAAGACACTTCAGTTTTTAATCCTTTTAATTTTGATAAACAAGTTTCAAAATGTATTAATTCATACTCAAATCGAGTACGCAAGAATGGTATGTTATTAAATGTATAATTAAGTTAAAATGAAAACCATAACTTTTTATTCTTACAAAGGTGGAGTAGGTAGAACACTTGCTTTGTCAAACATTGCCAAAAGATTGTCAGAATTTGGTAAAAAAGTTTGTCTACTAGATTTTGATTTAGAGGCTCCAGGACTACATCATAAGTTCAGGAAAAATATTGCTCAAGAAAAAATAAATAATGGAATTGTTGATTATATTTATGAGTTTTCACAAAATAAAACTCTTCCATCTAATATATCTGATTATGTAACAAAAGTAAGTTTTCAAAGTAAATATCTAGAAGATATAGATTTAATTGCTGCGGGGGATACTAATTCAAAAGAATATTGGAGAAAGCTATCAATGATTAATTGGAATGAATTATTCTATCAAGAGAATAGCCAAGGAATAGCCTTATTTGTTGATTTAAAAGAGAAATTAAAAAAAGAATTAAATCCAGACTTTTTAATTGTTGATTCTCGAACAGGGATTACTGATGTATCAGGTATCACAATGTCAATATTGGCAGATGAAATAGTCTTAATGGCTGCAAGAAACTGGGAAAATATAGAGGGTATTAAACAGGTTATAAATACATTGACCATTCCAGAAAACTCTTTTAAAGAAGGTATACCTAAAATTAATTTTGTTCTGTCTAGAATACCATTCTTTTCTGATCCAAAAGAAAAATATAAGGTGCAGTATGCAAAAAGTTCAATCTTTGAGACAATTAATAAATACTTAGATAATAATAATGATAACGATTATCAACTTGAGAAAATATTTTTAATACATTCGGATCCAGAATTAGAGTTGGAAGAAAAATTCAAAATTGGATATGAATATGATAGGAATAATTTGGATGATCAAAAACCTCCAACATCAATTGATTATTTGGAATTGTTTCAAGAACTTACTAAAAATGAACTTACTAAAAATGAAAGAGAAAGATTTAATGCACTAAGAAGAGCGAAATTACTTATTGAACAAGCAAAAAAATCTAATGATAAGTCAAATAAAATTAAGCTATTAGAGTCTGCATTGAATTTAAACCCAGAATCAAATGAGATATATCATGATTTAGCTGTATTAAGTTATGAAATTGGAGATTACAAAAATGCTAAAAAATTTATTGAATTAGCTTTAAGTATTAACTCAAATTCAATTAAGTCATTATATATTAAAGGGTTGACTCTTAGTAAATTAAATAAAAAAAATGAAGCAGAAAAAATATATCTTGACATTCTCAAAAAGAATGATAGATTCTTGGGTGCTATGATTGGATTGGGGCACATATATAATGACAAAGGAGAAAATGAAAAGGCTTTAGAATATCATATGAGAGCAGTTGAAATTAGACCAGATTTTGAATATGGATATAATTCAGTTGCGAATGCTTTGAGAAATATAGGAAATTACGAAAAAGCTCTAGATTATATCTACCAAGGTTTAGCAATTAATCCTCATAATATTTATCTTACAGTAACATTGGCTGAAGTTCATGCTCATTTGAATAATAATAGAGAGTTTTATAAAAATTTAGAATTGGCATTTACGTTTGGATTAGATAATGATCTTTTTCAAGAAATTATTATTAAAGAGTCCATTTATAAACCATATTTACAAGATAAGAAGTTTTTAGACCTGTTAGATAAATATAATATTACCATAGATTTTTCATTATTCGTCTAATTGTCTAAATATTATGTAAAATAGAACCTAAGAGTTTAAAAACGGCCTCAGAAAACTTTGGAGAAAACACGAGATACAATGATTGCTCCAGTGGAGGAATTAGTATAGCTGTGAGATGAAGCGGCTGGATAATGATAGTACTATTGATTAAACAAAACGTTATAAATCGCCAACACGCCAGCTCGCTCACAAAATCAAAAGTCTACTAGACTTTCAATTTTATGCCGTCTAAAATATAGCGACTGCGCTCCAACGCCACAAGCTCGCTACTTACTAAAAATGTCCTCAGGGACATTTTCTTAACGCTCGTCCCTGTTTCCAAAGTTTTATGCAGCCTTGATTTTTTTGTTTAGCTCACAAGTTTGTTATTGTTTAAGTGTTCGTGAATCTCTATTGAGATCTGGCCACCGCCGAATCTCAATCTTCGATTTCTTTTTGTATCAAGAAAAAAGATAATGCAAACCCTTAAAATGTTTAATCTGTGTTCTGCAGATAGCATGTGCATAGACGAGTTTACAAAATTGATCCTGTGAATCAATTTTGTAAAGCTGCGAGATGATGCGGCTGGATAATATTTGCAGAGATATAAATCATAAACGCTAAAAATGCTTATGGGAACCTTCACGAGAACTGTGATAGCAATCTTGAGCTCATCTAAAACAATAGTAACCTCGCGAAAAATCGCGTAAAAACTTTTTGCACGTATATTTTATCAAATACGTGATTTATAAGCGACCTAAAAGTGTTTGCTTTTTTTGGTGTGGCCAAGCGTTGGCAAATTGAGTTTAAAAATAAATGCCATAAAGCATTTAATTTTTTAAAAACAATAAAGCGGTTGGGCGCGGCAATTTTACATAACGGCAAATTATAGCTACAAATGTGAACGTAAGGTTTAATCATAAACGCTATAAAATAATTTTAATGACCCCAGTAGCTAATATTGCTATGAAATAGAATTATCCTGGGATATTTTACATAGTATTACATTATAGCTACGAATGAGCTTAACGTTTCGCAAATTGGCTTTTACATAATTGCTGACGATATAGAACACCTGGCGGTGTCGCTATATCTGCATTTATGTAAAATACTACGTATTCGCCAATTTGCTTCAATAAATACATTTGTACGATAATTTATATTATGTAAAATAGAATATTTAGAAACCTCTCTCTCCCTTGAATATCCTAATATCAAAAACTTCTATTATCCCTGTTGTCAACTATACACAAATGTATTATTTTGCCTGCCTATGATTTATATACTGATTTTTTTAGGTTTGTTAGCTTTTTTGGGATATGTTATAAAAACTACTCAGCCAAAACCTGTTGCCGATTTTCCGAAACATTGGCACGCTATACTTGACAATCATGTGTTGTATTACAAAAAACTATCACCAGACGAGCAATTACGCTTTCAAAAGAAAATGATGCATTTCCTTAATGAGGTTATTATCGAAGGTGTTCACCTTACTATTGTAGAAACAGATACCATTCTTATTGCGGCAAGTGCTGTTATTCCTATTTTTGGTTTTGATCAATGGCAGTACACAAATCTATCTACCGTATTACTCTATCCTGATTATTTTGATGAGGATCTTCAATTTACTGGGGTTCCGTCAGAAAATCGTAGAATTGCAGGGATGGTTGGTTCTGGTAGATTTGATAAACAAATGATTTTGTCTAAAAAAGCCTTATACCATGGTTTCGAAAATAAAACAGATAAAAATAACACCGCAATTCATGAATTTGTACACTTAATGGATAAAAGCGATGGCGTCATTGATGGTATTCCTAAGAACCTACTACAGCATACGTATGCCATCCCCTGGTTAGAATTAATGCATACAAAAATGATTGAAATTGATACCGATTCCTCTGATATTCGCGCTTATGGTGGGACAAATAAAGCCGAGTTTTTTGCCGTAGCGTCAGAATATTTTTTTGAACGTCCGGATTTATTAAAAAGAAAACACCCTGAACTATATGCGTTATTGGCCAAATGTTTTCAGCAAGAGATCTAAGTCTTGTGCTAGACTTTTTGAGATTCAGATTCTATTTTCGGCTCTTTTTCAATAATTCCTTTGTAGCGTATAGAGGTTCTATGGCTAGAGTTAATAATCATACTAGAATTGCCGTTTGCAAATATTTCTATAATTGCCCGATAAGTTTCGCCATTATCTTTAAAGGTAAATTTTAGGATTCGAGAACCTTTTTTACCAACACCATCTGTATTATATTCGGTCGGGATGCCATCAAATTGAATTCCTATATCTCGATTGTTGTATCCAGTACCTCCCATTTGTTGTTCTCCAAAATATGGTAAATCAACAGATAAACTATCTCCCAATACTTTGAAATGATTAACGTTTCCTATCAAACTAAATTGATTAACACTGCTGCCTATGGGAACTAAGCCCGAATTGGCTATGGATTGTAATCCTATAGTTCCCAAAGGATAAGCCATATCGGACGCAATAACAAAATTTTTGTCTAAAAGTAATTGCGTAACTTCTGTTGACATGGTAGGTATTACACGCTCCTTAGTACTGCTGCATCCCATACTTATGGTAACGACCAGTACGACTGTATATATATAAGATAATCGCATAGTTGCAATATAAGTTTTTAAACAGAAATTATGCTACAAATTAACATCAAATTAATAGTATAAAAGTAAGATTGCTAGGTGTTTATAAAAAAAGCGCCGTGCTAATACGGTGCTCTAATTTTGCGGATTAAATCTGTTTTATGTAGTAGAAATCATTTTTTAGACATCTTACTATCTACATAGCTATGTTTTTATCTTCGTTTTCCTTGTGCTGGTTTTGGTGCTTTTTCTAATTCTTCTTTAGAAATAAACCCATCTGTATTTTTATCAATTATAGAAAAGTCATTTTTTATAGGCCCTTTTACTTCATTGACAGAAAGTAGATTATCACCATCATCATCCATAAAACTAAAAATTTCGGCGATTGATGGTCTTGGGGGTCTATTTTTTCTTTCCTTTCTCTTTATGGTTGGGGTTCCGCGATAATCTCCTCCAAAAATGATATAATTTCCGTTGATATATTCTTCATTTATAATATGGTAATGATATTCTGGTGTTTTGGTATATTGTGTAGTACTAATATGTCCTCCTGATGCATCTAAATCTGTAGGATGCTCTCCTGTAGCATGGCACTTTCTTCCGTAAATAAAAAAACCATCTGCCAAAATACCAATCAATGCCTCATCATCTTTTGACCAAGCTACGGGTTCTAAGTGGTAATGATATTCTGTGGGGCCTTTATGTCCGCCTGTCCAATCAATACTACTCAGGGCTCCGTCTAATGCTCCGTTTCCTTCTTGATCATTAAAAATATTAGCACCAGATACCGAGATGCCAATGGGGCCCATATTTGTGGCAGTAGGTTCTTCGGCCAACTGCGGATGTGATGATACGGTAAGGGTAAATGAATTGTCCTCATCTGTAATTAAGGTACCACCACGATTCATATCGACATAAGGCTCTTCTTTATAAAGCTTATGCCCCTTGCCCCACCACACAGTTTCATGATTCGGCTCACCATTGGTTTCTATTACAACATTGGTGCCTTCTAGATAAATATCAGTATTGTTCGTGTCAAAGGCACTAAATGCCGGATGTAATGCCGAACTTACTTCTGCGATATCATTCTTAAACCCCGTATCAGAAATGTCCCAAAGAAAAAATACCGTAATTGCCATAAACCCACTTATAAATAGGATAATTAATAAATATTTCATCATTTTTTTGCTACTGTATTTGGTTATATATGCATATGCATGAATCTCATTTTCATTTGTACTCGATATAGGGATTAGCATATGTACTGATGCATAGGTTTTTATAGCTCTTTTTGTATGCCATTATACATTATAGTAACATTATAGTACATCGTATTACAAAGAAGTACGCTATTCTAAAATGACTCTGACCACTTCCCTATTTATGTACGAATTTCGGTAAAAGATGAGTGCTCACTTGTTAATTTAAGTATACAGGGGTTTATTTTAAGTGAGTTTCCTATTCTTTACAAATTTTGTAAAAAAAATGAGTCTAAAAAATGAAGAAAAGTAGTAACCTATGTGACCAAATAAAATAGCAGCAGAAACTGAAACCCCTAAGAATAAGGGGAACAAAGTAGTGAAGCGTGTAACATTCTAATCATTTAGATACTTTTGGGAGTATTGTCTGATTGTTTTTTAGAAACTGATAATTCCCCATTTCCAAGTATTGCAAATCGATCTCTTTTTGAGCCGTAGCCAAAATTTGAAGATCTGCGATACTTATTCTGGAAATCGGCAAATTGTCTTTTCTTTGGTGTCTTATTTTTTGCCTCCATAACGTCTACAGTTTATATAAGAGTTTAATAACAAGCTTATTACTTCTAATTTAATAATTATTTTTTATTTTACTGAAAAGGTTTCTTTCAATTTAGGTTTATTTTATGAAATGTAATCCGAAGACTTACAAATCCTAAGTTTATTGTCATGATATGCTGTATTTGACGTTTTTTAACGTTAAAGAGTCGATAGCTCTAGGAATGATTGTTGATTATTACTAATTTTATCATTCATTAAACCCCATATAATCAATGAAATTTTTAATTCATAGTTTGATTTTAGTTGTTGTAACCTACGCATACCCACAAAATCTAGGTTTTGAGATCGCAACACCTCCTTCGCCTGATTATTCATTAATAAATGATTATGCAAGTAGTCTTCGATTCGATAAAGACAATGCTACTATCTCATTTGATTTTATAGATGAAGAAACTCCGGGTACAATCAGCGGATTAGATTTTAAAATAGATTTTAATCCTGCCGATCCAGAAAATGCTTCTTTTAGTGGTTCGGCATTAGTAGAAACCTTAGACACCGATAATTTTATTCGAGATGGTCATCTCATGTGGGCAAAGTTCTTCCACAAGAAAAAATATCCTAAAATTACATTTGCCAGTAAACAAGTAGTTTCTTTTGGTACTAATATTTATAAAGTAATCGGAAACCTAACGATTAAAGGAACCACCAAAGAAGTAATTATTACGTTTACCCTTAGCGATAAAAGCTTAACAGGTAAAACATCGATACATACAAGTGACTTTGGAGTCAATATTCATGACGAAAGAGAACGAAATAAACTAGATGTACAGTTTAATTTCCCTATTATCAAGTAAGACGTTACATAGACTAACAGTGTTTACTAATAGATGTTTTGAAGTTTAATATACAATTGGTACAGCATATCGACAATATACTGGTTTTCCCTGATGCATACCCGGTATAAAATTGGGGAGACTACTAATTACTCGTATAGCTTCTTTATCACAACCAAAAGTTTTTTTGCCACCACCTCTTAGAATATTCACGGCATCCACACTTCCATCTTTGTTTACAACAAATCCAAGATATATTTTTCCATGAGCATTTTGCTTTTTTGCTTCTTTAGGATACTTAAATTCTTTTTTAATGAATTTATAAATTTCTTTTTCTCCACCAGGAAACTGAGGTTTTTGATCAATATCATTTATATAACTATATTGTGGACTAGACATATCAATTTTTAAAGAGTCCCATTCTGTAGCAACTCTCATCTTTCCATATATGCTAGTTACATTCTCTAGGATCTCATTAGATGCATTCATATATTGGATACTATCTTCTTTATTCATTTTTGCCAGCTCAGTATAACTTTGGCTTTTCATTTTTTGAAGTGCAAAACTATTTTGATACACGCCTTCGGATATAGAGTCACAGTACCGAATTACATTTTCATACTTGCCATTTATAAAGTCTCTTTTAGCTTCTTCAAATAGTTTTTCTTTACGATCCTTTTTGGTATTCTGATTATCCTGCGCATTGGATATGTTACACAATGTTATAAGACTTAAGACGAGTAACCAATGTTTCATATTCATAGTTTAAAAATAATGATGTTAATTAGGGTTTATTGTTAAAAGAGGCCCAACTAAACTCAAGAAATTTAGTCATAGCTCAAAAGGAAAATAATGCACCAAAAAATGTGCCATGATGCGTAATTGAAACAGAAATAGTTACTTCTTTTTGATCAATATACACCAAAGGAATTCTATGGGCATTTTTGTCAAAAGCAATGCGTTGAGGATCAATATTTAATCGGTTTCCTATTTCTTGCTTTACATAGACTTGTAGGTCAACATGGTTTTCGAATATTTTGGAAACTGTTTTTTGGGGTGATGCAAAAGCCGTTGTTGTATATACGTACTGTTTTGTAATTTGTGTATTGGTACTGTATACATATGATTTGATTTGTACCGTTTCATTTTTTTCTTTTGCAGTACTACATTCAAAACTTTTTGGATTAAATTTGGGAGAAAGATTAAATCTTCTTTGGTGCGCTTTATAAACCGCCTCTTTCATACTCCAAAATTTCCAGACGGTAATTTCAGGAACCTCTGAAGATACAATCTCTTGTATTTCTGATGCTGTAAAGACTTTTTGTAGCCATCCTTTTCGTTGCCAATTACTTTGATGCTTGGCTAGCTGTAGGTCAACAATATCATTACCAATCATGATATGGTATTATTTTGAAGCCAATTTTTCTTCAATTACTTTTATTGATGCAGCCACAGTAAGCATTTCTTCCATAGATTCATTATCAATCTCAATATCAAAGGCATCTTCTACATCTAACACTACATCTACCAGATTAGCAGAGTTTATTTCTAGATCTTTTATAAAATCAGTTTCGTTTGTTAAATTCTCAAGGGCTTCTTTGTTTTGTACGTAAGGAGTTATTATCGTTTTTAATTTTGAGAGTAATTCGTTTTGAGTCATAGGTGTATTAGTTATAGTAATTTTGAGGTATTAATATTTTTTAAAGATAATACAAGTGTTTACATCTCCAAATCCGAAACTAGCTTTTGCCATAATTTTTGCAGAAAAATTAATAGTTTTTGTGGGTACTCGCTCCGAATTAATCAGAGAGGCTATTTTTGGGTGTAGATCATCACAGTTACTATTTCCGAAAACAAAGTCATTTTTTAATTGTATTACGCTCGCTACACTTTCGATACTGCCCGAAGCTGCAAGACAATGACCGATCATCCCTTTTAGGGAATTTATATACGGAAAATCCTCATGTTTTCTTCCCAATGCGGTACTCCAATTATATATTTCTACAGGATCCATAGCAGTTGCAGTAAGATGACCATTTATAGCATCAATATCATCTGCATGAATTCCTGCGCTTTCTATTGCCTTTTGTATACATCGTTGTACAGCTTCACTGTTAGGAGCTGTCATACTACCCCCATTACGCTGTCCGCCACTATTAACATGCCCTCCTAATATTTCTGCGTATATCGTAGCACCTCTTTTTTGTGCACTATCCAAGCTTTCGATCACCAAAGCTCCTGCTCCACTCCCTGGTACAAAACCACTTGCAGAAGCGCTCATGGGTCTCGAGGCTGCAGTCGGAGAATGATTGTATTTATAAGGCAGGATACGCATGGCATCAAAACCTCCCCAAACATAAGGGCCACTATCACTTGTACTACCCGCCAGAATAATTTCGGCTTGATTATTCGTAATATGATTGTATGCCATCAAAATTGCTTCTGTACCAGTACTACAGGCAGAAGAATTCGTAGTTACAATATTGCCACACCCCAACATACCTCCTAAAAAAGCGCTAATACCACTTGCCATAGTTTGTGTGACTGTAGTACTGCCCAATCGTCGTACTTTTCCGTCATCAACTTTATAAATTGCTTCTCTAAATTTATCGACCCCTAGAATTCCTGTACCAAAAATTACACCTACATCCCAGAGTGGTGTGTTCGAAGTATTGCGGGATAATCCTGCATGTTGCCAAGCATCTACTCCTGCTATAACACCGTACTCCATACCAGAAGCGTTTAATCCTCGCAACTCTATATCTGTAAAGTAATTATTTAGATATTCTTTGTTATATATTGGATAACCAGCAACTTGGCAAGAAAAATTAAGCTTGTTTAGGGATTCTATAAACCGAATACCACTAGTACCATTCTTTATCGCAGTAGTAAAATTTGAAACGTTCATTCCATTTGGAGAAACGACACCTAATCCAGTGATTACAACTCTTCTTTTACTCATAATTGGTTACTGATTTTATAATAGAAATAATCTTTTGCATCCCTTTTTTGGCTTCAGACATTATCGGAAGAATTGGCCATACATGTGGCATATCTTCTCCTATTATCACCTCTAAGTCATTGTGTACATGTTTTAATTTTTCTGCAAATAATTCCTGATCAGGAGTTAGTATATCGTTTGTGGCCATAAAAAGGTGTATTGGCGGCATGTTTTCTACATTGCCATATAAAGGGGATATTAGTGGGTCTGTCAATGACATTTGACCTGCACACATCTTATTGGTAGACAGTACTCCCCTATGACTTAGAATAGGATCAATCAAGTCGACTTCTTTTATTTTAGGATTTGAAACACTCGCATCAACAATGGGTGTTATTACTATTAAACGATTCGGCAAAAGTTTCTTTTCTTGAGATAATCTCTGAGCTAATGTTACTATGAGGTTTCCTCCTGCAGAATCCCCCATTAAAATAGTATTAGCGGGTGTATACGTTTTAATAGCTTCATTATACACAGCATATACACTTTTTGTTATGGCTTCAATTGTGTTTTCTGGAGCTTTTGGATAATCAATCATCCAAACATTAATTCTGGCATGTTTGACTATTTTCGATACCGCAACCCAATTTTCTCTCGTTGGACCATATACAAAGGCTCCACCATGACAGTACAATAGGACATGTGTTGATGTACTTCTATTTTTTGGAGTTATTTTTGTTACTAAACTTCCTCCTATTTCTTTTGTAATAAATGAATTACCTTTTAGTAACCAAGAGGATGGCTTATGTATATCTTGTTTTCTTTTTTTTATATAGTCTGTGGGATCTTGTTGCCAAGATCTTTTTTCTCCTTTTAATTTAAGTACTAACTTTACTAATAAATAGCCTACACTCATTTATTACTTATTTTTTAAAAGCCATTCCAGAAATATTGCCTTTTGCTATGACGGTTTGATCTTTTGTATACATTGTAACCTGACATTTTAGTTTATTAAATCTAAAATAAATTTTAGTAGCTACGACAATTACTTTTTCTTTCGGGAAAACGGGCTTGTAAAAGTTCATTTCATTACTCGTCATAGCGATACTCCAGTTTTTTTGATCCCATGCATCCTTTAGAAGGTAGATTCCGAAACAAGCCAATCCTATCTGTGCCATACATTCGGTTAGAATGACGCCAGGTGTTATTGGGTTATCCACAAAATGTCCTTTATAAAAAAATTCATCTTCTGTAAAAGTATACTCTCCCGTAATATGCTCTTCATCGACATCTACCACCTTGTCTACGAATAAAAAAGGTGTACTGTACGGTAATTTCTCAATAATTTGGTCTTTATACACTTGTCTATTTTTTTAAAAAGCACAGCCACTGGGCAAGGGCGCTATTTCTGCTAATTGATTTGCAAAACCAGTTTCTAAGGTTACTTTGACAAAACCATCACGTATATTTCCCTTATAAGCAATCGCACCATACCCACTTGTATTCATATGTGCTCTGATATATATTGTTTGCTGTTCTGTAATTGATACAGGACCTCCCGATCTTATAAATGGCTGTTCGCTAACATGGCTATGAGCCAAAATTCTTCTATACAGTAATTCTTCGCCTGTTTCTGAGATAATCTCCCACCAATCAGCGTATTGTTGGCATCCGGTATCTGGACTTTTAATACCTATAGCAAAGGTATAGTTGTTTTTATTTCCCGAAACCGAAACACTGGTGATTTCTGCACTCGTGGCAATGTTGTTGTCAGAATTTATATTTTCTGAAATGCTGTCCTCCTCTTTACATGATAAAATGTAGAGAAAAAGAGGTGTTAAAAAAACAAGTATATATTTCATTTTACTTTTTAAAAAAATAAAGGTATCTAAGATTAAAATCTTGTGTTTAATTCAAATGTTCTCCACCATTAACGGGTATTATGCAGCCATTAATCCATGAGGCTTCATCTTTACAAAGTAAATATACAGCATTGGCAACATCTTCTGGTGTTGTGATTCTGTTAAAAGGGTTCCTAGATTCGCTATGGGATATAATTTGTTCGTATCCAGGGATCATTCGTAAGGATTGCGTGTCGACAGCACCGGGTTGCAAACAATTTGCACGAATACCAAAAGGTGCAAATTCTAGAGCAATACTCCTAGTAATAGCTTCTAATGCTACTTTTGCAGCAGAAACGGCACCATAATTTTTCCAAGCTTTTGTATTTCCTTCACTAGTAAAAGAAATAACTCGACTGTCTTTTGCAAATAATTTAGCTTCAAAAATGGCAATTACCCAATCATAAAGACTAATAGCCATGGCATCTATAGTTAGATGAAAATCATCATTTTTGAGGGTATGCGCTGCATTGGTCATAGGTTTTAGATTTCCTTTGGCAACACTATGGATGATAGTTTTTATATACCCATTACCGATTTTACTTTTGATTGCATCCACTGTTTCTATTCGTTTCTCTGGTTTTTGTACATCTACATTAAACGACACTAGCTGCACTCCTTCTTTTTTAATTTCTTCAAAATCAGCTTGTATTTGTTTCATTTCGCTTTTTCTATTGCGATGTACAATAAAAATATGCATCCCATGCTGGGCAAGTTTTTGAGCAGTAGCCAAACCAAGACCGCTACTTCCGCCAAGTATTAGTGCCCATTCATTTTTATGTAAAAACTCTTTAGTCATATGTCAATAATCGTCTTCTTTCTGTTGTTATTTACCATTCTAGTAGTATTCTTTGGGCAGAAAAACCGGGACCAAAACTAAGCATAAGTCCTGTTTCTCCCGGAGATGGATTTCTATCCATGAATCGTTCTAAAACATACAATACGGTTGCACTGCTCATATTACCATACTCCATAAGTACTGCTTTGGTATCTTCTATATTTTTACCAAGATCTCCAAAAAGTTCTTCAACGGTTTGAACTATTTTTTTTCCTCCTGGATGAAAAATAAGGTGATCTATATTTGCTATTGTTTTATTGTGTTTCTCTAGAAATGGGTGAATTACTTTAGGAAAATGTGATGCAATAGTTTCGGGTACTTTAGGGTCTAAAATCATCTGTAACCCGTTGTTAGTAAGTTTAAATCCCATCATTTCGGTTGCATTATAAAAATGATACATCTCATCTGCTATAATTTTTGGACCTGTAGCCTTTGTTTCTGATGACAATAATGTACATGCAGCTCCGTCTCCAAAAATAGCGGCACTCACCATGTTTGTCATGCTATAATCTGTAAGTTGAAATGTAGCCGTAGGTGCTTCTATCGCAATAACAGCTGCTCTTTTTTCTGGGTTTGCTTTTAGAAAATTACGGGCATAAATAATTCCTGAAACTCCTGCTGCACACCCCATTTCTGTTACAGGTAAACGTATAACATCCTGTCTTAGATTAAGCTCATTAATCAAAAAAGCATCGATTGAAGGGATCATTATCCCAGTACAACTTACAGTAATAATATAATCAAGAGATTGAGGGTCCCAATTTGCTTTTTCTAGTGCTTTTTTTAGAACTGATACCCCAAGTTTCTTAACTTCTCTTATATAAATATCATTTTTATCCTCAAAAGATGTGGCCGAGAAAACTTCTTCTATGCTCATAATACCATAACGTCTACTTACGGCGGCATTTTCAAAAATTTTAAGAACCTTACGTCTAAAACGCTCTTCTTCATTAGAGAGCCATTGCGCTACAAAGGGTAATATTTCCTTTGTATCTCTTGTATAAGGTGGTAGTTGTTTGGCGACGGTAGTGATTTTTACATCCAATTTTTTAATACTTTTTTTGTTTCAATATTTAGGCACTTAAACTGTTTTACCTTGAGTGTTTATAACCCATCGATATCTAAATGCCCATTTCCAATTAATTTTATACTCTTGTACACCAATATTTTTGGCATATTTTATTAACTCTTGTTTCTTAAACCCCCTTTTTATGGATATCAATCCATCGTTTTTTGCAATTGCTCCTTTAATAAAAAAGAAACTAAATATTTTGAACAAATAGTATGCAAGCTTACTTCGATGCAGATCATTAATAATAACTCCTAAAGTGGCAAGATCTGTACATTTCTTCATTACTTTTTCTATTCCTGTATCTGTAAGATGATGTAATGTCAAGGTACAAATAATAATATCACAAGAAAATGTAGCAGCATTCATTTCTAAAATATCTTGTTGTTGGTAAGATATTTCGGGATATCCTTTACTTAATTTTTTTGCATACTGTAAGCTCTTGTTATTAAGATCAACTCCTATTAGTTCTATATTTTTTTTGTTTTTTCTACATGTTTCTGCAATGGCTCTAATCATTTCTCCATCACCACAACCGAGATCTAGGAGTACAATTTTTTTTGATTCTGGGATTCTATGAATCATATTGACCACTGTACGAATTGTAATCCTGTTCCCTCCTAACAAACGATTTACTCTAGAAATATCAGACAATGCTGTTTTGAGCGCTTCTTCTTCAATAGCCGGATCATCCATCAACTCGGCTTCATTACTTCTATAATCAAGATTTATTAGCATACTAATGGATTTCCGTGAGTTTGTTTTATAATTCTTGGTACTACTGCGGGTACTACATTAGCGACTGTATAGGATACTTCTTGTAATGTTGGATTAAGAAGAATACGTTGTAATACTCTACCTGCATACAATCTTTTTGAGAAGGTTTCACTCCATTGTTTACAATATTGCTTTTCTATTTCTTCTCTCGAAAATAATGCTGGGTTTTTATAATCTTTAATCAACAATTCACACAGAATTTGTGCACTTTGTATTGCCATAGCCATCCCATTACCACATAATGGATGAATAAGTCCTGCTGCATCTCCTGTCATAAATATATGATTTTCGACACTATTTTTTTTATCAAAATTAATCTGACTTATCGTAAGGGGTTTATCAAATTCGGGTTGAGCTTCTTTAAAAAACGCTTCTAAATAAGGATTTCTATACATTACTTCTTTCTGAAAATCAGCGATACTCTTATATTTCTTAAAGCTTTGATAAGAAACCATATAACATGCATTAACCTTTTGGTTTTCTACCATAGACAAGCCACAATATCCTCCTTTAAAATTGTGTAGCGCTACCCTATTTTCGTTAAAATTTGTGGTATAATGAGCTTTTACGGCTAGCCAAGGGTGTTTTTTTGATATTTTCTTTGGGTTCAGGGCCTTCTCTATAATAGAACGTTTCCCATATGCACCAATTACATAGGTACCTCTAATGGTAAGATTATCTGATGTTTTGACAAGGAAATACTCATTTTTATACTGTATATCAATTACTTGTGTATTGATTACTTCGACTCCTACTGCAAGTGCTTTTTCCCAAAGAAAATGATCTAGTGTATACCTACTAATACCAAATCCTCCTAAGGGCAGTTCACTTTGTATATGATGCCCTTTTTGTGTGGTTATTAAAAGTTCTGAAATAGATACGGCACCTTTTTTTGAAGGATTAATATCCAGAGTTTTTAGGTATGGTAGTACCTCATTAGATATATATTCACCGCATACCTTATGCTTTGGATACGTATCTTTTTCTAGTAAGGTTACTTTAATCCCTGCACGTCCTAAATGAATGGCACTGGTCAAGCCTGCTAATCCGCCACCTATAATAAGTATATGTGAATGTGTCTTCAAGTCTCGTGAAGATACATAAAAAGATTCATAAAAAAATCCCAACGTAAGACGTTGGGATCATCATTATTTGATTTTTTTATCAATCAATAATTTTATGGAATACTATTATTGCTTTACTTGATTTTGTGCATCTTGCTTCATCTTTTCATTTGCTACGATACCAAGTTCAACTCTCCTGTTTTTTGCTCTTCCTTCTGGCGTTGCATTATCGTATTTTGGTAAAGTCTCTCCGTGTGCATATACAGTTAATCGATCTCTTGTAATTCCCTGAGAAACTAGATAATCTGCTACTGAATTAGCTCTTTTCTGAGATAAGGTCATGTTATATGTGTCATCTCCTGTACTATCTGTATGCCCTTCTACAATAATATTTGTATCAGGATATTCCTTAAAGATACTTGCTAGTTTAGCAAGACTGGCTTGAGATTTTGAGTTGATATTAGATTTGTTTGTATCGAAATACACACCACTATTTTCATCAAAAACTACGTCAATCCCCTCACCTACTCTTGTTACTTCTGCTCCTGGAATTTCTGATTCAATTTTCTGTGCTTGTTTATCCATTTGTTTACCGATAACACCACCGGCAACACCTCCTACAACACCACCAATTACGGCACCTAGTGCAGAGTTCTTTTTCTTAACATTATTACCAATAATCCCACCAAGTACTGCACCAGCGGTTGTACCGATTACAGCTCCTTTTTGAGTGTTATTAGCATTATTGATAGCATCACAACTTACTAGCATTGTGGTAGCCATAACGGCAACTGCTATTTTCTTAAGATTAATTTTCATTGTATAAAGATTTGATTTATTGTAGTTTATTAAAATTCATCGTGATAACAAAAGGAGATCCTTCTAAACTCACGGTCATTGCCCAAGTCATTGTAGTGTCATCCAAGTGCTGTAGTGCCATTCTATAACCAGCATTGTTATTCGTGCTTTTTTTCTTTTCGTCAATAGGTTTAAACATAAAGTAATAGACACCATCAGATTCTGGTTTTGGAATCGTAAATCTAAAATTTCGTGCTCCTGTAGAAACACAGCTACTTTGATTTACTTGATACATTCCTGTGTTATTATTCGGAATAAATTTCCAAGTACTGCCTGTAAAACATTCTGCAGACGCATCGTTATATAAGTTTACTTCAAAAATACCTGAGCGGTCATAAGTGATGTTATCAAGAGACCATTCACCTTTTAATGTTTTTTTTGCTGCTATTACTGTTTGTTGCGTTGCATTGCATGAAGCCAATAGCACAACCAAAAGTGCTAGAATAAGTTTTTTCATTTCGTGTGTTTTTATATGATAAATGTACCTATAATCATTAACGTTTCCAATAGTATTATATTTCAAAATGATACTTGTAGATTTCTGGGTAAATAAGTGTTTGAAAATAGGTGAACTACACAAAAAATAGATGAAACTAATTTATTTAGGCCATTTATAAGGTGGTGTGTATTTACTGATATAACTTCTACTTATCTTGGTTATTCTTGGTTATTCTTGGGGACTCTTAGTAATAAGACAATTCCTAAAGCGAAAAATAGCACCAAGAATAATGTCGCATTACGCATACTTCCGGTAACCAAATCTACAGTGGCGTATATTGCCATACCGATAACAATTCCAACTTTTTCGGATACATCATAAAAACTAAAAAACGAGGTTGTATCTTCGGTATCCGGTAAGAGTTTTGAGTAGGTAGATCGGGATAGGGCTTGTATCCCACCCATAACCATACCAACGACACCAGCTGTGCAATAAAAATGAATGGGTTCTGTAATAAAAAATGCATAAATACAGATCAACACCCAAATAAAGTTTATCCCTATTAATGTAGGTATATTGCCATATTTGTTCGATAACCTAGAGGTAATTATAGCACCACCAACTGCAACCAGTTGAATGATTAATATACTTACAATCAAACCCATTGTCTTTTTATCATCACCGCCCCAATTCACTTCTTGTTCTCCAAAATAGGTAGCAACTAGCATAACCGTTTGTACAGCCATACTATAAACGAAAAATGCGATTAGGTATCTTTTTAACCGAATCGTATTACCCAAACCTTTTGCTACAGATTTTAGCTCATTGAATCCTTTAAAAAATACGTCTTTGGTAACTTTTTTACCTGTTCTACCAGTCGGAAGGTAGTAATACGAAAACTGACTAAAAAATATCCACCATATACCCACTAGTATAAAAGAGTATTTCATTCCTTTCATAGCGCCACCTCCATCATCACCAAAACCAAAAAGATTTGGATACATGACCATAACCAGATTAAGAATTAACAGGATAACACTTCCTATATACCCCAAAGAATACCCTTTGGCACTAATTTTATCTTGTTGTTCTGGGTATGCAATATCTGGCAAATACGAATTATAAAAAACAATACTCCCCCAGAAGCCTACCAAAGCAATTATATAGCAGAAAAGGCTAAAGTAAATAGCTTCTTTACTAAACCAAAATAGTCCGATACACGCCAAGGCTCCTATATAATTAAAAAATTTCATGAAAATTTTCTTATTACCAATATAATCTGCAATACCAGAGAGTATCGGAGAAGTGATGGCAACAATAATAAACCCTATTGCAGTAGCATAACTTATAAGAGGAGTACTACGGATATCTGCTCCAAATACAGTGATAGTCTCATCTTTTTCAAAAAGAGCCCCATAAAATATAGGAAACACTGCTGAAACAATGGTGAGGCTATAAACCGAATTAGCCCAATCATAAAACGCCCAGGCATTTAGTAGCTTTTTGTCTCCTTTAGGTAATGTTGCGCGCATCGAATATTAAAATTAAATAAACCCCAATATGTAGCCATACATGAGATTTTAGATTAAACCAAATAAAAAAGCTGTTCTGATTTTTTCAGAACAGCTTCTAAAGTAAGTATAATCTTTTTAAGAAAATAAACTTTACGATTATTTAAAGGAGGTAACTCCGAATTTTCTTGCTTCTGCTTTTGCAGCTGGTGCCCATGCTGTAAGATGATTAATACGTGTATCGTTTGATGGGTGTGTACTCATAAATTCTGGCTGCGACTGCCCTCCACTATTTGCTTTCATACGTCTCCAAAGCTCTGCAGCTTCGTCTGGGTTATATCCTGCTATAGCCATTAACTGTAATCCTATTTTATCTGCTTCGGTCTCATGACTTCTACTAAATGGTAACATCACTCCAAATTGACTCCCTAAACCAAAAGCAGTACCTACTATTTGTTGTGTTTGTGCACTTTTTCCGCTTACGGCAATGGTAGTCGCAGTACCAGCTACTTGCTGTATTTGACTTGCACTCATACGTTGTTGCCCATGATTCGCTAATGCATGTGCTACTTCATGGCCCATAATAGCAGCAATACCAGCGTCATTTTTTGCTATTGGTAAAATACCTGTATAAAATACAATTTTTCCTCCTGGCATACACCAAGCATTTACAGTAGGATCATCAACCAAATTGTACTCCCATTTATAATCTTTAAGATAGTCTGCATGCCCATTAGCGGTTAACCAACGCTCTGATGCTTTGGCTATTTTTTGTCCAATGACTTGTATCTTCTGTGCATCCGAAGTTCCTTTTACCACTTTATTTTCTCCCAAAAATTGATTGTATTGCTGGAAAGCCATCGGTAGTATTTGAGAGTTCGGTACAATGGCCAATGTTTTTTTACCTGTAAAAGGATTGGTAGCACAAGACATAAATAATATAACTGTGCCCAAAGCAACTATAGATTTTCTAATATTCATAATAGTATAAAGATGTTTTTTCTTAGTATAAAAATAATCAAAAATCTTTGGATATATACTTCATTTCTTCTTTTTATACCTGCTTTATTTCGATGAAAATATAGTTTTATCGATATCTGACATTTTGTATCCTAATTGTAGGCTTCAAAAAGGGGCTTTTACCCCCAGGTTTTAGGGGTGTTTTTATTCAGAGTACTTCATAATAAGTAGTAATTTTAATTAAACTCTAGAGGTGTAGAGGTTTAGTATTGTTTTGGATACCAGCACATTATTAATTATATTTATAGTATCCCCAAATGGTTCGAAACTTTCGAAATTTTATGTACTGATTCTGTGCAGATGTATTGCTCTAGAAAATGAATATAGTTACACCATAATTATTGTTACATAACTTCATAAATAAAAGCATCTAATTATGAATCTTTATGCATTACTTATAGGGATAAATGAATATGAATCTAGACCACTACAACAATGTGTAAAGGATGTTTCTGCATTTGATACATATTTATTGACACTTCATAATTATTATGGTGCTATACATATCCAAAAACTATTGGATCAAAAGGCTACAAAAACTACCATTACGCACACTATAAATACATTTTTGACTCAAGCTACTGATGATGATGTGGTATTACTATATTATAGTGGTCATGGTGCTTTAGAGAATTCCTCTGGTAGATTTAGTGATGCACATTCGGGAACTATAGAGTGTATCGTATGTCATCATCAGGGGCCGGACACTAATTATTTGTTGGCAGATAAAGAGATACGCTATTTATTTTCGAAATTTGAGAGTTCACCGCACATAGTCACGGTTTTTGATTGCTGTCATTCTGGAGATATGGTGAGATCATTTGATAAAATTAATACTACCGAAGATGAGCGACAAAGAAAGTTGAGTGAAATTTTTGATGCAAGAAGATATACTGATTTTATATTTTCTAATGATATTAAGGAGTCTCAACTCAAATCACAAAAAGTAGTCTCATTACTGCCTTATAAAAACACTATTCATATTGCTGCTTGTTTGGCATCAGAATCCTCATGGGAAGATGCTAATGGTGGAGTTTTTACGCGATATTTATTGCAAATTTTACATGCTAATAGTAATCACCTGTCTTATCTAGATATTACAAAATGGGCAAAAATAAGTCTAAGAGATGTTACACATAAACGACAAACTCCCACTATAAGTGTACAAGGAAATGGTATGTTAAATCAGTATAGTACTTGGCTTAATTTATATCCCGAAAAGAAAAACAGAAATAGTGGATATATTTATTTTAATTCTAAAAATGGTTGGTATTATAACAGAGGGAAATTATTTGGTATACAAGAAGGAACCGAGATTGATATCCTAATTGATGTACCTAATAACAAAAGGATTACGACCAAGGTACTCGAGGTACAACTCGAAAATTCACGTATACAAGATCCTATTGAGCTAGGGGTTCTATTAGATTTTGACAAAAAATATACAGTCACTACAAATACTGTTTATCAAACGCTTAAGATTTATATTAATGATTTGGATACGGATATTTATGGCTACAATTACATAAAAAAAATACTAACTGGTCAAGACAATGTAGTACTTTGTAATAAGAATGAAGCTTCTTTTTTTGTTACTCTTTTTAATCAAACTGTTTATATCAGTTTGCCTGATGATATGTATCGTCCCTTGACTGCGCAGATCGATATTTTAAATACAAAAGAAGATTATGTCGGTAAGCAGTTACTACTTCAAATGAACTCCTTAATCAAGTGGAATTTTTATAATACACTCGAAAATCCCGAAACTAGCTTTTCTAATTGCCCTATTAAAGTAGAAATAAAAATAGACAGTTCTCTAGAATGGCTGGATATCACAGAAACGTCCTGTAAAATTACTACACTACAGAAGCAGTTAACCAATACGAATGAATATTTTCAGAAATACCAAATACGAGTTTCTAATGTTTCTAATAGTGCCCTTTTTGTTACGGCACTCGTTCTCAGTTCTGATTTTTCTATTTCATCTGATTCATTAGATAATCTAAGTAAGTTGCTAAAAAACAATGAGTCAGTAGTTTTTTACGAACATAGAAACACTCCATTTGTTGGTTGGTCTTTGGATACCTATAAAGAAATATATAATTGGAAAAATGATTGGTTACATTATAAATTTATAGTAACGACCAAAGAGGATATTACAACTTCTATACCAGATATGAATCAGGGATCTTTACAAGGCCCTATAACGCACCTAGGCAATCAAATGGGGCATGGTGCTATTACAGATTTTTTGCCTAGCAAAGCTCAATGGGGTATCTATTCATCTACTCTTTTACTCACAAATCCGGCATATAATACGATAGGAAAAAAAATGCAAAATCATTGGGAGTATTACAGTACTAATGAGATTGTGGCTCCTTTTATAAATAAATTATATGCCAACCAACAAACAAAAGGTTTTACTCTAGAAACAATTACAAACACTCTTAATGTAAGTGAAGACCCTACTACTTATGCAAAGAATTTGACGAATCTAAAAATAATATTTGGGAATCATCTTGATGATAAACGAAGATACCGAAGGTTTAAAAAATCTAAAAAATTGTTTCCAGAATTGCCTGTAATTGTAGCAGAAGGAGATTCATGGTTTCTATTTCCTTTTTTGGTAAAAGATACACTGGATTATGTAATGGAGAAATATCCTTTACGAAGTATTGCTGCGGCGGGAGATGAATTACAAAACTATAGGGCCAGTGGACAACTTATTGAAACGATAAAAAAAGAAAAACCCAAATATGTACTCATAAGCGGTGGTGGCAATGATATTATAGGTCCTGCAATTGTTGACATACTAAAAAAGGATATGCCTTCTGGTTTAGAACCTATGGCATATCTCAATAGTACTTTTTCAAAAAAAATGGAAGACATAAAAGCTACGTATAACTACTTTTTTAATAGAATATCATCGTTTGATTCTGTACATCAGGTATTTGTGCACGGATACGATTATGTGCGTGTAGATCATACGAAACGTGTTATAAAAAATGGGTGGGTAAATAAATACCTTATTCAAAAAGGGGTAGAAAAAATTGAAGATAGAGCCAGAATAATCAAATATTTAATAGACCAATTCAATGCACTACTAGAAGCATTAACGAGTCAACATAAAAATGCAACATACCTTGATTTGAGATCTTTAGTAACAAAAGAGGAATGGTATGATGAGATTCATCCTGATGATAATGGGTTTGCAAAGGTTGGCGCCAAATTTTTGGAAGCAATTAATCAATTAGAATATATAGGTCATGAGAATATGCAAAAATGATATTACCGATCAAATTAGGGACTTATTTGATGCCAACCCCCTAAGGGTTCCCGAAGCAAGAATACAGCCTTTATGTATGCTAGAGATCCATAACAAAAAGCCAAAGTATTTGGGGGATTTTAAATTTCTAGTAAAAGATGGTCTAAAGCATTCGATAACAATAAATACATCTCCGGTATCACAAATTTCAAATACAAAAACCAAGAAAATTGATTTCAAAATTGGATTCGATATTCTAGGTAATTTTATAAAAGCACTCGGTTTAGACCCAGCGGTAATAGGAGCTTCTGTAAAAGGAACAAAAAAAATGTCCTTTTCCTTCGGAAACGTTATTCGTAAATATATAGATCCTTTAGAATTGGGACAGATTTTACTATCTGATGATATTGTTGGGGATCCGGATAATATTTTTATTCAGGAAATAATTTCAAATAAAGAAGTAAAACTTGCATTAATCACCGATGTTCTAACGAGTACAGACTTCTCACTTTCTACATACAACGAGAATAATGGTAATGCAGAAATTAACGTGCCGCTTATAGAAAAATATTTGGCGAATATAGAAACACATCTTAGTATAGAAAGAATTTCAGAAAATGAGGTCAAATTCAAAGGTAGCACTCCCCTAACCTATGCTTTTACATGTGTCGAAATTAATATTGATCCAGAAACAGGAAAATTCTCAAGAGGACAATGGTTAGATAATATTCGTTCTGCAAGGTCTATTAACGGTTCATCTACCGTAATTGACATACCTAAATATATACTTGATGAAAACTATGCAAACCCCTTACTAATAGAGTTTTAATAATCAGAATACTATGAAGGAATATTTTGTCGGCATATTCGAAAATGATGAGCAATCACCACTAAGTTATCTAGACGATGAGCGAAAAGCTATTGATGTTTTATTATTAGAGCATAAAGAAATATTTACAAAAGAAATTATTCCTAACGAAGGTATTCAAGGGTTTGTAAGTAAGTTACAATTATTGACCAATGATATGACAATATTTCATTTTAGTGGTCATCACAATGATGTAACAAAGGCAATAAAATTAAACGACGAAATTTTTAATAACAAAGGTCTTATCAATATTCTTAATAATGCTCCTAAATTAAAAATGGTGTTTATTAATGGGTGCTCTACACAACAAATTATTGACGCTCTAGACAACGTGCCTATTGTAATTGGTACCACTACTCCGGTATATGATTATTCTGCTCAGGTATTATCTCAACAATTCTATCAACTATTACTTAATAATAAGGAAAACCTTACCAGCAGCTCAAAAATAGAAGATATTTTTAATCAAGCTAAAGGCTTTTTACAGGGATACCATAAAACTCCTGATGATAACCAAAGGGGTGCAATGGCACTTGATGATATCGATAAGAAGGTGAACAATTACCAAATAAAAATTAATTTAGAAGCAAAAGATTTTGAACAACGAGTTACCTATAATGCTGATCCAGATAATTTCCCATTAAAAAAACATTTTAAGGCAACACTCGATGAGATCGCTAAAGAAGAAAACTTAACCGAGAAAATATATAAATACTACCCGTATTTTTTATGTATTCATTTAGAGATTTTATCAGATTTTAATGATATTAATAATAGTATTTATCAAGAATTAAGTGAAGAACGCTATTGGGTAATCAGAAGTATGTTCAAAGAATTTCTCAACTTTCTTAAGTTTTCGGCCTATTCTATTATTTGGTCAATAGCCAAAAATAATGATGATTTTAAAGGACAACTAAGTGAAAAGCTAAAAGAAACACTAAGGGATAATCTAGAAATTGGTTGGGAATCAAATGTACAGTATAAAATATCAGAGGATCTTGCCTTTATGTACTCTAACATCCCTGATAAATATCTAGCGCATCATCCACTTTGGTTAGAATTAAAAAATTGTGTGATGAAAAATCATACGTTATTTACAGAAGTTTCGAATTTCTTTTCAAATTATATAGAGAATAATAATGGTAAACATGATTTTATAAAGGCAGAATTGTATCTTAAGATGTTTCTTAAAAACTTAAAATTCTTACGATCCCTTGGTATAGAATCTATTTATGACGTTTTCTATAATCAATTTCGTTATGACAATCAAAGATCCTATATAATCAATAGATCTTATTATCCTGTTAATAAAAGACCTACTGCATTAGATGATAAAAAAAGTGAAATATTTGAGGTACAAGATGGTGGATCTTCAATAGACATTGATATACACTCTGTATATATTTGCAGTACCGAAAACACCAATGGGACTCCTACGCGAGCCTTAAATCTATCCCCTTTTTATCTCGATGTTAATTCTGCATCAGTGGCTAAGGATAAAATAAAATTATACTACCTAGACCGATATTCTGAAGCGACAGACAAATTAATTTATAGAGAGGTAATTAATGCAAAAGAAGATAAAAATAGCACTACAAAAAGAAGAAAATTTGCAGAAGAAATAGAAGTTCCATTAGATGATGATATGATTTTGGCGCTATATAAAGATGGCAAAAATGATATCATAGAAATAGAGGAAAAGAAAAAAATACGTGACCATTTTGGTTATATAAAGGAGTTAATTTCTAATGCATGATTGATATCGATACAAAAATAGGATCCCCTTTTAAATTCCTTAATTCGTATAGAAAAAACGACATTGATAGTTATTTCGGAAGAGATAAGGAAAGTTGTGATCTTTTTGAACTATATAAAGACTCCTCTATAATGATATTACACGGTCCTTCGGGATCCGGAAAGACCAGTCTTATTTTTTGTGGATTGCTAAATAAAATAAAGCGTGATAAAAAAGTAATTAGTATTCGAAGAAATAATAATCTTATTGATTCAATAAAAAAAGAAATTTTTGATGATTTAGATGATCAAACCTTATCCGATGTCTCCCCCTCTCAACTGTTAGATAGTTTCTTCTCTTCACACTCAAACCTAAACAAACTTCTAACCTCTATAAGCCATACAGAACAAATGATGCTTGATGTTGAAGAAGAAATAATAAGACTTAAAAGAAAGCGAAGAAATACATCAGAACAGAACGAAAATAATGAATCGATTATTACTAAATACAAGGAACGTTTAAAACAGTTTATAGAGGAAAGAAAAGAGTTGCTAAAAAAAATAAAACAAGAAAATGAAGCTATTCGTAATCAGTCAGAAAAAATGAATGCTCTTTTTCTGGCTAATAGAGAAACTAATTCTTCAACACTTTTTAATCCTTTAATTATTTTTGATCAATTCGAAGAGCTTTTTGTATACGGCACAAAGAAAGAAATAAACAATTTTGGATTATTCTTAAAACTCATTTTTGAATACAAAATACCATTCAATATTATCATATCTCTTCGAGAGGAGTATTTTGGTCATCTCGATCAATTACAGTCATATGTGCCACAGATTTTCTATAAGAAACTACGTTTGGCACACCCAAATAAAGAAACTGTAAAGAATATCATAGAAAAATCTTTTCAAGAATTTAATATCAATCAGTTTATTGACAATACACAAGAACCCATATCAAAAGAAGAAAAACAAAAAAGAATAGCACTAATTATTGATCAAATTAAAATAAGTGATTCTGGGGCATCTAGTTATCATTTGCCTTTTTTACAGGTATACTTAGATAGACTGTATAAAATTGATTATCAAAGAACATATAGAGGAAATAATCAAAATGATATTGAATATCTTCCATTAGAATTTGGAGAAGAGGAAATCAAAGAATTCGGATCGATAGAAAATGTACTCGAAAATTATATTAGAGAGGTAAATAACAAAATCATACGAAATACCCGAAATAAACTTAATAATCGAATACAACATAAAGACAGTGTAATTAAGTTTTTGAGGCATTTTAAAACCAAAGATGATTTAAAAAAAAGAATATCGATACGAACAGAAAATGATGCAAATTATGTAATCAATGATCAAACAATAGCAAATAAAATTCAAATTGATCTATGGGGAAATACAGACGACTCATACAATACTACAATTTCTGAAATAATCGAAGCATTAAAAAACAAAGGGATACTCACCGTTAGTACAGATCATAATTTAGTGATAGATTATGTCGAACTCAGTCATGATATTATTGCCAAAGTTATCAATAGAATGAGAACCGAAGATGATTTTAAGTCTCTAATAAAAAGAGATTTTGAGTCTTCTTTTGATATTTATGAAGATACTCAGGATACAGGAGATTTTTTATCCAAACAACAAATTGATAGAATGAACCAATATCGGAGCTACATTCTGCATGATGACGATAAAGAGACTTTTGATCGCAAAAATCTTTTTTTTGAAGCTAGTCTCGAAGAAAGCTTTAAAGAAGAAAAAGAAAAGAAAAAGCAACAAAGGATGTTTAAACGATTTGTTTATTATCCCATTATAATAACCATATTATTAGTTCTATCAGGGTTTTTATATAAATCTAATGATGATCTAAAAAAATCAAAAATAAAGCTAGAAAACAAGGCAAAAGAAGATGGTTTAGCTATAAAAATACATAAAAACATGAGCTATGCCTTACGAGATTATAACGTTGATAAAACAAGTTCTATTAATTACATTTTACAATGCGAAAAGATTTTGCAGGAGAATACGCTGTTACCAGATTCTGTATTCAATATAATTTCAAACTTTAAAAATGATCTCTATAAAGAATATCGTAAGACTCCATTTTATCATAGTAGTGTTTATTTGGGTGATGACGCGATAATAGAATCAACAAAAACGCGCCGATCAGATGATGTTTTGTATGTATTTGTACTTTTAAAAAACAAAAAACTGACTTTAAAATCATTACCATACAAAGAAAAAGATGCCAAAAGTGTAAATATTTTCACAAAAAACAATGTTGTCGATTTTGAGCCTTTTACTATAAATAATAAACTTAGAACATTAGTTGCAGAAAGTGTTCCTGGTAGTACTGATATTAGATTGAGTCTTCTTGATATGAAAGGAAAATCAATACAAAT
Organism: Aquimarina pacifica; assembly: GCF_000520955.1. Taxonomy (GTDB): domain Bacteria; phylum Bacteroidota; class Bacteroidia; order Flavobacteriales; family Flavobacteriaceae; genus Aquimarina; species Aquimarina pacifica. Next base: position 242,143 of record NZ_JACC01000003.1, on the reverse strand, counting down.
CAATAATCAACAAAATCATATTTTATTAAAAGGAAATCAAGCAACCAATACTAACAATAGAATCCCTAATATTTATATCGAACATCAGCAAGAACATTCCTTTATTATAGGGTTCAATTCACTATTGTATAAGGTGCATTTAAATTTGAACAACCAAACACATACCATAAAAACAATTAAAAAATTGACAGGAAAAGTTAGAAAAATAAAAACATTTCTTCATGACAAAGAACGTTTTCTTGTATTATATGGAAAAAACAAACTGTATGCACATACTTCTATTATACATCGCAGTATTCTAGAAAATCAAATTGATATGCAGGACTCAATACATACATTCAAAATAAAGAATAAGGATACTGTTTTACTCGGACTCAAAGGAAGAATCCGGGTGTTACCACTTAAAAATCCAGAGAAAGCACAAGATAATCTCGTGCATGATGAAAAAATCAACACAATTGATATAAGCCAAGGAAAAATGCTCATTGGCAGTAGTGATAACGGAGCAAACTTATATAGTCCCCAAAATATGCTTCTAAAACAATTTATTGGCCATACCAAGCCTATCAAAAACGTTTCTTTTGTAAAAGGAAACCCAAATTTTATTATAACTAGTAGTGAGGACCAAACCATAAAATTATGGAACATTACCCCCGTAGAAGTTTCCTACGGTATTGATACCATAAGAAGACCAAAAAATAAGATACAATATGAAAAGCTAGACACCATTGAAAAATTAGTAGTGTATCCTTACAATAAGAATAAAAGAGTTCAGAGATATACCCTTTGTAGTAAAGATGTTCTTAAAAGACATACTGATTCTATTAAAGATATAGATTTCTCTACAAAAGGAGAATTTATGATAACCGGTAGTTTAGATAATACTGCTATAATATCTAGACGCAATCAAAAATCAAATTGTTATGAGTTTATGCAGGCGCTAACTTCACATACAAGTGATGTTCAAGATGTCGAATTTTTTGGTGATAGTCTTGTACTTACCGCAAGTAGTGATCATACCGTTCAGATATATAGAAGAATTGAAGATCATTTTAGTATTGTTCCCAGCCTAATCAGGCATGATTATGGACTCAAATCTGCAACCTTCTCTCCCACTAGTGACTATATTACCTCTATAGATAGCGAAGGAAATTTGAAAGAATGGAATTTTAGAAATTTTGATAATGAAATAGAAAGAAGAACGATTCACCTCAAAATTGAGAACTAGTACTTTGGTTTTATTACATTATTTTGAGCCTCTTTAATTGTATTTTATCATAAAAAAATCCACAATTCCTGATATTTCCCTAAACTTAATGTAAGATTTTTAAACCTTTTCTATTCTTACAAGTCTAAAATCATGTAGCACGCATGTGCTAGGTAATATTTGCTACACTCAATAAGTGGTGAATGTATGATTTTAAGCACCTTATTCATTATGAGTCATCACTAAAAAATGCTTAAAGTCTAGTGAAAAACTATGTTAACCCTAAAAACTGATGCCAAAAAACATGAAAAATTGTAACCCCAAACCTAGAAATCTATTTATAAAAAGTTTAAGCATTTCTTTATTTTCATTTCTAATTTTGTCGAGTGCATACTCCTGTTCCTCAGATAGTAGTTCTGATGATATTGAAATAGATGAAGATAGTGGATCTGATGACGGAGATACAGGAAGTACAGGAGATACTGGAGATACAGAAATTAACATCACTTCTATTCTTTCAAAATTTGACGGAACAGGCCTTTCTTATGAGATTAGTGGAGATAATGTAATATTTACTTCTTCTGATTTACCTAATCACACAAGCCCATATTGGCCAGAAGATAATGATTTACATAGTGATTATACTGGTGTAAACCCAGATTGGAGACAAAACCCTAATGAGATCGCAGAACAAAATATAGTTTTTACCATACCGTTATCTCCTGCCGAAGCCACTGATCATGAATCAACTCCATTAGGAGCAATGGGAATTGCCAGAAACGGAATCCCATTTTTTAATCAATATGCAGGACCCGATCAACCATTAACAGATGAGATTAATAGCTTTGATCAATGGTTAGGTCATCCTACAGGAACGAGTATATACCACTATCATATAGAACCTACATATTTGACTCAAGAATATGGTGAAGACGCATTTTTAGGATTACTATCCGATGGATTTCCGGTATATGGTCCCGTAGAAAATGGAGAAGAGATCACAAATGATGATCTAGATGAATATCATGGACACGTATCAGCGACTGCTGATTTTCCCAATGGCATTTACCACTACCACATAACAAGTAATGATCCCTATATTAATGGTAATGGATATTTCGGAACCCCAGGAAACACAACATTCTAATGCGCTTCTTATCTTTTTATAATTGGATTATTTTATTCTTCGTTTTCGGATCTTGTACAAATGAGGTTCAAAAACAAAGAATAGATTTTTCGAATCCAGATCTGAAGTTAGAAAATGGCGTACTTATGTACAAAACCAAGCCTTTTGAAGGAAACATAATTAGAAAATTTGATACAGGAGCCTTGCGATCAGATATTGAATATACGCAAGGAAGGAAAAATGGATATGAAAAACAGTGGTACACCGATGGCTCATTAGCAATTGAAAGGTTTTATACGAAAGGAATAAAAACGGGTATTCATAAAGGGTGGTGGAAAAATTCTAACCCAAAATTTGTATACCCATTCAACTCTGAAGGTGCCTATGATGGCAAACTAAGTGAATGGTATAGTAATGGCCAACCTTACCGTGTATTTAACTATAGTAATGGAAATGAAGCTGGGCCTCAAAAATTATGGAAAAAAGACGGAAGGATAAAAGCGAATTATGAAGTTCGAAATGGTGAACGATTTGGTTTAATAGGTTTAAAAAAATGTTATACCGTAACTACAAATAGCAATGAAATTAATTAAAATAAAAATATCTATTATAACCATATTCTTAGTATTTCTATCCTCTTGTAAAGAGAATAACAAAACTAATGAGGAAACTGATGTTGTAAAGAGCACTAAAAGCAAAGAAATTCTTGAACTACCCTATTTTAATTCTTCTGATTTTACCCCCGAATGGGGAAATCCAGTACATAAAATTCCTGATTTTTCATTTATAAATCAGAAAGGGAAAGTCGTTACAAATGATACGTATAATGGGAAAATTTATGTTGCTGATTTCTTTTTTACAAGCTGCCCTGGGATTTGTCCTAAATTGACTAAAAGTATGATAAGCATACAGGAGACTTATAAAAATGATCCAGAAATTATGATGTTATCTCATTCTGTAATGCCTTGGTTTGATACTGTAAAGGTTTTAAATGATTATGCAAAAAGAAATGGAGTCTTAAGTAGTAAATGGAATCTTGTAACCGGAGATCAAAAAGAACTATATGCAATTGCTAGAAACGGATATTTTGCAGACGAAGATTTTATCAAAACCAAAGAAGAAAGTGATTTTATCCATACTGAAAATTTTGTTCTTGTTGATAAAAAAGGATACATCAGAGGAGTATATAATGGAACTATAGAAATAGATGTTAAGCGTTTAAAGCGTCATATAGAAATACTTAGAAAAGAAACTTAACCAAATTTTTAAGAACCTTCAATACAAAACTGAGGCATTTAATCAAATTAAAAAAAAGAAATCATGTCTAAATTATTAATGCAGTGTACGGTGTGTGTTTTCATGTTTTTGTTAATACACGCATGTAGCTCATCGGATCAAGAAATAAATACAGATAATGACACAGAGACAGAAACAGATCCCGAACCTGATCCAGATATAAATGCTTCACCGAATGTAATGCTGATTATTGCTGACGATATGGGACTTGATGCCAGCCCGGGATATGGTATAGGAAATATAAAACCTAACATGCCTAATCTTCAAAACATGATTAATTCTGGTGTTATATTTAATAATGTATGGTCTAACCCAACATGTACGCCCACAAGGGCCGGTATTATTACTGGCAAATACGGGTTTAGAACCGGTGTAACCAAAGTGGGTGATCAGCTTTCGACCACAGAAACCTCCTTACAACAATATATTGATAACAATGTGGCATCGCCTTATAATCACGCGGTAATTGGTAAATGGCATATCTCAAATGAGCCTACCCACCCCAATACAATGGGAGTTGATTATTATGCAGGGCTATTGACAGGTAGCCTATCTTCATATTATGACTGGAATATAACCATTAATGGAGCTACAGAGACATCTACAGAATATAACACAACACAACTTACAGATTTGGCCATTGATTGGGTTAATAATCAATCTACTCCCTGGTTTTTATGGTTGTCCTACAATGCTGCACATACACCTTTTCATTTACCTCCTGATGAGTTGCATTCACAAGGAACTTTATCAAACGACGATGCCAGTATCGATGCCAATCCAATTCCCTACTATATGGCAATGCTAGAAGCCATGGATTCTGAATTCGGAAGGTTATTAGATACTATGAGTGACACTGAAAAAGAAAATACTGTTTTCATTTTTGTAGGAGATAATGGTACTCCCAGAAAAGTAGTTCAAGAATATATAGGTAGTAAAGGAAAAGGAACCGTTTATCAAGGTGGTATTAATGTGCCTATGATTATTTCTGGAAAGAATGTTTTACGAAAAGGATCTACTGAAGAAGCATTAATTAATACCACCGATTTATTCGCAACTATTGCAGATATAGTAGGAATAAATAGTGTAGAAATTAATGATAGTAAAAGTTTCAAAAATCTACTAAGTACAACAGATGATACTATAAAAAGGGAATTTGTATTTACAGAGATAGGAAACGATGACGGAGGAGCTGATTATGCAATAAGAAATACGACACATAAATACATTTTGTTTGACGATGATACTGAAGCATTATATAATTTATCAGAAGATCCCTTTGAAGAGTTAAATCTTATGGATCAAATACCTATAAGTGATCTAGATGCTACAATGCTTGAGGAACTAACTACTGAACTTTCAACTATCCAAAATTAAAATTTATAGAACTGCGCATAGAAAAACAACAAACTCTTAACACCTAACAATCATGATTATCTCAAAAACCAATGTACCAACATTAAAAAAAATAAGAAAAACTATTAAGTCAGCCACAGTATTGGGAACTATAGTAATGATGTTAAGTTGCTCTAATGAAGATTTTAATCAGAGTAGTATATCCGAAAACAGTAATGGTATATCTATAAAAGCATCTCTGGTGAGTGGTCATATTTATACAATAAAAAGTGTACATAGTAACAAATACCTAGATATCGCCGAAAATGGTTTAAATAACGGAGTAAATATTATTCAATCATCATATTCTGGTACACCAGACCAACAATGGGAGTTAATTTCTGCAGACAATGAACAATATGAATTAAGAAATGTTTTGAGCGAAAAATATCTAAGTGTGCAAAGAAGAAGCATTTTAAATGGCGGTAATATTCAACAACAAGATCATAGAAACAGTACGCACCAAAAATGGCAATTGTATCAAGTTAGCTCTGATCAATATAATATTATTAATGTAAGAAGTAATAAGGCACTAGATGTAGAAGACTGGAATACTATAGATGGTGGTAATATTCAGCAATGGTCCTATGCCGGCACTAATAATCAAAAATGGATCTTTTCTTTGGTTGATGATGACGATGAAATTGAAGAACCTGAAGAAGGATATGACATCAGGACTATTCTATCTAAATTTGATGGAACAGGGCTTTCGTATGAAATAAGTGGCGATAATGTAATATTTACTTCTTCAGATTTACCAAATCACACAAGTCCATACTGGCCTAGTAGTAATCCGTTACATAGCGATTATACAGGAACAAATCCAAATTGGAGAATGAATCCTAATGAGATTGCAGAACAAAATATTGTTTTAACTATACCGTTGTACCCCGCTGAGGCCACTAATCATGAAGCCACACCACTAGGAGCTATGGGAATTGCCAGAAATGGAATTGTATTTTTTAATCAATATGCAGGGCCAGATCAACCCTTGACCAATGAGATTGATAGTTTTGATCAATGGTTAGGGCACCCAACAGGCACTGATATATATCACTATCATATTGAGCCGACCTATTTGACTCAACAATATGGAACAGATGCATTCTTAGGGTTATTATCTGATGGTTTTCCTGTATATGGGCCAGTAGAAAATGGAGAAGAAATTACCAATGAAGATTTAGATGAATACCATGGTCATATATCAGTAACGGCAGATTTTCCTAACGGCATTTATCACTATCACATTACGAGTAATGATCCCTACATTAATGGAAATGGATTTTTTGGGACCCCAGGAAATACAACCTTTTAATAATATACAATTGCCAAGATGGTGGTCATTCATATATTCTAAAAACAAAATTTCCCTTTATTCAATAATGAATAAAGGGAAATTTTTATTTTGAAAAAGTATCTGTTAGTATGGGACCAAAATCAGGCAACAATATGAAGCTCTGCAAAATTTTTGGGAACCGTTACTATATTTTTTTTCGGGTCTAATTTAACACTGTCAGATGATACAACAACATTATCAATTTCGATTTTACTAATTTTGAATGGCAACCCAATTAATTCTAATTGTATGGTTTCATACTCATTCTCGAAGCTTCCATCCTTATGTTGCTGAATAATAATCTCTTTTTCTTTCCCTGTAAAAGATAAACTCCTTAGACTAAACCTTCCTTTTGTATAATCATATCCATCCTGTGCATCTTCATATACCTTGGACACTTCTTTTTCTCCAAGCTTATAATAAACCTCTAAAGTGAGTACTTCAATTTTCTTTTCGCCTACATATTGTTGAACTGGATATTTTGGGATTATCGCTCCTTCTTTTACAAATAAAGGTATGGTATCAAGATCAGCATCTACCCATTTTTCTAATCCTCCTTTTACATATTCGCGAGTCCAATAGTTATACCAGGATCCTTTTGGGATATACATTCTTCTACCTTTTGCATTGGGTTCTTGCACAGGACATACTAATATTTGATTTCCAAAAATAAACTCATCAGTTCTGTAATGTGTTTGTAAATCTTCTTGATCATACAATACTAAAGACTTTAGCATAGGTATTCCCGCAGTTGCATACTCCCAGAACATTGTATATAAATAAGGAAGCAATTGATATCTCAATTCTACATATTTTCTTGTCACATCAATTACTTCTTCACCAAATGTCCATGGTTCTTGATTACCATGATCACCAGAAGAGTGTGTACGGCAGAATGGATGAAATACTCCTAATTGAATCCACCTCGCATAGAGTTCTCCTGTTGGATGCTCTGCAAAACCACCGATATCGCTCCCCGTAAATGACATACCACTCATACTCATTCTTTGGGCTTGTATATTTGCTATCCACAGATGCTCCCAAGTAGCAATGTTATCACCGGTCCAAGAAGATGTAAATCTTTGAGCCCCAGAATAAGCCGATCTTGTAATGATAAACGGACGTTTTGGATATGCAAATCTCTTTACACCCTCATAGGTTGCACGTGCCATCTGAGTACCGTATATATTATGTGCTTTTCTATGACTACAGTAATTGCCATCATAACTATGTCTAACATCGTTCGGAAATGTTTTACCTGGCACCTCCATAACGGCAGGTTCATTCATATCATTCCAAACTCCCTTTACTCCTATTTCATCAATAATCTCTTTGAATAATCCAGCCCACCACTCTCGAACATCTGGATTTGTAAAATCAGGAAAAAAACATTCTCCAGGCCAAACTTTTCCTCTCATGTAAGGACCATCAGCACGTTTACAGAAATAATCATTTTTGATAGCTTCCTGATAAACAAAATATTCTTCATCAATTTTGATTCCTGGATCAATAATAACAATCGTTTTAAAACCATCATCCGCAAGTTCTTGAACCATACGCTTAGGATCTGGAAAGTATTCTTTATTCCATGTAAAGCATCTGAAGCCTTCCATATAATCAATATCAAGGTAAATTGCGTCACAAGGAATCTGAAGTTCTCTAAATTTACTCGTAACCTCTTTCACCTTGTTTTCTGGATAGTAACTCCATTTACATTGATGATATCCTAATGCCCATAATGGCGGGAGCTCTGGTTTTCCTGTAAGGTCTGTGTATCTAACAACAACATCTTGCATATCAGGACCATAAATGAAGTAGTAGTTCATTTCTCCTCCCTGTGCCCAAAAACTAGTTACATTTCTACGTTCGTGACAAAAGTCAAAAAATGTTCTAAATGTATTGTCGAAAAAGATACCATAAGATTTTTCTTCGTACATCGCGATATAGAAAGGAACACTTTTATATAAAGGATCCTGATCTTTTCCAAAAGCATATTGATCTGTAGCCCAGTTCTCTACTCTTTTCCCTTTTAGGTTAAGGTGCATAGGCTTATCACCAAGACCATAGTAACACTCACCTTGGGGAGCAGCTTTACTCATTTTTACAATATTACCTCCAAATTCATAGCTTTGTTCCCAATGAAACCCCCAATCATCTTTACAGATTATATTTCCTTTCTTATCACTAATACTAACATGAATATTGGCCTTAGAGATTATTATGCGGATTTTTGCAGTAATTATAATATATTCATCATCATGTTCTTCTACTTCTAACATACTATATCCCCGAACACCATTTTCACTTATGGCATAAGAAAAATCATTTTCGAAATTACTATCAGTTGCATATCTAAAACGAATAACGCTTCCTCTTAGAATAGTAACCTGAAGTATGACACCATTTTCGGTAGTAAAATTTATCTTATCAACATTTTGTGAGAAAGAAACAATTTTACCGGGAAACATATTCCCTTTATGTTCTAATTCTGTATTGGTTATCATATAGCTTTCTTTTTCGTTATGTTTTGTTATATAAAAAAACGATTTCTAAATCAATTATTAAATCATTTGTCCAACTATTTACAGATAAAAGTCAACGAAAACGATTGAAGTTAAATCTATTAACAATTGTTTGACATTGTATTTTTTTTATTTTGATATTTATGAAAAATAAAGGTCAAAGATCTATGGTGTTATTTTAAATACGACGGTTCCTAGTGGTGGTATCGTAATTTTTGTTGATTGTTGGCGATAATTCCAATCTACTTTTTCTATAGCAATTGCATCAGGGTTTGTAATATTACTACCTCCGTACTTTTGGGCATCACTATTAAATATTTCGACCAGCTTTCCTTCTTTTGGTACACCTATCTGATAGTCAGTTCTTGGTATGGGTGTAAAATTGCATACTATGATCAAGACGTCTTCTTTATTATTTCCTTTTCTGATGTAAGAAACAACTGAATTCTCATGGTCATCATGTGTAATCCATTCAAAACCAGATGCACTAAATTGCTGTTCGTAGAGCGCTGTATTCTTTTTGTACAGAATATTTAAATCTGTAATTAGGTTCTTTATTCCTTTATGATAATCATACTGTAATAAGTGCCAATCTAAACTCTTTTGAAAATCCCATTCATCGTGTTGTCCAAACTCAGATCCCATAAACAATAGATTTCCACCCGGATGAGTGAACATATAGCTATATAATAGCCTAAGGTTAGCAAATTTTTGCCATTCATCACCAGGCATTCTTCCTAGAATACTAGACTTACCATACACTACTTCATCATGTGATAGTGGTAACATAAAATTTTCTGTAAAAGCATAAGTCATGCTAAAGGTGAGATCATTTTGATGATGCTTACGATAAATAGATTCTTTTTTGAAGTATTCTAGTGTATCGTGCATCCAACCCATCATCCATTTCATACCAAATCCTAAGCCACCGAGATACGTAGGTTTAGAGACCATAGGAAATGATGTCGACTCTTCTGCTATAGTCTGCACATCAGGAAAGCTTTGATAGACCTCATGATTTAATTCTTTTAAAAAGGTAATTGCCTCAAGGTTTTCTCGTCCCCCATATATATTTGGTTCCCACTCCCCTTCTTCTCTAGAGTAATCAAGAAAAAGCATTGATGCTACGGCATCTACTCGCAATCCATCAATATGATATTGATCTAACCAGAAAATGGCATTGCTTATAAGAAAACTTTTAACTTCATTACGTCCATAATTAAAAATCAAGCTTTTCCAATCTGGATGATATCCTTTTCTTTTGTCTGGATGTTCATATAATGAGGTTCCGTCAAAAAGCCCTAAGCCATGCGCATCCTCAGGAAAATGTGAAGGTACCCAGTCTAGAATAATTCCTATATCATTTTGGTGTAGAGTATCTACTAACAACTGAAATTCTTCTGGATAACCAAATCGTGCTGTTGGTGCAAAATAACCAGTTAATTGATATCCCCATGATGGATCATATGGGTAATCCATTATTGGCATTAGCTCTACATGCGTAAATTCCATTTCTTTAACATAAGAAACCAATTCCTCGGATAGTTCTGTATAAGATAAAGACCTATTTTCATCTACTCTTTTTTTCCAGGATCCCAAATGTACTTCGTAGACAGAATATGGCGCATCTAGAGCATTGTTCTTTTTGCGATTTGTCATCCACTCTTTATCATTCCATTGATATGTACTATCCCACACAACAGAAGCTGTCTGAGGAGGATGTTCTGATCGTCTAGCGTATGGGTCTGCTTTTTCGGTAACAATGTTATTATGGTGTGAATGGATTTTGTACTTGTATAGATTTCCTTTTCCTACTTCAGGAATAAAACCTTCCCATATACCTGATTCGTCCCAGCGCACATTGAGTTCATATTCGCCTTCTGTCCAAAAATTAAAATCTCCGACCACAGAAACAGATTTTGCAGATGGCGCCCAAACAGCAAAATAAGTTCCTTTTATACCATCAACGGTTGTTATATGCGACCCAAACTTTTCATATAAGCGATAATGCTTACCACTCTTGAAAAGATTAATATCGAATTCTGAAAATAAACTGTGTACAATAACGTCACTCATATTTTAGCTTTAGCTAGTTACAATTATCGAAATTCTTTTTTGCGACACCACCAATGCTAACATGAATTTCTTATAGATCAAACGAACGATTTTCTTTATTCCGTTGATTTATAATGATTAATTTTAAAAGTTTCTATTAGGATAGAACCTATACCAAGGTATTACTTATTTCTGAAAGGTAAGAGACTTCTTTAGAAGTTTTCTGAAGAATTTTCACATATTAAAAATATCACTCTTTTTTTGATCTTATTGGTAATATAATTATGATTTTAAAAGGCCTTTGTAAAAAGAAATATCTAATCACAAAGGCTTTTTAAAAATGGTATTTAACAATTCTAAAATACAATGATTACTTTTATTTATCAATAACGAACATCTTGGTTATACTCTTTTGTGCATTTATTTTTAGCATATACACTCCATTTGGTAATCCTGATACGTCAATTTGATTATTAGTAACAGTATCACTAGTTATGTTCTGTCCCATAGCATTAATGATAGTAAATGACATTTTTTTTGAGTAAAACCCTTCTATAAATAAGACTCCATCTTTATTAGGGTTAGGATACAACAAGATATCAGTTACATCAGTATCTACTATATTTTTAGTTTTAGCTAGAGAAGACGTTCCTATTTGGATGGTATAATCTTCTACTTCTCCGTATGTAAATGTTTCACAGGCATCTGGTGCAGTATTATATTTCATTGACACACGCATTCTGGTTATACCACTTAAGGCTGTTTCTGGAACCACAAAACTATAAGATTCATTAGTACTTGTATTTGTGAGTGCTGATACTATTTGTTCTGAAGCATCAAAAACTCCATTTTGATCATAATCAATCCAAACACCCCAATATTCATTATATGCTGCATTAGCAAATCCAACACGCAAGATTATATTATTGGCTCCAAAATTAATAGCGCCCACCAAGTTTGTGAAATCCGTATATCCTGAGTTTGCTCCAGATTCATTGGATATCCCACCTAACTCTACATAATCAATATATTCATACGACACATTATTTCCTTGAGACGTACAATATGAGATTGTATTTTCTAAAGTTGTGGCACTAATAGTATTACTAAATCCTGAGCTATTACCACTCGTATCCTTTGCTATTATAGAAAAAGAATAGCTCGTATTTGGTTCTAATCCAATAGCACTATAATTTGTACTTGTAGCACTTCCTATTAAATTATTATCCTGGTATATTTCATATTCAGAAACACCAATATTATCTATTGATTCATCCCAAGAAACGCCTATACTATTAGCCGTTACTGAGGTTATTGCCAAGCCTGTTGGTATTGATGGGGCTTCTGTATCTGGATTCGATGATTCTATTCGAATATCATCGATTGCCATGTCACTCTGCCAACTGGTGCCTGTAGTTCCTCTAAATTGCAAAAATATAACTTGACCACTATATGAGGAGAGATCTACAGTATTCTGATTCCACTCATCACCGAGGTTTCCACTAATAGACCATATACTTGTATAATTAAATGCATCTGTGCTTACAAGAAGCTCTAAACTTCCCATTGAGCTACCATACATGTGGTATCCAAAAGTTATGGCAGGATTAGAGATACTTAAATCAATACACGGACTTTCTAAAATGGCAGTCATGTTGGGGTTTCCTGGTGGGCTTACATTACTGGATGCCTCTGTATAAATATAAAAACTACCATCTTGCGCATTTGATGGTCCGGTAGCAGAAGACGGTGTTCCTCCAGAATTACGGGTCCAATCAATATCTGATGTTACATTCGTCCATACACCAAAATCAGATTCAAAACTTTCATAATACGGAAAACTACCAATAACTGCGCAAACACCATTTTCTAAAGTGGTAAATATAACTGAGTCACTATATGGAGAACTCACACCACCAATACAATTACTACGAACCTGAGCTTCGTACTGTGTGTCAAAAAGTAATCCGGTCAGATTAAGGGTTGCTGTATCAATGCTTATTTCAGTCCAATCGGTGGTATCAACAATTCTATATCTGATATCATAATCAGTATCACTGTCATTATCCCAATTAAGAGTTGCTGTTGTAGTTTGAATATTTGATGCAACAAGACCTGTAGGAGGTAAATCAGTAATTGGTGTTAATTGTACATTTTGTATAACCGCACTATAATTAGCAATACTTACATCAGTTACCACTACAGATTCATAACATTCTGCCTCATACAAAATATCATAAGTTCCGGCTTCTATAGGTCTGTAATAATCTCCTTCTGGTAACTCTGTTGGCGTCCAAGATTCATAGTTTTCTCGCCCAACAATAGTTATTTTGGCCGCTATTCCCTGATTGGTTACTGCATCGGTAACAACGCCTCTAATACCATAATTGATTTGTTTTAGAAAAGCCAAAAGAGCTTCCTGATTATAATTCCAATAATCATCTAACAAGCTAGAATTAGGTGTTTTATTATCTGAAAGCTCAACTGTTACTTCACGTCCTTTTTCAAAATATATTTGATAATCTTGTCTACCACCTTGTACCTCATACCAGTCATAACCATTTGTAATTCCGTTATTCAATGCATCAAAATATCCGCTCGGACTATTTGCTTGACAGAGATCCCGATATTCTTCGCACACCTGAATAAAATAATCCTCATCAGGATGTGCTCCTGCATAGGTATCCCAAGGATAATTAATAAGTTCTATCCCACCATGAAAATTAGCGGATAACACAAAGTGTTTAGACGCTGTAAAGTCCATAAATGCAATAGTTTCTGTTTGATAAGGATTGCCATCAGGATTAGCACCATCATCAGGATCTGGGTAATTTCTATTTAGATCTACATTATTCGCATTCCCTCGTGTTGCATTGGCTACAGAACTATTATCTGGACTATTGTTAAATGTACCATCAGGATTCGCCAATGGATTGATCCAAACTTCATTGTTATCGAGTAAGTCTTTTATTTCAGCGTGTCTTGAGTTAGCAGTATCTGTGTATGCTTCTACTAAGAAGTTAATTAAGTTTAACATCATAGGATACCCGGCAATCTCATCACCATGCATTGACGATGTATACATGATACGAGGTTCTTGTTCGTTACTAGCAACATTATCTGATAGTTTTATAAAAAGTAATGATTTATCACCTTCGGTTGTAGTTCCAATATTTTCTAAAGAACATATTGATGGGTGATTTGTTACAAACTCATTCATGATTGTTTCATAATCATCATAAGTCGGATATGCAGTAAGCGGAAATGTTGTAGCTTTTACTGCTAGATCTGTAGTCATTGTTTTGTAACCAATAACATTATCTTCAGGAAAAACAGTAAAAGGAGTTTTTTTCTGAAGAAACAAAGCAAATTGATTCTCATTGGCCATTACTTTAACGGTCTTTGTATCATTATTATAATGTACAATGGCTAATTCCTTGGTAATTTCGCTTAATTCGGAAGTGTTTTCAATTATAAAATTAAAAATAACTTCTCCTTTTGTGGTTAGATATTCATTAGCAAGTGCTGTATTACTTTTTTGAGCAAAAACAGAAAGGTTAATGATGCAAGACATCATTAACATTACAAAAAGGTTTTTTTTCATGGTTTTAAGAGTGATTAGTGTAGAGTTAGTATAATGTTTTAATATTGTTATCCTTACAAGGTACTATAAAAACCATCAAAATTCAACTGTAACCTTAACTTATAACGATTATCAATTAAGATACTCTCAAAGAATTCTTTATTCTATTTTTTAAGGCATTTTATTTCATAATTAGAAGTTCTAATTATTGAAATCTTACTTCGTACTGTTATTATAAAGTGCAACAAAGCACTTTATGGATCAAAAAAATACTATTTTTCTATAGAATCATAAAAGTGTATACCACGTAGATGAAATCAATATTTAAGTTTTAGAATTAACTTTTGTTCTATTATAAATTGACGCTAATTTTTAGTGTATCACCCTCCACTCGATACTAGTATTCTCTGGAGTTATCTCTATTTGATATGCTCCCAAATCTCCTATTTTTTCTGGTAGTTTACCCTGTGATAAAGCATTAAACATCGGCATCGGATCGGCATCAAAAGATACGACTCTAAGTGTCTCATCCATTAGGGTATCCAAAATAGCGCATTCATAGTTTAGTAATCTATCGAGCCAAGGTAACTTGTAGTTTTTGTGTTTTAAATATTTTGCAAAATTCTGAGCCTCTTTATAACTCAATTGCTCAGGAGGGTTTAATTTCCAAAAATCGTTTAAGATCACTGCAAAAACCTTTTTACCTAACACCAACATCATATATCGAGTGGTGAGCTTAAAAATTCGCGCAATCATAGAGGCTCTAAACTCTTTGATAAGCTTTTGATAGATTTCTATTCTATCATTATTTTCAGAATTATCATCTAGTGCAATTTTTCCGATAACTTGATTTCCTAAAATATGCTCCCAAGCTATAGGCTCATATTCTTGATTAAGTTTTTGAATTGCATGTACTGTTTCGGGTAGTTTTTCACTATCTTTTATAGAATAAGGTTCCCTACGACGTTCCCATAGTTCTCTTACATTTTCCATTTCTGAAATAATTAGGTTATCTCCTACTACAGGAATATAAGAATCAAATATTTCGTAAGTGATTGCTTTTAGATTATTAAGATCTGGCAAAATTTCTCTTGTAATTGCTAGTAGCCTCTTATCAATTGGGCCCGAATGAGAATCCATCCATAAACTATTTAATTCTGTCCCCCCTGCAATGTGCATTTCTACCACATTATTTAAAGGGATTTCTTTCAGAAAATCCGTAATACTCTCTCTACCATTGAGCTGATTAGCAAATAAGTTATGAATATCAAGCAAAATACCACACCCAGTCTCTTTACACAATTGCGCAACGAAGGCACCATCGCTCATTTCGTAATTATTAGGTTTTAAATAATTAACACCAGTTTCTATTGCGATAGGTTTCTGTATTTTTTCTTGAAGATATTTTATGTTTCGGATTGCCAATTCTAACCCTTTTGATGTTTGACATGGTGGAAGAAAAAAACCAGTATTAAATTCGGTAGTAGCATTAAAACTAAGGTGTTCTGTTACCCAAGGGCTATCAAACAATTGAGCAGAATATGCAATCAATTCTAATTGATCTTCTTGAGGCAAAGTACTTCCTCCTACAGGAGCACCAATACTGTGCACAAGTTTATTAAAAGGTAAAGTATTTATCGAATTAAAGACATCAACAGGGATCTTAAGACAATCATTTTGATCCCTAATGCATAGGGTTTGTGGTTCTATTTCTAAGGTATCAATAAGGCCATCAGGGAAATTAATTTTCTCAATTGTTGGCGAATAAATAATGCCTACCCCTAGTGATGGTAGGCATTGTAATTCTTGAGTATTTTGCAGTACACTCATAAAATTTGTTTTTAAAAATTAAAATCAAATTGATTTTGGAAAAAAATATCATTTCCTGAACAACAAGCTAAGCACCCTATCTCCTCAAAAATAGTTGCTATTGCTTTGTCTATTTTATCAATATCATAAGATACTGCTGCCGAGACTCCTACATTAAGTGTTCTGGTCGCTAATGGTTTTCCCTGAATAGCCGAAAACCGCTCACTAGAAGGTACAGATCTTGTAACTACGTTTTCACTTGGGTCTAATACATAATCCCTTATTGTTTCGAAATAGCAGTCTACCCCAGAAAAACATTTAGGACATCCCAATTCATCTAATAATTCAAAAATGCTTTTTTTAAAGGCGTCGGCATTGTACGCCACTTTTGCTGGGATAGATAATTTAATCGCTCCCCTTGTTTGATTAATTTCCATTGTTGTTATGTGTATTATACCAGTTATCTTGTTTAAACTGGCCTTGATTAGTACTTCTATAAAATTACTGTTGTGAACATATCAATGAAAGAGGTAAATAACTAAAAACCCAGCAGGTTTACCCCTGCACTTTTTGAGTTAAATGACGGGTATAGTCATAGTATCAAATATGTATTTAAAATGAAGCGCTAACAAAATGTGATTTCAGAAGATTATTTATCTCAATATCATCAAAAAATTAACATCATTTATAAAATATAAACAATTAAAATTTGGTATATTTAGAAGCATAGACCTCTTCTTGTCAACACATTACATCATACGACAATTACACACACTTCATTACTTAACAACATTAATTCTATTATTATTATGAGTATTTCAAAAGCATCCCCCAAAAGCAAATTCGAAAAACCAAGTTTTAAGGATAAATATGACAACTATATCGGCGGAAAATGGGTAAAACCATCTAAGAATGAATATTTTGATAATATTTCTCCTGTAGATGGAACCAGTTTTACAAAAATAGCACGTTCTACAAGTGCCGATGTAGAATTAGCAATTGATGCAGCCTGGGCTGCCGCTCCAGAATGGAACAATACTTCGGTGACATATCGAAGTAATTGTTTATTGAAAATTGCAACCGTTCTAGAAGAAAACCTAGAAATGTTAGCGCGTGCCGAGACTTGGGATAACGGAAAAGCCTTACGAGAAACTATGGCAGCCGACCTCCCTCTTGCTATCGATCATTTTAGATATTTTGCCGGAGTAATTCGGGCAGAAGAAGGATCCGCAAGTGAACTTGATTCTCAAACAGTTTCTTTAAGTATTCAAGAACCATTGGGAGTTGTAGGACAAATTATCCCATGGAATTTTCCATTATTGATGGCAACCTGGAAAATAGCACCAGCATTGGCTGCAGGAAATTGTATTGTATTAAAACCCGCAGAACAAACCCCTGTCGGAATTATGATTCTGATGGAACTTATCGAAGGTATTCTACCTGCAGGTGTTCTTAATGTTATTAATGGTTTTGGGGTAGAAGCCGGAAAACCATTAGCATCAAGCCCTCGTATAAGTAAAGTTGCTTTTACAGGCGAAACTACTACAGGACAACTCATCATGCAATATGCTTCAAAAAATATCACCCCTGTGACACTTGAATTAGGAGGTAAATCACCAAATATCTTTTTTGAAAGTATTATGGAAGCTGATGATGCTTTTTTTGACAAAGCAATAGAAGGTGCTGTTATGTTTGCTCTCAATCAAGGAGAAGTATGCACTTGTCCTTCTAGAATTTTAATACAAGAGAATATTTATGATGCATTTATAGAACGTGTGATAGAACGCACAGAAGCAATTAAATTAGGCCACCCATTAGATCCAGAAACTATGATGGGAGCACAAGCATCAAACGATCAATTCGAAAAAATCCTTAATTATTTATCTATAGGAAAAGATGAAGGTTGTGAAGTCTTAACCGGTGGTGGCGAAGCATATATCGAAGGACTCGAAAAAGGGTATTATATACAACCTACATTACTTAAAGGAAATAATAAAATGCGCGTATTTCAAGAAGAGATTTTTGGACCCGTTGCGTGCGTAACTACTTTCAAAAATGAGGAAGAAGCAATAGAAATTGCAAATGATACTTTATACGGACTTGGTGCAGGAGTTTGGACACGAGATATGCACCAGGCATATCAAATATCAAGGGCAGTAAAAGCTGGACGTGTTTGGGTAAATTGTTACCATACCTACCCTGCTCATGCACCATTCGGTGGATACAAAAAGTCAGGTATTGGTAGAGAAAACCATAAAATGATGTTGAATCATTATCGCCAAACCAAAAACATGTTAATATCGTATGACAAAAAAGCTGCAGGATTTTTTTAATAGTATATCATGGTATCAAGAATCAAGATAACCGAGACAGCAAAAGTCACAATCGATACCCTTAGAAATGAGCATGGGGAATTGATGTTCCATCAGAGTGGAGGATGCTGTGATGGATCATCCCCTATGTGTTTTCCTAAGGGAGAGCTATTTATTAATGAAACTGATGTTTGTTTGGGTACCATTCATGGCTGTAATTTTTATATGTCGGCAGACCAATTCGAATATTGGCGACATACTCAATTAACTCTCGATATTACTCAGGGACGAGGGGCTAGTTTTTCTCTTGAAATCCCCATGGGAATTAGATTTGTTATTAAATCAAGAATGTATACGACAAAAGAATTAGCAGATTTACATCCTATATATTTTGGAAATAACGTTACTTAACTCCCCTTATTCGTTTTATGCTCAATATAATGAAATCTCAAATACGCAACTTTATGGTTGCGTATTTGAGATTATTTCTTATATTTGCAACCATATAGTTGCATTATTAATCATAAAATTATAGAATAATGAAAGATGTTATAGTTAAAGAGCACGTTTTTAATCATTCGATAGACAAAGTATGGAATGCTATTACAAATTCTAAAGAAATTTCTACTTGGTTTTTACAAGCCGATTTTAAAGCCGAAAAAGGATACGAATACACATTTAATTCCTCTGGCGAAGATTGTTCCCCGATTAAAGGTAAAGTTTTAGAAGCAAATCCTTATACCCTAGTTTATACATGGATTGTAACAGAAGTACCTGTAGAAACTACCGTAAAATGGAAATTAGAAGAAACAACCGAAGGCACTAAACTTTATTTAGAACATTCTGGGATTTCAAACTACGAAGGAGAAACTG
This sequence comes from Aquimarina pacifica, assembly GCF_000520955.1. Taxonomy (GTDB): domain Bacteria; phylum Bacteroidota; class Bacteroidia; order Flavobacteriales; family Flavobacteriaceae; genus Aquimarina; species Aquimarina pacifica. The sequence continues at coordinate 222,629 of NZ_JACC01000003.1, read as the reverse complement.
CTGTCAAAATGTTTTCGAGCTTTGATGGTGGTTGGGACAATTGTATCTCAGGTTTAGGTACGTATCTTAAAGAAATTATTTATGCAGGATAAGATTACTGCCGTATTAAAAGCAATCGCAGATCCGACAAGACGTGAAATTTTTCATGTTCTGTTGATTGCAAGTACTGCATTACCCATTACTCAGATTGCTAATCAATTTGATATCAGCAGACAAGGAATCACAAAACACCTTAAAACCTTAGAGGAAGCTGGTTTGGTAGTCATTGATACCAAAGGTAGAGAACGTTTTTGTAATGCAAACGCTACCCCTTTAAAAGAAGTAAATCAGTGGCTGCAAGGTTATGAGCAGTTCTGGAACAATTCTCTTAGTAATTTGGGTGATTATTTAGACAAAAATTCTTAGTCTAAATTGTAAATCATTCTACTAAGTATATTTCAAATTAATTTGGCAGCAATCCAGAATTGTTGCCTTTTCTTTTTTTCAAGATACTTCTTTTAACTTGTTATTTTATTCTTCGTTTTACTCAAAAAAATTCTTGTTTTCATATTTTTTTATACGTAATACACTAAGTTATATAATGGTTTAACAAATGTTAACATTTTATTTAACAATAATTAAAATAATAATATACCTGATTTTATAGTTACATACTTGTAAAAAAGTAATTTCTTAAAACCATATTAATGAAAACAAAAAATGTATTTAACCAGCTAAAGGTGGGATTTTTGGCTGTAACACTATCATTCTATTCATGTAATCAAAATGAACCACTTGAGGAAGTCTCTGATACTATTACCGAAGTACAAGAAGAACTTATCGAAAAGTATTTCTTAGGAGAAAAGGTTCTTGTAAAATTAGAAGATGATGGCACTTATAGTCTACAGGGGTCAGATGTTCGTGTTTTTCCTGAACAATTAAGTGACACAGCTATTCCTGTTGCTGATGATACTACACCTCCTGGTGATGAAATTGAAGCAAAATTAGGACTATGGGGAAGTGTAAATAAATGGACTGATAACACAGTAGTTTATGTAACCCAAGGGCTAAGTAGTTCTGTATTAAGTGAACTTCAAGTATCCATGGATGAATGGAGCAGCAAAACTAATGTAAGATTTAAGGAGAGAACAAATGAATCCAATTACGTAACTATTAGTAGCAATGGTAATGCTTGTAATTGTGGTGTCGCTACTTTAGGAATGAATGGATCTAGAGGATACATGCAGCTTGGTACACGTACTACGGCTGTGGTAATAATACATGAGATCGGACATACTCTAGGGTATATTCATGAGCAAAACCGATCAGATAGAGATGATCATATCATTATTAATTTTGAAAACATACAAGATGGAGCCGAAGATCAGTTTTATGCAAGTAGTTCTTCTGTTTTGGTAACACGAGATTTTGATATTAATTCTACAATGATGTATGGTAGCTATACATTTAGTAAAAATGGACAGCCTACGATAACAGATCTTAATGGTAATACATTGCCTAGTCGTCAGGCTGCTCTTTCTGCTTTAGATATAGAAGGAACTAATATAGTATACCCTTCTTCGGATGAGGAAGAAGAAGAAGAGGAAGAGGAAGAGGAAGAAGAGGAAGAGGAAGAGGAAGAACCTTCGAACCCCTGTGATGGTATTGCAGAATGGGTGTATGGACAACGATATTCTGTAGGAGACCTAGTTACATATAGAGGTTACTTATATGAAAGAGATTATACACGATGGAACCGAATTGCAGAATGTACAGAAACTACTGATAGTTCTGATATTTGCGCTGGTGTATCTGCTTATAGTAGATATAATAGCTACTCTGTAGGAGATCAAGTAACATATAATGGATATTTATATACACTTCAATCTAATGGTAGATGGACAAATAATGGGCGTTGCAGCTCATAAAACAGAGATTTATTGTAATTAGAAAAAAAGGACCGTTTAGTACGGTCCTTTTTATTTTTTTATATGGTGACAACGTTATTAATAATAAAATTTAATTTTTTACAATAATCATAGTCGCCTTTTTACCCGTTGTAAGATTCCATTCATTATTCGTTATTAAAACTCCTTGCTCATCATACAAATGAAACTCAGCTGTATTTGGACCAGCATCACCTTGATTAAGAGCAAGAATATCTATTTTATTAAAGCCTTTTATCAAGTCAATTTCAATTCCTTTAAACTGACCAAAAAGAAAAACCTTAGAAATAATAACTTTATCATTTACTAAAATTCTTACGATATCACCATCTACTGTTTTGTGATCTCGATAGATTAATTTTACAACCTCTCCATTGTTTTTAAAATTTCCAAAATATTGATCATTGTTGTATTCATCTTTTATTTTATTTTCTTCCTCAAACCATTTAGGTTTAATTTCTGGAGCTTTGGGTTTATAAAAACCATCATTTCCGGTCATATCAAAACTTTGTTGAGGGCGACCGTATTTACTTAAATCATGGCTTGTATTACTATTTAAATTAGTATCAGTAGAAAGTTTGCCTTTTGATAAACTATATTGATCCGTACTTTGGTCACTCTCCAAATCAATACGTATAGAAGAAGAATTTTCTATTTGGGCGCTCGCTACTAATCCCATTGCTAACAAAAAAAGAAGGATTAATTTAGTTTTCATATAGTATGTACTACCTATTAATTTATGTGTAAAGATACAGTTCTTAAATTATTTAATTTATATCTAGCGATTCCTTTTAAAACATTCATGTATATTAATAGACGCCCTATTTTTATTATAATTACAGAATTCTCTATTTCAGTTTTTCGTTAAAAAATAGAATACTATAAAAAACTGAACTAAATTTGTAGTATCGACCATATATTTATTACTTTGTCAAAAATTTTTTTATGATCTATTATAGTATCGGAGGGGTACTACTAGCTTTAGTAGTTTTTTTGTTGTTTCGCTATTCAAAAGTGAAAAAAAGTCTTGCTCAAAAAAGTGAAGAATTAGAACTTCTACAACAAAAAACAGAAAAGCAATTTCGATTACAACAAAATTTTATTACCATGCTTAGTCAGGAACTAAGAACACCATTATATGGTATTATGGGACTCACAAATCTTTTGGCAGAAGAACAACCTGAATTAAAAGATAATAAGCGATTAAAATCTTTAAAATTCTCTGGAGATTATCTCTTAACACTAATTAATAATGTACTAAATGTTAATATTATTGATAATAAGGAAGTTATTGCAAAAAGTGTAGTTTTTGATCTAAAGGAAGTTGTACAAAATCTTCTCAATTCTTTTAGCTACGCTACAGAAAGCAGTGATAACAAATTACATTTTGAGTTTGATCCAGAAATAGAAAATAATATTAAGGGAGATCCAGCAATACTATCTCAAATTCTAATGAATTTGGTTAATAATGCGTTACGTTTTACAAAAAATGGAAATATCTATTTTTCTGTTGGGCTCGTTAAAAAACAAAACGGTATATCTAATATATCTTTTAAAATAAGCCACGACGGAGACGAAATTTCTGACGAAGCAGAGTCATCTATCTACAGAGAGTTTATAAATATTGAAAAAGCTAAAAAGTCATATTTAGGAAAAGGAATTAATTCTAAAATTGTGAATCGTTTAGCAAGAGCTATTAATGCAGAAATAATTGTAGAAAATAATTCTCGAGTAGGATCACAATATACTATTTTGGTTGATTTAGAATCTGCCGAAGAAATAACTGATGTAAAAGAAGGCAATCCAAATTTATCTGATAAAGTACCCTCTTCTAGCACTTCGCGTTTGAAAGCCTTGATTGTAGATGATAACAAATTAAATCTTTTGGTAGCTGACAAAATGTTGTCTCAAGAAAACTTTGATTGTACTACAATAGATAATGGTTTTGATGCAATAGATTTAGCCAAGGATAATGACTATGATATTATTCTTATGGATATTAATATGCCAAAACTAAATGGTATAGGTACCACAAAAAGAATTCGTGAATTTGATACTAAAACTCCCATCATAGCTTTAACAGGAGTAGATATTACTCAATTAAACAGACAAATTGTACAAGCCGGATTAAACGATTATTTATTAAAACCTTATAATAAAATCACATTGTTAGAAATGATTAATAAATACCTTAATATAGCTTCGGCTATATAAAATTCACAACTAATTATTACAGAATTAATTAATAATTATCTCCTGCCCTATTTTAAGAACTGAGTTATAGTTGATAGAATTATTCTTACAGATTTCTGATACCGCTAATCCATGTTCATTTGCTATTCTGTGCAAAGTATCGCCTTTTCGAACTACATATGTTTTTTTCTTTAGTTCTTCAGAAACGTTTATATGATCAATCGTTTTATGAACCACTATCTTACTCTGCCTTGTGGATTTATGACTTCTTGGTGAAGCCCATTTTCTTGTTACAAAAAGAGCTTCTGATCTAATTTTTGTATCGCTATCAAACTCAAACAAATATTCTGGATTTATACTCTTACCTCTATATCGTACCTCTAAATGTAAATGACTACCTCTTGCATTACCAGTAACACCACCTTTTCCTAGAATATCGCCTTTACTAACAACATCATTCTCTTTAACTAGTAATTTTGATAAATGTGCATATACTGTTTCTAAACCATTATGATGCCTAACAACAACTACATTACCATAACTACTATAATAACGTGCAAATCTTACTTTTCCATCCAATAGTGTTTTCACACTATCACCAATTTGTAAATCTATATCAATCCCTTGATGTGGCCTACCTCTTCTCCAACCAAACCTTGAGGTAACTACCATTTTTCTTGAAACAGGAGATGAATACTCCTTATCAGAAAAAACTAATTTAATAGGAAAATCAACAGAACCTTTTGAATATGGATTGAATCTTTTGGTGTCCCATGATGCCAGAAAATCTTCAGAATCTTCTGGTATTATATGATGTATATCATCATTTTTATCAGTAAAGAAGTTATTATTATCAGGATATATCGGTAGATCTAAAATGTTACCCTGTACTACAATTTTTTTATATCCTATTACTTTTACTTTTTGATCTAATACTTCCTGAGCTGACATTATTGAAAATGAAATACAAATCAAGAAATAAGATAAAAGCCTATTTCTATTTAAAAACATCAATTACTATTAATATATTTTACTAAATTAAATAAAGATATGGGGCTTACATTCAATTTGATTGCAATATAACTTTAAAAAATAACTCCTTATTATATTGAATTTTTACTTTTTTTAAAAAAATATATGAATACAAAAAACTTTAAAACACAACGTTTTGTAAATCAGTGTATTAATTTTTTTAACGGATATTGAACTTCCACAAAATAATTACGGTTAATTGCTCAAATCTTAAAAAATTAACATTTTTTAAGAAATTCATGTGAAAATATTAAGATTAAGAAAAACAATAAATGAAAGGACTAATAGTTTTAGTAGAACGAATATTTAATCAAATAACCATGAAAAGATCAATCACATTAATTGCACTGTCAGGAGTATTAGTTATGACGTCATGTGTGTCTAAGAAAAAGTATGTAGCCTTAGAGCAAGAACTTACTGATACACAAAGTAACTTACAAAGAACAGCTGTAGAGAAAGAGGAATTAGAGGAGAAATTTGCTAAAATCGAATCTAGAGTGGCTGACTACAATGCCAAAATTAACTCGTTAAGAACATCAAATGACGAAAAAATGGTAATGGTAGAAGATTTTGCTGCAATCTCTAACAATACAAAAGAGAAGATGAAGCAAACGTTAGCAAATGTAGATCAACAAAAACTACAAGGTGCTACATCTTTAAAAGATTCTATGAACTTAGCCGTTTCTCATAACCTAAAGAGTTCTTTATCTGATAATTTAAAGGAAGATGAAGATATTTCTATTGATATTGATAATACAGTAGTAATGATATCTATATCAGACAAAATGCTTTTTAACAGCGGTAGTTACAGAGTAAGTAATAAAGCAGATGATGTATTAAAGAAATTAGCAGAAGTTATTAATTCAGAACCTAGCTTAGAGGTTATGGTAGAAGGACATACAGATCCTAGAACTATCAGCACTCCAGTAATAGAAGATAACTGGGACCTTAGTGTAAAAAGAGCTACTTCGATTATTAGAAAACTACAATCATCATACGATGTAGATCCTGCAAAATTAATCGCCTCTGGTAGAAGTAGCTATAAGCCACTTGTAGAAAATGATACTAAAGAAAATATGGCCATTAATAGACGTACAAGAATCGTATTATTACCTAATATGGATAAATTCTTTGCAATGCTATCTGCTAATTAATTAGAGAGCGTATTAAGGAAAGTGTCAATATAGTATTGAAAAGGAAAAAGGGTGAATCTTGTTGATTCACCCTTTTTTTATTTGTCTGTCTTTGAGGTAGTTTTTAAGGTTTTTAATTCTAACAACATATACCGTTTGCTCCTTATTTTTAACTCTTTCAATTTAATATATAATATCCACATTTAAGATATGCTCCCTCAGGAAAACTAATAGGGTGATCAATATCATGCAATGTTTTTTCTATACATGTAAAAGTTCTTTTTGTTGAGAGGATATTCTTTTCAGAAATGTCAAAGAAATCTTGAGCAGATATTCTTGAAGAACAAGAAGCTAGTACTAAGATTCCCTTTTTTGTAACCAATTGAGATCCTAAAATGGCTAATCTTGCATAACTATTCATGGCTTTACCGATTTCATTTTCACGTTTTGCAAACGAAGGAGGATCTATGACAACAATATCAAACGTTTTTTGTTGATCTATAAGTTTTTGTAATCCATCAAAAGCATCAGAAACCATAATCTTGTGTATCCCATGATGACTATTAAGAATACCATTTTCTTTGGCCATATCAAGTGCTTGCTTGCTAATATCAAGACTAGTCACTTCTTTTGCTCCACCCGTAAGTGCATGTACAGAAAACCCACCAGCATAAGAAAATACATCCAAAACAGTTTTTCCTCTTGCTAACTCCCCTACTCTTTTTCTATTATGACGGTGATCCAAAAAATATCCGGTCTTATGACCTTTGATTACATTGGCAGAAAATAAAACGCCATGCTCCCGAAAAATAACCACATCATTCTTAAGTTTCCCATAAAGAATTTGCCCATCTTTAAGATCAAAACTTTCTCCTTTTGACTGCAACAACCTACTAAGTCGCAATACAATAGTCATACACCCCGTTACAGAAACGAGATGTTTAACAATCCAGTTAAGGTAAGGATACCATATTTGAGAGTACAACTTAATAACCAATACGTTATCATAAACATCAGCAATAAACCCCGGAAGACCATCATTTTCACCAAACAAGAGTCTATAACTATTCGTGTCTGTTTGAAGTAATTCTTGTCTTAATTTGTATGCCTGATCTATTTTTAAAACAAACCAATCTTCGTTGATCTTAGCAGTTTTTCTAAATTGAATAAGTTTGATTCTAATAGGTGAATAAGGATCATATAATCCACAGGCTAGAAAATTGTTTTTTTTAGTATCATAAATGATTACTAAATCACCCGCTTTTCCTGGTGTATTTTGTTTAATAATACTGTCTTCAAAAACCCAAGGATGCCCCCTCTTAACCATTTTTTCTGCAGATGGCCTAAGCTTTACAGCAACTGTTTTCGTTTGTATTGGTTTGATAATATTCATTTGCTGCAAAGATTAGTAATTATACCTAATAAATTATATAATAGGATTAATAATTTATAGTAATAAAAAATATAACCAATAAAAAAGAAAGAAAGTAACGCTATACATATTTATAAAATTAAATATGTATATTTGTTCGATGGATAATGATCAAATACTCGATATTAATAAAGCGTTGTCTAATGTGACTCGTTTAGAAGTACTAGATTGGTTAAAGAACCCTGCGTCTAATTTTCCTCCTCATAAAGAGCTAGGTCATTTTAATGATGGAGTTTGTGGACAGCTAATACAGGAAAAGGCAGGTTTATCACAATCGACAATATCTCATTACCTTAATAGTATGCAAAAAGTTGGACTATTAATCGCGACACGACATGGGAAATGGACCTATTTTAAACGAAACGAAGAGGTAATTCAAGAATATATCAGAACACTAACAAAACGATTATAAAAATTTGATTAAACATATCTAAAAAATTAGATATACCAATATATAAATATTCTAGTTATGAAAATTAAAATGTACCAAATTGATGCTTTTACCAAAACCTTATTTGGAGGCAATCCGGCAGCTATCTGTCACCTTCCACATTGGTTAGATGATCAAACCTTACAAAACATTGCTATTGAGAATAACCTTGCAGAAACTGGATATTTTGTTAAAAAAGATGACGGTTATGAAATTAGGTGGTTCATGCCTTATGCCGAGATAGATTTATGTGGTCACGCAACCTTAGCCTCTGCGTATGTAATATTCAATTACATTGATCCTAAAATCAAGGAAATATCATTTTATTCAAAAAGTGGTGAATTAAAGGCTATTCTAGAAGATGACGGAGCAATTACATTAGACTTTCCCTCTAATCCACCAAAACCAATAGCTATTCCTGAACAAGTATATAAAGCATTCAAAGGAACGCCAATATCTGCAATGGCAGGTAGAGATTTAACAATTGTATTTCAATCAGAAGAAGATATACTAAATGAAACCCCAAACCTTAATTTATTAAAGGGACTCCCCTACTTATGCACAATCATTACAGCAAAAGGAACATCAGTAGATTTTGTCTCTAGAGTGTTTGATGCGAATCCAGAAATTCCGTTAGAGGACCCTGTAACAGGTTCAGCACATACTTCTTTAGTTCCTTTTTGGGCAGAACAACTAAAAAAAACTCAGTTGCAAGCAAAACAATTATCTGCGCGTAAAGGAGAATTGTCATGTAAGCTAGAGGGAGATCGAGTATTCCTAAGCGGATATGCTGTCCCATATCTTATTGGAGAAATTCTAATATAAATAAACCTTTCATTATAAATAAGTTAACTATGAAAACTATTGGACTCATTGGTGGTATGAGCTGGGAATCATCTGCTATGTATTATGAAATAATTAATCAAGAGGTAAAAAAAAAATTAGGCGGGTTTCATTCTTCCAAAAGTATTATGACTTCGGTAGATTTTTCTGAAATTGCCAGACTACAAAATATAAATGATTGGAAATCATTAAACCAGTTAATGGTGCAATCAGCCAAACAATTAGAAAACGCCGGAGCAGATTTTATTATTCTATGTACAAACACTATGCATTTATGCAGTAAAGAAATAGTCAAAAACACCTCAATCCCATTTTTACACATTGCAAATGCTACTGCAGAGAGAATTAAATCCGTAGGACTAAAAAAAATAGGGTTGTTAGGAACCAAATTTACCATGGAAAAAGATTTCTATATAAAAAATTTAAAAGAATTTGGTTTAGAAACAATAGTTCCTAATAGTGATGATCGTAAGATTGTCAATGATATCATATTTAATGAATTGGTCCTTGGTATTATCAAGAATGATTCAAGAAAAGAACTTATACGAATTATAAAAGATTTAGAATCAAAAGGAGCTCAAGGTATTATTTTAGGATGTACAGAAATCCCATTACTTATAACACCCAGTGATGTTGATATTCACTTATTTGATACAGCCAGAATACATGCAGAAAGTGCAGTTATTTATGCGTTAGAATAACTGCTTTTTGCTATTAATCAACTGTTTACGGATTACTTAACATTCAATCCATAAATAGTTGATTAATTTTAGTTCTTAGTTTTCTTTTATAATCTTCTTCAAGCCAATCTCTATAATTTTTAGTGCTTTTACTAATACAATAAGAATATCTACGTACTCGATATTCTATATCCTGATCCAACAATTTGCTGAGTATTCTTGCATCAAAAACATCCTCACTATTCTGTACACACATACGTGCATGCTGCTCTATAGAACTCTCTAATACTGATAAACTTCGTATTCCCGAACGTTTTGTTTTTGCGTACTCTGCTTCTATATCAAATTCAATATCCTCAGATTTAGAGAACTCTTTACGTAAGTCTTTTGGTAATACATATTTAAAATTTCGTTCAATCTCTTCATCACCTACCAAATTGTCATAATAAAAATCTGGTGATCTAAATATTGATTGCCAATCTACATTAGAATTCCACAACCCAAACCTTGCGGTGTTATTCCCCAAATCTAAAATCAAAAATTCAGGTTTTGTCGGCAGGATTCTAGAACCTCTACCAATCATCTGAAAATATAATGTCAAAGATTTCGTAGCTCTGTTCAAAATAATAGTTTCTACCGTTGGTTCATCAAATCCTGTCGTGAGAATACTTACCGAAGTAAGAATTGCATCCTTAGTATTTTTAAACCATAGTAAAATAGATTCTCTTTCTTGTTTACTATTAGTATTATCTAAATGACGAATAGGATACCCTGCTTTCTTAAATGTCTCATAGACATAAACAGAAGTATTAATCCCATTATTAAAAATCAAGGTTTTCTTCCCTTTAGATCGCTCCTCGTATGCATGCAGTAACTTATCCTGCATAAGCATATTGGTATATAAATCTTCAGAAGATTTTACGGTATAATCACCATTCATACCAATTTTAAGCGAACCGAGTCCTACATCATACGTATACGTTACTGGTTTAGATAAAAAACCACTCTTGATTAATGAATTTATAGTGTCACCTACAATGAGTTCATGATAATTATCCTTCATAGGAAGTTTCATATTAGAACTAAGAGGGGTTGCAGTAACCCCTAAAATAAAGCAATTGTTAAAAAACCGAAACAGTTTCCTGAATGAGTTATAGTGTGCCTCATCAATAATTACTAAACCTATATCATACAGTTCTAGATGATCTTCATTAAGTCGATTATTTAGAGTTTCTACCATAGCCACAAAGCAGCTATACTCATTTTGATCATCCAGATCTTTTACAGCACTATTTATAATCTTATTTTTAACTTCGAACTCTGTCAACATTCGCGAAGTTTGTGCACAAAGTTCTATACGATGTGTAAGTACTACAACTTTTTTCTTTGTAGATGCAATATACCGTCTTACAATTTCCGAAAAAATCACAGTTTTACCACCACCCGTAGGTAATTGGTACAACAAATTATATTTTTTTGGAAACTCCTCTAGACGGCAAAAGATTTTATCTATATCGCGTTTTTGGTAGTCATATAATACTTTTTGTCGTTTTTTTGATATTTCTGTGGGCCTTAATCCCATTGAGTTCTAATTAAAAATAAGCTACTAAATTAAGTACTTTCTAAGTTATACAAAAGAATTAGTCCTATATATTTTTGGGGTTGATATTTGAATGAATGTTAATTAATCATAATTGTTTCATCCAAAAGTTCTTGTTATTTTAATTTTAAGTTGAAAACAGATTTTAACTTTTTTGATTACTGGTAAAAATCGTACTTTTTATTACCGTAAAGTAAACCTGTAGATTAATAAAAAAGACATTCAAAAAGAGTATTTTCATTTAGAATTAAAAACCAAAGGATCGCATTTATAAATAATAATTTCATTTGAATGAATAAAAAAAATAAGGATTTAATCCCTGTACAATCATTATTAATTCCCAAACCTATTATATACATAGGAAAGATTCTTAGTAAAATATCCCCTACTCTTGCTTTGAGATTTGCTGCTGGTCTATTTCTTACTCCGTTTGGTTATAAAATGCCAAAGAGAGAGAAAGACATGTATGATAAAAGTAAAAAGGAACGAATGCTTATATCAAAAATCAATCGTGAGATTATAGTATATACGTATGGTGTCCCAGATAATAATAAAAAAGTACTTTTAGTTCATGGTTGGTCGGGAAGCGGAACTCAATTATCAAAAATTGCAGAAACATTGATTAACAATGGATACAGCACCGTTAGCTTTGATGCACCCGCACATGGAAAATCACCAGGAAAAAGAACCATGCTCCCTCATTTTGTAGAAACCATACACGAAATAGAACAAAAATATGGTCCTTTTGAAACTGCTATAGGACATTCTCTAGGAGGCATGGCATTATTAAGGGCTTCAAATTATGGTTTACGGCTTAAATCATTAGTCATTATAGGTACAGCCAATAGTATCACACAGATTATCAAAGATTTTGCTCAAAACATGCAATTTGAGAACAAATTTGGAGTCCTGCTCAAATCGTATTTCGATAAAAAATTTGGAGAAAACCTTGATAATTACTCTGGGGCTGTTTCTGCTAAAGGGGTTAAAACCCGAACCTTGGTAATACATGATAAGAATGATGTTGATGTACATTACGATTCGGCATACGAAATCTCTGATAATCTAGAGTTTAGTGAATTATTGATAACAAAAGGACTTGGTCACCGAAAAATTTTAGGAGATAAAAATGTCATTTCAAAAATACTGAGCTTTATTTTGGAATAGTTATTGATAAGTTATTTTAAGCCAATTTATACGACTAGTAAGTTATAACATTACTAAATAAAAAATATGAAACGTATTATTTTACTACTTATTTCCGTTATAGCATTAGGTTGTACGGGCAAAGCACAAGAAACTAATAATAAGGTATATCCAATATCAAAAACAAATGCTGAATGGAAAAAGGCATTAACATCAAAACAGTTTTATATTCTTAGACAAGCAGGAACTGAGCGACCTTTCTCCAGTCCTTTAAATAAAGTATATGCAGAGGGAGCTTTTCATTGCGCAGGATGTAATTCGGCACTGTATGAAAGTGACCATAAATTTGACAGTGGTACTGGTTGGCCCAGTTTTGATCGAGCTGTAGAAGGAAATGTAGAAAAAGATGTAGATTATAACTTAGGATATGCACGAACAGAATTAGTATGTGCAACCTGCGGAGGACATTTAGGACATGTGTTTAATGATGGACCAAGAGAAACAACCGGAATGAGACATTGTATAAATGGAGACGCACTAATTTTTATTCCAAAAAAATAGAATCAATGAATAAATACCCGATCCAAAAATCTGAAGCTGAATGGAAAGAACAGCTTACCGAAGAAGAATATCGTGTTTTAAGACAAAAAGGAACAGAACGCCCCTTTACCGGAAAGTATAATCTTCATGTAGATGATGGGCAGTATACGTGTATGGCATGCAGTACACCTCTATTTTTGAGTGACAATAAGTTTGACTCGGGATGTGGTTGGCCAAGTTTTGATGAATCAATAGAAGGGCGTATAGAATATATTAGAGATACCTCACACGGAATGATACGAACAGAGATACTTTGTGCCAGTTGCGGAAGTCATATTGGTCATGTTTTTGATGACGGCCCTACAGAATCAGGGCAACGATATTGTGTCAATTCTGTAAGTATTAACTTCAATAAAAAATAATCTAAAAACAAATAATAATTAATTCTAAAATTTATGAAAAAAGCATTTTTTTTACTAATCATATTTGCCGCATTATTTACTTCTTGTGAAGGAGAGAGAGGACCAGCTGGTCTTGACGGGTTTGATGGTCTGGACGGAGAAGATGGAGGTGTTTTTCTTGCACAAACTTTTGAAATGGATAACATTGATTTCATTTCCTCTGATGGGTTTAGTGCAGCAATAGACTTTCCTATTCCTAATTCTATTGAAGTATTTGAAGCTGATGTAGCATTAGTATATATTCTTGACCCAGAATTATCGGCTGATGAAGGAGTAGATGTATGGGAGCCATTACCAAGAACCTTTTTGTTTGACGACGGTGGTTTTGCACAATTCAGATATAACTTTATATTCGATGATCCTTCAGGAATATTTGATATACAAATCGTTCTTGAATCAGATGATTTTGCTGCCTTAGATGCTACTTTTACAGAAGATCAAATTTTTAGAGTAGTGGTTGTACCATCTACTTTTGCCGAGACGACTTCTATAGATTTATCAAATTTTGAAGCAGTACAAGAATCACTTCAACTACAATTTTAAATTTATATTGAAAGATCATACGTAAGTATGTGAAAAAATAACAAAAACAGCACTATTTTATACCTAGTGCTGTTTTTATTTTAAGAGATCAAAAAAATCATACGTATATGCTAGTGAATGTATAAAACTCTTTTTCGTTAGCCGAATTATCCTTAAATTCGTCACTTCAAAAAATTGACATTTATGACATATGATATCATTGTTTTAGGTAGCGGTCCAGGGGGATATGTAACCGCAATTAGAGCTTCACAATTAGGTTTTAAAACAGCAGTAGTAGAAAAAGAAAGTTTAGGAGGAGTATGCCTTAACTGGGGATGTATTCCCACAAAAGCATTATTAAAAAGTGCTCAGGTATTTGATTACCTTAAACATGCAGCTGATTATGGACTTAAAGTCGATAGTTATGATAAAGATTTTGATGCAGTAGTAAAACGTAGCCGTAATGTAGCTGATGGAATGAGCAAAGGAGTTCAATTCTTAATGAAGAAGAACAAGATCGACGTAATTAATGGATTTGGTAAATTAAAAGCTGGTAAAAAAGTATCTGTTACAGATGCTGAAGGAAAAGTTACTGATTACGAAGGAAAACATATTATTGTTGCTACCGGTGCTCGATCTAGAGAATTGCCTAATTTACCACAGGATGGTAAAAAAGTAATTGGATACAGACAAGCAATGACATTAGAGTCACAACCCAAAAAGATGATTGTTGTAGGATCTGGTGCAATAGGTGTTGAGTTCGCGCATTTTTATAATGCAATGGGAACAGAAGTAACTATAGTCGAATATCTTCCTAACCTTGTTCCTCTAGAAGATCAAGAAGTAGCAAAACAATTCGAACGAAGCTTTAAAAAAGCGGGAATTAAAGTAATGACTAATTCGTCTGTAGAAAGTGTAGATACAAGTGGAGATGGAGTAAAGGCAACTGTAAAGACCAAAAAAGGAGAAGAAATCCTTGAAGCTGATATTGTTCTTTCTGCTGTCGGAATTAAAACAAACATAGAAAATATTGGTCTAGAAGAATTAGGTATTGCTACTGATAGAGATAAAATTGTAGTAAATGATTGGTACCAAACGAATATTCCTGGAATCTACGCTATCGGCGATGTAGTACCAGGACCAGCCCTCGCCCATGTTGCATCTGCAGAAGGAATTACATGTGTAGAAAAAATTGCAGGAATGCATGTAGAATCTATTGATTATGGTAATATCCCAGGATGTACTTACGCTTCTCCAGAAATAGCAAGTGTTGGTATGACCGAAAAACAAGCTATAGAAGCCGGATATGAATTAAAAATAGGTAAATTCCCTTTTTCTGCATCTGGTAAAGCAAGTGCCGCAGGAACCAAAGATGGGTTCGTCAAAGTAATATTTGATGCTAAATACGGAGAGTGGTTAGGTTGTCATATGATTGGTGCTGGTGTTACTGATATGATTGCTGAAGCTGTTCTAGGTAGAAAACTAGAAACAACGGGACACGAAGTGCTTAAAGCAATTCACCCGCACCCTACAATGAGTGAGGCTGTAATGGAAGCTGTTGCGGATGCTTATGATGAAGTAATTCACTTATAGAAAGCAAATTAATTATATACTTAATATAGAAAACACCTTACTTTTGATTAAGTAAGGTGTTTTTTTGAAAATGATTAGTCCTAAATTAAATCTATTATACTTTTATCTAGAGTTATAAAATCATGTTGGAATCAGGTCGCAATACCAAAATGATGTATCCCAGTTATTAACGTTGTCTTCACTTTTTATAAAACAGTCATTATCAACACTATCTCCAGAAGGAGCATAACTCCTTAGAACCTTCTCTCCTAATTTAAAGTTTATTGGATTTTTGTATATAGGACCATCATATACAAATGTATGAAACTCACCATTTTCGCCACATGGATCAACATTTGGTGGTAAATCATTAATAAAATTATGATCCAAAACTCTTCCGCAAAATGACTTATCTAAAACCTTAGCATTTACACACACAGTAATTGCCTTAAACCCTAGAGATATAAATTCTAATAACAACGCTTTTGTGTTTTTTTTCCAAAGAGGAAAAATTCCCTTTATTTTTACTTGATCCAACTGATTTTCTCGATATAATCTCAGGTCCTCTAGAAAAATATCTCCAAAAACACAATGCGTATATCCATCAGATTTTAAATCCATAATAGATTTTTTCATCGTTTCCGTGTATAAATCCATAGAAACCTGCGCTGGTAATTGTATTTTATATAAAGGTAAACCAATACTATGCGCTTGCATGTCTAATAAACTCTCACGCAAACCATGCATAGAAACACGACCAAAATCTTGATTTATGGTAGTAACTAATTTTGAAATATTATACTCTTTTTCTATTAAAAGCTTATGCAAAGCCAAAGATGAATCTTTTCCACTACTCCAATTAAAATATGTTTTGTACATTATTTTAACAGAAAACTTTGTATTGCCAAAATATAACTCTGTAGACCAAATCCAAGAATTACTCCTTTAGCATTAGGTGATATATACGATTGATGCCTAAACTCTTCTCTACCGAATGTATTAGATATGTGCACTTCTATAACCGGAGTTTTAATGGCTTTAATAGCATCTCCAATTCCTATAGAAGTATGCGTATAGGCTCCGGCATTAAGTATTACTCCATCAAATAATTCATCTGCCTCTTGAATTTTTGTAATCAACTCACCTTCAATATTTGATTGATAATACGAAAGCGTTATACTAGAGAAATCTTTTTGTAGCTGAGCAAAAAATTCTTCGAATGTTTGACTACCATATATACCTGGTTCTCTTTTTCCCAGAAGATTAAGATTGGGACCATTAATAATTAATAATTTCATATTTTGTTATCCAGTCTGCGATTGTTTTTAGTTTTAAACAAATACCCTATGGATACTTGCATTATAGAATGTTTAAAATCTATATCTAGTGCGTCTAAATCATTGATATTGGTCAACCCCAAAATATAGCGTGCTTGAAAAAATAAGCCGCTTTCGAATTTGTAACCAGTACCAAAAACCCAGCTATAGTCAGTATTAGAAAAAGAATTATAAAACTCATCAGAGGTTTCTTCTTGTGATTGTGATGCATTTGCAAGAGTACCAACTTGTATACCTGTTTCTAGACTTAAGGTATTTGTCATATAATATTTACCTATAACCGGAAGGACTAAGTAATTAAGACTAATTTTATTTTCTACTCCTTCTTCTGTGATTGTGTAGCCTTGAGCAGAATACATAGGTTCTGCTTGTATAAAAAACCGTGAGGTAACAGGAAACTCTATGACGGCCCCCAAATGCATTCTTACTCTTGGGTCAACATCAGTAATATCACCCGTGATGGTGGCATAGTTTATCCCTGTCTTAAAGCCAGCTCTGGTATACAATTGCTCACTTTCATCTTGACTATAAAAAGTACCAGAAATAAACAACAAGCCTAAAAGTATTAATATATTATTTTTCATAAAGCTTACTACTAATATTATAATATCAATCAAAAATACTTTTATTTTTTCAAGAAACGTCATTAAGGCAAAAAAAAGAAAAAGCATTCTGTTATACAGAATGCTTTTTCTTTTTAGTAATTAAACTATTAAGATTATCGTCGATTAATAATTTACTTCGAGTGTTAAATCTTTTACTCTAACCTCTCCATAAGCACCAGGCGACTCATCATCATCAAATTCATCTCCTTTACAATCATCTAAGAACATTGTAGACTGCGTGTAACATCCAACCTTGAAATATCCTGTGCTATCTTCAGATTCCCAAGTATCTTCCCAAGAGTCACCAGTATCCTCGTTCCTAATTACACATGTAATGTCACCATTATCAACTGTTACAGTAACACGTAACTGCTGTCCCAAAGAATAATCTAACACATATTCTGCCGTGTTGTCTTCATTTTGCACCACATGCAAACCTTGACTCCCTTCTCTATACTCTACACGCAATGGCTCATCATCCGGACCATGAATCTGGACCATAGATACCTCACGTTTTATGTCTGGTAGGCTAGTTGCTCTTACACGTACATCTAGATATTGGCGATCCTCCATACTCCAATAATTATCTCCACCTCCTGGTGTTTGTCTTAATTCACTTCTTGGATAAAAAGATCCTTCAGTTGTTGCTCCCCCGCAATGTGCTTTGAATACTACTTCATCACCACTGACAAAGAAATAATCTGAATATGGAGAAGGAATACTTCCTGTAATACTTCTCATTTCATAAGCATCATTATTTCTATCATCACAATCGCTTCCTGAGGTACTATCATTTGTACTATCTTGACCATCTTCATCTAATGGGAAAGTTATTTTAAACTCATTTAAGTGGGATAAAACACTTGATGGGTTACCTCCTGTTGGAGGTTCTGGATCATCGCCAACTTGTGTAAAAACCCATTTCTGGTTATCTGTTCCTTTGTAATCCCATTGATGAATATTACCACCATTAACCATACTAAAAGCTTCAACATCTATGACCTTAGAACTTCTAACACTTCTAATGATGTACTCATCATTTCCTACGTTAGTAAGTGTCCATTCTTGATTATCTCCACCAGCATATGCCCATTGTTGAATATTACCTCCATTAGATGTACTTTTTCCCTCTACATCCAGAGATTTACCACTTTCGACACTTTTAAGTCTATAAATGTCATTCCCTAAGGAAATTAGTTGCCACTGTTGGTTTATTGCTCCTGTATAAGTCCATTGATGAATATTACCTCCATTTTGATGACTAAAAGCCGCAACATCAAGATATTTACCACTCATTACACTTTTAATAAAATATGTATTTCCAGCGGTAGGAGTTACTTTTGAAGTAATGACTTCATTGCTTTCTCCCAATTCATCTTCAGAAAATTGTTCATCAGAGCAGTTTGTTGTTAATAAAGAAATTAGAATAAAAATTAAAGTTGAGAAAAGAGGTCTTACCACCCTATTTCCCCAATAGGGTAATTTAAACTTAAATGTATTCATTTGTGTAGTGATTTAGATTTGTTATTAATAATTTTAGTGTTAAAATTTTAGTGTTTGCGCAGCAAATATCTAAAATTATTATCAAATACTAATAACTTACATCGTAAAAAATTATGATTTCCTACAAATTAGCTAAAATACATGTTAAAAAAATTAGGCTTTATAAGGAGTGGCAGAGATTAAACAATAATTAAAAAAAAACAGAAAAACCTCAAAAAACTATTGTCTTTTGAGGTTTTTCTGTTTTTTTCTAAAGCTTTTTCAATTAGAATTTATAGCCAACAGAGATTTGTATTACTGAATTTTTAGCATCTGCATCATCCTCATCAATAATATTTGCTAAACCAATATTATAACGTGCATCAAAGAAAATTCCGGCCTCTAATTGATATCCTAAACCAAGATTAAGACCAAAATCAATCCCTTTATATAAATCCTTAGCATCTACATCTACTTCTGCACCATTACCTTCGGCTTTTGCTTTTGCCGAAGCTAAGATACCAATTTGTGGACCTGCTTGTAAACTAAATCCTTCTGATACATAGTATTTTAGTATTAATGGAATGTTAATATAATTTACAATACTTTTAAAATCAACTCCTTCTTCTTCAAATTGTGCTCCTTGAGAAGAATATAATAATTCCGGCTGAAAAGCAAAAGTTTCAGAGATCGGAATCTCTACAAGTGCACCTATATGAAAGCTTGTTCTCATATCAAGGTCATCAGCATCATCTCCGGTAAAATTAGATAAATTTAATCCGGCTTTTGCCCCAAATCTAATACTCTCTTCTTGAGCGGTTGTCACAAAGCTTAAAGAAAGTACGACTACAAATAATAAAAGTTTTTTCATAATTATAATTGTTTATTGATTGTACTGCTAATTTAGTATTTTTATCAAAAAAATCAATTTTATTCGATTTTATTTATTTTTTAATAAAAAACACATGTATAAATTAACAATAATTCATTGATTATGCATTTGTCAATATTTTAATAAAAAAATAATATTATATTCAGTTTATTTATGAAATTCCGTTAAAAAACGCAACCTACTTATAAATATAAACTTCACACTTAGGATATTATTCTTTAGTATATTCGTAATATGAAATGGAGCCATGCATTAAAAGATTTTAAACATTTTCTTAGGATTGAAAGGGGATTATCTGAAAATTCAATTGTAAGTTATGCCTTAGATATAGAGCGTTTATTAAAATTTCTAGAAGAAAAGCATATAACAGACTCTCCTACCAACATCGAGAAAGAACATCTACATCTGTTTGTTTTTGAAACGGCTAAAATTGTAAATCCAAGATCGCAATCCAGATTAATTTCTGGTCTCAAAAGTTTTTTTAATTATTTAGTGTTTGAAGGATATAGAGAGGACAATCCTATGGATCTTATTGAATCTCCAAAAATTGGCAGAAAATTACCTGATACATTGTCTGTAGAAGAAATTGATCTTATAATATCCAAAATTGATCTTAGCAAACCAGAAGGAGAACGTAATCGTGCTATTATAGAAACTCTATATGGGTGCGGTCTGCGCGTTAGTGAGCTTATAACTTTAAAAATATCGAGTCTTTTTTTTGATCAAGGATATCTACTCGTTTTAGGTAAAGGCAATAAAGAACGGTTTGTACCTATTGGAGAGGCTACTAAAAAATACATTACTTTTTATAAAGACCAAATTCGTAGTCATTTAGACATTAAAAAAGGATACGAAGACACCTTGTTTTTAAATAGAAGAGGTAGACAACTTACTAGAGCTATGATTTTCACGATAGTAAAGCGTCTTGTAGCAGAAACAGATATTCAAAAACAAGTGAGTCCGCATACATTTAGACACTCATTTGCCACTCATTTATTAGAAAACGGGGCTGATTTAAGGGCTATTCAAATGATGCTTGGTCATGAAAGCATTACTACGACAGAGATTTATATGCATATAGATCGTAGCCATTTGAGAGAGGTTATGGATTCATTTCATCCTAGAAGATAAATAAAAAAAGACCATCTTTATGATGATCTTTTTTAACTTATAAAAATTAGTCGAACTATCGTTCTACTGTTCCTGTAATAAAGAAGTTATTAGAATTCATAGTATTTTCTCCATTTTCTATTGCACTGCTTACGGATAATAATGTAATATAAAATGGTTCGCTTGTAATACTACTTGATGTTGGTTGTAGCGTTATATACACTTCCTTACCCACAAGATTTGCAGGTATCTCAACATTAATTAGATTCCCTGCTGCTTCATTTAGAAAATCTTCACCAGGTAAGCTGGGTGCAGTCCCATTACCACTAAAAATATCACTACTATCACCTTCATTTATATCTGAGAATTTACCAATTGAAACCTCTACATCACTCCCATCTCTATCTTCTAAAACTACCCAACCTTCGTATTCCCATCCAGAACCTGGTATCGGAAGCGATAAGCCCGCTACTGCATTAGTAGCCGATCCACTTAGACTAGAGGTAAACCAAACTCCATTAGCATCCTCTGTTGGTGTATCTCCGGTAAAAGTACGCAGCACGAAACTACCCGTAATACCCGTAAAATCTCCCAAAGTCTGCGAAGAACTTATTTGGGCTGTATTACTAGTACCGCTAAATGTTGCACTTGCAATTTTAGAATCAGACGGATTATCACTACTACCAACACCTTCAATAGTTATAAAAAATTCAGTAGCAGAAGTAAGATCATCTGATAATGCTGTAAAACTTTTAGGGAAATTTACATCTTGAAAAGTACCTATAGCAATATCATTACCGTCTACCTTTAACCAGGCTTTATATTGTAATGACCCCTCTAAGGCTTCTAGGTTTAATATATTTATTTCTACAGGTGCAGTAGCAGGCCCATCATCACTAGAACATGAACCTAAAAGTATCCCCATAAAAATAGACACTATTATTAAAAAATTATTTTTCATCATATTGCTTTTAAGTTATATTTCAAATGTACTTATAGTATATCAAAAAAACTTTAAATTATTATAAATATTGTATTCAGAATTTATAATCTATTGTCCTTGTTGCTCCACATTTGGTGTTTTAAATAATTCTAAAAAAGCAGCCCCTATGTGTGAGCATATATCACCTGCAAGTACCGCTTCAAACCCCGTTTTTTGAACTGCAAGATCCCCTGCACTTCCATGCAAATAAACACCAAAAACAGCTGCATGCAAAGGTGGGTATTTCTGAGACATTAAACCTGTGATCATACCCGTAAGTACATCACCACTTCCTGCAGTTGCCATGCCTGGGTTACCAGAAGTATTTACATAAACCTGTTCCTCATCAATAATTTTTGAGTTAGCACCTTTGATAACAACAATACATTTATATTGCTTCGAGAATACTTTTGTCTTCTCTATTTTATCATAATCATTCTCCCACTCACCAATTAACCTTTGTAATTCTTTGGGGTGCGGTGTCAGAACTGATTTTTCAGGCAAATGACTCAGAAAGTCAGGATGTTTTCCCAAAATATTAATAGCATCTGCATCAATAACCAAGGGAATGGTATTTTTCTTTAAAAATTCTCCGAAAGCTTTTATTGTTTTTTCACTTGTTCCCAATCCAATACCGATACCAATTGCGTCAGGCTTAAAGTCTAAATCAATTTCTGCTAATTCATCGTCATCATCAGTAATTACCATAGCTTCAGGAACATTAGTCTGAAGAATGGCATACCCACATTCTGGAACATAAGCAGTTACTAAACCTGCTCCTGTTTTGAGTGCTGATTTTGTAGCCAAAGTTACACTTCCAATTTTCCCATAACTTCCACCAATTACTACGCTATGACCATAATCGCCTTTATGACTGTACTTATGTCTTGATCTGTATAGCGGAAGTACATCTCGTTTTCCTATCAAAGATGCAATCCCTCTTGTTGTGGTCAAGAACTCATGATCAAGTCCAATGTCAATGACTTCTAAATCCTGTGTGTATATACCAGTTTCTGGCAAAAAGAAGGCTAATTTTGGAAATTGAAAAGTGACTGTAACATTCGAAAAAATTACTCCTTCTGGATCATCTGGTGCTCTATCAGCATATAATCCTGATGGGATATCTACAGATAATACAAAACCTCTAGAAGAATTAATATGTTTAATTAGTAAGACAACCCATGGCATTATTGGCCGATTAAGACCAATACCGAATATGGCATCAATAACCATGTCCTCTCCTTTTATATTTGGCACATCTTCTTTAGACTTTAGCTGTGTTGGCCATTCTTTGGACACCTCTTTTAACCGATCATAGTTCACAAGAAAATCTTTAGACCTCTTATCGCTAAAATTAACTATATACGTTTTTATATTATATCCATGCTCTACCAACAATCGTGAAATAACCAATCCATCACCGCCATTATTACCAATACCGCAAAAAACGTGAATTAAGGTTTGGGATCCTTGTAGTCGACTGTGAATTAAGTTAAAAATTTGTGTTGCAGCACGTTCCATTAAATCTAATGATGTGATTTGCTGCTTTTTAATAGTAGCCTCATCTGCCATGCGCATTTGTTGCGCAGATAGTATTTTCATTCTTTTACTTTTTTAGGTATAAAATTATATCAAGCCATTGGCCAATCTTCATAAGATTGCTTCAAATATCTCAAATAGAACTAATATGATCCTAATCCTATTGGTTTTACTTTATTTATTATTAATTCTATAATTAAATAAGTTATTCTTTGTTAAATTAATAAAAGTTGATAGATGTTACTAATTTAATTTTCTTTAAAATCTAAAAGCAATACATTTGACGTTATAAATAAAGTAAAGCAATCTAACATGTTTAGTACCGTTTCTATTTCGGCTTTATTAATTCTCTTGGTAGCAAGTATTGTTTCTAGGACTTCTTCTAATACGCGTACTTTAACGATTACCCTTAGGGGTTAATTGTCATAAAGTATCGCAGCCAGAAACGTATGTAGTTCATAGAAATAAAGAACTATAAAATTTAGCTTTATTAATAATTTCAATTTAACAAAAAATAATATGAACGTTCTAAAATTTGGAGGTTCTTCTGTTGCGAATTCAACTACTATTGAAAACGTAATTGATATCATAAAACAACAATCAGCAAATCAATCTTTATTTGTAGTTGTTTCGGCAATGGGTGGTATTACCGATTTACTTTTAAAAGCAGGTGAAGAAGCCTCTGCTAATAAAGAAACGTACAAAAATACGTTAGTCGAAATTGAGAAAAGACATCTAGAGGCTGTAAAAACCTTAATACCCGTTGTTTCTCAAAGTGCAATAATAAGTAAGGTTAAATCTGAACTGAATACCTTAGAATCATTACTTGAAGGAGTTTATCTATTAAGTGAATTATCTGAAAAAACGGCTTCTGTAATAGCAAGTTTTGGAGAAATGCTTTCTTCTTATATTATAGTAGAAGCGGCCAAAGTAAAAGGACTTAGTATCGAATTAAAAGATTCTCGTGATTTAATAATTAAAACTAACAATTCTAAGGTTACTATTGATTATAAGGAGACAAATCGTAGGATTGAAGATTTTGTAAAGACTGCAACTCACAGTGTATATCTTTTTCCTGGTTTTGTGGCAAAAACACAAGACGGAGAACCGACTACTTTGGGTCGTGGAGGATCAGATTTTACCGCAGCAATTTTAGCAGCAGCAATTAATGCAAAAGAATTACAGATTTGGACAGACGTAAGTGGTATGTATACTGCAAACCCAAAATTGGTTAAACAAGCCAAGCCTGTTCAACATATTTCATACCTAGAGGCTATGGAGCTTTCTCATTTTGGAGCTAAAGTGATCTATCCTCCTACAATACATCCAGTCCTCGAAAAAAATATCCCGATAATAATAAAAAATACGTTTTCTCCAGATAATCAGGGAACACTTATAACTCGAAGTGTCGATAACCATAGGAAGAAACCTGTTACAGGTATTAGTCATATCGATAGTATTTCTGTTATTTCTTTGGAAGGAAGTGGTATGGTAGGAATCCCAGGTTTTTCTAAGCGTCTTTTTGAAACCTTGTTCTTAGAAAACATTAATGTCATTTTAATTACACAAGCCTCATCTGAGCATTCTATCTGTCTTGCTGTAGAAGCCACAGAGGCAGAGAGAGCAAAGGCTGTATTAGATGCAACATTCGAATTCGAAATATCGAAACATAAATTAGAGCCCGTAAAAATTGAAAATGATGTTGCTATTATCGCCTTAGTTGGAGATAATATGTATCACCATCAAGGGTTAAGTGGAAAAATGTTTAGTACATTGGGTAAAAACAATGTAAACATACGAGCTATTGCTCAAGGAGCTTCAGAAAAAAATATTTCTGTTGTTATAGAGAAAAAAGACATCAAAAAAGCACTAAATATTCTTCACGAAGAATTTTTTGAAGTAAAAACTAAACAGCTCAATCTATTTATTACAGGAGTCGGTAATGTAGGTAGTAAATTGCTAGAACAATTAGATAAACAAAAGGAATACCTTAAAGATAAGCTGCGTTTAAAAATACGAGTAGTTGCCCTCTCTAATTCTAGAAAAATGGTGTTTGATGAGCATGGCATACAATTAGATTCATGGAAAGATAGGCTTGATACAGGAGAAACAGCTGATGCAGTTGCTTTCTTTAAGCAAGCAAAAGAAATGAACCTACGTAATTCTATTTTTGTCGACAATACGGCAAATCCAGATATTTCAAAAGTTTATAAGCATTATCTCGCTGAGAGTATGGCAGTTGTTACTTGTAATAAAATTGCTTGTGCAGACGAGTACGTTAATTATGAAGAGTTACAAGAATTATCTAGAAAGTTCAATGCATCTTTTTTATATGAAACTAATGTCGGCGCAGGATTACCTATCATAGATACTCTTAATAATCTTATTGCATCGGGAGATAGTGTACATAAAATACAAGCCGTATTATCAGGCAGTCTTAATTTTGTATTTAATAATTATAAGGAAGGGGTTACTTTTTATGATATTGTAAAACAAGCCCAACAAGAAGGATATACAGAACCAGATCCCAAAATTGATCTTAGCGGAGTTGATGTAGCTCGTAAAATTTTAATTTTAGCTAGAGAAAGTGGAAAGGTAATGGAACTAGAGGATATTGAAAATGAAGCATTTCTTCCTCAAACAAGTTTGAACACAAAGACAGTAGATGACTTCTTTGAATCTCTTAAAGAAAATGAGGATCATTTTAAAGGCATTCTTGCAGAAGCAAATAGCAAAGGGTGTCGATTAAAATATGTTGCACAGTATGAAGAAGGTAAGGCCAAAGTTGGGTTGCAATTTATTCCTGTAGACCATCCTTTTTATAATCTCGAAGGGAGTGATAATATTGTGTTATTTTATACAGATAGATATCCTCAGCAACCATTGATAGTAAAAGGTGCAGGTGCAGGTGCTGATGTTACCGCTTCTGGAATTTTTGCAGATATTATACGAATTGGTAAAAAATAAATGGAAATTTTTATATGAAAAGTATTAGAATATTTGCACCAGCTACTGTTGCCAATCTTTCATGTGGATTTGATGTGTTGGGATGTTGTTTGGATACAGTGGGTGACGAAATGGTTATATCTTTAGTTAACGAACCCGGAGTAAAAATTACCAAAATAGAAGGAGCAAAACTCCCTATGGATTCTGATAAAAATGTAGCCAGTGTAGCGGTAAATGCTCTTTTAGAAGATTACAAAAAAGAAGTTGGAATTCAAATTGAAATATATAAGAAAATCAAAGCAGGAAGTGGTATCGGCAGTAGTGCGGCGAGCAGTGCAGGTGCTGTTTGGGCTGTTAATCATCTTTTGGGTAGTCCATTCACCGGAAAAGATCTTGTAAAATATGCTATGGCTGGCGAAAAACTTGCTAGTGGCAATGCACATGCTGATAATGTGGCTCCTGCCCTACTCGGTGGTTTTACATTGGTTCGAAGCTATACTCCATTAGATGTAATTAGACTTCATTCACCAAAAGATTTGGTAATGACCGTTATTCATCCTCAAATAGAAGTAAAAACATCAGATTCAAGATCTGTTATTAAACATAAAATAGACTTAAAACAGGCAATTCATCAATGGGGCAATGTTGGTGGTTTGGTAGCCGGATTATTTACTGAAGATTATGATCTCATTGGTCGCAGTCTCGAGGATGTAATTATTGAGCCATTAAGATCTATATTGATTCCAGAATTCAACAATGTAAAAAATGCAGCCTTAAATCAAGGTGCCTTAGGGTGTGGAATTTCTGGATCTGGACCTTCTATATTTGCATTGAGTAAAGGATTAGAAACAGCCAACAAAGTAGCAGATGCAATTAGAGAGGTTTATAACAATACCGGACTTGATTTTGATATCCATGTGTCCAAAATCAATGAACAGGGAATTAGAATATTAGAAAATATATAAATATAAAGATGAAAGAAGTAAAAAAGGTAGCAACGGGCTCTCCCTGGGAAGATATTGTTGGTTATTCTAGAGCCGTTAAAATTGGTGATACAATAGAAATTTCTGGAACTACGGGTGAAGGAGCTAATGAATATGAGCAAACAAAAGCAATTATTAAAACTGCAGAAAATGTACTTAAAGAATTTAATGCAGATTTAAGCAATATTATAAGAACAAGAATATACTGTACTAATATTGCAAATTGGGAAGAAATCGGAAAAGCTCATGGAGAATTTTTCGGGACAATTAAACCGGCAACAGCCATGGTAGAAGTTTCAAAATTAATTGCTCCAGAAATTTTAGTAGAAATAGAATTTTCGGCAGTAGTATAATAAAAGTTAAGAATAGGATAATGCAATACTATAGTTTACACAACGAAGCACCAAATGTTACTTTTTCTGAAGCTGTAATTAAAGGTTTAGCTCCTGATCGAGGATTATATTTTCCAGAAAACATAACACCATTACCAGATTCGTTTTTTGAAAATATTGAGGATTTAGATAATGTAGAAATTGCGTATCAAGCCATTCAGCAATTTGTAGGTGATGAAATCCCTGAAAATGAATTACGAGATATTCTTAGTGATGTATTAAGTTTTGATTTCCCAGTTGTCGAAATTAATGATACTATTGGGACATTAGAACTTTTTCATGGTCCTACAATGGCTTTTAAAGATGTTGGAGCTCGTTTTATGGCAAGATGCTTAGGTTATTTTAACAAAGATAACGACAACAATGTTACTGTTCTGGTAGCAACCTCTGGAGATACGGGAGGAGCAGTAGCAAATGGTTTTCTAGGTGTAAAGGGTGTAGATGTTGTTATCTTATATCCAAGCGGAAAAGTAAGCGATATACAAGAAAAGCAACTAACAACATTGGGACAAAACATTACTGCCTTAGAGGTAGACGGTGTTTTTGATGATTGTCAAGAAATGGTGAAAACTGCATTTCTAGATACGAGTATCACGGATCATAAACAATTGACTTCAGCGAACTCTATTAATGTTGCACGATGGTTACCACAGTTATTTTATTTCATTTTTGCTTACAAACAATTAAAAAAGAAAAATAAGGAAATTGTATTTTCTGTACCTAGTGGTAACTTTGGTAATATTTGCGCAGGTATTGTAGCGTACAAATTAGGATTACCGGTAAAACATTTTGTCGCATCTACCAACGTTAATGATACAGTTGTAAGGTATTTAGAGACTGAAAATTATAACCCTAAACCATCAAAAGCAACAATTTCTAATGCAATGGATGTTGGTAATCCCAGTAATTTCATTAGAATACAACAGCTTTTTGATAATAACTTTGCATCGTTAAAGAATTACTTTTCTGCTTATAGTTTTGATGATAATCAAACTAAAAAAGCGATGATGGAAATATTTGATACCACTGGATATATTGCAGACCCTCATGGCGCAGTAGGATATTTAGGACTTAAAGAACATACGCTTTCTTCTAATGAATATGGTGTATTTCTAGAAACTGCACATCCTGTTAAGTTTTTACCTGTGGTCGAGGAGACTTTAAAAACTTCAATAAAAATTCCTGCTCAGATAGAAAAAGTAATGAACAAAAAACAATACAGTATTAAGATCGATACATATAAAAAATTAAAGGAGTACTTATTAAAATAAGATACTCCTTTAATTTTTATTTATTTTTTGGATAAAATATTATGCCTTAGTCTCCTTTTGCTAGGGCTTTCATTACTTTATATACTATATCCGTTGTTGATGCTAAGTATTTAAAATTAACTGTAGAAAACTTATCTTCACTTTGACGAACGAATGGAGAATTGTCAGCATTCTTAAGTTCTGCAGTAAGCGTCACAGTTTCATATCCAAAATTAGAGAAAAATCTACTTTCTGGTGTTGCAACCGTTCTTTTATAAATAGGAACAGGTGATTCTATCCTATACAATGATTCTAAACTTATATTAGATGCTAAAAGCTCAATTGCTCTATCTTCATCATTGTCCCATCCCATATAATCAGATCTATGCATCGAATGTATTTTTTTGCGTTCTTCGTTCAATTTTTTATTAAACCAACGAGTACCAATCATATTATTTTTCCAATGATCAAAGAAAACAATAATAAAATTTCGATTTCGTTCTTCTAATTGAGCGATTTTTTTGGCAACAAAAAATGCAATTGCAACCCCTGTTGCATTGTGTACTGCTCCTGGGCTATTTTCTACGGTATCGTAATGTGCACATATTACAACATATTCATCACTACCATTTGTAGAAGGAATTTCTGCAAAAATATTGGCTCCATTAAATTCTTGCTTACTCTTATTCGTTACATTGTACGTTTGTCTTTCTGCTTTAAGTCCAGCTTCTTTTAAAGAATTAAATAGAAAATCAGCTGCTGCTTTTCTTTCACCATTACTAGCCCTACTAGTTAAGATTTTTTTACCTTTGATCGGCTCATGACCTGTTAATTTAGAAACAATGCCTCTCTGAATATTAATAATCTCGGCTTCTAATCGCTCTGCTTCTGTTTGGGCTGGGGCTACTTGAGCTATTAAAATAAATATTAGTAAAATCTTTTTATAACAATCCATTTACTTTGTAGGTTTTTATATTATTCCTTAACACTAATTTAAGAAAAATATATTATTAAACAATTTTGTAATTTTATTATCCATAAATAATATTTTTAACATGAAAATAACAAAAACCATTCCTTTTTTTTTATCAGCACTATTTTTTATCCAATGTAGCACCAATAAAACAAGCAAAAACATTTTATTATCCCCAAAGGAATGGAATAGTAAAGTTATTGAATTTCCTTTAGAATTCGCACCTTCAATACAATATTCAGGTAGAGAATTTACTAGTTTTTTACCAAATTATGATAAACAAGGGACTCCGAGCTACTTTTCCTATGTTTTTTTATGGGAAATTAATCAAAATCCAGCTTTATCTACCAAAAAAATAGAATTAGAATTAGAAACATATTTTGATGGACTATTAGAAAATGCTCTAGAAAAAGGTAATAGTCTACCTTCAAAAATAACTAAATCAAAAGCTTTTTTTGAAAAAATAAATGATTCTAAGTATGTTGGAAAAGTATTAACATTTGATGCCATACATGCAAAAAAACCATTAAGTCTAAATATTATTTTAGATTATAGTTTTTGTAGTAAGCAGAATAATCACCTTTTATTTTTCAAAGTATCCCCACAAGATCTAGAACATCAAATATGGAAAAAACTAAAAAAAGTTAGTATTGACTCAGAGTGTGAATAAGTGAATGTTGTATTTACATTTTATTTAGTTTAAACCATTGTAATGCAATTATTGATTTTGCATCATTAGAAGATTGAAGTAAAGTATCTATCTTAGAAATAGGGTATTTACATAGTTGGATATCTTCTCCTTCTTGTGATAGTCCTCCCCCATCAAAAATTTTATCATGACTTGAGACTTCACTGAAATATAAAATTGTTCGTTCGGAAGAAGAACCGGGAGTGGCATAAAATGTAATTATATGTTCTGGGTCAGAAATTATATATCCCGTTTCCTCTCTTACTTCTCTTGCCACCGACATTTTGGGTTCCTCTCCATCATCAACGGCACCTGCTGGGATTTCTTCTAGCCAACCATTTCCATTTCTTCGTGTAGGATACCTAAACTGATTAATAAATATTAGGCGTTCTGTATCTTTCTCATATAATAAAATCGCAACGCAATCTCCTTTGTCTAATACTTCGCGAGAACATATAACAGTAGTATCTTCACCAAAACTATCATGACTAATTTTTGCCTTCTTAATTGTAAAAAAACCTTTGTACACAATTTCTTCTTCAAGAATCGAATAGTTCATACTTGATGGTTTCCCTACATTTATTTCCTTTTTCATCTACAGTCTAAATTAAATGATATATAATATTAATACTTAAAAAAGTTTAAACTACTTCATTGTTTACAAACATAAAGTTTTTTACTTTCGACCTCGATCTAATTATACCTAATTATTACACTATGCAAAATACAGCTTTAACTGAAACACATATGGCTTTGGGAGCCAAAATTGTTCCATTTGCAGGATTTAATATGCCCGTATCCTATGAGGGCGTAAATATAGAACACGAAACTGTTCGTAATGGTGTTGGTGTTTTTGATGTATCACATATGGGAGAATTTTTGATTACAGGTCCATTTGCCTTTGATTTAATACAAAAAGTTACTTCTAATGATGTTGCCAAATTGACTGATGGAAAAGCACAATATAGCTACCTGCCCAATGATACAGGAGGTGTTGTTGATGATTTAATTGTATACAAAATAGAAGATCAGAAATATCTTCTGGTAGTTAATGCTTCGAATATACAAAAGGATTGGGACTGGATATCACGTCATAATACGATGAACGCAACTATGCGCGATCTGTCTGAAGAATACGCTCTATTAGCTATACAAGGGCCTAAAGCAGCATTAGCAATACAATCATTAACGACCATTGATTTGCAATCGATGAAGTTTTATACGTTTGAGATAGGTGATTTTGCTGGTATTGATAATGTGATTATTTCTGCTACGGGATATACTGGCAGTGGAGGTTTTGAAATCTACTGTAAGAATTCTGAGGTACAACAAATTTGGGATCAGGTACTAAAAGCTGGAGCTAATTTTGATATAAAACCAATAGGCTTAGCTGCGAGAGACACATTAAGATTAGAAATGGGATATTGTCTATATGGCAATGATATAAATGATACTACTTCTCCTATAGAAGCGGGTTTAGGATGGGTTACCAAATTCACGAAAGAATTTATTAATTCTGAAGCATTAGCCAAAGAAAAAGAAAAAGGCGTAGAACAGAAATTAATTGGTTTTGAACTTGATGAACGAGGAATCCCGCGTAATGGTTATGATATTGTAGACAATAATGGTAATAAAATCGGAACAGTTACTTCTGGTACCATGTCTCCTTCTTTGGGAAAAGGAATAGGATTAGGATATGTTCCTATTATCTTCACAAAACCTGGTAGTAAAATTAACATTCAGGTACGTAAAAAAACAATTCCGGCTACTGTAATTAAACTACCTTTTTATAAAGGATAGTTGCATAATAAAAATAGTATAACTAAGTTTCAACTATTGCGATATTATATCAATAGTTGAAACTTAATTTTTTATAAGAAGAATTTGAAAAAAATTTTGATCATAGGAGCAAGTGGTTTTATAGGTAATGCTTTGTATAAAGAGCTTAATTCCTATTTTGACACCTATGGTACATATTATACCGATAATTCATTTTTTGAAAAGAATCAAAAATTTTTTCAATATGATATGGATGCCGAAGATGTAACCATTTTACTTAATAATCTAAAACCTACTGTTATTATTACTGCATTAAGAGGGAATTTTAATTCTCAGTTAGATGCCCATCAGCGCATTATATCATGGGTCAAACAACATAAATGTAGAATGATATTCATGTCTAGTGCCAATGTATTTGATTCATTTAGTAATTACCCTTCTTACGAATATGACAAAACATTGAGCGAAAGTGTTTTTGGAAGGTTCAAAATTAAAATCGAAAATGCTTTAATGCGATTACCTACGAGTAAATATTTAATTGCACGTGTCCCAATGGTTTTTGGATCAAGTACGCCTAGAGTTCAAGAATTAAAAACACTTTATGATCTTAAAGCCCCAATAGAGGTATTTCCTAACGTAATTATTAATGCAACCACCATATCTAAATTAACACTCCAGATACATTATATAATAAACAGGAATAAAAAAGGTATTTTTCATTTAGGCAGTACGGATTTAATTTATCATTTGGATCTTATCAAAGAAATTTGCGATGCTTTGCAATTAGAAGAACCTATATTTAGACAGGTTTATGACTCTAATAACGATAGATATTTAGCTGTTTTACCAAAAGATAATACACTCCCAAAAAACCTTCAAATAACCACAAGACAGGTTATTGATTCTGTAATTGCTAAATGATTCTTAACGTACAACACTATCTTATTGAAGATATAATAATTCATAGTATCTTTGTGTTATGCTAGAAGGAGATAAAAAAATAATACTTTTTGACGGTGTTTGTAACCTGTGTAATAGTTCTATTAATTTTATTATTAAAAGGGATAAAAATAGTGTTTTTCGTTATGCCTCATTGCAGAGTGATATCGGAATGCGATTAATAGCTGAAAGAAATATTGATACGTCTAAACTAGACTCTATATTACTAATAGAAGGTGAAGGTGTGTATTCTTATAAATCAACAGCCGCCCTAAAAATTGCAAGGCAGCTGTCTGGTATTTATCCCTTTCTCTCTGTTAATCTCTTATTACCTAAGTTCTTTAGAGATTGGATTTACGATATTATTGCCAAAAATAGATACAAATGGTTTGGCAAAAAAGATAGCTGTATGATTCCTACTCCTGAGCTTAAGGCGTTATTTCTCGATCAATAATAATTGAATCGTTTTCTATTCTTCATTTAATTCTTGAAACCAAATCTGATCTATTTTCTTTTTGATCATCTAGAACATTTTCAATTTGGTGTTTTTTTCTTAATTCTTCTGATTTTTCGTCTAGCTTATTAACATTATCTATGTGCACTATACTAAGACATAAAATCGCAAACGTGATAAGTGTAATAGGTAGTAAAAATGGCTTCATAAGATCGTGTGTTTGATTGTACATTTCAAAAGTAGGTCATATACCAATCCTATGTAAGGGGAGTTTACCTAAATTTACTAGGGGGCTTTTCCCCCTATTTGTTATACGGAATTACCACAAAACCATATAAAACAACGTC
This sequence comes from Aquimarina pacifica, assembly GCF_000520955.1. Taxonomy (GTDB): domain Bacteria; phylum Bacteroidota; class Bacteroidia; order Flavobacteriales; family Flavobacteriaceae; genus Aquimarina; species Aquimarina pacifica. The sequence continues at coordinate 188,422 of NZ_JACC01000003.1, read as the reverse complement.
TTACCTCAATAAAAACTATACTTCACTCAATATGGGTTTCTAGAATAGAACCGCAAATATATATTTGATCTTTAATCAAAAAATATCCTATGAAGACATATACACTACTACTATTATTCTTTTCATCATCATTATTTGCAATAAATACAATAGAGAATAAAACAGAATCAACAATTAGCCAAGTAACTGTTTATCTTACAGGAGCAGAAATAAAAAGAAATGCCTCTGTTGATGTCAAATCAGGTATTAATGAGATCATTTTATATGATTTATCTCCTAATATAGATGAAAACAGCATTCAGATATCCGGATTAAAAAATACATCTGTCCTTTCTATAAATTTTACGATGGATTATCTTTTAGAGAAACAGTACTCTGAAGCATCAGAATCTCTAAAAATAAAACTCAAAAAAGCACTTCTTTCAAAAAATGAAATTGTAAATGAGATTTCAGGATTATCACAAGAACAAAAAATATTTGATAGCAATCAAACTATTGGTTATGACAAAGAGCTTTCGTTAGAATCTATTCAAAAAATTTCTACATATTATAGAAAAAGATCAATAGCAATAAAAAATGAAATCTACTTACTTACTCAAAAACAACATATTATAAGTCAGGAAATTGACAATATTCAGCATGAAATAAATAAAATAGATGACTTTGTAAAAACAGAAAGAGGAGAAATTAGATTAAAAATAGATGCACAGGTTGCAGCAAACTTACTATTAAAAATACGATATAATGTTACTCAAGCTGGGTGGTTTCCTATGTATGACATAAAAACAGAAAGTATCGAAACTCCCTTAAACATATCGTATAAGGCAAACGTATATCAAAAAACTGGAACTGATTGGAAAAATGTAAATATCATCTTATCCACAGGAGATCCGGATACAAATAATAGTAAACCAGAGGTAAACACAAAATATCTTTACTTTTCTAATAAACAAAATATAACTAATAACGTGATCAAACGATCTATATACAAATTCAATCCTACAGTCAAAAAAGTAAATGGGATGGTTGTTGATCAATACGGAAATCCTCTACCCGGAGTAAGTATAATAGAAAAAGGAACCACTAATGGAACAGTTACAGATTTTGACGGGTTATATTTCCTTGATATAAAAGGTGGTAAAGAACTTGAATTTTCTTTTGCTGGATTAAAAAATAAGACAACTCCTATTTATGCAACTCAAATTAATGAAACATTAATGCAAGACGACTCAGAATTAGAGGAGGTTGTAATAATAGGATATGGTACCAAAAAAAATGTAAAAAAATCAAGGGTAAAGGCTGAAGAAATTAAACAAAAAGAAGACTATAATACGGTAGTATAATCCAAAAAGCAAGGGATTACGAATACTAAGTTTCAAATAAAAAATAAATATACAATTAACTCAAATTCAGACACAACGGTCATTGAAATAGACAATTTTAATGTAAAAACCGATTATCAATATTTTGCAGCACCCGAACTTAATGAAAATGTATTTCTAACAGCAAAATTAAATAACTGGGAAAAATATAATTTACTTGCCGGTGAAGCATATATATACTTTGAAGGAAACTTTACAGGAAAAACTATTATAAACCCTACGATAATTGCCGTCGATGGTTTGGATATTTCATTAGGTGTTGATCCTAATCTAATTATAAAAAGAGAACAGTTAAATAGTTTTAAAAGCAAGTCTCTTATCGGAAACAACCAAATCTTAAATTATAAATACAAAATTAGTATCAAAAATAACAAGCAAAGTGCGGTAAAGGTAATTATGAATGATCGTATTCCTGTTTCACAAAATAAAGAAATCAAAATAGATCATATAGACACAGGGAATACCGAATACAATAACAAAACCGGAATAATGAAGTGGACCGCAAACATCTTACCTCAAGGCAAGGATGAAAAGGAGTTTTCATACCAAGTAAAATATACAAAAGGAAAACACATTAATTTATAAAATAATACGGGTATTAGCGCTGAAAAGTATAGAGATACCCATCCTTAAATAGTTCATTAAGAGTGAACTTGGTGTCGATTAGTTCAAAATTACCAAAACTACTTCCATTTATACGCAATTCTTGGTAGTCATCTTCTAATGTAATAATTGAATAGTCATAAATACCAGAAGCCAAAATATCGGGCAATGAATTATCTGTATTCATATTAGTAATTGTAATATCCATATTTTCTTCATTAAAATCCCATATAATAATGCCTTTATCTATGCTTTCGTCAATACCTAAGAAACCTCCTGACACATGTGTAAGATGCCATTGCCCATCAAGGCCAATACCATCTATTGGGAGACAATCACATTGATCATCATCATTAGAGCAACTTAATATTAGTGAAATACATAACGCTAATGCAATATACTTTTTCATGGAAATTACTTGTAGATGTATCTATAGATGAAAGCATGCCTCTTTTGGTTGCGTTAATGTATTGTTAAACCAAACATTAATACTTGCATGTACAAGCATATAATAATATTTTTACTAAAAAATTACACTGTTGAAAAAATCAGATAAATATTTGTCTAAGTGCCTTTATTTTACATCTAATGCATTGGCCAGAAAATTGACAAAACTAGCGGAACAAGCATTTACTCCTATTGGGTTATCCCCTTCTTATGCTTTCTTATTGTTACTAATCCATGAAAACCCAAAAATAACTCCCTCTGGATTAAGTAAACAATTAGATCTCGATCCCTCTACTATTACACGACTTGCTGATAAAATGATTTTACGTTCTTTGATCACAAAAGAAAAAAAAGGAAAAATGATGCACTTTCTACCAACAGAAGATTTAACCATGCTACTTCCTGATTTAGAAAAATGCTGGTATGACCTCAAAGAAAAATATGACAAGATATTAGGTGTAGAATCAGCAGACGTATTGGTAGAACTAACATTTGAAGCCTCAAAAAAAATATAACTTATAACATTAAAAAATATAAAAGCGAATTAGTAATGAATACAACTATATTTCATCTAGCACAATTCAACATTATTAAACTAAAAGACGATCTTAATTCTCCAATTATAAAAGAATTTAGAGATTTTCTGGCTCCAGTAAATCAATTGGCAGAAGAAAGCCCTGGATTTGTATGGAGGTTAAAAGATGATGAAGGAGAAAATGCAACACATGTTGACACACCATATGAAGATAAACTGATTTTTGTTAATTTATCTACATGGACTGATTATGAATCCTTGAAGTCCTACAGTTATAACACCGTTCATAGTTATTTCCTCAAAAACAGAAATAAATGGGGTACTAAAATGCAAGGACATCAGGCTGTATTATGGTGGATCCCAGCTGGAGAAAATCCTTCTGTAATTCAAGGAAAAGAAAAGCTAGATTTACTTAATAATTTAGGTCCTTCATCAACATCATTCAGTATGAGTCAGCTATACGATCAAAAAGGCGTCAAACTTAAATAATACTATGTTGAGAACCATTTTCGGTCATTACTCCTCATAATTATCATCCCAGTTTTTCACCTTCGGATCTCCTAATTTACCCACAGATTTTGCAACTATCATAGCTACCGTCGCATCTCCTGTTACATTAATTGTTGTTCGTAACATATCAAGAGGGCGATCTACAGCAAATATTAATGCCAAACCTATTGGTAATTTATCCGAAGGGAAGCCTATTGCTTCAAGAACAATAACCAACATTACCATACCTGCTCCAGGTACTGCGGCTGATCCTATCGAGGCCAATAGTGCTGTTAATACAATAGTTATTTGATTACTAAATGTTAATCCTTCTGGCCACAATACTTGCATAATAAAAACTGATGCAACTGCTTGATATAGGCTTGTACCATCCATATTAATTGTTGCTCCTACAGGTAATACAAAGCTTGACACTTCTTTATCTACTCCTATATGTTCCTCTACCCTTTCCATAGTGACGGGTAAAGTCGCTGCACTAGAACTCGTAGAAAAAGCTAATAATTGTGCAGGGCTAATTTGTTTGAGAAACCATAAAGGAGATTTCTTGGTCAAAATTGTTACTAGAATACAATAGAATACAATCATTAATACTAATCCAAAAACCACAACACCTGCATACCTCAATAATGCTAATAAAATATCAGGATCATCAGAAGTAACGACTACATTAGCTAATAATGCAAAAACTGCGAATGGAGCCGTAAGCATAATAAGATCTACCATTTTGAGTACAACCTCGTTCAAACTATCAAAGAATTTTTTTAACGGCTCTGATTCCGAAGGTTTTATCAACAACATACTAATCCCTAGAAAGATTGCAAAAAAGATCACCTGAAGCATCATTTTATTATCGCTCATTGCCTTGACTGCATTTTGAGGAACCATATCAATCAAAAATTGTAAAGGTCCACTCTCTTTCTGTCTTCCGGCCTCTGCAATTCGTTCTGAAATTTTTGAATTACCAGAATATTCTTCGGTAAGCTTTGTTATTGTCTCAGCGGTAATACCATCTCCCGGCTTTATTGCATTCACCAATAACAATCCTATTGTAATTGCAATTACGGTTGTCAAAATATAAATAACAATTGTTCTTCCTCCTATAGTTTTGAATTTTGAAATATCCTTAAGGTCAGAAATTCCTTTAATCAATGAAGCTAAGATTAAGGGAACCGCTATTAACTTTAATAAGTTTACAAAAATAGTTCCCAAAGGAGCGATCCAATCTCCGGTAAATCCTTTACCCCATGAGATCGTGGTCATTATAAAACCGAAAACGATACCAAGAAGCATCCCGATCATGATTTGCCAGTGCAATGCAATTTTCTTCATGTAAATAGTTTAGTGTATTAGCCCAAAAGTTTCGAAGATATAAATTAAAAACAAAAAAAAGGGTACCCCTTTTGGATTACCCTTATTTATTAACTTTTATTTTTGAGTTTATTTTTTGATAGTTCTATTCATCAACCAATAATCCACAAGCACTAATGCTGCCATCGCTTCTACAATTGGCACTGCTCTTGGCACAACACAAGGATCATGTCTACCTTTACCTTGCATATTCACTAAATTTCCATCTTTATCTATAGTCTCCTGATCTTGCATAATCGTTGCTACAGGTTTGAACGCAACATTAAAATAGATATCCATCCCATTAGAAATACCTCCTTGAATACCACCAGAAAGATTTGTTTTTGTAGTACCATCGGTATTAAAAAGATCATTATGCTGACTTCCTTTTAATTCTGCACCTGCAAAACCACTTCCGTATTCAAAACCTTTTACAGCATTAATAGAAAGCATTGCTTTCCCTAATTCTGCATGTAATTTATCAAATACGGGTTCTCCTAGACCTATAGGCACTCCAGAAATAGCACAACTTACAATTCCCCCTACGGTATCACCTTCTTTTCTAATTTGCTTGATATATGTTTCCATTTCAGAAGCCATTGTTGGATCAGGACACCTCACAATATTCGATTCTGTTAAAGAAAAGTCTAATTCTGTATGCCCCTTTTCTAATTTTATATGACCTACACCACTTACGTAGGCATTGATTTTTAGGTCACCTAACACTTGTTTTGCAATTGCACCAGCAACTACTCTGCTTGCAGTTTCTCGTGCAGAAGATCGACCGCCTCCACGATAATCTCGTACCCCATATTTTTGCGTATAGGTATAGTCTGCATGAGAGGGTCTAAAAGAATCTTTTATATGAGAATAGTCTTTAGACTTTTGATTTGCATTTCTAATTGCAAATCCGATAGGAGTCCCTGTGGTAACTCCTTCAAAAATACCGGAGAAAAACTCAACTGTATCGGGTTCTTTACGCTGCGTAACAATAGCTGATTGACCTGGTTTCCGCCTGTCTAACTCTGCCTGTATTGCATCCATGTCTAGTTTGATCCCAGAAGGACATCCGTCAATGATTCCACCAATTGCAATCCCATGTGATTCTCCAAAAGTGGTTACCTTAAATAGGTTTCCAAAAGTATTTCCTGCCATTAAAAACAATTTTGCACAAAAGTAATTTTTAATCTTTACATACGAAAGCTGTATATACCATTTAGTGACAATAGGTAGCATTTGTATAGATTAGTAGCAGCTATTTACTTTTAAAATAACAATATGATAGAAAAAATATGTTTTTGATTACAAAAATTAAATTAGACACTAGTTTGGCACTATTTTTTATTAAAACATCAAAGCAAAAAATAGGTAACTATAACTCATTACCTCCATTTTTCACTGAAAACAGGTAATTTTAGTAGTATCAATAGTCTTACTTTTAATGAAGTATTAATCATAAACTCATAAATAATGTTAGAAAACTTAGTAAAATTAAAGGGCGTTAAGGTTTTAGATAAACAACAACAGCCAAACATTGTCGGAGGAGGATATCCAGGTTGTAGTGAATTTTCAGGAATTGCACATTGTGCTGATGCTGAATAAGAATAAATTGATATAAGGCTAGAAGCAACTTGATTTCTAGTAACAAAAATAAATCAGAAATCTTTTGAATACTATTTCAGAGGGTTTCTGATTTTGTTTTGAAAAAACAATGGATGAAATTGGTTAAAAGGCATACCACAATAGCAAAGACATGATTAATCCGATGAACCCGATTAGGGTAGTCATAATAGTCCAAGATTGAAATGTTTCTTTTTCTGTAAGTCCCAAGTATTGCCCAACTAACCAAAAACCACTATCATTAACATGAGATACGATTGTTGCTCCAGAGGCTATAGCAAGAACAAATAGAGCTATTTGCTCACTTCCGAAATCTCCCGCTAAAATAATAGGTGATGTAATTCCGGCTGCGGCAATCATTGCAGTTGTAGCCGAGCCTTGTAAGACTCTTATTAAACCTGCTACTACAAAAGCAAATAATAATGGATGAATTGAAGTATCATGTAATGAATTTGCTAACATTTCTCCTGCTTTTGTGTCAACCAAAATTTGTTTAAAAGCTCCTCCTGCTCCTGTCAATAGTATAATGGCACCAGCAGGTTGAAATGATTTCATAGACAATTTTAAAAGTGCATCATTAGTCGTTCCTCTTTTAATGCCTAGAACATACCATGCGATTAAATTTGCAATAATTAGTGCTGTAAACGGGTGTCCTACTAATGAAATGCTATACTTTAGTATATCTGGTAATTTATTTTGACTTATCCAATCTCCCAATAAAATTGTTTTTAGTACAATTAGTAAAATAGGGATTGTTATAATTGCAATTATTGTTATTGGATTCGGAAATTTTGCTGTATTTGATTCTTCTATCTTTTGAGTTTGGGGTATAGTTATATTAATCTTAGAAGCTATATATTTTGCAAATAATGGTCCACTAATTATTGCTGCGGGAATCCCAACAATGAAACCCAACATAATAACCCAACCTAGGTTTGCACCAAGTATATCGGCAACGGCTACTGGTCCTGGGGTCGGAGGAATAAAACTATGCGTAATTGCTAAACCGGCAAGCAAAGGAATAGCATATAGCAAAAGTGATTTTTTCGTTTTTTGGGCGATTGCATATAGTACCGGAACAAGAATAATAAAAGCTACATCAAAAAATACTGGGATCGCAATAATAAAACCCGTTATAACCATTGCCCAAGAGGCATTTTTTTCTCCAGCTAATTTTAGCACATAACCTGCAAGAGCTTGGGCACCTCCTGAATGTTCTAGGAGCCCTCCGAAAAGTGCTCCCAAACCAACTACTGTAGCTACAAAACCTAAGGTCCCACCCATCCCATTTTTGATACTATTAAGTATTACATCGGGTGATAACCCAGCAATAACACCTACAAGTATACAAACTATTAATAGGGCAATAAATGCTTGCATTCTTAGCTTTAGAATCATAAATAATAAAGCTATAATACCTACGCCTACAGCTACTAGCAATTGATAATCCATGTTACTTGACTTTTATTGAGTTTTCCAGTTGGTATGAAAAAATTCTGTTATTTCTCTATCTACGCGTTGATAAGTATGTGCTCCAAAATAATCACGCTGTGCTTGAATAATATTTGCAGAGGATTGTGCAGAGGAGTGTGTTAAAAAATAGTTTATTGCACTTGACATAACAGGCATGGCGCAATTTGCTATGACAGCAGAGGATATTACTTTTTTTAAGGCAGGTACCCCTCTACTTAACGACTTGACTATTTGAGGAAATAGTAACAATGGTGTATTATTATTCTCAATAAATAATTCTGAAATCTCTTCCATTAGATTACTACGAATAATGCAACCATTGGTCCATATACGAGCAATTTCTGACATTCTCAAATCCCATTTATACTCATCTGAGGCTTTCGCTATAACATCAAAACCAATGGCATGATTAATAATATTTGTTACAAGAAAAGCATCTTCTAAAATGTCAATAAAAGTATTTATCTCCTCTTTTACAGGTGTTTTTTCTATATTATATAACAGTGATGTTTCGACCCGTCTTGATTTTAACCCAGACAGGTTTCTAGCCATTACTGCTTCTGAGATTGTATTAAGCGGAACTCCTAATTCTAATGCTGCAATTGTTGACCATCCTCCTGTTCCTTTTTGTCCAGCCTTATCTAAAACCTTGTCTATCAAAAAAACATCCCCTTCTTTTTTACGAAGTATATCTATGGTAATCTCTAAAAGGAAACTATCTTTTTTATTTCTACGCCATGAATCAAAAATAGTACTAATTTGAATGGGGTCTTGATTACAATGATATCGCAATAGATGATATATTTCTGCTAATGTTTGCATTTCTGCATATTCAATTCCGTTATGAATCATTTTTACAAAATGACCCGCACCTTGTGGTCCTATATATGCACAGCAGGGCTTATCTTTTTTATCCTTTGCCGCTATTGCTTCTAAAAAAACACCTGCCCTTAAGTACGCTTCTTTAGTACCACCTGGCATAATAGAAGGTCCTTTAAGTGCTCCTTCTTCCCCCCCAGAAATCCCTACACCAAGAAAACCTACTCCTTGTTTTAGTAATAATTGTTCTCTTTCTATTGTCTTTTTAAAATGAGAATTGCCTCCATCAATCACACAATCTCCCTTTGCTAGTAACGGAAGTATGGATTCGATAACTTCATCAATTGCCTTTCCTGCATGTACCATGATCACAATGGTTCGAGGCTGTTCTAGAGAATTCATAAAAGAAGACAAGTCATCAAAACCAATAACATTTGTATTTTCTTCAAACTCTTCTACGAATGTTTTTGCGACATCTACTTCCTGATTTTCTACATGTCTATTATATACTGATAAACCAAATCCCTTTGATACTATATTTTTAGATAAACTTTTACCCATTACTCCCAATCCAATAAGACCCAATTGAGATTTTTTTGTGATAAGTTGTGATTTTATTTGTGACATGACTTGTTCTAACTCTTGTGTTGCATCAATAAAAATTCCACTTTTAGGCTTTTCAAGAGTCTCAAATTGAGTGGAAATTAGCTCTTTTCTAAAAAAATGCCCTTCTCTGGTTTCTAGACGTTTTTGTATTATCCTTTCATCCGTATCCAAAAAAATCCAATTAATTTTTGATATACTTCCTGATTGTAATATGTCTCTATATTTTTGTTTTAAAGCAGAACATGCTAATACTGCCCCTTTTCCTTTTTGCCAATTAGTAATGTTTTCTGCTAATTTTTCTAGCCATGGCATCCTATCAATATCTTCCAAAGGAATACTATTAGACATCTTTAGAATATTTGCTTCAGGATGAAAATCATCTGCATCATAAAATGGAATATTTAATTCTTTTGCCAGTAATTTTCCTATGGTTGTTTTTCCACTTCCGGCAACTCCAAAAATGATGTGTATTATTGATGGAACCATAAATTATTCTATAACAAATGTAAGCTCATGTGTTGTATCCTGAGCATCTTTGCCAACCCACAACATAAAATCCCCTGACTCTACTATCCATTTTTTATCTACACCATAAAAAGATAGGTCATCTGTATTAAAAGTAAATTCTATTTCTTTAGAAGCTCCAGCATCAAGTGCTACTCTTTTAAAACGTAGTAGCTCTTTTATAGGTCTGGTAATGCTTCCGACCATGTCTCTAAAATAAAGTTGAACAACTTCTGAAGCTTTTACAGTTCCTGTGTTTGTAACAGTAGCTTTGACCACAATAGTATCTCCTTTTTTTATGCTTTTAGAAGATATGCTTACATCAGAATACTCAAAATTACTATAGGTAAGTCCATATCCAAAAGGATATTGTGGTAAATACCCAAGGTCTAAATAATGTGATGTATTCCCAAGAGAGCTTTGCCATGCTCCGATAGGAATAGAATCCATATGAACATATTCATCTGGTACCACTGGACGTCCAGTGTTTTTATGATTATAATATATAGGTATTTGTCCTACTTCTTTTGGCCATGTAACCGGTAACCGTCCCGATGGAGAAACTTTTCCGGAGAGAATTTCTTTAATTGCATCTCCTCCCATGGTTCCTGGATGCCATGCGCATATGACAGCATCAACTTTGTCTAGAATATTAGTCAATGTTATGGGTCTTCCTGCCATTAGTATTAATACGATAGGTTTGCCTATTTTGTGAAGTTCGGTAATAAGCTGCTCTTGTGCTCCCGGAAGGTCTAAGTTTGCTCTACTATGAGCTTCTCCGGACAGAATAGATTCTTCTCCTCCGAAAAATAGAATTATATCTGAATTTTTTGCGGTTTGTATCGCTTCTGCAAAACCTGCATTTTTTTTATCCCGGCTAAATGATAATCCTTGACTATATTTAAAATTGTATATAGAATCCTTCTTAAAAGATAATAATGGTGTTATTGTATGTTCTTTTTCTCCATCAAAAGTCCATGTTCCTAATTGTTCATGTGGTGCATCAGCTAGAGGTCCTATTATTGCTAAACGCTGTTCTCTTTTTAATGGCAATATATTATTATCATTCTTTAAAAGCACGATACTTTTTAATGCCGTTTCTTTTGCTGCTTCTAAATGTTTTTGATCATATAAAATATCAGAATTAGGGTCAAAATATGGGTTCTCAAATAACCCCAGTCTTAATTTTATCCTGAGTATATTACGAACCATACTATTCAATTGATTTTCAGAAATAGTTCCTTCTTCAATAAGTGTTTTTAGATTATTCTGATATGCTGTACTCGTCATTTCCATATCAAGCATTGCCTTTGCTGATTTCTCTGCAGCCTGATATTCATTTTTTGCAAATCCATGAGGAATCATTTCTATAATCGAGTTCCAATCACTGACAACAAATCCATCAAAGCCCCACTGATCTCTTAATACCTCTTTTAGTAAATAGGTGTTTCCAGAAGCAGGTATCCCATTAAGATCATTAAAACCTGTCATAAAGGTCGCTACATTGGTTTCAACAGCTTTTTTGAAGGGTTTTAAATACGTGTTATGTAATGAAACATTATTAATATTTGCCGTATTATAATCTCGTCCTCCTTCGGCTGCCCCATATCCTACAAAATGCTTAGCGCAGGCGGCCATACTTGTGGGCAATGACAGGTCTTCACCTTGAAATCCTTTTACATAAGCTGTACCCATTACTGCTGTGAGATAAGGATCTTCTCCACCAGATTCAGCAATACGGCCCCATCTAGGGTCTCTTGAGATATCAAGCATAGGAGCAAAAGTCCAACGGATTCCGTAAGTAGAAGCTTCTATTGCTGATATTCTAGCACCGAGCTCTACAAGTTCTGGATCAAAAGTACCGGCTTGCCCCAAAGGAATCGGAAAAATAGTTTTGAATCCATGAATTACATCTCGAGCAAAAATCAATGGAATATTATTGGGACTTTCTTCTATCGCAATACGTTGAAGTTCTTTGGCATCTTCTTTATTCATGATATTAAGAAATGAACCGATCTCTCCCTTTCTTACCGCATCCTTCAGTTCTTCTGGCAGCTCCTTTACCCTACTCGATTTTCCTCTTTGAGCAGTTTGACCTATTTTTTCTTCTAAGGTCATTTTCGAAAGAATACTATCAATCCTAGATTCTAAAGCATCTTCCGTTTCGTTAATAGCAGTATTTGTGGATTCTTTAGGGTTACAACCTGATATCAGGCAATAAATAATAACAAATAATAATGAGTAGTTTTTCATATTTTAATGTAATTGCATTATGTACTATGCGGTATACGAAAAAAGCATGGTACTGTACTTACTGTTTACTTATACTACAGAGTATTATAAATGACCTATATAGACTACTTCACATAACATTTAGTACATTTTAACGAATAAAGGGCTATAAAAACTATTGCAATTCACATTGATTAAAGATCAATAGATACATAAAAATGGAACTTACTATTTTTATTCAGTGTATCGTTCTTTAACCTTTTTTTAATATCAAAAAAAAATCGTAGCATTCTAATAACGATAAACTTATAATTAGGTAATTCTAATATCAAAGAGGTATGCTTAATTTGTATAACGATATTTTTTTATGAAAAAACGTACTGTAGAACTTGTTGTAGTATCTGATGTTCACTTGGGTACATATGGGTGTCAAGCGCAAGAATTTCTTAATTATCTCAATAGTATTAAACCAAAGACATTGATTCTTAACGGAGATATCATAGATATCTGGCAATTTAGAAAACGATACTTTCCTAAGGCACATCTTAAAGTACTAAAAAAAATAATTTCTCTTGCCTCTAAAGGAACAGAGGTAATATATATTACAGGTAATCATGATGAGATGTTACGCAAGTTTAGTGATACTGAAATGGGAAACTTTAAGCTTGTTGATAAACTTGTACTAGAGTTAGATGGAAAAAAGGCCTGGTTTTTTCATGGAGATATTTTTGATGCTTCCATTCAAAATGCGAAATGGTTAGCAAAGTTAGGTGGTTGGGGATATGATCTCCTTATTTTATTGAATCAATTAATAAATTGGTTTTTGATACGAATGGGGAAAGAAAAATTCTCTTTATCAAAGAAAATAAAGAATAGTGTAAAAAAAGCTGTAAAATATATAACTGATTTTGAGAATGTCGCTGCAGAACTAGCAGTAAAAAATGGGTATCATTATGTTGTTTGTGGCCATATTCATCAACCTCAAATGAGAAAGTATACAGATAAAAATGGTTCTTGTATATATTTTAATTCTGGAGATTGGATCGAAAACTTAACCTCATTAGAATATCATGAACAAAAATGGAATTTAGTTCATTATGAAAAAGATAAAATGAATGTATTTGAAGAGACTATTGAAGAAAACGAGAATCTACCAATTACTCCAGAAGGATTACAAGCTACTTTTATGATAAATCATATTTTAGGAAAACCCTGAATGTCTGGTGTAAATACTATATCACAAGAGAACAAAACGTTTTGTGGTTTTATTTTAATTCAATTTTTATTTTTGGCTGCTTGTATTTCTAGTTCAATTTTCACTTTCTCTAATTCATATCTTTTCGCAATAACTTCCTGCTGGGCTATCACAACCTCTTCCATAGAGGCTTTAAGTTCTGGTGGTATTTCAATAGATTCAATGAGTAACTTTTCAAAAATAATCTTGTATTCTTCTAATGAAGTACTCAATTTATTAGATATATCAGTTATTATTAAATCTCTTTTTGAGTACACTATCTCTTCCACCGTATATTGACCAAAATTTTCTCTTATTAACGAACGAACCAGTGATTGACAATACTTTTTATAATAAGGTCCAAATTTATTATGTATAAAGGGAATATTAGCCTCTTCTATCGTTGTCAAAAAAGAATAATTAAAGGTTAATACGATCATATCTTTACTTAAAATAGAAAACTCATCTTGTTCATAATTGAATCCGATATTGTATTCTGTTTTTTCATACTTACTAGTTTTTTGTCCGAAACTTAATACCGATGTAAACACACTTACAACGAATATCATTATCATTCTTATAACTATATTTTTAATCATATGGAGGATGAGTTCTGCCCTTTACTATACTTTACGACTTCGTTTTAAAATATAAAATACTCGAGCTTTATTAATTTTAGCGTAGCTAATGCTATAATCAAATTATGAATGCATGGTAGAGATATAATAACACAAATATGCGAGACTTACTCAAGCTTTCTTAATAATCGTTTCGCTACGTCAAAATTAAAGTGTTGTTTATTATTTGTAAGCAATTTTAACTCTTCAATTGCTTTTTCGCGATTTCCTTGTTTCAGATAAACCATTGCCTTATACCAATATCCTTTTGAACTATCCAGAGTATTATTTTTTAGTAAAATATTGAAAGTTTCTAATGCTTTATTATATGCGCCAGACTCTAGATATGATGCTCCCAAATAAGACAATACATATGGATTTATTTCTTTATGCGCTACTTGAGATTCTTCTATATTTTGCGTAAAAAGAGCTATTACCTCTTGATATGCTCCTTTATTAAATAACTCCTCCCCTTTTGCTAAATTTGCAGTGGTATCTCCTTGAAGTGTTAGCGAGGGTAAATCATCCCAATTGTTATATTCGGCATATAGTGCCTCTGTAGATGGGTTAGAACTATAGTTTCCAATAAAAAATATAAGCAATACTGCCGCGGCTGCAGTAACGGCAATATACAAGAGTCGTTTACTTCTTTTAGGTTTTTGATCAAGAGTTTCAAAATATGTATCTCCTATGTTTTTTAAATCAAAAGCTTTCTTAGTGTATACATCACTTCTACGCAAACTTGCAATATGCTTAACTTGGTCACTTTCTAAATCATGATCTAATAAAGTCCAATCTTCGTTAGCAATAGAAGCTTTTACAGCTTTATTGAGTATTACTTCTTTCTTTAATTCTATATTACCTTCTATCTCTTTTTCAAAAAGCTCTTTTTCTTTACCCGTTAGACGACCAAAAATATAAGCATCTATTTTTTCGTATGTTGCTTGATCAAATTCCATTATTGTAGTTACTATTTAATTAAATCTGGTATCAAATTTTATAAGTTTAATTAATTTACTTTTACACTTAAACACGCGCTGTCTTACCGTATTAATACTGGCATACGACAACTCTTCTGTTATATCCTCATACGATACCTCATTAAAAAAAAGTGTTAGTATGTCTTTGCAATTGTCTGATAATAGATCAAACTTTTTTTGATATAATTCTAAGTGCTCTTGTTCTATCATAAACCTGGCAAATTCTGTCTCTTTACTTACAAGTGTATGTAAGTTGTCTTTTATTACCCGTTTTTTTTGTTTTTCTATTTCGCGGCGCCACATATTCTTAGTAATAGTAAACAAATAAGCCTCAAAACAAGAAATTGTAAGCTTTCTCTCCTTAACACCAATGATAATATAAAGCAGTGATTCTTGAAAAATATCTTTTGCCTGTGCCAACGTTCCTCTATTTTTCAAAATAAAATGCATTGTTTTAGGAAAAAACTGTTCATAAATTTCAGAAATCACAGCACTGTCATTTTTTAATAATGCATTAAGATACTTATCATCTAATTTTACTACTGTTGTTTCTTCCATAAAATCAATTTCTTTTTATTTATCTTAAAAAAATGGGTAATGATTTAATCATCTATGCACTTTAGTATAAAAGTAATATTTAAAATTATAACCAAATGAAAAGTTCTACATCTTTACTATATATTATTTCTATTTACATTTTTACTATAAGTTGTTCTTATAATGAATTAGATGAATTTGAAATAGAACAAACGAAATTAACAAGCAATTCTACAACGAGCAAAATTGGGATTACTATGCCCACATTAATAGAAACATCACTCATAATTAGATATAGAATTGGGGTAAAAGAAAGTGACAAAAAAGCCTTGAGAGACCAATTTAAAGTTATTGGCACAAAAAAATGTAACTGCACAAATACTTATATTGAGCAATGGGAATTTAGTGTAGGTACGGATATTGAGGGAAGAAAAGATGAAATAACACAAGATGGTGTTGGTATTGAAGGAGTTGATTTTCAATTTAATTATCCTAACCAAAATATGGTTCCTTTTCATGACCCTTCTATACAATCAGAAGAAGAAAATAGGTATTTGATTAAAGAATTTATTGGTATCGAAGAGCCAGATGTTAGCATCGCAATACTGGATACAGGAATTGACCTAAGAAAATTAATAGGTTATAGTCCTACATTATACAAAACGAATGACGAATCTAATCTATGTGTAAACAATGGAGATATAGAAATATCTGGATGGGATTTTATGAATAGTGATTCTAATACCTACGATGATAATGGTCATGGTACTGCTGTTACTGGAATCCTTGCAAATAAATTACACAATGAAGGGGTACAGAATTATAGTATCTTACCTGTTAAAATTTTTGATGATGAAGGAAAAGGAACTACTTTCACCACACTCTGTGGATACGCATATGCAGTAAGTAAACCTGGTATATCCATAATAAATATGAGTTTTGGTTGGTATGGTCATCAAAGTGTCATATTATCTCAATTGATTGCCGAAAATCCTAAAATATTAAATATTTCCTCATCTGGAAATACGTTTAACAATAATGATTTCTTACCACATTACCCGTCATCATACACGCACAAAAATTTGTTCTCTATTGGCAGTATTAATAAGAAAAAGATACATATCGCATCTTTTTCTAATCATGGATCTACTAGTGTTGACTTTTTATCATTAGGTGATCAAGTACCTACCCAAAATACAGATGGGGTTAATGAATTAATTTCGGGAACATCTTTTGCTACACCTATAGTAACGGGTAAGAGCGCACTATACATTACCGAAGGGTATAGTAAATCAGAACAGGTAGAAGAAAGGCTAGAAATCAATGGAACTATATTAAGTACTACTCTCCTTCCTGTTAAATATTCTGATATTATTATTGAATAAATAACATACGTTTCAAACTCGTCTAAACTATTTCTCTCAAAAGAAAAGGTCTAGATGAGTTTTTGCAATATATACACACCATTATGCTGTTTGATAATTTTTGCAATTATCAAACAGTTTTTTTTAACATTTCATACAAAAATTCCATAATTTTAGTACTTCTAATGTATGATTTCACCCCTATATGCGATTTGCTATTATTTATAGTTTTATACTAACTTCATGTTTATTTTCTACTAATATTAGCCAAGGGCAGGATTATATGCAGCACTTAGATGTTAGGTATCATGAAATAAAAAATTCAAACCTTGAGTATTCATGTAAAAATGAAGAATTGAATCGGCTACTTACTCTCAACTCAAACAATAGTATTGAATTAAGCTATTTATATAACGATTTTGGAAAATTAAACTATAGAAATAATGATATCGAAAATGCGGTTATTAATACAACAAAAGCATTGAATATACAGAAACTATATGCAGATTCTATACCATCGATAATCAATAAAAGTTATAATAACATTGCTTTATTTCATCTGTTTTCTGGTAATGAACCAATGGCTATACAAACATTTAATGAACTAATTAGTCAGCCATATGTAGACAAATATACTATTCATGCCTATACAAAAAGACTTACAGATTTATACATAAGTCGCGGAGATTATTACAAAGTAATCCATTATTTACAAGAGATTGAGAATAAAATTATAAAATCAGAAGATCCCAAACATAAAAAGGAATTATATCGTGTGTACTTAAGTTTTTCGCGGGTATATTCTAAAACAATGAAGGCCGAAGACTATAAAAAAGCAATTCTATATCTAAAAAAAGTAGAAGAGTCAATTGTCCACCTTCCAAAAAAAATAAGACAAAAAACAAGCATGATCCTATATGCTCGATATGGTTGGATATATGAAGAATTAGAAGAATATGAGGATGCCATATATCATTACAGTAAAGCCTTAGAAATAGGTCTTAATGATTTTCCTACTAATAATAAGGATATAGCAACAGCATATGATGCGTTAGGATATATTTATGCAAAAACAAACCAATATCCACTGGCATATCAATATTATCAAGAAGCATTACAATATGACCCTTTAAAAACATCTACGTATGACAATTTGGGAGACTATTTTTTATACAAAAAAGAATATACCGCTGCTTTACAACATTATCAGAAAGCCATTTCATATACTATTGGGCAATATACAGATGTCGACTACAATAGCCTACTTAGTTATGAAGAACTTGCGCAATCAAATAACAAAACGCAACTTGTTAATGACTTAAAAGATAAAGCAAATGCCTGGTATATTTTTTATCAAAACACAAAGGACAAATTATTACTAAAAAAAGCATTATCTACAATTATTTTGGCCGATCGAGGTATTGATATAATTCGCTCAGAAAATGTCGAGCAACAATCAAAATATTTTTGGAGAAGAAAAGGAGTAGATTTATATATGTTAGGAACAGCTATATGTTATGAGTTAAATGATATAAGTCGTGCTTTTTTCTTCATGGAAAAAAGCAAGTCATTATCTCTATTAGAGGATATTACTCATGAAGAAGCCAAAAATGAAGCCAATTTACCCGAAAATATAAAAGAACGAGAATATAGCTTAAAATATACAATACATAAAGAAAGAGAAAGACTTCTCAAAGACACAACTCTTACTCGACTTGAAAAAGAATCTATAATTTTTGAGCATAAAAACAAATATGAACGATTTATTAATTCTTTAGAAGAAAGATACCCCGGTTATTATCATTACAAAAAGAAGATTACTATTTCTTCTTTAGAGACTTGCAAATCAAAAATTATTTCACCCTCAACTGGTTTAATTCAATATATTCTTAAAGAAAATGAAGGATATGGAATTTTGGTAACAACAACCAAGACTCATTTTTTTAAAATAAAAGATCCTAAAAAACTAAATAGAGAAATAAGAAGAATTAATACTTTAATCAATACGCCTTTTATTTCTAAAAATGAATTAGATACATATAATAACTTAGCATTTTCTCTCTATCAACAATTGTTTCCTTTTTATACAGAAATTGATACCTCTTCTATAGAAAACTTATTAATAGTTCCTGATTTCATATTAAATTCTTTTCCATTTGAAGCACTAGTTACTCAACCTGATACTACTAAAAATGAAATATCGTATCTAATAAAGAATCTCGAAACGACGTATGCCTATTCTGTATCATTATTAGAAAAAATTGAACAAAAAGAACGTTCACCGAGGTCTCAAGTACTCGCTTTTGCGCCGACCCACTTTACAAATAAACTTCCGAGTCTATTAAGAAGCAAAAGTAAAATGGAAGCTCTAAAAAGTATGTGGCATAGTACTATCTTAGAAGAACATAGTGCAACCAAGTCTAACTTTATCACCATGGCTGAAGAGTATAATATCATCCATTTATCTACACATGCAAATGCTATTAGTGTTGATGAACCTTGGATAGCTTTTCATGATAGTATACTCACTTTGAACGAACTATACTTTATCAAAAATCAAGCAGATTTAGTGTTTTTAGATGCCTGTAAAACGGGAACAGGATATCTACAATCAGGAGAGGGTATGATGAGTTTATCCAGAGGTTTTTTTCATGCAGGAGCAAAAAATGTGATTTCATCCTTATGGAGTACAAATGAGAAATCTAGCAGTAAGATTGTACTTGATTTTTATACCTTTCTAAAAAATGGAGAATCCAAGTCATCTGCTTTGCGTAAAGCAAAACTGAAATACCTAAATGAACATCAACTCTCAGAACAATCCCCTCATTTTTGGGCTCCACTAATTCTTCATGGAAATATTGAAACATCAAATACATCTAACACCTATTTATTTTGGGTGTTTTATAGTATTCTGGCGGTATGTATAATATGTTTATTTTTTTGGCGCATAAATAATTCAAAAAAAAATAAAAAACCCATTTACTAGTTACTTTGAGAGATTTCCCCCCATCCCAAAGCAACCAGTAAATGGATTATAATTTACTTTTCCTTATTTCTTAAATGAAATAACTTTAAACCGGTATTACATTCCGTAATAGAAATAAATATTTCCTGTATTATACAAAGATCCTGAACCTAAAGCTCCATCACAATACTGAACAACTGATCCTCCTAGGTTATCATTAGCATTAGCAAAAGGAATCGTTGTAGAAATAGGAATACTAACTGGTCCTAATGTAAATGTAAAACCTATAGATAAAGAACCTGTATTATCAGGACTATCTTCTTCATACCATTGTACATGTATTTGCTCACCATGTGTACAATAATCCCATGTAAAAGTTTCCCAATTAGAGGTCACCCATTTTGTTGATGTACAGGTTCCCCAGAAATTAGAATTTCTCAGCGAGCTTTTAGAGAAACTACCTGCTTTTAGAATAGTTGTGGTTTCTGCATTACCAGTTATCGAATTAAGGTATGCATATGTAACTGAGGCTCTCATTTCTCGATCTCCTTCAAATAAATTACTTGTAGATGAAAACGCAGAACAGCTTGTAAACTTAAATTGCTTTATTTTATCCTTTGCGGTATAATTCGTGCGATCACATCCTGAGGGAGCAACACAATCAGGCTCTTCTGGGCATCCATTATTAGATGCTGGTCCTGCTTCATCTGGACAATCGTCATCAGCATCAGGGATACCATCTCCGTCTGTATCAGGTTCTGGTTGGTCACAATCTCCTAAACAAATACACTGATACAGTTCGTTAAGTTGCATTACCTGTATAATTAGATAATCATTACCACTGATTACCGCTTGTGCAAACAATGCCATAATAGCATCATAAAGAGAATCACATGGATCTGCCACTGGGAAATAAATAAACTTTTCTAATTTATTACCATTCACAGAGATAAAACTTTTTGCATCGACCAAAACTATTCTTTCGTTCTCTTTAATTCCGAAAATAGTTTCTTCCTTAGTATACTCGGTCACTTTTACTTGTTCTCCTCTAGCATTATATCCTGTATAAAATTCTATTTCAGAATCACCCTTTTCTGCAGTTTCATATGCTACGGTAACAGGGTTCTCTAATAATTCTGGATATTCAAAATAGAGATCATTAACATAGATTGTACCGTAAGGATCTGCTTTTACAATTTCATTAGAGAAAAAATCATTTGGGATGTCTTCCCTGAAATTTTCATAATACGTTTTTTGTAAAAGATCTGCCAAGGTACCAACACTGGTTTTCGTGTCTTTAATTGACAGGTATAAAGCTTCGGTATCACCATTTGGTTTTCTACTGGCTTCTTTAACAATAATCTCTTTAATTTCGTCATTACCAGAAATAGCAAGTGCTAAAGTTTTTGACAGAATGTCCCTTGCTTCTGTTTTTGAGTATTCTGATCCCAATTTAGAATATTCTAAGCTACCTTTATTAGCAAATGTTTCTATTTTTGCTGATGCTTCTTCGTGCTCCATCGAACTTTCGGTAAGTTCATCTTTAGAACAAGAAAATACAGTAATTGCTACTGCCAATAAAATTGTGAATTTGGTTACTATCGTTTTCATTGTGTTAAATTTTAATACACCTACTCTATTTAGGCTTTTCGGTTTCCGCCTCTGAAGGTCTTTACTCTTAAGAGATCAATACGAAAATTCATTACCCACTTTTCTTTCAAAAAAAAATATTTTATTTACAAATAACTGAAAGCAAAACACTTAAACACTTTTATTTTTTAAATTATTCTGTATGTATTAACCGTATCTTTGTACTTACTTATTTAATAAACATATAACTATGTTAGGTTTAAAATTGGCAACCGACCCTCGTTGGGCAAAGCTTGCTGAATCAAATATTGAAGAAATCTTAACTGACCATGCTTGGTGTGAGCAAAAGGCGGCTACAAATGCGATAACCATTATTACTCTCAACTCTGAGCATACTGATTTGGTCACAGATTTGCTAGTTTTGGCGCAAGAGGAGTTACAGCATTTTCAAATGGTACATGATATTATTAAAAAAAGAGGATATACTTTAGGTCGAGAACGTAAGGATAGTTATGTTAATGAGTTGTTTAAATTTAGAATGCGAGGAGGAAGTCGCAGAGAAAGTTTGGTCGATAGGCTTTTGTTTTCTGCAATGATCGAGGCTAGAAGCTGTGAACGTTTTAAACTTCTTTCAAAAAAAATAAAAGATCCAGAATTATCAAAGTTTTATCATGTTCTGATGATTAGTGAGGCGGGGCATTACACTACCTTTCTTGGCTTTGCTCGTAAATATGGTCAGGATATTGACGTAGATAAACGTTGGGAAGAACTCTTGGAGTTTGAAGGAAAACTTATTCAGAATTACGGTACTTCAGAAAGTATTCATGGGTAATTAATATGCTTTATTTATTAATCAGCTTATTAACATAATAGGAATAGACCACCTCTCATGCCTAGTCATAGTAACCCAAAATGGAGCTTTACTTTTTAATGCTAATTCTAAATGAGTTCCTCTTAACTGTTCACAAGCTTCTGCACCAATTTTATAATTCCAAATTTGAAAGTAATCAGTTATCACATCTTCTACATCTCCAAGTAAATTACCTATTTCTTTAGATTGTTCTACTATAGGATTTATTTTTTTTATCATTTCATTGATTGCGATCGAAACCGGAATTTCTGCAAAATATTGGTCAATAATGTTTCCGTGTTCCAGTTTTAGTTCAATCCCTGATAAATCGCGAGGACCGAGATCGGTCTTAGATAAACTCCCTTTTGTTAAACAACTATCAAACCCATATGCTAATGCTCCACCAATCTCTCCTCTTCCATAATACCATTGAAAATCTAGAGCTCGGATTTCATTTTTCTTGACACAATGTTGTAAACCACGTTTAATCTCTTTCTGAAATTTATTTTTAATATCTTCTGCAGGCAAATTATAAATTACTTCGTCAACTTTTTCTAATAACCACTCCAATTTATTACTTTTCAGCCAATCCCTAATCCCTGTTTCTCTTTTTAGTAACCTCTTTGCAAATTTATCCATATGATTCTTAAAAATTAATATTCAGGATTTTAATCTCTTAATACTGCACGGTGTATGCGACAAGAAATGTAATATATCAATTATACCTCTACATCATTTTACAATGCACTACATTTTAGAAGCAATCCCATTTTTAAAGACGAACCAAAAATATGACCATTTTGGATCATTTTCACAAACAGACCGATGCGTTTTCTTATTATTACTATTTTATGCGAAACTTTTAATTTTTAAATCAATGTTTTTCTAAGAATTGTAACAGGGTGCAACGCTACCCGATCTGTTCCATCTTTTATCTGATGCCTACAACTTGTGCCAACAGCAGCAATGATTATTTCTTTTTCTGATTTTCTAATAGCGGGAAACAAGGTTTGCTCTCCTATCTGCATACTAATATCATAGTGTTCTTTTTCATACCCAAAAGACCCAGCCATACCGCAGCATCCCGAAGGTATTATTGTAACCGTAAAGTTTTTGGGTGTATTAAGTATTGTAAAAGTTTTATGGATACCTGACAAGGCTTTTTGATGACAATGTCCGTGCAATTTGATGACTTTATGTTCCTCACTAAATTGATCTGTTGTTATCCAACCATTTTCTACTTCTGAAGCCAAAAACTCATCAATAAGAAAGGTTTGTTTTGCTATAGTTTCGGCGGTATTTTTATCTGATGCCAATCTCAAATATTCATCTCTTATGGTTAATATAGCCGAAGGCTCTAGTCCTATTAATGGTATTTCAGAGTTCAAAACATTCTTAAAAGTTACGATATTATAATCTGCCAGTTTTTTTGCTTGTTTTAATAAACCTTTAGAGATAAAAGATCTTCCACTTTCTTTATGATCTACTACTTCAACCTTATAATTTAACTTAGTTAATAATACAATAGCATCAATTCCTATAGATGTATCTAGATAATTCGTAAACTCATCTATAAAAAAGCATACTGTTTTAATAGGTTGATTAGGTTGTATTTTATACAAATTTTGTTTGCACCAACTACGTAAAGATTGATTACTCAATTCGGGTAAATTTCTTTTTGAGGCAATCCCAAAAGAAGTTTTTAGGATATGAGAAGTAAATTTATTTCTAAAAATAAAATTTGTAATCATCGGGCTCAAACTTCCGAAGGCATTTAATTGATTATTATAGGCAAAAAGTTTTGTTCTCAGCGAAACTCCATTTTCCTTTTGGTACTGATATTCAAATTCTGCTTTTAATGCAGCCACATCTACATTCGAAGGACATTCACTAGCACAACCTTTACAACTAAGGCATAGATCAAACACATTTTTTAACTCTTTGGTATTAAGCCTATTAACCTGTTCACTGTTTGTCAAAAATTCTCGCAGTGCATTCGCTCTTCCTCGTGTTGTGTCTTTTTCATTTTTTGTAACCCTATAGCTAGGACACATGGTACCTCCTGCTTCTACCGATTTTCTACAATCTCCGCTACCATTACATTTTTCGGTAGCCCTTAGTATTCCTAAGGAATCACTAAAATCAAGTAGTGTCTCTACTAGAGGCTCTTCTCGATCTATTTCATATCGTAGCTTTTGATCCATGGGATAGGAATCAATTATTTTTCCTGGATTAAAGATGTTATCAGGATCAAAAACTCCTTTAATTCTTTTTAAAATCTGATAATTTTTATCACCTATCATAAACGGGATGTAACCAGCACGAACAATACCATCACCATGTTCACCACTCATAGACCCTTTATATTTTTTAACAAGTACAGCTACATCATCAGTAATTTTTTTAAATAAGGTAACGTCTGTTTTCTTTTTAAGATCCAAAATAGGGCGAAGGTGAATCTCTCCTGCTCCTGCATGTGCATAATAAACTGCATCTTGATTATACGATCTCATTAAATCTGTAAACTCGGCTATATATTTTGCCAAATCAGGAATAGCGACTGCAGTATCCTCTATACATGCAACCGCTTTTTTATCACCAACAATATTTCCTAGAAGCCCAAGCCCAGCTTTTCTAAGCTCTAAGGCCTGGTCAATTTCTGAACCATATAGTATGGGATTTGCATAACTTAGTCCCGAATCCTCAAGTGTCTTAAGTAATTGTGATTGCTGTTTTTCTAATTCTTCTGTAGTATCAGCTTTTAATTCTAACATAAGAATTGCTTCAGGGTTTCCCTCAATAAAAAAGCGATTTTTAAGCTGTTCTTTATTATTCTTGGTACAATCAAGAATAGTTCTATCCATCATTTCACAAGTAAACAATGAATGGCTCATAATAGGAGCTACTGCTTTCATACAATCATTGATACTAGCGAAATGCGCAGCAATCATTAGCGATTTGTTCGGAGGCAAACTATCTAATTGTAATGTGACTTGGGTTGTAATAGCAAGCGTACCTTCACTACCTGATAACAACTTACACATATTAAAACGAGAATCTATATCCGAAAAAATTTCGGTATTAATTAATTCATCAATTGCATAGCCAGTATTACGACGATGAATTTCGGGTTTAGGAAAATTGGATCGAATCTGCTCCTTGACAGACGAAGGAGATAATTCTTCATATATTTTATTATATATCTTTCCTTCTAATGTATCTAACTGCTTTTTTGTATTAAATTCAGTCAAAGAAATTTCTGAGAATACCGCCTCAGTAGTATCGGATAAAACAGCGTGCAATTCAATAACTTTATCTCTAGTGACTCCATATTGTATTGAGGTAGTACCACTACT
Source organism: Aquimarina pacifica (assembly GCF_000520955.1). Lineage (GTDB taxonomy): Bacteria > Bacteroidota > Bacteroidia > Flavobacteriales > Flavobacteriaceae > Aquimarina > Aquimarina pacifica. The sequence continues at coordinate 162,851 of NZ_JACC01000003.1, read as the reverse complement.
ATTGTTTCCTACCATTCCTCCGATCATACATCGATTTGATGTCGAAGTATTGGGTCCAAAAAAAAGTCCATACTCCTTTAGAAAACGATTAAGATCATCTCGTATAACCCCTGGTTGAACAGTTACTGTTTTTTTCTCTTTATCGACACATATTATTTGAGTAAAATATTTAGAGAGGTCAATCACAATACCATCTCCCACACATTGACCCGCCAACGAAGTACCTGCTGTTCTCGGAATCAGACCTATCTTATATTTTGAAGCAAAATCAACTATTCGTAGTATATCATTAACAGACTTCGGAAAAACAACTGCCAATGGAATCCTTCGATACACTGAGGCGTCTGTTGCATAGAGCGCTTTTGTTAACTCATCAATAAACACTTCTCCTTCGAGTTTATCATTTAGCGCTACTATTTCCTTATTAATCATAAACAATTAAATTCTTAAAGATTATTGATGTTTTCTTATAAAATCGATACAAAGAAAGTCTTCGCAATACTAATCAAAAAAATATAGATTTTGACATTTATAAGACTTTTTGATCTACTAATTACATAGGAAAGTATCGAAAAAAGACAAATAAAAAAATTAATGGGTAGGGTACTTTGTCCTATGCGCGTTCACTTAATGTCGATCAAAAGAAATAATAACTAATACTCAAAAAAGATGATGACAAGACAATCTCTGGCTTTACTAACGTTTTTATTTTCAATTATATTTGTGAATTGCACCAATACGGACAATTTCGATTTAGATGAAGAACTAGAAATTATTGATGAAGAACAACTAGAAGAAAATAATGATCCTGAGGAAAGTGAAGAAGAAAATAATAATTCTGAAGAAGAGGAAGAAGAAAATGAGGATTCAGAAGGAAATGAAGATGGAGAAGATAATCAAGGAAATGAACATACTGTAGACGGAACAACTCCGTTGCTTACCAATGTAAGAAACTATATTTTTGGACATAGCTTAATTCTTCATGCGACAGATTCTGATGAGACAACAGTACCCTATTGGTTAGGTGCTTTATCTACATCGGCAGGATATAATTATGCTGGAGATGGACAATATGGTTTTTTACCGGGTCACGCTAATCTTCCACCAACTGCACAATGGGGTGTTGATGGTGTACAAGGACTATGGAACTCTGAAGCGGGAACACCTTTTTCTAATGCTGACTTTAATACTATTTTACTGACAGCAGGGAATTTTGTTCAATATCAAGGGAGTGATGTACCTTACGATTTCGAAAACAATGTAGACAATGTAACTCCTATCTCAGCCACTTTGGATATTGTTGATTGGGTGGTACAAGAAGAGCCTGAGGTAACCGTATATATTTATGAAAATTGGCCTGATATGGATGGACTCATTAATTCGTTTCCTCCTACTGACTCAGAATTCGATTTTTACAACCAGCATACGATGGGAGAATTTCATGACTGGTGGTTGGATTATCATGATGCCATCATATCTAACCGACCTGAGATTAATGTCAAAATGATTCCTGTTGGCCCTATAATGAGTAAGTTATTTACTGATACACCTCTGAGCGGGATACCTGTAACTGATTTATATGAAGACGGTGCTCCTCATGGGAGAGCTACACTATATTTTTTGGCGAGCTTAATTACCTATTCTGCGATGTATGGAGTGCAACCACCTGCGAACTTTACTATTCCTGAGACAGTACACGCTTTGGTTCATGAAAACTATACAAGTACACTAAATATTATCTGGGAAGAATTACAGAATTTTAATACTGATAGCGGCAACAGTAGAGTTTGGTAAAAAAATAAAAAAAAACTGTCTATGAAAAAATCATAGACAGTTTTTTAAAAAGCAATTAAATTTATTATTGATCACCCAAAATTAATGGCATACCATCTTTTCCTGATCCTACCACAACTACTTTTGCATTAGGAGATTTCGATAATTCTAACGTTGCTTCTATTCCTTTTTCTTTTAGAATTTTATCAGTTAAAGAAGCGCTTAAAATTGTATTAGCAGCTGCTTTACCTTCTGCATCAATTCTCTGTCTTTCTGCCTCTTTCTTTGCTTTTTCGATTCTAAATTCATATTCTAATGATTCTTGCTCTTGCTTTAGCTTACGTTCAATCGCTTCTTTTATAGCAATCGGTAATGTTACATCTCTAACGAGCACCGCATTTAATTGAACATGCTGCCCATCTACTTTCTTTTTAGTTTCTTCAAAAATTTCGTTTTGAATTGCATCTCTCTTTGTAGAGTATAATTGTTCTGGTGTGTAACGCCCTACAACACTTCTCGCAACAGCTCTAATCTCTGGCACGATAACAATATTAAGATAATCCTCTCCTTTGGTTTGATGAAGCATACCTAGTTTTTCTATTTTAGGCTGATATAAAACAGATACATCTAATGATATTTCTAATCCATTCGATGATAATACTTGCATTTTCTTTTCGAATACTTCCTGCTGCTTGGTATTATAAACATATACTTTGTTCCAAGGAGCAATAATATGAAACCCTTCTCCTAATGCTGGTTCATCTGTTACAACTCCTCCACCGAAAGTTTTGAACAAAACACCTGCTTCACCATAACCTATATTAACTGATGATTTAGAAATAAATACAATCATTAATACAATTGCAATAAGAATAGGTAATCCTATTTTTGGTAATTTTTCCATAATAATAAATCTTGAGTTTTTAATTTTAAATTAGTCCATTATATTTTCGTGCAAACCATTCTATAGAAAGTAGGATAATCACAATAATCAAAAGATATTTCCAATCAATTAGAGACATTGTATTTTCTTTGCTTTTCTGAATAGCTTGATACCTTTGATCTTTCAATATATTATTTATCAATTCTTCTTGTTGATCTAGATAATATGCTGTTCCTTTAGTATTAGTAGCTAATTGGGTTAGTTTTGTTACATCTGCTGTAAGAAATTGTTGCTCTATATTATATTCGAGAATGGCAAAACTACCAGAACTTTTTATATTTTCACCCAACACTTCTACCGTATATTCATAATTCCCAGCTTCGAGGTTACTTAAATCGACTTCGTAAGAAGTATTCTTTAGTAACATGGGTATTGTTTGACTGGTATTAGTGTCTTTATTGGTAATATTAATTTTTAAATTTCCTCGACTATCAAACTCGTAATTCTTTGTAAAATACTCCGCAGTAATCTTAATATTTGAGTTTCCGTAATAAAATGATTCTGATGAAGTTGAAAGTCTTTTCTTCTTTTTATTAGATGCTAAATATTGAATCAACTTTCCAAAAAAATCATCAAAACCTTCAAATTTTTTAGTATCTAAATAGTTTTGTGCTCTCCATCTCCATATTCCTTCTCCTAATAACAGAGCTTCTTTATTTGTATCCTCTAGCGTAATTAATAATGGATCTTCGGTTTCTATATTACTAATTGTGCGATACAAAACAATATCATGATTTGTATTCAATGTAATATCGCCAAAGGTACCCAATAAAGGTGGATAATTCGTGAAACCTATATCATCAATAAGATAGGTATTATAATTGGAGTTAAATCTTGATTCGTAGTATTCGGTTTGCCTCGTTATTTCTTGTCTATATTTATTTTGAATACGGTTTAGAAAAACCCAATCTGTTTTTGCCCCCGTAATTGTTAAATAATTTTTTTTGTTGGTTGATAGATTTTCAAATACTTTTTTAAACCTCGTATTAGGTTGATATAAAATAATCAATTGGTAATCATCCAAATTTTTGACTTCATTTGGTCTATTGATAGTAATGCTTCGGCGTTCATTACTTTCTACACTCTTTTTTATTGCTCCTAAATCCGGATGTACCATATCACTTACAAGTAATATGTTTGTTTTTTGATCAATAACTTCTACCGCAAAGTTCTTTTTATTATTTATTATATTTTTTTCATTATCCTGCGGAATAAGTCTAGCAGTGTATTTTTGCACACCTGCACTGTTTGCGGGTAATGTAATATTAATAACGCTTGAATTATTTTCTTCTGAAAATGAAACAGGTTCAGAATATATAACTGCAGATCCAGAAGTAATCTGAAAGGTACTTGTTATATTTTTATAGCCCGAATATGTCAAAATAGCCTCTATAGGAAATTTATTTTTCAGGTATGCATATCGGTTTACATTAAGTTGTTGAATCTTAGTATCAACTACAGTCATTGTATCTCCCGAAATTATAGGGTATACTGCTTGTTTATAGCGGGTGGTACTGAACTGGTAATCCTTACCATAGGTTTGATTACCATCAGTAATAAGAAGTATCGGAGCGGTAGTATTTTTATAAACTTGGTCTAATTCTTCTAAGGTTTTTGATATATTCGTTTGTTTCTGATCAAACGAAGTATATATAGAATCATTTAAAACATCAGAAAATGAATAATACTTTAAATCAAACCTTTCACCAAGCTCTTTATTATCTTGTATTTGACTAACAAACTGAACTACCTCTTGATCCTTTTCGAGGTGTTTTATCGAAGAAGAGTTATCGACAGCAATTACCAATGTAGGTTTTTTGGTATAATAGGTATGCTGTTTGAAAGTAGGATTGATTAATAGCAAAAGTAATGCGAACACACTAAGGAAACGTATAAAAGAAAAGAAAAACTTTTTTTTCGTTGTGGTCTTTGCCTTATATCCATATTGAAATATCGCTACTATTAGTGCGATTATGAACGCTGCAATAATCAATAAAACTGTTTCTGCTTGCATATTTTGAACTTAGAAAGAGATCAATAGAAATAGGCCGATTAAATACTATGATATATTTATCGACCTATATCCATTGTCTTTCATATCTTATGTTAGCATTCCTCCATCTACATTAAATACTTGTCCTGTGGTATATTCACTTAAGTCACTAGCAAGAAAAAGACATGTGTTTGCAATATCTTTTGGCGTCCCTCCTCTTTTAAGTGGAATAGCATTACGCCATCCGTCTACTACTTTTTCATCAAGTTTTTCGGTCATTTCTGTTTCGATAAAACCGGGTGCGACAACATTACTTCTAATATTTCTGGATCCTAGTTCTAATGCTACTGATTTCGAAAAACCAATAATACCTGCTTTAGATGCCGCATAATTTGCTTGACCAGCATTTCCTTTTACTCCTACTACAGAGCTCATATTAATAATACTTCCTTTACGCTGCTTAAGCATTGTTCTTTGAACAGCTTTGGTCATATTAAAAACACTTTTTAAGTTTACTTCTATTACAGCATCAAAATCCTCTTCACTCATACGCATTAAGAGGTTATCTTTTGTAATACCTGCGTTATTTACCAAAATATCTATACCGCCAAAAGTTTCTAAAACATTGGCAATAAGTTCTTGCGCTTGTTCATAACTAGCTGCATTACTTTGATATCCCTTTGCTTTAACACCTAATTCATTTAATTCTTTTTCTAATGCTGTTGCTGCATCGACTGAAGAACTATAAGTAAAAGCAACATTTGCTCCTTGTTGCGCAAAAACCTGCGCTATTCCTTTACCTATACCACGAGTAGCACCTGTGATAATGGCTGTTTTACCTTCTAAAAGATTCATTAGTTTTAATTCTATTTTTTCGACACAATAGTGCCCTTTATGATTCAATGTAGTTTCAAATATAAGAATAACAAATAGCTCATCAACAATAAACCCTACGATTTCTCGCAGGGTTTATAAACAAATTACTGTATAACTAGGTTTAGCTAATTTATAGTTTTATATCTTCTTTTTTCTTTTCATAATTAAAGAGATAATCAATGTCAAATTCTTTAACAACTCCTAATTTTGACAGCGCCTTCATATCTATTTCTTTTTTATTACCAATAACAAGAATATTATAGGTTTCTCCTTTAATATTTTTCTCAAAAAATTCTTTAAGATCAGACATTGTCATGTTCTTTATTGCATGATAAATTTCTTCTCGATGATCTACTTCAATACCCCTATTCTTTAATCGTTCATATGTCCAAAAGATATTATCTTTTGTAATTCTCTTTGCCGCTATTTTTTTAAGGGTAGCTTCTTTTGCCTGCTTAAATTGTTGTTCTGATTCAGGCATATTGGTCATCAAATCCATCATTGCGTCTACTGCCTGGGACATCTTATTGGTTTGGGTTCCTATGTAGGCATATACATAATCTGATTGCCCTTTTTTACTTGCAATATCGTATTTAGAAAATGCAGAATAAGCAAGAGATTTAGATTCTCTTATCTCCTGAAAAACAATGGAAGACAACCCGCTTCCAAAATAGGTGTTAAATACACTTGCTGCGGCCATTTTTTTAGGATCTAATTCTGATCCTTTAGCTAGAAATACCATTTCGCTTTGAACCATATCATAATCCACAAAATAGACATTTCCTCCTGTTTCTTTTTCTACATACGTCAGTGCTTCAGGATACTCCTTTAAATCTTCAGTTATAGCATGGGTTTTATCTAGTGATGAGATAGCTCCGTTTATATCATTTCCGTAATAAAATATGCGATGTTTTAGTTCAGACAACCCTTTAATTTTATCTACTAATTCTTGAGGGTTCATAGTCTTCATTTCCTTTATAGTATAGATATTACGTAATCCTGAGTGTTCTCCATACTTACCATAACTCATAAGACCTCCCCATAGAATATTTCCTTTTTGGGTTTTCCCGTCTTGTCGCCCCTTTGCTATTCTATCAATATATTTATCATATGCTTCTTGGTTAGGAACCGCATTTTTCCATAAATCTTCTAACAATAATAAGCCTTGATCCAGATTTTCTTTAAGCCCCGAGATACCGACAAGAGTTTTATCCTCTGAAGAATTAATAGAGTAATTGATTCCTAATTTATAAAACTCTTTTTTGAGATCTTCTGGAGAATATTTATCAGTTCCTAAAAAATCAAAATACCCAGAGGCAATAGATAACATTTTATCATTATCAATCCCTAAATCAAAAATCAGATTTAGATTAAATAAATCATTCGTCTCATTTTCTACATACGAAACTTCTAAACCACTTTTTGTTTTGGTTGTTTTTATAGCACTTTTATAATCTACAAATTTTGGTTCTAGTGGTTTAGAATCTTTCTTCATCAAGTTTTGCAGAAAATGAGATTCTTTATCCCTATTAAGATCAATCGGTGTAATTTTCGGATTTTCTACCTTTACTATGTTTTTATCTTCTCCTTTTATTTTATGGACTTCTATATAATTAGTACTATAATTTTTATTTGCAAAATCTATTACATCTTGCTTCGTTATTTTATTCATATCATCCAACATAGCTAAACGATCTTTCCATTCTGTTGAATGTATAAAAGCACTTAAATATTCGTAAGCGATCGGGGTAGCATTTTCAAATTTTCTTATTTGGGTTAATTTAAGATCATTGATTACTGCGCCAATTAGCCAATCATCAAATTCTCCTTTTTTTATCTTTTCGATTTCATTTAACAACAGTTCTTTTACTTCATCAAGAGTTTGATTTTCTTTTGGCATACCATATAATAGATGAAATCCATAATCATTATCAAAGTTTGTAAAAGAGGACGCATACTGCACTTTTTGTTTTTGATTAAGATTGAGATCAATTAGACCCGCTTGAGAATTTGCTAATAAATAATCTATTAGAAAAAACATATTGTGTTCTTTTGTACCAAATCCCGGTGTTCTAAATGCCACATATATAGATTCTGCAGTTGGGCCATAAACTTCCTTTTTTCTGGGGGTTTGTATCTCTGCTTCTTCAGAAAAATCCGGATGGTTCACTTCTTTGTACTCATAAGACCCAAAGGCATCGTTTACTTTTTTGATAGTATCTTCGAATTCGATATCTCCTACCAAAATGATAGCCATATTATTAGGAACATAATATGTATCATAATACGCTTGAATAGCCCTCATAGAAGGGTTTTTTAAATGCTCTGACTCCCCAATGGTCGTTTGTTTACCATAAGGATGATTAGGATATAGTAGTTCTAAAGTAGCTTGATACTGCTTACTTCTATCACTATCTTGTGATCGGTTAAACTCTTCATAAACGGCTTCTAATTCTGTATGAAATAATCGCAATACTAATTTACTAAATCGTTCACTCTCAATATCTAGCCATTTTTCTAATTCATTTGTTGGGATTTTATTTACATAAACAGTTTGTTCATTTGATGTAAAAGCATTTGTTCCTTCTGCTCCAAGAGAATTAACCAATTTATCATATTCGTTAGCAATAGATAATTTAGAAGCTTCAAGAGAAACTTCATCTATTTTGTTATAGATATCTTTCTTTTTATCTTCATCTTTTTCTGCTTTATGCTCCTCATACAAATCAGATATCTTTTGCAACAATACCTTTTCTTTTTCATAATCTAGAGTACCTATAGAATCCGTTCCTTTAAATACCATATGTTCTAAATAATGAGCCAACCCTGTATTATCAGCAGGATCATACGTAGAACCAGCCTTTACTGCTATTAATGTCTGAATTTTTGGTTCTTCTTCATTTTTTGCTAAATAGACTTTCAATCCATTTTCTAGGGTATAAAGACGTAATCCTGTTGGGTCATTATTCACCGTTTCGTAACTAAAGCCTGATTTATCTGTATGCTTTTCTACAGTTATCTCTTGAGATATATTTTCATTGGATATTGCTTTTTTACAATTACTAAGACTACTAACACCAATCAGTAGAAGAATTAATTTAACGAATTTCATATTACTTTTTATTTTAAACACACGTTTGATGAACCAGATTCTTATCAAATAAAAATACCGACTGTACTTATAAAAATGGATAATATACTGACACTATATTGCAGCTAATATTACTTATTTTATTTATCTAATAATAAAGTCTAATTCTAGTTAATCTTACTATTATACGCGTTGTTACCAGTATAGTTACGTTTTTTAAGTTTTATTTAACACATTATTTCTCCGTAACAAACAAAAAACCTCTTGAATACATCCAAGAGGTTCTTTTATAAAAAATTATGCTTTATGCTTTTCTATTAGGCTAGTACCTTTAATACTTCTGCTACTTTTTTACCAATTTCGGCAGGCGAATCAACAACATGTATACCACATTCTCTCATTATAGCTTTCTTTGCTGCCGCGGTATCTTCACTACCTCCTACAATTGCTCCTGCATGTCCCATAGTACGACCTGCTGGTGCAGTTTCACCTGCAATAAATCCAACAACTGGTTTTTTAGTACCACTTTCTTGAATCCATTTAGCAGCATCTGCTTCTAATTGTCCACCTATCTCACCAATCATCACAACACATTCTGTTTCTGGATCATTGATTAATAACTCAACAGCCTCTTTGGTAGTAGTTCCTATGATTGGATCTCCTCCAATACCTATCGCAGTTGTTATACCTAATCCTTGTTTTACAACCTGATCTGCAGCTTCATAAGTAAGTGTTCCTGATTTTGAAACAATACCAACGTTTCCTTTTTTAAATACAAAACCTGGCATAATACCTACTTTTGCTTCTCCTGGTGTAATAACACCTGGGCAATTAGGTCCTATAAGTCTCGATCCCTTATCACTGATATAGTTTGAAGCTTTAATCATATCTGCTACTGGTATTCCTTCAGTAATAGTAATAATAACTTTTATTCCCGCATCTGCTGCTTCCATAATCGCATCTGCTGCAAAAGCTGGCGGAACAAAAATAATTGTTGTATCTGCACCTACTTCTTTAACTGCATCTTCAACCGTATTAAAAACTGGTTTATCTAAGTGAGTTTGACCTCCTTTACCAGGAGTTACACCACCTACTACATTAGTACCATACTCAATCATTTGACTAGCATGAAAAGTACCTTCACTACCTGTAAAACCTTGTACAATTATTTTTGAATTCTTATTAACTAAAACACTCATTACGTTGCGACTTTATTAATTTATTTTTAATTCTCAAAAATAAGCTTTTGAAAACTATATCTGAAATGAAAATTTACTTTTTTTGAAATAAAAGCTATACATTTTGAGGAGCATTATCTCCATGCTGACTGATCTGATATCCTTTATATAATTTTTCATCTTTAACTTCCCAAATGGCCATAAAATGGGCAATGGTTAATTCTTTATTAGGGACTTCTATCGGGTTTCCGTAATAGGTATACTGAACAGAGACCTTATTATTTTCTGATATAAGTTGTGTAATTTCACACGTAAGGGTTTCAAAAGATTGCGCTATATCAGAAAATATAGTGCGAATCTCATCAAATTTCTTTTTACTAAAACCAAAACTACTAACCCATTGTAACTCAATATCAGGATGCAAATATTCAGAAAGAGCGTCTATATTATTTACAAAATCTGTTTCATAAAAAGATCTTACAATATCTTTTACTGTCTTACTCATTCTTTTTCATTTTTTCTATTAAATCAGGAATTTGCCTGAATGCTGCTATTTCCTTATATTTTTTTCTAAATTCATCTGCCGGAGTACCAAAATAGCTTTTATTTCCGATCAATGATTTACTAACTCCTGATTGCGCCGAAATAATAGCTTTAGTACCAATAGTGATGCCGCTTGTAATACCTACTTGTCCCCAAATTGTAACTTCATCTTCTACAATTACACAGCCTGCGATCCCCACCTGCGAAGCTATTAAACATCGCCTTCCGATAACGGTATCATGTCCTATATGTACTTGATTATCAATTTTGGCTCCTTCTTTAATAGTAGTATCTCCTGTTACTCCTTTATCTATTGTACAGGCTGCACCAATGTCAACATTATCTTCGATAACAACCCTGCCTCCAGAAATTAATTTATCAAATCCTTCGGGTCTTTTCTTATAATAAAAAGCATCTCCTCCTAACACAGTTCCTGCATGTATAGTTACATTATTTCCTAGTACAGTGTTATCATAAATACTGACGTTGGCATGTATTTTACAATGATTACCAATGGTAACATTATTACCTATAAAACCACCAGGCTGAATTACCGTGTCATTCCCAATTTTTGCTGTATCAGAAATTAAAGACGTTGATTTCTCAAAAGGTCTAAAAAATGTAGTAAGTGTATTAAAATCTCTAAAAGGATCATCAGAAATAAGTAATGCCTTTCCTTTAGGACACTCTACTTCTTTATTTATAAGAATAACGGTTGCCGCACTTTGCAATGCCTTATCATAATATTTAGGATGATCAACAAAAACAATATCTCCATTCTGGACCACATGAATTTCATTCATTCCTAAAACCTGAAAATCCGGATCTCCTACAAATTCTGAAGAAATTATAGTAGCTATTTGTTGTAATGTATATGCTTGTGGAAACTTCATTATAAAAATTGAGAAAAGGATTTATTCTTTGATTCTTTCTTTGTACGTACCTTTTTCTGTCTCAACTTTTATTTTATCACCTTCGTTTATAAAAAGTGGCACCATTACTTCTGCTCCGGTCTCTACTGTAGCGGGCTTTGTGGCGTTGGTAGCAGTATTTCCTTTTACTCCTGGTTCTGTCGCCGTAACCTCTAATATCACACTTGCAGGCATTTCTACAGAGAGTGGCATTTGATCTTCTGAGTTAATAATTATGGTAACTACCTCTCCTTCCTTTAATAATCCCGGAGCATCGAGACTTGTTTTTTCTAAAGTAATCTGGTTATAGTCCTCGGTGTTCATAAAGTGATAAGTATCTCCTTCTGGATATAAAAATTGAAATTTATGCGTCTCAACTCTTACATCATCGATTTTATGTCCGGCAGAAAATGTATTATCAATCACTTTTCCTGTAGTTACACTTTTCAATTTTGTACGTACAAAAGCAGGTCCTTTACCTGGTTTTACATGTAAAAATTCAATAATTTTATATATATCATGATTGTACTTAATACACAATCCATTTCTAATATCACTTGTACTTGCCATTACTACGATTCTTTAATTTCTTATTAATTATTTAATCTAATATATTAATTAGAGAAATATCCTTTCATAATACCTCTTTGAGAGTTTTTTATGAATTCTAAAACTTCATCTCTTTCTGGTGTTGCTTCCATTTCTGCTTCAATGATCGCTACTGCTTGAGAATTATTGTAATTTTTTTGATATAAAATTCTATATATATTCTGTACTTCTCTAATTTTTTCTGTGGTAAACCCTCTTCTTCTTAATCCGATAGAGTTAATTCCGACATAAGATAATGGTTCTCTTGCTGCTTTTACATAAGGTGGTACATCTTTTCGTACTAAAGACCCACCAGTAACAAATGCATGATTACCAATACTACAAAATTGTTGCACAGCTGCCATACCTGCTAGTACCACATAATCACCTACATTAATATGCCCGGCTAACGTACTATTATTAGAAAAAATACAATTATCACCAACAATACAGTCATGAGCAATATGGCAATATGCCATAATCCAACAATTCTTACCTATTTTAGTTTTCATTCTATCGGTGGTACCTCTATTGATTGTAACACACTCTCTTATCGTTGTGTTATCACCTATTTCGGTAATCGTGTCTTCATCATTAAACTTTTTGTCTTGTGGGGTTGCAGAAATAACTGCTCCTGGGAAAATACTACAATTTTTTCCAATACGAGCACCTTCCATAATGGTTACGTTAGAACCTATCCAAGTTCCTTCTCCTATTACTACATTATTATGGATTGTAGTAAAAGGTTCAATTACTACATTCTTTGCTATTTTTGCTCCTGGATGAACGTATGCTAAAGGTTGATTCATCTGTTTTTTATTTTGTTTTTACAATTTGCGCCATAAGCTCAGCCTCTGTTACTAATTTTCCATTGGCATAAGCAAATGCTTGCATATGACATATACCTCTTCGTATTGGTGTAATAAGTTCTAGCTTAAATATAAGGGTATCTCCTGGTAAAACTTGTTGTTTAAATTTAACTTTATCTATCTTCATAAAATATGTGAGATAGTTTTCTGGGTCGGGAACTGTGCTTAATGCTAATATCCCACCTGTCTGTGCCATCGCTTCTACCTGTAGTACCCCTGGCATTACTGGAGCTCCTGGAAAATGCCCAGTAAAAAACGGTTCATTCATCGTTACATTTTTAAGACCCACCACATGCTTATCAGACATTTCCAAAATTCTATCTATCAGAAGAAATGGGGCTCTATGTGGTAACATTTGCATGATCTTATTAATATCCATCAATGGAGGTGCAAAAAGATCAAATTGAGGAACCTTATTTCGCTTTTCTATTTTAATTATTTTTGCCAACTTCTTAGCAAACTGAGTATTTACGAAATGTCCAGGTTTGTTTGCAATAACTTTTCCTCGTATTCTCGTACCTATCAACGCTAAATCACCGATTACATCAAGTAATTTGTGTCGGGCTGCCTCATTGGGATAGTGCAGCGTTAGGTTGTCCAGTATTCCATTTGGTTTTATAGCTATAGATTCTTTCCCAAAGGCAACCTTTAATCGTTCCATAGTACTCTCATTAAGCTCTTTGTCTACATAAACGATTGCATTATTAAGATCTCCTCCTTTTATTAATCCATGCTCTAATAACATTTCTAATTCATGCAAAAAGCTAAAAGTTCTTGCATTTGCTATGTCTTTTTTGAAATTAGAAAGGTGTTTTAATGATGCATTTTGAGTACCTAAAACTTTTGTCCCAAAGTCCACCATTGTAGTGACCTGATACTCATCTGATGGCATCACAATGATCTCACTCCCTGATTCTTCATCTACATAAGAAATCACATCTTTGACAATATACTCATGCCTTTCAGCTTCTTGTTCTTGTATCCCGGCTTTTTCTAATGCCTCAATAAAAAATTTACTGGAGCCATCCATGATTGGAGGTTCGGCAGCATCTAATTCTATCAACAAGTTATCAATTTCTAACCCGACACATGCCGCAAGGACATGCTCTGACGTCTGAATATTAACACCATTTTTCTCTAAATTTGTCCCCCTCTGTGTATTAACTACATAATTCGCATCTGCTTCTATGATAGGGTTTCCTTCTAAATCAACTCGGCAAAATGCATATCCATGATTTTCTGGAGCTGGCTTAAAAATTAAGGTTACTTCTCTTCCCGTGTGCAAACCAACACCCGTAAGTTTGACCTCTTTTTTAATGGTTCTTTGTTTGCTTAGGACAACATCACTCATTATTGTTTATCTTTTTCTCTAGTTTGTATAATCTATCCACTATTTTGGGAAGGTTTTTGAAATGCACATATGATTTATTATAATCAGAATATCCCAGTGCAGGTGATCCTTGAATCACTTCTTCATCTTTGATATTTCTTCCTATCCCAGACTGTGCTTGGATTTTTACTCTATCACCAATGATCAAATGTCCCGCGATACCTACCTGACCTCCTATTAGGCAGTATTTGCCTATTTTTGTCGATCCTGCAATACCTGTTTGTGCTGCAATTGCTGTATGCTCACCTATCTCAACATTGTGAGCTATTTGTATTTGATTGTCTAATTTGACTCCTTTTCTAATTACTGTGGACCCTAATGTCGCTCTATCTATAGTTGTTCCTGCACCTACATCTACATGATCTTCTATAACCACATTTCCTGTCTGGGGCACCTTACTATATTCTCCAGTTTCATTAGGTGTAAAACCAAAACCATCTGCTCCTATTATAACGCCGCTATGAATGACACAATCATTACCAATAATTGTTTCTGAATATATTTTGGCTCCAGAAAACACTACTACATTGTCACCGATAATTACATTGTCTCCAATATATACATTTGGAAAAACCTTTACATTTTTACCAATTTTTACATTTTCAGAAATATATGAGAAAGCTCCTAAATAAATATCCTCATTATACGCTGCTGTTTTCGCAATAAAACAAGGTTGTTCAATTCCTGTTTTATTGAGCTTAACCATATTATAATATTCTAATAGCTTAGAAAAAGCTTTATAAGCATCATCAACACGTATTAGTGTTGTTTTAATTTGAGATTCTGCCTCAAAGTTCTTATCAACAATAGTAATTGAAGCATTCGTAGAATAAATATACGGAGTGTATTTTGGATTCGACAAAAAAGTCAATGTTCCTTCCGTACCTTCCTCTATTTTCGCAAGTTTAGATACTTCAACGGTTTCATCTCCCTCGACTTCTCCGTTTAAAATACCCGCAATTTGTGTGGCTGTAAAAATCATTCTAGCAAAAGTATAAAAAATGTATTAATGTTTGTACTTGGGATGGCACATAAAATATTTGGTTACAGGTTTTGATAATGCTTCTAAATTAAATTGGTCTGTCGCCTTAACAATATCTACTATTTTACCTGATTTGTATAGAATATTGATATTCTGCTTATTCTGATGATAGGCCTGATTAGAGATAGAACCTTCAAAAACGAAATAATGAGCTTCCTGATCAGAAATTTTATATTTTTCTTTTATTTTTTTAATGTGATTTTCTTTTTTATCTAAACCAAATGGCTTGTTTTTTATTTTCACCTTTAGTAAATCTCTCTCAATGATCATTTTAGATAATTTTCTTAAAATAAAATCATCAGAATTAGTCCATTCCTTCATTGCCCAGATGATATCATAATCATCCAACTTAGAAAACATAGACAATACTTCTGGTGTAAAGTTTTCGGCAATTATCTTATTTTGAAGAAAAAATGTAAGAGCTTGACTCGCTTTTAAGGATACTCCTTGATTAGAAAGTTCTTTTGCTCTTTGTAAAACTCTAATGAGTATATTTTCTGCAACTAAACTCGTTTTATGTAGATACACCTGCCAATACATCAAACGTCTTGATAATAGAAACTTCTCTACCGAATAAATTCCTTTATCTTCGATAACTAATTCATCATTAACAACGGTTAACATTGTAATTAATCGTTCACTATTGATGTTTCCTTCTGCCACACCTGTATAAAAGCTATCCCGCTTAAGATAGTCCAAACGATCCATATCAAGCTGACTAGAAATCAATTGATGAAGAAAATTACGATGATACTCTCCTTTAAAAATTTGAATAGCCAACGTTAAACTCCCGTTAAATTCTTCATTAATTTGTTCCATAAACATCAATGAAATGGACTCATGATTCACTTCATTTACGATACTATGCTCCATAGCATGAGAAAATGGACCATGCCCAATATCATGCAATAGAATAGCTACATACAAAGCGTTTTCTTCTTCTTCAGAAATATTAACTCCTTTAAAACGAAGGACTCTCACTGATTTTTGCATTAGATGCATACACCCCAATGCATGATGAAAACGTGTATGATGTGCTCCCGGATAGACCAAATATGACAGTCCCATCTGTGAAATACGACGCAATCTTTGAAAATATTTATGTTCTATAAGATCAAAAATTTGTTCATTCGGTATCGTAATAAAACCGTAAATTGGGTCGTTTAATATTTTAAGCTTATTTCTCTTTTTCAAGTTCACTTTACCTTTACATGAGCAAATATACATATATGGATATTTCAAAATGAATTAAAATTGATGAACTTTTTACATTTAAATAAGACTTAAGTATTATTTTAGGTAAATACGTAATTAAAATTAAAATTATAATGAGTAAAATAAAGATATTATGGGTAGATGATGAGATTGATTTACTTAAACCACATATATTATTTTTAGAAAAGAAAAATTATGAGGTTACTAAATGTCAAAGTGGTACCGAGGCTCTAGAAATATTAGAAGAAAACAACTATGACATTATTTTTCTTGATGAAAATATGCCTGGCCTTTCTGGTATTGAGACATTAGCAGAAATTAAAGAGAAAAAAGATAGTGTTCCTGTTGTTATGATTACCAAAAGTGAGGAAGAATACATTATGGAAGAGGCTATCGGGAGTAAAATTGCGGATTACCTAATTAAACCAGTTAACCCTAATCAAATACTATTAAGCCTCAAAAAGAATCTCGACAATTCTCGTTTAGTATCAGAAAAAACAACCTCTAATTACCAACAAGAGTTTAGAAAAATCGCTATGGATATGGCGATGGTTAATTCGTATGAAGAATGGTCGGAGTTGTATCAACGTTTAATCTACTGGGAGTTAGAACTTGAGGGTATCGAAGACACGGGTATGTTTGAGATTTTAGAATCTCAGAAAGTTGAAGCCAATTCGCAATTTTGTAAATTCATTGATAATAATTATCCAGATTGGTTTAATGGGCATGCAGAATCTCCTATAATGTCCCACACTCTTTTTAAAGAAAAAATTGTTCCCGAAATTAGCAAAAACCAACCTACCCTCCTTGTTGTAATTGATAATTTACGTTACGATCAATGGAAAGCTTTTGAGCCTATCGTCAATAATTATTACAAAAAAGAACAAGAATCTTCTTACTGTAGCATTTTACCTACTGCAACGCAATATGCACGAAATGCAATCTTTTCTGGACTAATGCCTTCTGAAATGAAAAAGAAACATCCGGACTTATGGTTGGATGACACTGATGAGGGAGGAAAAAACATGAATGAAAATGAATTTCTTACTGCGCAACTGCAAAGACTCGGACTAGACATTAAACACGAGTATTATAAAATTACAAATGAAAGATCTGGAAAGACGCTAGCAGCAAATTTTAAAGGATTAAAAGACAATGACTTAACTGTTGTAGTATACAATTTTGTAGATATGCTTTCGCATAGCAAAACTGAAATGGAGGTAATTAAAGAATTAGCATCTAATGATAAATCTTATAGATCATTAACCCAAAGTTGGTTTAAAAACTCTCCTCTTTTAGAAATGATTCAGCAAGCTCAACAATTAGGTTTCAAACTTTTAATAACTACGGATCATGGGACAATTAATGTAAATAATCCTTCAAAAGTTATTGGCGACAAAAACACCAGCTTAAACTTGAGATATAAAACAGGTAAAAGCCTGACATATGAAAGAAAAGAAGTCCTAGAAGCTACTGATCCTAAAAAAATTCACCTACCATCAATTAACATGAGTAGTTCTTTTATTTTTGCCAAAGGTGATTACTTTTTTGCTTATCCCAATAATTACAATCATTACGTAGGATATTACAGAAACACCTATCAACATGGTGGAGTTTCACTCGAAGAAATGGTAATCCCTTTTGTCGTATTAAACCCCAGATAAGCATTAAATAAAAAGATTTGATATTAACAAATCGATACCCTTTTGGATGTATTAAAGTTGAATACTTTTTATATTTGTTTTCAACTTTAATACATCCAAAAATAAAGCGCTATTTATAGTTTTTTTTTGGATTAAATTTATTACGTTAAAATGACTATTGAATATAATTTGCAGGAATTACCTGATGTAGCAAAGCAATTATTATCAAAAATATCACATAAAATTGTGTTGTTTGATGGTGATATGGGGGTAGGAAAAACAACTTTAATAAAAGAAATATGCAAACAGTTGGGCGTTCAGGATGTCATTTCTAGCCCTACATTTTCTTTAGTTAATGAGTACAAAGGTGATACAGCAACCATTTATCATTTTGATTTTTATAGAATTGAGGACGAAGAAGAAGCATACCACATCGGCTTCGAAGAATATCTCGATTCTGGAGAATGGGTATTTATAGAATGGCCTGATAAAGTACAAAATTTACTTCCTAATAATAGTATAAAAATCAAGATCAATATATTAGATACTGATAAACGGGTCCTATCTATTTAAAGATGCAAAAAATCTAGTACCCATAGATCAAAAACTCAAATTAAAGTTGTCATAAGGCATCTTCAATGAGGTAGATTTCATAAAAATCAAAACGTCTAAACACATTACACCTAAACACTGATTACCAATAATATAATATCAAATCAATGATCTAATTTGTTTTGTTAGCTTTTTTATTCGTAATTTGAGTTACACAATTTCACACAAATGAGTAAACCGACATATCCTTTTACCAAAGAGCAGCTGCTACCACAGGAAGAAATGATAGAAGTAGCGCGTAAAAAAGGAAAACTCTTTATAGGAATCCCTAAAGAAACACATTATCAAGAAAAACGAATTTGTCTTACCCCTGATGCCGTTGCTGCATTAACTGCACATGGTCATAGGGTATTGCTAGAAACTAATGCGGGTATCGGCGCTAGTTTTACAGATCGTGATTATAGTGAAGCAGGTGCAGAAATTACCAATGATAAATCAAAAGTCTTTAGTTGCCCGATAATTCTTAAAGTAGAACCACCTTCTATTGAAGAATTGGGGCTAATAAATCCTCAAACAGTATTAATATCAGCATTACAACTTAAGACACAATCTAAAGAATATTTTCAGGAATTAGCAAAAAAGAGAATCACAGCATTAGGTTTTGAATTTATAAGAGATTCTGATGGAGCATACCCTGCCGTTCGTGCATTAAGTGAAATAGCTGGTACAGCATCAGTACTGATAGCATCAGAATTAATGAGCAGCGCGACTCCTTTTGGATCAGGTTTAATGATGGGAAATATCAGTGGTGTTCCTCCTGTAGAAGTCGTTATTATAGGAGCAGGTACCGTTGGTGAATTTGCAGTTCGTTCTGCCATAGGTTTAGGAGCTGGAGTAAAAGTATTCGATAATTCGATTACTAAGTTACGTCGAATACAAACCAATGTAGGGCGTCCTTTATACACATCTACGATTCAACCAAAAAATCTTCTGAAAGCATTGCGTCGCTGTGATGTAGTCATTGGTGCCAAAAGGGGAAAAAATAGA
Organism: Aquimarina pacifica; assembly: GCF_000520955.1. Lineage (GTDB taxonomy): Bacteria > Bacteroidota > Bacteroidia > Flavobacteriales > Flavobacteriaceae > Aquimarina > Aquimarina pacifica. The sequence continues at coordinate 143,197 of NZ_JACC01000003.1, read as the reverse complement.
GCTCCAATAATTGTTACAGAAAGCATGGTAGAACGCATGAAAACCGGAGCAGTTATTATCGATGTAAGTATAGACACAGGAGGATGTATAGAAACAAGTGAAGTGACAACTCATGATCATCCAACTTTTAAAAAACATGGTGTGGTACATTATTGTGTACCTAATATCCCTTCAAGATATGCAAGAACGTCGTCCCTATCAATTAGTAATATCTTCACCCCCTACCTTTTACAAATAGGAGATGAAGGAGGAATCGAAAATGCCGTACGTTTTGACAGAGGTTTAAAAAACGGACTGTACTTTTATCATGGTATTCTTACTAGTAAACCAATAGCTGATTGGTTTGATCTTTCTTATAGAGATATTAATTTGTTGATCTTATAAGTAGAAAAACTAATTCAAATTCTCTTAGCATAATTATATAATTTATTTGGTAATACTTACTTTTGGGCCTTAATTTACTTTTCCGAAAAAAATTATGAATTTAGGACAACGTTTTTTTTATTACTTAAGTGGATTTGCTATTGGCCTAATTCTTTTATTTTTCTTTTTGGGAGGAAAAAAGGCGTCTTGTGATTATACTCCTTCTGCAAGAGTGCTTAAAAATATACGAATAAAGAAGAAAGAATACTCTTCGCAAGCACTAACCCTAATGCAAAAATTTAAAATTGACACATCGCATATTACTGAGCTATTACTAAAAGGTGATGTTGATTTTTCTAAAAGTAACACCAAACTTGATTCTTGCAAAGTATATCATCTAGAAGGATTAGCGAACCAGAAACCGGTAACAATTATCGTTAGAAATTGTGATTCGATCGCAAAAATTGACTCTATAACTTTGTCAAAATAGCTATAAAAAGTAATCTTATCACCTTACATCTTCTTTTACAGAAAAAAGAACTATCAAAGCCTATTTTTTCTATTTGAAAGTATATTAAAAATAGCTCGACTTTATATCCCGCTAGTTTATAATAATATAATGAAATTATATATCCCAAGAATAGAAGTTACTTTCTTGGTTGCAAACAAAACCAGTTCTTGGATATAATGTATTACCAATTAGATTGGTCTTCTCTGTTTCTAATAGTAACCCACAAGAATTAGAAGAAACTGCTAATTCCTTTGCTTTATCAATTAATGAGATTGAAATGTTATTTCCTCTAAACTCAGGATTCACAAACAAATCATTTAACAACCAAAGTTTTTTCATTCTAGTAGACGAAAAAATTGGATACAATTGTACAAACCCAACCAATAGATCTTGATTTTTTTCTGCGACATAAATTGTTGATTCATTATTTTTAATTCTAGCTATTAAAAACTCTTTACTACCCACTGGATCTGATTCTTTTTTATAAAAAACTCTATAGTTATTAAATATTATTGATAACTGATCAATATCCCCTAAGTTAGCATTACGTATCACTATCATGATTTATCTTTTTGATGGTTTAATGTTTTTATATTGTACTAAAATCTCCTGTAAAAACCTTATATCAATAGGCTTATAAACAACCGTTTTACTTTGAGGAAATTTTTTTATAGAATTGCCATGAATGGCATTTAATGGGCGTATAGGCCTTTTTTCGAAACCTCCTCCACAATTGGGACATACATTCTCTAGTATTTCTTCTACACAGGTATTGCAAAATGTACATTCAAAAGAACAAATCATGGCTTCATCACTATGATTAGGTAATTTTTTGTTACAATTTTCGCATGTCGGTCTTATTTCTAACATATACTAATACTTATTGTTTACCATTTTTACTACCACTGATATCTAAAAATTACCAGTCCTAGTTACCAGTTTTTTAATCCTAAAAAGGAAATAAGCTCTCTTAAAGGCACTTAGTAACTACCCATTTTCTGTAACATATCGACTAACTGTATGAGGAAGCTCAACTTCGGGAAGAAGCCTATCATCAGAAATTGCTTCACCAGCAACTTGTTTTATAGGAATTACACCTGCCCATATAGGTAACTCATAGTCTTTGGATTCATCTACAGCACCTTGGGCTCTTATTTTCGCAGATGCTGTTTCTATTGTCAATTCAATAACTAACGTAGCATTTAATTCTTTTTCATTTGGTTGTCGTATATGCTCCCAATGTCCTGATATCATATGATTAACCATATAAGCCAGCGCTTCCTTTTTTTGTTCGATTTCATCTACGATTTTCACACTACCAAACACAGTAACTGATCTATAATTAGCAGAATGATGAAAAGCAGATCTGGCTAATACTAAACCGTCTAAATGGGTCACAGTAACACTGGCTTTACCGGCTTTTAGAATATTCATAAACATTCGATTCTTTAATGATCCATGAAGAAAAATTTTGTTTTCCTTTCTAGCGTAGGCCATTGGGATTACAACTGCATGCCCCTCGAATGCATATCCAATATGACACAAAAAAGTATCATCTAGTATTTGATTTATAGTTGCAATATCATAAGACGCTCTCTTAGAACCACGTATAACCTTATTAAGCTTAGATGTTGAATATTCTTTCATTAGATTACTGATTTATGATGTAAAACTACTAATATTGTGGTACACCCTAATGATCCAGTTTACTAATAAACAATAGTCCAGTAATGTTTCCTTTTAAAAATAATATAATTCTAACGCGAACTGCTAATCGTACCCTATATCTTCAATTATCTGATCAGCTGATAAGGTATATTAAATCTGGTAAATTACCTCCTGCTACTAAATTACCTGGATCCAGAAAACTAGCAGAGGATCTTATGATTCATCGTAAAACGGTTATAGCCGCATATGATGAGCTTATTTCTCAAGGATGGATAGAAACGATACCTGCCAAAGGCACCTTTGTAACAAGTACATTACCTATAATAAACCCTAAAGATTTTGATAAAAAAACCTCCATACGTAATACTAAAAATAAAAGTAGTTTTTCATATGACATTCGTCCTCACCTAAAACGAGAATTAAATAAGAATACGTCAAAAAAAAATGTAAGAATTGAAGATGGGGTTCCCGACCATCGATTGGCTCCTATTGATGAAATAGCGAAGGTATATAGAAATATTACAAAAAAGCATCACCATAGACAATTACTAACCTATGGTTCTGTCTATGGCAATTATGACTTAAGAATGGCTTTGGTAACCTATCTTAATCAAACTAGAGGTTTACGTATTACAATAGACCAAATTTTGATAACACGAGGAAGTCAAATGGGCATCTATCTAGCTAGTCAATTATTACTACGTAATAGAAAGAGAATCGTTGTAGGATCGACGAATTATATGACTGCTGATAATACATTTACTGATGCGGGAGGTATTATAGAACAAGTTCCTGTAGATCAAAATGGTATAAACACAATAGTACTAGAAGAGCTGTGTAAAATTAAAGAAATTAATGCCGTATATGTTACATCACACCACCACCACCCTACTACGGTAACACTCTCTGCAAAAAGACGTATGCATCTGTTACAACTTGCCAAGAAATACAACTTTGCAGTTATTGAGGATGATTATGATTATGATTTTCATTATAATAATTCACCTATTCTTCCTTTGGCTAGTAATGATATTAACGGAAATGTGATCTATATCGGAGGGTTTACAAAAATCATAGCTCCAGCCATGCGGATTGGATATCTTATAGGACCAAAAGATTTTGTTGATGAAGCCGCAGATTTAAGACGAATAATCGATCGACAGGGAGATCAGTTACTAGAACAAACACTTGCACAAATGATAAAAACAGGTGATGTGCAACGTCATTGTAATAAAGTACTAAAAATATATAAACAAAGAAGGGACTTGTTTTGTGCCCTTATGAAGAATAAGCTTGGTGATTATTTTGATTTTGAGATTCCCAAAGGTGGTATGGCTGTATGGGTAAAACTAAAAAAACCATATGATTGGGATACTATTAGCAAAATAGCCCTGGAACAAAGCCTAGAAATTACGCCTAACTGGAAAAGGTATGATAATGATAATTCTGGCCATAATGGCATAAGAATAGGATTCGCGACAATGAACGAAGAAGAAATACAAAATGTCATTGAAAAACTAGTAGAAGTCTTTTATAGTATTGATAAAAACAGTTAAAACATAGATCTTATTCTATTAAATAATGGAATTCTTTCTATCCACAGGATAACAATAAAACCCAATATATAAGCGGCTAAATCTAACCAAGCGAAAGAGTTTCCAAATATAACCAAAGCAAGTCTTGAATGTTGTAATCCTATTACTTCAACAAAATTAAAATACTGTAATATTTCTATTGCAAAAGAAAATAACAGCACACCAAATGCGGCATATAAACTATCTATAACAAAAAAGCTTTTAATAAAGCAATATATAAGAATTACAACCAAAGTATCTCCTATATAAGGACGTATGATATGATCATCTATAAATAGCGCTATGATAACTTCAATAATAAATAGGAGAATACAGAGAATAAAATACTTTTTTTTGAATGTAAGCATATGATATAGTTCTACTTTATTTGTATTTGAAATAATAAAATTTCCTTTTGAGAATCGTCCTCTCGATAATAAAATTTCAAAATAGAACTTTTGTTCTTAAATGCTAAAACTTGTAAATCAGTGGTTTTTACATCAAAATCATAATTACTTTTTAGATTTCCAATTTTTTTTATTTCCTCTTCATTTTTAGTCTTGATTAGTATGCTTCCGTTACAATCAATACAAGGTGTATCATCAAAGTATTTTACATTTAATATATCCTTTGCTCTAATTTTTCCTTTCTTTAAAATGATCTTCGAATTTTCGCTAAAAACATTACCTTCCTTTATAAGCGTACCAGCAACATAAACTTTCCAAAACGATAAAGTGTCTTTAGCAACTTTTGCATTTGAAAACCCAGTCAGATAAATAAATAAAAATAATACAGTAAGATATCTTTTCATTTGATATGAATTATTAAAACAAATATATGAAGCATCCTACAATATGTAATAACAGGAATGGATTTTAGTTTTTATACCAGAACATATTCATTATAACGCACTGACTTCGTCATTAAAAGGATAAACCAATAGTCACTACAACCAAAAAAACATACTTAAAATACGGTAAAACCATAAAATATTGACATATTTTGTAATATTTAGACTACAAAATAACCTTTAATTGATTAAAAATATGTATTTTGCAGAAATAAAAAGCATTTAATCTATTATCCCCAAAAATAGAATACATGAAAAAATACTACCTATATACTATATTACTCTTAGTAGTAAATGCGGCAATATATTCCCAGAATACGAAGCTGGATACTAATCTTATAGAACAAATAAAAAGTGCAACCGATTCTGTTAGTTTTGAATTAGCAAAAGAAAAATACAGAGTTAATATTGAACCCAAAAAAGAATATGATAACTCAATGGTATATGCCCGCTTATTTTTGGAGATCGCAAAACGCAATGAATATGACCGAGGCATTGGATATGCTTACAATTTGATAGGCAACATTTATAATATAACAGAGAAGCATTCAGAAGCAATCAAATATTATAACAAAGCAATTATTTACTTTAAAAAAGTTAATTGCCTAAGAGGTTTGGCCATTATTAATAATAATATCTCCATTATAGAACAGGAACGAGGGAACCTTGAGAAAAGTGCAAACCATTTATTAGATGCTAAATTATATAATGAACGATTAAAAGATAGTTTTAGACTGTCACAGGTTTATAATAATCTAGGGAATGTATATGGTAGGCTTGGAGATTTTGAATCGGCAAAAAAATACTTCTCCAAAACCATTATTATTAAACGAAAAAAGAACCTTCCTAAGTTGGGTACTAGCCTCAATAACCTTGCACTAGCATATATCAAAGAAAAAAAATTAGATACAGCAAGGACAATTCTTCTTGAAGCTCTTGAAACCTGTAAAAAGAACAAAAATTATAGAAGTCTTGCAAACTCTTACAGTATTCTTGGGGAGTTAACCTTTACGACCAAAGAGTTTCAAATATCGAAGAAATATAGTGACTCAGCTCTCATTGATGCTCAAAAAACAAAATACTATAGAGTCGTGACTACGGCCAAACAACAATTAGCGCTCATAGCCATAAACACCAAAAATTATCAAGAAGCAGAAAGAAATCTGGTAGACGCGAGAAATGACTTGGAAAAAACACCTATGTCTCGATTACTCCTCAAAAACTATCACTATAGTGCCATGTTGGATTCTGCCAGAGGGAATTTTTCTAACGCCTATGTATGGCAAAAAAAATATCAAAAGCTTTCAGATCAAAGCTTACTAGATGACTCCGCACTTAAAATACAACTGGCAGAAAATCGCTTTAAAGCGGAAATGGAACAACTAAAACGTATCGACGAACAAGAAAAAAGAGAACAAAAAACTGCTCAACAATTAATTCAATACAGAATATTTGCTTTTATAAGTTTGGGAGTAGTTATTTTGGTGCTATGTTTTCTTACCTTTTTTATTAAATCCAGAAGGGAAAGAAAAAGGTATATTGAGCAATTAGCCGAATCGAATCAAGTTAAAAATAAACTGTTTTCGATCATCTCTCATGATCTCAAAAATGAAATTCATGGTCTTGACGGAAGTCTTAATTTACTTAAAAACAACACAATAACAGAAGAAGAATTTAAAACTATTGTGCCCTTACTTGCCAACAGAACACACCAAACTTCTATATTATTAAATAATTTATTGAATTGGTCTAAGTCTCAAATGAAAGAATTAAATGCAAAACCTGTTCCTTTTGACATTACTGATATCATTCATAACAAATTCAGTTTCTTTGAGCCTAAAGCCCAACAAAAGAAAATTAGACTTATTAATAAACTAAACCCTACGAAAGTTTTCGCAGATAAAGATATGTTTTCGATAGTAACGCAAAACCTAATTGCCAATGCCATTAAGTTTTGTAACCCCGGAGATTCTATTACGTTATCTTCTAGGGAGAAAAATGGCTATTATGAAATTAGTTTTCAGGATACAGGTGTTGGTATTGATCCTGCTAACATAGATAAACTATTTGCCGAAGATACCTTTACCACAAATGGTACACAGCAAGAAACTGGTACCGGTTTAGGACTGAGGATTTGTAGTGAACTTATTAACCTTAATAAAGGAAAAATAAGAGTTCAGAGTATTTTGGGCGTTGGTAGCACCTTCTCAATACTATTACCAATAGCATCAGAAATTGCACTAGCGCAGGCCTCTTAATTATAAGATTAACTATTTGTAATTAGTCTCCTAAGAAAAAACATCCTTTAAAATTACTTCGGGTTAATCTAACCTCCAGGGAGGGTTTTTTCTATTGTCTCCGGCATAATATAAAATGATTTGATTATTATCTGGATCTTTAAGACGTGCCTCTCGCCATAACCAAGGTTGATCGATCGGCAATTGATCAAACGTAATTCCTTCCCGAATTAGACGTGCGACTTCATCATCTATTTTATCAACTTCGAAATAAATATAAATCCCTTCACCTGTAGGTGTGTTATTTGTTTGATGAATTGAAAAAGTAGCATCTCCCTCAATACATTCGAAACGAGCATACTTCGGTAATGCTTCTACAATAAGGCGTAAACCAAGCTTTTTATAAAATTCAATAGATTGTGCTACATTTACCGAAGGAACTGTAATTTGATTAAGATTCATAAAGCGGTTATTATAATTTCCTTCTCTCCTTTTCTTGAGATAATAAGTTCAATTCTCTACTTGTTTGACCCGCTACAGATGTATTTTCCTCTGCTCGTCTAATCAGATAAGGCATTACATCTCTTACTGGGCCAAAAGGAACATATTTAGCAACATTATACCCTTCTTCTGATAAATTAAAGCTAATATGATCACTCATCCCATACAACTGACCAAACCAAACCCTAAAATCATTTTTTGCAATAGTCAACTCTCGCATTAGACTCATTGCCAAATAACTACTTTCTTCATTGTGTGTTCCTATAAACACAGAAATATCTGCAAGATTCTTCAAAATATAATGCATGGTTTCATTAAAATTTTGATCAGTTTGTTTTTTATCCTTACAGATAGGAGTAGGATACCCTTTTTCTTTGGCACGTTCATTTTCCTTTTCCATATAGGCTCCGCGCACAATCTTTACTCCTATTTTAAAATTATGAACTCTTGCTTCTTCATGTAACTGATATAAATATTCTAACCTATCATGTCTATACAATTGTAATGTATTATATACAATTGCCTTTTCTTTATTATATCGACGCATCATTTTGGTTACCAATTCATCTGCAGCATCTTGCATCCAACTTTCTTCTCCATCAATCAACACCGCAACATCACACTCATGTGCTTTTTTACAAACAATATCAAAACGTTTTTCAATGCGCGTCCACTCTTTTTCTTCTTCTTTGTTCAACTCAATATTTGCCGTTTTCTTTTCCCAGATTAAAAATCGTCCTAATCCAGATGGCTTAAAAACTACAAAGGGCATTGCATCTTTTTGATCTGCAAACTCAAGCAATTCAATAGTTTTATTCAAAACGGCATCAAACTGCTCCTCCTCCTCTTTTCCTTCAACAGAGTAATCTAATACTGAGCATACACCTTTGGCAAACATCTTATCAACAACAGGCATACAATCTTCTTCATTTACGCCACCACAGAAATGATCAAAAACAGTAGCACGAATAAGTCCCTGAACAGGAAGATGCGCCTTAATAGCAAAATTTGTAACCGCGGTACCTATCCTCACCAAGGGTTCATTCGAAATCATTTTAAATAGAAAATAAGCTCTTTCTAGCTCAGAGTCACTCTTTAGAGCAAATGCGGTGGTTGTATTATCAAACAGTTTTTTTAAGTTCATTATAAAATTTATTAAAGAATCTTTAGTATTTAAGACATAACACTACAAACAATCTCGTTTTTAATCAAATCGACACGTATATTTTACGATATCAGCAAATATAGAATTTGTAGGTTTATTTTATTACAAATTCTACTTAATTTCGTGCCAATAATTCACACCATATGACGCCAATAGTTTCTAAAGATTCTGTAGTATATTTTGATCAGGAATGTTATACTGCCCTTAATACCTATTTAGAAAAAGCAAATCACTCAAAAATATGTATTCTTGTTGATAGCAATACCCATGAACACTGCCTATCCTTACTAATGAGTAAGATTGAAAAAGAATATAATATAGAAGTTATAGAAATTGAACCTGGCGAAATTCATAAAAATATAGAGACCTGTACTGGTGTATGGAACGCCCTTTCTGAATTAGGTTTTGATAGAAAAGGGTTACTAATCAATCTTGGTGGTGGTGTTGTAACGGATTTAGGAGGTTTTATTGCATGTACTTACAAAAGAGGAATTAGTTATATCAATGTTCCTACTTCATTACTTGCAATGGTAGATGCATCTGTAGGAGGAAAAACTGGAGTAGACCTGGGTAATTTGAAAAACATGGTAGGTGTAATCAGTGAATCAGAAATGGTACTTGTTGATACAGAGTACTTAGAGACATTGCCAGTTAACCAAATGTGTAGTGGTTTTGCAGAAATGTTGAAACATGGTTTGATACAGGACCAATCATATTGGAAAAAATTAAGCGATCTATCCAAATTAAAATTTGATGATCTGAGTGAAATGATTTATGACTCTGTCGTTATAAAAAACAAAATCGTTTTTGAAGATCCAACTGAGCAAAATATTAGAAAATATCTGAATTTTGGACATACACTAGGCCATGCTATTGAATCTTTTTATCTTACAAATCCTGAAAAACCTGTATTACTTCATGGCGAGGCCATTGCTATAGGAATGATTATGGAAGCGTTTATTTCTGTAGAATTATTATCACTTACTTCTGATGAGTTACAAAACATTAGTGAGGTAATTTTGGCAACATTTCCGAAAATAGATATAGACCCAAAAGATCATCAAGATATTATGGATTTGCTTATTCATGATAAGAAAAATGAAAAAGGAAATATATACTTTGTACTACTTAATTCTATTGGCGATGCTACTTTTAACTGTATTGTCCCTGATGCGTTAATACATAAGTCCTTCAGTTATTATGCAGGACTTTAACTCTATCATGAGCTAACATTGTTCGTGTCTAAAAATGACTTGATATCAAGTAAAGGGGTATCCTTTTACCCGTATGTAATTTAGAAACTTGGAAAGATATATCGATTGATCATTAATCCAGTTATCCTTAGATATTGAAGTTTTTGATAATATCTAGTATAACAGCTCCTCTATTAATTATACGCAAATAAACTTGTCAACACTTTTCTAAACCGTTTTCTTTTACGAATGGATGTTTTCTTTTCTAGTAAAGGTACCGCAATTTCTATAATAGTACCTCTATTGAGCATTGTATCAATAAACATAGTGCCTCCCATTGATTCTGCTCGAGAAACTATATTTCTGAGTCCAATACCTTTACTTGTTTTTTCCTTATCAAAACCAATACCATTATCTTCGATAATAAGTTTAACATCACCATCGAGAATTGTAAACTGTAAATCGATCCTATCGGCCTGTGCATGTTTTATAATATTACTTATTAATTCTTGTGTTATTCGATACAGTTCAATCTTGATTCGGTCATTTAATTGATTAAAACCCGAAGGAGGATAAAAGTCATAATAAATCTCAAAATCACATGTTTTTGACAAATCTAAAAGGTAATCAGTAATCAACTTTTCAAAAGTGTTTTTTAAAATATTAGAAGGTATTAGATGATGAGAAAGTGCACGTACCTCATTATAGGTACCATCAATATTTCGTATAATATTCTGTAAATCTGAATCTGATGTATTTGTTATTCTATTTAAATCCAACTTGATAGCAGCGAGGTTCCCTCCTATTCCGTCATGCAATTCTTTTGCAATTCGTTCTCTTTCTTTATCACGCCCTTGGTTAGCTGCATTAATTGCTTCAATTTCTTTTTTGGTAATCAGCTTTTGAGTTTTTAATCGCTGACGATAATACATGAATATAAAAAACGAAATTAGCAATGCCAAAATACTACCCGTTATTGCAATATTACGCACTAACGCTTCTCTTGCTAATAATGATTTCTGAATTTTGATCTGATTTTTCTGAATCTCTTTTTCTGCAGTTTGCAAACTATCCTGCATGTTCAATTGACTAATTTTGTTTTTTCTGCGTATCATCTGCAGTTTTATGATATCCAGCTTGCGCTGTCCTGCTTCAAGATCTTTTTCAAGTTGCATCCTATTTAACTGCTCATTTTGATTTTGTAATAGAATACTTTGGTATTTTTTCTCTTTTTGTAAAAAACCAATTGCTTGTTCTTTTTTTTCAGTATTATACTTTATGTGAATGTTGGAGATCTCCTTAATTTTATCCAAACTAAAAAGACTATCCTTAATCCTAGAATACTTTTTATAATATTCAAGCCCTTCCTTATTTTTATTTAATTTTTCATAACATTGCGATAATCCGTGATAATTATCTTTTGTTTTTTTTCTCGATTTTGTTTTAAGTGATAAAGTCAGACTTTTCTGAAAAAATACGATGGCTTTTTCATAATTCTCTAAGGCAATATAAATATTACCAAGTCTGGTATAAGATTTTATAGCTATTTCATTAAATTCGGTTAATTCTTCTTCATCCTCTATTACCTTTTCCATCCAATACAGTGCCTTTCCTGTTTCTCCTTGTTGAATCATAATTTCGGCCATTTCATTGTAGTAATCAAAAAGGCCCTTAGAGTTTTCAATTTCTGTAAAGCCTCTAAAAGAAATATTCAAATGTACTAGAGCTTCATCATATTTTTTTTGTTTACTATCAATCTTTCCTAATCCAAGATGAACTGTCGAAATGCTCCATGTATCATCTATTTCTTTTGATAATTTCAATGCATTTTGAAAATTGTCTTCTGCAGCCACCAGTTCATTAAATTGATAAAAGGCATCACCAATACTTATGTATAGATCTACTAATGAGGACTTATCATCTTTTTGTTCATAATACATTAAACTATTATATAACAATTCAATCCCTTTTTTATAGTCTCCTCTTTCTACATGAACACCAGCTACATAGATGTTTATAGATGCTACTCGGTCGTTATTTTCTATTTCTTCAGCAACTTTAATACCTTTATCAAAATAACGTAAGGCAACATCATAATCCCCTTTCTCAAAATGACTTAAACCCAAATTAACATACACATAGGTGCTTGTAAACAAATACCCTTGCTCTTGACATATTCTCAGCGCCTCTAAATATTGCTTTATAGCTTCCTCATGCATATCATGCATATTAAACAGTACTCCTCTCTCAACCAAAATATGTGTAATAGCCCTATTATTACGTTTTTTTTTGGATAAGGCCAAGGCTTTATCAAAGTGCATGTTAGCTTCATCTATATTCCTCTGATTCTTTAATAGATTACCTATTTTTACATGAAGATTAATTTTCAAATTATCATCCCCTAATTCGTATGCTACCTCTAAGGCTTTCAAAGCTGTTTTTTTTGCTAATTTCTTTTCTCCATTATACGCATAGATAGAAACCAAATTATTCATTGCCCAGGTAACGGTAGTAAGATTCCCTATTTTTTTACCTATCTCAAGACTTTTAAGAAAACACTCTTTAGCCTTGCCATTCTCTTGACACTTTAGATATAAGTCTCCCATACTCCCATATAACCATGCCTCATTTTCATCACTTTTTATGGTAGAAAACAATTCATTCGCTATAGTAAAATGCTCTTTAGAGAAAGTAAACTCACCAGAAGTCATATAAGCCTCTCCAATAATAATATTTGCAACTCCTATTTGAATAGAATCCTTATAATTCTCACTCAATTTAATAGATTGCTTAGCATACTTTATTGCCTTTTTGTAATCATTATTAATATGAGCTTTTGCTAGATTAATTAAAATAGCAGTATGCTCACTCTCTTCTGCTACTTTTAATCGAGTAGTAAGACTATCAACCAAACTCTTGTTTTGACTATATGCAGAGCAATACAACAAACAGAATAGGATGAAAAGATTAAATATTTTGGGTATAAAAGTAGTTTTCAAAATTGTTTTTAATAAATTTGATTTTGACAATGTACTAAAAAATCCTACGTTAATTTTTTTCAAAAAAGCTTTTTAAAAGTAAAAAGGCATCATTAATCCATAATCTATTGAAAAAAAAGCTCTTAAAATTACTCAAAATACTTGTAATAAGTATAATTGTGCTAGCTTCCATCACGATAGCAACACTGTATTTTTCTTTGAATGAGAAACTTCCTAAAGGAAAATCAGGGCAAGAAGCTGATAATTTTGCCCTAAAAATACAAAAAGCAGTGCGCCATGAAGCATTCATACAAACCGATTATATACAATGGACTTTTAGAAACAAACATCACTATATCTGGGATAAAAAACAAGGACTCGTTACGGTACAATGGGATGAACATACTGCATATCTTAACCTAATTGATAGTTCTAAAAGCAGGCTAAAAAATAACACCATCAGTAAAAGTAAAAAAGAAAAACTTCTTACCAAGGCATTAGCCTTTTTTAATAATGATTCTTTTTGGGTAGTTGCCCCACATAAATTATTTGATAAAGGAGTTACTCGCGAAATAGTAACACTAGAAGATAACACCAAAGCTCTGTTAGTAAAATATGCTTCTGGTGGCACTACACCAGGTGATAGTTATCTCTGGAAAGTGAATAAAAATCACCTTCCTTTAACCTATAAAATGTGGGTCTCAATTATTCCTATCGGAGGTATCGAAGCCACTTGGGAAAATTGGACAACAACACAAAGTGGCGCCTATATATCTCAGCAACACAAACTTCTTGGTTTCGGAATTCCAATTTCTAATTTAAAAACCTGGTCTAATTAATATTTTTGTAGTTTATACGATAAAGTAGATATTAGTGTATAAAATAAGTATGATCTTTATTTTTTACTACTACTTCCTGTAAATTGTTGTGACTTATTTTTAAACAGGACATTAAATGTGGTTAAACTACCATAAATGCGAGTAATATATTGCTGCAAATCAATTTTATCTTGATCATCCAGAGAGGAACTATTTATTTTTTGCTCCATTACGCGAATACGATCACGTACCATTACAATTTTATGAAAAAAAGTATCGATAGGCACTTCTTTTGAAGTCAAGTTCTGATCTGCTGGTTGCATACTAAGTACACCTCCTTTCCATTTATCTGCTATAGGAACAATTTCTGAGACATCACTATATCGCTTTAAAAGCTCTCTAAACGTCTTCTCTACCTCATAAAAACTAACGGTATCTACTTCATCTTCTACACCATCAATAACCTCAAAGTCATCTTCAATATCAATAGTCTCTAATCCATTATCAATAAAAGTTACCCAATACATTTTTGAAGTTACATTGGTTACCACACCCAATCCAAATTCTGAATGTTTTATTCTTGAACCTATGCCTAAAATCATATCTTTAATTTTTTTATCTAATGTAATAACAATACCTATTATTTGAAAACATATTACAAAATTAGTATGCACTTAACAAAACTGAAACTCTTCTATTTCTCAAAACGAGGTCAATTAACTACATTTGCAATCTTGGCAAAAAAAATATGACTGGATCACAAGACCACATAGAAGTTTTAGGAGCACGTGTTCACAATCTAAAAGATATTGATGTAACTATACCCCGAGAAAAACTCGTAGTTATAACCGGACTATCAGGTTCGGGAAAATCTTCATTAGCTTTTGACACCATCTATGCCGAAGGGCAAAGACGATATATAGAAACATTTTCTGCCTATGCGCGTCAGTTCTTAGGAGGGTTAGAACGACCCGATGTTGACAAAATTGATGGATTGTCTCCTGTGATTGCCATAGAGCAAAAAACAACCAGTAAAAGCCCTCGTAGTACAGTAGGCACAATAACAGAGATTTACGATTTTTTAAGACTATTATATTCTAGAGGTAGCGATGCCTACAGCTATAATACCGGAGAAAAAATGGTAAGCTATAGTGATGAGCAAATACAAAATCTCATCCTAAAAGATTTCGAAGGAAAAAAAATAAACATTCTAGCCCCTGTAATACGGTCCCGAAAAGGACATTACAGAGAACTTTTTGAGCAAATTGCTAAGCAAGGATTTGTAAAAGTTCGTACCAATGGAGAAATTAAAGATATTACCAAGGGTATGAAGCTTGATCGATATAAAACTCATGATATTGAGATCGTTATCGATAGATTATTAGTAACGCAAGATCAAATTAATTCAAAGCGTTTAATGGAAACGATTAATACAGCTATGTATCATGGTGATGATGTATTAATGGTTATTGAGCAGGGATCAAAAGAGGCGCGCTTTTTTAGTCGAAATTTGATGTGCCCGTCAAGCGGAATTTCATATCCCAACCCCGAACCGAATAATTTTTCATTTAATTCGCCAAAGGGAGCATGCCCTAATTGTAATGGTATAGGAACACTTTATGAAGTAAATGAAAAGAAAATAATTCCTGACACCTCTAAATCTATAAAAAATGGTGGTTTAGCGCCACAAGGGCCACAAAAGAATAATTGGATTTTTAAGCAATTAGAACTCATTGCACAACGATTTGATTTTAAACTTAGTGACCCCATTGAAAACATCCCTCAAGAAGCAATGCAAATTATCCTTTACGGAGGAAAAGAAAAATTTCAAATCAACAGTAAAACACTGGGTGTAACTAGAGAGTACAAAATTGATTTTGAAGGAATTGCTACATTCATAGATAGCACATACAAAAATAATGATTCTACATCATTAAAAAGATGGGCTTTAGAATTCATGGATAACATTCAATGTACAGAATGTCAGGGATCAAGATTGCGAAAAGAGTCATTATACTTCAAGGTTAATAAAAAAAATATAGCCGAATTAGCGGCAATGGATATTATCGAGCTATCCGAATGGTGTAAAATATTACCAGAACAATTAACCGAGCGTCAGAATAAAATTTCTAGCGAAGTAATAAAAGAAATTAATACGCGACTGCAATTTTTGATTGATGTAGGCCTCACCTATTTATCACTAAATAGAAGTAGTAAATCCTTATCGGGAGGAGAAGCACAAAGAATCCGATTAGCAACGCAGATTGGGTCGCAATTAGTAGGAGTACTTTATATTCTTGATGAACCAAGTATTGGATTACATCAAAGAGATAATGAAAAACTTATAAACTCACTAGTACAATTACGAGATATTGGCAACTCTGTGATCGTAGTAGAACATGATAAAGACATGATAGAACGTGCTGATCATGTTATTGATATTGGTCCATTAGCAGGAAAACATGGAGGAGAAATTATTAGCGAAGGAACTCCTGAAGAATTACAAAAGCACAATACACTTACCGCAGATTATTTGAGCGGAAAAAAGAAAATTGCGATTCCTGAACAAAGAAGAGAAGGCAACGGAAAAACCATTTCATTAAAAGGAGCCACTGGAAATAATTTAAAAAATGTATCTATAGACATTCCTTTAGGAAAAATGGTAGCCATAACGGGTGTCTCTGGCAGTGGAAAATCAACTCTTATTAACGAAACCTTATATCCAATTCTAAATGCATATTATTTTAATGGTGTAAAAAAACCCATGCCCTACAAAAGTATCAAAGGGCTCGAACATTTAGATAAAGTAATTGATATCAACCAGTCTCCTATTGGGCGTACTCCTAGATCTAACCCTGCTACATACACAGGCGTTTTTTCTGAAATTCGGAGTCTATTTGCAAAAACCCCAGAGGCAATGATACGAGGCTATAAACCGGGGCGTTTTAGTTTTAATGTCCAGGGTGGTAGATGTGAAACATGTAAAGGTGGTGGATTGCGTGTTATAGAAATGAATTTCTTACCAGACGTATACGTAGAATGTGAAACCTGCCAAGGAAAACGTTTTAACAGAGAAACACTAGAAATTAGATACAAAGGAAAGTCTATTGCAGACGTCTTAGAAATGACAATAAATGAATCCTGTATGTTCTTTGAGCACGTACCTAAAATTTTCAGAAAACTCAAAACCATTCAGAATGTTGGTTTGGGATATATTACCCTAGGTCAACAATCAACTACATTATCAGGAGGAGAGGCACAGCGCATCAAATTAGCAACAGAATTGTCAAAAAGAGATACTGGTAATACATTTTATATATTAGACGAACCTACAACAGGATTACATTTTGAGGATATTCGTGTTCTTATGGACGTACTAAACACACTTGTTAACAAAGGGAATACTGTATTAATTATCGAACACAATATGGATGTCATAAAAATGGCAGATTATATTGTTGATATTGGATATGAAGGGGGAAAAAATGGTGGTAAAATCGTTGCCAAAGGTACCCCCGAAGAGATTATAAAAAATAAAAAAAGTTACACAGCAAAGTTTCTAAAAAAGGAACTAAGCATATAATTAAAAAGAATTAGTCATTTATTATGAGAAAAGAACAACACCATAAAGGCTGGAATGAAATAAAAACAAACGACTCATGGGCAATCTTCAAGATAATGGGAGAATTTGTCAATGGATTTGAAAAAATGAGTAAAATTGGACCGTGTGTATCGATATTCGGATCTGCACGAACCAAAACAGATAATAAATATTACAAATTAGCTACAGAAATCGCTCATGAAATTGTAAACAATGGCTATGGAGTTATTACCGGTGGTGGTCCAGGAATTATGGAAGCAGGTAATAAAGGAGCACATCTAGGCGGAGGTACTTCTGTAGGATTAAACATTGACCTTCCGTTTGAACAACATGACAATCCTTATATAGATAGTGATAAAAGTCTGGATTTTGATTATTTCTTTGTTCGCAAAGTAATGTTTGTAAAATACTCACAAGGATTTGTTGTAATGCCTGGTGGATTTGGTACTCTAGATGAGTTGTTTGAAGCAATGACTCTCATACAAACAAAAAAAATAGCAAAATTTCCTATAATATTAGTAAGTACTGAATTTTGGGGAGGACTAATGGACTGGGTAAAAACAATATTATTAGAAAAATTCGAAAATATAAGCCCTCAAGATTTAGATCTTATTCATGTTGTAGACACTCCGCAAGAAGTGATTCAAATTTTGGACAAATTCTATGGAGAATATAATTTAAGCCCTAATTTCTGAAACATCTTATTATTAAATCAGTTACTTAGTTTGGAAAGGATATATAAAATATTTAACCATTTGAAAAGTGATTTTAACATTGTATAAAAATTGAGGACTTTAAAACTATATCATTTTGTAATTGTTTTTTTTATACTTACAAAAACTTCGGCTCAACATGATATTACTATTAATGCGGTTTTGGATAGTGAACAAAAAACACTGACCATAAAGCAAGAAATAGTATTCAAAAACTCATCAAATGATATACTTAATAAAATATTTTTTCATGATTGGGCAAATGGTTTTTCTGACAAAACGACTCCACTAGGTAAACGATTTTCTGAAGACTTTTTAAAGAAATTTTATTTTGCAAAGGAAATTGATCGTGGGAGCACTACCATACAAAATATATCGGATCAAAATTCGGCGCCACTAACATGGGGAAGACATGAGGGTATACAAGATATCTTATGGGTAGATAGTCCCTCTCCTATTTATCCCGGGCAACAACAGACTTTTATATTAACATACAAAGTAAAAATCCCAAATGCCAAATTTACACGATACGGGTATCATAATAACAAAAATTTTAGCCTAAAACATTGGTATATAGTCCCTGCGGTATATGATACCACATGGAACATATATAGTCATAAAAACCTTGATGATTTTTATGCTCCTTTAGGCAATTATCAAATAAACCTAACGCTACCTACAGATTATGAAGTAACGAGTGAATTACAACAGGAATCACTCCTCTTATCAGAAAATGACCTTACTAAAACAATTCAATTATATGGCAATAAAAGAAATGAAGTCAAGCTGTATATAGAAAAAGAATCAAGTTTTTATGATTTTCCGTCTAACGGGATTCAGTTTGTAAGTAGCGTTGATGATGATGAATTAATGCCTAAAATGAAATCTGTGACTATAGATCGAATTTTAAGTTTTTTACAGAAACGTTTAGGCCCTTATCCTTTTGATAAAATTGTTGTTTCTGAGAATGATTATAAAAACAATCCTGTATATGGTCTAAATCAATTGCCCGATATTGTAAGGCCTTTTCCTGATGGGTTTCAATATGAAATAAAACAATTAAAATCCATAACAGAAAAGTATCTAAGAAGGACGCTATTGGTTAACCCAAGGTATGACGCTTGGATAAAAGATGCCATACACATTCATTTGATAATGGATTATACCCAACAACATTATCCCGATATGAAAATTATCGGTAAGTTGAGTAAAGTTATAGGTATACGTTGGTTTCATTTGGCAAAATTAGATTTTAATGATCAGTACTATCTTGCTTATAAAAATATGATGAGATTATTTCTTGATCAATCATTAGATACTCCACAAGATGAATTAGTAAAATTTAATCAAAATATTGCAAATGCATACAAAGCCGGTGTTGGACTTAAATATTTAGAAGACTATTTGGGGGACGACAATATAGTCAATCAAAGTATTCAAGAATTTTATAGCCAAAACGTATTACAACACACAGGATCCGAAGAATTTCGACAAATACTCACAAATCTATCAAAGAAAGACGTATCATGGTTTTTTGAGGACTATATCAAAACCAACAAGAATATAGATTTTAAAATTAAGTCCGTTAAGAAACGAAAAGATTCACTTGAAATAAAAATAAAAAATAAGAACAATACTAATGTTCCTATTTCATTGTATGGATTGAGAAAAAAAGATGTCGTCTCAAAGACATGGGTAATGGGAGTTGATGGCACCAAAAAAGTAAAAATTTCGAATGACGACATTACCAAAATAGTTTTAGACTACGATCAAAATATCCCTGAAGTAAATCGACGAAATAATTATAAAAATCTAAAATGGATTTTTAACAAGCCTTTTCAGTTCAGGTTTTTTCAGGACGTAGAAGATCCAAAATCAAATCAAATATTTTTTATTCCAGAGTTTGAGTTTAATGTTTATGATGGTTTTACTATTGCGTCAAAATTTTATAATAGCTCTTTTATAAAAAAGAATTTTGAGTATCGAATTGCGCCAGCTTATGGACTCAAATCTAAAACATTATTAGGATCATACTCCTTGATTTATAGAGATGAAGTAGCTAATGATGGATTATATCAAATACGATATATTACCAATGGAAGTATGTTTAGTTATGCTCCTGAATTATTATTTAGACGTTTTTCATCATCAGTTAGTTTTCTTTTTAGACCCAGTGACCTGCGATCGAATCAACGACAAAATTTTACTATTAGGAACATTAACGTTTTTAGAGACAAAGATGACGAGATTCCTCTTGCGACTCCAGATTATAATGTCTTTAATGCCAGGTACAGATATTCAGATTTTAATTTGATTAATTTTCTCGGATATAGTATGGATTATCAACTCTCACAAAACTTTAGTAAAATATCGACTACCATAAATTATCGAAAATTATTTCTTAATAATCGTCAACTAAACCTTAGACTATTTGCAGGTACTTTTCTTTTTAATAACACTCAAAAAGACGGTGATTTTTTCAGTTTTGCTCTTGATAGACCTACAGATTACCTATTTGACTATAGTTATCTAGGACGTAGTGAAGATACTGGTTTAGTAAGTCAACAGATCATTTTGGCAGAAGGAGGATTTAAGTCTCAACTCGAATACCCTTTTGCAAATCAATGGATTACCACATTTAATGCAAATACTAATATCTGGAATTGGGTATACGTATATGGCGATATTGGTGCATTAAAATCAAAAGGCACTTCGGCCAAATTTGTATATGATTCAGGAATACGATTAAGTCTTGTTGCAGATTATTTTGAATTATTTTTTCCTGTAGTTTCTAATAATGGTTGGGAGATGAGTAAACCAAATTACGGGCAACAAATACGATTTATGATTACGCTGAGTCCCAAGACATTAATTAGTCTTTTTACCCGAGAATGGTATTAATAAATGATCTATTTTTTTTAAATGTGAAAATTTTGAATATTTGTTAACCAATCCATAAAAAAATCTCCAAAAGAAGTTATTTAATAACAAAATGCCCTTAAAACTGAATTATATTTAAAAAAAACAAGAAACTCTAACTTGCAAATGACACGTATTTTAACTAAATTTGCAAACCGATAAACATAGTTCACATGCAGATTGATACCCTCACTTTATCTAATATTTCATTCGAAGAATATAGAGATCAAATACTTAATGACTATACCATAGCATTAATAAGTAGGGAATGTAGTCTATTAGGAAGACGTGAAGTATTAACAGGAAAGTCGAAGTTTGGAATTTTTGGAGGAGGAAAAGAGCTTCCACAACTAGCTATGGCTAGAGTTTTTCGTAATGGAGACTTTAGATCTGGATATTATCGTGATCAGACATTTATGATGGCCATTGATGAGTATTCTATCGAGCAATTTTTTGCAGGGTTATATGCTCATACAGATATCGATAAAGAACCATATGCCGCAGGAAGACAAATGGGTGGTCACTTCTCTACTCATAGTTTAAACGAGGACGGCACCTGGAAAAATCTAACACAACAAAAAAATTCTAGTTCAGATATTTCTCCTACTGCGGGTCAAATGGCTAGACTATTAGGACTGGCGCAAGCATCAAAAGTATATCGTAATGAAAAAAGTGTACAAAACAACACTAATTTTTCTATCAAAGGAAACGAAGTTGCTTGGGGTACTATAGGGAATGCAAGTACAAGTGAAGGATTATTTTGGGAAACTGTAAATGCAGGCGGTGTTCTTCAAGTACCTATGGTTATAAGCATATGGGATGATGAATATGGTATCTCGGTACATGCAAAACATCAAACAACAAAAGAAGATATTTCTCTAATTCTTGAAGGGTTTCGCCGCGATGAGAAACATGATGGATATGAACTCATAAAAGTAAACGGATGGGATTATCCTGCCCTTATGGATGCCTATGAAACTGCAGAAAAACTTGCGCGTATCAATCATATCCCTGTAATTATTCATGTTAAAGAATTAACGCAACCACAAGGACATTCGACATCAGGATCTCACGAAAGATATAAGAGTGAAGAACGGCTAAACTGGGAGCGTGAATATGATTGTAATAAAAAATTCAAAGAATGGATTATAGATCATAATATAGCTACAGCAGAAGAACTTCTTGCTATCGAAAAAAATGCAAAACAAGAAGTAAGAAAAGGTAAAAATATTGCTTGGAATGATTTTATATCAGAAATTATATCCGAACAAAAAGAAGGAATCGCCTTATTAAGAGCAGTTGAACGTAAAAGTGAAAATAAGAATTTTATTGCTCCTTTAATTACCAATCTAATAGCTAAAGAAGAACCAACCCGAAAGGATATTCTTGAATCCACAAGAAAAGCACTGAGATATATTACTAAAGAGAATTTTCCAGAAAAACTGGCACTACAGCAATGGGTAAATACATACTCTTTATCTATCAAACCTAAATATAGTGACCATTTATATAGTGAGTACGAGTCTGGTGTTACTCATATTGAAGAAGTGAAACCTATTTTTGATGAGCATTCAGAATTGGTTGATGCACGAGTGATTCTAAGAGATAATTTCGAAAAATTATTTGATAAGATTCCTGAAGCTCTAATATTTGGAGAGGACAGCGGAAAAATCGGAGACGTTAACCAAGGACTCGAAGGATTACAAGAAAAATTTGGAGAAATAAGAGTTTGCGATACGGGTATTCGTGAAGCAACTATTATAGGACAAGGGATTGGTATGGCTTTAAGAGGTCTTAGGCCTATTGCCGAAATTCAATATCTTGACTATATATTATATTGTATACAAGGTCTAAGTGATGACCTAGCCACTTTAAGATATAGAACCTTTGCGCGACAAAAAGCTCCTCTAATTATAAGAACGAGAGGACACCGACTAGAAGGAATATGGCATTCAGGATCCCAAATGGGCGGTCTTATTCACTTACTAAGAGGTATTCATATACTAGTTCCAAGAAATATGACCAAAGCCGCAGGGTTTTATAATAGTCTGATGGATAGTGATGAACCAGCAATTGTCGTCGAATGTCTTAATGGTTATAGACTAAAGGAAAAAATGCCTTCTAATTTATCTGAGATTCGAACACCAATTGGTATTGCAGAGACTATTATAGAAGGATCAGATATAACACTAGTATCCTATGGGTCTACCCTACGATTAGTAGAACAAGCTGCGAAAGAATTATTAGCTTCAGGAATACATGCAGAAGTTATTGATATACAATCATTAATCCCATTTGATCTTGATCATGAGATCAAAAAAAGTGTCAAAAAAACCAATCGATTACTAATAATTGATGAGGATGTCCCAGGTGGTGCTACTGGATATATTTTACACAAAGTTCTTGATGAGCAGAATATATATCAATATTTAGACAGTAATCCGCAAACATTATCAGCACAAGCACATAGACCTGCTTTTGGAACTGATGGAGATTACTTTAGTAAGCCTTCTGCAGAAGATATTTTTGAAAAGACATATGAGATCATGCATGAATCAGATCCAGAAAAATATCCGAAATTAAGATAATTATATTCTTTTATTGAAAGTTTTCAATCTTGAGACGTTTTCCGTCAAGGTATGAAATTACAAAAATTCGTTTACTAAATCCACCAGATGCGATTAATGCTTTTCTAAACTCTTGGGCCTCTGGCAATGTCTCAAACACCCCTAAACTCATTTTATAAAACGCTGTATCACTGTAAATTAATGCATTAGTGAATTTTTCTGAAATTGCCGATATACCATTTTGCCCTAATGTTCTTAGTTGAACAGAATATACCGTGTCTTTTTTAATCAAACTTCTGTAGAGATACAAATCTTTAATTTCCTGAATATCTTGCTTTTCATTTTTTAATGTTTCAAATTTTTCTTTGACATCCTCTAATTCATCTTCTAATAAGCTGAATTTACCAATGATACCATCATTTACTTTATTAGCACTAGATTTACTAGAATAAAAAGCATTGGCGATT
The DNA here is from genome assembly GCF_000520955.1 of Aquimarina pacifica. Classification (GTDB taxonomy): domain Bacteria; phylum Bacteroidota; class Bacteroidia; order Flavobacteriales; family Flavobacteriaceae; genus Aquimarina; species Aquimarina pacifica. Next base: position 119,072 of record NZ_JACC01000003.1, on the reverse strand, counting down.
AAAAAAACAGTAATTAAGAAAAAAAACAATAATAATGACCCTAGAAGTCTATTTGACTTCTTAACAGTCTTAAGCTTACTCGATTCATCCTTGAGAAGATTTTCAAGTTTTACCTGCTTGATTTCCGATTTTTCTATCTGATAATGCAATGATAGAAGGTCCTCATCTTTAATGACTTTCATTATTCGCTATTTTTGGGGTAAGTGTTCTATTCTAAAAAATATAACGCATCCAAACAATGGCTTTGTGATTACGGCAGTTTCTGTTCTGTAATTTTATATACTATTCCGTCATCGATTTCTAAAACCAAGATGGGTTTGTCAATAAGTACCTTTTTAAAAGCTTTCAAAGAAAAACTATTAGAAATCTGATTAATATTATCAGTTTTCACTCTAGCCCTATCATCAAGCTCAAGTATTACACCCTTAGGACTCTGGTTATGAATATAATAATTATTATACAGAAAATACAATGTATCACCATTTTTGTCTACATCATACTCTGCCTCACCATATTCTCTAGCCTTTTTGACCGCTTTTTTACCTTCATAATACTCAATAATATCTGCTTCTATAAAAATAACATCATTACTTTCGTAGGCTTTATTAATATAGCAATAAGTCTTTTCATACTTTTTCTTCTTCGAATTATCAGCAACAGAATCAGAAGAAAAAAGATGTCCCATTCTATTGTTAAAGTGAGTAGAATCACCATTTTTCAGACCTAAAGTATCTATACCACCATATACATACCCTTTTAATTCAGTAATTTGAGCACGTAATGAGTCATTCAAAAGAATTAACCTTTGTACATCATCCGGTTGTTCTGACTGATTACTTACTCCAGAATCTTTTTGCCAGTTTAGGGTAACATACAAGGTCCCTGCTGTTAATAACAACATTAATATAAGTATAAAAATGAAATAAAAATTACGAATCCTTTTACTTTTTCTCAAATCATCGGCCATTGACATCAGGCGATCATCCATTCGTTGCTGCTTTATATCAGTCTTTTCCATCTGATAATGCATCGATAAAAGTTCTTCTTCTTTTTTATTCATACGTTGTTATCTTAGCTTTAAGATACTAAAAATTATGGAATCCATTTAATATTTTTGAAATCTGGCTTTCGTTTTTCAAGAAATGCGTTCCTACCTTCTTTTGCCTCTTCTGTCATATATGCAAGTCTTGTTGCTTCTCCTGCAAATACTTGTTGACCCACCATACCATCATCTGTAAGGTTCATTGCAAACTTTAGCATCTTAATTGAAGTGGGGGATTTTTCTAATATTTCTTGTCCCCATTGGTACGCTGTATCTTCTAATTCATTATGAGGAATTACTGCATTAACCATTCCCATTTCATATGCTTCTTGAGCAGAATAATTTCTTCCTAGAAAGAAAATTTCGCGTGCTTTTTTTTGTCCTACCATTTTTGCCAGATACGCTGATCCATATCCTCCATCAAAACTAGTTACATCAGCATCTGTTTGTTTAAAAATAGCATGTTCTTTACTTGCCAACGTGAGATCACAAACAACATGAAGACTATGCCCTCCTCCTACTGCCCATCCGGGAACCACTGCAATGACTACCTTTGGCATAAATCTAATAAGACGTTGTACCTCGAGGATATTTAATCTATGTCTCCCATCATCACCCACATATCCTTGATGTCCTCTCGCCTTTTGATCTCCGCCGCTACAAAAACTAAATACACCGTCCTTTGTTGATGGTCCCTCTGCAGATAATAAAACTACGCCAATAGAAGTATCTTCTTGAGCATCATAAAAAGCATCATAAAGCTCACTCGTCGTATTCGGTCTAAATGCGTTACGCACATTAGGCCTATTAAATGCTATTCTAGCAATGCCGTTTGATTTTTTGTAAGTTATATCTTGATATTCTTTTACGGTTACCCAGTCTATTGAACTCATTTTTTAGTTTTTTATGAACAATCAAAAATAATACTTTAATACATATTAAGCTACATATGACATTTATATGGTTCTTGTTTTTATCGATGAAAAGCAAAAAGTTTGGACATTCTTACTACTATTCAACAATTATCGGTTCAATACATATATATTTGTGCGATGAAACGTGTTTTACTTGCCTGTTTTGTATGTATTAGCTTCATGGTATGCGGCCAAGAAAATGAGCTACATATATTCGCTATTGATGTTGAAGAATTGAATATGCCTTTAATGACAAAAAGCACAAAATTTGACACTGAAAAATATCAGCTACTCGAAGTGAATCTAGCCATTGACCTTAGGCAAACCTCTCTTAGAAAAAAGAATACGATGTACATAGAAACATCAAACAACCACACTATTCAAAAAAACTATACGCTTTCTTTATCAAAATCAAGGAAGGCTTCAGGTTTTACTATATCTGGGAATGACTATAATTTAAATAGAAAAAGTAACTATTCTGTAAAAAACACCGCCTACAAAGATGCTAGTTTGTATACAGAGTTTTTATACTATCAAAATAACAGAAACAGATATTCTACAAGACGCTTCTAGAAAAGTATTTGTAAAAAAATCTATTTTTTGATGCGTCTATTTCAAGAATATTGCGTTTAAATGTACTTAAAAAAATCAATCTAAAAGGCGAATACCATCGCTTTCAATACTTATTTTTCTTGCTTTATATAAAGCTCCTATTGCCTTTTTAAAACTTTTTTTACTAAGTTGAAAAACTTCCTTAATATCCTCTGGATCAGATTTATCATTAAGGTTAATAAAACCGCCGCTAGAAACCAGTTCTTTTAAAACCTGATCAGCATTTGGTTCTATCCCTCTAAAACCATGTCGCTGTAACGTAAGATCAATTTTACCATCAGGGCGAATTTTTTTAATAAACCCTTTAAGCTGATCTCCTGGGTTTATTTTTTGAAATATCTCATCTGCATATACCAATCCCAAATGTTTTTGATTCACAATCATATTCCACCCTTGAGGTGAAGGATGCGATGCAATAAGATCTACTTCATCATAAGATGACAATAATACTAATGAATTATCTAAAAACGAATTGGTCTTACTTGATGCCAATAATCTATTAGTCTCCTTATCTAGATAAACATAGACAAGATACCAACTACCTACTCTCATTTTTGATGCCTGCTCCTTGAACGGAACAAAAAGATCTTTTTCTAATCCCCAGTCCAAAAACGCCCCAATACCCGAAACACTTGTACACTTGAGATAGGCAAAAGAATTTACGACTGCATAAGGTTCTAAGGTGGTTGCTACAATACGTTCTGAACTATCTAAATAAACAAATACCTTTATAAGATCCCTAATTTTAAATTCATCGGGAACGTATTTATTTGGCAGTAATACTTCATCTCCATCGTCATCGCAAAGGTAAACACCTTGTTCTCTTTCTCTTACAACCTCTAAGGTATTGTAAACACCTAACTTAAGCATATTCTGTTTTTTGTGCAAAGATACTTTTTTATCCTCATCACAAAGGAAATTTAGAATGTATTATATCAAAGTTCGAATAAATCACAAGCTCATTCATTAAAATTAGATCTTTAAAAACAAAAAAATCAGACTGAAATGAGTTGACCATATTACATTAATAACAGTCAAAAAAATCAGTCTGATCCCCTATATAGTTTAAAACTCTAGTATGTTATCTTCTTACTAAATATTTTAATCAACATTTAACGCAACTGCATCTAATCTAAAACCATCAGGTATAATTGCATTTCTTTTGATTACTACAATTCCTTCTTTAACAACATAGGAATCATGGTCACAATCCTGAAGATCCGAACCACCATTAATATATACATCATTTCCGATTCTGGCATCCTTGTCAATGATCGTATTATTTATAAAACATCGATCTCCAACACCAAAAGATGGAATACCCTTGGATTGATCATTTGCTAATTCATCTATATCCTGATATGAATTACTACCAATCATATAGGTGTTTTTTATTACAGTATCTGTTCCAATTCTTGAACGTATACCAATAACGGAGCGAAATATCTCTTTAGCATTAATAATACATCCTTCTGCTATCATAGATTTATCAAGAGCTGTACCTGATATTTTTGAAGGAGGTAGAATCCTTGGTCTCGTTAGGACCGTACTACTGGTATTAAACAGGTCAAATTTTGGAATATCATCTGTTAAGCTAATATTTGCATCAAAAAAAGCTGCAACATTTCCTATATCCTCCCAATACCCTTCATATTGATAAGCAAGAACATTATGCTGCTCAATTGATTGCGGTATTATCTCTTTTCCAAAATCAATGGTATCTGGATTTGAGAGTATATCAATTAGTAACTGCTTATTAAATATATAAATCCCCATAGAGGCAAGATACTCTCTATTTTCTTTTTTCATTTCTTCGCTCACTTCAGATTCCCATCCTGGTAATCGATCGAGGCTTGGTTTTTCTGTAAAAGAAGAGATAAAGCTTTTTTCATCTGTTTTAAGAATACCAAACTGTGTTGCTTCTTTTGGTTTAACAGGAATGGTTGCTACAGATATATCTGCTCCTTTTTGGATATGCTCATCTAGCATTTCATTAAAATCCATTTGATACAATTGATCCCCCGAGAGAATTAATGCATATTCGAATTCATGATTTAATAGATGATGCATTGATTGTCTCACAGCATCTGCAGTACCTTGATACCATGTTTTATTATCGGGAGTTTGTTCTGCTGCCAATATATCAACAAAAGCATTACTAAAGGAACTAAATCTATAGGTGTTTTTTATATGCCTGTTTAAGGATGCAGAATTAAATTGCGTAAGAACAAACATACGTTTAATATCACAGTGAATACAATTAGAGATAGGAATATCAACTAATCGATATTTTCCTGCAATTGATACTGCTGGTTTGGATCGCCGATCCGTAAGTGGGGATAACCTTGTTCCTTGACCACCGCCCAAAATAATGGCAAGAACTTTTTTGTTGATCATTTAGTTTGGTATTAGAAGTTCATATATACGTTTGTATTCCTTTGCTGATCGTTCCCATGAATGATCTATTTCCATTATTTGTTTCTGTATTTCCCTATATTTTCCTTGATCTTCGTATAACGATACTGCCCTCTTCATAGAGTAACATACATCCCATACAGAAGCTTGATCATGACAAATTCCAAAACCATTATCACCAATATCAATTACAGTATCTCTTAGCCCTCCTGTTCTTCTTACTATAGGTATAGAACCGTATCTTAAGGCGTACATTTGATTAAGACCACATGGTTCTACACGAGATGGCATTAATAAAAAATCTGCACCCGCATAAACGATATGAGACAATTTTTCATCGTATCCTATGAAGGTATTATATAGTCCAGAATATTTTTCTTTCAATAAAGTTAATCGTTCTTCGGTATCCTTATTTCCAGAACCTAAAATTAAAAGACTGGCATCGATATGATTGACATCATATGCTTCCTGAACTATTTCGGGTAATAAATCTGCTCCTTTCTCTCCTACCAATCTTCCTATAAACCCAAAGAGGGGCTTATTAATATCAAAACCAAAATTATCGCATAACCACTTCTTATTTTCTTTTCTTCCAGAAACGACATTAGATATTTTATAATTTTGTATTACCATAGGGTCAGTTTCGGTATTCCAGGTATCCAAATCAATACCATTAAGTATCCCTACACACTTATCTTTCTCTTGTCTTAATAAACCTTCTAGTCCATTAGCCCGTTCTTGAAGCTCTAACATATAACTTTTAGAAACCGCGGTAACTCTAGATGCACATTTAATTGCAGATGCAAGAGGATTTATAAGCTGGTCCCAATCCAATAACCCAATTTTATTTTTATCAAAAGATGGTAAACAACCTAATTTATCATATGAAAGCTTTCCTTGGTATTGTGCATTATGAATTGTCAACACTGTCGGAATATCTCTAAGTTGTGTATATGGATCGCCATGCGCCATTAAAAAAGGGATCAAACCCGTATGGTGATCGTGACAATGAATAATATCTGGAATACCAGCCTTCGTATTCAACCAATCTAATACTACCAATTGAAAAATAATAGACCTTTCTGCATCATCTTCATAATTATAGACATTAGGCCGATCCAAAAGACCTTCGACATACACCAAATATGTTGTAAATCCCAAATCAGGACTGTTAACCTTCTCAACAGAATAAGAATAATCAGTATCCCTCATGAACACGGTACTTTTATGTACTGACTCGTATATTGCACCTTTGGTAAATTCATTTTTGTAGAACGGAATAATAACGCTAGTGTCTGTAGTGTGCGTATTTTGATATTTGGGTAACGCACTAACAACATCAGCAAGCCCACCAACCTTTGCAATGGGATAGCATTCGAAACTTATGTGAAGAATATTCATTTAAAAGCCACCTCTTATTTTTAGTGTTATTATTGTTTTCAAAAATTTACTTAAAACTATAAAAAACAGAATAAAAAGAGGCTGTTTTATTACAAAAAGATCAAAAAAAAATCAATACTTACAACCTTATTAATTTTTGAGATTTAAATCTAATAATTTATAATTTTAATGCCCATATTTTATGATTAAACTAATCAAAAAAAGTACAAACACAGTGAAATCATTAATTTTGGGATATAATTTAAACGCTATATCTATTAATATATCTTACTGTAAGGAATCATCATTTGATAATGAGTCATCTATCTCACTTAAATCAGTAGTATTATTAATAAAGTATTCTGCTTCGTGCATAGAGTCTTCGGGAGATTCTTCAATCTTTTTAATAGGATTTAGTTTTTTATCACGAATCATACCTCCTGTCATAATTAAACTTGTTCCTATAATCACAAATAAAAGTATTCCAGGTTCAAAACCTTCTACTATTGCTTCTTCAGGAATTGCATAGAACAATAATACAGTAATTAACCCTCGAGGAGCTATAAAAACTTGTGGCGAGATATCTTTTCCCATAAAAACCCTAAGTAATCCATATCTAATACCATATATAGAAATTAATATCAAAAGGCTTATTAATGTAACTTTTAGACTTAACAAAGAGGATAAGACAATAGTAATTCCGAAAATTACAAAAAACAAAGTTCGAACAACAAATGCAGTTTCTGCCGTAATAACATGTAACTCATGATAAATTGATTTTGCTTTGTCAAAATCAAGGTATCCTTTTAGCTTGCCTTGAAAAAACAATTTCATATTAGCAATCACTAATCCAAAAATTAATATAATAATAAGAGAAGACAAATGCATTTTTTTCCCTAATGCATATAATAATAAAAGTACCGCAATAAGTAAAAACAGTTTTACTTGACTTTTAATTTTCTGAAAAATCAAAATAATTGCATAACTAGCTATTAATGATATTATTACAGTTATTATCAAATTAATAAAAAAACCTCCTACCCCTGCATCTTCTGCCGGATTTAATCTGCCTGTAAGAAAATAGAAAAGCATAATTCCTAAGATATCAGAAAAGGTACTTTCGTATATATGAAATTCCTTTTTAATATCCGAAAGTGAAGAAACACTAGGAATTATAATTGCGCTAGATAAAATTGATAAAGGTGTTGCATATAGCCAGGCTGTCTGCATAGTCATTCCCGAAACAAGAGCTTTCAGAATAACTGCGGCGATAAATGTAGACGCTACCAACCCTATTAATGCAATTGCTAATGCTTTCATAATAGGTAAGAGTTTATCACTTTTAAGTTTTAACTCTAGTGCAGCCTCTAGTACTATCATTATCAAACCTACGATCCCAAGCACTTCTAGCATCGGAAAAAAATCAATAGAGTCACCAGCAAAAGCTTTAAGAATGTATTGAAGAACAATACCCAATACTATTAAAAGTAAAACAGCTGGTATATTGGTTCTTTTTGCAATACCATTAAAAATAAAAGATAAAATGATCGTAAGCGAAATACCGATGATAACATTGTAGGATGAAAAAATTTCCATTTAATAGGTCTAAGATTGAAATTATATTGGTTAATAACAGTATCGAAAAGATACTAAATTATTTTAAAGATAAAAGTATTCATCATACCAACCTTAGACTTTATTATAACCTAAATCAACACTACACACACTAACCGACTCAAAATGAACAACTACAAATGAGTATACTGCTTATTAATAAAAATTTACTGGTATCACTCAGCCAACTCTTTTCTTAAGTCATTTAATGATATATCGCTATTGATCAATCGCGTTACTACTTCTTCGCGAAATTCTTCTAGATCTTCGTAGTCATAATACTTTGCCCATTTATGAGTATCTAGTAAATTTTTTATTTGTTTGATTAGCCTACGTGTGGCATCCGCAGATCGTATTACTGCTATTTGATTGTACCCAGGGTTATCTTTGTGCATATAACTTACTTTTTTGGTCTCAAAATCGACAGAAATGTAATATGCATCCACATCGGGATCTAGGTTTTCTCTAAAATCAGTCCAATCAGCATATCCTAATCGTAAATCATCTATTTCTGCAGCAAAATCAGAAACCAAACGCCATTGGCATTTTGCCGCTCTTCCCCAGTGATTTGACAATCTATACACTCCTAATTTTGTGTAATAATAAGTACTTCCAGATTCACTCCTGTAGTTCGGTTTTCTTCTTGATATTTCTCTTAAACTTGCTCCTCTGAAAACACAATACGTTTTATTAAAAAAATTATAACGCGTATAAACTTTAATTTGTTCTTTTTCCTGAATATCCAATAGTTTCTTTTTTTTCCGATGGCAAAGGAATTAAATTTTACCAGAAAAAAAAATAAGTTTTTAACTTAATCAAAAACAATAAATTGTATTTCTTAAGAGCGGTTTCAAAATCAGGCCTTAAAACTTCTAACTTTTAATTGTTCTTGTCTGTTATATGAAAACGATAGATTGCTCCTATTCTTAAAAATAAATTACCATTCATTTCTGGGTTGATCAAATTACGGTCATCCCCAAACTCAAAAGCCGAAAGTCGAATTGGGAGCGTGTCATCTTCTGCAAACACTTCATAAGGCGCAGTAGAATAACCTCCTTGTAATCGCAACAATATACTATTGTCTAATATTCCATATTGAATATATGGTCCCAATTCTATATTTGATGCTTGAACATAGGAACCCAATACCCCTTCTTCTCTTGGTAAACTATATGATCGTACTGGGGCCTGAAATCCTAATCCTACTGAGAGAGCAGTACTAAAACGACGATTTACATCAGCGTTAATAGGTAAATTAGCCGTAATTTCCCAGTTATTATCTTCGCTCAAATAATAAAGTCCTAGTATAGGTGTCATCAGTATCCCAAAACCTTCAGTACTGGCATATGCTCCCAAACGATACTGTATGCGTTCGCTTTTTTGATACTTTAGTAATGCCACACCTCCAAAAAAGAAATGATCACCATCTGTATGTAAATCAGAACTGGCAATCTTAGGTAATAATAAATAAGTCCCAGACCAACGGTCATTATGTTTTATGTTGAGACCAGCTTTGAGAATAATTGTATTGAGCGAGAAATTGTCTGAATTTGGAGCCAATTCTAAAGTTTGTTGACTATAATCAACACCAGTGATGACTGTTGTTTTATCAGAAATAGGAATCGGGTATGTTATGCCTGCATCAAATAAAGAAATAGTAGTCTTCTCCTCAGAACCTTCGAAACCTGCATTAAAAAGGGTCCCATAATTAACCTTAATAAGATCTACATATTCTTGAGCATTTAATGACTGAAATAACAATACAATAAAAATTATAACAATAGACTTATTCATAGATAATGTAATAGGTTGATGTATTTATATGCTACCAAGTTACAATTATTTTTTATTGTATTCTTTTAGAATTCATGTTTGAATATTTCTAAATCACGTACATTTTATCTCTGATTGTTTTATTATAATCCGTCAAAATAGATCTTATACTCTATTGTTTAAACAATTAAAACAATAGAGGTTTCTACATGTATTTTATGACATTTATTACATAACAGCATAATTCACTTGCATATTTTACGGTTTTTCCGTAAGTTTATAAAACCCAATTTAAAAGATATACATAATGAACAACTCAACGCTTGCAAAAAAATTCAATGAACAGGAACTAGATGTAAAATATAAAAATATTTGGAATCGAGGAATTCATCTTTTTACGGTAGTTGATAGAAACCGTGACTTTCAATATTGTATTTTCTTTGTCGACTTACTATTTGTAGAGGTTGTCTATAACAATATTAATGGTGATATCTTAATGATTAAGAGCTTTACCGATAAGGCCAAACTTATGTTCTATATGAGAGAAGACTTCTCTTAATTTTACGAACAACAACTTAAATAAAAACTCATTTATTTGCCTTACCTAGGCAGACTTACTCTTATACCATATATTAAGAATCAATCCTGTTATTACAAGCAGCGTCCCAATAATACTAAAAAATGGATATGCATCAGAAAACCAGAATACCCCTGCTATCATAGTAAAAATTACTTCTACATACTTAAGAGACACAATTTTGTTTGTGGCTTGTGACTGAAAAGCTTTAGTCATAAAGAGCTGTCCAAAATACCCAAATATCCCAAGACTTAGTAATAATAACCACTCTACTCCAACGGGTGTTGTCCATTGAAAAATCGAAATTACACCTCCTATTATCAAAGAAATCCACATAAAATAATTTACGATAACAACTGGATGATCTCCGTGACCAATTTTATTTATAAGCACATACACTACTCCACTAGTAAGTGCAGAGCCCATAATTAATAAAAAACCAAAAGAATTAATATTAGGATCAAATCCTTTTATCATCAATACGCCTATGAAAGCCATTAAGAAGAAAATCCATTGTAATGGTTTTACACGTTCTTTAAGAAAAAAAACGGCCAGAATAGTAGCAAAAATAGGTGATAAATAGCGTAGAGAAACTGCCGATCCTATAGGTAAATAAGTAACTGACATAAAAAATAAACCCATCGAGGTAAGCCCCGCTAACCCTCTAAATACTAATAGTTTTTTTTGATTTCCTAGGATTGGAATTTTATGCCAAATCAAGTAAGTCATAGTAAAAAATAAAGATCCTATGGCTCTAAAAAAAACTAACTCTCCCCCTCCAAAATGTGACAGGTATTTAATGAATAAATTCATTACAGTAAAGCATACTGCGCTAAGCAGCATATAATATATAGCCTTTTTCATTCTCTTGATATAATTTGTGACTATTTAGTATTTCAAAATTACTTCCTCTTATCAAGGTCCTGTACTATTGAGAACATTTGAAAACTTGATAGCCAATTTCACTTTAACAATATGGCCATATACGAGTACCATTTTGCTTTTTAACCTAAGGGCAATGCTTATTTAACACAAAAAAACACGTATTTGATAAGACTCAATAATTGATTTCTTGTGCAAAATACTTTTAAGGTCGCAAAAGTAGTCAAAACAATACACTTTAAGGTGTTTGCACGAAAGGAATACCCCTTTTTATTGTTAATATTCTTTAGTTATTTAAGCATTTCATAAACAATAAAAATTGGAGGTACTTGTTAATACTAACTATCTAATAAAATAGAAAAGCTTAATTAATATATGACACCAAAAGAAAGAGGTGATTTTCAAAAAAAACAAATAAACAACTATTAATAAGACAATTAACTAAATAGAAAATATTTTAAAACAGAAAGTAAAGCCTCTTCAATCCTCTCATTTGGCATGATAATGGTATGATATTAATATATTTTATTACTTTAGTTACTTAATCTACAACCAAAACTATGAAAAGGCTGTTTCCCAAATTACTCCTTTTTTTTACACATATTATCTATTCTCAAACTTATACCGTATATGATTCTATAGAGAACACCCCTATCTCATATGCTACAATTTCATTTGGAAATGGAAACGGAACTTTTGCTGATGCAGAAGGTACTTTTAGGTTTTCAAAAAAATGGTACCCCGATATTGACTCATTATATGTATCATCTGTTGGACATAAGGAACTCGCTTTAGCTACATCCTCTTTACCCAAAAAAATAATATTGGTTCAGAATGTAGCAGAACTTAAAGAAGTAATCATTACAGCAGAAAAGAAAAGAAAGTATAAAACCAAAAAAATAGCTTCAGAAGTACATAATGACTATTTCAAAAGTTGGTTACCTACCGTAGAGTCAGAAATAGCGGTTTTTTTTTCGAAAACAAGCCAAAAATCTACTAAAATTGCATCTGTCTATTTACCCATAAAAGTAGAATCTTCTAATCAAAACGCTAAGAAAATACAATCCTTTTCTACATTATTTAAAATGCAATTTTATAGTAATAGTAATGGCGTCCCAGGAAAACGTTTATCATATGATGATATTATTTTTGAAGTAACAGAAAAAGATAAATCTAATTTTGAATTAGATATTTCAGAGTATAAAGTATTTATCCCTCAAGAAGGAATTTTTATATCTATCCAAGTATTAGGATATACAGATCCTGATGGGAAGTTACAACAAACGAAAAAATATAGTCAAATTGAGACAAGAAAAGGTATCGTAAAAGTATCTACTACTTTTAGACCACTGCTTCCTTTTACTGATAAAATTAGCAACTATAGAACTTTTACTCGAAGAATATTTTACAAAAACAGAAATTGGCAACGATTTGATAACGAGTATAGCAAAAGTAATAATCTTATAAAAAATAACAATACGAATTACGGAATGGGATTAAAGCTCTTCATTTACGAAGATGATTAATCTAGAAATGATCTTCTCTTTTTATTAAACTGTACTGCAGCACTATGACTTTCTTTTACCACCTTTTTGTTATCTGCATAATCAACAGCATCTGTAATTGTTAAGAAATAATGGTCAACACCTAATTTATCTGTAAAACCTGATCTTTTCATAAAGTCTCTAACAGGACCAATAGTTCCTACCATCAGAAGTTGAACATTTAAACCTTCGAGATATTGCTGAATATCTTCTAATACATGTAAACCTGTACTATCTATATCATGCATATTAGTATTATCGAGAATCAAAAATTTTGGAACCTTATCTCGTTTCGACACAAATCCCAAAATTGCATCTTTAAAATAGCCTGAATTACCAAAATACAATTGGTTGTCAAATCTAATAATAAGATATAATTCTGACTGTACCGCATCAGGGAATCTATTTATATTTCTGTAGTATTCTGTTTCGGGTATATTGACCAGCTCAGCAATATGCGGACGTGCACTATAATACTGAAGAAAAACAAAAGAAAGTAATACCCCAATAAAAATACCATTCTCGACCCCAAATACCAGTGTGCCAAAAAAAGTAATAATCATTACCACAAAATCTCTTCTTCTCACACTAAAAAGATATTTGGCTTCACTATAATTAATTAAACCAAACACCGAAACCAATATAATCGCCGCAAGTGTTGATTTAGGTATATGGTAGAAAAATTTTGTTAGAAATAAAAGTGATAGTACAACCATTACTACGGCTACCAATGATGACACCGTAGTCTTACCGCCCGCCTCATCATTAATTGCAGTTCGACTATAACTTCCCGATGAAGGAACAGCAAGAAAAAAGGAACCTATAACTTTGGCTATTCCTAGCGCAAATAATTCTTGATTTGGTCGAATGGTATGATCCCTGTTTTTCATTTCCATTGATTTAGCAATACCAATACTTCCTACAAACCCAATAAATGTAACAGTTACTACAGAGGGGATAAGAATGACCATTGTATCATAACTCATTTCTGGAATACTAAATTTAGGCAGTCCGCTAGGAACATCCCTAATAACCGAAACTCCTTTAGAGGTAAGATTAAAAAAATAAGATACTAATGTGGTAATTACTAATACGGTCAATGCTCCAGGAAAAGATCGCTTCCACCTTTTTAAAATATTTATTACGATAATAGACCCAACACAAATGCCCAAAGTAATCCAATTTACTTCAGAAAAATTAGTAATCGCATACCACACTGTTTGATATGAATGCTCAAAAATCGGAATATCAATGCCTAATGCTCCTTTTAATTGAGAAACGATAATAATAATCGCAGCCGCTGAGATAAAACCAGAAATAACAGGCTGAGAAATAAGATTTACTAGAAACCCCATTCTTAGCACACTCATTAAGATCTGAACAAGACCTATCAAAAACCCCATAAACAAAACCAATTGTGTAAATTCTTCTGTAAACGGAGTAGCAAGTTGACTTACACCACTCATTACTAAAATAGCAGTTACAGCTACAGGGCCTATACTTAATTGTCTAGATGTGCCAAAAAAAGAATATAGAAGCAATGGAGCCAAGCAGGCATATAACCCATAAATTGGAGGAACCCCCATTAAAAGAGCATATGCAATGGCCTGTGGTATAAGCACTACACCCACAGTAATACCTGCTATACTATCAGATCTAAAAACAGAAGCGTTATACTCCTTATTTTTAAAAACCTTAAGAAACGGAATTATTTTGTAGATTGTTTTAACGTTAACTTTAATTTTGATTTGCTCTGTAAATTTACAACACTTTATGAGCTTACACCAGAAAGAATTCTTAATTAATGTATTTACAAAAAATATAGCTTTTAAAACGTTAAAATACTTTCGATAAAAGAAAAGCTCATTGAGTACATACAATGAGCTTAACAATTCTATCTAAGATGTAAAAACTGATAAACAATAACATAACGGCTTAAACAATACACCTTAAACAACTACCAAGTATTTTCTATTAATAGGCTATAATATTTTTAAGAATTATTACTAAGATTATTAATGCTTAATACTAAAAGCACTATACTTTACGGTTGCTGTCTTATCATCACCTTCAGTATATACTCCAGCTTTTAAGTAAAAGTCATCATCATAATTGTTCCACGCACTAGTTGGGTATATAGTCTCTTCGAATCTATCTCCATCATAATCAACTCTAATTTTTGCCTTTTCTTGGCCACTAAGACCCGTCCAAATTGTAATAGTTACCTCCCCATTAGAGGCATATTTCATACCGGTATATGTTTCATAATCAGAGCTGCTTCCTGTTGGATTTGTTTCAGTTTCCTTAATTTTAAATTTTCTATCGCTATCAATATAAAGTCTTAACCAAGGTCTTTTAATGTTATTTGCTCTGTTATGAATCTGTGCAATAGTTACACCATGACTAGGGAGACTAGTATATTTTGCCGTAAATACCATTTTCTTATACTTTGTTAAGTTCGCTTCATCACCTGTTTCTTCTTTTAACTCTGTACGGTGTCCATCACCTACTAAGCATTTCATCATAACTCTGTTGTCAGAATACCTATCCATCCAAGGCTCTCCATCTACACCGCAGGCACCGTATGTATCTCTATCATCTTTATCTCCCGAATCCCAAGAAGTTTCAACTACAAGGTCACTGAAATTAACAGCTGACGAACAACTACCTCCAGAAGTAGTTTTACTGGTTAAATCCTCTGTAGAATCAATATCAGAAATTTCATCTTTAGAACATCCAACAAACGCAACAATAATACAGGAAAAAAATAATGATTTTAATATAGTAGTAGTAGTTTTCATGATTTTGGGGTTTTTTAGTTACAATGCTAAATTAACAAAAATTTTGTTAAAAAAATACGAATAACTAAACCTAAACCCCTTGTTTATTAGATTATTACAACAATTATCCCAAAAAAACACTCAAACAAAACATTCTCTAACCCCTTGTATTTACTAAGTTTTACACATACTTTAATTATGGTAAAACCATAGTTAATTAATTTTTTTTAAAAAAATAAACTTTTCGACCAAACGCTCATTTTATCGATATAAAACACATTTAATTAAGACAAAAACAGTCATAAAAGTGAAAATTAATAACATTATTGAATTTTTATCTCCGAAAAAATGATGATTTCAAAAAAATAGCCACATAACTTTAGCAAAAAATCACTTTAATCCATTAATTAGATCAATATGTGATATACTAACCTATAGATTTATTACTTTTATTCTTTCTTATTATATTTTATTCCAAAAAAATGAACGAAAGCATATTTATACCTGTTTTGGCTATTATTGGTTTTATTGCTGGTGTAATCAATACCATTGCTGGTGGTGGTTCTCTATTAACATTGCCTATGCTTATTTTTTTAGGATTACCTCCTGCCGTTGCCAATGGAACAAATCGAATCGGTATCTTTATTCAGTGCATAACCTCTGTTGCTGGTTTTAAAAGTAAAGGAATCAAACCCAGTCGATTTGGAGTTTATCTAGGAATATCTGCCTTAGTCGGTTCCTTGATAGGTGCTTCTATTGCCGTTGATATAAAAGGTGAGACTTTTAATAAAATTCTTGCTATCGTAATGGTACTGGTTGTGTTTTTTATGGTTTTCAAACCCAAAGTTAATATAGCCGATCTCGTAGAAAGAACAAAAAAGAAGCACCTTTGGATATCAATAGTTACTTTTTTCTTCATTGGTATTTATGGTGGATTTATTCAAGCCGGTGTAGGTATATTTATTCTTCTAGCGCTTACATCTATTAATTATTTGAGCCTTGTTAAGTCAAATGCTATAAAAGTATTAGTCGTGCTAATATACACTATCGGTGCACTGGCCATTTTTGCTTATAACCAACAAATTGACTATGTATATGGTCTTGTTCTCGCTTTAGGAAATGCAACCGGTGGCTGGATCGCAAGTAGATGGTCGGTAAAAAAAGGAGATGGATTGGTAAAGGTTTTCCTTGTTATTATGGTTATTGCAATGGCGATTAAGTTATGGATTGCGAACTAAGACCAAATAAAATCTCAAAATGCCCAGCGTAACCGTTAATTTCAGTAACTATACTATTATTTTTACCTTATCATGTGTGTAATATATCTAGTCTTTAGAATTTCGTTATAAAATTTCTCCTCCATTATGCGTACCTTATGATCTTGTTAATCACAAAAACTATTTTCTCATGAAAAACTATTTCTTATATACGCTTCTGCTATGTTTTGTTTTTATCAATTGTAAATCTCAAAAAAAAGAGGAAACCGGAAATAATGATAATGCAACAATAGAAACTGAAATAGAAAAAAATATAGTTGAAACAGACATTAGTATTGATCCTATAGAGCATGCTACTACTATTTTAGAATGGAAAGGGAAAATAATATATATAGATCCGAACGGTGGGATGAAAGCTTTCAAAGGCAAAAAACCAGCCAACATAGTACTTATCACAGATATTCATGGAGATCATATGAATATTGATACCTTAGACAGCCTAGACTTAGCAAAAGCAGAAATTATTGTTCCTCAAGCTGTGGCAGAAAAACTCCCCGCAAGCTATACAGACAAACTGGTTATACTTAATAATGGTGAAACCAAAGAGGTTCAAGGAATACCTATCGAAGCTATACCAATGTATAATCTTAGAGAAGAAGCATTAAAATACCACAGTAAAGGCAGAGGAAATGGCTATGTGCTTAATTTAGGTCAGAAAAGAGTCTATTTTTCTGGAGATACCGAGGATATTTCTGAAATGAGAGCCTTAAAGAACATAGATATGGCTTTTGTATGTATGAATTTGCCTTACACAATGACGGTAGAACGTGCTGCCGATGCCGTACTAGATTTTAAACCCAAACAAGTATTTCCTTATCACTATCGTGGTACCGAAGGACTCAGTGATGTTTCTAAATTTAAGAAACTTGTAGCCAAAGACCCTACTATAGAGGTGGTGCAACTAGAATGGTACCCCAACAAGAAATAATTTATTGGCTATCTAAATAAAAAAACAATGGTTGCCTTTAGAGCATTTTTTTATCCATTTGAAAACGGCCAACTTGATATTAAAGCTTTCCTAATTTTTGCATTACAAAAAGAATAATAATAGGAATAGCTAACAATATAATCATTAATAGATTTTGCTGAAATAACCATGGAGCCAAAATTAATGTTATCACGTACCCTCCCACTGCACCACCAAAATGTGCATCATGTCCAATGTTTCCCATACGGTTCTTCATGCCAAAAATAGAATATAACAAATATCCAATACCAAATACATATGCAGGAATAGGAATGGGGATAAACATTAAATATAAACTCATCTCAGGTCTAAAAAGGATAGCCGCATATATAATCCCCGAAACAGCCCCACTCGCCCCTAGTGCACTGTAATGGTATTCATCTTTATGAAAATATAAGGAAAATAAACTTCCCACTAATAAACTTCCAAAATAAACAACCAAAAATTTTATCGGCCCAAAAAAACCAAGAACTACGGGTGCAAAAAAGTATAATGTCAGCATATTAAAGAATAAATGCCCCATATCTGCATGTAAAAAGCCAGAACTGAGCATACGTATCTGTTCACCTCTGCGAATACCTCCTATATTAAACTTGTATTTCTCTACAAAAGAAAAATCCTTAAACCCTTTTAATGATATTACAATATTGGCACCAATCAGAACGATGATAATAATATCCAGTTTCCCCATCTAATTAAAATTTTGACTCAAATATACCATATATCATAAAAATCACCTCATAGATCAACTAGAAACAAATGTGTAAAAAATCAGTACTCAAAAACGATATGGTAACACCTATTGTAGATGATAATTAGCTGCATATCTTTTTTATTAGGTAATAGAATGCTTTTTGATAAAATAACCTGTATTTTCGCAAATTAATGTGTGTTTTTCTATGCAATTGATTGTTTATCGACTCGTTTATCCATTATTATGGACGATCTCTAAGTTACCGTGGCCTTTATTCTATGCTTTTTCTACCGGAATATATCTCCTTCTTTATTATTGTATTGGTTATAGAAAAAAAACAGTGTTAGAAAACCTAACCTTGGTGTTTCCCGAAAAATCTTCTGGCGAAATAAAAAAGATCAGAAAGTATTTTTACAAGCATATGTGCGATATGTTTTTAGAAATGATTAAATCGATTTCAATTTCTAATGATGAAATGAAAAAGCGTTTTCGCGTTACTAATCTTGATAAATTTCATAAACTAGAAGACAAAGGAGGAAATATAATGATTCTAATGGCTCATTATGCCAGTTATGAATGGGCTAATGTAATCGATATCCAAACAGGTTTTCAAGCTGTGGGTATCTATAAACCAATTGGTAATAAATATTTTGATAGATTGGTGCTTAGAATACGTGCTCGTTTTGGATCACGTGTGATTACAACAAAAGAAACAATGGAAGAAATAACGAAAGACCAAACCCGAGACGGACTCTTTCTTTATGGTATTGCTGCTGATCAATCACCCAAAATAAACAAGGCTATGTATTGGACAGATTTTATGGGAATTAAAGTTCCTGCTTTTATTGGTGCAGCAGTACTATCTAGTAGACTAGGGTTAAGCACCTATTATTTGCGTGTAGAAAAAGTGAAAAGAGGATATTATGAAGCTACTCTAGAAACAATAACAGAAGAGGCCCAAAATAAAGATCCCAATTGGATTGTAAAAGAATACCTCAAACAAATCGAAAACCAGATTCGAAAAAATCCACAATACTACTTATGGTCTCATAAAAGATGGAAACATCGCAATGCAACAATTCCTGAAGGAGCAACTGTAGATTAAGAATATCTTCACATAGTAAGCGAACAAATAAGTTTATATTTGTCAACTTTTAATACCCTATTCATGCAATTACTAATTTATAGACTTGCCTACCCAATAATTTTAGGTATTTCTAAACTTCCTTGGCGATTATTCTATGCCTTTTCCTCATGTATATATATTTTGACATATTATATCATAAGGTATAGACGAAAAGTGGTTACCGATAACTTAACACTTGTTTTTCCTGAAAAATCAAAAGAAGAAATTAAACGCATTCGTAGAGGTTTTTATAAACATATGTGCGATATGTTTCTCGAAATGACGAGGTCTCTTTCTATCTCTAAAGAAGAATTAATTAAACGATACAAAGTAGTAAATCTTGACGAGTTTCATGAATTCGAAAGAAAAAATAAAACCATCATTACCATGATGGGGCATTACGGAAGTTTTGAATGGTCTAATGCTGTCGACCTTGTTTCCTTAAATCCGTGTGTTGGTATTTACAAAAAAATAGCAAATAAATATTTTGATCAGTTAGCTCATCGTATTCGTGGAAGATTTGATTCAAGACTTCTAGAAAGTAGTAAAGTTGCGAGGCAAATTATCAAAGACAAACAAGAAAATAAAGTATGTGGCTATGGTATGATCTCTGATCAGTCTCCAAAAATTAACAATGCGAAATATTGGACGGATTTTATGGGGATTAAAGTTCCTATTTTTTTAGGTGGTGAATTTTTAGCACAACGTCTTGATACAATTGTACTATACCTTCATGTTGAAAAAGTAAAACGTGGTTTTTATGAGGTGCGATTTATACCTATTACCGAAAACAGTAAAGAAGAAGAAAAGTATTTTGTAGTAAAAAAATACCTTGAATTACTAGAAAATCAAATACGCGAAAAACCAGAGTATTATTTATGGACACATAAACGATGGAAACACAGAAACATCCCAATACCTGAAGGTGCTGTTGTCGACTAATAGCTGACCAATACGTTACAATCTCCTTTAAGTTAAAACCTAAAAAAAGCAGTAAGAGTTGTTTATCTTACTGCTTTTTTTATTGTGGTTCAGATCTAAGTCTAACCACTAGTACTATTTAAATCTAAATCCCTGCTATTTGTTTTAGAGTTTCAATAGTATCTTCTGCCAATTGATCAGCTTTTTGCTGACTCAAAGCTTCGGTATATATTCTAATAATAGGTTCGGTATTACTTTTACGTAGGTGTACCCATGAATCAGAAAAATCTACTTTTACACCATCAATGGTCGAAACCTCCTCAGACATATGCGTATCATGAAATCCCTTAAGTATACCATCTACGTCAAGATCTGGAGTCAATTGAATTTTATTCTTACTCATGAAATAAGAAGGATAACTATCTCTCAATTCACTTACACTGCATTTTTTATCTGCTAAATGAGTTAAAAACAAGGCCACTCCTACCAAAGAGTCACGACCATAATGAGATTCTGGATAAATGATTCCTCCATTACCTTCACCACCAATAATAGCATTATTAGCCTTCATTTTTTCAACAACATTAACTTCTCCTACAGCACTTGCTTCATACACTCCATTGTGCTTTCTTGTAACTTCTCTAAGAGCTCTACTCGATGATAAATTAGACACCGTGTTGCCTGGTGTTTTTCCTAATACAAAATCAGCACAAGCAACCAAAGTGTATTCCTCTCCAAACATTTCTCCATTTTCACTCATAAATGCAAGACGATCTACATCGGGATCCACAGTCAATCCCAAATCAGCCTTTTCCTTAACGACTAAAGCCGATAAATCAGTCAAATGTTCTTTTAAAGGTTCTGGGTTATGCGGAAAATGACCTGTTGGGTCACAATACAATTCTACAGTTTCTACACCCATTTTACGTAATAACTTAGGAATAGCAATACCTCCTGTAGAATTCACAGCATCAACTACAACTTTGAATCCTGCTTTTTTAACCAATTCTGCATCAACAAGAGATAAATTTAATACTTCCTCTATGTGTTTATCGATATACGTATCATTAGTAGTAATGCTCCCTAGATCATCTACTTCTGCAAAGATATATGCATCTTTTTCTGCAATTTCAAGAATTTTCTTTCCATTTTCTGCATTTAGAAACTCCCCTTTATTATTTAGTAATTTTAATGCATTCCATTGTTTAGGATTATGACTGGCCGTAAGTATTATTCCACCATCTGCTTTTTCTAATGTCACAGCAATCTCTACTGTAGGTGTAGTAGAAAGTCCCAAATCAACTACATGAATTCCTAATCCGACTAGGCTATTCATTACAAGTTGCTGAATCATGGCACCAGAAATTCGAGCATCCCTTCCGACAACAACGGTAGGGTGATCATTACTCGTTTCACTCTTTAACCAGCTACCATATGCCGAAGCAAATTTCACAGCATCTACTGGTGTAAGATTTTCTCCAACAGCTCCTCCAATCGTTCCTCTAATTCCTGAAATTGATTTTATTAATGTCATGTTTATAATTTGATTGTATGATTTGTGTACAAATGTACAAGCATTAGTAGACTACCACAACTTTCCTATTAAAGTTTACATAAAAACAATACTAATTTTATAAAAAACTGTAAATTACCATAATGAATTTCTTAGCCCATATCTATCTCTCTAATGAAGACCCTGAACTTAAAATTGGAAATTTTATAGCAGACTCTGTCAAAGGAAAAAAGTACCTTTTGTACCCAAAAAGAATCCAAGAAGGTATACTTATCCACCGAAAAATAGATTCGTACACTGATACACATCCTATAGTAAAAAAAAGTGTCTCAAGATTGTTTCCGATATACAGACACTATAGTACTGTTATCGTTGATATTTTATATGACCATTTTTTGGCTTCAAACTGGCACAAATATTCTAGTATCCCATTAGATGAATACACCAGTAATTTTTATGAATTATTGCAAGAAAATCATGAAATACTACCCAAACCTATTCAGGATTTTTTACCATATATGATGCAAGAAAACTGGCTTTATAATTATTCTAATATTGATGGAATTAAGAGGTCACTTGAGGGTATGAACAGAAGAACCCGAAATCGTTCAAAAATGAATATGGCTGTTGTAGAACTAGAAAAGTTTTACACAGAATTCGGTACAGAATTCTCTATTTTTTTTAATGAGCTTGAAGACTATATCCAAAATGAAATAGAAAAACTTTAACTTTATTCTTTCCAATTTAATGAAACGATAAACAGATACGATTTTAAAAAAAGTAAAAATGAATTTTACCTTATCAAAAGTACTAAAATATACATTCTTTGCTGTACTCTTGGTGCTATATACATCATCCTGTAAAAATAGTACCTCAAAAAAAACAATAGCTACTCATGGACTTATTACTCAAAAGGCTATGGTAGTTTCTGCTAGAGAAGAAGCTTCAAAAATTGGTGCCGGTATTATGCAAAAAGGTGGTAATGCATTTGATGCCATGATTGCTACAGAAATGGCCTTAGCTGTTACATATCCATATGCAGGAAGTTTGGGAGGTGGCGGTTTTATGGTATATCGCTCATTTGATGGACAGACAGGGGCTCTTGATTATAGAGAAAAAGCACCTCTAGCAGCTACTAAGGATATGTTCTTGGATACTGTCGGAAATGTGGTCCCCGAAAAAAGTCAAGTAGGTGCATTGGCAGTGGGAGTTCCAGGAACAATTGCTGGGCTATTTGAAGTTCATAAAAAATTTGGAAGCCTTTCTATTGAAGAAATTTTGAATCCTGTAGTTGCATTGGCAGAAAATGGATTCGTCGTGACCAAAAAGCAAAAAGAACGTCTTACAAAACATAAAGCGTTAATGCTAAAAACCAATATAGACAACATTCTTTTTACGCACAATTATAAAGAAAAAGATACTATTAAAAACATCCCATTAGCCAAGACATTAAAACGTATTATAAAAAATGGACCTGATGAATTTTACAAAGGGGAAACTGCAAAAAAACTGGTAGCACGCATACAATCCTATGGTGGTATTATTACTCTAGAAGATTTGGCCCGTTACAAAGCTGTATGGCGAAAACCCATTAGGTTTGATTATAAAGATCTTTCTATTATTTCTATGTCACCACCCTCTAGTGGCGGGGTGTGTCTTGCACAGATCATGAAAATGCTTGAACCTTATCCCTTATCAGAATACGGACATAATCAACTCAAAACAATACAACTTATAACAGAAGCAGAACGCAGAGCATATGCCGACCGCAGCTACTATTTAGGTGATCCTGATTTTGTTAAAATTCCGATAGACACACTAATTAGCGAATCTTATCTAACAGATAGAATGTCTGATTTCACATTTGAAAAAGCAACTCCCTCTTCTGAAATTAATCGTGGTATGATTCAAGGTTATGAGAGTGATGAAACTACACATTATTCTATTGTTGATCAATTCGGTAATGCAATTGCAGTAACCATTACACTTAATGGTGCATATGGGTCAAAACTATATGTTCCCGAAATAGGAACATTTCTTAACAATGAAATGGATGATTTTAGCGCTAAACCAGGAGTTCCTAATATGTTTGGACTCATTGGTGCCGAAGCAAATGCTGTAGCTCCTGAAAAAAGGATGTTAAGCTCAATGACTCCTACAATAATTGAAAAAAATAATGAATTTTGGATGTCAGTAGGTACGCCCGGAGGGTCCAAAATAATTACCTCTGTGATGCAAACGATACTTAATGTATCAGAATTCGGAATGTCTATGCAAGAGGCAGTAAATGAACCGCGTTTTCATCATCAATGGCTACCTGATACTATTGTTTTTGAACCAAAGTCATTCGATACAGTCTTACTATCAAAACTACAACAAAAAGGATACAATGTCAATGAAAAAAAATCTATAATTATTGGCAAAGTTGATGGTATTCTTAAGTTACCAAATGGTTCACTCGAGGGTGGCGCAGACCGACGAGGTGATGATACTGCTATTGGTTTTTAAGTACCGAAAACAACTTTTATAAATTAGAGATTTAATATAAAATTAAAAATGCCAGTAAAAAATCTACTGGCATTTTTAATTAGCTTTTTAGTCTTTTACTTTTTAATCATTTGTCGGTAGCTCGTATTTTCTTCTTTAATGATTTTTACAAAATACATTCCATTTTGCAATCCACTAATTTCTAAAGGTTCTGAATCACTTTGTACCTTAGTTCTTAGTACTTTTTTACCAAAACTATCATACATATCAATCGTTGCTCCATCTGCATTTTTGAGATACATAATTTCTGAAGCTGGATTCGGGTACAAAACAATAGGGTTTGCTATACTTATATCTGTTAATTCTGATGCACTTTTTGCTACACCCGAAAACTCTAACCAATTGATATTATACAAATAACCGCTTCCTCCTGTAAAAACTAAGTATACATCATGTATTCCACTCGCATTATTGATATTGGTAGTATGCGTCACCCAAGATTGGTTTCCTCCTGTATTTACTACTGGTATAGAACCTAATAATGTTCCTGTAGGACTACCTATTCTTACCTCTATAGTTCCTCCTGTAAAATTACATGCAACTCTAACCTCTATGCTCTGAGCACCTGTTAAATTAATATCATTATAGCGGGTCCAGTCACCATTATGAATCCAGCCTACATTTTCGCCACTCTCACTACTAATCTCGGTCTGAATACCTGACATATCATTAAAATCCTCTGCTTCAATTCTCGAAAAAACAGCTGTTGTTTCTACCTCTGTAATTGTGAATGACTCCCAAGTCCTATTACTATCTGTTGATACCATATTGACTGATCCGCTATTATCAACCTGAAGTCTTTTGTAATTAGTAGGACCATCGGCAAGTGTAATAAAATAAGTTCCATCTATAAATCCTTCATCAAAATCATAATATGTATACGTTCCGCTCCATCCTGTAGGTTGCATATCAGCGTTTGCAGTATTATCGGTGCGTAATCTAGGTAAAGTGCCACCAGCAGCACGTTGAATATGCCAAGAGCCATTTCCTTTAGCTACAAATTGCCATTCTACATCTTCTCCTGTAACTCCTGTAGTCGTTGTATAAGGGTCTTCACTTTCGCCACTAGCAGCTAATCTTAGATTATGAATTGGCGCATCTATATAATATTTTTTTGAAGGGTCTGGTACAAATCCAGAAACAGTATCATCTTGAATAAAAAGTGTGGACAATGTTGTTTTTGAAAAATCGGGCCCTGCATAAGCCACAGATAAAGATGTCCCTCCTGTTTTTTCAAAATATTGAACTTCAATTTCGTGATACCCTGCTTCTAAACAAACCGCACCTGACTCTTCTTTTGTTCCGTGTAAACCGTCATTATTAACTACCACATTTCCATCAATACTTAATTTAGAACCATCATCAGATGTAGTATAAAAAGTATAAGATCCATTCTGTGCTACATTTATATAACCTTCAAAAGTCAACCCAAAATAATCACTCTCTATAGCATTATTAAGATTAATACCAGAGGTCGTTCCTGAATCTACCGGAGATAATGCACTAAAGTTGGGTAATGCATCCCAAGAACCTTCGTAGTAACTATAGTTAATTCCTGAAATTAAATTTGAAGGCACATTTACATTAGAAATGTAACTAGAACAAGTACCACTATCACAATCATCAGACGATGAAACACTATTACCCGACCCATTATTTATTATTGGTCCACAAGATTCACCTGTCATCCCTGAACTATCAGCATCAAGAACAAGAGGATAATTAGTAAGGTTGTTAATCTCTATGTTGCTAGCAGAATAATTCTCATCATTAGCAAGTAGTCCGATTGTAGTATTATCTCCACCTATGTTTAACTTCAAAGATTGATCAGGATTTGCTATAGAACTCCTAAAAGTTAAATTATGCCCACTACCAATAACAATTGCCAAATGGTTACTACCATTGTATGAGTTACCGCTATAAGGTAATACTGTTATATCAGCATTAATGTTGCGATTACTCTCATAATCTACACCAAAAACAGGTCCATATTGAGCATCAGCACTACAGTTTACAATATCCCCAGAGCCAATAGCAAATCCTCTCTCGCAACCAATGGCCACACAACCTTCTACATATTTGGTTCCGGTGGCATGCGTAAGAGTGACACCAGCTCTCATATTCTTTATAGTACAATTAAGTATTGTTGGATTTGATGTACCTCTACTATACTCAACTCCATTAATTACAGTATTCCCACCGTTATATGCACGAATTCCTTCTTCAGCTAAACTCATCATATATCCTGCTGGCAATCTATATCCCCAAGTTGTCATAAAATCTACATTATCAGCCTTGCTACCTGTACCCTCTTCTAATAACATATCATCTGTACTTCTCATTTCTCCTTCGATATAACAACCTTCAATAATAGGATTATTTGCTGCCTGCATATAAATACAATGACCATATGCCCTATGGGTAAAATTACAGTCTTTTACGTGATTCGATTCTCCACGCACCAAACATGCACTATGCTTATAATGAAAAATAATTGTATTTGTACCTCCTTTACCAAAGGCATCTCCATATCCATAAGGTACAGAACCTTTGGTGGTAACATTAAAGCCTTCTATCCTATTACCCTGACCATCCATAACAATACTGTTAGCTCCTTCTTCTGGGTTATCATGCACAGAACCAACATCTACCATAGTTAGGTTTTTTATTACATTGTAATTTCCAGTAGTATGCACTTCAAAAACTTCTAAGTCATCGTAAGCAGGAAATATAGCAGTATCAAAGTTAATTGTCACTCCGGTAAAATCATATGTACTATTATTACCCGCAAAATGCAAAATAGATGCACTTGTTTTTCCTGATATAGTAACTCTTTCATTAAAATCGCCTATATCAGAAGTGTTGATTGAATAAGTTCCGGGAGCCAATTTAACATTCACATTATTATCATCTAGATAAGGTAATAATGCGGTCAAAGAATTTACTGTTGTCTGCGCAATACCTAGCGTACACATTAATAAAAATAAAGGTACTATTGTTTTGATTTTCAAAAAATAACGAGATAATTTATTTGATGAATTTGTAGTGATTGTTCTCATGAAGTTTGGTTTTTAGGTTTTAATTTAATAAGCTTTTTAATAATATTATTAAAAAGCTTATTATGAAAAAATTGGTTGACCAATTCATTAAAAAAAATACAAAAACCTTAACACACGAACAATCAAAATTTTAGTATTCGTCTTAATAAATCTAGTATTCGTTAAAAATTGAACCTAAATTTTGTTCTATCCATAAAATAAACTAGAAAATAACAAAAGGCTCTACATACAATCTCCTAGTTATGTAGATAACAAAAAACGCAGTAATGAATAGTAATTCTTTTACTTAAAGTAACTTATAATATAGACCCAATTGATTTGTTAACCAATTGTACTTTGGACTTAGTTACAAATAAAAGGTATAAGAAATGTTGCTTATGAAATTACAAATTCTGATAATATGTATTATACACTTCTCTCCTTTTCCCAGAAGATAATAAAGGAATTTCATCAACATACTCTATAGTAATATCAGCATCTTCACCAAAATAGTTTTTGTATTCAAAAAGCATAGAAGCTTCATCTACTTTGGTATCAGTATTAAGCTTTATTAGATACTCCTTTTTTCCGTATTGAATCAATTGAAACTGTTTGTAATCACCATACTTGCATAGCCTATAAGAAATATGAGAAGGTATAATTTCTCCTTTTGTATTATAAATAAGATCGAGCTTTCTACCTTCTATTGACGTAAGAAATTCCATATTGTCTTTGTATTCAATGACACCGACATCACCGGTATCATAACGTATTAATGGCATGGCATAGTTATATAAATCTGTAACTATAATTCTCCCTAATTCTCCTGGTGATGCGGGAATATCTTTTTCAAGATTAAATATCTCTATATGATAACTCGCAGAATTGATCACAAACTTTACCGGATCGTTACGATCTTGTTGGGCTAGGATTCCATTTTCGTTATTTGA
The DNA here is from genome assembly GCF_000520955.1 of Aquimarina pacifica. Classification (GTDB taxonomy): domain Bacteria; phylum Bacteroidota; class Bacteroidia; order Flavobacteriales; family Flavobacteriaceae; genus Aquimarina; species Aquimarina pacifica. The sequence goes on along the minus strand of NZ_JACC01000003.1, from coordinate 90,506 downwards.
ATATCTTGAAACCGGTGTAACACCGAAGTATTTTTTAAGAGAATCTCTGGTATATTGATTTAGTGATTCTGACATTGCTATTATTGATCGAGCATTACAATCTATAGGACCAGAATCTATTTTATCAAGATACAAACATATTTTTTCGAAAGCCGAAGAATACCCTAAGAAACTCTTTTCGCAAGGGTCTTTCACAAGTTTTTTAAGTAGGTTTTCTATATCAGAATCTGTTAATTCAAAAACACTTTGTGGTAAAATATTCTTTTTCCAGATCGTAAACAACGTCTTAAAATCAAATGTATCGGGCCAAATCTTTATGTATACTAATTTTTGTCCTACGCTATACCCTGATCGCTTAGAAAAATACAAACTATCTGATCTATTTCTAAGCCTTTTAGTCATATTATGTACTACTGAAAATGGTGCTCCTGTAGATCCACTTGTCGAAACCAACTCATATTGATTTTTACTAAATTTTGAGGATTTAAAAGCTTCAAAATTATCGCGGATAAGATTTTTATTTATAACTGGAAATGTATCTAAAGAAGTTAAATGCGAATGTTTTTTATAAAATTCAGTGTTTTTTTGGGCATACTGAAGTAGTTGCGTAAGCAATTTTTCTTTTTTGACTTTGGTAGAAACCGAGCCATAATCCTCTATACTTTCCCTTATATCTTTAAAATTTTTTCTAATACCACTTCCCTTAAGGGTATCGAATATCCAAAAGATACTTCTTCTTAAAATTTGCAATAGGCTCATTAGTGCTTGCTATCACTATGATGTAGTTTCCCCTGATCAATTTGATCACTACATACAAGTAATAGATTTGGTGTAAAAATTAATTACTTCAAATTGGGTATCTTAAATATGAGTTAAATTTAAAACAAATTCTTTTTATTCCTGTTAATAAAAGTTAAAAAAAATGCACGGCAAAAGCCGTGCATTTTTATCCATAATTTATGTTGTAAAAGAATTTATTTTACTTCTTCAAAATCAACATCTTCTACATCACTTCCTTCTGCTCCATCGTCTCCAGAAGACTGACCTGCTCCACCTGTAGGATCAGGTTGTCCATTCTGTTGTGCTTCGGCTTGTGCTTTATACATTTCTTCACTTGCGACTTTCCATGCTTCATTGATCTTATCAAGAGCTGGTTGAATTACAGCAAGGTCTTTGGTTTCATAAGCTTTCTTTAATTCTTCTAAAGCTTCCTCTACTGGCTTTTTCTTATCCTCAGATATTTTATCTCCGAATTCTGCAAGCTGTTTTTCTGTCTGAAAGATCATTCCATCAGCTTCATTTAGCTTATCTGCAGTTTCTTTTGCTGCCTTATCAGCATCTGCATTTGCTTCAGCTTCTTGCTTCATTTTCTCTATTTCTTCTTCTGTTAATCCTGAAGAAGCTTCGATACGAATATCCTGAGATTTGTTAGTTGCTTTGTCGGTTGCAGAAACCTTAATAATACCATTAGCATCGATATCAAAAGTAACTTCGATTTGCGGAGTTCCTCTTTGTGCTGGTGGAATACCATCTAAATGAAAACGACCTATTGTTTTATTATCTGCCGCCATAGGACGCTCTCCTTGCAATACATGGATCTCTACTGATGGCTGATTATCTGCCGCTGTTGAGAATACTTGTGATTTTTTGGTAGGAATGGTAGTGTTTGCCTCGATAAGCTTAGTCATTACATTACCCATTGTTTCAATACCTAAAGAAAGTGGAGTAACATCTAATAACAATACATCTTTTACATCTCCTGTTAGAACGCCTCCTTGTATAGCAGCTCCTACAGCTACAACTTCATCAGGATTCACTCCTTTACTTGGTGCTTTTCCAAAAAACTTCTCTACAGCTTCCTGTACTGCAGGAATACGTGTAGAACCACCTACTAATATAATTTCATCAATATCACTTGTTGACAATCCTGCTGCTTTAAGCGCTGTACGACAAGGTTCAACAGTACGTTTTACTAAATCGTCTATCAATTGATCAAACTTAGCTTTTGATAAAGTTCTTACCAAGTGCTTAGGCCCGCTAGCAGTAGCAGTAACATATGGTAAATTAATTTCTGTTTGAGCAGAAGATGATAATTCTATTTTAGCTTTTTCAGCAGCTTCTTTAAGACGTTGTAATGCCATAGGGTCTTCACGAAGATCCATATTCTCATCGGCTTTAAACTCTTCTGCCAACCAATCTATAATTTTTTGATCTACATCATCTCCTCCTAAGTGTGTATCACCGTCTGTAGATAATACTTCAAATACACCATCTCCTAATTCTAGAATTGATACATCATGAGTACCTCCTCCAAAATCAAACACTACAATTTTTTGGTCTGTACCTTTCTTATCAAGACCATATGCCAATGCCGCAGCTGTAGGCTCATTGATAATACGCTCAACTTTAAGACCTGCAATTTCTCCTGCCTCTTTAGTCGCTTGACGTTGCGCATCATTAAAATATGCTGGTACAGTAATTACGGCTCTACTTACATCCTGACCTAAGTAATCTTCTGCCGTTTTCTTCATTTTTTGAAGTGTCATAGCAGATAATTCCTGCGGTGTATATAAACGTCCATCTATATCTACACGTGGTGTATCATTATCTCCTTTTACTACTTTATAAGCAGCTCTCTTTGCTTCTTTCGCAGATTCTGAGAATTTATTTCCCATAAATCTTTTAATAGACGAAATTGTTTTTGTCGGATTCGTAACAGCCTGACGTTTTGCAGGATCTCCAACTTTAATTTCTCCTCCTTCTACAAATGCAATCACAGAAGGAGTTGTTCTTTTACCTTCGGCATTAGGGATTACTACAGGCTCATTACCTTCCATTACAGAAACACAAGAGTTGGTGGTCCCTAAGTCTATTCCTATTATTTTACTCATCTTTATATTTAATTATTATATAAGTGTTCTTAACTAATTTTAGTTCTCTTATGTCAATCATTATGCCATTAGCATCAATATGACAGGATGTCATTAGATCATAATATATAAATTTCAGCCCCAAACCAGTTCTCACAAAATCTGTCAAAAACAACGCCCTCGATCATTCCTATGGCAGTAATTATATTTATACTCCCTCAATTATAATATTTTGACAAAGCAAATTGTCTCGAAGCACCAACACAAAAGTTAATGATACAACCTATAATAACAAGTGAATCTATTTCTCTATTTATGTATTCGGATTGTAATAAAGAATTATAAAAAATGTCTTTTACATACTTAATAATGAAAGACATCATCAGGTTCAACATTTATTTGATCTAATATTTCACAGTCTTTGGTGTAATGATTAAACTCACCGGTTTCTGTTCTATCCTGCTGGATAAAACTTAAGAGGAAACTCCTTTTCTCTAAAATCTTGTGCCCATATATTTATTCTTTTGATTACTCAACCAGAATCAAAACAAGGTGTTTTTGTCGTAAAAGACCCTTTGCATATCAATAATCAAAAGTGTCCTTTTCCTTTATTTGTAATCATAGGGTTCCTAATAAGTACACAATTACATTAGTCGCAATTTTGTTTATGTCGTGTATCTGCCAATGCTATAATTTTCCATCCTTTCCCATCATTGTATAATTGAAAAATATTAACCCCGCAATGACTAAAACTATTGTTTAAATAAAACTCATAGGGTGTCCATGCATTGGCTATATCTTTATTAGCAGAAATAGTAAATGACAATAGCTTTTCTTCCCATTTTTGATCAGAAGGCTTATTGGCAATAGCTTTTATAAGTTTATCTGCACTGGTACTTCTTACTTTTACCAAACTATCTTTATCTCTTATAATGGTCTGTAAAACTAGTTGCGGACTCATTACTTTGTTTAGTTTCGAAGTATCACCAGAATGAAATCCCTCAAAAAAATCAAGAATAGTTTCTTTTACTTCTCTTTTATATCGATCTATTTCATTTTTAGAAGTTTCCTTTTGTGAGAAAACACTACTACAGAAAAGTAGCATTACAAATAATAAGAGCTTATACATACTATTTTTTATGTATAAAAATAAGATATATATAGATCAAAATTAAATTCTTTTCTTCATTCTCTATAAGAACACGAAGTAATTAGAGAATCGATTAACCCTAGTCCTTTATACTGTCTAATCAAGAAGAGAAAAACTATGATTCAAAAAATAATATGTTTTTTTAAAAAAGGCTGAAATTAATTTTTTAATTAAAATTAAGTAAATATCCTAAAGAGTATACATAGTAAAATCAATTACGCTTGTTAGCATATTTGTAAATCATTACTTTTACAAACCTTTAAAAACAACATTAAGATGTCTACTGCAAAAAAAGATTATAAGCGAGTTACCGTAAAATCTCTAGTTGAGATGAAAGCTAACAAAGAAAAGATCTCTATGCTAACTGCTTATGATTATACTATGGCCAAAATCGTAGATGGCGCAGGAGTAGATGTTATCCTTGTAGGTGATTCTGCTTCGAATGTAATGGCTGGTCATGAAACTACACTTCCTATAACTTTGGACCAAATGATTTATCATGCCTCATCTGTAATTAGAGCGATAGAAAGAGCATTGGTTGTGGTTGATTTACCTTTCGGAAGCTATCAAAGTGATCCTAAAGAAGCATTACGATCGGCAATTCGTATAATGAAAGAATCTGGTGGTCATTCTGTAAAGCTTGAAGGAGGAAAAGAAGTAAAAGAATCAATTAAAAGAATTCTTAATGCAGGAATCCCTGTTATGGGACATCTAGGGCTAACTCCTCAATCTATATATAAATTCGGAACATATACAGTTCGTGCTAAAGAACAAGAAGAAGCAGAAAAATTAAAGGAAGACGCTCTCATGTTGCAAAAAGCAGGATGTTTTGCCATTGTGTTAGAAAAAGTTCCTGCAAAACTTGCTCAAGAAGTTGCAGAAAGTCTTGCAATTCCTATTATTGGTATAGGAGCCGGAAATGGTGTTGATGGTCAGGTTTTGGTAACTCATGACATGTTAGGTATGACTCACGAATTTAACCCTAGATTCTTACGTCGCTATTTGGACCTATATACTGATATGACGAATGCTTTCGAAAAGTATGTAAAAGATGTAAAAGCCCTTGATTTTCCGAATGAAAATGAGCAATATTAATTTATAAAAATATTGTTTATAAAATTCTGTTGTTATATTGAACAAATTGAGAATAAACAACATGAAAAATCGATTACTAATCTAAATTCGAAAGCGCAGCAATAATGTGCAAAACAGTTTCAAACAAAAATAATTTACAAGTATTATATGAAGATAATCATATCATCATAATCAATAAACGCCCAGGTGATATTGTACAAGGTGATAAAACTGGAGATAAACCTCTTAGTGAGATTGTTAAAGAATATATTGCAGAAAAATACAATAAACCTGGCAAGGTATATCTAGGAGTAGTACATCGTCTAGATCGCCCCACAAGTGGTATCGTCGTGTTTGCAAGAACCAGTAAGGCATTAACACGGCTTAATTTATTGTTTGCTAATAAAGAAGCAAAAAAGACATATTGGGCAATCGTAAAAAACCAACCTCCCAAAAACACAGATACCCTTATTCATTGGTTAAAAAGAAATCCCAAACAAAATAAATCGTATGCTAATAAAAATGAAGTTCCTGACAGTAAAAAAGCTATTTTAGAATATAGACTAATTAAGAAACTCAACAGATATTCTCTCCTAGAGATTGACCTTCATACAGGACGACACCATCAGATACGCTCTCAACTTTCGAGTATAGGCTCTGTTATCAAAGGAGATCTAAAATACGGCGCAGACAGAGGTAATAAAAACGGTAGTATACATCTTCATGCAAGAAAATTAACCTTTGTACATCCTGTAAAAAAAGAACCATTATACATCACTGCCCCTACACCTTCGGATCCGGTGTGGGATGCTTGTAACTAAAAAGCCTTGCATATTAATGCAAAGCTTTTGTAAATTATATATGATTGATATTACCCTGAATCACTTATAAAATAATTACTACGTCAATATCATACTCTTGGTTTACTACTCCTCTGGTGGTCTTCCATGAATCTCTTCAAATACTGTATCAAAATTATCACGGAGATAGGCATTCAATTTTTTCTTGTAATCATCTTTTAGCCAAGTCAAAAAGTTATGTGTGCTTTTACTTATACACTTCGCATAACTTTGAATTCGATTATCAATATCTCCACCTAGCATTTTTGCTAAACCGAGAGCATCATAAATATCCTCGCTATTCTCGATACAAATTTTTGCATGTTGAATTATAGATCTTTCTAAAACCACCTTAGAAGACTCTCCCTTTTTTACAGAATCAATATACGTTTCTTTAATATCAAAATACACCTCTTCAGAATTCGCAAACTCTGCTCTCAATTCTTCTGGCATTTCATGTTTAAACTTCCCTTCGAGCTCTTCATCGCTCAAGAGCTTATCCATATAATAATTAGGAGAATTAAATATTTTTTGCCAGTCTAAGTCTGCTCCCCAAGGTCCAAAACGATGATGATTATTTCCTAAATCTATTACGGAAAACTTAGATTTATTTTTAAGAATTCGAGAACCACGACCAATCATCTGATAATATAATGTTAAGGACTTAGTAGCCCTATTTAAGATAATGGTATCTACGGTAGGTTCATCAAACCCGGTAGTTAATATACTTACAGAAGTCAAAATAGCATTGGGGGTTTCTTTAAACCATTTTAATATTTGACGTCTTTGGTTTTTAGTAGCTGTATTATCAAGGTGAGCTATTTGATATCCCGCTGCTCTAAACGACTCATACACATGCAAAGAAGTATTAATACCATTATTAAAAATTAAGGTTTTCTTTCCTAAAGAATGCTTCTTATATGCTTCTAGCAGTTTACTAAGCATATCACTATTGGTATAAAGGTCTTCTGATGATTTTACTGTATAATCACCATTAGAGCCTACTTCTAATGAAGTTAATCCCATATTATAGGCAAACACTTCTGCTCTTGCCAAAAACTCATTTTGGATTAAGGATTCTATAGACTCTCCTACAATGAGGTCATCATAATTATCCTTCATAGGCAATTTCATATTAGAACTCAATGGAGTTGCAGTAACACCTAAAATGAAAGACTTGTCAAAAAACTTAAATAATTTAGTGAAAGAATTATAATGTGCTTCATCAATAATCACTAAACCGATATCTGAAATATCTAACTTATTTTCGTTTAATCTATTGTTTAATGTTTCGACCATAGCTACGAAGCAGCTATATTCATTTTGATCCTCTAGATTGGCTTTGCTATCAACAACCTTATTAATAACACCAAAGCCAGTGAGCATTTTAGAAGTTTGTTTACACAATTCAATACGATGTGTAAGTACTAATACTTTTTTCTTGTGGTGTTTCAGGTATTGTCTAACTATTTCAGAAAATATAACTGTCTTACCACCTCCTGTTGGTAATTGATATAGTAAGTGATAATCTGCAGGAGCATCCTCGAAGCTCTTAAAAATTTTGTTTATAGCTCCTTTTTGATAGCTATATAAATCCTTTCCTGTTTTTTCTTCTGATTGAATAGTAATCTCCGACATAATCTTTACTTTTTTAAAGGGATGTAAAATTACTGCCTTTCAGGGGTTTTTGGAAAATTTTTATCATTAAAAAACAAAAATCTTTTCAAAAAGAACCATTTTGCTTCGTTATTACTCATTATAAAACCATTTTTTAAAAAAAATAAACATCCAAATAATATATTAATTTGCTTAAAACTGGACAATTATAGGGTAATTCCAAAAAAAATCCCGCATAATTTATCATTATGCGGGATCTCAGGTATAAAATTTTTAAATATATATATTAGATAACTTTTACGTTTACTGCGTTTAATCCTTTTTTACCTTCTTTAAGATCAAATTCGACCTCATCACCTTCACGAATTTCATCAATTAATCCTGAGATGTGTACAAAATGCTCTTTACTTGAACCTTCTTCAACTATAAAACCAAAACCTTTAGCGTCATTGAAGAATTTTACTGTTCCTTTATTCATTGTTATAAAAATTTAATAATTACTTTACTAGTTTCAAATATAATGCCAGAAGTTAAATGTACCAAATTAATTATTAAAACCTCCATAATCCTATAAATACTCCATTTTGGACAATAACAAAACATAAGAATCTATTAATCAACAAAAAAGCCCAAATTATATAAATAATTTGGGCTTGTAAATTATAAATCACAAAAATTATAACCTTTACATAACATTGCTTGGAGTCCCTTGATAATCTCCTGCAAAAATGAGGTAGTACTGATCAAGGTATAATTCATTTTTTATATGATAATGATATTCTGGTCCATCACTATGTTGTGTTGTATGAGTGTGTCCTCCTGATACATCAAGATCCGTAGGATATGTTCCTGTTGAATTACATTTTCTACCATAGATAAAAAATCCATCTGCTAGAACACCTACTAAGTTCTCATCATCATCGGTAAAAGCCTTGGGTTCAAGATGATAGTGATACACTGATGGACCAATATGTCCTCCAGAATAGTCTAACCCTCTGGCAACTCCTGTATTTAAGGGGCCATTACCTTCTTGATCATTAAAAATGGCTGCACCACTTACAGATATACCAATGGTTCCCAATTGAGTACTCGTACTTGACGTTGCTAATTGAGGATCCGCCGATACTGTAAGTATTGCTGATGCATCACGCCCAGGGATTGTACTAGGTGTTGCATTAGCTCCTATATCTTCGTCTAAATATAATTCATGCCCCTCTCCCCAGTAATAACTAGTATGATTTGGGTATCCTGTAGTTTCTATAACTACATTATCTCCATCTAAATAAATATCAGTTTCGTCTTCATCAAATTCTGCAAATGCGGCATGTAATCCCGGCTCCTCCTCTTCTTCTTCATATAAATTACCATCCATATCTCTAAAAGACCATAAGGTAGCCTCTCCATCGGTTTGAGAAACGTGTTGTGCAGAAGTATAATCCGTATTAGTACTTGCACTTAATATTGTATTGGTAGCTCGATTAACTATTAAGAACTCATTGTTTCCTTGACTAACAATCATCCATTGAGTCCATGATCCTGTCCATCCACTAGGAGCCATATAGACAGAAGTGTTTGTAGCGCTATAAGGACGAAACCTTTTACTGTTTGATTCATTTTTGAAGCGATAGTAATACGCTCCATCGACTTCAACCTCTTCGATAATCCATTTAGTCCAACTCCATGTATGTGATTGATTTGCTACTTGTAAATCAGAATAATTACTTGACCCGCTTATTCTAGCCCACAAGCCTGATCCTGCATTCTCTATTCTAAGCGTTTGCCCTACCAGATCTTCATGACGTTCTGGTGTATATGTTGCCTTTGAATCTAGATTCGCAGTACCCTGTTCTTCAAAATCTTCATTCGAGCAATTGGTCAAAATAAATGATAGTACTAGCAATACTATTAATTCTGTTTTCAAATTTCGAATACGATGTTTTAACGCAATCGAATACAATGTTACTTTTTTCATAATTAATTAGGTTTTAAGATTTATTACGTAAAATGTTAAATTTTTACATTTACCATATAAAAATAACTCCAATAAAGTCAAATTAATATTTGAAAATTTAGTGTTTAAGTAAACGATAATAGGTTTTAAACGAATAGTGAAGAATATTCGGTAAACGAATTGGGGATAAATGAAGAAATACTAGTAGTAAATAGTTAAACTTAAGAACACAATATTCGTGACTCAATTAACTAATTCTTTGATGAAGTATATCTATACTTTATCCCTCTTTTTTTAGCGTTTTAACGTCTGCAATTAATTGATTAATAGAAGTCTTATTAAGTCCGTTATAAATTCCTCTAATGTGCTTATTCTTATCAATTAACAAAAAATTCTCAGTATGTAAGAAATCATTCGTATCCTTCTCTACTCCAAGATCTTCTTCTACAAAGTAATAATTTCGTCCGAGAGAATATATTTCTTCTCGTTTACCAGTTACCAAATGCCATTTATCATCTTGAATATCTCTGTAAGATGCATATTCCTTTAGCACAGACACAGAATCAATACCGGGCGTAACGGAGTGAGATAGTAATAGAATATCCTGATCATCAATAAACTCTTTTTGCAGAATAGACATATTGTCTGTCATTTTAGGGCATATACCTGGACAAGTGGTAAAAAAGAAATCCGTTATATATATTTTTCCATCAAATGATTTTTGAGTTAACGTATCACCATTTTGATTTATTAAAGTAAAATCTGGTATCTTATGAAACTCTGCAACCTCCTTACTTTTAGGCACTAACCAATGTGGTGTAAATGAAGGATCTTTAAAAAAAGGTAAATATTCTACCCTGCTTTCTTTTTCAGATTTTACAATATTCTTGGAGTCTGGTGAGGTATTTTTTTTACCACAACCCAAAATTAAAAGAATTATTACTGCTACTATACTTATGCTGTATTTCAAAATATCTTATTTTTCACTAAATACTACTTGCTCTTCCTTTAATTTATAACAAAGGTTAGCCCTCTTTAATCCAAATACTCTACCATTTCTGGCTTCGTAATTTACATATAATTTACCATTTTGAAGCCATGCTTGTTGTAATCCCTCTTCTTTACCTTTGTTTATTGTTGTTTTCCTTCCTAATTGACCATTAGAATACCATTTTTTCTGAACTCCGTCTTTAACTCCATTAATATAATTTGATTCTGAACTTATTGTCTTATTTGGCCACCAAACTCTTACGATACCATCCAAACGATTTTGTTTATAATAAGATGTTTTACTTATATCCCCATTTGGAAACCATTTTTGAGCTAATCCCTCTTTCTTACCCTTATAATATCCTATTTTCTGGGCAATCTGTTTATTATCATGATAATAAACAGCGAATCCTGTAAACGGAGTACCTTGATAATACCACTTACCTTCGTTTGGTTTCAGAACCAATAAATCTTTAGGCACCATAATATCATCAATGATGATAATTTCCTTATCATCATTGACAACACTATTACTTGCTTTTTTAGTTTTTGTGCAACCAAGCACACAAAAAACCAAAAAAGGAACTATTAATATGTAGTAATTTTTGAAAGGTTTTTTAAACATACATATCATCAATTAATATTACCTGGATTACCTTTATAATCTCCGGCAAAAATAATGTAATATTGATCTAAATACAGTTCATTAATAATATGATAATGATACTCTTCGGTATCTGAATGCTGTGTTGTATGAGTATGCCCTCCTGAATCGTCTAGATCAGTAGGATATGTTCCTGTAGAATTACATTTTCTACCATAGATAAAAAATCCATCTGCTAGAATACCTACTAGGTTCTCATCATCATCGGTAAAAGCTTTGGGCTCAAGATGATAATGGTATACTGATGGGCCAATATGACCACCAGAATAATCCAGTCCTTTTGCTACTCCATCTGTTAATGCTCCATTACCTTCTTGATCATTAAAAATGGCTGCACCACTTACAGATATGCCAATGGTTCCTAATTGAGTACTTGTACTTGATGTAGCCAATTCGGGATTCGCGGATACCGTAAGTGTTGCCGATGCATCACGTCCAGGAATTGTACTAGGTGTTGCATTGGCCCCTATATCTTCGTCTAAATATAGCTCATGATCTTCTCCCCAGTAATAACTGGTATGATTTGGGTATCCTGTAGTTTCTATAACTACATTATCTCCATCTAAATAAATATCTGTCTCATCCGTATCAAATTCTGCAAATGCAGCGTGTAATCCATCGGTGGTAACAGAACCATTATCATTATCAACACTATCATCATCGACAGTATCTGAGGATGAGTCATCAACAGTATCAGAAGATGAGCTATCATCATTACTACATGCGCTTACTACAATAAGTAAAAAACATATTAAGAATAAATGTTTTGTACTTTTTTTCTTTTTTTCTTTCTTCATATTTCGGGGTATTTAAAAAAACTAAAGTCTATTCCTTATTAATTTCTTTGTGGTGGTCGACCTTGTCTATCTGGTTTTGGTGCTTTTTCTAATTCTTCCATGGTAATAAAACCATCTTCATCAGTATCTATCTTGGCGAAATCTTTACTCATAGGACCTTTTACTTCGTCCTTTGCTAATTTTCCGTCTTCATTTGAATCCATTTTGGTAAAAAGTTCCTCGATACTAGGACGTTCCTTACCTCCTTTTCTCTCTGAATCAGACTGAGCATTTGATTTACAAGATATTAAAATGGTAGCAAATGCTAACATAGACCCTAATTTTAATGCGTTTTTTTTCATAAGACTTATTTTATTTTTTGTATTTCTGCTAAAATTAGGCAAAATTTGAGAGGTAGTTAAACACTTTTCTACGAATACCAAATACTTTTAAGTAAATACTGTTTTTTAACCCGCGAGCCCACATTTTTAGCTTATTTAAAGCTTGATTTTGTAAGAGTCAATGATTTAATTTTTATTTAATTTGCAGTATGAGCAAAGCTAAAAGGTTTTATTTTCAAATATTACTATGGATAATCGTGTGGTTTATTTTATGGATCAGTACTGGTACTCTAAGAGGATTTATTGAAGAAAATTCTATTCCATTTTTGTGTCAGATTTTTCTAATTTCTATCATTATTTTTTATCTGGCAGAGACATTTTTATTTAAAAAAGAATACTTTCTATTTGCTATAATTTGTATTACTACCATTTGTATCTGTACGTTTTTATCTTCCTATTTTTTTTCTCCAACACCTCCGATACCTCCTAATCATGCTCCTGGTATGAGGATGCCATTAGAGTCGCCACACAGAAAACCTCCTTCTAAATTTTTAATAAACCTTTTGTTCTTATCGTTTTCTTCTATGTTGGCAACCAGTATAGAAATTTTCTTATTTGCTCAAAGAAAAGAAGAAGAGACTATTCGTCGTAAAAGTGAAAATTTGCAGACAGAACTTAAACTACTCAAATCACAAATCAACCCTCATTTTTTATTTAACTGCCTTAATAACATTTATGCTTTATCAGTAATCAACTCTGATAAAACACAACAAAGTATAAGTTATTTGTCTAATATGCTTAGGTACGTACTATATGAATGCGAAAGACCCTTTGTGCCCCTAGAAAAAGAAATTACATATGTAAAGAATTACATTCGCTTATTTTCTATGAAAAAAAGCTCACCATACCCTATTTCATTAGTATTCGATATAGAAAACCCAAACGTACTTATTGCTCCAATGATTTTTATTCCTTTTATAGAAAATGCCATAAAACATAGCAATATTGAAAAGTTAAATGGTTCCTACATAAAGTTAGAAATAAAAAGTAGCACAGAAGAAGTTGTTTTCAAAATACAAAACAGCATTCCTACAGAAGAAGTTAGTAAAGATGAGGTTGGTGGTATAGGATTAGAAAATGTAAAAAAAAGGCTAGCCATTGTTTATCCCGAAAAACATCTGCTACACATACAAAAAAATAATGGTATCTTCAATGTTGAATTAAACCTAAGAATCGATGCAGAATATTAAATGTATAGTCGTTGATGATGAAGAATTAGCTAGAGTTTTACTTAAAACATATATAAGCAAAGTAGATTCTTTAGAGTTAATTGGTGATTTTGAAAACCCAATAGAAGCGCTTCAAAAAATTAAAGAAACTCCCGTAGACGTTATTTTCTTAGATATTCAAATGCCTGATTTAAAAGGTACTGATTTTGCAAAAATGATAGGTCCAAATACCAATGTTATTTTTACAACAGCGTATTCTGAATATGCTCTAGATGGTTTTGAACTAAATGCGCTGGATTACTTACTTAAGCCTGTTACTTTTGAACGCTTTCTAACAGCTGTAAATAAAGTTAAAAAGGATTCTAAAAATGTACCTAAACCCGAAGAAAGTACAATAACAATAAAATCAGGTTATGACTTACACAAACTAAAATATAGTGATATCCTGTATGTAGAAAGCGATAGTGAATATGTAGTTTTTCATACCGAAAATAAAAAAATAATGAGCTATCAGTCCTTAAAATCACTAGAAAAAACATTACCTGAAGAGATATTTATGCGTGTACATAGATCATTTATTATAAATAAAGAAAAGGTTACAGCACTCAAAGGAAAGGATCTATCTCTTTCAACTATCAAAATACCAGTTAGTGTAACTTATTATGAATTAGTTAAGCAAGAATTATTCAATTAAAAGTACTAAAACAAAGTCTAAAAATTATTCTCTACAAATTCAAACCAAAAGCAACTAAACAATAATGATTTAATCTGAAATAAAAACACTAAAAATCAACCACTTAAAAAGCGCTTAATTTATTATTCTATCTCTTCATCATAGACTTTTTTCCTTGTAATTGTGCCGCTGCATCCACTGTAAAAGCGCCATTGGTTACAATTTCTTCTCCTAGACTAAGCCCTTCAATAATCCTATAGGTTTCGTCGTTCTTATCTCCTAATACAACTTCTCTCATTTCGAACACCGGACCATCAGTTTTGATGTATATAATAGAACGTTTTCCTGTCCATAATACCGCACTTGAAGGTACGCTAATATATTTTTGATCATTTTGAAATTCATCAAAAACTTGTCCATTAACAAACATTCCTGGTTTAAAAAATTTATCAGGATTATCAAGTGTTGCTCTTATAACAAAAGTTCTCTTTTGCATATCGAGAATTGGATCTATAAAAGAAATAATAGCATCAAAATTTTTCTCTGGAGATGAAGGCACTTCAATTTTAATTTGTTGTCCTTCTTTAAAAACACCAATTTGATTCTCATAAACATCAAATTCTGCCCATACACTAGAAAGGTTACTAACTCTTAGGATAGCCTCTCCCTCTTTTATATAAGCACCTTCGGTACTCAGCACTTCTGATACAACCCCACTGACATTAGCATAAATAGGAAAATTTTCAATAATTGATCCCAAAGACTCTATAGCCTTAATTTGTTTATCTGATAGTTTCAGCAATTTTAATTTATTATAAACCGCGTTATATAATTCAGGTTGAGATTCTTTGAGATCAGAAGCTGTTAAGAATTCTTTTTGAGCAGTTATTAAATCAGGAGAATACAACATTGCTAATCTTTGCCCCTTTTTAACCTCTTGTCCAGCATAAGTGACATTTAGTTTCTCTATTCTTCCTGTAAAATAACTACTTTGTATGGTATTATTTTCTTCTCTTTCTCTTATTTTTCCAGAAACCTTTATGCCCCCACCAGTTTTTCCTTTATTACTAACAATGGTAGTTTCTATATTGGCTAATGCAATTGCATTTTCAGTCATTCTAAATTGATCAGGAGACAAATTATTTGTATTGATTACTAAGGGTATCAAATCCATCCCACAAATTGGGCAATCACCTGAATTAGAACGAATAACTTCTGGATGCATCGAACAAGTCCACTCTTGTTTATCTAAGTCTACTGCTTCTTTGTTATTTATGGTAGAAGGATCTGGATAGAAAATAAAGTATCCGATTACCAACCCGAGAACCAGTGCTAATCCTATATATAAAATGTTCTTATTCTTCATTTTCTAAAATTCTTAAAAACTTTTAATTAACATGATAATTGCCATACCAATCATAATTATATTCTCAATAAGTGTTGCCTCTGTCATGGGTAACTTAAATACTGATCCTAGGCAAGCGCATTTTATAGGATTCTTATTCAATAAAACCTTCATTACTCCCAATGTCGTAACTCCTAGTATTATCAGTGTAGTTATCAGTGCTGCAGGTAGTAGGAGCCTCATCAAAAAAAGTACACCAAGAACAGTTTCTATAAAAGGGTATATATAACCATAGGCCGGTACTAATTTTGCGAATGGATCATACATCCTAAAAGAATTTGAAAAACCGGATAAATCAATAATCTTAAAAAAACCAAAAACGATATAAAATAATCCCATAAAGTCAAACATTGCCTGATCTACTCGCCAATTGTCATGATTCAATAAAATACTAGAAGTAAATAAATATGCAAAAATGATTAGTAATGGTTTTAGTGCTAATAATTTACTCTTTACAGGTTTTATATCGTCCTCGCTATATAAAACATCAGGAATATCTTGATTCTGAAATGAAATTATATATTTAGGTGATAATACTTCTTGCAGTGCTTCTAAGGACAATGGAGCCTGCATATCGATATGAGCTGTCTTCGATTCTAAATCGACTTTTACACTATCAACCCCCGTAACTTTACTCAAAGTATCCTCAACACTTTTGCGACATCCCTGACAAGTCATTCCTGATATTTCATATATGTTTTTCATCCTATTTAATGGTCTCTGTGACTTTTCCACATTTTAACATACGATCTCCAAAATATGGGTTTTTGATTTCTTTTTCTATCGATAACCAAGATCCTCCTTCATTATTAAAGGCCATTGGACAGTATTGCTTATAAATTTCTCCTGATACTAGCGCTCCTTTTACCATGCCTTCAACTTGTTCAGTTACTTTGGCAAAAGAGTTTCTTTGAGTTTCAATATTATCCGTCTTTATAATAGCTCCTAATGCCTCTACTAGTATCTCATTTTTAGTTTGTTCACCCAAAATTAAAGCTCCCGAAGTTACTTTTTTGCTATCCCCTGCAACCAAAGCTTCTTTTATTTCTATATAGGATTGAAATAATTTTTTCGTTTCCTCATCTTTAAATTCGATTTGTACCATTTGTTTTTCACTAGCAGAATTGTCATGAGGATGTTTGTGATCATGATCTCCATCATTTGCATGATTGTGTTCTTGATTGTGCTGGTGACTCTCATCATTTTGATTTTTTGAAGTATCTTGGTTTTTACAATTTAAAAAAGCAACTACCATAAATAAGGCTATTACAGTTTTAAGAATTACATCTGTTCTTTTCATTGTTTATAGTTTTTAAAATGAATTTAGGTTTTAATTTGTTAGATAATTAATAATTGATGTTTGAATATAATAATTTTGTATACTTTCTATTTGAATATTTCTAGACTTGAGTTGGGCAGCATTAATATCGATAATATTTTCAATATCAATTATTCCCGTTTCATAATTTTTTAATAAAATCCCTTCTACTTTTTTTAATTGTTTCAAATTATTCTTTTGAGTATTATTTTTGATTATTGCAGAATTTCTTCCTGAAATAGCCTTGCCAAGAAGTACTTTCATTACATTTTCTTTTTCTTTTTTCTGTGCTTTAATTTCCTCTTTTCTAAATTGATTCTGACGAATTTTAGAATCATATTTCTTACCAAATAATGGTATAGAAATAGATACCATGGGCATGATTATATCCTTACCATTGTCTACTATGAACATATCTGTTCGCTCTGATACAGGAATATAATCGACTCCAAAACCAATTTGCGCAGATCCTTCTTTTTGATTAACCAAATCTGATTTTACAATGCTCTCATACAATGCATCATATTTAAGTAGTTCAGGATTAAACTGTATGCTATCGCTCTCTAACTCAATGACGTTATTTGCTACTGGTATAATCATAGTCTCAGGCACAATAATTTTACTACTTGAGACACGATTAAGATGTGCATTAAAAATACCCTGTTCTGATAAAAAATTCTGTTCAAGAATTTCTTTACGTTCGAGCAAATCATTTTTATATATCTGTAGTTTTAGTACATCAACCAAAGATGATTTACCAACTTCTATCGATTTTAGCAACATTTGCTCATGGATTTCTAAAAGAGTAATATTTTCATCTAATAGACTTAATTTAGATGTAATTGCAAAAAGTTTATAGTAAGATTCTGAAACGGCAAGAGTTACTTTTCTTTTTACAATTTCTATGTTTATATACTCTGTTTCGGCAAGTGAACCTGCATATTTTTCTCTTGCGTTTATAGTCCCGAACCAAGGCAACATTTGCTTAACAGAAAACCTTGCTTCTTGCGCACCTGTTCTGGTTTCTGGTTTACTCACAAAATATCCAACACCAAACTGAGTATTTGGCAAGCTTATTTCTTCTATTTTTTCCTTTGCTACTTCATAACGCAACTCAAAGGCCTGTATTTTTGGATTATTTTGTTCAGCCTCTTGAATGTACATTTGCAGCTGTTGTGCATATATATTTGGAACTATAAAAAATAGAACCGCACTCAAAATTTTTAAAATACGTGGCAAAAAAGAAATCGATTTATCAAATACTATAAAGTAATTTGTTGTGTCCGGTATTTTATATTTTAAAACATTAATAATCATATACATCAGCCATTACAAGTTTATTTTATTTAGATTTTTAAGTTGTATCTCTTCTTTTAGACAAAAAAGCACAGGCACTACAAAAAGTGTTAATAAAGCAATTGTCATCCCTCCAAAAATTGGGATAGCCATCGGAATCATAATATCACTTCCTCGTCCTGTCGATGTAAGTATTGGTAGTAATGCCAAAATAGTAGTTGCTGTAGTCATTAAACAGGGGCGAATCCTCTTTACTCCGGCTTCTATTATAGATTTTCTTATTTCGATAATAGATTTAGGATTATTCTTATCAAAAATATTGCTAAGGTACGTTGCCATTACGACCCCATCATCAGTTGCTATCCCAAAAAGTGCTATAAAACCTACCCATACAGCGACACTTAAATTAATAGGATGTATTTGAAAAAGCTCACGCAAATTATTACTTCCTATATGCACATTCATAAACCAATCCTGACCATATAACCAGATCATCAGAAATCCACCAGAAAAAGCAACTGCAATTCCTATAAAAATAATTATAGAAGTAGTTATAGAACGAAATTGAAAATATAGAATCAAAAAAATAGTCAATAAAACTAATGGGATAACAAAGGACAATGTTTTTTCTGCACGTACTTGATTTTCATAGGTTCCTGTGAATTGGTAGCTCACTCCTTCTGGTATACTAATCTGACCATTTTCAATTCTACTTTTAATGATTTCTTTACTTATTTTAATAATATCTAATGTAGACGCATCTGACTCTTTATCAAACAAAACATATCCAACCAAAAATGCATCCTCACTTTTAATTACTTGTGGTCCCTTGTGATATCTGATTGTGGCTAATTCACTTAATGTAACGTTATTCTTATTTCCTATTGGAATAGAAATTTTGGACAAGTCATTTGGTGTATCTCTGGCATCTCTTGGGTACCGTATTCGAACATTATAACGTTCTCTTCCTTCGATAGTCTGAGTAAGTGTTTTTCCTCCTATGGCAACTTCTATTATTTGCTGTATCGTTTCTATCGCAATACCATAACGTACCAGCTTCTCTCTATTAATATCAATATGTAAATAGGGTTTTCCTATCATCTTATCGGCAAAAACTGCTTCAGATTTAACACCAGGCACTTCCTTTATAATTTGTTCTAGTTGTGTACTAAATGCCTCAATTTCTTCCAGATTTTGCCCCTTAACCTTTACTCCCATTGGTGATCTCATACCCGTTTGTAACATCAATAAACGGGTCTCTATAGGTTGTAATTTTGGAGCAGAGGTAATTCCTGGTAGTTTTGTAACTTTAATAATTTCATTCCAAATATCATTCGAGTTACGTATTTCTGGTCTCCAGTTACGATAAAACTCTCCATTTTTATCTACTATAAGATCTTTTCTTTCTATTAAAAAGAATTCCTTTAAAGGTTTCTTTATTTTTACATCAGAGTCTACCTGAATATTTTTGTTATTAACTAGACTACCATCTTGACATACAAATAATCCATCTTTAGTAACCTTGTATCGTTCTCGTTCGCCATCATCATTACACATATATTCTGGTTTATAATGAATTACATTCTCGTACATTGATAGTGGTGCCGGGTCAAGAGCAGATTCTACCCTACCTGCCTTACCTACAACTGTGCGTATCTCTGGAATATGAGCCACAGCCATATCTAATTGTTGTAAAATTCGTTTATTTTCAGCAATGCCTGCATGAGCTACACTTGTAGGCATTAAGAGAAAAGACCCTTCATCTAGAGATGGCATAAATTCTCTTCCTGTATTCTTAAAAATCAAAAAACTAATAAGAAGAAAACAAAAAGGAATACTTAAAAAGGTCAATTTATGTTTTAATGCCCACTCTAAGATTTGCTGGTAAAACCTTTTGAATAAAATAAAAATCCCTAGAATACCACAAAAAATAACAGTAACGAAGGTAAAATTAAATAGTATAGGTTTATGCACTCCCAAAGGATGCCAATACTCAGAAAGCAAAACAAGTACCACACCTACAGAGACAATCATATATACCTGATTTACTCTTTTTTTAGAACAAATCTTTAATAACCAAAGAATGGAAGTTATCGCAAATATTAGAAGCGCAATTCCTAACCACATTCCCTTTAAAAGGGTAATACAGCCAACTACAAAAATGAATAGATTAATAACATATTGCATCCATTTTTTTATATTTTTCTTCTTAAATAAAAATGCTGAAAATGGTGGGATAATAAATAACCCTACCACTAACGATGCTATTAAAGCAATTGTTTTGGTATACGCTAAGGGTCTAAATAATTTTCCTTCAGAACCAATCAATAAAAAAACAGGTATAAAACTAATAATTGTTGTTACTACTGCAGTAAGAATTGCTCCCGAAACTTCTGTGGTTGCATTATAAACAACAACATCTGTAGATATATTTTCCTTATTATTATTTAGGTTAGAAATGATATTTTCTAAAAGTATAATCCCTACGTCAACGATTGTACCTATAGCGATGGCGATACCCGAGAGTGCAACTATATTGGCATCGATATCCAAAAGTTTCATAAAAATAAAAACTACTAAAACAACTACTGGTAGGAGCCCCGAAATAAGAATTGACGCTCTCAAATTAAATACCATTAAGATAATTACAAGGATTGTAATCAAAATTTCTAATGTAAGCGCTTCATTAAGTGTTCCTAAAGTTTCTTTTATAAGCTCTGATCTATCATAGAAGGGCACAATTGTTAATTTTGAAGTCCTACCGTCTCTTAGTTTTTTTGAAGGAAGCCCTAAACTCAATTCTCTTATTTTACTTTTGACATTATCAATAACTTCTAATGGGTTAGCACCATAGCGAGCCACTGCAACTCCTCCAACAACTTCTGCCCCTTCTTTATCTAATATTCCTCTTCTGGCTGCGGGCCCTATACTAACTTTGGCTATATCTTTAATACGTATTGAAGTATATTCATGAGATGTTATTACTGTATTTTCGATATCCTCAATAGAATTAATATAGCCTAATCCGCGAACTATATATTCTACTTGATTAACCTCAATTGTTTGTGCCCCCACATCTCTATTTGATTGTTTAACAGCTACAACTATTTGATTAAGATCAATACCGTATTGTCGTATTAATTCTGGATCAATATCAATCTGATATTCTTTTACATATCCTCCAATAGATGCTACTTCTGCAACCCCCGAGGCAGACGACAAAGATTTTTTGACATAATATTCTTGTATGGTACGTAATTCGTGTAAATCCCATCCACCAGTGACATTACCATTCTCATCACGTCCCTCAATGGTATACCAAAATATTTGTCCAAGTCCTGTAGCATCGGGTCCCAAAGATGGGCGTATCCCTTTTGGCAGCAATTCATCAGGAAGTGCGTTCAGTTTTTCTAGAATACGACTTCTACTCCAATAAAACTCTATGGTATCCTCAAAAATGATATAAATACTAGAAAAACCAAACATAGATGAACTCCTGATTGTTTTTACACCGGCAATTCCTGATAAAGCCGTAGATAATGGATAGGTAATTTGGTCCTCAATATCTTGTGGAGAATGTCCTGGCCACTTGGTAAAAATAATTTGTTGATTTTCGCCAATATCAGGTATTGCATCTACAGCCACCGGAGCACTAGGCAAGATACCTGATCGCCAATCAAAAGGTGCTGTGCTAATACCAACCCCAACTGAGACAAGTAAAATCAGTACAGCAATTATCTTATGTTCTAAAATAAATTTAATGCTTCTATTTAGCATATATCATATGTATTAAATAATTTTTAAACCTTATCGTGTCTAATTTTAGACGCAATAAAAAACTTCGAAGAAGTCTCAATTGGTAGTAACAAATTATTTAATAAATCAAATCAAGAAGGTTTGATTAAGGATATAATATTCCTTATAAAGTAAAGGTGGTGGGTACTCTTCTGTAGGAATTACATTATTATTTACATCCTCAAAGGATCTAATGTATACGTAATAAAAAGAATCAATAAAAAATCGGTGTTCTATTGTTATTTGATTAAAAGGAGTGTTTAATTCATCCTGACCTTCAAACATAAGTTCTTTATCAGAACAACAACTTTTTTTGGTCACAGAACACCCTGAAGTACTAGAAACGGCTTTTTCAATACCGCAAGTTTTGACTTTACTAAAAATAGCAGTATCTACTAATGTATCTCCACAATAGTGCATGCCAATAGAAAAAGGCAACACTGACAGAAATACTATCAATGACATAAAAACAGCTACTATTTTATGTAAAAAAAACTTCATAATTAAACAAAAGTATGAAAATTTGATAACATAACATACAATTAATCAGAGAGTATGTTACAAATTTGAAAACATTTACCTAGGTATTCATTAAACCTGATTTATGCAATAGAACTTAGTAAAGAGATTTAAAACTGCAATACACATTGACATTTTCTTGTTTTCTTCATAGCACCGTTATAGTAATTATAAAAATATACAGAAGCGCCAGTGATTGAAGTAGTTTTAGGTTGTAATAGATTTCTATTACATAAAGTGTATTAAAAATCAATACATTTTATACTAGTGCTGATAACATGAAATAACTGTACTATTTTGTTTGTTTAATCAATTGAAATTTACGGTTTTACCACATTGTACAGCTCAATACTTATTCGTAAATTTGCATTAGAAATAATAAACTAAGAATGATACATATAATCTCGCATATTGGTTTGTTCGATTCTCTTCTCAGGTTCTAAATATTAGGTTCCTGAACAGGGAACGAATAGAAAAAGTTAAGCACTCTTTGTTAATAGAAATTAGTAAAAAATATATTAGAATATTTTTTATGTTTTATATGGCGTATTTTTAGAATTACACTATATTTTTTGCAAGTAAAAAAATAATTTAATTAAATTCATTTTGGTACAAAACTTGATATTTCTTTTAATAAGTTTAATAGTAATGAATTAATAAATATTTTAATCATGTTCAAACCAAATATACATTTACGACTTGGTAACCATTTGGGATTACTAGCGGTAGACCAACCTTTGATTGAACCTTTAACAAATACTGCTTGTTATGTCACAAGGGATACCATTTCTTTTGACATAAAATATACGCAGTTATCAAATGTTACAGGAAAAAGTTTAAGAGGTATTGGTAGTCAAGTTTGTAATATCTGTACTGGTTTGCTTTATACCGTCTCGCTCAAGACGTAAAACAGGAGTAATAAGGTAAACCAACAACTTACAAACAAAAACTAATGTTATACATTGTAATGATGTTCTTTAATAAATTTGTGTCCTAATTTTGTAAGCGAATAATAACCTACTTTGTTTACTTTGGTTTTATCTAAAAATTTTAAAGCTTCTAGGTCGTGAATTATGCTAACTACCTCTTTTCTTTTCTTAAATATTGATTTATCACACACATCCTTTATAGATAAACCAACATCAGACACACTGCCATTAGAATGAAAAATAGTCATTATCTCAACACGTATAAAAGATAATCTGAGTTCTTTTGTGGTAAGTAAATGTTCTCTATCAGCAGAGTTTACTATACTAGTATCTAAAGATAGTACACGTTTAATTTCTTTGGTAACCTTTGTAAAGAGCGCATCTCTTTGTCCTTCATTCATTATAGTTAATGGTTCTGAAGGTCTGTTAATCGTTTGAAATTTTGATAACGCACTTATATCATGAAACATACAATAGCTAACAATAATCGGAAAAATATATGCTCCTTCATCTTCTGCTGCACTTAATAAAGCAGGTAATTCTTCATTATTGATAAAATCAGAGGAGATAAAATTGGCACTTACTAATAAAATAGCAACCTTTGTTGAGCTTAAGGCTTTATGTATTTCTTTTCGCCACTCTGCCCCTACTTCTATTTTAGAATCTTCCCAAATAGTAAACTTATATTCTCGTTCAAGATAAGACAAATGAACTCTTAAATAATCTAACCACTTTGCATCTTTCTTACTGTAACTAATAAAAACTCCGTTTCTTTCCATTGTGGCTGTAATAGTTCAAATAAATTAAATCTTAATGAAATAAACGAAAAATAGCTCTCATATCGAAATTCTACATATAAAAATATATACAGAAAATATACTATACCAATTAAGATTACTAAATTTAACTGAAATTCTATTAATTAATACATAAATGAACGAAGAACAATATATAGATGAACGTGTCGAGGGACAAATAGATTGGTATTCTAAGAAAAGTTCTGCAAATAAAAATCTGCATTATTGGACACGGGGGTTAGTTATTATTTTTTCTGCTATTATACCTTTTTTATCTGGATTTCTAGAAACTGGCCCAGTTTATCTTGGCTACATAGTAGGAGTTCTAGGTATGCTTGTCGCTCTATTAACAGGGGTTTCTTCGCTAGTAAAGTTTCAAGAAAAATGGATAAAATACCGTGCTACTTCTTCCTTACTAAAAAATGAAAAATTTATGTATCTAACAGGTTCTGGATTTTATAAAGAAGGTAATAAAAAGTTTGAAGAATTTGTGAGTAGAATCGAAAACATAATGAGTAAAGAAAATTCTGCCTGGACAGAAATAATGGAAAATGAAGATGATTAGAAAAGAGTATTATTTTAAATCACTTCATTGTATTTTTTAGTATATTTAGATACCCTGAATCATTTTTAACCCATACATTTTACTTTATAAACTTTAGTTAGAAAAACTTTTATGAAAGCATCGAGCATACCATCTCATGAAAAGTCTTTTTTTAAAAATGGCAAGGACTCTTTAGGAAAACAATTCAATATTATTCCAGAGTCTATTAATATAGGTGACGGAACATTGCTAGATTATATGTATTGTGAAAGAGTAAATAAAGATGATTCTTTTTATTATAAAGAAACAATACCTAAAACTAAAATCGTATTACATTTTACTGCAGGCTATTTAAAAGGTGATCTTGCACAATTGACGATCCCATCTAACCATGTTTCTGTTCCTTTTGTTATTGCTCGTAACGGAACCGTTATAAAACTATGGTCATCTCAGTATTGGTCCTACCATTTAGGTAGAGGGGCCATTGGTGGTAATACCACAATGAGCAAGCAAACGATCGGTATTGAATTATCTAATATCGGGTATCTTAGAAAAAAAGGTAGTAACCTTGTGTCTTCATACTCAGAAACTGATATTTATTGCGGCCTTAATGAAACCTTGTTGTATGAAAAACTAACTACACCCTATAGAGGAGAAGAATATTTTGCCTCATTTACACAAAAACAATATGATAGCCTAGCTTTATTATTAAAATACTTAACACATACCTACAATATTCCTATGCAATTTATGCCTGAAGATAAGAGATATGACACCTTGTCAAAAAATGAAGTAGAAAACTTTAACGGCATACTATCTCACGTAAACTACAGAAATTCAGGAAAATGGGATATTGGCGAAGCCTTTGATTGGAACAAGCTCATCACTGCTGTAAATATGTAAAATATAAGGCTTTCACCTTTAATTAGATACAATTAAATCTTCTGGTTCATTATCAAAATGTACCACATTTTCAGACAATCCAACTGTTCGCAAAAAATCATTAGAAAACACCTCCTTCATTTTATCGGATAGTAAGAGGTTTCTACATTTTTTCCACTCTAAAGCTTTGCTACCGTACATATCGTCAAGTAATCCAGAAAACCCCCAATCCGCATTTTTTCCCCAATGAATAGTAAATTCTATATTATGTTGCTGTAATACCTCTATCATTCTTTTTGAAAACTCCTGTAAACTCATTAAGTTTCTACTTTTCTTCCATATAACACCATCTATTTCTATCACACAAGTAACAGGAAACTTAGTAAATCCTAGCGTTGCTTCTGACTTCTTCACAAATCTCATAGCATAAATCCCAGGAATAGGCCCTTCTTTTTTAGTGAGATTCATTAGCGCATTCAGAGCTCTTTCTGAATCACTACTATCTACACCAAATGAGCACGCAAATGCCGGCCCTTGATACGGAGCGTCCCAAAAGGTTTCATAAAGCGTCCCCAGAGATTCTTCATTTACATCTGGTAAAATTTGCTTTTGCAACTGCTTAATAAACCAAGGAATACGTTTAGGAAACCGTTCACTTATCTTTATTAATAAATATATCAAATCTTTATATATAGATTTATCAATAGTATGAAATGGATCTGGATAATTATCTATGAATGGTTTTTTATACATTACCTCAATAACATATTCTTTCTCATTGGTATAAGGATTTATAAACACTTTATAATGATAAGGAGTATTTCCTTTTCCGTTTGCATCTGTTTCTCCATTAATTTTAAAATCTGAATTCTTAAAATCTAATGTTTTTGCCAAAGTAAGCGCAATATTCTTATCAATCTTACGAACATAGCGCTTTAACAAAAAACGATCTTCAGCTTCAAGAACAACCCCATGAATAAAACCAAAAGAGCCAAGACTTACCAAAGCGGCATTGAACATATCATCATCCCTAATCACTCTAGATTTAATCTTTGCAGCAAAAGCACTATTCAGAGCTGCTTTGGTTTTTCTTTCTATATATACTATATCTTCTGGATTTGGCCCAATAATCAGATTAAGCCCTACAATATAGTCCTGTATTGCTCCTACCCCAAAAGCGGCTCCATGAACCCCCGTAGAAATACAACCAGCAATAGTTTGACCATTACTAGCGCCACTTGTTTTTAACGATTTACCGTGTGAATCTAATTTTTGAGAAATTTCTTTGATTGTATTTCCACATTGAAAAAAGAACAAGTTTTCTCTTTTGTATACAGATTCTTTATGTATATCATCTGATAAAATTTGTAAATCTAAGTTCATAAAAACATTATAGTGCATACGATCTTTTTGATGAGCAATACTAGACATAGACCATCTTGCTCCATATGCCCGAAAACCATCATTATGATCTAATGCCTCTTGTAAAAGACGACGTATCTCGTTCGCACTATCATTATACCGATCAATTTCTGATGGCATATTGGACTTTCCTTGCAACTTTGTTTTTTGTAATAACTTTAAATCAAATGGACCATTATTATGTAATGTATCCCATTTGGACACAAGATGAGAAGTAGTATTTGCCATAATATATTAGTTTTCAGGTTTCATGCAGATATATTTAATTTTCACTTTGCGCTTATTTCCAAAAGTAACCAAGTAAAGTAATGCACCTCCAAAAGTATTTTTATACTCTACAGAAAATAATTTACCTGATTCGCAACCCAATCGCTGGGTTCTCATACCAATATCTTGTATCATAATTCCAGATTTGATTACAGTATCCAAAACGATAACACGCTTATCACGATAGTAATTCCCCATAGTATCAGGACACTCTTCATCAATACCGCTTTGACAAGTCATTGGAGCACCATGAGTGCTCACCAATCTTACAGAATAACAAGAGGAGCACAAAAAGAATACTATTACAACTATCAATTTCCTCAGAAAATGAGGTCTTCTAGAGAGTTTCATATGTCGTAAATTAAAATTAAAAGATGCTTAGTAACATTAGAAAATATCACTAGGTAATGGATCAAAAATTTGGGGAGTAGTATATGGTATCCATCTTTTTAAAAGTAATACTTATTTGTCAATTTCTAAAATTTAATGTAGTGATTCTACTACAATACATTTTATTAATAACAGAATAAAATAAACATAAAAAATTGATATACAGTAATATAAAAAAAATAGCGCAGGAGTATTATATCAAAACGTGTCGTTATTACAACACAATACACAATAAGAATTTAATACTATTTTATAGGGAAATACCTATATAAAAATGGGATATAAACCCCTTGTAAAAGTTATTATAAAATAACTAGTGTGTATACACAAAATTAATCACACCTTTTATGCTTACAAGTATCAGGACCATACTATGGGGTATTGACAAGCAGCCTTTAATTTTACTTTAACGGATAACACCAAAATATTATAAAAAAAAGAAAGGCCAAAATCATAAGGCCTTTCTTAAATTAACTAGGTTAGTTCAGGGTATTGATTAAATTTTATTCTCCAGCCAACACTACGTAAGAATTAGTAGCAGGAGATATATTATAATTTTTGATATTCTTAGCCTTCTTTAAGTATTTCTCGGCTTCTTCAAAAGCTGTTTCTAAAGCACTTAGTTCAGAATCTTTATTGACTATAATGGTTTTGGATATTTTTCCTCCATTTTTATATTCAATAATCATATTCCATTTTTTTATAGAATGCATATTCTTATTCTTAGAAGCTTTTTCTTCATCAGACTTTTTCTCTGCTTTCGCTTCTTTTTTTCCCTTCTCTTTTGAAGTTGTTATTTCTGTTGTGATTGTAGCAGCATTTCCTAAAGTTACGCAAAACACTGCAACGGCAAATAAGAGTTTCATAATTCTGTGGTTTTAATTTCTACAAATCGAATATACAAACATTTTTTTAATATTCAAACATTTTTTTAATAAAAATTTATTTGAATATTAAAAAAATGTTTGTAGGTTTGAATTATGGTTAATAAGAAATTAAAAAGGCTCCTTAAACGAAGTAAAGGGAGCAAAACGGTTTATGGAATATCTAAGGCTCTGGGAGTTAGCCCTCAGGCAGGAGATTACGTGGTAAAAAGAAAAAATCTTGTAAAAGACTTTGAACGACTAAAAAAAATAGCCGATTATATGGAGGTAGATATAAAAGATATTATTGATATTACTGAAAAAAAGAAATAAACCTATAACCAGATTATTAATCAATACTTAAAAACTTTGGTGAATATGGTATTGAAGAAAAATTAAAAAAAAACCATTCTTAATACTATTGATAATAGTAGAATATTAGACTAAAAAATAGAATCAAACTCCCCCTTATTAGTAATTTTTGGAGTTAGAAAAAAGGAACAGTAACGAAGTTAATTACCTGTTGTAGAGAAGAAAAATCAGCAAAACTTTTAATAAAAATAGAGAGGCTACAAAAAATAACATTTAATTGTAACGCTATTTCAGGACAAGACATAAAAACAATAAAAAAAGGTGCATGATAACATGCACCTTTTTTTATTAATTAAATAGAAATAAAATACGCTTATTCTATTTGTATATAGATTCTTTACCAAAATGCTTAGCAAGAAGGTAATACACTACTGCTCTGTATTTATTACGGTTTGATTTTCCGTACTGTTCCATAACAGACGCTATAGCCTCATCTAATTTTGGACCATCAGATAATCCTAATTTCTTTATTAGAAAATTTTTCTTAACTGTCTCTAACTCACTTTTATCACTACCAGATACTGTAGCAGCATCGGCATTATAAATTGAAGGACCGCAACCGATTGTTACTTTAGTCAAGAAATCCATATCTGGTGTTTGACCAATTTTATCTTTAATATCGGCAGCATACTTAGTAATTAATTCGTCTCTTTTACTCATTAGATGTTTGAATTTTTAGGTTTTTAGTTAATTTTTATTAATATATCAAATATAGACCACTTAAGAATGAATTATTCACTTATAAAGTGTGTTTAAATATAAATTTTAGCCGAAATGCTTAAAATAATCGATTAAAGTACTATCATTTTCTACTCTTGGGGTAAAAATTTCGAGTACTTGAGGTGAATGATCATTTTCATAAACATATCGAACTCCTTTAACAACATCCTCAATAGTACTCGCAGCACGATACTCTAAACCAAACATTTTACATAAATGAATTGCATTTAGATCATGTACCGTTTCAAAATATGTTTCAAAATTAATCCCTTCTTCCTTGCCTGGTAAAATCCTAAAAATACCTCCACCTCCATTATTGATAATGATAATTTTAAAATTAGAGGGAATATACGCATTCCATAACCCATTACTATCATATAAAAAGCTTAAATCCCCTGTTATAAGAGTGGTAGGCTTATCAGAAACTAATGATGCCCCTATTGCTGTAGATGTACTCCCATCAATACCACTTGTACCTCTATTACAATATACTGTAAAAGAATTTTTTAAAGAGAATAATTGTGCATATCGTACTGTTGAACTATTACTCAACTGAACCATCTGTCCATCAGGAATTAAATCAAACAGAATTTCGAAAACCTTCAAATCTGTAAATGAAATTTTGTCTAAATATTCTCGATGTTTTATCCTTCTAATATCTCTTATTGATATCCAGAAACTTTTATAATTACTTTTTACCACCGGTATGACATCGCCTAAAAAAGATTTAAAAAATAAATTAGGTTTTAATTTTATGTGTTCTGTTAAGCAGAAATAGGTGTCAAATGCTTTTTTCGAATCTATATGCCAATGAGATGTAGGCTGGTACTGTCGTAAAAATTGTTTAATCCTTTTAGAAACGACCATCCCTCCTATAGTTAATAATATATCTGGTTGTAACTGATCAAATTGTGATTCTGAAAGCGTAGAAATTAATTGATCAATACAATTAATATGTGAGGCATGATGAATATTAGAAGTTGTTTCTGTTAGAACCAAAACCGATGGATCCTTTGCCAGCGTATCTATCCAATGTTGATCTAATGTATTAGGTGGATTAACACCTATAAGTACCATTTTACGTTTTGCCTGACTCCATTCCTGAATCATTTGTAATCTCAGTTGTTCAGGAAATTGACTATATGAATTTTCTAGCGGAATATTTTTCGGGATAATAACAGGATAATCAACTTTACCATACAAAGGTTCATAAAAGGGTATATTAATATGAACGGGACCCTTTTGCTCTATTGCCCTATTAAGTGCTAAATTAATTTCACGCTCATTATGCTTCTGAGCCTCATGCTGTTTTTGTAATATCTTAGCATCATCAATTCTTGTTTCGGAAACAATTTCAGAATACAAATTTGCAGAATATAAAATATGATTTTCGAAAATGTTTTTTTGCCTGATTGTCTGCCCGTCACCAATATCAATTCTTTCGATAGGACGGTCGGCACTTAAAACAACTAACGGTATATCACTATAAAACGCCTCTGATATTGCAGGGTAATAATTTAGCAATGCACTCCCTGAGGTGCAAACAAGAGCTACTGGCTTTTGAGTTTGTTGAGCAATACCTAATGCAAAAAAAGCCGCACATCGCTCATCTACAACACTGTAACAATTCATATCAGGATGCTCGCTAAAACCAATAGTTAATGGGGCATTGCGCGAACCTGGCGAAATTACTATTTGACTAATCTCCTTGGCCTCACATAGAGCAACAATAGTCTGCGCTAGAGGAATATTTGAATATAAGCGTTTCTTCATTCGAAAAGCTAAATTACAATATCAAACTAATTTTATATGATTTTTTAAAGAATTTAAAACAAAATTCTTTTCATTGTCTCAGTTTTTCTAACCGTCTCTTCCCATTCCTTATCGGGGTCAGAATCCTTGGTTATACCCCCACCAACATAAAGAATAGCATTATTAGATACTAATTGCATACAGCGAAGATTTACAAAAAAATTAGACACAGTCTCATTACTAAGTTGCATATTAAGTTCTCCTAAAAAACCCGTGTAAAATTCTCTATCATACCCTTCATTAGTATCAATAAAAATTTTGGCGTTCATTTTGGGTAGACCACATACAGCAGGAGTTGGATGCAACATACCAATTACATCACCCAGCCCAAATTTTTTAGTGTCTAATGTTGCCATTAAATCGGTTCGTATATGTAATAAGGATCCTGCCCTATGAGTATATGGTTTTGATGATTCTACCTCGCTTGATACAGATGATAATTGCTTAACGATAAACTCAGTTACCATTTTTTGTTCAACAACTTCCTTGACTCCCCAGTCTACGTCCTCTGTACCATAAAAAGGTTGTGTACCTGCCAGAGCCATCGTATTGTATGTATTTTTAGCACTACTTAATAATGTTTCTGGTGTCGCTCCTAACCATGTCCCTACTTTGGGGTGGTACCAACAGTATACAAAAGCATCCTTATACATCCTTACCAATCTCTGAAAAAGAGTCAATTTATTAGAGGTTTCTATACCAGAGACTTCTTCTCTGCGAGACAAAACTACTTTCTCAAAATTACCTGAATTTACTGCATTTATGCCCTCTCTTATAAGCTTAATATGATGCTTCTTTGCTATATCGGATGTACCATTAGTACTTTTCTTAACTTCTTTATTATATTCCTGGTCTAAATTAGAAATTAAAATAGAGTGAAATACACTTTTGTCTCTGGGGATAATAACTGCTTTTTTATCATGGTCAAAAGGAGCAAAAATAAACCCTGAATCAGAATAATCCTTGACTTCATATAGTTGATCATCTTGTTGAAGAAAAACCTGTAATATATCCGTAGATGGCTTTCTATAAATGACAAAAGGTAATTCCTTCTCTAAATGTTTTTGAAGTAAAACATAAACATTCTCTTTATTCATCTATATAGATTTTGTCAATGCTATAGTTGTTAATTTTACTATGGAAATTAGTTGTTGTTCTTCATTTCGTATTTTTATATCCCAAAGCTGGGTAGTACGTCCTTTATGTAAAATTTCTGCTCTCGCATATACATATCCATCTCGAACACTTTTTACATGATTCGCCGAAATTTCGATTCCGCGTATATAAAATTCTTTTGAATTCAAGAAAATATGCGAAGCTGCACTACCTACACTTTCTGCTAATGCTACCATAGCTCCACCATGTAAAACAGCATCAGGCTGATGTACTCTAGAAGTAACCGGCATTTTGGCCACCAAATACTCATTACCCACTTCACAAAAAGAAATATCAAGTGTCTCCATTAATGTATTCTTACAAAGGATTGCACATTGTTGTAATATAGCTTCTTGTTCTTTAACATTCATGTAATAAAATTTTTAGTAAAAATAAACAATGACTTTTACAAATTCTAACTATATTTATATATTATTTTAACGAACGTTCAATAAAATGCCAATAGTAAAAACCTCAAAAGAAGAAGTTCTAAAAAAAGTTATTCCTATTCTGAGAATTCGTGGAGTTCAAAATAGTACTATGAATGAATTATCTAAAGCCTGCGGTATACAAAAGTCTCATTTTTACTACTACTTCTCGAACAAAGAAGAACTTATAAAAGAAGTACTGATAACCGTTCACAACTATTTTACCCACAACTTCTTCAAAATTGTAAACAGTGAATCTTTACTAGTATCCCAAAAAATGACTCGTATAAAGGAATTGTTTTTAAAAATTTTTTCAACACAAAATGGCGGTTGTATAATGGCTAACACAGCCTTAGAAACAATTCACCTAAACCCTTCTTATAAAAAAGAAATACAATTATTCTTTAAAGATTTTATTCTAGGTATCCAACTATTATTAAAAGAGAAAAAAACTCCTAAAGAATCTCTTCTACTTGCCGAACAAATAGTTCAAGACATTGAAGGTGGTATATTACTCACATTAATTTACGAAGACACCAAGTATGTTAAAAATGCAATCAGAAGAATGGAAACACTAATCACATCTCATTAATATGAAATCCTACTCACTACCATCATTTGACACCTATCCGATATCGGTTCATGAATTTATGCCGACAAACCCAAATAAAAAAACTATTGTCTTAGCCCCTGCTATTGCGGTTCCTCAAAAATTTTATTTTAACCTTGCTCGGTATCTTGCTGATAAAGGGTGTAATGTATTTACTTTTGATTATCGGGGAATCGGCACTTCTCTCTCTAAAAACATCAGTTCCTTAAAAAGTGCAGGCTTCTTGACATGGGCTTTAGATTTTAAAACGATTTCTAAATATGCAAAAGAAAGGTTTCCAGAAAACAAAAATTATATGATTGGCCACAGTTATGGTGGCAATAGTATTGGACTCAGCGATGCACATCAATATTATGACAAATACCTTACGGTTGGTTCTCAGTTTGGTTATTATAAACACTTTACCAAAAGAATGCAGATATTAATTTATTTAAATTTCAAATGTTTTGTTCCCTTAACAACAGCTATTTTAGGGTACTATCCATCTCGTTGGTTTGGTTTGGGTAGGTCATTGCCAACACAAGCCGCCAAAGATTGGGCTACATTCCTACTGCATCCAGAGTCTATGTTATTTTTTAAAAAAGAAAGCACTAGTATCTATTATAAAGATCTAAAAAAACCAATGCTTTTAATAAGTATTGAAGATGATCTATTTGCACCTAAAAAATCAGTAGATATTTTAGGAGATCTTGTTTATAAAAATGCCTCAGTTACCAGAAAACATCTTAAACCTGATGATTTTAACCTAAAGTCTATTGGTCATTTTGATTTTTTTAGAACAAAAAATCGAGATATCTTGTGGCACTTTATTGACGATTGGTTTCAATTGTAAAATTTAGCTATGCAAAAAGAAGTAACATACTCATCTACAAACACATATGACACTCTAAATAAATTAACCCCCAAAACTAAAAATGTTTGGTTAGTTTTTCACGGCATAGGATATCTCAGTCGTTATTTTATTCGACTTTTTGACAACCTAGACAGCACAGAAAATTATATTATTGCTCCGCAAGCCCCTTCAAAATATTACAAGGGAGATGATTATAGACGTGTCGGAGCCAGTTGGCTTACAAAAGAAAATACTAAAATAGAAACTGAAAATGTACTTCGATATATCTCTCAAATTTTTGAACAAGAACAGATCCCAAAGGACATCAGACTTATCGTTCTAGGGTATTCTCAAGGTGTGAGTATTGCAAGTCGATGGATTGCTAAAATGAAAATGACTTGTAACGACCTAATCTTTATTTCTGGCGGATTTCCTAAAGAATTAAGCAAGAGTGATTTTGCCTTTTTGGAAGGAAAAACCAAAATTACTCATATTGTAGGCAAACAAGACCCTTATTTTGATATTGATATAGTCGAAGCCGAAAAAATAAGAGTAAAACAAATTATGCCACAAATAGAATTCATAACACACCCTGGAGGTCATGAATTAGATACATCTTTACTTAAAGACATAATTTATTAAAATAACTCTAGTTTATTTTTATAAATATCTTTCTTTTATAACTTCTAGATGATGTTTTTGATGTCCTGGTATTATATATCCGACTGCCCGAGCACTCATTGGGCTTCCACTTGCTTCCCCTATTCTTAATAACATTATATCTGTAAATCCTTTAAACAAAGACACTGTACTATTTCTTACTGCTTCAAAGTCTTCTATCAATACTTCTTTATCATATACATCAGAATTAGAGTAGGGAACAAATTCATCTTGCTCAAATCCCATCAGTGATGTTTTATCATTTCTGGCAAAACGCAGTGCTCTATATCCAAAAATTCGTTCAGTATCTATTATATGTTGTAATACTTCTGAGATTGTCCACTTACCTTTTTCATAAGCATATGTTCCTTTTTCTATGGGAATGGTATTTACAAAATCGACAAACTCTTTTTTACTTTCTTGAAGTCCTTCTATAATATCTGATGTTTGCGCTTTTGCGATATACGTAGCATAATATGAGTTGTATTCTTCTTTTGATATTTGTGATAACATATTGACAAAATAAATTTTGAATTACTTAAAAATAAGATGGCTCTTATACATAAACCAAATAGTATAAAAACAAAAATGAGGTAGGAATTTAGGAATTCCCACCTCATAAAACTATATACTTAACAGTATTTTAAATAAATTAAGCCGAATTACGACTTGCATTAATATTTCCGAATAAAGAACGTGTTACCATCTTTTCATAAATTTCTAAATCCTTAGGATCTGCATTTTCATCTCTATTCAACTCCTGTATTTTTTTGAGAGCATATTGCTGTATTGTTAACAATGGTAATACAATATTCTCACGAACATCAATAGAAGCTTTTCCTGCAGGCTCATTCTGCATAAGTTGAGAATATCCGGTTAACTTAAGTAATAATCTTTTTGTTAATAGATATTCATCATGAATAACATCCCAAAAAGCTCCATATTCCTTATCTTCTTTCATATACGCTGTCAATCCGAAAAATGATTTCGACAAACTCATCATACTATTAGCTATCAATGCTCTAAAGAAAGGAGAGCCTTTGTACAAAGAAGTTAGTTTATCAAAATCTCCTCGATCTTCAAAAATTTTCAAAGCTGTTCCTACCCCATAAAACCCGGGAACATTTTGTTTTAACTGACTCCAACTACCTACAAATGGTATTGCTCGTAAGTCACCAAAATCCAAAGTAGAGCTTTTGCTTCTTTTTGATGGGCGACTACCTATATTAGCCTTTCCATAATATTTAAGCGTACTCATATGCTCTAGGTATGGAAGGAATTTTGGATGATTTTTAAAATCTACATAGGTCTGATAACTAATATCAGCGAGCTCTTGCATTGTTTCCTTATTTTCTGCAGAAAAAAGGTTTCCTTCATTGCTAGTTAATTGATTTTCTACTCCTGCACCCAACAATTGTTCTAGATTATATTGACAAGAATCAAGGGTTCCAAAATTAGAACTAATAGTTTGACCTTGAACCGTAATCTGAATTTCTTCATCCTCTATTGTTGGTCCTAGTGATGCATAAAATTGATTTGTATTCCCACCTCCTCTTGCTGGTGGGCCTCCACGGCCATCAAAAAATACTACTTTAACATCATATTTTCTAGACACCTCGGTCAATGCTTCTTTTGCTTTAAAAATCCCCCAATTTGCCATTAGATACCCTCCATCTTTGGTACCATCAGAAAAACCTAGCATAATAGTTTGTTTCATACCACGACGCTTAAGGTGTGCCATATATACAGGATTACTGTATAAGGACTCCATAACCTTGTGTGAAACTTTCAAATCAGGTACTGTTTCGAATAAAGGAATTACATCAACCGTAGGTAATTGCCAATCACAAAGTCTGATCATTGCAAAAGTTTCCATTACATTAAGTTCATTTCCATTATTACTAATGATATAGCGATTTGCTGCTCGTTCTCCGTTTTTCTTTTGTATGGTCTTGATAGCGTAAATAGATTCTATCGTAGCTCGTGCGATATCATCATCTAGAATAGATGGATCCAAAACACCATCAATATTAGTTAACACCTCTATTTGTTCTTCATCAGAAAGAGACTCATAGTTATCAGGAAAGATACCAAGCCCTAATTCATTAGTTTTTTGCACCACTTTTGTTAACACCGTATGATGCACTCTAGAATCCTGGCGTATATCCAATGTAGCAAAATGAAATCCAAAAATCTTAACCTTATTAATCAGATCCTGAAGTTCTTCCAGAAATAACGATTGATGATCGGCTATTAGTTCTTCTCTTATTTCTAACAACCCATTCATCAATGTATCTACCGATAATGGTTCTGCAGTTTTTGAATAATAAAAATTATCATACAATGCAGTTTCTAAAACCGCAATTTTATCTTGAAGATTACCAAAAGTAATTCGCCTTTTCAGCTTACGGATATCACGATAATAATTTATTAAAACAGTTTTTCGTAATCTTTTGGCCACTTTTAAAGTGGTTTCTGTAGTAACAAAAGGGTTACCATCTCTATCTCCTCCTGGCCAAAATCCTAAATTTATCAAATCATTTTCGAGATCTTCACCTTCAAAAATATTCTGTTGTATATAACTGTATATTTTTCCGGTAGCATGATAGAAAACATTTTCTAAATACCAAATAAGGCTTACTGCTTCATCATAAGGAGTTGGCTTTTCTTTCTTAAAAAAAGCAGTCCTTCCTAATTGTGCAAGTAGTTTTTTAATAATTGCCGAATCATTATCACGAATGGCAGCATCAAGATCATGTATAATCCCTAAAACCGTACCAGGGTAAAATTGTGTTGGATGTGCAGTTAACGTAGGACGAATCTTAAAACGTCTTAAATAATTCTTTAACTCTTCTAACTGTCCTTTTGCCTGTGCTTCTTCTTTAATACTTCTTAGGGTCCCTCGACCATCCATATTATTTACAACAGGAAAAGCAGCGTCTTCAATTGCATCAAATAATACAACTTGTCTTTCTATATATTGAATAAAACGAAAAAGCAAATCGTATTTTTCTTTTGGTGTAGGCTTATCTTGATATAAATCAAAAAAGTTTTCTACAATCTCTGTGGGGTTTTTTAAATCATCATATCCTTTTTCGCATACATCTTGAAAAAGGGGTAGTAAAACCCCTGTATTACTAACAGTATCAAAAGGTAAGGTAATAAAAATACCATTATATATTTGATACTTCGACAGAACATTTTCCTTAAAACGTTCGATTCTTGGTCTTCTAGCCATGGGTGTGGTGGTAATTGGTTGTAATTAATGAACTTTTGTATTCATTGTGCTTTGATTTACAAAATCTTACACAATTAAAAACCCTCTAAGAAAGTTTCCTAAAGGGTTCATTTTATATTTAAAAATATACCCTCTATAATTCTTGAAAAATAGAATGCATTAGGCGTTTCTTATCGTTAATACTCTCTTCTAACGAAATCATAGTTTCAGTACGATAAACACCATCAATGTCATCTAATTTGAAAATAATTTCTTTAGCATGGTTAGTATCCTTTGCTCTTACCTTACAGAAAATATTGAATTTACCAGTAGTAATATGAGCCACGGTAACATAAGGTATCTGATTAATTCTTTCTAAAACAAATTTTGTTTGTGATGTATTCTGTAGATAGATACCAACGTATGCGATAAAAGAATATCCAAGTTTTTTATAATCTAACGTCAATGATGACCCTTCAATTATACCTGCCTCTTCCATTTTCTTGACACGTACATGCACAGTCCCCGCAGAAATTAGCAGTTTTTTTGCGATATCCGTAAAGGGCGTACGGGTGTTTTCTATCAACATATCAAGTATCTGATGATCAACTTCGTCTAATTTAAACTTTGCCATAATTATTTATTATTATAATTTTCCCGATTATTTATTTTGCAAATTTAGCAGAAAAAAGGAGTTTTCATATATTTTATTTCAGTTTTTTATTGATTCTATTAAGAATAATTCAGAGTCTAAGCAAAACCTTAACAGCCTTGCACCTCGAACTATCTCTACTGTAACGTTTTCGTTATGTATTGCTCTTTTGTGACCTAAAATTTCTTTGTGACCATAAAAGTTCTGTAGATCCCCTATTTCGGCGATTTTTGGCACAAAATTAATCTTGTTTTCCGATAATTCTTCAAGATATTGAAGTGCTATATCTACCACCTCTCCATCAAGAATAACTTCTCTTATAATGATATCATAAAAACATTTTCCATTCTCCGGAATTAAAAAGTAGTCCTTATATCTCTCTCCTTTTATATCTGTAGTACTTATATAGTCAATAGAAGTAATAAGCGAATAAAAAATGTAAGATCTGGTATTTTCGCGTTCATAATCATTAGGGAAATGTCCAGCTTCAAATAAAATAGTCGGAATCCCCATATGCTCTAGAGTGTCGCCTATACAATTCAAATTAAAACCATCATCATACCTTCCAACTTGATTAGGAATACACTCTTGAAGCATTTCATTCATTTTTGCAACAATCTCCATAGCTACCTTACGACTATCCGTTATAGAACGTTCTGGGTCTCCGGCGGGAGATAAAAATGAAACCGTGGCTGGATTATTTGTGTTTCCTGCACTAAAAATAGTTCGTTGACCATGAAGGTTAAAGGCATAATCTGGCTCGATACGTTCTATTATATTACTTAATACAATGCTTTCCTTTTGGGTTTTATCTTGAGCATCCCTATTTAAATCTACCGAATTATAATTGAGTCTAGTATATGCTTTTGCACCATCAGGGCTTAATATTGGTATAACATATAAAGTACATTTTTCTAATATACGTTCTGCTATATCATTAGAAGAACACAAGAAATTAATTACATCAAAAATGGCTTTTGTAGTTGTGCTCTCATTGCCATGCATCTGTGACCAGAAAAGTAATTTCTTAGATCCTTTACCCAAAGTAATAAGATGAATAGGAGCATCATTTTCAGAAACACCAATTTGCTCAACCTGCATTTTTTTGGATAATTTATCTAATAAAGGAGTAATATTTTCTAGAGTAATGTAACGTCCAAATAAAGAAACTTCTTTGTACGTGTTAAAAATATTATATAAAGTAATTGTATCCATACATAGATTTTAAAAAGTCAAAATTACCATTGTTTAACGAGTATTCATAGAAATAAGAAGTTGAATTACAATTGTAAAACACGTCTCTAATTACAATTGTAAACAACATCTTATTTACAATTGTAAACCAATCTTAGTGAGGTATTTTTTACATTAATAAACACTGTATATTATCTAGTTTACATAAGTATTTTAATTATTAACAAATATTTTAACTATTCAAATAAATAAATCAAATGCTTTAAATCTAGATATTTAACAGCACCTACTTAATTAATCAGTTTATTAATTATTAAGTCGGTTTACAATTGTAACAATAGATGTTTCACTTAATTGTTTACCTTTGTAACACTATTCACTAATAAAAATGGTTTACAATGGTAAACAGTAAGGATTTTGGTATTAGAATACAAAAAATTATGGATCACAACGGAATATCTGCTTCATCCTTTGCAGATTATTTGGGTGTAGGGCGTTCTTCTATTTCTCATATTTTAAGCGGAAGAAACAAACCCAGTTTAGATTTTGTGATGAAGATTATTGAGGCATATACAGATGTTGATATGCAATGGTTGCTATATGGAAAAGGTACATTTCCTAAATCAAATAATACGCTAACAGAAAATATAAAAATGGAAACTCCTAAAAATATTTCCATTACTCAAGAAGTCTCTTCCCCTTCTACTGAAATTGAACAAGATTTATTTTCTCAGACAATCTTGAAGGAAAAAATGGAATCAACTTATATCGAACCCGAAGAAAAAAAAAATACATCTACCTCTTTTATGAGTAATGAAAAAATTGATCGTATTGTTATCTTTTATCAGGATGGTACCTTTACTTCTTATGAAACAAAAAAAACTTAAATTTTTTTAATCGAAACTATTAACTTTATATAAATAGAATTATTTTCGTTTCTCATTTTGATCTATTATATGAGACGAATAGCTTTTCTCTTCTTTTGTACATTATTCTTTTTTGGTTGCTATCAGCAAGAGCGAGACTGTAAAAAATTTCATGTCGGTACTTTTGAATTTGAAACAATACTAAATGGTGAGTTGGTAAAAACTACATTTGTTAGGGATACGGCTTTAGAGATTGATTATTTTCAAGGAAAAAGTGATACTTCTAGCATAAGGTGGATTAATGATTGTGAATATATCGTTCAAAAACTACACCCAAAGAATATGGCAGAAGAAAAAGCTATTCATATTAAAATATTGACAACAGAAAAAGATACCTACGATTTTGAGTATAGTTTGGTAGATCAATTTAATAAACAACGTGGAACCGTCAAAAAAATAAAATAATGTTAGAAATTTTTGCAACAGCAGATGCATGGGTCGCTTTATTGACTCTAACTTTTTTAGAAATCGTTCTTGGTATTGATAATATCATTTTTATTTCTATTGCATCTAGTAAATTACCTGGTGAGCAACAAAAAAAAGCAACCAATATAGGACTACTACTTGCTATGATAATGCGTATTGTATTATTATTCGGAATATCACTTTTGGTAGCAATGGAAGCTCCATTCTGGCATATTAACTTACCATGGATAGAAGCAGGAATTAGTGGGCAGGCACTCATCTTGTTCGGAGGCGGTATGTTTTTATTATATAAAAGTGTTCATGAAATTCATGAAAAAGTTGATGAAAAAGGAGAAGAAGAAAAAGAACTTGAAGCAAAAAGTTCATCGACTTTATCTAATGCAATCGTACAAATCACTCTAATAAATGTGGTCTTTTCTTTTGACTCAATACTTACTGCAGTAGGGATGACAAATGGTCTCAGTGATGATCCTAATGATGCATTACTTCTGATGATTATTGCTGTTGTAGTATCTGTACTTATAATGATGCTATTTGCAACACCAGTCGGTAATTTTGTAAATAAACATCCTAGTGTTCAAATACTCGGACTTTCTTTTTTAATTCTTATCGGATTTATGCTAATTGCGGAAGCAGCACATCTTGCACATTTAAAAATATTTAGTTCAGAAGTT
Organism: Aquimarina pacifica; assembly: GCF_000520955.1. GTDB lineage: Bacteria > Bacteroidota > Bacteroidia > Flavobacteriales > Flavobacteriaceae > Aquimarina > Aquimarina pacifica. The sequence continues at coordinate 48,227 of NZ_JACC01000003.1, read as the reverse complement.
GGTACTATTCCAAAAGGGTATTTATATTTTACCATTGCATTTTCTTTATTTATCGAGTTTTTAAACTTTAAGCTAAGAAAAAAGGGGAAAACAGTTACGTCTAAGTCTAATGAATAAGCTTTTGTTCTGAAAGTCTGCATACAATTAATAAACAATTATTAAGTAAGTATCAAAAGTTTAATTTCCTTGATATAATTGATATATTTAGTATGTATACTTTACATCGAGGTAGCAAAAATGATACAACTGTATTGTATTAATGGTTAATTTTAAGAAACCGGCTTTCACTATAGACTTAGCCTAACTTTCTATGTGGACTGTACTATTAGATATTAATAGTAAACAAAAAATACAATTAACTACGAAGTTTTAAATGTAATTATACATTGAACGCAAAAAAGAATACGACCACAATAAGGCAATTTTTAAGTTAGTTAATTGATAGAAAAGTTCAGTATTAAAATGTATAAATAGAGGTTTATAATCGTTACCAAAGTTTAATACCAATCAAAGTAACTTTAGGCACTATAAATCTTATCCAAAAAAGTTACTTCTTCATTTAACATTAATTGAATAACAAGAAATTTCATTATTGCTAAAAATTAACATATAAATATAAAATACTATTGTAATTAATCGATAGCTATAATAAATATTCATATGATTTATAACAATTTATTCTGAAGTATTGTAACTAACACAAATACAATACTTAACAACAATTAAATGCGGTGACTATCTATGTTTTTTCGTCAACTGGTTCTCTTTCGAAGTTGAAAAACATAAAAATTGATATTTTTTTGGCTTTTTTTTTAATTTTAACATGAAAAAATTACAATAATATTAACAGATTCAAATAAAATCCTTATTTTAGTTTCTCTAAAAAAAATAAAAAATATGATACACTTTAGTGAGACAAAAAAAACATTTAAATCCTATATTTTTAAGAGCTTGACGTTTGTTTTGGCGTTAGGTTTAATAGGGTTGACAAATTCTTGTGAAGAAGATGATTCCGAGGATTCAATTACGCCAACTTCAGCTTTTTCTGTAAGTGGTACAAATTTCTTAGAAGCAACATTTGTAAATGAATCAGCCAATGCCGTTTCTTACGCTTGGAATTTTGGTGATAACAGTGGATTGGTGAATGACGCGAACCCTGTTCATGAATATGCAGAAGCGGGTACATATACTGTTAGATTAGTAGCAGTTAGTGAAAGTGACAAAATGGATGTGAGTTCTATGGAAGTAACTGTTATTGCAGCAGAAGCTCCAACAGCAGCTTTTTCTCTAGTTGCTAATGACTTAGAAATTACTTTTACTAATGAGTCTACAAATGGAGCAACATATGCTTGGGATTTTGGTGATGAAAGCGGTACTTCTACAGAAGAAAACCCTGTGTATACATATGCAGAAGGTGGTGACTATACAATTACTCTTACCGTAACAAGTGAAGATGGTGTTGAAGATTCGACTTCTGAAGATATTACTATTGCTGATGGAGTTATTCCTACTGCATCATTTACTAATGTTGTAGATTTCTTAGAGGTTACTTTTACAAATACATCTGAAGATGCAACGTCTTATTCTTGGGATTTTGGTGATTCAAGTGGTACTTCTACTGATGAGAACCCTGTATATACGTACGCTACTGATGGTACATATGAAGTTGAATTAACAGCGACGAGTGTTGATGGAATCGAAGATGTTACTACTACTATGATTACGGTAGCAGCTCCTGTTACTCCTAGCGCTAGTTTTACTACTTCTGTTAGTGGACGTGAAGTTACATTTACGAATACATCTACAGATGGTGCTACATACTCTTGGGATTTTGGTGATTCAAGTGGTACTTCTACTGACGAGAACCCTGTATACACGTACGCTACTGATGGTATATTTACTGTTACTTTAACTGTTACTAGTTCTGATGACCTTGATGACGATTCTTCGAGTTCAGTAATTGCATTTATAGATCCAATAGTAGGAGGAGAATGTGAAGATCCTAATGATTGGGATGTACCAAGTAGTCTTGATACATGGCTTGCAGCTAATATTACTAATTCAGGTACGACATTTAAACCAGGTGGTTCTAGTACTTCTATTACAGGAAGTTCTTGTAAACTACATGAAATTCAAAGAAGAATGTATCAAGTAATTCCTGTAGTAAGCGGTCAAACGTATACGATAACTTTCTTCGCAGCCGTTGAAAACTTTGGAGGACCAGGTACAACTTTCGGAACTGCTTACGTAATACCTGCAGAATTTGATACCGATGAAACAACCGCTATAGGAACTAGTATAGCTTCAGAAGATATTGAGGAAACAGCTACAAATGCTGAGTTTGTTGAATACTCTGTTACATTTACGGCTACTTCAAATGAAATTACTTTCTACATAGTACCTGCCGGTGTAAATGTTGGTTCAAATCCTGCTAAATTATTCGAAGGAAATGACCTATGGATAGAAAATGTTTCTATGGAGCTTATTCAACCAGCAGTACGATAAACAAAAAATGTATATCATTATTTTTGAATAAATAATTCTTAAAATATTTTACTTAAAAGCTCTGGATTAATTTCCAGGGCTTTTTTTATTTTTAATAATCTTTTTTAAAAACTAGTTCTTATTAATCTTAATAAGAATCACATACTCATAAATCATATAATTTAACGACTTTTGTCATTAAGGACTTATAACACTTAAAATATGAACCTAGAACGAGAATTGCAGAAGCGAAGTGGTTCTGTATGCGAATTATCTGGTGAAACCGAAAATCTTACGATATATGAGGTACCAAAGTCGCCAACAACAGGAATAGATTCTTGTATTTTGATTTCTCAAAATGCTTTAAAACAGATAGAAGATCCAGAAAAAACTGATCCTAATTATTGGCGCTGTCTAAATGATAGTATGTGGAGCGAAGTTCCTGCTGTGCAAGTAATGGCATGGAGAATGCTTAGTAGATTGCGTTCAGAAAGTTGGCCACAAGACTTGCTGGATATACTTTATCTAGATGAAGAAATATTGACATGGGCCCAAGCTACAGAAGAAGGAAAAGATGATCAAGATACCATAAAACATATTGACTCTAATGGTGCTGTTCTTAATGCAGGAGACAATGTAGTTCTTATAAAAGACCTGAACGTAAAAGGTGCCAACTTTACGGCAAAAAGAGGAACTGCCGTTCGTAATATTTCGTTAGTTCATGATAACCCAGAACATATTGAGGGTCGTGTAAGTGGCCAGCATATTGTTATTCTTACAAAATTTGTAAAGAAGTCCTAAGTAAGAAACCAAAAGTAGGTTAAAAATAGAAGGATTGTTTATGTCTAAACAATCCTTCTATTTTTATTACTATAGTATATATTAAGAGTTATTAATTCAAATCTGCCTGAAGAATACTCCAAGCTTGAACGACTCCTTCTTCCTCCTCTTCTGTAGTCACAGTCTGTTGACCATAAATAATAAATAATTTATCATTAAAAATAGCCATAGAATGAATAGTTTCTAGTTCTGGACTTTCTAAATTATGTTCTAGCTCTGTGAATATTCCTTTAAAAGTATCATATACTCCTATAAAAGGATCTCTGTCAATCGTTATTTCTCCTGTATCAGCATCAGTCTCTTGTGTTTCGATTTGTCCAGAAACATAAATCAAATTTTCAAATGTACCAACATATGTAAAATTAACTGCTCTAGGCAAAAACTCTGTAGTTACTTCTCCCGTTTTAAAATCATAAACATAAATAGTATTTTTTGCAGGTTGGCTAAAGAAATAATCTGAACCGCCAAAAATGTAAAGCTTATCGTTCACTATTTCGCATCTTGCTCCTGAACGTATTTCCGGTATTTTTGCAATTTCCTCAAGAGAATTATCATCTACATTCCATTTAAAGATTTCATCACCTAAATGATATTCTGGAATTGGGTCTCCATCTTTGGGATTTAATGAACCTCCCACTATATAAATTTCATTATCTTTTACTGCACTACCAAATCTTGACAATACTAAACCATGTGTCGCTACTTCAGGTTCGCCACTTAAGTCTAATGGATAAGTACTTACATACTGTCCGCCGACAACAACTAATTTATTGTTCAAAACATGCATTTGCTTAGAAACAAAATCGTGAGGCGTAGTTACATTAATATATTCGGTGGATTCGTTAGTATCTAGACTAAATTTCACAATTTTTTCTGGAAGATTACCTGGACTACCAAGATCATCTGCTCTATTGGCTACGAACATACTATTATCGCTATAGGACCCTCTCATACCAGGAGCATGAGATCTTATACGATTATCCTGGATCGTAAATGCTTCAGTAAACTCTAGCTTTTCAGAAGGTGGTATCGCATAATCCTCTTCTAATTTTTCCGATAATTCAAAATCTAAGGTTTCACCATCATTGCTTTTAATTATCATTTCTAAAGTAGAAACTAAAGTATTTTCTTCTGTGATTATCTGTACCTTTTCGAATACAAAGTCTGTTCCTGTTGCATTAACCAGAAGTTCCGTTGGATCCTCTTCATTAATAATAAACGGAAAAATTAATGAAGAAGCATTTAGATCCAATTCTGCTTCCTCAGCATTTGATGCATCATAGGCAATAGCATTACCTTGACGCCATTCTAGAGTTCCTCCTGTACTTTTTAATATTGTACTTTTTGAAGCATCATCAAATGTAAAAATGAACTCATCATCTGTAACATTAAAGTTATTCGAGATATCTACTTCCCCACTTGAATTATTAAGTACCGCAGAATTTACTTTCCATGCCTTAGTAAATGAACCCTCATTTTCTGTCAATACAGAAACAATTTCTTCTATTTGTTCTTCGACAGTCTCTTCTTCGGTAACTTCATCTTGGTCATCATCTGTCAAAACATTATTATCATCTCCTTTACAACCAATTAATAACATAGATATTAAAAAAGGTACTAAGTATAATTTGATTTTTAACATAAGATTTTAATTTTAAAATTGTGCCTTACAAAGGTAAAAAAAACAGAACTTTTTTCTTAAAAAAATAAATAATCAATTAAAAATCAAATGATTAAAACAAAAAAAAACAGCATTAAGGTATTCTCTAAAACAAACTAGCCTGCTCTCCATCTCCTTCTTTAGAAGAGTCATCTTCATTTTCCTTATTTGAAACTGCAGGAGAGGACGAAATATTTTCTTCTCCAATTACTTCTATTTCTTCAGCTGGTAATTCTTCTGGTTCTTCATAGGGCAAAGCATCTAGAAGATTTATTTGCCTTACTTTGTATGTAGTTAATTGATTACCAAGAGCCTTTACTCCTTTTATTGCTATAAATTCTTCTAAATTTATTTCTTCATTCGGTCTCTGATCTTTTCCTCTAAGTTTTGTAAAAACTAGTTCTGCCATAGGTCTATAATCAGTCGAAACTATTTCTAGGAAAGATTTAGGGTGCTCTGATATAAAGTTTTCTTCTTTTTCCGGATTTTCTATAATAAAACGTTTTACATAATAACGTTCCTTCTCACCATCCCAATAAATTGCAGAAACTGGTTTTCTAGGTTTCCATTTTTCTAAGACAATCATATCAGAATCAAAATGCAATGTCATCTCAGGAATTGCGGTTTTAAATACTCCTTTCTGTGAAATTATCAACAAACGGTCTTCTCCTTTGAACTCGCCTAACAGATCTCCTCTACCATCTACATTAAGACGTCTTACAGAATCATCAAACCATATTTTACGAGGTTTCAATGTAGAAACTCCCTGCTCTTTTAGCTCTATTCTTTTAATATTATATTTGGTTACCAAATTACCTTTGACACCACGTCCTTTGATTAAAAGATCAGAAAAATCAAGATCAAATTTTAGTTTCTTAATGCTCCCTGCTTGTCTAAGGAAAATAGTAATAACTTCTGCTTCACCATTAGGGTTAGCAGAGAAATAAGAGACTTTAGAAGATTTTTTACCTTGGGTAAGATCATATTCCTTATCTCTTGTAACACTTGTAACCGCAAAACGTTTTACGTAAGAAGCCCCTCCTCTACCATCTTGATAGATCATATTATAAATCGTTCTCTTATCCTTTTTCTTGAAAATTGCGACATGAATAATATTCTTACCAATAAATGTTTTAGAATCAACTTTGGTAATCATCATTTTTCCCTCTTGGGTAAAACATATAATATCATCGATATCAGAACAATCAGTAACATATTCGTCACGACGTAAAGAAGTACCAATAAAACCTTCTTCACGATTTACATATAGTTTGGTGTTCCGAATGACTACTTTTGTTGCTTCGATATCATCAAATATTCTTATTTCAGTTTTACGTTCTTTTCCTTTACCATACGTGCTTTTCAATCTTTTAAAATAATCAATAGCAAACTCTATAAGGTGTTCTAAGTGATGCTTTACTTGCGCTATATCAGCTTCTAAAGCTTCTATTTTTTGTTGTGCTTTATCAATATCAAACTTAGAAATACGTTTGATCCTAATTTCTGTCAAACGTACAATATCATCTTCTGTAACCGCACGTTTTAAATGCTTTATGTACGGTTGTAATCCTTTATCTATAGCCTTTATTACTCCCTCCCAAGTATCTACCTCCTCGATATCTCGATAAATACGGTTTTCTATAAATATTCTTTCTAACGAAGCAAAATGCCATTGTTCTTGTAATTCTTCTAATTGGATTTCGAGTTCACGCTTAAGTAACTCTACAGTATTATCGGTAGAACGGCGAAGCATTTCAGAAACCCCAATAAAATTAGGTTTATTATCCTCAATAACGCAGCCTAACGGAGAAATAGACACTTCGCAATTTGTAAAAGCATATAATGCATCTATGGTTTTATCAGGAGAAATCCCCGAAGGAAGATGAATCAATATTTCTACCTTTGCAGCTGTATTATCCTCAATTTTTTTGATTTTTATTTTCCCCTTATCATTCGCCTTTAATATAGAATCTATTAATGAGGTTGTCGTGGTAGAAAAAGGAATTTCATCTATAATAAGGGTGTTTTTTTCATGTTGGGCAATTTTTGCACGTACACGAATCTTACCTCCTCGATTACCATCATTATAATTGGTAAAATCTGCAATCCCAGATGTAGGAAAATCGGGTAGAATAGTAAATCTTTTTCCCTGTAAATGCTTAATTGAAGCATCTATTAATTCTATAAAATTATGTGGTAAGATCTTAGTACTTAGTCCAACAGCAATTCCTTCTGCTCCCTGTGCCAATAATAAGGGAAACTTAACTGGTAAGTTAATAGGTTCTTTTTTTCGACCATCATAGGATAATTGCCATTCTGTTACTTTGGGGTTGTATACTACATCTAATGCAAATTTAGACAGACGCGCTTCAATATATCTCGAGGCTGCTGCTCTATCCCCTGTAAGAATATTACCCCAGTTTCCTTGCATATCAATTAATAACTCCCTCTGCCCAACTTGTACCATAGCATCTGCGATACTAGCGTCTCCATGAGGATGATATTGCATAGTATGACCAACAATATTAGCAACTTTATTATATCGGCCATCATCAAGGTCTTTCATAGAATGAAGAATCCTACGTTGTACAGGTTTTAAACCATCTTCTATCGCAGGTACAGCACGTTCTAAGATTACATAAGATGCGTAATCCAAAAACCAATCTTTATACATCCCTGTAACTTTGGTAATAACCTCTTGAGGCTGATGATCTTCTGGAGTTGTATTATGATTTAATTCTTCGTTTTCGTTTTCCAAATCTATTGTGTATTTAAGAGCCGCTTATTCAATTATAATTCTTCCTCAATCGTGTCTAATTCAACTTTTAGATTATCTATGATAAACTCTTGTCGTTGTGGTGTATTTTTCCCCATATAAAAAGACAATAGTTCTTCTATAGATTTCTCTTTATCCAACATTACGGGATCCAAACGAATATCATCACCAATAAAATGCACAAATTCATCAGGAGATATTTCTCCCAATCCTTTAAATCGGGTAATCTCTGGTTTTCCTGATAATTTTCCTATGGCATCTCTTCGTTCTTGTTCAGAATAACAATAAATAGTTTCTTTCTTATTACGAACTCTGAACAAGGGAGTTTGCAGTATATATAAATGTCCTTCTTTTATTACTTCAGGAAAAAATTGTAAGAAAAAAGTAATCAATAATAATCGTATGTGCATCCCATCAACATCCGCATCAGTGGCAATCACAATATTATTATATCTAAGATCTTCTAAGGAGTCTTCTATATTAAGAGCGGCTTGTAAGAGATTAAATTCTTCATTTTCATATACAATTTTCTTACTCATATTATAGCAATTGAGAGGCTTTCCCCTCAAACTAAATACTGCTTGTGTATTAACATCTCTCGATTTTGTAATCGATCCACTAGCCGAATCTCCCTCTGTTATGAATAATGTACTTTCTAGGTTACGATCTTTTTTACTATCTGTTAAATGAACTCTACAATCTCTAAGTTTTTTATTATGTAAGCTCGACTTTTTTGCACGTTCTCGAGCTAATTTTCTAATTCCCGATAAATCCTTTCTTTCTCGTTCTGCTTGCAGTATTTTTCTCTGAATACTTTCTGCTGTATTTGAGTTTTTATGTAAATAATTATCGAGGTACTTCTTAACAAAATCATTGATATAGGTCCTAACTGTGGGTAGGTCTCCTCCCATATCTGTAGAACCAAGTTTTGTTTTGGTTTGACTCTCAAAAACGGGTTCCATTACTTTAATACTAATAGCAGAAACAATGGATTTTCTAATATCACTAGCTTCATAGTTTTTACCATAAAACTCCCGAATTGTCTTAACCAAAGCCTCTCTAAATGCGGCTTGATGAGTCCCTCCTTGCGTAGTATGCTGTCCATTTACAAAAGAATGATACTCCTCACTATATTGCGTTTTACTATGAGTTATTGCAATTTCTATATCATCCCCATTAAGATGAATAATATCATATAACCTATCGTCTTCATTTATGTTATCTGATAAAAGATCTTTTAATCCATTTTCTGAAAAATACTTTTCTCCATTAAAAATAATTGTTAGACCTGGATTCAGATACACATAATTTTTAAGCATTTTCGCAACATATTCTGTTCTATACTTATAATGCTTAAAAATAGTCGCATCTGGAACAAAAGTTACTTTTGTTCCTCTTCTTCTCGAAGTTTCATCTAAACTATCTTGATTTGTAAGGTTTCCCTTTTCGAATTCTGCAGAAGCTGATTTACCATCACGCGTTGACTCTACCCTAAAAAATGTAGACAAAGCATTTACTGCCTTGGTACCAACCCCGTTAAGACCCACAGATTTCTTAAATGCCCGAGAATCATACTTTCCTCCGGTATTCATCTTAGATACTACATCAACCACTTTGCCTAAAGGAATTCCTCTTCCATAATCTCGTACGATTACCTTATCTCCCTGAATAGATATTTCTATGGTTTTTCCTACTCCCATAACATACTCATCAATAGAATTGTCGAGTACTTCTTTTAATAAGATATATATCCCATCATCTGCAGAGGAACCATCTCCTAATTTACCTATATACATTCCGGGACGCATTCGGATATGTTCTTTCCAATCGAGGGATCGTATATTATCTTCGGTATATTTAGTTTCTTGGCTCATAAAATCTTGGGTAGAATGCTTGCTAAGATAAGACGAAGCTTACAAAATTAAAACATACCTCTTACAAAGTAATTAACAATTATAATATGAATTTTGTTGATTATTTGATTAACAACCTTTTATATTTTTTTACATACCTTTATTCTATAAAAAGCCTTTTTATTCTCAAAAGGATTATACCAATATAATTTATGTCTAATTCGAGCTACATATTCGAACTTCTTTATGAACGGTTTAAAAGCAATAGAATAAACAAATGGTAATTGAAAAAGCACAAATTGAAGATCTTCCAGAAATATTAGAATTACAGAAAAAATGCTATGTAAGCGAAGCTAGAATATATCAAAACTTTGATATTGCTCCATTAACCCAAACATTAGAATCTATTATTAACGATTACAATAAATACGTGTTTCTAAAAATACAATCTAATGGCTTTATTATAGGCTCTGTAAGAGCTATTTTGCAAAAAGAAACCTGTTCTATTGAAAAGCTTATTGTTCACGAAAATTTTCAAAATCGTGGCTTGGGAAAACAATTAATTTTTGCAATAGAAAACTATTTTAAACAAGCAACCTATTTCTCATTGTTTACAGGACATAAAAGCATTAAAAATATAGCATTGTATAAAAAAATAGGCTATACAGAGTATAAAAGAAAACTTATCAATGATGACTTAGAGCTTGTTTTTCTTTCAAAACACAATAAAAATTGATGGGTAGACAAATGACTTGTTATAAAACGCAACGCGGATATATTGAAATCTCTTTATATACTAGAAAACCTATTACTGGTCAAAACTAATGTAAAACTGACAGCTATCTCACTCCAGTTCTCATATAAAATGACTGTGTAAAAAAAGAGACTCTTAATAAGAGTCTCTTTTTTTTGTAGATAATTCTTTGTGTACTTAACCTCTAAGCCAAGCTTCTCTCAGAGATGCTTGTTCTTTTGATCCTTCTTTATTTACCATAAGCCTTTTCCCATTGGTAAATGATTTAGTAACTTTTGTTTTAATAAGCACCTCTTCTCCTTTACGATTAAGTTTTATCTCGACATCATCACCCTCTTGCCACTGAAAAGTTCCGCTGAGCACTGTATTCGCATTTTGAAGAGTTAATGCAGTTCCATTAATCTCTAAAATGTCATCATTAGGTTTTGCCCCATTTTCTGCCCAAAAACTGTTTTCGGAAACCAGATCCGTAAAAAACAATGTTCCTTTTTCTTGATTTCCCGCAAATATTAATGCTCCAGAATTCTGAACATAATTCGTTTCTATTTTTTCTGACTGCATTATAAGATCTACCGTTTTAAAAAATGTTTCGTAATCTATCGGTGTCTTACCCTCTACATGTGTCTTTAAAAATTCACCTACAGAAGGATATGTCATTTCAGTTATTTCTGCTATTATTTTATCATCGTCAAAAGGTTTATTCTTACCATACTTCATCGATAATTCTTTCATCAGTGATAGAATTCCTCTATTACCCTTACTTTCCTTGCGCATCAAAATATCAATACACATACCGATTAGCGCTCCTTTTTCATAAACATTTACATAATTAGACGCATAAGGTTGCTCTAGAATATTTTCACTCATTACTGTAAAGCTCATAGTATCATCAAACCCTTTAGAACTTTGAATTTTACTCATTATCTTATCATAAAACTCTTGTTCTTCTACTAACCCTTGATTAACTTGAAACAAAGTTGCAAAATATTCGGTTACTCCTTCGTACATCCATAAATGTTTTGAAAAAGTAGGGGTATTATAATCGAAATAATGAACATCTTCAGAATGAACACTTAAAGGTGTTACAATATGAAAAAACTCATGAGATACTACATCAATCATAGATGATGCTAATGCCTCATCAGGCATTTGTTCTGGCAATACAACTACAGTAGATGTATGATGCTCTAACGCACCATATCCAGAAGGAGCGTCCATATCTCCAGATGATAGATACAAATATATGTCATATCTGGGTGTGCTATTAATGTCACCAAGGTACGTTTTTTGACCTTTCATCATTTTATATACAGTCTCTTTAATTTTTTTTGCGGTATGCACTTTATTCGGAGAATAAACACTGAGTACAATTTTTATATCTCCAACCATAAATTCTTCAACATCAAGATCACCATACATCATTGGGTTATCTGTTATTTCAAAATACCTGGAAGCAAAATATTTATCAGTAGTTATTAAACCATCTTTACTCAGCTCAGCATCTATTTTTTGCAATGCAGAAGTGCTTTTCATTTTGGCGGGGGCACTTACCTCTAGTGCATATTGATTGTTTTTTAAAACATCAAAATACCCAACAAAACCATGTAAGTTAAGCACATAGTTTTCTGGCTCTATATTGGTGCCTGACGGAGAAAATGGAGTACTCACTTCTGTATTTTCAATATCATAAGTATCATTTACTTCGTATTGTATTTTATCTAACTTCTGCGCATTAGCAATTTGCCAAACATTAGTGCTTTTTTTACTAAAACTAAGCTCATTCCCCTCATAATCAATAGCCTTAAAATTATCAATAAAATTCCCGAAATTACTTACCGCATAGGTTCCCTGAACAACTTTAGGAAGATAATAATTGATAGTATCCTTTGAAAAGCGTCCCGGATTTATTTCTACAGGAACTTTATCTTCTTTTGTTTGAATTAAATCTACGGTTGCTACAATAGGAGTATTTATTGCTAAATCATTTACAGGAGTCTTGGTCCCGCATCCGACTAATACCATACCAATAGAAATCTTGGTCAATATCTTTTTCATTCTATATAATTAACTATTTACTATTCTTTAGACGTAAAAAAAAATTAAATGTTTCATATTTAGAAACATAAATTAAAAAAAGCTCAATTGCAAAAACAGGTTTACAATTGAGCTTTTTTAATTAATACATCATTAATTACTTTGCTATATTAACAGCTCTTGTTTCTCGGATCACAGTAACTTTTACCTGACCAGGATATGTCATATCCGTCTGTACTTTTTGAGAAATCTCAAAAGAAAGACTTGCGGCTTTTTCATCATTGACTTTTTCACTTTCAACAATAACTCGTAATTCTCGACCTGCCTGAATTGCATATGCTTTTTTAACACCTTCAAATCTAAATGCTATATCTTCTAAATCTTTTAATCGCTGGATATAAGAATCCAATACCTGGCGTCTTGCTCCCGGTCTTGCTCCACTAATTGCATCACATACCTGAACAATCGGTGATATCAACGAATTCATTTCTACTTCATCGTGATGCGCTCCTATCGCATTACAAACATCAGGCTTTTCTCCGTATTTTTCTGCCCATTGCATCCCTAAAATAGCATGTGGTACTTCTGTTTCTGTATCGGGAACCTTTCCTATATCATGAAGTAATCCAGCTCTTTTAGCAAGTTTTGTATTTAACCCTAATTCTGCAGCCATAACACCACATAATTTTGCTACTTCTCTAGAATGCTGCAGGAGGTTTTGGCCATATGATGACCTATATTTCATACGCCCTACAGTTTTAATAAGTTCTGGATGCAATCCGTGTATTCCCAAATCAATTACAGTACGTTTACCTACTTCTATAATTTCTTCATCTATTTGTTTTCTTGTTTTTCGAACAACTTCTTCTATACGTGCAGGATGAATTCTTCCATCAGTGACTAATTTATGTAACGACAAACGTGCAACTTCTCTTCTTACAGAATCAAAACATGACAAAATAATTGCTTCAGGAGTATCATCTACAATAATCTCGACTCCCGTAGCAGCTTCTATCGCTCTAATGTTTCTACCTTCACGACCTATTATTCTTCCTTTAACATCATCACTTTCGATATTAAAAACTGAAACACAATTTTCTATTGCTTCCTCTGTACCTATTCTTTGAATGGTATTAATTACAACCTTTTTAGCTTCTTGTTGAGCTGTTAGTTTGGCTTCTTCTATTGTGCTCTGAATTAGTCCCATTGCATCATTTTTTGCCTGTTCTTTAAGGGACTCTACTAATTGAGCTTTTGCATCCTCTGCAGACAACCCTGATATCACCTCTAACTGTTGTACTTGGCTTTTATGAAGCTTTTTTAACTCAGATTGTTTGTTATCTAAATATTCTTTTCGTTGAATATTATCCTTTATTTTTGATTCTAACTCTGCAGATAATTTTTTACTTTTTGATAATTCGCTAGATACTTGAGATTCTTTATCCCTAGTTCTTTTCTCTGCTTCGGCAATTTTTTTATCACGCGACAATATTACTTTTTCATGCTCAGATTTTAATTCAATAAATTTTTCTTTTGCTTGTAATATTTTATCCTTCTTAATCGTCTCTCCTTCACTTTTCGCATCCCTTAGGATACTGTTAGAAGTTTTCTTTGCATTTTTTATTATTTCTGATGCCTTATTTCGTTCTAGGATTTTGGCGACAATAAAGCCAATAATCAAACCTATCACTCCTGCAACAATCAAAAACATAATATTATTATCCATAATTTGTGTTAGTATTTATATATAAAAAAAGCCCACACTAGTAAAGGTTTTGTATAAACTCTGTAAAAACAGGTTTAGGGCTAACAAGCTGCTCAAGAATCCGCGTCCAAAAGGAACGGCGCGCTTTTACAACTTAAACTCACCCTTTTTAAAAAATTCTTGTTGAGTTTATCAAAATAACAACTAATGCAGGCAGTAACCTTATTTATTCTTAAGAACGTTATGACAAATGATTATGCAATAGATCATTTAATTCATTTAATCTATCCGCTACGCGAATCATATCGTCATCTTTATCTATAACTTTTTGTTCTACTTTTGCAGCAAACTGTAATGCGCACATGGCCAATACATCTTGCTTATCTCTAACCGCATAACTTTGCTCAAATTGCTTAATCATTCCTTCTATCTTTTTTGCAGCCTTTCTCAAGCCTTCTTCTTGATCAGGATTTATTGTTAGGGGATAAACCCTATCTGCAATTGATAACTTAATTTTAAGCTTTTCTGCCATATTTTACTTACTCAGAAAGTTGTGCTATACACATGTCAATCTCTCTTATTAAAGCATTTATTTTGAGCTTGGTTTCCCTTTTATATTCATCACTGCCTAGCATCGCGTTTGCATTTTTGAGTGCACTGAATTTCTCTTCCCATTGCTTTAATTGATCTATTTGAAGCTCTGATTCTGACTCTAATTCAACAATTTTCTTCTTTAGAGTAGTATTTTGTTGTTTCAATAGTTCATACTTATGAAGCAACTTACTTATCCTATTCTCAAGAGAATCAATAATTTCAATTAAATTACTCATTATATTTTTTCGCGATACTTAGTTACACAAAGTTAACATACCAATTGAAAAATCCCAATAGTTTTTAAACTAATTTCAAGATCGTTTTATATACTTATTTGACACACAAAACTTATAGGATAATCATTACTCATAAATACTTAACGTATAGAAGATAAGATTCTTCATTACATAATTATCTATACTCAATCAATTTGTAAATCCTAATAGATACTTGTTTCATAAATATTGTCTTTACCCAGTGTGTTTTTTAAGAGATCACACGTCATAATTCAATTGATATGCACTATGTAAAAACATTAATATGCAATTTTTAAAAAACTAATGTTAAGAAATTTTCACACTATCATACCAATACTTCATTAGTTTTATTAAAACTCTGGATATAATAAGGTAAAAAAAATATTTTTATTGTAGACTGAAATTAAAATAGGCAACTTCGATTAAAAAAAGATGTAACTTCTCAATCAAAAAGGCACATCAAAACAAAAAAATAAGTAGTTTTATAACGTTTTTACATTCATCCATACATCATTCTTTATATGTATAAAATCTCAGTGTTATTTTTTTTTAGTATTTCTTTTTGTTTTGGGCAGAAAGATCTTGCAACAGATTATTTTATTCATCCCTTAGATGTGCCCATGGTTATTTCGGGAACATTTGGAGAGTTACGATCAAACCATTTTCATTCTGGATTAGACATGAAAACAAATGGTGAAGAAGGTCTTAAGGTATATGCCGCTGCTTCTGGAAGAATCAGTAGAATCAAAATTTCTCATAGAGGATATGGAAAAGCATTATATGTATCTCACCCTAATGGATATACAACTGTTTATGCCCATCTCAAAAAATTTGCTCCAGAAATCGAGGAATATGTCAAAAAAAGACAATATGCCAAAGAATCATACGAAATCGAACTCTTCCCCACCTCTGGATCTCTTACAGTAAACCAAGGAGATATAATAGCCTATAGTGGAAATACAGGAGGAAGTTCTGGCCCACATCTTCATTTCGAAATTAGAGACCAAAAAGCCAGACCTATGAATCCTCTAAATTTTGGTATCGAAGTAAAAGATACTAGAAAACCAATTGTGAATAGTCTCTGGGCTTATACTTTAGGAGAAAACGGCCATGTTAATGGTACTCAAAAACCTATTAAATTAAAAATTACCCCCCAAAGCGATGGTAGTTTTAAATCAGAAAAAATAACAGCAATGGGCACAATTGGATTTGGTGTTTCTACCATTGACAAACAAGATCTTGCAGAAAACAATAATGGGATTTATGAAATTTCTACGTACATCAACGGACAAGAAAATTTACGATTAGAGATGAATCGTTTTTCATTCGCAGAAACACGCTATGCTAATAGGCTAATTGATTACGGATATTTCAAAAAAAATAGAAGTAGAATTAGTAAGCTTTTTATTGAACAAAACAATCCACTTACAATATATAAAAACAAAGTGAATAATGGTGTACTTGCAATAGAAGATAGTCTCTCTTATAAGTATACTATATCTGTAAGAGATCATGAGAACAACACCACTACTATTAATATTCCGATACTAGGAAAAACAATACTTCCTATTACAAAAAAGGACATTGTTAAAACCACAAATTATGCTCGTAGTACAGAAAATTACACCTATAATTCAGGTATAGTAGATGTATTTATTCCTAAAGGAAGTTTATACGATGACACATACCTAAACTTATCTGTGCAAGGCGAAACAGCCAAAATACATAATAATAGAACACCACTACATAAAAAAATGACAATAGCCTTTGATGTATCTAATTACAAAGAAGAAGATAGAAAAAAACTTTACATAGGAAGGATATATAACTCAAAGAAACATTCATTCTCGGATACTTCAAAAAAAGGTAATAGATTTTACACAAGAACACGAACGTTTGGAACGTACTCCCTATTTACTGATTATCAAAAACCTATTATAGTACCCATTAATGTAGCTAATAAAAAATGGATTTCTACAGCAACCCATCTAAAAATAAAGATCAATGATAGCCAATCAGGAATCAAAAGTTATCGTGGAACAATTAACGGAAAATTCATTCTTTTAGAATATGATTATAAAACAGGAATGTTAATTTATGATTTTAATGACATAATTTCCACCGAATCAGAAAATAATTTTAAACTTGTGGTGTTAGATAATGTAGGAAATAGGGCAACATTCGAAACCACATTTTATAGAAAACTTTAAAACCATCACTTTTTTGAAAAATTCATTTTTATTTCTTCTGATTTCTTTTTTATTCATTAGTATTTCTTTAAAAGCGCAAAATGCTACACTCAAGGGTATTATTCTAGATGAAAAAAATACCCCAATTCAAGGAGCAAATGTTTCTTACGAAAATTCAGGCACACAATCTGATAAGAATGGAGTATATTCACTTAGTATACCATCAAATCAAGATGTTACCATAAATATTTCGCATATAAGCTTAAAAAACTTAAGGTTCACAGTTAATCTTGAAGATAATCAAGAATATGAACTAAACCCTGTTCTAAAATCAGACATTGAACAAATAAGTGAGGTGATCATATCGGGTAGAGAAAGAAAAGTTGTAGAAGGAATAACCACCTTAGATCCAGAAACTATACGAACTACCCCATCCGCAAATGCAGGTGTAGAAGGCCTTCTTAAAAGCCTCCCTGGAGTAAGCTCGAATAATGAATTAAGCACACAATATGCAGTACGCGGTGGAAACTATGATGAGAACCTAGTCTATGTAAATGAAATTGAAGTATACCGACCATTTTTAATTCGATCAGGACAACAAGAAGGACTCAGTTTTGTGAATACTGACCTTGTGCGCAATGTAGATTTCTCTGCAGGAGGATTTCAGGCGAAATACGGCGATAAACTATCCTCTGTATTAGACATTACTTACAAAAGGCCAACCGGATTAGGTGCAACAGCTGATCTAAGTTTGCTTGGAGGAAGTATTTCTGCTGAAGGAATTTCAAAAAGTAAAAAACTCTCTGCAATTCTTGGAGTGCGTTATAGAGATAATAGTTTACTTGTAGATGCAAAAAATACTGAAACTAATTTCACACCAAGATTTGCAGATATCCAAACCTATATATCTTATAACTTTTCTAATAAATTCGAATTGGGAGTTTTAGGAAATGTAGCGCTTAATACATACGACTATGAACCCTTAACAGAACAAGTCAACTTTGGCACCCTACAAACCGTACAAGCATTAACTGTTTTTTACCAAGGTCAAGAAAAAGATCGGTACAAAACTTTTTTTGGTGCTCTAAAAGGTACTTATAAAGCCAATGACAGACTCACTCTTAAATTAATAGCATCAGGATATCACACACAAGAACAGGAATACTATGACATTCTTGCAGCATATGCCCTTGGAACAGTAAATACAGATATTGGTAGTGAAGATCTTGGCGAAGTTGAATTTAGCGAAGGTGTAGGTGCGCAGTTGACGCATGCTAGAAATGATTTGGACGCATTAATATTTAATATTGAGCACAAGGGGACTTATACTAAGGATACACATCAATTCGATTGGGGGATTAAGTATACTTCAGAGGATATTAGAGACCGATTACAAGAATATGAAATAATTGATTCTGCTGGTTTTTCAATACGACCACCTATAAATGATTTTATAAATGAGCAGCCCTATATTCCTAATGCTAGCCCTCTTGTTCCTTTTACAGAAGTAAGAGCTACAAATAAAGCTAGGATTGATCGTGTTTCTGGATATGCGCAATATAGCCTTAGAACCAATATAAACGACAACGAAATATGGGCTAATATGGGTGTAAGAACTCATCATTGGAATGTAACTGGAGCTACGGTAGCTAGCTCTGACTCACAAATTACGGTAAGCCCTAGGGCACAAATCGCAATAAAACCTGATTGGAAAACAGATATGATTTTTAGAGTCTCAGGAGGTTGGTATCACCAACCCCCTTTTTATAGAGAACTTAGAGATTCATTAGGTGTAGTAAGACCCGCAGTAAAAGCACAACAATCAATGCATCTTGTTCTTGGAAACGATTATAGTTTTAAGCTATGGGAACGACCATTTAAATTAACATCAGAAATATACTATAAGAAACTTACAGACGTAAACCCATATACCATCGAGAATGTTAGAATTCGATACCGTGCAACAAATAATGCCAAAGCATATGCACAAGGTTTTGATGTTCGGCTTAATGGAGAATTTGTTCCCGGAACAGAGAGTTGGGTAAGTTTGGGGTATTTAAAAACAGAAGAAAACATTGACAATAGAGGTTACATTTTTAGGCCAACGGATCAACGACTAAAAATAGGTGTTCTTTTTCAAGACTATGTACCATCAATTCCTAGCCTAAAAATGTATCTGAACATGGTTTATCAAACTGGCGTGCCAGGAGGCTCTCCGAGCTACGCGGATCCCTATGACTATCAAATACGCCTTAGAGATTACAGAAGAGCAGATCTCGGAATTTCTTATGTCTTAGTAGATAAAGATAAGAGACTCAGAAAAGGCCATTTTCTAAATACATTTAAAGAGTTGTCTCTAGGTTTTGAAATCTATAATATTTTTGATAACCTAAATGCCATTACCAATACTTTTGTTAGAGATGCATCGACACAACTACAATTCTCAATTCCAAACTACCTAACTCCAAGAGTATTTAATGTTAGAGTAAACATGAAGTTTTAGGTTTTTGCTATGAAATTAGGGTTATTTAATTATCTTCAATAAACTTTTTTAAGACATTAATAACATAATCAATTTCTTTAAAAGTATTATATGTTGAAAAAGAAAACCTAATAGAAGGCTTTTGTAGATCTTCATCAGATAAAATTTCGGCAAGTACATGCGAACCTTTACTGCTTCCACTCTGACAGGCACTCCCTTTTGAACAAGCAATGCCATTAATATCTAAGTGAAATAAAAGTATCCCCGCTTTATCAATAGAAACCGGAAGACAGACATTCAACAATGTATAAGTACTATTTATCGAGTCAGTACAATTAGCATTAAACTTTACCTTTTCTATATTCTTTTCAAGATTTTCTATAAAATACTGTTTAAGACTCAAAATATAATCTCTTTCTTCATCTAGCTTCTCATAGGATAATCTTAGTGCTTCATCCATCCCAACAATATTATGAACACTTTCTGTTCCTGCTCTGTACCCACGTTCCTGCTCTCCTCCAAATATCAAAGGTTTCAAACCAGAGTTTTGTTTGATGTATGTAAAACCGATGCCTTTGGGGCCATGAAATTTATGAGCACTAACAGCTATAAAATCTATAGATATCTTGCTCAAATCAACAGCATAGTGACCTATTGACTGTACCATATCACTGTGAAAAAAAGCGTCATATTGGTCACACAAACTAGCAACCAGTTCGATATCCAAAATAGTACCAATTTCGTTATTAATATGCATCAAACTCACTAGTGTTTTTTCATTAGAAGAACGCAATAATGACTCAAATTGTTGGTAATCCAAAGTTCCATTTTCTTTTACAGAAACATAACTAACAGCAATACCTGTTTGACTTTCAATTTCTTGTACAGTATGTAATACACCATGATGTTCAATCCTAGATGTGATAATATGCTTAACCCCCAAATCCCTAACGGCGCTATTAATTACCAAATTATCAGCTTCAGTCCCTCCTGAGGTAAAAATAATTTCAGAAGCTTTTACACCTAAATATTTTGCTATGTTTTTTCGAGCTTGTTCGATATGATTTTTTGCCGAACGACCGTAGCTATGGCTAGAAGACGGGTTGCCATAATCTTCTTTTAATACAGAAACCATTTTGGCAATTACCTCGGGCCTTACTATTGTAGTCGCAGCGCTATCAAAATACATCTTTTCCATAAAAACAGTGCCTTAAATTGTATGAAATGAATTTATTTGGTCGCTACAAAACTAACTGAAATAAAATTATTTTTAATCCGGTGTGCTATAATCTTTCAATTCTTTTACTTTTGTCTGAATTTAGTTGTAAAATATATAGTCATCAAAACATTTTATATTTTTTATCGTCTTTACAAAAAGGATACCTTTTTACACTAACAATAAATTTCAAAATACGTGAAAAAGCTTTTGTATTTCTTATTTTTCTTACACCTACTATCTTCTTGTGATGATGGAGATATCATAGTGACTAGTTTTGAGTTTGACGAAGTAGATTTAGAACTTTGCCGAGGTTCATTAAAAGATGAATATGTTTTCTTTAAGATCAATGACGATACCCAAGAGGCTATTTCTTTTGATTTTGTCAACGAATCTTTTTCAGATACAACTGTTACCACAACTCCTATATATATAGACATTGGTGACGATGTACATTTTATTTATCGCAGTTTCAATTCAGAAATCACTAGTGATTATTTTTGTGGTACTCTTCCCTCTAGTGATATTACTATACTAGAAGAATTACTGATTATATCGGGTACAGCAGAAATCTCGACCTCTATAATTACTGAGGATGATAATGATGGTGTCGATGCCGAAGACGAAGACGTTAATGGTAATGGAGACCTTGAAGACGATGATACTGATGGAGATGGAATCCCCAACTATAAAGATCAGGATGATGATGGTGATAATATTCTTACTAGTGTAGAATTAGTAAATGACATTGCAGACAATGATGATCCAAGAGATACAGATGGTGATGGAATACCTGATTATTTAGAAGAAGATGATGATAATGATGGTGTACTTACCAGAAATGAAGATACCAATCAAAACGGAAGTCCCAGAGATGATCGCGAAACAGAATCGGGAGAATTATTCTATTTGGATCCTGAGTTCCCTGAAACTCCTATTGAAGTTCCTCCTATATTAGACAATACTATACAGACTACTTACAGAACAATTATTACTATAAGCAATTTAGTTTTTGAAGATGAGAATGAAAATTTTGAAGATGAGGATTTTTCATTTGGGTATATAGATACGACTGTTTCTAAAGTTACCTCTCCTAATTAACAAGCAAATTTGAATGATGAATAAATTTTATTTATATGCTCTTGTATTTTTCTTTTTTTCTGGGTGCAGTGAAGGGGATATTATAGAAACCGAAGTAAATTTTGAGGCATCTCTAGAAAACTGTGCAAACCTCACAGACCAAGCGTACGTATTTTATAAAATTGAAGATACTGGGAATAAATCTTTATCCGTAAGTTTTACAAGTACCACTTTCGAAATATCACCAAATGTAGATGATATTTCGACAGATGAATCCACTACAGTAACGCTAAATTCTACAGATAATCTGTTAATTTTCAGAGAATATGAATCAGCAATTTCTGGACCTGATTATTTTTGTAATAGCGTCCCTCCTAGCGGAATTTCTATTATTGATGAATTAATTAGCACAGAGGGAACGGTAAATATTAGCTATGAGGCATTAGAAGCTACATCAAATACTCAAGAAAGATATACTAGAACGGTGACCGTAGAAAATGCTACGTTACAAGGTGATGATATTGCAATCAGAAAAGAATATATACTATTAGGTAGTGATACCATAGAAGCAGACATATCTATTGACTTTACAGGAGATATACAAAGCTGTACCGAGGATCCGATAGACACTTTTACGCTTTATAAGATTAATAGTGATCTCGACAGAGCAATTACTATTAATTTTACAAATAACATATTTGATATTCTTCCCTTGGCAGACGACATATCCGAAGATGATCCAATTACAATTAGTTTTGATGAGGCAGACAACCTGCTAACCTATACAGAATTTGACACTTCTTTTGAGACAGAACAAACTGAAGATTATTTTTGTAATGGTTCACTTCCTAGTTCTGTGACAATTAGTAAAGAACTTACCGCTTCTAGCGGAATTCTAGAGATTTCCTATACAGATCTAGAAACTGAAGAGGATGAGGAAACTGGAGAAACCACACAAACTTCTGTAAGAACCTATACCGTAAAAGATCTTATTATCGAAGGAACGGGCACTCCTGTAGTAATAGAATCATTAGTATTAGATACAGAACAAATAACTATCGAATAATATTAGGTAAAGCATTATTAAAAATATTTTGAATATAATTTATATTATTTTGGGGTTTTGTATTATATAAATTTCCATAGCTCCTAATCCATATTTTTTATAATCCGCTTCAGATATCCGAACATTATCATATCTTCCAAAAAGATATTTCAGTTCTTCCTTGAGAACTCCCTGCCCCACACCATGTATAAAAACCACTTTGGGAATACGTTTGCTAATCGCAAAATCTAATTGCCTTTTCGCGGTATCTAATTGCAGCATAACCATATCATGATTGGTCATTCCTTTTGTAGATTTAACAAGTTTATTAACATGCAAATCAACTTCCATTGGCGGCGCACTGCGCTCTTTTGGTTTTTGAACTGGTCTTTTCGGTTTCTTTTTAAAAACTTCTTTCTCCTGCAAATTTTTAGCAACCTCTTCATAAGAAGGAATAATCATCTCCCCTTGCGCTACTTTTACAACTTCTCTGATATCAAAAGTCATATCAAAACCATCCTCTGTAGCAATCGTAACCTCACTTGCAGTAATAGCGACTACTCTACCAGAAATAGGATCATCTAATACTTCTACGGTATCTCCTATACTTATTTTACTCATTCTTCTTCTTCAACAAAACTGTTCGAAATACGTTCTTCCTTTGGTTTTACCTTGGTATTTACTAGAAAAACCCCCAACATTAATAAAACAACTCCAATGCTTTGGATATAATAATTCTTTTCGATTGATGAAATTTCACTTATTAGTGCAATTGCACCCAAAATAATAAGAAATAGTCGTACTCCTTTTTTAAACGTATTATTCATAAATGCAAAAATATTAAATTATAGAATTTTGAACGTATAATTGTTTAACAAGTTAATTATGTATATTGCGTATAATAAACCTAAAATGATGAGATGAGTTTTCTAAATATAATAAAGAAGGTAATTAGGTAATTGAAGTGAGGTATTTATTTACTACTTCGCATATAACATATACTAAAAATTCGAAAAAACAATAGTAATTTTAGAGACTCAAGGGAAAACAAAAAGTGTCTTATGTAGAGAATAGAGACTTTTTTTAGCCTTGAAATCATAATAAAATGATTTCGAATCTATTACTAAAAATAATGAGTACTAAACAATCATTTAACTAAATTTCAAATTTTATGGAAACTAATCAAGCTAAACCTAAAAATTATCTTGTAGAATCAATTTTGGCATTACTTTTTTGTTGCTTACCTCTTGGTATTGTAGCCCTTATAAATGCTACAAAAGTAAATTCGGAGTATGAAAATGGTAATTATGAAGCCGCACAAAAAGCATCTGATGATGCAAAAAAATGGCTAAAATATACCGTGATTGCTGGTGTTGTTGTTTTTGTATTATATGCTATTTTTGGCTTCCTAATGGGAGGTATGGCAATGTTGAGTGGTGGTGGTAGCTACTAAAAAATATAAATATATAATAATAGGGATGGTAGTTATAATACTACTATCCCTATATTATGTATATAACCCCAGTACAACTGGTATTTTTCCTGCATGTCCTTTTCATTCAGTAACAGGTCTATATTGTCCTGGTTGCGGCAGTCAAAGAGCATTGCATCAATTGCTTCACTTAAATATTATTGCCACATTAGACTATAATGCCCTCTATATTCTGGGTATACTAACTTTTCTCTATAATATTTGTATGAGAATCATTAACCGGATCAGGAAAAAAGACTATTATAACTACTTATATCATCCATATACTCCTGTAATTTTCGGAGTGATAATTGTTTTATTCTGGGTGTTAAGAAATATTGAAGTACACCCTTTTACAATCCTTGCTCCTTAATACACCTTGTAATTATGATCTTATTCAACCTTATACCTCAAACTCTTTAAGGGTTCTAATAATGATAGAAACACAATCTAGCAACTGTTCTTTGTTCATAACCAGAGGAGGTGCAAAACGAATAATATTACCATGAGTCGGTTTTGCAAGAAGACCATTTTTCTTTAAAGCAACACAAATATTCCAGGCAGTTTCACTTTCTTCAGAATCATTAATTACAATAGCATTTAATAACCCTTTACCTCTAACTAATTTTGCTATTTTAGAGTCTTTAATGTAAAGATTTAATTCTGATCTAAACAACTCTCCTAATTCAAAGGCATTTTCAGCCAACTTTTCGTCTCTCACTACTTCTAAGGCCGCTACTGCAACAGCCGCCGCAACGGGATTACCTCCAAACGTACTACCATGATTACCCGGTTTGATTACATCCATTATATGGTTATCGGCCAATACTGCAGAAACAGGATATGCGCCACCGCTTAGTGCTTTTCCTAAAATAAGAACATCAGGTTTTACGTCTGGATTTTGAGAACAACTCTTATCCGCACAAGAGCAGTTACCACAAGTCGCCAATAGTCTACCAGTTCTTGCAATCCCAGTTTGTACTTCATCTGCCAGAAATAATACATTATATTTTTCGCACAATGCCTTGGCCTTAATCAAATAATCATCTGAGGGAACATATACACCAGCCTCGCCTTGTATCGGTTCTACTAAAAAACCAGCAACATTTTTGTTTTGTTGTAGTGTTTGTTCTAAAGCAGATAGGTTATCATAGGCTATTTTAATAAATCCAGCTGTATAGGGCCCAAAATTTTTTCTTGCTACAGGATCATTAGAAAAAGAGATGATAGTGGTAGTTCTACCATGAAAATTATTTTCGCATACAATAATCTGAGCTTCATTTTCTGGAATACCCTTCTTTTCGTACGCCCATTTTCTACATAATTTTAAAGCTGTTTCTACAGCTTCGGCACCTGTATTCATTGGCAAGAGTTTATCAAACCCAAAATAGTCGGTTGCAAACTTCTCATATTCTCCTAACTTATCATTATAAAAAGCGCGCGAAGTAAGTGTTAACTGTTGTGCCTGATTCACCATTGCTCCCACTATTTTAGGATGACAATGTCCTTGATTTACTGCAGAGTATGCACTTAAAAAATCATAATACTTCTCCCCTTCTACATCCCAAACATATACACCTTCTCCTCTACTTAGTACCACAGGTAATGGGTGATAGTTATGAGCACCATATTTATCTTCTAATTCAATTGATTGTTGTGATGACTTTTTTTCTAGTAATGCCATTATTCACGTATTAAAATAAAACTTTTACAATTCCTACTTTGATATACTTCTGGAGAGAAATCATCCTTTATGAAGTTAATCGCAAATTACTAAATCTTTATTGATTTTTTAATTTTAAAACCACATAAAGAACAAAAACTTAAATAAACATAAGATAACCCTACAATCTCTGACATTACTGCAAAAAACAATGATTCTCTTTTTCTTCAAAAACTTGTTTTATTTGACAACAAATCATTACACTTTTGTAGCTATTGATGATATTTGTAACTCTAATCTCTTTATTTCTCTTAACAATGCATTTTTATCCATTTGCATCCATGTAAAAAGTTTAATCATTACCAAGAAGGTCATACAAACAAATCCAGCTGCAAACCATTGAATAAGTTCATTAGTACTATCTGTATTAAAAAACTGAATACAACAATAAATAAAAAATACAAAAGCAATAACATGAACAGTATTCATTGCTATTAGCACCCATCTATTCGTTGTTTTAAAAAGCCCTCCGACCATTTCAAAAAGATTTTGCTCATCAAGTTCGTCATAAAACTTAGCTTCTTCTTCTGTCAATGATTCTTTTATAAGTTGATCAATGTCCTTTACATTATTCATATCATTTTTCATAATTAGTTTGTTTTAAAATTTCTTTTAATTTTTCTCTTGCGTTAAATAATCTTGATTTCACAGTTCCAGTAGAAATATCAAGTATTTCTCCTATTTCTTGTATTGTAAAGTCATCCAAATAAAAAAGATTGAGTACTATTTCATGATTTTTTGGCAGTTTATGAATTGCCATTCTTAGTTGATTAATAATGGGATCACTATTATGCTGAGTACCATCAAGATCTAATTGCCTCGTAATTAAATAGTCATCAAGAAAATCATGTTCTTTTTTATACTTCTTCAACCAATCAAGTGATTTTCTGGTAACAATCATCATGGCCCAACTCCCGAAACTATCAGGATTTTTAATACTTCTTATCTTCTTGAAAATCGTATACCAACTATCCTGAGTAATATCTTTAGACACCTCTAGGTCCTTTGTATATCTATAAGCATGTTTACACAATTTTATATGCCATCGTTTTACAAGAAGTGTCATGGATTTCTTATTTCCAGATTGGCATTGAAGTACTAATAGTGAATCGAATACTTTTTTAGTCATTTACAAATACATCTATACTAATAAGACGTCGAACTAGTAATGAGGTTCATTTTTCACACAAAAAATTTACACTTTTTCTTTTTGGATAAAAGAAACCTGTTTCTATCAAAATAGCGTATTAAAGAATTACTCTACTCTTTTAAAATTAAAAAATCATTTTTATCGGTTGTAATAACACTTCGTCGAAAATACGGCATGTATTTGAATATCAAAAAATAAGATCCGTATACAGAAATACTAATTTAACCAAACACTAAAACATCATAAAAATATGGAGCACTTTAACAATCTAGTAAAAAACTTTATTAATGGCGAATATCTTCCGAATATCGTATTAGCAATAATAATACTAATAATAGGATGGTTCTTAGCTAATATAATTAAAAGAGTTATTACTAAAGTAATTAGGAAAACGGGGATCGATGAAAAATTAAAAAATGAAAAAATTAAACTTTCTAATTTTATCGGAAAATTAGTTTATTTCTTAATCATGATTTTTGTCTTAATGTTGGTTCTAGACAAATTAGGCATTAAAAATGTAATGGATCCTATAAAAAATATGCTAAACGGATTCTTAGGATTCATCCCTAATATTATAGGTGCTGGATTGGTAGGATATATTGGATATATGCTGGCAACTATTGTATCAGAACTAGTAGGATTATCTGGAGACACTATTCAGAAGTTTGTACCTAAACTAAAACTTCCTGAGAATATTAACCTCGTTATTATTTTAAAGAAAATTGTTTTCATTTTCATTTTCATTCCTTTATTAATTGCAGCCTTAAACATTCTTAATATGGAGGCAATTTCGCAACCTGCAACTGCAATGCTAGAAACATTCTTGGGAGCAATCCCAAAAGTCATGGTAGCAACACTTATTCTAATCATCTTTATTATAGGAGGTCGTTTTATCAGCGAACTACTCAAAGACCTTCTTAATAGCATGAATTTAAACAACTTCTTTACCAAAATTAATCTAAACTCAATTACTGGAGATACTAATGTTGTAAAACTCATCTGTAACATCGTATATTTCTTTATTGTAATTTTTGGAATCGTTACAGCCGTCGAAAAATTAGAATTCGGTCAGTTAACTGAAATATTAAATACTATAATTACCTATTCAGGAAAGATTTTATTTGGTCTAATAATTTTGGCTATCGGAAATTGGATTGCGACAGTTGCGTACAAAAACTTTTCTAAAAAAGAAGAAAACAAATTTATAGCTTCTATCATGAGAGTTGCTATTATAGCTATCTTTCTGGCTATAGGCTTAGGTACCATGGGAATCGCTAATGAAATTATAAATCTTGCATTTGGATTAACCTTAGGAACTGTAGCCATCACCATCGCCCTATCCTTTGGTTTAGGAGGTAGAGAAGCAGCTGGTAAACAAATGGAGAAAATACTAGATAAGTTTAACAAGAAGTAAGTAATACTATTTTGGGAACAACTGGAAAAAGACTGCCTAAAAAGGCAGTCTTTTCTTTTTAAAATGAAATAAATTATAAAATTTTAATCCTTATTCTAATAATCTTTTCAATTATTCTATTTTTGCGCTATGGCAAGAAAAAAAAGAAGACAAATCTTCGAAAACATCGAAGTTATTGACGCGGGAGCAAAAGGAAAAAGTATTGCTAAAGCTCCGGACGGAAAAGTTATATTCATTAACAATGCTGTTCCAGGAGACGTTGTTGATATACAGGTAAGTAAGAAGCGTAAGGCTTATTATGAAGGCTCTGCAACTATTTTTCATAAAGAATCAGATAAACGTGTTGATCCAGCTTGTCAACATTTTGGTACTTGTGGTGGATGTAAATGGCAATTTATGGGCTATGAGCATCAGCTTAATTATAAACAACAGGAAATAGTTAATAATCTTACTCGTCTGGGCAAAGTTCAATTGCCAGAAGTTAGTAACATATTAGGTTCTGTAGATGAATTTTTTTACAGAAACAAAATGGAATTCTCTTTTAGTGATAGTAGATGGCTTACTCTTGATGAAATTCAAAGTGATTCTGAAATTAAAAATAGAAATGCGTTAGGTTTTCATATCCCCGGAATGTGGGATAAAATCCTTGATATAGATACATGTCACTTACAAGAGGATCCGAGTAATGCCATAAGAAATAAAGTTAAGGCCTTTGCTACTCAAAATAATCTTACTTTTTATAATGCGCGCAAGCAAGAAGGTTTCTTGCGAACTCTAATGTTACGTATTTCATCTACTGGTGAAATTATGGTATTAGTGCAATTTTTTCATGAAGACATTGACAATAGAACTCTTTTACTAGATTACATTGCTTCAGAATTCCCCGAAGTAACATCTTTGCAGTATACTATAAACTCTAAGGGCAATGATACCATCTATGACCAAGAAGTTATCTGTTATAGAGGAAAAGATTATATTGAAGAAGAGATGGAAGGGTTGCGCTTTAGAATTAATGCAAAATCTTTTTATCAAACTAACTCTAAACAAGCCTATGAACTGTATAAGATTACTCGTGATTTTGCCGGTCTAACGGGTAAAGAATTAGTTTATGATCTATATACAGGTACAGGAACCATAGCCCAATTCGTTGCCAAAAAGGCTAAAAAGGTTATTGGCGTAGAAGCCGTTCCCGAGGCTATCGAAGATGCAAAAGACAATGCAAAAAGAAATGAAATAGACAATGTAGAGTTTTATGTTGGAGATATGAAAAAAGTATTTACCAAAGATTTTATTGCGCTGCATGGTCAACCCGAAGTAGTTATAACAGACCCGCCAAGAGACGGAATGCATAAAGATGTTGTTGAGCAATTATTACATATATCCCCTCAAAAAATAGTGTATGTGAGCTGTAATAGTGCAACACAAGCTCGTGATTTGGCGTTATTAGATGGGACATACCATGTAACCAAAGTACAACCGGTAGATATGTTCCCACAAACGTATCATGTAGAAAATGTGGTTTTACTTGAAAAGAGAGGAGTATAAAGAGATTTGTAATTTTAAGTTGTATACTTTTTACCTCTTATTATTAGAAAATTAAGCTAACAGATGATAAAAACGTATAAATATTTACTATTAGTCCCTTTATTATTGTTCGGTATCTACTTGATATCAAGTTGTGAACGAGATGATATCTGTGCAGATGGTACTGCAACAACTCCATTTTTGATCATAAAATTTATAGATTTTGAAACAGGAATTGAGGTAGAAGCACCTTCTGAGCTAGAAGTACAAGGTGCGGGAATGGATGATATTTACCCATTAGAAAGTGTAACTGATTCTATTCTAATACCTCTTAGAACAGATAGTCCTATTACTGAGTATTTTTTAACTATTGACTCAGATACAGTAGATGATACAACAAACATCCCTAATACAGACCTCCTAAGTATTCAATACACACCTGTAGAAGAATATGTAAGTAGTGCCTGTGGATTTAAAGTTAATTTTAGAGGATTGACCGTATCAATTCTTGAGAATCTAGATGATCCAGAAGATACAAACTGGATACAAAACATAACAATACAAAGAGACGACGTAACTGACGAAACCGATGCGCATATATTTATTTTTCATTAGTATCTTATTTACAGGCTATTTCTATGGCCAGGAACCAACCTCTATCAGTACCGATAGTATACCTGTAGTTCCCAACGAAAAAGAACAAAGGGAAAACCCCTTAGATACTTTACCACCAGGAGAAAAATATGGGTTAAGAATTGGTGCAGATATTAGTAAATTGATAAGAACCTATACAGACGATAACTATGAGGGAATAGAAATTGTTGGCGACTACAGAATATCCCAAAAGTTTTACATAGCTGCAGAAATGGGAAACGAATCTTTAATTCGAGATGAAGAAAACATCAATGTTCGAAGTATGGGAAACTATGCCAGAGTGGGGATCGATTATAATCTTTATGACAATTGGTATGGAATGCAAAATATGATTGTTGTTGGGTTGCGATATGGGTTTTCTATATTTGATCAAACCCTTAACGACTATACTATCTATAGTACATCTAATTACTTTGATACAAATCAAATAACCGAGGCTTCAAGATATGAGGATTTAACCGCTAGCTGGATTGGATTAGTTATAGGACTAAAAGCAGAAATCCTACATAATGTTTACTTAAGTGGGAATATCTCCCTCAGAAGCCTTGTCAGTGAAGACACTCCAGGGAATTTTGAGAACCTTCACATTCCGGGATTTGGAAGAACCAATGATTATAGTAGTATTGGTGTTGGATATGGGTATTCTATAAATTACTTTTTCCCTTTATATAAGAAAAAGAAACAGTAGGGATACTAGCGGTATGTTATGCTATTTTTGAAATTTGGTCCTCTTACTTCCTGCATACATTTCATATTTAACTAACTTTCCTTCGAGTTTACCATTGAATACTTTTATTTTTCGTGATGGTCTAAGTCCTACATACTTAAGACTTTCTAGATTACCTGTTATAAACCAAGCATTTGTATTAGAATAATTTCGTTTTAGCGTATCCCCTATTTTTGAATAAAACTCAGAAATATTGATTTCTAAACGTTCATCATAAGGCGGATTAAATACCATATGAAGCGGTCCTTCTATTTCTTTTACACTTTCAAAAAAATCACCTTCTTTTATTTTTATAAAGTCTGTTAAATTAGCATTCTCAACATTAACATTCGCTTTTCGTACAGCAGAATATTCTTTATCCATACCTACTATCGAATATCTAAAATCTCTTGTCTTATTAAGACACGATTCTTCTATTTTTTCGAATAGATCCATATCCCAATCTAACCATTTTTCAAATGCAAATTCTTTCCTATTCAAATTTGCAGGAATGTTACAAGCAATCATAGCCGCCTCTATTGCCATAGTACCGCTACCACACATTGGATCTAAAAAATCACATTGCCCATCCCAGCCAGAAAGCAGTAATAAGCCAGCTGCAAGAACCTCATTAATAGGAGCAATATTTGTTGCCGTACGATACCCTCTATGATGCAGGGAACCACCTGAACTGTCTAAAGAAAGTGTACATAAATCACCTTGAATATGAACGTCTAGCGATAAATCTGGGTGATCTAAATCAATACTTGGTCGTTCTCCTGTTCTCTCTCTAAATTGATCCACTATGGCATCCTTTGTTTTTAAAGAAATAAAATGAGAATGTGTAAAAATTGTAGAATTTACAGTAGCATGAATAGCAAATGTATCCTCGATAGCCAAATACTCTTGCCAACGAATACTCTGAATAAATGTATACAAATCCTTTTCATTTCTTACCCTTCCCGAAGCAATAGGTTTCAAAATTTTTATCGCAGTTCTTAAGCACAAATTTGCTTTATACATAAAGCCTGTATCACCATAAAAACTAACCATACGGTTACCTATCTCTACTCTTTCTGCTCCTAAATTCCTAAGCTCTCTTGCCAGAACCTCTTCAAAACCAAAAAGGGTTTTGGCTACCATTTTAAACGAATTACTCACTATTCATGTTTTCGACCTGAAGCATACTTAATTACTACATATTAGTAACAAAACTTTAGTAAACTTCTCGTATTAAACCACAAAAATACATTAATTTTGCGCCTTATGCTAAAAGATTCAACAATGTGGTACGCCTCTTGGTTTGACACTCCCTACTATCATGTTTTATACAAGGATAGAGACCATACTGAAGCAAAAGCCTTTATGGATACCTTGACCAATTATTTAAGTCTTCAATCCGATGAAAAAATTTTGGATCTGGCTTGCGGTAAGGGTAGGCATAGTATTTATCTCAACACATTAGGGTACAATGTTACAGGAGTTGACCTATCTAAAAATAGTATTGAGTATGCTTCGCAATTCGAGAATGAAACTCTCAAATTTGAAGTGCATGATATGTGCAAACCATATTCAGAAAAATTTTCAGCGGTTTTCAATTTATTTACCAGTTTTGGATACTTTGATAGCGAAGAAGATAATCTAAATACCATTAAGGCAATTAAATCTGATCTTAATGAAAAAGGGGTTGGTGTAATTGATTTTATGAATGTAGAATATGTTATCAATACTTTAGTTCCCGAAGAAACCAAAATTGTAGACAACATAACTTTTAATATCAAAAGATATCACAAAGAGGGGTATATTATCAAAGAAATTAGATTCAGAGATAACGATGAAGATTTTTTCTTCACAGAACGTGTTAAAAGTATTACTTTAAACGATTTTCAGAATTATTTTTCTAAAGCAAATATTGATCTTCTGGATATTTTTGGAGATTATCAATTGAAAAAGTTTAATGTAAAAAACTCACCCAGACTTATATTAATTTTTAAATAGTGAACAATTACATACTATCCATAGCTGCAGTTTTTATTGGTGCTTTAATAGTTTTTATTTTTAAGGAGGCTAATCAAAAAAATTTAAAATTACTTCTTGCTTTTAGTGGTGCATTCCTACTCGCTATAACAATATTTGATTTATTGCCCGAAGTATTCGAGGATAACCCTTTTGCAAAACGAACGGGTGTATGGATAATGATTGGTATTCTTTTACAAAAGGTGCTAGAATATTTTTCTAAAGGAGCTGAACATGGCCACATTCATTTGGATAAAAAAACATATCAGGTTCCGAAATTATTATTCATAAGCTTAGGGTTACATGCCATTCTCGAAGGATTTCCTATACATCACACAGACGGAATTTTAATGGGTATTATTATTCATAAAATACCTGTAGCAATGATTTTGACTACTTTTTTACTTAATACGCAAATCCAGAGAATCACTACTATATTTTTATTAGTATCCTTTGCCTTAATGACCCCTTTGGGAGCTTTTATTTCAGAAAATTTTGAAATTGCCCAAGAATATTATCGTGAAATCACAGCATTAGTAATAGGTATATTTTTGCATGTATCTACAACAATACTTTTTGAAAGCAATGAAGGCCATAAATTTAACATCACTAAACTCTTGGTTATTCTTCTAGCCACTGCGGCTGCATATCTAATATAGTATAAAAGACATGTTTAGCAAATCAGAATCCAAACAAATACGACAAAAATTCTGGACCTCTTTTGGAAAAGAATATCCTCGAAAATGGCTATTATATAACACTAAGATAAAAGACGTAACACTCAAGTTTACATTTACCACAAAAAAAGCTCAAGTATCTATTGATATTGAACCGCAAGATGAAGTAATTAGGGCCTATTACTTTGAAAAGTTTGTTAGTCTAAAAACCATCTTAACTTCTGAATATGTTGCAGATGTAATTTTTGATGAAGCCTATGAACTCGATAATGGAAAAATCATATCGCGAATATATATAGAATTACCTAATGTGAGTATCCATAAAAAAGCTAACTGGGATCATACTATGCAGTTCCTTAATGATAATATGGCCAGATTTGAAGCTTTCTTTTTAGAGTATAAAGAATATGTAAAATCTTGATATAAAGAATTCTTATATTTCTTATCACCCAAATCTGTTTGATGCAATAGACAATCTATTTAAACTCTTCAAAAATATTGTATCTATATAATATTTTATGTAACCTAACAGATCCTAAACTAAAATCTTTCTTGTGTTTTAGGACCTCACAACAGTCCTTATTAAATTACATATTTAAAAATAAATAAGAAGTGAAAAATACTTCCGCCCATTACAAAAACATGCCAGATAACATGATTAAAAGGTATTTTTTTTATGGCATAAAAAATAATTCCTACAGTATACAATAAACCACCTATAATTAAATATGTAATTCCATCAGAACCTACTTGGGTAATTAATGCTTCTATATCAAATACAATCAACCAACCCATAATCAAATAAAGAATAACAGACATTATTTCGAATCTCCCCGTAAAAAACAACTTTAAAATCGTTCCGATAAGAGCAATTGTCCATACCAAAAAAAATAAAAGCCAACCTCTGCTGTTCAATAAAGATATTAATGCAACAGGGCTATAAGTTCCTGCTATCAAAACATATATACTAATATGATCTAAAACTCTAAACCTTCTTTTTAAGATAGGATTCTGACTAAAATGATATGCTGAAGAGGCGAAATACAATACCAACAATGAAATACCATAAAGTAATAAAGAAAATAGGCTATATTTTGACTGTTCTGTATCGTGAGTCACCAAAACATAAAGTCCCAATATGGATAAAATAAATGCAAAACCATGAGTTAACCAGTTCCACCGTTCTTCTGTATCAGATTGTATTTTCATTTAAGAACAAAGATATAGAAACATCACTAGTGGTACACAACATCATACAAGTAAAACCTACAATAATCGAATTCACATAATGATTTTATCACCTAAAAACATCTCTCATTGCGAATTCTAATTTTAACAATACGAATTATAGAATTCATTACTAAAATCTTTCATTAATTGTACCTTTCTATATCTATTAAAAAACACAAATACTCTAATTACTTATCACTATGAATAAATATATACTTACTATTCTACTTTTGGCAATAAACTTTTCATCTCACTGTCAAACTACAGCTATATCACCCTCAATAGACTTATATGCAGAAATATCGAATCCAAACACGAGTTTTGGGACAGAAGGAGTACTTAAGTTAAAGCATACATTTTCAGAATCTAATGAGAGAGTTTCTATCTTAAAATTTCTAAAAAGTGAAATGCCTGATGATTACCAACAAGTACTACTAAAATTAGTTAAGATCGGAGGTCATGATGGTAATATAAGTGTCCTAGGACTAGATACCGGATTTGGCGAATCTACAACATGGAACACCCTACCCACAGACACTGAAAGTTTTACCTCCGGGGGTTTTAAAGAAAATGATATATATTACATTGATGTTACCGAATATATTAATCATCAATTTTCTAACTCTAGTCAGGCGTTAGCCTTTAAAATATTTACAACCAGTATAATTTCATCTCCCATTCTGTTAGGTTCAAATGAAGCATCTGACAGTAATGATAGACCGCAATTACTATTTTATGACACTACATCATATAATATACCTGTATATGACATTTATAATACGGTATCAATAGAAACTGAAAAAGGAGATTATAATGGCAATTTAATATCAGAACACGATGAATCAGAAAACAGGAATACCTACGGGGGTTGGACTCAAGGTTCATCAACCGCAACGGGCTTTTTTAGAGTCGAAAAAGATTGCGAAAACACATGGCACATTATAGATCCAGAAGGTGCTATATTTTATAGTGCAGGCCTCAATTCAGTAATAGAAGGTGGTGGTCTATCTCAACCAACCATTCTTAAAGATATGGGTATAAATACAATGGGGTGTTGGTCAGATGAAAACATTGATAATATAGCCTATACTCCCAGATTTAATGTTATAAAACAGTTTAATGACACATCTAGTACCATTGAAAACACTTATGAATTAGATGTATTACCTGTATTCGAACCTACATTCGAAAGTTTTTGTCAAAATCTTGCCGCTACACAATTAGCACCATACCTTAATGATCCGTGGGTGCTTGGCTATTTCCTCGATAATGAACTTCCCTTTTACAAATACCAACTCTCTTTAAGTTTACAATTATCAAATGATAATGCACAATTTAAAGAAGCAAATTCTTGGATGCAAGAAAAATATGGGACAGGATATTCTATAAATGATATTACAGAAGATGACGAATTAGAATACCAGGGATATGTTGCTGAAACTTATTTTAGGATTGTATCAGAAGCCTTTAGATCTGTTGACCCCAATCATATGCTATTAGGAACTCGTTATCACGGTGGTGGTAAATATGTACCTCAATTATTTGAGGCTGCAGGCAAGTATATGGATATTATTTCTGTAAACTATTATAATCGATTTGAACCCGAAGAAGAACATATGGACATGTGGTTAGATGCTTCTGATACACCATTTATAATAACAGAGTTTTATGTTAAAGGAGATGATTCTGGATTAGGTAATGAAGATGGTGCTGGATGGACAGTACCAACTCAACAAGATAGAGCGAATTGGTATGAAAA
Source organism: Aquimarina pacifica (assembly GCF_000520955.1). Classification (GTDB taxonomy): domain Bacteria; phylum Bacteroidota; class Bacteroidia; order Flavobacteriales; family Flavobacteriaceae; genus Aquimarina; species Aquimarina pacifica. The sequence goes on along the minus strand of NZ_JACC01000003.1, from coordinate 10,934 downwards.
CTGGATGTTAAAACTTTTACGCAATAAAGGTAATGTTGGTTTTCATTGGTTTAGGTTTATTGATAAAGCAGGTAATGACTCTAACAAAGGTGTATTTTCTGAAGATTTTGAACTATATGAAGAACTAGGAGCCTCTATCAAAAAAGTTTCAAAATCAATTTATTCCCTAAGAAGTCAAATCTTATATGGCAACCACAATTATAACGAATGTGATATTTATATACCCAAAGAAAGTGAAAATTGTACTTCTTTAAGACGAGAAGAACTTATCGGAAAAACTGTGAGGATCGCAAATACTGATGCAGATTTATGGGCTCAAATATCATCTACAGCAAATTATGCAAATGTAAGGCTCGCAACAACAAACTATACAGGTACATGGACCCAATGGGAAATTGAAGAAGTACCTAGTGAAGACCAATACTATTATAGATTTAAAAATGTAAGAACCGGTAAAAGATTAAGAGCCACTTCGAATTCTAAAATAGAGATTGCTCCTACTACATTTACAGGTACATGGACACAATGGGAAATAATACCGAACGATTCTGAGGGCTATACTATTAAAAATGTAGCATGGGATACCTATTTAAACCTTGGTACAAATATAAACCTGAGCTCCCTGCAACATAATACTAATGCTTCAATTTGGACTTTACTTGATGTAGATAATAATAACTCGGTAATTAATTGTACTACTTCGAACAAGAGCAACGCTCTAATATCGCAAAAAATTGAGGATTTAAAACTTTTCCCTAATCCGTTTACAAATTACTTTACAATTGATTTAGGAGAAAAAGCTAATTCAGCCTTAAAAATATATTCTATTTCTGGTCAGCTACTTATATCCAAAAATCTAACAACACATACCAATACGATACATACTGATGGACTTAATAATGCAATATATATTATGGAAATAAGTAATGAGGATGGCACAAAAAATTATAAAAAAATTATAAAAAATAAATAACTTCTTATGCTAGTAAAAACATTTTTTAGAACCTAGCGAAGAAATCGACTTTAAAAGCTTAATCGCAATTTAATAAATCATTAAAAAACACTTATTTTTAACACTAAATCAATACCAAAAACACCTCAAAGGCCTTTACATAAGCGAATAATTTAAAAAAATACCTGTATTTTTAAATTATTATCAATAAAAAAAACAACAAAGATCAATAACTTGCGATAAGACATATTGATTTATGAAATCGTGTAAAGATCACCCTATTTTTTCCTCGTATTCAGGCCAACAAAATAAGCTGGATGAAGTTTTTGATAAAAATCAAAAAGTAAAACCTGTTTATCAAACTTTATTTGATATTTATGGTGCTCACTCCACTAATGATTTTTCTATTCTTAATGAAAAAGCTAAAACTTCTTTTTTTAATCAAGGAATAACTTTTCAAGTATACGGTAATAACCAAACGAAAGAAAAAATTTTTCCGTTTGATTTATTCCCTCGAATTATTGATAGTAAAGAATGGGAACATATCGAAAAAGGAGTATTACAGAGAAGTCAAGCACTAAACCATTTTTTATGGGATTTATACCATGATAAAAAAATTATAAAACAAGGAATCATACCGGAAGTACTCATAAATTCTTCGGCAAATTTCCTCAAGAAAATGGAAGGGTTTAACCCTCCTGGAGGTGTTTACAATCATATTTCTGGAACAGATCTCATTAAACATTCTGATGGAAAATACTATGTGTTGGAAGATAACATCAGATGTCCATCTGGAGTAAGTTATGTGATCTGTAACCGAACAGCGCTAAAAAGGGCATTATTTGGTGTTTTTGACAAATATCAAATACATTCTGTTACGAATTATAGTCAGAATCTGTTAGAAATTATCGAAACAGTGAAACCAAAGGGAGTGGACAATCCGACATCGGTGGTTTTAACCCCTGGAGTATTTAACTCTGCTTACTATGAACATTCCTATCTGGCAAAGGGCATGGGAGTTGAGCTCGTAGAGGGAAGAGATCTTTTTGTAGAAAAGGACTTTGTATATATGAAAACTATTAATGGTCCAAGACGAGTTGATATAATTTATAAGAGAATAGATGACGCTTTTATCGACCCAAAAGCCTTTAGGAAGGACTCTGTACTAGGAGTTCCCGGACTGTTTAGAGCATATCTCAAAGGAAACGTATGTTTGGTAAATGCCCCGGGCACAGGAGTTGCAGACGACAAAGCAGTATATACTTATATGCCTGAGATAATTAAGTACTATTTGGATGAGGAACCTATTTTGAATAATGTGCATACATATCATTGCAGTAGGCCTGATGATCTTAAATTTGTATTAGAAAACATTCATAATCTTGTTATAAAACCAGTAGATGAAGCTGGAGGTTATGGCATTTCTATTGGTAATAAACTGACCACTCAAGAAATTAATAAAGTCAAAGAGGTTATCAAAGAAAGTCCTAGAAAATATATAGCACAACCTATAATGTCACTTTCTGTGCATGCTACTTATATTGAGGGTGAAGGTTCTTTTGAGCCGCGACATGTGGACTTAAGAACATATACCCTACTAGGAAAAGATAAAAATTTCACACTAAAAGGTGGGTTAACTCGCGTGGCATTGCAAAAAGGAAACTTAATTGTTAATTCATCTCAAGGGGGTGGCTCTAAAGACACTTGGGTTTTAAAAAAATAAATATATGCTAGCAAGAGTTGCAAACAACTTATTTTGGATGGGACGTTATATTGAACGTTCGGAACATGTCGCAAGATACCTTTGTGTTAATTATTTTTCTTCATTAGATGCTCCCAATGAATTTTCTCAATCCAGACAGTTTGTATTGAAATCCATGTTATTTATGGTGGGAGATCCACATAAAACAGAAGAAGAATTATACGATGCCGATGTTCTCTATAATATTGGACTCAATCCAGATAAATCATACTCTATAATTAATTGTGTAAAATTGGCTCGCGAAAATGCAAATAGTGCACGCGATATTATTTCTACAGAGTTATACGAAGCTATCAACAAATTTTATCATTTTGTATTGAATTATTCAGTTGATGATTATGTAAAAAAAGGGCTTTATGACTTCACTACAAATGTGATGGAATTTACAGCCATATTAAAAGCTAAAATAAGAACTACTTTGTTATATGATGAGGTATATTCTATTATCAAACTGGGTATAAACCTCGATAGAGCTACACAAGTAATACGAATTATAAATTCAAAATATAACGATATTCTCCTGATTCGTAACCAAGATAATACAGGTATGGGAAGCAGTTTAGAATGGTCTACATTATTAAAGTGTGTAGAATCGTATGATATGATGAATCGTTTTCAAAAAAAAATCCCTAACAGTATCAATACTTTAGATTTCCTAATATTGAATTCTAATTGTCCAAGGTCAGTTATAAATAGTCTTCATGAAGTTACAGAGCATATTCAAGTATTATCATCAGAAAAAAAGCCCAAAAAGGATTCTACAATTTTTTTAGTGCATAAAATTTACAACGAATATAAGTACAAGTACATAGAAGAAATTGAAGTAGACTTTCAAACTTTTATTGATAAAATACTGAATGACTTAGTCGCAATTAGTAAAAAGATGGAAAAGGAATACTTTAACTATTAAATTGTATGCAATATGAACGAAGCAATTCACCAAAACAATAAAACAAAAACCACTTTAGCCATTCAACAACAAGAACAGCAGCAGCAATAAAAGAGATATAGAGGAATCGAAAAAAAGTTTATATCGGCCGTATATCGACAGATACCTTTAGTTTACTTTTTCCAGAACTATAAACCACTCCTTTTAATGGTGGTACATCATAATAATCCCTACCCCAACCCACAACAACATGTTGATTTTCAGGTATTTGATTATTCGTTGGGTCAAAATCTACCCAACCAAAACTTGGTATAAAAATAGCAAACCATGCATGAGACGCATCTGTACCTATAAGTTTTACCTTTCCTGGCGGTGGTATTGTTTCAATATAACCACTAATGTATCTTGCCGGTAGACCTATTGACCGAATACAAGCAATTGCTATTTGGGCAAAATCTTGACAAACTCCTTTTTTTTCTTTCATCACTTCTTTTAAAGGAGTAGATACATTTGTAAAACCCGGAACAAAATCAAAATCTGTATAAATTCGCTGCATTAACTCATAGGTTGCATCAAAAACAGACCTTTCTGGTTTGAACGAAAGCTCTGCATAGTTTTTTATCATACTACCAATATTTCTTATCAATATTGATTCTAACAGATACTGCTTTGCCTCAATACTATATTCATCATTTTTATCTAATAATGATCTCGCCTGAGAAAGCGTTACATTTTTGCAAGCATCCGTATAAAAATTTCTACGAATGTGCGAGTAATCTCTTTGAACTATACTTGTAGAAGTAACCTCTAGTTTACGATGCAACTGTTGTAGTGAAAATCGGGTAATTTGATTTCCAAAAAAATCAGTCCTTTCAGAAAAATCAATAGGAGCAGGTGTTGGATTGATCAATAAATTAAAATCCAAAAGTTTTTGCCCAGGACTTTCCCGTGGTATAACTGTAGCTATATTATGACAAAAACTAACATCCGAGTTATAACGATATTCAGTCCTATGTATAATCTTAAAATTCATGGTTATTCTTTAGGGAAACTTTGAGTAGAGAGTTGACATTGTACAGAAATATGATTAAAATATGTATTCGTAATATCAATAGATATACCTGTCAGTTGCTCCTCTAATTCTATTAATAATTCTTTAAAATTTTCTTTCACATTCCTATATTCTGTACTTGAATCTATCAAACCTGTTACTGTAATACTTTTCAGTTTTAAAAATGCTTCATTAATAAATCTTTGAGAATTATTTAATGTACCTTTATTTTCCGAAAATGGTAATTTACCAATATCTTTTCGTAATCTAGATACCAAGTACATCAATGATCTTGCATATTCAGGATTAAGGAGTACGAGGGATAATGTATTTTCAACTGTGATATAAGAACGATAGCTATATCTATAGATATTTAGACTTTCCATACTATTCAACAAACATTCTAATAAGTCATATTCCATATCCTTATTTGTTGATTTTGTAATTAGTATATCCAGTTTTTTAATTTTAAAAATACTGGCTTCCAAATTCAATCCTATAAAATATAGGAGCAATCCTTGATTAACTAAAATACTTTCTTCAATTAGCCCCATGATGGCAATAAGTCTGGTAATTAACTGATCTAATATTTTTAAAATAGCTTTAAGAGAAACAGGGTCTGTACTTTCATTTTTTTCTTCCATAAGAACACATATTTTTTGAATACTATCAAAAACACGCCACATATCTGTTGACCATAAGTTACGGATGGCATAATATGAATTATTAAAAGACGAGAGTATGTTTGCTAAACTACCTTGCTTAGTCTTATCGAAAACCACAGCCGTTAATTCCTTTCTTATATCTGGCAGAGGATTGCCCTTAGAAGAATCAAAAAAACCTGGAAATGTATTCGTTAACTTAGTAACCCCTCTAAGTAGCACATGTAACTTTTCATTTTCTGTAATCGTATGAATATCTAAATCTGAATTTGTACATTGCTTCAGCACCATTCGCAAGAATCTACTCGTAATTAATGCCCTACTTAAATATCTACCGGTCCAATATAGATTTTCGGCAGTCATACTAGGGAGGTCATCCAATTTAGCCACTGTTATTTTTTGATCATTTTGCCATACTGGATGTATATTTTCTAAATTATTAGATTCAGATAGCACACAAAAATCTTTACTTGTTCCTCCACGCTGATTACTTACCCTACGTGTTTTTATTTCGGGAGAAACTCGTACCAACCCTCCGGACATTACCCTATAATCATCTCCTTTGGCTATTGCAAATGCTCTGCATACCATATTTCTGGGTTCAAATCGTTCATTAGTAAAGTTGGGCACTGTAGAAAAAGTTATTTTCTCTTGTGCTACATAAAGATAAGGACTTTTAGAAATCTTATTTTTTAAATTCACCTCTTCTTCTGACGTTAAAAATTCTCCAAAAACTATATCTTCTCTATTGGATCGATCAATACGTTTTATAACGAATTTTGATAAATTCTCTAGTACAAATGATCGTTCTTTTTCCTGTCCACACCACCAAGTAGCAATTTGTGGTAATATTAAGTCCTCACCCAAGTAATATTTAGCAATAGCGGGCATAAAAGGAATCAATCCCGAATTTTCGATAACACCTGTTCCTATAGGGTTTATTACGGTAACATTTTGCCTACGTACCACATCTAAAAGTCCTGTAACCCCCAAATAAGAGTCTTCTCTTAGTTCTAAGGGATCCATAAAAACATCATCTACCCTGCGCAATACCACATCAATTTTCTTTAACCCTTTTAAAGATTTCATCCATAAAAAGCCTTCACGTACGACTAAGTCATTCCCTCTTACCAAAGGATAACCAAAATATGATGACAAATATGCATGCTCAAAATAGGTTTCGTTATGTGGTCCAGGAGTAATAATAACAATAGTAGGATTTGGATTTTTACTAGGCGAAGATTCTACTAGTAATTTATTAAAATCACGAAAAAAACCGTCAATTCTTTTTACATCATTTTTTTTGTAAACATCAGATAACACACTACCCGCCGTAGCCCTATTTTCTAAAGCATACCCCATACCAGAAGGTGCCTGTGCTCTATCATTAACTACCCACATTCTGCCATCTGGACCTCTAGAGAGGTCGGATGCATAAATAGATATATTTTTTGGAGTATTATAGAGTATTTGATCGCATTGTCTTAGAAACCCTCGATGACCATAAACAATTTCTGCAGGAATAATACCATTTTTTATCAACTCCCTTTTTCCATAGATATCCTTCACAACTAAATCCAAAAGATGAACTCGCTGCTGCAACCCCTTTACAATACCTCTCCATTCTGACTCTAATAATACAAATGGAATTATATTCAAATTCCAAGGTCTGTTTAATCCTTTGGGATCATTATAAACATTATAGGTTACCCCATTCTCAGAAAGCATCCAATCAATATCTTTCTGTCTAGATAATAACTCATCGCGTCCCATATTAATTAAACTATTGGAAATATTTTTCCAGGCAGGTTTAATTTCCATAGTTGATAAAAACATTTCATCATAACTATGTTCTGAAAAATAATCTCTAACGAGTCCTTCTTTAGTATTTAAATCCATTAGGACATTACTTTTTATCATTTTTTACGCAAATCCAATGTATATGGAAATTCATAATCAATTGGAAGTTCTTTATAATTGAATTTTTTAGAACTTCTGTTATTTTTTACTTTTTTACTCATATCAACCGCACTATCATCGAAATTTCCATCCATCGAATTAATTTCTCCTTGCGTGTGTCCGAATTCCCAAAACCGATTTATTCGCCTCGATTCAGCCTCAAAACTATTTACAGGATATGTATCATAGGATCTTCCTCCTGGATGTGATATAAAATATGTACAACCACCAATAGATCTCTTATTCCAAGTATCCACGATGTCAAAAACCAAAGACTCCTCAGCTTTTATAGTTGGATGCAATGCGGAATAGGGGTTCCAAGCCTTATATCTAATACCAGCGACATATTCGCCCTTAACACCCGTACTATGTAATTGAACCTTAACACCATTGCAAGTTACTACATATCTTTCATCTATAAAATCAAAAACCTTGATTTGAACACGTTCTAAAGATGAATCTACGAATCTCGAAGTTGTGCCTCCTGCCATTTCCTCACCAAGTACATTCCAAGGTTCTATTCCAGAACGTAATTCTAACTTTGTGTTATTAATAGTAACTACACCATTTAATGGGAATCGAAACTCAAAAAAAGGATCAAACCAGTCCGCCTTAAACTGGTAACCAGCTTTATTCAATTGAACAACAATATCTTTTATATCCTCTCTAACATAGTGTTCCAGCAAAAATTTATCATGTAGACCAGTTCCCCACCGAACTAAATTATGGGTATAGGGTTTTTTCCAAAACCAAGAGACTAATGTTCTTACCAATAAATTTTGTACCAGGCTCATTTGTGGGTGCGGAGGCATATCAAAACCTCTTAGTTCTAAAATCCCTAACCTGCCTGAAGAAGAATCTGGGGAATACAATTTATCAACACAAAACTCAGCCCTATGTGTATTACCAGTAAGATCAGTTAACAAATGTCTAAATAACCGATCTGTAAGCCAAAAAGGGACTTCTTCGTTTTTAGGAATTTGACTAAAAGCAATTTCTAGCTCATATAGATTTTCTAGCCTCGCTTCATCAATACGTGGAGCTTGGCTGGTCGGCCCCACAAAAGCCCCAGAAAATAAGTATGATAGTCCAGGATGATGTTGCCAAAAAGTCAATAAACTGCGTAATAAACTTGGTTTACGCAATAAAGGACTATCTTTAGGTGTGGCCCCTCCTATTGTAACGTGGTTTCCTCCTCCAGTTCCAGTATGCTTACCATCGAGCATAAACTTTTCTGTTCCTAATCTTGCCTCCTTTGCCTGTTGATAAATCGTAGATGTTGTTTGTACTAATTCAGCCCAATCATGAGAAGGGTGTACATTAACTTCGATAACACCAGGATCTGGAGTTATTTTGAGAGACTCTAATCGATTATCTTTTGGAGGCTCATAGCCCTCTAATACAATTGGAATATTGATTTTTTCGGCCGTCAACTCTATCGCCGCTATTAAATCTAAAAATGCTTCTGCTGTATCTAATGGAGGTAAAAAAAGATGTAATTTCTCTTCTCTAATTTCTGAACAAAGTGCTGTTCTGATAAAATAATTTGACAAACTAGAATCTATCCCTTTTTCTAAGAATTCGTTATATCTTTTCACCACACGTCTTCTGAAGCTTGGAAACTTCTTTTTCTTTGAAAAAAGATCAGGCTCATATATTGGAAATATTTCATGAGCAGGTTTTGAAAGTAAAGAATTTAACGGCAAGCGTAATCCCATAGGAGAATTCCCAGGGGTTAAAAATAAATGTTTCCTTCTAAAAGTCCACTCACATGTAAACCAAATATTCTTAGAGTTATTAAGCGGTAATATATATCCAACAGGAGTTGAAGTACCCTCTGAAATAATTTTATTAAACTTTTCTTTTACCAAGGATCCCTCTGTATCTTCACTAGGATTATAATCAACTGGCAATTTTTCCTGTTCCCACATATAATGAAAAGCATCTTCATATGCAGGAATAATATTCTCTGAAGAAATAGCCAAGTACTGCGAAAGAGTTTCTAAAAATAACTTATCGACATTATCAGGAAGAGATGCAACGGTATTAAATGTGGATAATAATTTTTTATCATGCCAGATTTTTTCTCCATCCTTTCTCCAGCATATTTCAATTTGCCACCGGGGCAGTGGTTCTCCGGGGTACCATTTTCCCTGCGCATGATGTAATACCCCACCGTTCGCAAAAACTTTCATTAATCTCCTTGATAAATCTTTGGCTAATTCTTTCTTCATAGGTCCATCGGCAGCAGTATTCCATTCTTCGGACTCCATATCATCAATTGAAACGAATGTGGGTTCGCCTCCCATTGTTAACCTAACATCATTTTTTTCTAATTCCTTCTCTACTTTTAAACCTAACTTGTTAACTTCTTTCCACTGATATTCTGTATATGGTTTAGTTACCCGGGGAGTTTCAAAAATTCGTTTTACCGAATTCTCAAATTCAAACTCAGTAGTACAAATATCTGTAAAGCCCGATACTGGTGCTGCACTTTCAAAAGAAGGTGTGCATGCCAACGGAATATGTCCTTCTCCTGCTAACAATCCTGAAGTAGCATCAAAACCTATCCATCCAGCACCAGGAAGATACACCTCTATCCATGCATGCAAATCTGTAAAATCCTCTTCTGGTCCGGACGGGCCGTCCAGAGATTTTTCATCTGATGCTAATTGAACCAAATATCCTGATACAAAACGTGCTCCGAAACCTAAATGACGAAGAGATTGTACAAATAACCAAGCAAAATCTCGACAAGAACCACTTCTTTTATTTAGTGTCTCTTCACAGGTTTGCACTCCCGCTTCCATACGTACGTTATAACTCAAAAAATTATATATTTTTTGATTCAAATCAATTAAAAAATCAACAGTTTTACGAGAAGTGGTATTAATAGTAGTCAAAAACTTTGTTAGAAGTGGTCCTTTATCAGTAATCTCAAGATATGGTAATAATTCCTTTTTAACAGTTTTGTCATATATAAATGGGAATTCTTCTGCAGATTTCTCAACAAAAAAATCAAACGGGTTAATGGTTTTTAGATCTGCTATAATTTCCACTTCAATGGATAGCTTATTAGTCTTATCCGGAAAAACTAAACGTGCAAGATAATTTCCGAATGGATCTTGCTGCCAATTAAAAAATTGATTTTCTGGTGTAATCTTAAGAGAATAAGATTCAATCGGTGTTCGACTATGTGGGGCAGGACGCAAACGAAACACATGTGGTGATAATTTAACATCACGATCATACTTATAAACTGTTTTATGAGAAACGACTACTTTTAATGCCATAAATATGTTTTAAAATTAACTTCTATTATCAATGAAATTCAATCGATAAGAAATCTAAAGTTATTTTTAAATTATTAAGAAACCATATTTTTTATTTTTTTTTAATCTTATTTATGAGTTTATCATTTATCAAAAGTTATTCTTGTTGACTTTCTATTCTATTTTAATTAAAATAAAGATTTCATTTTTTTATCACTGCATAAGTATTCAAAATGTAATTAGAAATATCAAAAAAACACAATAGTTCCTCCTATTAGAGTTTTTTTAAGGAGTTTTTTTGTGTTTTATCCCCTCCCATTTCAAATATTTGTTGTTTTAATTCTGATGAAATTATGGTATAAAAAAAACCCTTCATAGTATTATGAA
>NZ_JACC01000002.1 GCF_000520955.1 Aquimarina pacifica | reverse complement strand
TGTGTCGTAGCAGGGCAAAATGTTACCTTTATTTTCGATATTTCTGCGCATTGATTGCTAACTTTTCCTTTCTGCAAGCATTGCGCCTTACCAGAAATACAACAACCATTCGATTGATCACTTTGCTGCTATGGCACATATATAGTGTTGTAGCATGTTTTGTTTTTACATTCCGTCTTCTCTGTCAGAAAGCCAATCCTTGTATTTAGCTTTAAGTCTATCTCTTTCTTTGGTCGATTCAACAATCACATCAACTCCGCCATCATATGGTGCAATAACACATTTCTTTGAATGACTAAAAAACATGGCTCTTATTTCATCGTCAGCTATTGCTTTAAGAATTTTGTTTCTATTACCATTTTTCCAATTTCCGATCTTTACGAATATGTCAAGGAGCATCCCATTTTCATATTCTTCGGGTCGTTCTTTTTGTAAGTCAATTGTCAAGACTTTTTGGAATTCTCCGAAATTAGTCAGCTCTTTATAATTTTCATTAGCTATATCATCCTTATAAAGTCCGAAAGAGATTGCAACTTCCGATTCTTCTCCGATTAGATCGTCAATTAATTGGTTTTGTCGGTCAAATATGATTTTGTAATCGTCATCAGTATCTGCATACCTTTTTGAATGAGGTAGACTATGAATTCTAAACCACCTATCCGCATATGTCCATTTCAATTCGTGGTTGATTGGAAATGATTCTGGATATTCCTTATTCCAATAATTTATGAATTCGTTTTCAGTCATTTTTTAATATGCTACAACAATTGAATATGTGTACCGGTACACATATTTCCATTATATTTTTTCCAAATCTAGCGGATTTCTAATTGATTTAAAATTATTTAAGGCAACTTGTGTGTAAATTTCGGTTGTTTTTGTACTATTATGCCCTAATAAGGTTTGAATATATCTAATATCTGTTCCGTCTTCTAAAAGGTGAGTTGCAAAAGAATGCCTTAACATTTGTGGGGTTATTTTTCGTAAGATACCAGACTTGGTACTAGCTCTTCTAACAATTTTTGCCACACTTTCTGCCGAATATCTACCACCTAAGGCTCCTTCAAATAGATACTCTTTAGGTTTCCATTGTTTATAATAGATTCTTAAGTCTTTAAGTATAGTTTGAGATAGCAACGAATATCGATCTTTATTATTCTTTGCATTTTTGATAAAAATCAACATTCGTTTACTGTCAATATCAGTTAACTGTAGGTTTAATAGTTCACTTCGACGTAAACCCGCAGAATACAATAAACCTATAATGCAACGATGTTTTATATTATTAGTATGTTTCAGCATAGTGATAATTTCTTCTTTTGATACTACTTTAGGGAGTTGTTGCTGTTTTCTGGGTCTTTCAATACTATAAAATCGGTTAGGCATCCCCATCACCACTTCATAATAGAATTTAATACTATTGATGGCTTGATTGAGATAGCTATTGGATTTGTTTTTACTAATGAGATGCTGCAAATAGCTTCGGATTTCTTCCTCTGACAAGGCCACAATATCCTTATCACAATAGTGATTAATGAATTTTTCAAATTGTATTATATAGGTTTTACAGGTATTTAAGGCATATCGTTTGAGTTCTAATTTTATCAAATATGCTTCTGGCACATATTTATAAGAAGTTGTTTTAGGTCTGCTACGATACCAGTTAATATCCACAGGTTGATTGTTACGTATTGGTTTTTCTTTAAAAAAAGAATTTCCGTTTATCCACGCTACTCCTCTAAATTTTTCAAATACTTTGGCGAGATTTTCTTTAGTGTTGATAATATATACCATCGAAAACTCCTTACTCCATTTAGGGTTCGGAAGTTCTTTAATTAATGCCTGGATCACCTTGTCAGGGTAAAATTGTATTCCGATCATCTTTTGATTACTGATCAATAAATGTTTTAGTGTGATATGTTTATTGAGTTTCATGATACAAATATGTGTTATTTACAAATGATAGTAGTATTTTAGTCGAATAACATTCGAATAGTATTCGATTAATTAGAGGTGATGAATATATGTCCACAATGTAAAGCTGAAATTATAGGTAGATCTGACAAGAAATATTGCTCTATCCATTGTAAGTCTGCTCATCAGTATCAAAAACGTAAATCAGAAGAAGCTTTATATTATACTATCGATAAAAAATTGAAAACCAATCGAAAACTTCTAAAAGCCTATAATAAATCAGGAATGTCTACCATACGCAAAGAAAAGCTGATTTCAGAAGGGTTTGATCCTACTTATTTTACTCATTATTGGAAAAATAAAAAAGGACAGGTATATCTCTTCTGTTATGAATATGGATTTCTGGATTTAAAAGAAAACCAAAAAGAAAAATATCTCTTAGTAACCTGGCAAGACTACATGAACAGTTAATTACTACCGTTGATTTCAGATATCTTCTAATGATCTAGTAATAATTCATATAATCGATTTGTCTTAAATTCTTGTATATTCTCTACTACATCTTTAAGCCAACTGTAGGGATCTATATTGTCAATTTTACAACTGGCAAACAAAGAAGATAGCATTGTGGCTTTTTGACCAGCTCAATGAGATCCTGAAAACAAATAATCCTTTCTGCCTAATGCCAAAGCTCTGATAGCATTTTCTACCAAGTTGTTATCAATTTCATAATACCGTAATTGGTTACCATGTTTATGCTCTTATTCTTTTAGACGCAAAGAACTTTTTCTCTGGGTTTTCACAATAGAATACATCTCTTGCTTTCTTTTAGTTACTTCTTTTTACATACTATAAAACTACAACCTAAAATGATGTTGTCAAGATACAGTTTGCCGAAGGGTTATATTCTTAGTGCAGTTTTAGGTTAAAAAACCTTTTTTTATATTGCCTATAAACAGAGTACATCCATTACAAATAGTGTAATGGATGTACATTTTCAACATTTAGTATTAAACCACTTCAAATAAATGTTAGTTTCAGAGTACCCTTATATTATTTTATAAATCGGATGATTTTTGAGGAGGCATCTATTGTATTTAATTTTATAAAATACGCTCCTTTCGGAAAATTATTTAGATCCACTGAAACTGTCTCACTAGTAATGTTTATGTTATTAAGTAATGTTTTACCTGTAATATCTACAATATCAAGATTAGAATATTTTTGATAGTTTGAGATACTAATGGTTAAAACATCTTTTACAGGTACTGGATATGCTTTGATAACATCTGTATTATCTACAAAAGGTGCCAATGATTTTGTATCGGTGGTATTTTTGATTTCAAACCAATTAAGATTCCAGTTTTCATTTGTAGAATAAATTCGTATTGTTCTTGTTCCTTGCGATAACTCGATAGTTTCACTACTTATGGTTGTCCAATTTTGCCAATCTCCTGTATTATTGACATCAGCTGATGTGAGCGTATTGCTATCAACTTGAAATAGAAAGTTTCCATTTTCGCGAATAGTAGCTACTCTAAAATCAATTGTATAGGACCCTGTTATTGGTATATCTACACTATATTCCATCCAGTCTCCTGCATCAATCCAACCAACATTTAAACCACCTCCTGTATCGGTAGTGTTTTCTGTTTGTATACCGCTCATTGAGCTATAATCCTCGGCTTCGATATGAATAGTTTCGGTGGTGTTAGAAACTTCTGTTATGGTAAATGAAACCCATGTTCCTGTATAGGTATTAGGTACCATTTTTACCTCTCCAGAATTTTGTACCTGAAGCCTTTTATAGCTAGAAGGACCATTTGGTAATGTTAAAAAATAGGTGTTATCAGAAGCTCCTTCTGAGATAGTATAGTATGTCCATCCACCAGAAGATGTTGTCGGTTGCATATCAGCATTAGAAGTGTTATCACTTCGAAGTCTGGGTTTTGTTCCTCCGGCAGCTCTATCAATATGCCAATATCCGTTTCCTTTGTCTACGAATTTCCATTCTACATCTTCACCAGTAACATTTGTGTTTGTGGTGTAAGCATCTTCACTTTCTCCTGTGGCTGCTAATCTAAGACCGTGTATTGGACTATCAATATAATAGGTCTTATTTGGGTCTGGTATAAATGTGATATTAGTATCTTGATTCACAGTAATGATAGTGGTGTCGGTATAATTTCCATCCTCTGTAGTAGCAGTAATTGTAACCGTACCTTCACTATTAGCCGTAATGATACCACTATTGTTTACTGAGGCAATAGCTGAATTACTAGAGGTCCAACTTACGTTTTGATTACTTGCATTTGTCGGACTTATACTTGCATTAATTTGTAATGTATCTCCTATATCAAGAGAACTGTTTTCTGGAGAAAGCGATATGCCCGTAACTGGTATTGTAGCGCTTGCGCCATTCTCATCTACACCAATATCCATTCTACCATTTTGTATTCTAGCTTCTCCATCGATATCTACAACATCATTAGTCACGCTTAAGCTTGGGTCTCCTGCATCAATTGCTGGAGAAGAAGAAGAGATGTGAAAATCGTATGATGAGGCATTCTCAAATAAAGGATCAGCCATCACAGAATTAGTGTTGTTGGTAATGTCATAAAATAAATTACTAGTATCTCCGCTATCTCTCCAATATAAATTATAAGCTAGTGTATTATTTGTAGAAGTTGTTCCTCCCATTTGAACCATGGCTGTTCTCCCTTCTGTAGGATACATGATATTATTTTTTATACTACTGCCATCATTATTTTGTAAGGCAATTTGTCCATTATCAAAGGTTCCTGTACCACATTTATAAAATGTATTTCCGTACACTTCTGTATTTTGTACCACACTGGTAGTATTAGATCCAAGAAATAACCCTGATAAACTACAGTTATACGCTATGTTGTTACGAACGATATTTCCTGTATTAGTGTTTCCTGCCACCTCGCAACCTACAGAAAATCCTACCTTGTAATTATATACTGTATTGTTTTCTATAGTGATATAACTACCTCCGTCAGTATAGATACCTCCGGCAGCATCAAGATCTTCTGGTCCTGCATAATTACTGACCGTGTTATTTCTTATGATTCCATTACGAGAATAATTTACCTCTGTAGGTGCACCTGTCCAAGTAAAGTGTCCAGCAGCATCAATACCGATGTTGGTATTGCTATCAAGAGTATTATTTTCGATAAGGAAATCTTCTACATTCCCTACGATGGTTATACTTTCACTATAACCAGTAATACAATCATGCACATAATTGTTACTTATGGTTATGTTGTTTAGAGAAGTACTTGTAGACCCTAAAAATATAATGGCATGAGCACTATCACTAGGAGTAGGGAAGGTTGTTTTATCGCTGGTCCAACCAATGTTATCAAATTCGCAGTTTGTAATTTGTATATCTGTACCCGAACCTTGAACATTGATACCATCTGCATAATTCATAATATTATCGCTAAAAGTTATTCCGTTGATTCTAATATAACTCTTACTACTAATCAGGATTTGTGCACCTTGTGTTGAGTTTGTAGGAGTAATCCCAGAAATAGTAACCTCTTCATTTAAATAATTAGTCAATGTTATAGGACTGCCTTCTGATCCAGAATTTGCCCACCATATTTTTTCGGCATAGGATCCCGACCTTACATAAATTATATCACCTGCAGTGGCAACATTAATAGCTGTTTGAATCGTTAAGTAAGGAGAGGTAATAGTTCCTGTATTGGTATCACTTCCACTTTTGGAAACGTATAAATCAGTAGCGTTGACAGTAAGAGAAAATAGCCATAATAGAAAAAAGTTTTTGAGGATTAGTGGTTTGAAGAATGAGTCGGATGTTTTCATGATTTTTAGGTTTTTATTAATGAAAACTATGAACCTTATTACTTGAATTAATTGGGTGATATATGTTAAATAGGTAAGGTTTTAAGTTTAAAGTAAATATAATAAAAACATTAAAAAATAACAATATGAAAGATAAGTTTTCTTTTAAATAGTTGTTTTTTTCAGTGAATGCTTCTTTTTAATTGTTTTTTGCCGTTTAGAGATCATTTTAGTTTTAACATTAATGAAGTTATTCGAACCTCATTTTTGGATAGTTGTATTCGTATACTGTAGTATCTATGATTAAGTAAGCATAAAAAAGCACTCACTGATCAGTCTTGTTGATCTGCGAGTGCTTAGGTAGTTAGTTATTAATTAATTTTTTGTCTTACTTATCTTATAGAAATAAAAACAACTTATTTATTTAAAAAATTGTATTATTTCTGCAGGGCCACGATGTTTATAAACTCGAGCAATATAAAGTCCACTAGATAGACGTTCAACATTTAATGTTATCGTTTCACTTGTGATATTAGAATTTGTTTGAATTACTTTTCCTGTCATATCAATAATTTCTAATCTCGAATAGTCTTGATGATTTGGGATTAGTAAATTCAATACGTTTCTTGTTGGTATAGGGTAGGCCTCAATACGTGTTAGTTCTTTTGTAATTGCGAGGTCTGTTGTTCTTGAAGTTACGCCATCTACAATTTCTAACCAATTAATATTCCAACTTTGGCCTGTTGAATATAGTTGGATTGTATGAGTACCCGCAGATAACTCAACCGTTTGTGATAATGTTGTCCATTCTTGCCATCCTCCTGTAGAAGAGATATCTACAGTTGTTTGTAAGTTATCATCAATAATTAATTGAAAAGTTGCACTACCAGGAACACTAGCTACACGAAAGTTTATAGTGTACGTACTTGCTTTTGGGATGTCAACAATATATTCCATCCAATCGCCAGCATCTATAAAGCCTACATTTAGTCCTCCGTTTACATCGGTGGTTTCTTCAGTTTGCACACCACTCATATCATTATAATCTTCTGCTTCTATATGAATTGAAATAGCAGAAGAAGCTTCGGTTATTATAAATGATTCCCAAGTCCTTGCACTAGTCGTAGAAACCATTTTTACTTCCCCCGAATTATTCACCTGTAATCTATTATATTCTGAGGGTCCATCGAGAAGGGTTAGAAAATATGTTCCTTCAGTAAAT
This sequence comes from Aquimarina pacifica, assembly GCF_000520955.1. Classification (GTDB taxonomy): domain Bacteria; phylum Bacteroidota; class Bacteroidia; order Flavobacteriales; family Flavobacteriaceae; genus Aquimarina; species Aquimarina pacifica. The sequence goes on along the minus strand of NZ_JACC01000002.1, from coordinate 271,690 downwards.
CCTTCTGCGATATCATAGTAAGTCCATCTTCCTGAAGAAGAAGTTCTTTGCATATCTGCATTTGCAGTGTTGTTTGATCGTAATCTAGGTTTTGTGCCTCCCGCAGCTCTATCAATATGCCAATATCCGTTTCCTTTGTCTACAAATTTCCATTCTACATCTTCTCCTGTTGTTGAAGTAGAGGTAGTGTACGGAGTTTCGCTTTCTCCTGTTGATGCTATCCTGAGATTGTGTATAGGACTGTCAATATAATACGTTTTATTAGGATCAGGAGTGAAAGTTTCAGAGATTTCTGTTACCGAAATTTCGAATTCCTGTGTACTTTGAGTACCACAAGAGTTTGTATAGGTACTGATGTAGGTACCAGCTTGATTTACTTGTATGTCTGTAATACTAATTTCTCTAGTTGCTGCTGAAAAATTATCGGGTCCTGTCCATACCCAAGAGCCTTCGTTTGTTGGGTGAGGACCGAATTGTATAGTCTCTCCTGGCTCAAGAGTTGCTGTACTTATTGCTTGCCAACCTTCATTATTAATATTTATGTATGGAGTAATATCGGTAGCGTTACAAGTAGAGGTTCCTTCGAAACCTCCGATAGTAACTTTTACATTCGTGGGTACAGTAGACTGTATTGTTGATGAAAAATCAAAAACATCATCATATGCAAAAGCATAAGTCTCACCTTCGAAACTAATATCTTTTGAATGCCAAAATTTCACATATTCATTAAAAGGAGTGTGCGTGAAAAATTCATTTTCATCTGACCATTCGATAGTTTCTCCTGAAGGAGCATCGATATCAATAGCTCCTCTATTAAAAGCAGCACTAAAATGTTTTTGTATATTTTGGTCTGCATGAATATCGGGAGTAGAAGCAACATCTTCGGCCAAAACTCCTTTGGCTTCTAATATTTCTTGAGTATTAGGTCGTGCACTTATCATTCCCTGTATACCGTTGTCTTGATTAGTGAATATAAACTGGTTATTGGTAACACGTCCTTTCCAAAGCCCCGCCTCTCCGATACTAAGCGTGAGATCTTCGTCTGTATATCGATCCCAAACGGCATCTACATAACTACTAAAATAGTCACTTTGTGAACCACCTTCTTGAAATTCGGAAGTTTTGGAAGGGGCTTCAATTATACCTAACTCTTCATTATAACAACCATGAAAAGCTTCTGGGGTACGATTGAACCACTCTTCTAAAATATCTTCATGTGATAAAAGTTCTCCAACTTTTTTATAAAAACCATCACTTCCCCATACCTCAAGACCCATAGGATACTGGTATGCATCAACTCTTGTGGTATTGGTCCATAACCCATTATCACCATAGGTTAATTCTATTAATTCATAACGAATGTTTTGATTAGGATCAGCATTGTTTGATATAGCGGGAGCAGAGTATCCACCATTACCACCAAAGAAATAAAGGTATAATTGCTCTTCGAAAGCAATAAAAATACGAACAGCATAAATATGTGGAATATGTAATGTTTTATTCGGAATATCACTAAGACGACTAAAACAATCCGCATATTTACCGTCTAGTCCGGGACCTCCATTTCCATTGTATATAGGACCTTGTACAGTATTGTCTGACAACTGCATAGGTTTTATAGTGCTAGTAGTACAATCCATCCAGACATCTTCGCCATCATTAATTTTACCAACCATTGCAATAAAGATTTCATCATCTGAGTATTCTGATGAGTTTACAAGTTGGTATGGTAAAGGAAGTGCTTGTGCGTGAATCGAAAATTGAATTAATGTTAAAAAAAATGTCAATAACATTATATGTCGTGATGATCGTGAATTGGTTATTTTCATAGTGGTTAGTGCTGTTGATTTTCTTATGTTTATGGATAAGGTTTACATGTTGGTATGTTTCAAAAATACTATAAGTAAGGAGAAGGTTTGGATTACTTTTTCTATTGTAGGATTTTAAAATAGAATCCGTATTACTTGGGTTAGAATTCGATATATTTTATGTGCCTATATATTTAACTACGCATGAAAAAGTGCTTCTTAAATTAAAATCATTTCAAAATAAGATTACATTTTGGTGAATAGTAGTTTGTATATAATTTTCTGTATGAAATAAATAATAAACTTATAAAAATGAAAAAAAGATACAGATGATGGTGAGATCATCTGTGTCTTTTTTTGAAGGTAATCAGATTTGTTTTTTTAACTCCTTTTTAAATTTAATTATTATTTTACAAAACGAATAACTTGTGGGGATTCGTGTAGTTTATAGATTTTTACCAGAAATAGCCCATTAGGAAGTCGATCAATATTTATAGTATTAATTTCTTTAGTGATGTTAGTATCCTGAAAAAGAACACTCCCTTTTAGATCAATGATTTCTAATTTTTGATAATTTTCTGGCGTAGGTATTGAAATATTTAACACATCTTTGGCCGGAATTGGATATGCTTTAATCGATGGAGTGTCTACAATGCCTGTATTGAGAGATCTTGCAGAAACACCACTCTCTATTTGTAACCAATTAAGATTCCAGTTTTGATTTGTCGAATTTATTCTTATTGTTTGAGTTCCTGCCGACAATGCTACAGTTTCTGAAATTGTAATCCAGTTTTGCCATCCTCCTGTTGCATCTACATTGGTTGTTACAAGAGTGTTTCCATCTATCTGAAATTGAAAAGTTGCATCTCCGGGAATACTAGCGACTCTAAAGTTTATAGTATATGTTCCTTCTACAGGGATATCAACCACATATTCCATCCAATCTCCAGCATCAATCCAGCCAACATTCAAACCACCACCAGTATCAGTAGTGTTTTCTGTTTGTACACCACTCATGGCAGTATAATCTTCTGCCTCTATATGAATCGAAACGTCTTCTGTTACCGATGCTTCTGTAATGGTAAAAGATTCCCATGTTCCGGCACTCGCCGTAGACACCATTTTTACCTCACCGCTATTATTTACTTGCAATCTATTATAACTAGAGGGACCATTAGGGAGTGTTAAGAAGTATGTGTTATCAAAAACCCCTGGTGCAAAATCATAGAAAGTCCATCCTCCTGCAGAACTTGTTTGTTGCATATCTGCATTGGCGGTTCTATTAGATCGTAATCTTGGTTTGGTTCCTCCTGCAGCACGATCGATATGCCAATATCCGTTTCCTTTGTCAACAAATTTCCATTCTACATCTTCTCCTGTTATAGTTGTACTTGTTGTATATGGATATTCACTTTCTCCTGTTGCAGCTAACCTAAGGTTATGGATAGGAGAATCAATATAATAGGTTTTGTTAGGATCTGGTACGAATTCACTCGGAGGATTAATAATATCATCACCAGTAGTAGTTATCAAGCTATTGGCTGGTACCTCAAAAGAAGTTACGATCGTGTTATTTTGGTAAACAGTACAGGTTTGTGTTGCGTCAGATGGATTATAAACCACATAAGTCATAACTCCGTTTTTTTCAAAAGCACTACTTAGCGGAAGACTTAATCTATAGTCAGATTGTCGAATTCCTATATTTTGAGATGCGTGAGCGTAGTAATAAGTAAGTGCATTTTCACCAGGATTATGAGCTACAGAGTATTCGTCTGTTCCGTTTGAACTATTCCAATATCCGTCAAAAATGGAAACAACACTTTCTGGATCAAAGAAAAGTTTAAATCCTAATGATACATTCATCCAGTCGGCACTGATTGATCCACCTAAATCTGTACTCATGTTATTGATAATTGGGTCTACAATGGCGTTTGCTTCTGATTGAGTTAAAAAATCATTCCAAAAACCATAAGCAGGTGATATTGGTAACCACTGTATGCCATGTATATATGTTTCTTGAGCGCCAAAAAAGGTACCATAAACATAGCGATTCATTTCTAAAATTCCGGTTACAGGTTTTTCGTAACCAATCTCATCAAAAGTACCACTTTCATTATACCAATAATCAGCAATAGCTCTACCTTCTGTGAGGTATCCGAAAGCAGCAGCATCTCTCATTGAGGTGTCACCAGTCATTTCGGCTACCATAAACATTCCTGCCCAAGATTGCATTGCTTCTGATGAAGATTCTTGATTATTACCGATTGAATTACCTAAACCGCTAGCAAATGAGTGTCCCATCCAGGGGCTGAATGTTCTCAGATAAGGATAATTAGTATCTGTCCTATCCCAATTGGCATAAGTTTTAATAATTTGAGTTAACATAGACCAATATCCATCCATTGCTCCAGGTTCGGCAATTTCTAGTAAAGCTCCTGCATGAGCCAAATATCCGTAGTGAAAATGATTGTCTGTAAAATAGGCAGAATAATACTCTTCGTTAAAACCTATTAACCCTTTCCATGAAGGATAATAACTATAATAAAACTCGGTTTCACCTGGAGTATACGTAAGCCAGTTATATACTTTTTCTTTTGCGGTATTTAGTAGTGCAGTATAATTAGAATTCCCTGCTTCTTTTGCCATTAGGGCATACTTGAGGACACGTACTAAATTTTTTCCACCCCAATAAGTTCCTCCATTAATACCATATAATGCAACGTCATTAGCAAAATTATCGATCATTTCATTCATTTTCTCGGGATCATAAGGAATAGCTTCTGACTCTATTGTCTGCGGAACATTAAAATGTGGTAACAGGTCTGCATTAAATTCATAATTAAAAGTAAAGCTAGATCCTGTAGCCATTTTTATTGTTCCTCTAGGAGTACCTATATATTCGAGGTCAGACAAGAAGGGAAAAGTGTTGGCATTTCCTCTATAATGGTGTGGTATGAACCCCTGCAAAGCATCTGTTTCATTTCCTGAAATAACCTCGGTGGTAATATTATAGGTGGCTGTGACAGCTCCTTGAGATGGATCATAGCTGTAATCTAGACTAGTGTCAGTCGGTTTTACAAAAGCATGTTGGTGTAATGTGTCTAAATCATCTAAGCTATTTATTGCAGAAAAAACGATCCATTTATCTGCATAATTAGAAATACTAAAACCTTGTGTTGTTTGCTCAAGTGTTACTGTTTCTGAGAAATGTATCCCGTATAAATTGCCGTCATACGCTATAGATAACCTATCTACCGTAGCAGGGAAACTAAGCACTGCACCGTTGGCATCATAATACGTTCTAACACCTGCATGAAGTGCATTGATAATAGGATCAAATCCAACGGTTTTGACCCAAGTATATGGCATGCCTTGGACTAATGTAAAATCTATACTGTTAGTGCTATTGTCACCAACTTGAGTTCGTAAATCTACATGCCAGTCAGACCAATTCATGGCAATTGTTTTGGTTGGTGTAAATGAAGACCCTGTGATACTAATAAGATAATCTACACTCATCGAACGACTTCCTAATATATCAGTAGTCCAGTCTTTTGCAGTACGATGGCCTATTTCTACACCACTTGTTGTAGCTCTTGTTAATAGGGGGTATGCCCATAAATTACCACCGTGTCTATTACCATCACCATCTTCTTGAGTTAAAATACTCGTCCACCAATCATTTGTTGGGATAGGATCGTTTATTTTTGATGGTGTAACATCTATATTAGCGCTATTTGTAGCAAAGTCTAAAAAAGTACCATAGGATGCGTTTCCGCCTACATACTCATGATCAGGAGGGTAGGAGGCATAGGAGCCAGAACCAACGGAAATAACAGATTGTCCTGAAACAGTTGCAATACTAACGAGATTTATTAGTAAAAAAGCACGAATGATTATTCTGTTTATAGTGTTTTTTTTAAGCATTATAATGTGTTTTTATAGTGTTTGTATGTGAAAAAGTGTTTTTAATTTTTTTGATAAGATCAAAAAAACCTAAAGCATTTTAATGTGTGTTTTTAAAAATACAGTGATCGCGTAACACATTAGAAGAAAAATCATTATTAGTATGTACTAAAGTAGGATTCGTGTTTTCTGTAAAAGAATGCGAGTTGTAATATTTTTAAAATAAGGATCAATAAAACTACCTTTCGAATGTGAGTAGTTTGCGTTTTGAGTGTTTCAAGTATATAAGTAAATTAATTCTTACTTCGAGTTTTTAGAAAACTTTTTGACTGTATGCTAGTGGTGTTATTTTTTTGTGTAATCATGATACATGAGTGTTGGTTTAACTTTTATAGCTCGAATACTGATAAATAAAGTGCGTATAAAATAGGGTTTTAAGGTATTTGCGGTACTTCAATAATCGAAGTGCCTAAACAGATACATTTCTTTTTCTATAATAATTTAATAGTAGTGTTATTAAAAGCGATACTAGGGTACAGAGAATTAATTTGTACCCCAATATCACTATTCTTTTCTTATGCTTTTACTTTACAAAACTCGCAGTTTCTACAGGAGCATTGTTTTTGTACATTTTGATTATATACATACTGCTTGGCAGTTCTTGTACATCAAAAGAAATTATATCACTAAGTATATCAGAATTCTTAAGAATTACCTGACCATTAAGATTAATTATTTCTATTCTTTCATACGCTGTATAATCAGGAATAGATAAGTTTAATACATCTTTTGCAGGTACGGGAAATACTTTTACAGGTGCTGTTTTCTCAGGAGTATCAACAATGGATCGGGCTGATGCCACTGCTTCTGTTGTGCTTTCGATTTCGAACCAGTTAAGATTCCAGTTATCGGCAGGAGAATATAAGCGTACTGTTTGTATTCCTGCTTCTAGGGTAACATTCTGAGTGAGTGTTATCCAGTTTTGCCATCCTCCTGTAGGAGCAATATTGGCTGTTGCAAGGACGTCTCCGTTTACTTGAAACTGAACGGCTGCACTACCAGGAATACTTGCTACTCTAAAGTTTACTGCATAGGTTCCTGCTGCTGGGATATCAACAACATATTCCATCCAGTCTCCTGCATCAATCCAACCAACATTTAACCCACCACCAATATCGGTAGTGTTTTCTGTTTGTATTCCACTCATGTTGCTATAATCTTCTGCTTCTATATGAATTGAAACTTCTTCGGGAGCTGTTACTTCGGTAATTGTAAATGATTCCCATGTTCCTGCACTTGCCGTAGAAACCATTTTTACCTCACCATTATTATTTACTTGTAATCTTTTGTAACTCGAAGGACCGTTGGGAAGGGTTAAAAAGTAAGTCCCATCAGAAACTCCGGCCGCAAAATCATAAAAGGTCCATCCTCCAGCAGAACTTGTTTGTTGCATATCAGCATTGGCTGTTCTGTTAGATCGTAATCTTGGTTTAGTTCCTCCTGCTGCACGATCAATATGCCAGTATCCGTTTCCTTTGTCTACAAATTTCCACTCTACATCATCACCTGTAGTAGTTGTAGAAGCTGTGTAAGGGTATTCACTTTCCCCAGAAGCAGCTATCCTAAGATTATGAATTGGGCTATCAATATAATATGTTTTATTAGGGTCTGGTACAAAGGTTACAGAGGTTCCGTTTACATTTATGGTTGATGTAGCTGTAAAATCACCATCTTCTGTGGTTGCCGTTATGGTCGTTGATCCTGCCGCTAGAGCAGTAACTAATCCTGATGTATTTACAGAAGCAATTGATGTATTACTACTAGTCCAGCTGATATTTTGATTTGTGGCATTCGCAGGACTAATTGTCGCACTGATTTGTTGTGTCTCTCCAACATCAAGTGTTGTATTTGTAGGGGAACTACTAATAGCTGTAACATTAATTGTTTCAGAGGAAATAGTAAATATACTTGTTGCTGTGAACTCTCCGTCTGCTGTGGTTGCTGTTATTGTAGCTGTACCAGGGGTTAATGATGTTACTAGTCCATCTGTACTCACAATTGCTACTGCTGTATTATCACTTGTCCAACTAATATTTTGATTACTAGCGTCAGAAGGGCTAATAGTCGCTGTAAGTTGTTGTGTGTCTCCTTCTGTAAGCGAAACTTCGGTTGGTGATACACTTACTCCAGTAACAGGGATTGTGGCTGTATTACCATCTTCCCAAACAATATCATCAATTCCCAATTGAAAAGTAGATGCCGGAAAAGCACCATCAAGACTTGCAATGGCAAACATATAATTGATATTTTGGAAAGCTATTAGACCTGCAAAATCTACTAATGGAATTTCTACCTCACCCCATTCGCCATTTCTGGTTAGTCCATATTGTGTTTCACCTGCATTAAAGGTGATCCAGCTTTCGTTTGTGTAATTATCTGTAATTCCAATCCTAAAAGATACATCAGCCGGAATCTTAATTTTAAATTTGAGTGTGCCTTCTTCTACATAATTAGACATGTCTTTTCCGAATAAAGCAGAAATACCACCTCCAAACCAACTGTTAGCGGTTAGGGTTTCATATGCCAATACTTCATTCCCTTCATAAGGTTCAGTTGTTCCTTCCTGCATTGTACCTCCCCAAACATATATTTCTGCGTCCGAGCCAAAAGCAAGATCATTGGCAGTAGGCGTATTTTCTGTATATACACCAAAAGTACCCGTTTCTGCAGTTAATCCACCATAATTTGTTTCTACGGTACCGTAACCATTCCATTGTGATACACGAACATAATCAATGTATAATTTTGCAGGTAAAGCTGCTGTTACTTGATCATTTGTTGCAGCATCAGTAAAATTACCTCCAACAGCAAGGTTTAGTAATAAGTAAAATGGACGAGAAAAGACTCCGGTTACTCCGTCAGGGTCTATTGGGAGCGGAGCTGCGTATAAATCATATTCTACTCCATTATCTACAATGGTATATCGCATTTGGGTTGGTTCCCAGTAAAGACGATAGGTTACAAAACGATTTGTTATTGGTGTATCTGCAAGATAAGGTTGGTTATAATTTACATCATAGGCAATACTACCAACACTACCATCTTCATTCGCAAAAATTGCATTTGCACCTACATAACTGTTTACATCAGAATTAGGGAATCCCAGACGTTCTCTTTCTGCGGCAGCATGCCCCATTTCCATCATGTCGATTTCACCTTTAGAAGGCCAGGTAAGATTTGCTGTTCCTAACAACCAAGCAGCGGGCCATAGTCCTGTTTCTACGGTAGGTGCCTGCATTCTTATCTCTATTAATCCATATTGGATAGATAGATTGTTCTCGCTATCTACTTTTCCTGAAGAGAAGGCTCTAGAACCTATAGTTTCTTGTCGAGCTTCTAATACTAAGGCGTTATTTCCTGATTCACCAGGGATTGATTCTATAGAAATATTATTAGGGCTGTAATATTCTAATTCAGCATTTCCCCAACCGCAGAGGCCAATTTCGCAGCCATCCCCTTCAATAGGGTTCCATATATCAGTATTAAATGTATCAAAATTGTCTTCCCAAAGAACATTTCCTATTTGGGCGGTTGCAATTGAACTGTATAAGATACAAAACAATAAAATTGCACTTAATCTGCTAAGTCTATTTTTTTTCATAGTGATTGTGTAACGTTAATTTTAAGTGTGATGCGTTTATTTAATGATTATAATGTGTTCTCGTTTTAAAGAGAGTTTTTTTAGTATTTGAGTGATTCATTTAAAATGCTTATCGCCGAAGTAATAGAAAATTTGGACCACATCGTCTATGATTTAATAGTGATTAGTTATTATATCATGAATATTTTTAATTATTCTGCACTATGAGGTTCTTCTTTGTTTGGTATTTCTAATTACTTTAACATTTCCCTTATTTTTATATAACTCACATCAATCTTAGATATTGTAAAGAAATGTGAGCTCATTTTAATAAGTTTTTGACAATATAAAATGAATCTGTTTTTTGAAGCTGAAAATTAAATCGAGTATTCTCAAAACAAATCTTTTTTTAGTTTTCAACTTACAAGACTATAAATGTAGGGATATAAAAACCTTAAATTCTAATAATATACCACAACAAAAAACATACAAAATGATGATACATCAAAAAAATAACGATTTTTATAAGATAATAAAAGGTTTAATGCTAAAATATTGATGATTTAATTTTTTTATTGAGTAGGTGAAAAGAACATTAAATAATTGATAAAAATGTATTTTGTATATGTAATGTTGTGGTGCTTTTATACGATGTTGTGGTTTTATTTTGGTTGTTATTCATCAAGACTTTTAGTTTTTGGCCGTTTTTATGAAATTAGAGAATTTATTTTGAGAGTTTGACACCTAATTATGAATGCTATAATTGTTTAGAAAAAAATAGTAAGAAATTGTCTAATAAACATATTTGGCCATATTATTTAGCGTATTATACCAATATAGGTGTCTTATTTAGTATGTCTATATGTTGATAACAAATCTTAATAACTTTCGTGAAAGTTTTATCTTCAAATTACTACTTTTACACTACATAAAATGAAATGAAAATGTCTGATACAATAGAAAGAATAAAATGCCTAATTATAGGGTCAGGACCTGCAGGATATACTGCAGCCATTTATGCGGCAAGAGCGGATCTCAAGCCAGTTATGTATACAGGGATGGAGCCTGGAGGACAATTAACTACGACTACAGAAGTAGATAATTTTCCGGGATATCCTGAGGGTATTGATGGACCAACGATGATGGTTCAATTACAACAACAAGCAGAACGTTTTGGTACTGAAGTGCGAATCGGAATGGTTACCGAAGTTGATTTTAGTAAAGAGCAAGGAGGTATTCATAAAGTTGTCGTGGATAGCACAACTACTATTGAAGCTGAAAGTATTATTATTTCTACTGGTGCTACTGCTAAGTATCTTGGATTACCAAGTGAACAGAAACTAAGAGGTGGTGGTGTTTCTGCGTGTGCAGTATGTGACGGGTTTTTCTATAAACAACAAGATGTTGCTATAGTAGGAGCAGGGGATACGGCTGCTGAAGAAGCAACATATCTTGCTAATATTTGTTCATCAGTTACCATGTTGGTACGTAAGGATCACATGAGAGCATCAAAAGCAATGCAACATCGTGTTAACAATACTGAGAATCTTAAGGTGTTATATAATACAGAGGTTGATGAAGTATTAGGTGATCAAGTTGTAGAAGGTTTGAGAATGGTAAATAATAAAACAGGAGAAAAATCCGAAATAGCGATTACCGGATTGTTTATAGCAATAGGGCACAAGCCAAATACCGATATTTTTAAGGGACAAGTTGATATGGATGATACTGGGTATCTAATTACAGAAGGTAAATCAACAAAAACAAATATCCCTGGGGTATTTGCATCTGGTGATGTACAGGATAAAGAATACAGACAGGCAGTAACTGCTGCAGGAACAGGATGTATGGCCGCCTTGGATGCAGAACGTTATTTAGCAACGATAGAAACTAAAGCAGAAGTTTCTGCTTAAAACTTTACTTTTTTTAGGTATTGCATATCTAAATTTTACAACAAATACAGATATATAAAAACAAGTAGCTCAATTTTGAGCTACTTGTTTTTTTTTGAAAGTTGACTTTTTTTTAGGATTGATGCTATTAAGGTTGCGTAACACATCCTCGAACACTAGATAATCCTCCTCCTTTTATTGCTCTGGTATTACTGATTTTTACTACTTTCCATTTTTCTAATCCAAGTTTACCAGTGGGCTTTTTTGTTTTGTTTTTTTTCATTTAACAGTGATTGTGATTAATGAATAATTTCTTTAAATAAAACTTAAGATAACGGTTTAGTCGGACAACCAACCCCACCAGAGCCATTACCTCCTCCTTTAATAGCGGTAAGCTTTGTGATCTTCGTTATTTGCCATTTCTTTAACGTTAATTTGTTAGAAGCTTGCTTTTTGTTTTGTGTTTTTTTCATTTGACAGTGATTGAGATTAATAATGAAATGTTTTTATCATTAAAAGACAATTTAATTCTTCAAGGATTTGCTTCAAAACTAAAAAGTATTTTGAGAAACAGACCTTGCATCTTAGCGTAGGGCTATTGATTTTATCTTAGATCTGATTTAGGGTAACCTTTTCTGCGAGAGCAATTTTCTCGACAAAGTCCACCCATATTGTATTCAGTTTGGCAAGATTAGTTATTCTCTAATTTTTTAGCCTTAATGTATCTAAGTTTTTTTAATTCTCTTTTAGTTTTTATGAATACTAGATTATTAATTATTTGATTAAGATATGCCAAAAAGGTGTTTTTTTTACGCCTATATTCTACGTATTTATAAATTTAAGCTATAAAAAAATAAATATTTAATTTTTAACTTTCTGATTATTAATGCTTTTTATGAAATAAGATGGGTGTAATCCTGTTTTTTTATAAAAAGCTTGCGAAAAAGATTGTGCGGTGTTAAATCCCATTTCTGTAGCAATAGATTCTATAGTATACGCTCTAAGTTGTTTCTCATTTTTTAACCTTTTAATAGCTTCTTCTATCTTAAGATCATTCAAATAATTCGCAAAATTGATTTGTTTTGTTTCATTTATGATTTTTGATAAATAACTACTATTGGTATTTAGTTCTTTTGCCAAACTGTTTAACGTATATTTTTTGTTCAGAAATCTTTTTGAGGCCTCAAAAACTTCTAATTTTTCTAAAACTTCTTTAACAAGTTCTTCGGGAAGATTGAGTCCTTGTGTTAAAATTGCTGTTTTTTTTGTGTCTTTTTGTCGCGTATGGGAAGAGGCGTTTTTATTCATTATTGACTCGAACCTTTTTTTGTATACCCTGTTTTTTTTCAGGATTATTAAAACAATAGTTATTAAAGCTATAATGATTATTCCGAGAATCAGAGAATTTTTTTTTGATAGAATGGCAGTATTATTTAATTTTTCAATCAATTGATTTTTTTCATCTAATAGCTCTTTAGATTCATAATTTCGTATAATTTTTTTTGATAAAAATTTGTAATTAGATTCTAAAATACTGTCAAACTTTATGAGGGAGGTAATGTACTTTATTTGACTTTTGTCATCATTTTTATTTTTATAATGTTTTATCAAAACGGTATAGGTGTCGATTAACTCTGGGGTAATATTGTTAAGCTCATGTAGTAAGGTGTCAACTTTCTTAAAATGATAGATTCCTTTTTTTGTATTACCTTGATTGAGTAGAGATTTGCCAATATAATAATTACAAATTGCGATACCCATTTTATCTTTTTCTGAAAATGAATTTATTTGTTTTTCGGCTTTTGTAAGACTGTCAACTGCTATTTTGTATTTGTTTTGAAAGTAATAGTTGATCCCCGATTGCAGCACAAATAGATTATACATTAAAGTATCCTTTGATTCGATAGTTTCAATAACACCTTCTTTAATAAAAAGTTCAGCAGAATCTAGTTTAGAATTATAGCTGTACGATTCAGAAAGCGCATATAACCCTTTTATGTATAAATCAGGTCTTTCTTTTTTCAGTTCTTTTTCTGAAATATAGTCTACGTACTGTTTAAAGAACCCTAGCGCCTCTTTTCTTTCTCCTAACTGGTTTTTTAGTAATCCTATATTAAATTTTAAGATTACATATTCTAATTCATTATTTCTTTTTTTTGCAAATTCTGAAGCAATGACATATTCATGAAAAGCTTTTTTATAATCACCTTCCATAAATAATAAATTTCCTTTGAGCTTATAACCAAATCCAGGGTATTCTTTGTTTATAAGGTTTTGGGTAAGGTGTATTATGCTATCCGCATATTGATAGGCAATGTTATACTCCTCAACAGCTCCCAAAAAATAGTATCCATCCGCAATTTTTATGGTATCCATATTCTTCTTAGCTTTTTTTAGATACATTTTGGCATAGATAGAAGCAGTATTACTATTATTCTCGTTTTCGTAAAACTTATTTTTTAGTTCCTGAAAAGTAATATTACTTAGATAATCGTTATTTAATTCGGTGTTGTTCACTTGAGCAAAACCAAATAAACAACCTAACAATAACAGCATTGTATTGCATAAAATTTTATTCATTCTAATTTTTTAAGTTGAGTTAGTGCATATTAATTCTATGAATAGTTACAAACATGTTAATTTGGTTAAAATTAAGATTTTTCAAATAATACTTAACAGAAAAATCATTTTAACCTAAGAAGGTTAAAATAAAAAATCAGAATCAAGAAAGATAGCTTCTAATACACCAATGTTTTTATATGACATGGGTGTTTGTATTTCTAATATTTACTTTTCAATTTACATCAAATTTTAATGATACACTGAGTTAAGTGAGTGTGTTTTTGTCTTGTAAATTATTTATTTTAAGTTTCTTATGTCTAATTTTTGCACTTGGTGATATTTATAAATTTATGGCTTAGATTTATAAATATACAGAAATACAACTTGTGTTATACGTTATTCTGGTAGTAGATTCGAAACAGCAAAACAATTCAAATTCATCTATATTTTTTTAGAAAATCATAAAAAATCTAAAACTATCAATAGCCTTATTTAATTCCTTTTATGCAATAGGTTTTCTATTTCATAAAGTGAATTTATTACAATCAAAAGATATTTCTGATTCTTAAATGGTAGGAGTATCTGTTTAGTATTAAGAGTAATTATAAATTTTTTAACACACAAATTATGAAAAAAAGTAATTTTTTAGTTTCCGTATTTTTTTTAACTGTATTGGCCGTTTTTACTTCGTGCGAAAAGAGTGAAGCTCTTTCTGAAGAAACTCCTGAAGAATTAGGTCAAGCCGAAATTTTTGATGAAATCGAGGCAAACCTTGATAAAACCACTTCAAGTTCTAAGTCCATTTCGGATGTTAAAGTATATAGATATTATCAAGGAGGAAGCGCCACCGTGCATACATACAGAACTCAATCTGGTTCTGGTATTGCTTACGGAAGTTATGAAGGAGTGGCTTTTACAACGCCAGTGTCTTTTTCTTCGACAGGGTATGATACTAGTAAATATAATGTTTTGTATTTTTTAATCCATCCCAATTATCAGGATTTTGTTATGACAACAAGTGCCACCGAATTTTGGAATTTACGACGAAGCGGATGGAGTAATGTAACTAGAAACTATGTTCTTATTGCAAAAGGAGCGGGTAGTGGATTAAGTAAACTATATCGTTTTTATGGTAATCAAAACTCAGACCACCTATTTACCAAAAGTTATTCTGAAGGAATTAATGCAGGTTATACATATGAGGGTGTTGTTGGATATGTAAAGTGATAGTTTTTACGGTATTGTATTATTAGGTAATACTAATACTAAAAAGGGGAGAGTAAAGAGACTTTCTGAAAAGTTATTTTAGGATGTCAAACTGAGTCTGATGAAAATTAATGTTCTGATTTTCAAAACGCTTTCGATAAGCTCAGATAGACAGATTAAAAAATCTATTGACTTTTTTAGACAGTCTCTTTACATTAAAACTCAAAATTTAAGAGTTGAGTTAATAATGTAGAATATTTTTCTTCTTAGAAAAACCCTGGACTGTAATTGTCTTTTTTCTTGTATAAAGTCGCCTCATTTTCAAATGAATCGATGCTAATTTTGGGCTGCCCTAATAGAAATATTTCTGCTTTGTCTCTTGCTTCTATTTTTATTTGTTCGGAGATCAATAAATAGCAATCACTAGTACCTTCTGCGACAAGTTTTGCTTGTTTTGTAGATAGTTTTTCACCAAAAAAGTCGGTATCATTATCTGCTCTAACTAACATTGAAGTAGATTGCCCTTCTAGTTTTGCAGATGCTTTTTGATATAAATCTACTGTTAAACTATCGGCTGCTATTATTCCTTTTAATTCTGAGTTATCGTTGATTTGGTAGGTAATTTCTTTTGCTTTGACGTGTAAGTCGCATGAGGCTTTATCATTGCCGATATATTGTATTTTTGTAGCTTCGACCGTGAGAAAGGTCTCTGTATTATCATACATTTCTAGGGTAAACTCATTTGTATGTATAGGAGTAAGAGATTTTGCATTTACCTTATTTGAAAGTATAATTTTTTTTAATTCTGAGGCGTATAGAATTTGGATATTCAGTTCTTTTGCCCGTTTTAAATCTTTTTCAGATGTAATTGTTAAGATACTATCTTGTACGATAACATCAATTTCTCGTAATATATTACTATCGGCCTCAATAGTAACTTGATTAAGATTGCTTTGGTCAAACGTAACGTCAAACCCTTCTTGTAATTCTATTGTATGAAACCCTTCAGTATCAAAATCTTCGGTGCTAATAATTTTATTTCCTTTTACTTTTTCCTTTTGACTATATATATTTCCAAATGCAAAAAAAGAAAGTAGTACTATCAGTGATGTCCTCATAATTGTGTGCAATTTATAGCTGTTTTTAATATTTTTTGGGTAGTATTAAGTAACGGTCTATAAGTTTAGATACAAATATAAAAACTGAAATTAGAAATATATGTTGCATGACCAATAATATTAAGGATTGCTTTTCTGGTGATAGAATATACCCGAAGTTGTTTAAATATAGTAAGGCCTACTTAACGAATTCGAAAATAGGCCTTACTTTTTTGATTGGTCGAAATTGATAATATTTCGTATATATGCTTATTAATGGCGTCTTACGTTTCCTCCTGAGTTATCTGTTTCTGATACAATCTCGGGTTCTCCATAATAAATGACATCGGCTCCGCTTGTAGCTTTTCCTGAGAATTCATTTTTGGCATGAATTCTTATTGATGAGCCACTACTGGCATTGGCTTGAGAACTTAAACTCATCAAGTTTTTTGCACGAATGTCGGCTCCGCTACTGGCTTTGGCAGTGTGATTATTAACTTTTCCTGAAAGATCTATCATGGCTCCACTGCTAACTGAGCTTGCCAAGGTTTCTGCTCTTACTTCTAGTCTCATATCTGCACCACTAGAAGCACTTAAAGCAAGATCCTTTTGTACAACAGTTTCTTCAGAAGATATGCTGGCACCACTACTCACAGTTACTTTATTTAATTTATCATATGAAATAACTACTTTTTTTTCATCTGCCTTGAAAATATTCTCATCAGATGTGATGTAGAGAGTATTTGCTTTTACATAGATTTCAATATGATCATGTAAATTTTTATTAGCCTCGACAATTACTTTTTTATCTGTACTCTTGTTTAAAATAACATCGATTCCTTTACTCACTTTTACCGTATCAAAATTTTCGTCAATACTTCTTTCTTTGGTAATAACTTCTCCTTCTCCAGAAACTCCATTAAATACCATGTTGCAAGAGCAACATGCTAATGATAAACACAATGATATTAATATTTTGGCTAATGTTGTCATAACTATTTTGTTTTAAAAAATTGAACTATTCGTTTTTTGATTGATGTTTATTCTCTAATCCTAATCTTTTACAAGCTTATATGACCAGAGTTGTTTTACTGATTATACTTTTGATTATTTAGGTATTGTTAAAATTAGGAAGTAGAAAGTGTATTGTGAATTGAATTTATTTTTCAGTTTTAATTTCTATTCCGTGTTCGTCTATTTTTACTTTTACCGGTTCATTGTTAAGTTCTACTCCTTTTTCATCAATTTTTAGTTTAAAATCTTCGTCGTCTGAATTGATGTTGATTCGTACACTATCATCCTCTTCTTCAGATTCGAAGTATTCTGAATCCTTGCTTGTGATTTCGGGACAATCATTACATTCTAATTTACCGTTGATTAATTGTAAATACTGTTCTTCTTTATCATCAACAGTTATGTAATCATCATATTTCCAGGAATTATTGTATCTAGATGTATTTTTGTCCATATAGAGTGTGATTCCTTCAGGTAATGTTAGGGTAACTTTTACTTCTTGATCTCTAAATTTGTGAATGTAATTAGTAATTGCATACCCATCTATTAACAGTGTATTACCATCTAATTGATATGCATATTTTAGTTCTTCTGCCCTTTCTGTGGCATCATCATATGATTTACCTTGAGCTTGTTTTTCTATTTCAATACTTACTAAGGTATCTCTTTTTGATGCTTTTAGGTACAATTCTATATCTTGAGTAACGATTACTTTATTACCACTTTGATCTCTTTTTACATAAAAATCTTTTTTGTGTTTTGGATGTTTAGCGTATCGATTGCTACCATTAATTTCTATGGTTAATGTATCTCTGCTTGTTATAGGAAGTTCTTGTTTTTCGATAATTACCTGGGCATCATATGCCTCGAGCGTCGCCTGTCTAACTCCAAGAACAACAAATCCTATGATAGCCAAAATCCAAACACCTAATAATCCCAGTTTTGCAGGTGTACCTATAGATTTTATGTTTTTAATTAGAATTTTTAACCCTAGAATAAATAGAAAGAAAAACGGAATTCCTACTGCAAATAGTGATAAAAGAGCGATTACCCATATTGGTGCATCTGGATGGTTTCCGACCTCAAAATATTCTAACAAAGGCGTATCCATAAAACCAACTGTACCCAGAGTAAATAATCCAATAAATAAACTAATTAATGTGATTCCTGAAATAACAATAAGAAGAGCTCCTATAAATTTCACGAAAATCTTTAATAAAAATAATAGTACATCTCCCAAGGCATCAAAGAACGTAGTCGAACTACTTTTTACTTTGTTGCTATATTTTTTGTAATCTACATTTTTTACGGTATCTGCAACTCCATCAAAGCCCTCTTTAATTTTTTTTTCTATGTTACTGATATTTACAGCTTCTCCTTTCATTGCTAAAAAATCTGCCGTACTCTGTGCTTCTGGCACAAAAATCCAAAAGGCAATATAAATAAGTACAAAAGCTCCGCTAGAAAATACAGTAAAGAGAATCCATGCTAGTCGAATCCAAATAGGGTCTATACCAAAGTAATGCCCTAATCCAGAACTAACGCCACCTACATACGAATTCGTTGTATCTCTAAATAGTTGTTTTGTGTTTTTTTGTGTTTGGTACGTTTGTCGAGTGTTGTTGGACTCATCTTCAAATATTTCTTCATCTACTTGATAATCTTCCGGCTGTCCCATTACCGCAATTACTTCATCTATTTCTTTGTTCCCGATTACTTGTCGTTCATCTTTTATTTTTTCGCTAAACAGCTCTGCAATACGCGCTTCGATATCCGCAATTATTTCATCGCTCCCTTGAGAATCTGTAAATGATTTTCTGATAGCCCCGATATAACGTTGCAGCTTTAGGTAAGCGTCTTCGTCTATATGAAAAAATATGCCTGCTAAATTTATATTAACTGTCTTATTCATTTTACTTCTTTTTTTGTTTGGTTACCAGATTTACGGCATTTCGTAATTCATCCCAGGTGGTATTTAATTCATTTAGAAACAGTTTTCCTGTTTCGGTAAGTCCATAATATTTTCTCGGAGGTCCCGATGTAGATTCTTCCCAACGATAACTCAATAATCCTGCATTTTTTAGTCGTGTAAGTAATGGATATATTGTGCCTTCTACTACAAGCATCTTTGCATCTTTAAGCGTTTCTAAAATTTCAGCAACATAAGCATCATCGTCCTTAAGGATAGAAAGTATGCAATATTCCAGAACACCTTTGCGCATTTGCGCTTTCGTGTTTTCGATCTTCATAAAACTAATTTTTAAATGTTAAACTGTTCATTTTTTGATTGATGTTTGATGGTTATATAAAAATAATATTCAGAGTATGATTGTGACTAGTATTCTATGTATTCGATCTATAATTGATTAGGTTATGTATCGATTATCATCTCTGATTTTTTAATAGTTTATTTTATAAATCGTATAGATAAGGGATATTTATATTCTTCTCCTTTATTTGCCTTAAGCGCGGCTATAATGACAAAAATTATTTCAAGAAAAAATCCAATCAAAGCAATGATTCCTATAAAAGACGCACCGATAAGTGTTCTAAACCCTCCTGGATTCGAAAAGCTAAAAGAAAAATCATCTAAATGAAATAAATCATTAATTGTGGCATCACCAAATACACTAAAAATGAAAAAAGGAAAAGAAAATATTCCTAAGATTACGGTGTATAGCAGGATGCTTAACTGAAAATTGATAGCTTCTTTTCCATGCTTATTTATAAAGCTTGATTTATCCTTATTCGTAGTCCACAATACTATGGGGACAATATAATTACCAAAAGGAATAAAATATTTAGAAAAGGTTCCTAAATGGATAAAGGTCGAAATGTTTTTGTGATTATTGATTGACATTTTAAAAAGTATATAATAGTTGCTTATGCAAATATATGTCTAAAAAAAGGTATTATGCAAAACATAGTACCATAATTTAACATAAAATTAAGATTTAGTCTACTTTTTTGTGGGCGCTCTTTTGACTATCTTGTGATTTCTAAAAAATGAAAATCATGAAAATTACGCCTAGAAAACTCAACAGCTTCTTATTTTTTAAATTGCCTTCTGCCTGGCTCTGCGGAGTGCGGGTACTAGCTATTGATGCTGGTAGTTGCACAGTTAGTGTAAAACATAGGTGGATGAATCAAAATCCTTTTAAGTCTATGTTTTGGGCAGTACAGGGAATGGCAGCAGAGTTAGCTACAGGAGCAATGGTGATGGGAAGTATTGCTAATAGTGGTAAAAAAATTTCAATGTTAGTCGCAAACAATAATGCAAGTTTTACCAAAAAAGCTACCGGGAGAATTACGTTCGTATGTAATGATGGGCATTTGATAGATGACGCAATCAAAAAAACAATTGAAACAGGTGAGGGGCAGACCTTATGGATGAAATCTGTAGGAACTAATCAAGAGGGCATCGTGGTATCCACTTTTAATTTTGAATGGACTGTTAAAGTGAAAAAATAGTCAATTACGATAAAGTTCTCTTATTACTTGTAACACTTTTTAAAAATTGTTTACTGATAAAGAAAAGGTTCATTAAATCAAAAAAATATTTTAATTATGACGGCACACGAAATCGATTATGAAATTATTGGTGAAGAAATGCAATATGTAGAAATAGAACTTGACCCTCAGGAAGGGGTAATTGCAGAAGCAGGAAGTTTTATGATGATGGATGATGGTATTCAAATGGATACAATTTTTGGAGATGGTTCTGGCAAGGATCAAGGTGTTATGGGTAAAATTTTTGGAGCTGGTAAAAGATTACTAACAGGAGAGAGTCTGTTTATGACTGCTTTTTATAACCAAGTAGGAGGAAAAAAGAAAGTAAGTTTTGCATCACCATATCCAGGAAAAATTATTCCTATTGATCTCACCAATTATGGAGGGAAATTTATTTGTCAAAAGGATGCATTCTTATGTGCAGCCAAAGGAGTATCTGTAGGTATAGAGTTTTCTAAGAAATTGGGGAGAGGATTATTTGGAGGAGAAGGTTTTATAATGCAAAAATTAGAAGGAGATGGTATGGGCTTTGTTCATGCAGGTGGAACAACTGCAAGAAAAGAATTGCAACCTGGAGAGAAATTAAAGGTGGATACCGGATGTATCATAGGTTTTTCTCAAGGTGTACACTACAATATAGAAATGGTACCAGGTATTAAAAATAAAGTTTTTGGAGGAGAAGGCTTATTTTTTGCAACATTAACAGGGCCTGGAGTTGTGTATATTCAATCATTGCCTTTTAGTAGACTTGCTAATAGAGTACTTTCATTAGCTAGATCCGGCAAGGGTAAAGGCGAAGGCAGTATTCTCGGGGGTTTGGGTGATTTGTTAGATGGAGATAATAGTTTTTAATAGTGTTAAATTACAACTAAATAAATGTTTTTTTAGTTTTATTTACCTACATTAGACGTGACAACTTTAGGAATGATTATACTCTTGTAGTGTAATTATTTATATAAACCTAACTTCTAAACCTTATTAATTTATGGCTAGAGCTATGTTTGATTATACCAAGACTGTACTTAAGAAAGTTAGTTTTGATGTTAATCTTTTTACCAAGGAAGTTCTAAAAGCACTAAACAGATTACTTCCACATGAGATTGATGAATTGAAAATATGGATTCAATCATTAGCAGTAAAACAACCAGAATTACAATCTTGTTTAATTTATTTAAAATCATAACTTAAAAAGCGACTTCTTAGTCGCTTTTTATTTTTGAGATAGGACTAATGATTTCTACATTCTGAAATGTGATAGCTCCCTTTATTACTCCGGCAATGGTAGAGTGCAGTACATCAATAATGTGCATTTTTAACTCACTTTTATGAAAAACTAGACTTACTTCTCTTGCGGGAGATGGTTCATTAAAATGATGAAGGTTTTCTTTTTCATTATTCTTTATATCTAATGTGTGGAGATAAGGCAATAGAGTCATTCCTAACCCTTCATTTGACAGTTTTATGAGCGTTTCGAAACTTCCGCTTTCTAGTTGAAAATGATCATCCTCATAGCTCTTATTAGTTTTACAAAGATTAATGATACCATCTCTAAAACAATGACCATCTTCTAGAAGAAGCATATCATCAATGTCTAAATCGGCAACATCTATTTTTTTCTTTTTACTTAATCTATGATTAGGGGGGATGTACCCTACAAAAGGTTCATAATATAAAACTCTTTCTTTGAGGTTTTCATTTTCTAATGGTGTTGCTGCAATGGCTGCATCTAGGTGCCCGTCGAGAAGTTGTTCAACAATAGAATCTGTATTTAACTCCTCAATTTTAAGTTTAACTTTTGGGAACTTTTTTATAAAGTTATTCAAAAACATTGGCAATAACGTAGGCATTACTGTTGGGATAACACCAAGCTTGAATTCCCCACCAATAAATCCTTTTTGTTGATCTACAATATCCTGTATGCGCTCACTTTCATTTACGATATTACGTGCTTGATTCACCAACTTATTTCCTATTTCGGTAAGTTCTATGGGTTTTTTGCCTCTGTCAAAAATTAATATATCTAATTCTTCTTCTAATTTTTGAATTTGCATACTCAATGTTGGCTGGGTAACAAAAGTTTTTTCAGCTGCTTTGGTAAAATTTTTATGTTCAGCAACAGCCAATACATAGCGTAATTGTGTTATCGTCATTTGTTGATTTTTGTTTGTAGGACAAAAATATAAAAGTGATTGATAAAACTTATTAAAAAACATGTAAAAATTTATTTTATCTATAACATGTTTTCGTTATGTGTAGTAAAACAAATGACCTAGTATAGGGACTCCTTTTATACTAGGCCATGAATAGAGTTTTAAATAGAATATATGAGCGTAATATTACATGCGGATTTCTACATCAATATCTTCTGAATTTACTTCGAATTTTGCATCACTCCAAACCGGAGGGCCATATGTCATATTATTATTAGATACTCCATAATTTTCTTTGGGCATGCCGTTTGGTTCAAAATCCATTTGCTCATTCCCATTGACATCATGAAAACAGGTAATGGCTAGTGTACCCTTAGACACCTTCGTAAATGTAATTGTTGCTACACCATCTGTAATTGTACTCTTTTTTTCTTGTAAAGGAGTTCTTTTTAAGAATGTTTCTTCATTATAAAGTGCAAATAATACTGCTCCTTCAGAACTCGTGACATTTGGTACAGTGACCGTTATCGTAATGTTATCTTGTGTCTCCTGGGCCTGTAGGCAAAAGTTTGAAATGTATAAAGCGATGAATAATGCTAGTGTTTTCATAAGAGTAAAGTTTTATATTAGTTTATTTTTTTGATGACAAGTCAAAAGTCTATAAATCTTTATTCTAAAACGAAAGGAAACAACTGAACTGTCGTTTTTGTATACTGAATTGTGTTTTTAGTAAAATTAGTACAACACATAAAAGTCAGAAATGCTATATAAGTCCTCTTGATTTTATTTCGAGATACTTATTAATAGTATTCACGGTAAGGTTTTCTGGAGCAGTTAGAATAGAATGTATACCATGTTTTCCTAATTCATTAGCAATCATTTTCTTCTCATACATGAATTTTTCGGCAATTGTTTTTTCAAAAATTTGCTGAGTGGTGATTGCGGGAGTATCCAGTAGTGATTTGAGTTCTGTGTTTTCGAAGAAGATAATAACTAATAGATGTGTTTTTGCTATTGCTTGTAAATAGGGGAGCTGCCTATGCAAGGCATCCAATGTTTCAAAATTAGTATATAATAGTAGTAAGCTTCGTTGTTTAATAGTGCGCTTGATATCAATATATAGCCTAGCAAAGTCAGATTCTTCAAAATCAGTATTGATATTATATAGTGTCTCAAGTACTACATTCATTTGACCTTTTCTTCTTTGTGCAACTACAGTATTCTCCACTTTTTTTGAAAAGGTAAACATGCCTGCCTTATCTTGTTTTTTAATTGCAATATTAGAAATCACAAGTGTAGCATTAATGGCATAGTCTAATAGACTCAATTCATTAAATGGCATTTTCATAACACGACCTGTATCGATAACAGAATAGATGGGTTGCGATTTTTCATCCTGATACTGATTAACCATTAAGTGATTTCTCTTTGCGGTAGCTTTCCAGTTTATGTTTCTTATATCGTCTCCAGAAACATATTCTTTTATTTGTTCAAACTCTAATGTATGTCCTATTCTACGTACTTTTTTGAGTCCATAGAGTTTTAGTCTATTGGTAAATGCAACAAATTCATATTTTTTTAATTGCAGAAAAGAAGGGTAATTAGGGACCATTGCTTCCGCAGAAAATTGTTGTTTTCTGGTAACAAAACCGATAGGAGAGGAGGTGAATATATTAAGGTTTCCAAAAAAGTATTCTCCTCTTTCTGTTGGGCGTACGGTATAAGTAAAAACTTTTTCCTGAGAAGGAGCAAGTGTAGATTCTATAGAGAAATTCCTATGCTGAAATTGTATTGGCAACTCATCTATAATTTTTATTTTACTTTTAAATTGATATCTATTAATAGCACTAATACGAATGGTGTTTTCGTCACTATTAGATAATTTTTCTGGTAATGTTCTTGTTGCCTGTGTTCCCAAAGTATTTCTGTACAGCAAAAGAATGTCGAATACCAGTACAGTGATAAGTATGTAGAAAAACAGTTTTATTATTCCGTATATATCTCCAAAAAAGTAAGAAACAATAAAGAGTACAACGATTGCAAATAATGCTGTAAAGAAGGGTTTTCTTAGATATATACTTTTTATAAATTTGGCCACTACCTCGGGATTTCTATTGTTTCTATTATTTGAGTCACTGCTTTTTCTGTAGTAAACCCTTCCATTTCTCGTTCTGGGGTTAATATAATTCTATGTCTTAGTACAGATGGAGCAATTTTTTTGATGTCATCAGGAGTTACAAAATCACGTCCGTTGATAGCAGCTAATGCTTTTGAAGAATTCATTATTGCAATAGATGCTCTAGGGGAAGCTCCCAAATATAAGTTTCCGTTGGTTCTTGTATTGTTTACAATAGACGCTATATACTTTAATAAATTATCCTCGATAAGTATACTTTTGATAATGTCTTGATATTCTGATATTTGTTGGGCGTTTAGAATAGGCGTAATCATATCCGTAGAAAGTGTGCTTTTTCTTTGATGATGTCCTTCGAGAATTTTTATTTCTTCATCTACAGATGGATATCCTACATTTATTTTAAAAAGAAAACGGTCTAATTGCGCCTCAGGTAGTGCATAAGTCCCTTCTTGTTCTATTGGATTTTGTGTGGCAAAAACTAAAAAAGGAGCTTGCATTTTATTTTCAATTCCGTCTATGGTAATTTGTCGTTCTGCCATTACTTCAAACATTGCTGCCTGAGTCTTTGCAGGCGCGCGATTGATTTCATCAATCAATATAATATTAGAAAAGATAGGTCCTTTTTTAAATTCAAATTCAGAAGTTTTTACATTAAAAATAGAAGTCCCCAAAATATCACTGGGCATTAAATCAGGTGTGAATTGGATTCGACTAAATTCTACATTCATTGTTTTGGCAAGCAATTTGGCAGTTACAGTTTTTGCTACTCCAGGAACTCCTTCTATTAAGGAGTGGCCATTTGCCAATATAGAGATAATGAGTAATTCTATCATATCATGTTGCCCAATGATTACTTTACCTAATTCATCTTTGATTTGTTGGACAGCGCTTTGTAGATTTTTAAGGTCTATTCTACTGGTAAAATCTATTGGATTTTCGTTAGTTTCTTCCATAATCTAAAGTGTAAATGCTTCTATTTTTTTATTTAATTCTATCAAATCTTTTTCGTTATGCATGGTCCTTCCTTTCAATATAACGATAAACTCAATTAGTTTTTTGGTCTCTTCTAAAGAGTGACCACTTTTTATTGCTAATGTATCTATAAACTTAGCATTCAATTCATTTGTATTAATGTAATATTGTCTCCTTACTTTTTCTAAGAAATAGGTAATCTTTTTGTTGATAATATTACCATAGTCTTTATGCTGAAAATATAGATTACTGATAGTTTTGGTAAATTCTATCGATGTGTTTTCTAAGGGTTTTATAACAGGAATAATGCGTTGTTCTCTTTTCCCTCTAAAAATAACAAACACCAATAAACTTAACAGGCATATATAGTAGGCCCATTGTAATGCTGGTTGATTAAGAACAAAGCGCATTGGTGAATTGACAACCCTACGGCCATCTTTTAGATAATCGTCCCAGTATAATGTGGTACGATCATTAATATATGAAAGTACATTTGCGGTGTATGTACCTTGATTTTTGAGCATATAATAATTAGAAAAGGCTTCTGGCAAGGTGTTAAAATAAATATGTCCTTCACCTTCTTTTACTTTAATAAAATTAACCTGACTTATTTTTTCTTCTTCATTTTTGTAATAACCCAGTGCCTTGGTTTTGGTGGTGTCAAAACTTCTAAAAATAGTTTTATAAATCCCTTTTTTGTATTTAGGTATTGAATCACGATAGGATGATGAGCTAAAAAAAGCGGGTGTGATTTCTTCTTCGGTTAATTTATAACTCATTTCGGTTTCTATTTTTAGGGAGTCTTTTATGATATTCCCAAAATAGGTACCTGCAAGAAAAACATCGTTTCCTTCTCTAACAAACTGAATGAGCTGAGTATATGATTGTTTATCTAAGTCAATTTCTGAATTAATAAGTAGATAGGCCGAATTAGTAGCATAAGATGAATCTTTCAAAAATTCATATGGATTTTTAGAAACTAATTGGACCTTCTTATTGTCATTCCAATCTTTCAACTCTTCATAAAGAATATAGCTGCCAAAAGGAATCTTATCGGTTGATGTATAGCTAGAATTCCAATTTATAGGTTTAGGTCTTACAAGTTCGGTAATAATAATACCTAGTAGTGCGACTCCAAAAATGATAAGAATATTTCTTGACTTTTTATCCAATAGTATTAATTTTTGCGTTTAGTTGATCAAACGATGTTTTCGCACTCTGATATCCATTTTTGTCTAACTCAAATTCGCCATACCAGATATAATCATATAGGTATGATACCCTGTTAAAATTTTGTTTTATCGAGGTATCATTAATTTCTCTTAAGTAGTCCGAATTTGTTTTTTCAAAATGATATGCAATCACATTTGCTTTTGATAGCTCTTGTAATGCTTTAAGATACATATATCTAACGGCCAAGCGATAATCGTTATTAGCTAGAGCTTTCGAAATTAATTCATTAAGATCGATATTTTCGATATGTTCTTCGGTTATAGAAATAGGAGCTACCAACGTATTCTTTTTTCTGAATAATGAAACCGCATCTTTACCAGCTAGAATTCTTATTACTACATAAACGGCACCAATAATAAGAAGGATATAAATTAAATTTTCTATTAAACTAATGAGTTCGGGAGAGATATCTACACCTAGCATGTTTTGCATGCCTTTAAAAATCCAATTAATGAATCTGGCAAGAAAATTTTGTGTTTCTCCTTCGACCGTATCATAATCAAATTCACTATCACTATATTTATCAGTAAGATTCTCAGAAAAGTTATGGGTAGTTATCTTACTACTATCAATAGCAACGGTTAACGAATCTTGTTGGGCCAAGATAGGAAGAGAGGCTAGTGATAGCAACGAATATAATATGATATAGAACCAATTTTTATTCACCTGCTCCTATTTGATCAATTTTACTACGTGTATTGATGTTGTATTTTTCTTCGTGTAGTGAAAAATAGAGAATCCCATTTATAAACTGAGATAAGGATTGAGAATAGGCCATAACTATTAAAACAAGACATAATGAAAAAGTATATATAATCTTAGCTACTGGCGAATCTGCCATATTTACACCTGTATCAACGGCATGAAAAGAATAGAAACCTACCAAAGTTCCCGGTATTACCAATAGTAAAATTAATAATAGACCAATTAGCAATCCTAAAATAAAATTAACTCCAACACATTTCCAGAAATTACTCTTTACCAGATCCCAACCTTCTCCAAGAGCATCTGTTGGACTTTTATCTTCATTGAGCATCACCATAAAAGAAATTCCTAACCAGGATAAAAGAGCAAAGTTTAGAACATATTGCGCGAGTGCTCCAATAATAGGGATTATAATAAAAATAAATGCCACAATGGTATATGCTATATATATGGCAAATAATAATAAAATGAAAACGATTATTCTACCTAAATTATTTTTTACATAGTCCCACACTTTTGTTTTATCATCTACAATTTTTTCGTCCTTATCATAGGTGATCATATAGGCAGAAGCTAAACTATAATTTAGAGCTGCAACCATTACGAGAACAAAGAAAAAAATAATAGCACCAAGTCCAATATAGAAATTGGATTCTAAATCCGATGGATTACCAAAACCAGATCTAGTACCCAACATACCCATAAATCCTGTTACCATAAGATAACTCGCACCCAATAGTAATAATATAAGTATACCATTGTAATTGATGAATATATTTGTAAAACTTTTTAGGTTTTGCTTAAAAAAATCAAAATACGTAGAGATCATATCTCCCAAGTCTCTACGCCGTTTTAGTTCTATGTATTTGTTCTCCATACGTTTTGTTTAAAATAATGGGATATATAATGTAGTAAAATATAATGAGTGCCAAGGAACCAAAGATAATAACCATTGCTAACCAAACAGGCATATTAGAGTATCGTGTTATAAATCCTTCTATAAAACCAGCAATAATAAAAAATGGAA
Organism: Aquimarina pacifica; assembly: GCF_000520955.1. GTDB lineage: Bacteria > Bacteroidota > Bacteroidia > Flavobacteriales > Flavobacteriaceae > Aquimarina > Aquimarina pacifica. Next base: position 242,831 of record NZ_JACC01000002.1, on the reverse strand, counting down.
TTGTACTTACTACGATTTTAAGGCCATCTTTAGCACCTTTCATAAAAGAAATGCGTCGCGAAAAAGTTTTGGGAAAAAGAATGCTATTACCCATAACCAAACCGGCACAGCCTGCAATTACAATAACAGAAATCTCTATGGTACCGTGTAACCATACAGATTTTGATGCTTCAAACAATAGCCCCTGATTATAAAAAAAAGTCATAAAAGCTCCTAGCATTACTCCATTAGTAAATAAGATATATCCTGTTCCTATAGAAGTAATCACGCCAAATGCATAGGCAAGAAATGCAACGCGAATATTATTGATAGTTATTCCTAAAAAGGAACCGATCATGCTTCCGCTTTTATAAATACCTGTCGGATCTCCTTTTTCAATATTATTAAGTGTTTCATTTACATAAGCATCTCCTAGAATTAATCGCAAAAAAGAAGCATCATTTAGTGCAGATAGGATACCAATACAACAAGCAACCAAAAATAATATAAAGGTATATCCCAGTGTTTTTTGGTGTTGGAAAAAAAATAAAGGAAATTCTTTTTTCCAGAATTCTACAATTCTATTTTTACTTTCCTTTTTGTTAATGTATATTTTTTGATGAGCTTGAGATGCTAATGAATTAAGGTATAGCAGCGTTTTACTATCTTGATAATAGGTTTGCGCATATGATAAATCATTGGTCAAATGTATGTAGTAATCAGCCAGATGATCAGGACTAATCTCAGAATTTTCTGTGATTGCCTTTTCAAAAGCGATCCATTTTTCTTTATTTTGCTTGACAAAAGCTGCTTCCCGCATCTAGTAAACTAATTTTTGATAAAGATAATCACTTACTTGTAAATGGCAAATTTAGCGATCAATACTACACAAAATGTTAATCTGGCTTATAAAACAGTTGGAATAGGAGAACGAATATTAGCATTTTTGATTGATGCCGCAATATTTTGGCTGTACTTGTACATCATAGATTTAGTAACGTCTCTTTTGGGGACCGCTTTTAGTGATAATTGGACCGTTTTTGGCTTGCAATCGTTATTGTTTCTTCCGGTGGCATTTTATTCTCTATTTATGAATATCATTTTTAATGGAAGAACTGTAGGGAAAATGGTCATGAAAATTCGTGTGGTTCGGGTAGACGGATTACCAGCTCAATGGAGTAATTATATGATCCGTTGGATGTTAAGGCTTGTAGATATCTGGATTTTTGCTTCTGCAATAGGAGTGTTGACAATTATTTTGTCAAATAAAAATCAACGATTAGGTGATGCAGCAGCAGGAACTGTAGTCATTAGTAACAAAAGAAAAGTGAAAATCTCTCATACTATATTAGAGGATGTAGAAGAAGATTATCAACCTAAATTTCTAAATGTTACCAAATTATCTGACAAAGACGTTAGACTTATTAAGGAAACATATCACATTGCCAAGAAATCTAATGATTTTCAGACACTGACTGCATTGCGCAAAAAAGTGGAAGATGTACTCGAGGTTACATCTGATTTATATGATAGACAGTTTTTGGATACGATTCTTAAAGACTATAATTATTTTACTCAGAAGTTTTAATTCGAAAAGCTTCTTGTTGTGCCAGTTTCTGTAGTAAGTAAGGTGCTGTTTTCTTTTTTTTTGTTTTTCTTCTTTCTTAAGGAAGCTAATACGTGTTGTAAACGAATGTTTTATTTTAATTTTTTTCGAAAATCCTAAGTAATTGATTTTACTACGAAATTTAAGCATAGTTTTTCCTAAAATATTGTTTCGTCATTTTCATAGAATATGATATGATCAAGGTTCTTTTATTGATAATCTTCTATACTTATTGTTAATTTATTGTAGAATTAAATTGATCAAATGTGTTGTATTAACTTTTTTACGGTTTTGCAGTAAAAGTAAGGGTTAATATAGTACATGTATATGTAAATATAGTTGTCTTTCTAGGTCTTTTTGTCTTATACATTTGCAGCTCCAAACTTAAAACCTAAAAATTAAAAGTTAAAAGTTATGAAAAGAGTAATGAAACTTAGTTTAGTTGTATTTGCCATGTTACTAAGCAATATTACAGCAGCCTCGGATGATATATCTGTAAAAGTAGAGAATTCTTCTACAATCAATGTTACATTATCTAATGTATTCAAGGGACAGCGATTAACAATCACAGATTATTACGGAAAAGTAGTGTATAATGTTAAAGTGGATCGTAAGTCTACTCTTTTTAGTAAAGTTTTTGATTTTGAAACTTTTACTGATGGGGTATATTATGTAGAAACAGAAACAAAATCTGATATAAGAATAACTCCCGTTATCAAAAGTATTAAAGGTATATCGATAGTTGACCGGGCTGTAGAAACTATTTCTAAGCCCAAGGTTGTTGTTGAAGGTGATTACCTTACACTGACATATAATCAATCACAATCAGAAAAGAGTCCTTTAATTATTTATGTATACGATTACAATGGTTCTCTAGTGTTCGAAGAAGATGTAAAAGAAGATCATGAAGTAATTAGAAGAAACTTTAATATTTCTAAATTACCTATTGGAAAGTATACTGTAGATGTTACCTTAACTAACAGTGATAGGTTTTTTACACAAGAAATTAAGCTTTAGAATTTTAAGAAAGCTGTACAGAGTACTATATAATTAACACCAAAAACTGCCCGATCTAGGGCAGTTTTTGGTGTTATACACAATTATTTTAACTTCCCATTGGATTGTTTATTATAATTTATAAATACTATATTTTGCGCTAAATACAGGTTGTAAGTAATAACAACGTAACTATAGTACACTCTTGTTCTTTATTGGTATTATTGTTTTTTTGTAATTTATCATTTTATTACTTCGGCTTTTATAAAAATATTTTCTTTTGGCCATTCGCTACCATCTACTGGTACATTAGATATTTTATCTGCAACGTCCATTCCTTTCACTACTTTTCCGAATATGGTATGTTGTCCATCAAGGTGTGGTGCCCCATTTTTAGCAATTACAATAAAAAACTCAAAGGGCGTTGAGCGGTTAGAAGGGTTGTCTACCCATTGTTTTGATAAAGCGACAGCACCTCTGGTATGTTTTAAACCCTTTACTGGTTCTTGTGGGATTGTGTATTCTCCAATTCTAAAACGTGCATTGGCCATTTCTTGTCGATCGCTATTTCCTCCTTGAATAACAAACCCTTTGGCTACACGATAGAAAAATGTTTCATCAAAATATTTTTCTTTAACCAAATAGATAAAATTAGCACGGTGTAATGGGGTTTCGGTATGCAATTGTATATGAATATCACCATATAGAGTAGTTATTTTGACTAGGTTTTCGGGGTTATCTTTCCCGTAAGAAGCCATAAATTCTCTTAAATTTTTATTACTGAGTTTGAATGGGGCTTTGTCAGTGTCTTGATCCGTTGTGTTCTTAATACCATTAGAGATAACCTTACTATTTTGTTCTTTTGGAGTATGAACAGAAGTAGTATCTGTATTTTGTGGTACTTTCGATTTATTTTTTTTAGATTGTGTATCTTCACAATTCGAGAATATGATAATGCTTATAAAAAAGCATAAAATTGATTTTGTCAATGACATTTGAAACATTTAAAAGTTTACTTCCAAAAATAAAGAAAATGTCAGTACCGGGAGAATCTTCTCATTTTATTATGGCACCCGAGATTCGTAAAAAGGAATTAGAGAGTTATAATATAGAAGAAAGAAACCCCCGTCATGCTGCAGTAATGATGCTTCTATACCCAAAAGATGGACAAGCATACATCGCATTAATCTTACGTCCTACTTATGAAGGCGTACATTCTGGACAAATAGCGCTACCGGGTGGTAAAGCAGAACCATTTGATCAGAATTATACAGAAACCGCTTTGCGAGAAACTCATGAAGAAATAGGAGTTAGTAAATCTAATATAACTGTTGTTGAGTCGCTTACTAAGGTGTATGTGCCTCCGTCTAATTTTTGGGTACATCCATTTTTGGGTTTTACAGATCATTGTCCTGATTTTGTTTTGCAAAAGGAAGAAGTAGAAAAAGTTATCGAAGTCCCGGTCAAAGATTTCTTAAAGGATAGTAATGTAAGTACACAGAAATTATCAACATCCTATGCGAAAAATATTGAGGTACCTTGCTTTCAGTTAAATGGTTATGTCGTTTGGGGGGCTACGGCCATGATGCTCAATGAGCTTAAAATGTTTTTAAAGATGTTAAAAGGGTAATGATTTTGTATATTTGACGTTCTTAATACAATTTTTTTAGTACATATGGGATTATTTAAAACAAATCCATTTGGTCATATATTATTTGTAAAAAAATGGCTTATTCGAATCTTAGGAGCGCTTACACATAGGCGATTTAGAGGATTTAATGAGCTATTGATAGAAGGAAGTGAGATTATAAAAACACTTCCTGATACCGGAGTTTTATTTGTTTCAAATCATCAAACCTATTTTGCAGATGTTGTATCTATGTTTCATGTGTTTAATGCAAGTCTCAGTGGTCGCACAGACTCTATAAAAAATGTGGGATATCTATGGCAACCTAAAATGAACTTGTATTATGTTGCTGCAAAAGAAACAATGCGTGCTGGTTTATTAGCAAGGGTCTTAGCATATGTAGGAGCGATAACTGTAGAGAGAACCTGGAGAGAGAAGGGAAAAGACATTAATAGACAAGTAAAAATGAGCGATATTACCAATATATATACCGCTTTAGAAGATGGTTGGGTAATTACTTTTCCTCAAGGGACGACTAAACCTTTTAAACCAATTAGAAAAGGTACTGCTCACATTATTAAGCAACATAAACCCATTGTAATACCTATTGTTATTGACGGATTTAGAAGATCTTTTGATAAAAAAGGTGTGAGAATAAAAAAACGTGGTATCCTTCAATCGATGGTAATAAAAAAGCCATTAGATATTGATTATGAAAATGATACTACAGACGAAATTGTAAGCAAGCTAGAGTTCGCAATAGAACAACATCCTTCTTTTCTTAAAGTAATTCCTCAAGAAGAAATTGAAGCTGAAGAAGCGTTAAATAAAAAGCGAGAATGGGAGTATTAATATAAATCTATAATGAAGGCTTTCTTAAGCCTTTACTTCGTTTACTCACTTTATATCTGAATTAAAAACTTGACTATTCTAGCCAGGTCTTGAATTCTTTTACACGTTCTCGTGAGACAATAATATCATACTCATCAAAATGATTTAATTTTATTTGTAGACGTGAGTTGGTATATGAAATTATATCTTTGATAGCATTGATATTGATAAAGAATTTTCTGCTCACTCTAAAAAAAGTTTCAGGGTTCAATTCTTCTTCAAGTAGCTCTAATGTTGTATCTATGAGATAATTTCTATTTTCATTTGTATGTAAATATGTTCCTTTATTTTCTGAATAGAAACATTCTATGTCTTCTACAGAAAATATTTTAAGGTGTTGCCCAACTTTGGTGGTAAATCTTTTTTTATAAACTCGATCCATTGGGTTTATCAATAATTTCTTTATATCATCAAAGTCCAGTTTAATTTGTTGCTTATTAGTATGTTGATCTTTATACTTATTAATAGCCGTTTCTAAATCTTCATCGTCAATAGGTTTTAAGAGATAATCAACACTGTTAAGTTTGAATGCTTTAAGAGCATATTCGTCATAAGCCGTAGTGAATATAATAGAACTTTTTATAGTTGTAACTGCATCAAATATTTCGAAAGACAATCCGTCACTTAATTGAATATCCAAAAAAATTACATCGGGGTGTTCATTATTGTTAAACCAAGCAATAGATTCTTCTACTGAATGTAGCATTGTGTGTACTTCTATGTTTAGTTCACCTAACATTCTACTTAGACGTCTTGCTGCTGGTTTTTCATCTTCGATGATTAGTACTTTCATAATGATATGTGCTTTTATCTAATTTAGAAAAAGTGTATTATTCTTTTAATTAATATTTGAAGGATTTTATTGAAAATCGAGTTAGAGCAATTCTTATTAGAAGAGATTTACTATTTTAACATATAAAATAAATAGGTCCTTATTCCCACATTTGTGATTGACTCTTTTGTTCTTCTTCCATGTATTTTTTGATCTTACGATCTTCCCATTCTTTGTCAAACATATGGTTTACTCGGTAAGCCTTAATCGCATGAAATGTAAGACCAATACCCCAACCAAATGCTGGCCATAAGAACCATGCATAATTAAGTTCGTTCTGATAATAATTCAGACCAGCTAAAAAGCCAATTACTATGATATAAGAGGTTAGGTTATTGTAAAATTTTTTGAGTTCTATCACACGTTCTTTCGCGCGCTCATATCGTTTTTGTTCATCAAAAGTTTTCATTTTCTATATGTTTTTAAGTGTAATTTTGATTGATTTTTTAGTTTTATTAAAAATCATCATCATCAATAAATTCTTGTATTTTTCGCTCTTCCCATTCTTTGCTAAAAATTGATTTTTTGAAAAATTTCTCTAAAATTGAATTTTTTCTGAATACCCATAACCCGTGTAGAGCCAGACCAATTCCCCATAGTAATGGTGTAAATATGACATGCCAATCTAACCAATCATCAAAACCGTTATGCTGTGTTGTATTTATTTTGAAAAAAGAAACAATGTTACTTCTTAGTATTAGAATAGCGATGTTAATTATTATGTATGCTGTTAAATGTGAATAAAATCCTTTTTCGTCTTTAAGTCTTTTACGAGCTTTTTCGTATGCTTTGTTTTCATTGTTCGGAAGATTCATATTATCTTATTTTTGGGATTCGTCCATATATTTTTTAATTTTTTTCTTTTCCCAATCCCTTCCCAGAATAGGGTGATAGTTAAAAGCGTCCATGGCATGAAAGGCAATTCCTATGCCCCAACCAATCATTGGGAAAAATACCCAGGCAAAACCAAATTGATTGGTTTTATAATTAATAAAGATTAAAAAAGGAATAACGATGCAGTACCAAATAAGGTTTATGTAAAATTCTTTTATTTTTTTTACTTGATCTTTGGCTCTACTGTATTTAAGATTTTTGGCTTCTTCTATATACTGTATACTTTCCATTTTTGATGATTTTACCTGTTTAGTTAATATAGGAAGTTCTGCTATAAATTTGTTTTCGGTTTTATATACCGAGAATTTTCTTTTTGTTAATAATCCATATCGTTGTTGTACATTTCCTAAGCCCACACCGCTACTTTGTTTGATTACTTCTTTGGGTTGTAAATTATTTTCTACAAGAAGGAAATCATCTTTTTCATAGATTTTAATGTGTAAAGGTCTTTTTGGTGTTACTATATTGTGTTTGATAGTGTTCTCTAACAAAATTTGCAATGATAAAGGAACCACTTTGGCTTCTGGGTTTTCGGCACTTTCTGGCATATCGAATATGATACTATCTTCAAAACGAAGCTTTATCAGTGTCATGTAGGTTTTTGCAAATTTTAATTCTTCATTTACAGTAACAAGTTCTTTATCTTTTTGTTCTAAAACATAGCGATAAACCTTAGATAATGATGTCGTAAATTTTTGAGCCATTCTGGGATTTTCTTCTATTAAAGAAGTCAATACATTTAGGCTATTGAACAAAAAATGCGGATCTAATTGGTTTTTTAAAGCCGTAAACTTAGCAGAAGCCGTTCCTGCAATAATCTTTTGTTCGGTAATTTTTCTGTTTTGTAACTCTTTATAGAAATGGAAAGCGTGTAAAAACAATGATACGATTAGAGTTATAAAAAAACCAATCAAATAGTACTCTAGTTTTTCGTCTTCAATAAATTTGTCAAAAGGTTTATTATATATACCTACCAATAATACCAATCGTATAATAACTAAGGTAATCATTGTGATAATTATAGACCCAATTGCCCCAAACCATAATCGTTTTTTGGGTTGTTTCTCCCAAGTATACCTTAAAGTCAGAAAATCATGATAATATCCATTAACTAAGGTAAGAGGAAAAGCAAACATAAAATGAATTAGTATATCTCTCAATTCTCCCTGCCAAGTCATTGGTTTCCCTATAGAAAAAAGCATATCAACGAATTGAATACAGAATGTAATAATTATACTTGTTTTGACTAATTTTAATAGATTGTTCATTTATTTTCTACAGTTTTCTAAGCTTTTTTGAGCTCTGTCTTTTCCCCATGCAGGGTAAAAAGGAATTTCAGAAGATTCTTTTTCGAAGTACAATATAGCTTTTTCTATTTCAGGGCAAAAAACATTCGGATCCTTTCCGAAGAATTTTGCACCTCCCATTTTCCATTCGGCATGCTGTAATATTGCTCTTGGGTTTTCTGGTTCTATTTGTTTTGCATTTCTATATAACTCTTCAATTTTTGGTGAAAGTGTCATACCGTAATTTGCTCCATCATAAACTACATATGCGGTATTTAGTAATGCTTCCATAATTAAAATTTCGGCATTGTCTTTTGACCATGTTTTGGCCTCATTAAGATATTCTCTGGCTTTTGTTAATCTCGATTCTATTTCTTCTTTATTTTTATTGCCAAATGTAGTAGTGATATGAACTTGAGCTGCATAGTAATAAGGCAACCAATTTTCTTTTTCAGCTTTTGCGATACGTTCAAAGAGGTTTATCGCTTCATCTTGTTTTGTGCTTTTCCATAGTTCAAAGGCTTTTGACATTCCTTTTTCATATGGTGTTTGTGCATTACCAATTGTTAATGTAAAGATCGAAAAGAGTATTATAATAGTTTTCATAGATATGTTGTTTTGTTGATGATATAAAGATCCTTTGATTCTAGTTTTTATAGTAATATTTATTACCGAAGTGTCGATTTAATGGATTGAGTTGTTTTTTAGGAGTTTTGTGTTTATAAATTATCTAATTGATTGTCATTTTTATCATCACTGATTGTCCAGAAGAATCCTAGTATAAAAAACCTATCTGCGCTGGGTGTAATAGCTCTTCTTGAAAATTCACCATTGATATTCGGAGTATCGGTATATTGATAGTCAAAAATATTTTCTGTTCCCAATACATTGGATACTGATAGATATAAAATCTTTTGTTTACTAATAAGATATGCCCAACTTAGATTAAGAGCATTAAAGTTTTTTGTTTTACTGTTTAAGAAAACTGTTTCATTGGGATTGTTGTAAGGCCTCCCTGATGCAAAGTTATAGGTTGCGCTTACCAAGGATTTCCAATCATTTATCATATATTTTGTTACCAAAGAGAGGTTGTGTTTTGCGGCAAAATTAGGAGTTGCTTTATTTGGATAATTTTTATAGTCTCGTTTGGTATCTAAATAAGAGTAGCTAGCCCAGTAATCAAGGTTTTTTATCGATGTATTGTCCCTCCAGAATAAATCAATACCAGAAGCATATCCTTCACCAAGGTTACTATATACACTATCAAATTCGGGGTTTTCGGTATTGTATTTGATCAAATTGTTATACGATTTATAATACCCTTCTGCACGTAATGTTCGTCCATCGTTTTGGTATAAGTAATTAAGGATGTAATGAGAGGCTTGTTGTTGTTCTAGAGTTTGATCATATTTTAATACATCTGTCTCAGGAGATTGATAAAACTCTCCATATGCTAATGAAAGTTGTGATTTTGGAGCGATTTTATATGCCAGAGAAGTGCGAGGTGAAATTTTAGTGGTATTAAGTAGGGCATTATGGACTCCTCTAATACCTATTTGCATCGCCAATTTTTTATTGAAAAAGATATTAGCTTCACTAAAAGCAGCTGTGCTATTATTATTAAATGTAGTGTCGAAAGAATCAAAGCTTGGATCTTTTACTTTTTCTGTAAATGCATTTACAAATTGTTCTAGTCCAAAACTTAGTTTGAAACGATTATTGAATCTTTTTTTGAGCTTAACCTTAGCATGAAAGCTATTTTGCTGATCATCTACTACAGTATTTGTAATCGTTATGTCTTCGTGATCATTTGCAAAACTGAGTCCTGTACTGAGAGTCCAATCATTACCAAGTGTTCCTGTATAAGAAGTATTCAGATAAAGATTTCTATTTTTTATTCCTAATTGTAAGCCTTCAGTTATATTAATATCTTCCTGAATCAGTTCGAAATCAGAATATGTAATACCACCATATATTTTTAAAAGACCTTTTTCGAAGTGATGTCGATATACAGTCTCACCTGATAAGGATTCATAGGGTTTGATCCAGTTTATGCGTTCAGTTATGATATTTTGATATGGTTTTAGGTTGATATAAAGTGCATTTACACTGATCGAATTGTTTTTCCATTTTTGAGTATTCCCAGCTCCTAATCCTACATTAAGAAATTGCAGTTCTGTTTTTTCTTGTTCTGGTTCGTCAATTGTATTTAGCAATAAAACGCTTGATAAGGCATCTCCATATTCTGCAGAGTATCCTCCTGTAGAAAAATTAGTTCCTTTAAATAAAAATGAAGAAAATCGACCTCTTGTAGGCACATTATTTGTGGTAGATAAAAAAGGTTGAAAGACACGTTGTCCGTCTATATATATATTAGCTTCACTTGCATCACCACCTCTTACAAAGAGTCTGCCATCTTCTGATACATTCGAGGTGCCAGGTAGTGTTTGTAAAGCACCGATATAATCTCCTGCGGCTCCTGCAGTAGTTACAATATCTAGAGGAGTGAGGACAGAGACTTTACTGTTATCACCCGCAGAGAAAGTCCCAGCATTCAAAACAACACTTCCTAGAGAATTGACATCCTCACGAAGTTTGATTTGTAAATTATTCATTTCTGAGACATCCTTAAGCATCATAAATGTTTCAAAAGAAAGAAATGAGATTAGCAAAGTATGTTCGCCTGTTTCTGTTGTAGTAAAAGAAAAGGATCCATTTTCATCAGTAGTTCCACCATCATAGGTTCCGTCAAGATATACATTAGCACCAGGGATAGGGTTTGATGATGGATCTGTTACTTTTCCTGTAATTGTTGTCTGTGCCATCGTATTTATAGTGACACAAATAAAAAGATAAACGAGTATTCGTTTCATATAGACATTGTTTTTTTGAATGATGCTTCAAAAATCTAATATCTATAGGGTAATCAGAATTGAATGTTACTCAATTGTAAAAAGCAATGACTGAACTGTATTTTGGTCATTGGTATTAATTGTTCTTATCAAGTATTTTATAAATTAATTTGTTCAGACTCTTTCTGTGGTATCGGTACGATTCTTATAAGAACGCACAATAAGCCTAGCAGCTTTATCATAGTTTATATAATTATAGCTCCAATTAAATAAAGTAATAAATCGATTTCTAAATCCTATTAAGAACCATAAATGAATGAACATCCAGATAAACCAAGCAAAAAAACCACCAAATTTAAATTTTCCGATATCTACAACAGCCTTATTGCGTCCAATGGTGGCCATTGACCCTTTGTCAAAATATTGGAAAGGTGTCATGGGTTTACCGCGTAAATGTTGTTTTAAGTTTTTGGCAAGATGTTTCCCTTGCTGTATTGCTGGTTGTGCTACCATAGGATGTCCTTTGGGATACTCTTTGGTTTCCATTACAGAAATATCTCCGATAGCAAAAATAGTATCGTATCCATCAATTTGATTAAATTGATTTACTTTATAACGATTGGCTCTAGGTATCAAAGATTCAGCTTTTATTCCAGAAACAGGAGCTCCGGTTACACCTGCAGACCAAATAAAGGTAGCTGTTTTAAAAGACAGATCGGTATTAGTTGATACCAGATTATCTTCATATTGTGTTACTTGCGTATTTAGGTGAATATGAACTCCTAATTTTTCGAGAAATTTAGTAGCTTTCTCTGAAGCATGTTCGCTCATGGGGGGCAGTATTCGCGAAGCTCCTTCAATAAGATGTATTTCCATATCATCAAAATTCATATCAGGATAATCTCTAGGAAGTACATTTAGTTTTAATTCTGCAATTCCTCCTGCTAGCTCTACACCCGTTGGACCTGCACCTGCAAGAGCGAAACGCAATAGTTCTTTTCTTTTTTCATGATCCTCTGTAATTACCGCTTGCTCAAGATTTTCAAGCATTAAACTCCTTAAATTAAGAGCTTGAGGAAGGTTTTTCATTCTCATTGCATTATGCTCTATAGTCTTATTACCAAAGAAATTAGTTCTCGCTCCTGTGGCAATAACCAAATAGTCATAAGATATATCTCCTATATTGGTAGATACTTTTTGAGTATCTGGATCTATAGAAAGTACTTCTGCCATTCTAAAAAAGGTATTCTTACCTCTTTTTACAATTTTACGCAATGGATATGCAATAGAATCAGGCTCTAGTGATGAAGTAGATACTTGATAAAGAAGAGGTTGAAAAGTATGGTAATTATGGCGGTCTAATACTACCAATTGTACATCTTCTTTAATCATTTTTCTTGCCAGAGCTACCCCAGCAAAGCCACCACCAATAATAACTAATCTTGGTAAATTAGTAAAGGGAATATTCATATTGCATGTATTATTTTACAAAAATAACCTGTTAAATATTAATATACTTAGTGAATGTTACTTTTTATCAAAACCTTTTCTTTTTAACAAAAAAGGATGCGATTTGACTCTAAAACCATACTTTATTTATGTGGTATTGAGTTCGTTTTATTGTAAAAAAGTTATGCTTTTATTTTTTTTCATTACTATAAATATGGTTTAACCGTAATATAATTATGTTTAAAATGTTGTTTGTTGAGTTTTATGAATTTTTTATAGTCTTAATTACTACCAGATAATAACTCGATTGGCTTAAATACCTATTAATATCAACTAAATAATAATTGAATTTTTGCTTAACAGATATAAATACTCAATTTAGTGTTAACAAATTGTTAATCTAATTTTTTGTTTCGCTACCCCTAAGAGAATCTTGTCTTTCTTTTGAAACGTAAAAGGTATTATTAAAGATAAGTATACCCAAATATACAAACACTGTTTAACCTAAATTCGTACGTTATGAAAAAGAGCTATGTTATTTTTACTTTTATTATTATAATATTTTTAATTACTGCAAATAACTTATTTGCCCAAGATATATCAAAATCTAGTAGTACAGATATAACAGAGCCAAAGGATATGCTCTGTAAAAATTTGGATGGATCATTGCTTAAAAACAAATAAAAGTAAATAAGATTTTCTTTTTTGATGAATGAGGTAGGGGGCTTCTTTAACTATAATTTTTAATAAAAAAGTCATGAAAAAAATAGATATATATATGATATTTCTCATTTCTATTTCTCTAGCAGTGATATGCTTGGTCACTATATGAAAACTAAAAAATAAGTTTTTTAATTTATTGATAGCCAGTTTTTTTGTAGTAATAAAAATAGAATTGTTTAGAATGAAGAAGAAGAGTTAATACTATGATAAGGTAGTATAGGTAAATCTCATAATTTTTGAGATACTTTATATAACAATATAGGCTTATGGGCTAATTCCTGTTTTGGAATACAGAAATTCTTGTTAAATTAAGTTAGGTTGAAAAATCATCGTCTAAGATCTACTATTTAGACGATGATTTTATTTTTATCCAGTTATCTTCAAAATATTAGCCTGTTAACTTAACCGAATTATGAGAGATGATACAACTATTAATATGGTTAGTTACAGTATCAAGAATATCTGGTTTAGTTAAGAATTAATTTTAGGAAAGCGGTTTTTTTTGAACGTGAAATCGTTAAAATATCTCCATTGATCATAGATACTTGTGGGAGTTTTGTTTTTGTTACTTTATTGATATGATTAAGGTTAATAAGATATGATTGATGTATACGATAAAATTCATGATTGTTACATAATTGCTGTTCAAAGCTTTTTAATGTTTTAGAAACACAAATAGTTTTTTTTTCTCTTAAGTATACCAGACAATAATTTATATCAGCTTCGATATACAAAATATCATTGGTAGAGATCATTTGTATTTCTTTTTCTTGAGGGATAGCAATTCTTTTTTTTGGATTTGTATTGCGTATTCGTGTGAGAATTTGTTGCAATTCTTCCTCTTTAGACCTTTTAGAATATACGGTGTTAATATAAAATCGTAAAGCCGAATGATCAATGGGTTTTGTAATATAGGCGATATCCTTTTTATTAAGATAGTCCATGATGTTTTGATCTTTTGGTATCATGGCTAGCATATCTATAGAAGCACTTTTAACTTTTCTGTATATTTCTAGAGGAATTTCAGTATTGATATCAACATCAAAAATAATAAGATTAGGTTCTGATAAATCAATCATTTTTTGAGTGTTAGCATCGTATGCTGATTTTGCGCAGATCGAAATGTAAAAGAAATTAGTTTGTAAGTACGTTTCTACACTATCAAGTAAATCTTTATGTCCGCCTACAAGAAAACACTTCATTTTTTTTTGAGTTTATGTTAGTTATTGTACTCTAACATTTTGATGATATCAAGAATCATTATTAGACACCAGAAATGTCAGTATCCTTACTACAGGTTATAACGATGTGTTTTCTTATGAACTAAAAAAGGAGGTAGTACTATTGATGTATGATTTTATTTAAAAATGGGGCATTTGCGGATCAATAGCTATTTTAAGTTAAGAAGTCTAAATTGCTTCTATGTTTTAAAATTAATAAAAAAAGATAAAACAACACACTATTTTATTTTGAATTAAAGTTTAAGTGTGCTAAAGTTCAATAAGATAGATTAGTATTAATAGATCACATCAAATTTTATTTTTATTTTTTGTAACAAAATTAATTTTTTGTCTACTTATATAATGTAATTAGCCACAGTGAATAAAGAACTAGAACATAATTTTGTAACCCATCTTGAGCAAAATCAAAATATTGTGCACAAGGTATGTCGCATTTATACAAATGATCCGGACTCGCACAACGATTTGTTTCAGGAAATTACTATTCAACTTTGGAAAGCATACCCTAAGTTTAGAGGGGATTCTAAGTTCAGTACCTGGATGTATCGAGTAGCATTAAATACTGCAATTACTTTATACAGAAAATCTAAAAGAAGTATTAAGACAACAGATCTTGATACTATGAATTTTAGAATTAAGGCAGAAGAATATGATAGTGAAGTAGAAGAACAGTTAAAGTTAATGTACGCTGCAGTAAAACAGTTAAATGATATAGAAAAGGCGTTGGTCTTTCTTTACTTAGAAGATAGATCGTATAAAGAAATAGCTGATACAATGGGTATTAGTGAAGTAAATGCTCGGGTAAAGATGAACAGAGTTAAAACGAAATTAAAAAAAATATTAAATCCGTAACCCCATCATGGATGAATTAGAATTATTAAAAAAGGACTGGAAGAGTAGGGAGCATGAGCTACCTAAACTATCCTATGAAGATATTTACTCAATGATATTAAAAAAATCTTCATCGATTGTTCGTTGGATATTTATTATTAGCATACTAGAATTTGTTTTATGGGCTTCGTTAGATATCGTCTTTAAAATGAATAATGTTCATACGCATTTTGATCATATAGAAAAGGGGACCGTTTTAGATAATTTTTCTTTGATCATATCTATCATTTCATATAGTATTTTGATATACTTCATAGTTAGGTTTTACTTAAATTATAAAAAAATCGCATCTACCGATTCTGCCAAGGTATTAATGAGAAATATTATTAAAACACGAAAAACGGTAAAGCAATATATATTTGTAAATATTAGCCTTTTTGCAATGGTCATGATTACAACAATGGCTTATGTATTATTGTTTACCGAAGGATTAAATGAAAACCCATTAGAGAGTCAACCACCGATATGGCTAATCATTACTATAACACTTTTGGTTACTTTAATATTTGTGGGATTAATAGCGCTTTTCTATAGAGTAATTTACGGTATTCTTACAAGTCGATTAAAGAAGAACTATGCCGAATTAGAAAAATTAGATGTATAGTTGAATATAATCCTTTGAGCAGCATTAGATAGTAATAGTTTCAATTAACTAAACTAAAATTTTATCTATTTTCGTTAAATGCAGAAGGTAATAATTGCGGGATAAACTTAACTAATAATGGTAATAAAAGACTCCCTCCGGGTAAAATAAATATGGCCAGAGAAGGTATTGTTTTGCATATATCTAATAGTTGTTTTTTGACCTGTTGCTTTTCTTCTTTAGACAAATCTCTAACCGCCGATTGTCCCAACAAAATCATGAGATCTTTACTTTCAGTTATTTCTTTGATTAATCTTTTTTTATTTCTTAAAATAAGAATGTTAACTGTTCTGTGCGTTTGTTGATAAAAATGCAATGCCGGGTGAGAATAATTAAAAAAGGAAATATCATCTCTATGTTCTTTTATAAAAATACGAACCAAATCAATTGATTCTTTTATTACAAAATCTGATAATTGCAATTCTGTACCAAGAGCCGACATAAAACTTTGTTCTCCTTTATCCATTTTTTGATCATTCCAAACAGCTAAACTAGTAAGATCCATAATGTATTTTTTCTCTATTTCGTCTGTATAAGGATCCAATTCTATATAATCAAAACTTGCCTGGTCTTCTGTAGAGATATTTGTATATCGAACAGAAGAAGAAAATAGCTTTACTAAAAGCTCATCATAGGTATCTTTCTCATTTTTAGAGTTTAGTGCCAAAAAAACAGTGTTCACAAGGGTTTCTTCTAATTTTGCGGCATATTCAAAGGGATCGGTATGGTGAATCAGAAAATAATCAAAGGCCAAGACATCAATATATAATAATGCATTGGTTAATAGGTGACTAAAGTTTTTCTGAAAAATAGATTCATTGGTTTGAATACGAGTATGAATAACTTTTTCTAGTTTTTCTGATTTGTTGCCACCTAGAACATTTGAAAGAGAAAAGAACGACTTTTTAGTATCCAAAAAACTATAAAATTGTAAAAGGGCATCAATGCAGTCTTCTTTATCCGAGTTTTCGATAGTTTCGTAATAAGTAACAATTAGAGCAGCAACCAAATTAATTTTGGTCTTTTCTTCTTCTGAATATAAAATATCAGAAACATTAGAAACAATGATATCTATAGAATTTCCATATATAAAGCCAACTCGCCTAAGATCAAGATATGATTGATCCATTGACCATTGAGAGAATTTAGAATCATCGTCCAAATTCTTTAAAAGTTTTTCTATCCAACCAGAAGTTGAAGGATTCATTGGTTAAGGTTTGCTACAAAGTTACTTTTTTTGGCGAAACTCTGTTCTGTAATTGTTATAAATAGTTATCAATTCGGTTCCTCTAGAAAGTAATTAACCTCATATGAGATGGGAGGTTATAAAATAAAAGAAAAAACACTTTTATGATGTACTAGAAAAATCATTACAGTAATAAACCGCTGCTAATAGTATTGCTTAAGACTATAAAACCTTCATATTTATGCTATTTCTATATCTCATAACAAAATTTTAATTAGCAATATGAATTAAGGAAAGTAGATGGGGGCAAAATGGTTTATCTAGATATTAATATCTTTTTCATAATTACGATATGAGGTAGTAGTCTTAATGTTTTGTCTATATGAGAATTCAATTATATAAAATTGACCGATTTGTGAGGTAGATTGACCAATTTTTGATACCGTGAACTCATTATTTTGTGCTTATAGAAATTAATAATTTAAAAAACAATTATGAGAATTTTAACCCTTATTACTATGGTATTAACTTTTTTAATAGGTGCACCATTGACTGTAGCAACATCATTTAAACTTAATGACGAAATGGAAAAGGTCGAAGAGGCAAAAATAAATATAGAAAAAACATTGAAAACGTATGAGGATACTGCCAATATGAATCCAGAAATAGAGGCTTTGGTAAAAGAGACCCAAGAAAAAATGGAAGAATTTCCATCTACCTCAATGGCTAGTATATCTACAATTTTGAGCTATATTTTGGGCTTACTAGCATTAGTAATAGTAGTTTTTGCATTTATGAAAAAAGAGTTAACACAAAAGATGGCTTTTGCTTTAATAGGGTTAAGTGTTCTTTTTTGGATTGTTACACCCTCAATTGAACAAGGTACATATGGTGGAGCAGATCCTAAAAAGGCAGCTATGATTGGCGCAATCTTTTTAATAGTTTGTGGTATTTCGGCATATTTTAGCCATGTATTATACATCAAAAAACAAGAAAAAATTGCTTTATAGAAGCTCTACTTAAAACTTTGAATGATTTTGACATTAGGTTTGCTCGTTATGTCTAGAACCTATGAAGCTCGCTTCATAGGTTTTTTTATTGATACAATATACTTTTAAGCATTGTCTCTAGTTATAAGTTGTTTATAGATATTTTTGGATTTTATTATGAGATGTATTTAGTATATCAATCAAAAGGATTCCCTTGTTTTGTAGTAGTACTGTATTCTACAATCTGGTTACTTATTATTTATGTTATATCCAGTATTCAATTTTAGCTTATTTTTGTTTTAATCATTTTACTATAATAAATAATACCATAAACAAATCAGTATTATGAAAATTCGTTCCGTATTTTGGATGGTTATATGCATTACCCTTTTTGCTTGTCAGCACAAGAAACAAGGGCCGACAGATTATCAAAAAATAGTAAAAGAAAATTTTAAAGAAGAGATGGTCGATACGTCATTAACTAAGGGGCAGTTGGATAAAATTCATCGACTACATAAAATATTTAGCGAAGTATATCCAGAATCGCTAGATGAATTTATAGTGACTATCAAAAAAAATGCTAATCCTGACCAAAGAATAACCGTGTGGTCTGCAATGGCAGATTCATATACCAAATTTTCTTTAAAAAACGATACAGATGAGTATCTAGAGAAACGAAAAGAAGCCTTTAGGTTAATTTTGATGAGATCAATTTTATCAGAAAGAGAAACCAAAAAAAGTTTTGAGTTGAAAGAACTTACAAGAGAAGAGGCAGATATATTACTGAGTGATTATACCTTAGATAAGGCACCAATTAAAATAGAAACTCACTAGGTTGGGTTTTTTAGTTCTAGTAAGATTTATCCAAAAATAAATATCTAGAATTAGTAACAGTACTTTTATTAGTTTACATAAAAAGAGTCTACTCTGGGAGCAGACTCATATATGATTTTTTGTAAATAAAGAATGCATTTCATCCTTTTCAGTAGCTTTCTAAATGAACATTATTAATGAGTTTTTTATTCAGAAAGGGATGTTGTTGCTACTGGTTTTGCTTGGTGTTTGAATACTGTTTGGCTATTGTATTATAGCTCCGCAACTTACTCTACTACCTGCTGCACCAGAGGGTTGAGAAGTAAAGTCATCGGTTCCTTGATGTACAATAATTGCCTTACCAATAATATTCTTTTTTTCGTCATCACAGCCTAGGCACCATTCGTTTGTCGCAAAAGTAATATTTCCTATTCCAGAGGCATCAGTTTTAAAATTTCCAATATCACCTTTATGGTACCCTTCTTTTGCACCCCATTTACCATGTGGAGTTAAACCAGGATTCCAATGTCCGCCCGTAGATTTACCATCAGCAGAAGAGCAATCTGCTTTTTCATGGATATGAATAGCATGTTCTCCTTCAGCAAGACCTTTTACCTCTGCTACCATATTTACAATCCCCTCTGTTTCTGTAAAGGTTATTGATCCTGTTATATTGCTGTCATTTTTGGGTTCTAGAGTTATTGATAACTTTTTTTTGGCTTTTTCAATTTTTTCCTCTGCAGCCGCTTTTACAGATTCTATGATATCTTCTTTTTTAATTACTTCTACTTCTTTTTTTTCTTTTTTACAACTTACTATGGTTGCTAATCCTATAACACCAATAAGGATTGTTGTTTTTAGTGTTTTCATAATTTTATGATTTGAGTAACTTTTTTGAATACTGTAAGATAATGTAGTTTTGTTTTATGACAAAGTATTTGTACCCAAAAAGAGTTAAAACAGGCAATCTTGTCTTATGACTGCCATAGTATGAGAATGGTAAAAAGCAATTTTTTCTTTGTAATTTTTATAAAAGTTTAGAAGTGTATTTCTTGTTCGATATTGGTAAGAAGATGGATGTTTTTATATTTTTTTCGTAATTCTAAAAGCTCATTGTTTTCTATTTTAGGAGGTATATGAGTTGCAATTAAGTGTTTAGGGTGTATATATTTTTTGATCAATTCGGGGGCACTATTTTGCAATAGCATCCAGTACGGAAGAATAAGAATATCAATATTCTCGCTTGATAAACTTAGTTGTTCGAATAAATTGATTT
Organism: Aquimarina pacifica; assembly: GCF_000520955.1. Classification (GTDB taxonomy): domain Bacteria; phylum Bacteroidota; class Bacteroidia; order Flavobacteriales; family Flavobacteriaceae; genus Aquimarina; species Aquimarina pacifica. The sequence goes on along the minus strand of NZ_JACC01000002.1, from coordinate 222,657 downwards.
CTTCAAACCAGTCGGTGTCTCCTACATGAAGTATCCTTATTTTATTTTGTTCTATGATATACCCAACATTTTGGACTGCTTCGTGCCTTTTTCCGACATGATTAAGTTTCATACCTGTTATTGTTGTATTCTTTAATTTCTGGGTTTGTTTATCATAATTTTTTGTATTAATAGTAGTAATTCTTTTTCCGAATTCAGAGAGGTTTTTGGTAACCTGTTTAGGACCAAAAAGTAGTGCTTCAGAATTATTTTGTAAATATTCTGTGGCTAATCGATTACTAAAATGATCACCGTGATGATGTGTAAATAAAATTACGTCGGGTTTAAACTTGGTATTAATTTTTTTTACTAGCTCCTGAGAAGGAAATACATAATCAACACCATATTCTTCATGAAGCCCATCAATTAATACAGAAAATCGATCATTATAAATCAAGACTCCCATATTACCTGTATAAATAATGGTGTTTTTTTTCTGTGCAAAAGCAGAAATACAGAAAATAATAGTCAGTAGTTGAAAAGCGAAACGAAACATTTTTTTAGTTAAAATTGAGATATTAAAATACTTATAATCAAAATAAAGAGATCTTAAATAGTTGTTAAGATGAAATCAATTACATTTATACCAACTCTTATTTAAATTCTAAATACTATTATTAAGTAATATAAAAAGTAATGAAATATATAGAACTTACTCTTAAAAACCATACAGTTGTACATGGTTATGATTCAGAAAACCAGGAAATTACAGAGGAAGTGCAAGTTGATACAGCATCAAAAAAGTTGGTTGCTGTAGACAGGATTTTTTCGGTCAGTGAAAAATTTATTTTAATTTCATATGCCTTTAATAGAATTGTATATTGGGAGTATGAGGAGGATTATGAAACAGTGAAGGCAATCCTGACTGGGATACAATAAATACGAAAATGTGATTATTGATATTATAGTTATTTTTCCTTTTTTATTCGTTTCTAAATGTTTCGGGAAACGAAAAAGCATCAAATTCCCAAAAATAAGGAACGGCATAATACACAAGAATTGTAATAATAACAATAGATAAAATATTCAACCAGAATCCTTTTTTTATCATATCAGGAATGGTTAAGTATCCTGCTCCAAATACGATTGCATTCGGTGGTGTGGCCACAGGCAGCATAAAAGCACATGATGCAGATATTGTTGCACCAATCATTAGTATAAAAGGGTGAATATCTAGAGATAATGCCATAGAAGCCAATACGGGAAGTAACATAGAAGTGGTTGCAACATTCGATGTGATTTCTGTTAAAAAATTGACCATGGCAATAATAATGATAAGCAAAAGAATGAGGTATGTTCCTTGTAAGAGGATCATTTGAGTTCCAATCCAAAGAGCAAGTCCAGATGTTTTGAAACCAATGGCTAGTGAAAGTCCACCTCCGAAAAGTAATAAGATACCCCATGGAAGCTGTACGGCAGATTTCCAATCCATTAGCGGTATTCCTTTTTTCTTACTCGGAATTAAAAACAGTAAGATCGCCGCAGTTATAGCAATAATGGTATCGTCTATAGCAGGAAATATAGGTTGAAGAAGAAAGGACCTAGAGATCCATGCTAAGGCCGTACAAACGAAGATAACTAATACCCATTTTTCTTCATAAGAGAGTTTTCCTAATTTTTGTAACTGACTTTTTACTTCATCTTTGCCACCAGGAAATTGTTTTTGCTTAAAAGAGAATGCAACTTCAACCAAATAATACCAACAAATGATAAGTAAGAGGACAGAAATAGGTAATCCTATGATGATCCAATTAACAAATGTAATTTCATAATTATAAGCTTCTTTTACAATATTTGCTAGGATAAGGTTAGTTGGTGTACCTATTAGAGAAGCAATACCGCCTATAGATGCACTATATGCAATGCTAAGCATCAATGCTTTTCCGAAGATTTTATTTTCATTTTCTATCGTCTCAGGGTTATCAGTAAGTGCATTGATTATAGCTATACCAATGGGTAACATCATCACAGAAGTGGCTGTATTTGATATCCACATTGACAAAAAGGCCGTTGCAATCATAAAACCCAAGATCATAGTCTTTATATTGGTTCCTATGGCATTGATGATATTTAAGGCAATTCTTTTATGCAAGCCCCAACGTTCTATCCCAATAGCCAAAATAAACCCACCGGCATACAGAAAAATTGTGTGGTTACCAAAGGCAGCTGTCGTGCTTTTAATATCTAATCCACCAGATAAAGGAAACAAAACAATCGGTAACAAAGAAGTAGCAGCAATAGGAATGGCTTCAGTAATCCACCAAATTGCAACCCATAAGGTACTAGCCAAAATAGCATTTGCCTCTATGGATAACCCATCAGGATGAAAAAAAAATAATGTTAGAAAAAAAAGTAAAGGACCCAATACAAGTCCTGTTTTTTTGATATTGAAGGTCATTTGCATTTAAGAACGATCATATGGATATATACTTATAGTACATTATAAAGCTAATTCTTCTATAGTTATTTTATATCAGAATTAGGATTATTAGTAAAGGTATATATATTCACTTAGGTAAACCAAAATAATTTTAATTAAAGCCCACTTCTCTTAACGATCATACTTTTAGAGTAATGTAAGTTTTAATGCAATAGGCTTTACTTTTGATTACATGAATATCAAATGGGTTAGGGTATCATTGCTTTAGAAGCGTCACTTTTTCGGATAGAGATTAATTCGAAGTCTTTATTTACTTTAACAATAATAATTTTTCCAGTATGAAGATTTACCATTTTCCATCGAAAACCATAAGATGTTTCAAAAATAGAAGACCGTGCCATTTTTTTTAAATCAATTTCATTCTGGTTTTCGATAATTCGATTGACCATAAGGTCAATACCTCTTTGTTTAACCTCTTGAGTAGATAATTCACGATCTTTTGGAGTCTGAAATAGGGTAGGAGTATGCTTAGAATATATTTGATCACCTATTGGTGTCTTTGGATACGATATTATACCTGAAAACATGAATAAGATGATAAGTACGTAATTTTTCATAATCTTTCGATTTTGTAAATTACATAGTTGTATCAATTTTATATTCTACGTAATTACATAGGGTTTATATATATTCATAAAGTTTGTCTTAGTACTTTGGATAATTGCAATATCTTAAAAAAGGGGTATTTATAAAATTAATGCTTTATCGCTCTTTGATATAATATTGTTTTGTTAAAATAAATGTAATATTTATTAAATTTTAATTCTTATTATGATATCTGTTTAAATAAAAAGAACAATTTTGCACCTCATTGAAGGAACTATGTAGATACATAATAATAGTTCCTTTACTCAAGGAAAAATCTTGTTTTTGAAATTTCTTACTGCTATGCATCTCATGATCAGTAGAGATATTCTAGTATATGAAGGTTACTAATTTTAATACTTCAATAGAATTATAATCTTTCAGCTACTATAGTTCTTTTTTATTTCCTCAAACAAATGTTAATTATAAGTTCATATATGCGTACATATTCCTTTTTTTTTGAAAAATGTACTAACTTTAACTTATGAGAGAGAAAAAAAAAATTAAAAAAGGCTTTTCTTTTAAAATCTATGAATCTCCAGAAGAATCCATATTTGATAAGCTTTTTGATATTTTTCAAGAAGTTATAACGCATACTTCTGGTGATCTTGATGAAGCATTAGATTGGATGAAAGAGTTAGATCGCGAGTATAAGCTAACAAGCGAAGATTACACACTCGATGATTTTGTAGAAGATCTAAAGAAGAAGGGATATATTCGAGAAGAGATAAAACCCGACGGAAAGTCAGGTATTTCTATTACTGCTAAAACAGAGCAGGCAATTCGTAAAAGGGCGTTGGATCAAATCTTCGGAAAACTAAGACGCAGTGGATCAGGAAATCATAGGACAAGTTATATAGGAAGAGGAGATGAGCATTCTGGTGAATTTAGAGGATATCAATACGGAGATTCTCTAGAACGTATATCTATAACAGAAAGTCTTAAAAATGCACAAATAAACCATGGTATTGGAGACTTAAACCTTACCGAAGATGATCTTGTTGTAGAAGAGACTCAGTTCAAAGCACAAATGAGTACAGTATTGATGATAGATATCAGTCATAGTATGATTTTGTATGGCGAAGACCGTATTACTCCGGCAAAAAAAGTTGCTATGGCTTTAGCAGAACTTATTACAACAAGATATCCAAAAGACACCCTAGATATATTGGTATTCGGAAATGATGCTTGGCCAATTGCAATCAAAGATTTACCTTATTTACAAGTAGGACCATATCATACAAATACTGTGGCAGGGTTGCAACTTGCCATGGATATGCTGCGCAGAAAGCGTAATACGAATAAACAAATTTTTATGATAACAGATGGAAAACCAAGTTGTCTGCGAATGCCTGATGGTCAATACTATAAAAATAGTAATGGACTGGATATGCATATCGTCAACAAGTGTTATATGATGGCCCAGCAGGCTAGAAAACTTCATATCCCTATAACTACTTTTATGATTGCGCAAGACCCTTATTTAATGAAGTTTGTAAGAGAGTTTACACAAGCTAATCAAGGTAAGGCGTTCTATACCGGTTTAAAAGGATTAGGTGAAATGATTTTTGAGGATTATGAGTCAAATAGAAAAAAAAGAATTAAAGGATAATTATAAATCAATGATACCCAAAAGAAGGAGAAAAATTAAGTGCTATACTATACGATCCCATTGGTCTTATATGTATTACTCTTTGTAATAACACTTAATACAATATTTTGATTTCCTTCTAAAAGATAATTATATGAAATTTGAAAACATAAAAACATTGGGTCAGCTAAAAGAGGCTGGCTATACAAGTATTTCAATTAAGGATGAACTTAGGAATAACTTAAGGGATAAACTAGCAAACAAAGAACAAACTTTTACAGGGATTCATGGATACGAAAATACTGTGATACCAGAATTAGAAAGAGCAATTCTTTCTAGACATAATATAAATTTATTAGGACTTCGTGGTCAGGCAAAAACACGTTTGGCAAGACAAATGATTAACCTCTTAGATGAGTGGATTCCTGTTATTGAAGGTTCAGAAATTAACGATGACCCTCTTGCTCCTATATCTAGATATGCCACAGACTTAATAAAGGAGATGGGAGATGATACCCCTATTGGTTGGTTACATAGATCAGATCGATTCGCAGAAAAGTTAGCAACTCCTGATGTTACTGTCGCTGATATTATAGGTGATGTGGATCCTATTAAAGCTGCAAATCTAAAACTAAGTTATGCTGATGATAGAGTAATACATTTTGGTATGATACCTCGTGCAAATAGAAGTATTTTTGTAATCAATGAGTTACCAGATTTACAAGCAAGAATACAAGTGGCACTATTTAATATTTTGCAAGAAGGCGATATTCAAATTAGAGGTTTTAAGCTTAGGTTACCATTAGATATTCAATTTGTATTTACAGCCAACCCAGAAGACTATACAAATAGAGGAAGTATTGTAACACCGTTAAAAGATAGAATCGGATCTCAGATAATTACACATTATCCAGAAACAATAGAAGTAGCTAAAACGATTACACAACAAGAAGCAAAACTTGATTCTAGGCAATCAAACCTTGTGCATGTACCAGAGTTGGCAAAATACTTGTTAGAACAAATAGGTTTCGAAGCACGTGATAGTGAGTTTATAGATCATAAAAGTGGTGTGAGTGCAAGAATGAGTATTACTGCTTATCAAAACTTATTGAGTGCTGCCGAACATAGAGCGTTGCAGTCGGGGCAAGAAGGAACAACATTACGATTAAGTGATTTTATGGGGATTGTTCCTGCAATTACTGGTAAAGTAGAATTAGTATATGAAGGAGAACAGGAAGGAGCCGCAACAGTTGCACTTTCTTTAATTTCTGATGCAGTTAAGACAATGTTCTCTGATTATTTTCCTAAAATAGAAAAATTAGAAAAAGAGGACTATGAGAGTCCTTTTCAAGAATTGATAAATTGGTTTTTTGATCAGAGTGGTTTTGAATTATTGGACGATATACCAGATACATTATATAAGGAAAAATTAGATTCTATCGCACCATTAAATGACCTGATAAAAGAATATCAATCTGATATTAATAGTGAGGACAGCTATTTTATGAAGGAATTTTTGCTATGGGGATTGGTAGAGTATAAAAAGTTAAGTAAGTATAGGCTTTCAGAAGGTTTTCAATTTAAGGATCTTTATGGGAGTTATATTAGAGACCTTTAATAAAAAAATAGAAGGTAACCCTCTTGATCGTCGTTTTTATAGATTTTTTTGGTTACTTACTAGGTTTATATCATATCACAATGATCTAGGATAGCGTTTTATAGGGATTATTGTGGTATGGTGTAGTATCATTGGTAACTTAGGATTTTTATTTACCACCAAGTAATAAAGAATCGATTAAATGAATTATTGGTAGTTTCTTTTATCCACACCAAGGGTGATTTCTTAAGAAGTATAGATTCTTTAATTTGAACTAGAATATCGGTATAAGAATACCAAGTTGTATTATTTTGTGGATTAATCATCCAGCTTCTTTTAGGAGGGATATAGAATTCATAGTGCCCGTAATTGTCGACTGTAAACATGTTAAAAGCAATCCAAAACCCTACAATACATTGATTATTAATTTCAGGGATTTTTTTGGTGTTGTAAGAAAAAGGAATAAAAAGGTTACCAATATAACAAACTTGTTGACTGATTTCCTGAACATTTAGCCCCATAGTTTCTAACAAATTTTTAGTTTCATTTTTATAAAGTAACGGAAGTTGTTTAGTTTTTAGCTTGGCTACTTTTTGTAATAAAGAATCTTTTTTATTGGGACCTATCCATCTCTCAAGTTCACTATCGATGGTTGGATCATATACGTAGAATTTGTATACCAACTCTATATGTATTGCTTCTTTTGTATTTACATCCTGTACTAAAAAATCGATTTCTCCAATCGTAGTTTTACCGTTAAATACTTGTATGTTTTTATCGATGATTTTATATTGTTCAGAAGCGTTAACAGCGTACTCAAAAAAATGTTCTATTCTTTTACCTAATACTTGATTTTCTTGGATAGTAATATCTAAATTCTTAGGAAAAGGTTTTTTTTTAATGCTTTCTATATTGAATTGAGGAAACTCAAAAAAAGATGAGTTGTCAAATAAGGGTTTGCTGTTAAGAAAACCCAAGTATTCTTGAAGAATTGTCATGATACCGCAAAGATCTATTTAGAGAGAAAAGAAAAATATTTATTAATTATCGGTTTTAGGAGTTTTTGATCTACAGGTTTAGAAACGAAGTCGTCACAGCCTGCATTGAGTGCTTTTTGTATATCTTCTTTTGTAGAATATGCAGTTTGGGCTACGATAGGAATACCTGGTCTGATTTTTTTTATTTTTCTGGTAGCGGTATACCCATCCATTATTGGCATCCTAATATCCATTAGTATTAAATCAATATGTTCATTGTTCTCACAAATATCTACCGCTTCTTTTCCATTTTCTGCTCTATGTATTACAAATTTATATTCTTTCATTTTTAATAAAAGAGTTTTTAGAAATAAAAAATTCACGTTACCGTCTTCAACAATAAGAATAACTTGTTTTATAGGGGTATTTGTAATTTTAGAATCATTTTCTGAGGAATTGATTGAGTTAGGATTAAAAATGGGATGATATGGTATGGTTAGCGTAAAGCAAGAACCTTTGTTTTGAGTAGACTCAAAGGTAATAGTACCGTTAATTAATTTTGCGCTTTTTAAAGCAATAGATAATCCTAATCCCAATCCATCATAACTTTTTGTAACCTCTTTTTCTGATTGCGAAAAGTTTCTAAATATTAATTCTTGATCTTTAGGATCTATACCTATTCCTGTATCTTTAATACTTATTATAAGTGATTTGTTATCATGTATTTGAGAAAAAATTTCTATACCACCTTTTTTGGTAAACTTAAGTGCATTATCCATTAAATTGAATAGAATTTTATCAACTTTCATCTTATCCATCAGAATGATAGATTGATCCTCTCGTATATAATTGTTAAGGTTAAGTTTAATTTTTTTGAGTTTGGCTTTATTATTAAAATCAGAAAACAATTCTTTTAAAGTATCATTGATATTCACCTCTTCTAAATGTACCTCTACTTGATTAGTTTCTAATTTCGAAATTTCAATAATACTATCAATTATATTAATAAGTTGCTTACTACTATTCCTAACTATTTTTGAGTATTCTTTTTGCTCACTCGGAGTAATTTCTGGATCGTTCAGTAATTCTGAGAAACCTATAATACCATTCATAGGGGTCCTCACTTCATGAGATATATTATGAATAAATGAGGTCTTTAATTTGTTACTCTCTTCTGCTCTTTCTTTGGCAATTTTTAATTCTTTAGTCTTTTGTTTAATAAGATGCTTTAAGTAGTGATTAAGAAATAGGATTATGGATAATATAGATAATATAATAACCGTAATAAACATCCAGAAATGTGGTTTTTTATAAAAGGGTATAATAGGGTTATAGAGCCAGTTATCATATATTATTTTCATATCTTCATCAGTAATTCCTTTAGTTACTTTTGCGAAGATTCTATTTAGAGTTTTGTTGTTTTTCTGTACTGCGAGACTAGGAGAATAGGTGTATTTTCGATCTATTTCTGCAACGATTTTAAGGTTCTCAAGGTTTTCTCTCTTTATCAGATGGTTGGCTACAGCCTTGGGACCAATATATGCATCATAATTACCTTGACTTACTAAGGTAAGGCACGTTATATCATTTGTTTTAGGAATAAGTTTTAAATTTTTCTCATGCTTACTGAGAATTTCAGTGATAGAATATTCAATAGGGGTAGTAATGGTTTTATTTTTATAATCCCTTAGCTCATCACCATAGTTTCTATCTTTTCGCGTTACAATTACTTGGCTAGATTCAAAAAGTTTAGAATAAAAATTAAGATATGTGCTTCGCTTAGCTGTTTGTTGAATTTCTAAAACGACATCGACTTTATCTTCCTCTGTGTCTTTTATTAATTGAAACCAATCTGTGTATATTTTTCTACGAAATTTGTAGTCAATCTTATTTTCTATGTGGGCTAGATAATCAATTAGAATCCCATCCATTTCATCATTTTCATTAATGAATTGATAGGGTGCATAATAGGAGAATAATGCAATGGTAATGCTATCGTTGGTTACTAACCAATCCTTCTCAGATTGAGTAAGTGGTTGTGATTTTGAGCAAGAATGTAATCCTATTAATATTGGTATTAATATGATTCTATAAAACATTTTTTTTGACATAGTCATTTGCTAATTGCCACTTACTTTTCTTCCTCCTTATTATTAAAGGTACTCATAAATAGTAGAATTTTCAAATAAAGGATTGTCTTATTTATAATAATGAAATATTCTTTAGAAACTTTTAGAATTATAGCTTGTAATTTTTAAAACAGTTTTATTGATTTATTAAAATTAGTTTTTTACGCTTTCACAAAAAAGCTTATTATAAATTATTAGGTTAAACAAAAGAAAGTTTTTTGGTTAAATGTACACGGGGTTGTAAGTATTATGGGGGATGTAATAACAAAAAAAACGACATCTAATTACAGATGTCGTTTGTAAAAATTTTATTTTGGGGCTACAAAATAAAATTAAGTAATTACTTCATTTTATTTTTATTGTGCGTTATAGCTAGCAAATTGTTGCATTGCTGTTTTGGTAAGTTCTTTTGCTCTGTTTACATAAAAATTCTTTGTATCACCTAGAGACTCATTAATTAATTCGTTTTCACTTCTTACATAGTCTTGAGCTTCAAATTTTGCTTCATCATCGTTTAATACAACGCTTAGCTCTTGTAATGCAGTTTCTAATTTTTGTAAAGCTAATTCTGCTTTAGACTTTATTAATGATTGCTCTTTTAATTCTGCAGCACGCATTGCTTCAAATTCAGCTTTTCTTCTGTTTTGCTCAGCAATTTGTTGCTCTAGTTTTCTTTGTTCTATTTCTAGTAGAAGACGTTTTTCTTCTAATTCTTTTTGTTTATCAGAAACATCTTGTGATGCAGATGCAAGCATTTCTTCTTCTTCTTCGCCTGTATCCTCAGCAACATCATACGCACCTTTACTAGCTTGACAATGCGTCAACTCATCAAGAAGTTGAGGTCCCAAATCTTTTGCACGCTTTGCAAAATATCTACTACGCTCATAGGTATCTTGATTAAGTGAACTTTCCATATCAACTCTTGCTTGATATGCAATTTCATTTGCTTTTTCACATCCACATTGATCAGCTAAATCTTCTACCTTTAATAAGGCCTCTACAGCTTTATCTGCATACTCTTGTGTATGAAATACATTATTGGCACCGTGTGCTTTTTTACTATGTGAATAAGCATAACTTGCTGCAGTAAGTGCATCATCATGTAAGTTATCCTGAGCAAAGGTATTTGGAATTAAATACAATGAAAATAAAATAAGGGCTATGTTCTTCATTATTGGGGGATTTTAAATCACAAGGCAATAATACAATAATTTTTATATAACATCCAAAAAAAAACGTCATTAATCGATGAAAAACGCACTTAATCTGTTTTTTTTACGGAAAAACCTTATAATTAGTGAAAAATGTCCTACTATCTAACTGTGGTTAAGACTTTGGTTATCCTATTCTTATAGTAAACGTTAATCTAATTAGAATATTTTAACGGTTTGTAAAAATATGATTTTATCATCAATATCTAATTTAGTTAAGTTAATTGTGTATTTTAGACTTTCAATATTATGAAACAATTAATTATTTCTTCTATTAATAGCAATCTTAATAATGCTATTTCTCTCTTGCAGACTTTAGATGAGAGTATCTATACGGATACTTCTGTTGGACCATACTATTCAAGTATTGGTTCTCATATGCGGCACACTTTGGATTTTTTTGATTGTATTGTTAATGGATTAGATTCGAACCTTATTGACCTAACTGCTCGCAAACGGGACGAAATCTTATCAACAAATAAGGACGCCGCAATACATTTTATATATCAATTGCAGGAAACATTGGTGTCTTATGTTGATGTAAGCACAGATTATTTAATTCATGTAGTAGATGATATGGGGCAAGGAAAGGTAACTGTTAACTATACACTAGAAAGCATTCTTGCGCATGCAAATAGTCATGCTGTTCATCATTATGCTACCATAGGATATATACTTGATCGTCTCAATATAGAAATAAAAATATCTGGGTTTGGTTATAATCCTACAACACCAGTAAATAAAAGAGAGGGAATCTGATATTATACAGAATAATGTGAGGAGAATTGGTCCTTATTTTTTTCCAAAAAAAGAATCCATAATCGTTTTTATGCCCTTAAATGCCATAAATATAGCTAGTGCAGCACCTAATATCCCTAGAATTAATATAGGTATGTACAGATGGTGATCCTGATTCTTAAATGCTGAATGAATAATAATTGGACTGATAAACATTAGAATAAGCGCAATAGCCATCCTTTGTACTCCTTTACCCAAAAGTTCTTTATTAGTTTTTCTTGGCTCCATAATTATTTATTGCATTTCGTACGCTCCCGAATTGTTGTAAAAGTTTGGCTGCGGTTTCATTATTTATAGATAGTTCATCCATTATCATTCTTACCCCTCTATCTACTAACTTATTGTTGCTGAGTTGCATGTCTACCATTTTATTTCCTTTAACTTTTCCTAGTTTGATCATGGTTGCTGTTGATATCATGTTCAATACTAGTTTTTGGGCAGTTCCTGCTTTCATTCGAGAACTACCGGTAACAAATTCGGGCCCTACAGTAACAACAATAGGGAAACGAGCTGTTTTTGATAGCGGGCTCCCTTCGTTACAGGTAATACAGCCAGTGATAATATCCTTTTTATTACATTGTTCTAATGCATTAATAACATATGGAGTAGTACCAGATGCAGCAATACCTATAACAACATCTTTGTTCGTAATATTATGGCTTAGTAAATCTTTCCAGCCCTGATCGGTACTGTCTTCTGCAAATTCAACGGCTTTTCTTATTGCAGTATCGCCTCCTGCAATAAGCCCTATAACCAAATCATGGGAGACTCCAAATGTAGGGGGGCACTCACTGGCATCTACAATTCCTAAGCGTCCGCTTGTTCCTGCTCCCATATAAAAAAGTCTACCACCTTTATTTAGTTTTGTTACCACTTGGGTAATAAGGGTTTCTATTTGGGGGATAGCGTTTTCTACAGCTTCAGGAACTGTTTTATCTTCTGTGTTTATGTTGGTAAGCAACTCATTAATACTCATTTTTTCTAAATGATTATAATGAGATGCTTGTTCTGTTGTTTTTGTAAATCCCATAAATCAAAAATACTATTTTTTGATTTTAGGGACCCTTTATAACCGTTTTTAAAACAAAAAAATTATTCAACTATTGTAATGTCTGATCTATTAGCTTCGGATAGATTAAAATAACCAAGAGCATAGTTATCCTTATTTGTAGTATTGATAATATTTCCTTTTAATGTAGCAGGTGGTGTCTGAAAGGGATTCCCTCCATCTTGTTCACTCTGTTCAATAACCAAATTAATATAGTTATAATAATTTTCGTCAATACCCAGAATTTTAATAGTAACATTACGATTGTCTAAACCATCCTCATAGAAATATGAAAAGTTAAAAGACTCTCCCTGATAAAAACGATCTTCACTCCCCAAAAACAAGTTAAAATCGAAGTCAAAAAGGTAATAATCATCTCTGTCACCGTCATCCGTAAAAAAAACAATGACTTCAGTCTCATTACCATCAAATAAGGTTCCGTCTCCTTGTTCAATAGCATCAATTGGTACAGTAGGAATGAGTTCTGCAGTGGCGACATAGGTTTCATTATTAACTATAACGGTAAGTTGATAAGAAATATCAAAATCAGGGATAAATTCTTCTGTATCCGGTATATAGAATCCCGGTTCTGAGGATTCAATAAAATTAATTCTTGAGTTGTTAGAAAGGTTAGTAATAAATACTTCTGCATTGTTAACCGGAATGTTTTCTTCATCAAAAAATGGCGTTGATTGTTTTAGTTGGACACCACCCTCAATGATGGGAGTTACGCTTTCATTCATAAATACCTGAAATGAAGCATCGACAACTAGTCTTGGGTCTCCATCAGTAAGATCTACATCGATTACTTCTTCACAACCGGCAAGAATAAAAATTGAAATAAATATATAAAGTATGTTTTTCATTTTTCTAAAATTTAAAATTGTATGTTACCGCAGGAATAATTCCGAAAATTGAAGTTTTTATGGCTTCATTTACAAAGGTGTCTTGATTTTGGGAAAATGTTATTGAAGCTGCGTTTTTACGGTTGTATAAGTTATATACACTAAAGACCCATTCTCCTTGCCACTTTCTAGTTTTGTTTTTCCTCGGAGTTAATGTAGCAGATAGGTCAATTCGATGATATGCAGGTAATCGATCACTATTTCTTGGTCCATCATAAATAGGAGTAATCAATCCTTGATATTCGAATTGCCCTGTCGGGAAATTAGTAGGTTGTCCTGTCTGAAATACGAAATTGGCTCCAAACTTCCACTTTTCATTTAATTCGTAGCTTCCGTTAAATGAGATATCGTGGGTTTTGTCATAAGGAGTGTTATACCATTCGTTATTATTAATACCGGGTTCTATAGAGGTTCTACCTTGAGTTCTTTGTTCTGATTTTGATAATGTATAGGCTAACCATCCTTTGAATTTACCTTCATTTTTTCTAAGTAATAATTCAAGTCCATAGGCACGGGCTTCGCCATTAAGAATATCTTGTTCTATAGCATTATTGGCAATGAGGTCCGCTCCATCAATATAATCAATTCGATTCTGAATGTCTTTATAAAAAACTTCTGTTTCTACGGCGTATTTATTATCATCAATACTTCTGAAATATCCTAAAGCAAATTGATTTAGTAATTGTGGCTCTATATACTTACCACTAGGAGCCCATACATCTAGAGGAGTAGGGGAGCTTGTATTTGATAACAGATGCAGGTATTGAGCCATACGATTATAACTTGCTTTGATAGAAGTATTATCATTGAATGCATATGATAGTGCTACTCTTGGCTCTAGGTTAGGAAAACTTTTGATTTGATCACTTCTACTATAGCTTTCGGTTCCTATCGCTTCTGCAGCCTGATATATTTGAAGCTCGTCATTATATATCAAAGGATTATCGTTTTCATATATATTAAGTTCATCTTGCCCAAGTCTTGTAAAATAACTTAAACGTAACCCATATTGTAATGTTAAGTTATTCGATATTTTATGTTCGGCATCAATGTAAGCGCCAAATTCATTAGCATATTTGTCAGTCAACTTTTCTTCAATAATTCCAGAATCAGCGCTGTTTGGTTTTATTTCACCAGGATTAAATTTGTAATAGATATTGTTGACACCATAATTAAGCTGAAAATTGTTACTGATATAATGTTTTAGATCATATTTTAAATTAAAGTTTCTAATACCCGAATTCCATTCGAAACCTACAAAATCAAGTTCTAATCCATAAAAATAGTCAGAATATATAAGTGATAAATTAGAGAATAATTTGTCAGAGAACAGATGATTCCATCTCAAATTGAGTACTGTATTGCCATATGTATTCTGAAATGTTTCACTAATACTAAATACATCACGACCGAAGTACCCAGAAAGATATACATTATTGTTTTCGTTAATCTTGTAATTTAATTTGGTATTAAGGTCATAGAAATATGCTATGTTATCATTATCAAAAAGGGGTAAGAATAAATGTGCATAAGATGCTCTACCACCAACAAGAAAAGCTCCTTTATCTTTTTTAATAGGTCCTTCTGCCAAAAGTCGACTGGCAACAACACCTAATCCACCGCTCATTTTAAACTCTTTACTGTTTCCTTCTTTCTGGTAAATGTCTAATACCGAAGACACTCTTCCTCCGTACCTAGCAGGAATACCTCCTTTATATAATTTGATGTCTTTGATAGCATCGGGATTAAAAACAGAGAAGAATCCGAATAAATGTGAAGAATTAAAAATAATAGCTTCATCTAATAAGATCAAATTTTGATCAGATGCACCTCCTCGAACATTAAACCCAGATGCACCTTCACCGCCACTTGTTACACCAGGTAAAAGAATAATTGATTTAATAACATCTGATTCTCCTAATACTACCGGAATTTGTTTGATAGTTGCAGAGGAAAGCTTATTGACGCTCATCTGGGGATTTCTGATATTTAGCTTTTCAACGTTTTCTGTAATTATCACTTCGTCTAACATTTCTGAAGCTTCCTTAAGTTGAAAATTAATTTTCTGATCTTGACTGAAATCAACTTCTTGAACAATATCGGTATATCCTAAATAGCTTACTTGTAATTTGTGAGTACCTTTTGGTAAAGTAATAGAGTAAAATCCATACTCATTTGTTACAACTCCTTCTCCCAGTTCAGGAAAAATAATACTCACCCCAATCAGAGTCTCGTTACTAGAAATTTCGGATACTGTTCCATTCAGTGTAAACTTTTCTTGGCTTAGTAAGACCGAATGCCCGAATAGAAAAATAAATATGAGGATTTTACTTGTGGAAATATATTTTTTCAAAAGAAAATGTTTTTATAATTATACATAATAATATAAAGCGTAAAGGAAAAAAGATGCATTGACTTGTGCAATTATTTTATTGTTAATTGTTGTATAAATAATATGCATTAAAACTCTATCCTATAGTTTAAAAGAGGTAATAAATTTAGTTGTGTTTCTGAGTCAAATGTTCCTGTATTGGGATTAAAAACTTTGGTGTCTATGTTTTCTCTATTAGTCAAGTTTTGTATGTCTAATGAAATAACATGGGCTACTTTAGGGCGATTAATACGAAAATACATGCTTGTATCTAAACGAAAATAATCTTCGAATTGAATGGTGTTTCGTTGTTCTTCGAGATCACTTACAATTCCTGTCTGATCGAATTCGTCGAGATCAATGGGAGTTCCCCGTTTGCCACCATTAAGAAGTGCTTTAGCATTAATCCCAAAAATATTATTGTTTGTTTTTCCGATAGAAAACTCTTTACCAGCTACAACATTGAATGTATATTTGAAATTGTACGAGCTATCATACCATTGGCCATTAGCTGCCTTATATTTTGAGTTATATAAAGAGGTTGTAGTCAAGAAATAATATTGTCTAGAAAAGAATTTTTCGAAGGTAAATTCTAGTCCGTAATTTCTAGCTTTTCCAATATCAGCTAATTCTCTATTTATGAATTGACCATTAACAATTGAGGTTGTAAAATTAGGGTCAGCAACGACACCAACATTATCTATATCTTGATAATAAGCTTCTATTTTGAAATGTCCGTTTTTGATAATTCTCCAGTCATAACCTAATATATAATGAGTAGCTTGCATCAGATCTAGATCCGTATTAGGAGTTGAAAAACCACCATTCTGATCTTCTATTTGAATGAAATATTGATTAAGAGGCATTCTTCTAGAATGTGTTCCGATTCCTGCACTTATCGTATGTTTTGGATGTATTTTATATTCTAAACCTACTCTTGGTTCTAAAACAAAATTTTTATTTACCGAAAAGTAGGTTGCATGTAGCCCCACAGTAGTGGTGAGTTTTTTTGTAAATCGATATTTTGATTGTGTAAAAAATTGACCCATAACTGCATTACCGTCTTCATTAACAGTAATATCAGATGTCGTATTCAATGTTTCATCAGTGCGTACATTATAGAATAATTGGCTCAGAATTAAACCACTTTTTAGGGTAGCTCTAGAGTTAAATTTGTTAGTTAAATTTGCAGAGAACCGTAGGGCACTATTACTTAATAAATCTCTTTCTGTATAGAAATCATTTGTATTTATGGCTTCTAATCTTCGCTCATATGTACTTTCATTACCTGAGTATGATAGTGCTAAGTCTAAGGTGTTTTTTGTATTTAAAAAATGTGTTAAATTGATTCCGCTCATATAGGTTTTAGAATCGAACTGTTCATTTTCGGTTATGTTAATATTAATTTGTTCTGCATTATCTTGATTGTCTTTACTAATACCTCCAATTCCCCAAAAAGATAGGTTTGTTTTTTTTCCTAAGGGAAGATTCACTTTAAAGGACAGATCTTGAAATGTCGGTACACTGTTATCTGAAACTTCAACAATTTGATTGAGAAGTGTTAATGTTGAGTAGCGATAGTTTATAAGGTATGATCCTTTATAGTTTTTACTAAATGGACCTTCTAGTGATAAGTCCGTGCCCAAAACACCAAATTGAAATGCATATTCTCCTTTGTTCGTATTTCCGTTTCGTAAATTAATATCAAATACTCCTGATAATGCATTCCCATATTCTGCAGGAAATGCTCCTGTAAAGAAATCTGATTTCCCTAACATGTTTGTGCTTAGTAGACTAACAGCCCCGGGAGCGTATCCTTCTTCAGAAAAATGATTCGGTTCAGGAACTTCTACACCTTCGATTTTCCAGAGTAATTGATTTGGGGCATTACCCCGAATAATAATCTCATTTGTTGTATCATCAGAGTTTGATACTCCGGCAAAAGAAAGTGCCATTCTGCCAGGGTCACTAATACTTGCAGGAAATCTTTTGGTTTCTTCAACACTAAAAGAGCGAGCACTTACAGTTGCCAGATTGTTGTTAGCTCTACTATTATCTTTTGGAGCTCTTAGCACCACTTCATTAAGTTGTTCTAATAATTCGATCAACTGTATGGTTAGATCAATTTCTTTTGCAGACCCTACTAATATTTCTGATACTAGAGCATCTTCATATCCCAAAAAATTACAAATAAATGATTGACGTCCTACGGGTACATTTTCTAATAGAAAAAATCCCTGATCATCTGTAATTGTTGCTTTACTGGGCTCGATATTAAGAAGTGTAATTGTTGCCCCAGTAAGAGGGATGCCTGTTGTAGCATCAATTACTTTTCCCTTCACGGTTTGAGTTAGGGTTTGCGCATTACCACAGAGTGCGATAAAGAGAAGCAATGAGAGTACCTTATACTTTTTGATTGATGATGTCATTTTTGATTGTAAATTTGATTGGTATTGTGTTATATGTCCCATCTAAATTTTATGAGAAGCCATTCTTCTTTATTTAAAATCATTTTATTCAAAGAAGTAAAATGATTTTCGCTGTTCTTTAGATATACCTGATTGTTTTTTGAATACACATAGATAGTATCTATCTTTTTGTGAATTTTTGTTTTTGAATTACTTGTCATTTTGAATGTTTTTTTTGTACCTGTTTCTACCAAGATTAAAAACACCAACTTTTAAACCGAGCCCTAAAGAAACCCCGTCGATTCTTGTAGGACCAGTTGGGTGAAGGTCAAACTTAGAAGAGAATCTATATTTTATTCCTGTTTCTAACTGTACATACCTAGAGATGTTGTAAAGAATACTTATGCCGGGTTTTACTATAGAAAATCCAACAAGATTATCATCATCTTCATTTATTTCATTGTTGCCATTGGCGTCTGTATTTGTATAGGCTGCAACTCCCACTCCTACGAATAAAGGGAGGGATAGGTTAATTTTTGACTTACTGAAAAAAATAGGTTCTATATGAATTCCTGCATAAACTCCTCCTAGATCTTCTTTATTCAATGTAGAAATATGAGTGATGTTTTGTTTAGAATAAAACCCACCAATAGCAAATCCAAATTCTACCTTTCTATTTGCGACGTATGCAAGTTTGATGGTTGAGCCTATGGTTTCTTTACCATCGATTTCTCCATAATTCATATTAAATCCTAGATATACACCATGAACAATATTTTTACGATCATTAAATTCTATGTAGTTAGCATCATTGGATTCTTGTGCTTGTAGTTGGTAATAATGTACTATGAAAAGAAAAAGGATTATATTTTTTAATTGCTTCATGCTGTCTGATCTATTTTGATTGATATATGTGTTGTATTGATGTTATTCTGTTAAAATAATGACTCCTTTTTTTCCTGTAATATTTAGATTTCCTTTTGTTGTATTGTTACCATATTGGGCTGTAATGTTTCGTAATCTTTTTCTTTTGTCGATAACTTGGGTTGTTACGTCAGTAAATGATTTAGGTATCCGCAATAATCCCTGTTCTAGAGAGGCGTTAAAATTTATGGTAAGACCAGAAATGTTTATATTTATTTCTGATGATTCTTGAATAATGGCGATACTTGGATTTTTGTTTTTGATTTTTGAAACCCAAAAATCAGCAATTTCCATTCGAAGATGTATATTGTTTGATATATTGTTGATATTTAGGGTGCTAAACATGACTTCGCCAGTAATATTATCTATGTTTTCAATAGTTATTTTATCTTTACTAGAGTGTATCTCTAGAGATTCTGTATTGCCAATTTCTATAGTGGTTCCGCTACTGCTTATTTTGAGATCTTTGGACTTTTCTATATCGATCTCCCCATTTTTACAACGGATATTTCCGTAGGTGATAGACTTTGTTTTTAGTTTTCCGAATTTCATGTCAATGTTAGCACTATATAGATCTTTATTTATCCACATATTACCGTGTTGAACATCTGCCTTAAGTTTACCGCTCCAACCACTTACAATAACATCACCAAATTTATTTGTTATTTGCAAAGCCGCATTCTGGGGTATATAGATCGTATAATCAATCTGAACATTACTTTTATCAAAATCAAAAGGATTTGCTTTGCTAAAGAATTTAGAAATTATGCTAGGGTTCTTTTCTTCGATAACAGAAGAGATCGTAATAAAATCTTCTGTATTATTTATGATAGAATTAATTCGCCCTAATAGCTCTATGGCATCCTCTTTTTTCTTTTTGGTAACCTTAATATCCATGGTGATCTGAGCTGTTTTTTTCTCCCAACCATTAATTATTATAGTACCGTATTTGTTTTCTAAATGCAATTCTCCCGCATTTGTAAGTGGATAGGTCTTTTCAATACTTTTGGACACTTTTTCTTGTCCCTGTATTAGAGTAAGCGAGAAAAATACAAATAGTACTGGTAAAAGATATTTATAAAATATAGCCTTCATTATCATTTGAATTTTGCGGAGTATTGATTTGTTTTAAAAGATTTTCAATCAATTCTATCCTTTTTTTGTAATTGTTTATAATGGCTTCGAGAATATATTCGTTATTCAGGTTTTGTGTCATCTCCTTTTTCAGCGTATTATATTCTTCATCTAATTCATCCATAAAAGACAGAAACTCTTTCTTTTCCTCGGGTAGAAGTTTCGTGTTTTTTTGCACCAATTGTACTTGAAAGGATACTAAATTCTTATAATAAACATCGATATCTCTAAGCTCTTGATTCACTATCATTTTTTCGGAATTAAAATTGATTTCTGAAATCTTATAAAATCGAACTATAGAGAAAGCTCCGATAAGAATAAGTAGTGTTGCAGCAACCTTAACAATAGAAAACTTTCTGAATAGAGAAATGGTTTTTGGGGTTTCTAATTCAGTTTCTATTTGGTTCCAGATTTTTAAATGATCGACTTTATGTTCATCGAACTGATCTTTGTTTTTTTGTATGTATTTTTCGAAATTGTCCATTGTATTATAGTGTATTTACAATTGCAATAAGTTTTTTCTTTGCTCTATGGTATTGCGATTTGGATGTCGAAATGGTAATACCAAGTATTTCTGAGATTTCTATATGATCATATCCTTCGATAAGGTATAGTGTAATAATTTGAGAATATCCGTCGGGTAGTAACTTTATTCCTTTTTTAATTTTGTTGATATCAAGTACAGGTGCTTCCTGATTGGTTACCTCACTAATTTGATATTCATAATGATCTAGAGGTGTGATCGGTATTTTCTTTAATTTTAAATGATTAATACTTTTATTAATTACTATTCTTTTTAACCAAGAGCCAAAGGTACTTTCGTATCTAAAAGAATTTAGTTTTCTAAAAGCTTCTATAAAACTTTCCTGAATAACATCTTCTGCATCTTCTTTTGAGCCAACCATTCTAATGCTTACATTGAACATTGCATTTACATAGAGTTCATACAATTGATATTGCGAGTTTCTATCACCAGCCTTGCTGTTTTCAACAAGTTTTTTATGTGTATAAATGATGTTGGTTTCCAATTAGTTTTACTTGATTGTAATTGCTTCTAAATGTACTTGTTCTTTTCTAGTTATTCTTATTGACAACTCAAAAACCAAAGGGTTGCATGAAATTGATTTTTTTTTTGAATACGAAAAAGGTCTTCATAAAAAAAGCCTGTATAGAAATTTCTATACAGGCTTCGTGCTTTTGATTATTCGGTTATATTTTACGCTTCTATAATAGCATTAAGTGTTTTACTAGGACGCATAGCTTCTGATACCTTCTTAATATCAGGCCAGTAATAACCACCCATATCTACACTATCTCCTTGAGCATCAATTAATTCTTTGGTGATAACCTCTTCATTTTGGGATAGTTCATTTGCAATTTTAGTAAACTCATTTTGCAAATCAGTATCTTTGGTTTGCGCTGCAAGTTCCTGAGCCCAATACAATGCAAGATAAAAGTGACTTCCTCTATTATCTAGCTCATTTACTTTTCTTGAAGGAGATTTTTTAGTATCCAAAAATTTAATGGTAGCCTGGTCTAATGCTTCGGCAATAATTAAAGCTTTTGGGTTATTAGTAGTATCTCCTAAGTGTTCTAGAGATACAGCAAGTGCTAAAAACTCTCCTAGAGAATCCCATCTAAGGTGTCCTTCTTTATTAAACTGCTGTACATGTTTAGGTGCAGAACCTCCTGCTCCGGTTTCGAATAAACCACCACCATTCATTAATGGTACTATAGATAGCATTTTTGCACTTGTTCCTAACTCTAAAATTGGGAATAAATCTGTATTGTAATCTCTTAGTACGTTTCCGGTAACAGAAATAGTATCTTTTCCTTCTTTGATACGTTGTAATGAGAAACGAGTAGCTTCTACAGGAGACATAATTTGAATATCTAGTCCTGCGATATCATGTTCTGGTAAATATGTGTTTACTTTTTTAATCAACTCTGCATCATGAGCTCTGTTTTTATCTAACCAGAATATGGTAGGAACCTTTGTAGCTTTTGCTCTTTTTACGGCAAGTTTTACCCAGTCCTTAACAGGAGCATCTTTTGTTTGACACATTCTCCAGATATCTCCTTGTTCTACGGCATGTTCTATTAATGTGTTCCCTGATGAATCAATAACTTTTACAGTACCATTTCCTTTTATTTCGAAGGTCTTATCATGTGATCCATATTCTTCAGCTTTCTGCGCCATTAATCCAACATTGGGAACAGTTCCCATGGTTGTAGGATCAAAAGCACCATGTTCTTTACAAAAATCAATGGTTTCTTGATATATTCCTGCATAACTACTATCTGGGATTACCGCTTTCGTATCTTGAGTATTTCCTGCTGCATCCCACATTTGTCCAGAGTTACGTATCATTGCTGGCATTGATGCATCGATAATCACATCACTTGGTACATGTAGGTTTGTAATTCCTTCGTCAGAATTTACCATTGCTAACTTTGGCCCATTTTGATAACAAGCTGCGATGTCTGCTTTTATTTCTGCTTGTTTGGCCTCTGGTGCTTTTTTAAGCTTATTGATTAAGTCTCCAAAACCATTATTAACCTCTACACCAATTTCTTCAAGAATAGCAGCATGTTTTTCGAAAACATCTTTAAAAAATACTTCTACTGCATGACCAAATATAATAGGGTCAGAAACTTTCATCATTGTAGCTTTCATATGAAGAGAGAATAACACATCCTTATCTTTTGCGTCTGCGATTTGCTCTTCAAGAAATGTAATAAGCGCTTTCTTACTTAATACTGTAGCATCAATAACTTCTCCTTCTAGTAGAGCCGTTTTTTCTTTGAGTACTGTACTGTTACCAGCTTGGTCAACGAATTCGATTTTTACATCACCAGCTTTAGAAACAGTAACGGATTTTTCGTTAGATCTAAAATCACCCGAAGCCATAGTAGCTACATGACTCTTAGAATCCTTGCTCCACACTCCCATAGAATGCGGGTTCTTTTTAGCATATTGTTTTACAGGTTTAGGAGCTCTTCTGTCAGAATTCCCTTCTCTTAGTACAGGGTTTACAGCACTTCCTTTTATTTTGTCATATCTAGATTTGATATTTTCTTCATCTGCATTGGCTGGCTCTTCTGGATAATTAGGAATATCAAATCCTTGTAACTGTAACTCAGCGATTGCTGCTTTTAATTGAGGAACTGATGCGCTGATATTTGGGAGTTTAATAATATTTGCTTCAGGTTTTTTAGCGAGTTCTCCTAATTGTGCAAGTGCATCATCTTCTTTCTGCTTAGCATCAAGTTTTTCAGGAAAAATAGAAATAATTCTCGCGGCAAGAGATATATCTTTTGTTTCGATATCTATATTTGCTGCCTTCGTAAATTTTTTGACAATAGGCAAAAAAGAATAGGTAGCTAGTGCAGGCGCTTCATCGGTCCTGGTGTAAACAATTTTTGAGTTTTCAACTCCCATATTTTTTATTTTTTTGGTTTAGGGATTTTCTTTTTAAGTTTAAAAGATCAAAAGTTCCCTAATTTTATTAGACTTTATAACTATCTAAAAAGAAATAATTAGTCGTTTAGTTTTTCTAAGACAAAAATAATCATAGATCTTTCTAAATCTAGAATAATATAAGTCTTAGGATTTTTCGAGCGCGAAGATACAAATCTAGTAAAGTATATGCAACTAGTAGCTAGATAGTTTTATATTATATCGGGGGAATTATGTTTTATTGAAAATTAGGCCAAAAAAAAATATACCTCATAAAATTTGAGTCTGTTTTTGGGGTTACTTAAAAAAAAAAGCCATATCAAGAATACAGGTATTTTGATATGGCTTCATTAGAAATAATTATTTATAGTAGCTGTTTACCCGCTATTAAATAAAAGTATTTTCACTTTTATACTATATAGTGTCATTATTTCTAATTTTGAGTCGAAATAAAATTATTAAACCATAGTTTTATATATTATTTCTTCTCAATTGACTTTATATCGAATACTTGTGTTTATCCGTTACAATAGCAATGGAAGCGTTTTTATTCGATAAAGTCTGATACTATTTATATTAAAAAAGTGTCAAGACTTAATTTTTTCTTTCGAATTTCATTTTAAAATTATTTTAAAGTAATTCCTTTAAAGTGATTTTAAGGATGTATTCAAAAAAATAACTTTCGTCTTATATTTATTTTAATTAAATAGATTTTTAAGTGTTCAAAGAACGTATGTATAACGGCTACAAAGTTAGACAATCCTTGTGTCATCTCTTACTATTGGTAGCTATAGTAAATTTAAGAAAAAAAAACGGATTAGAGTTTGTTATATCTAATTAGTTTTTAACTAGTTATGAACTTTGGTTGTTAACTTTTGTTCATAAAAAAAGGCCGCTATATTAGCGACCTTTGATTTTGTGTAAAAAAAAGTAATATTAACCTCTTTTTTCTTTGATACGTGCCTTTTTACCGGTAAGTTCTCTAAAGTAGAATATACGAGCTCTACGAACTTTACCTCTTTTGTTCACTTCAATTTTTTGAAGAGCAGGCAAGTTTAGAGGAAAAATACGCTCTACACCTATAGTACCAGACATTTTTCTAATCGTAAATGTTTCTGTACTTCCTGAACCTCTTCTCTGGATTACAACTCCTCTAAAAAACTGAGTACGAGTCTTTGATCCTTCTTTAATTTCATAATACACAGTGATTGTATCACCAGCTGCGAATTCAGGCATTTCTTTTTTTGCTACGAATTCGTCTTGAACAAATTTTACTAAATCTTCCATTGTGGATATAGTTTCTTTGGTTTTCTTAAAGCAACATTCACGATTTTCGCCAGAGGTTGTTCTAATTCAGGCTGCAAAAATAAATATTATTTAATGATTTCCAAGTATTTTGTCTTGTTTATTAGTGTCTTGTGTTTTAGAAAAGACTTTGAGATACAATTTGTATAGCTGCTTAATTTGGTTCTTTTTTTGTAGAGGGGTTCAAGGTATCGGCTATAGGTACATATTCTAACTTATATTTTTCTGAGTAAAAGGTTTTTTTGTGGTCAGGAAAAGTAACTTTCATATAGATAATATAGGTGCCATATTGCATATCCGGATGAAAAATATCTACAAAATCTAGTTGTTTTTCTTCTTCGTTCCAGTTCTGAACTTTGTATGTACCATCAATTTCTCTCACATCACTATCATCATACAATATTCTGTTTTGGGCTTTAAGAAGAACTGAGTTTTTATTATAAAGTTTCTGTTCATATCGCTCATTGGCAGTTGATACGTATATATAACTTATCTCGTGTTGATCGCATAATAGTTGTGATTTTTCGTTGTTGTATAAATCGAGCGAATGGTTATATTTCAAGTTATTTTTTTTGATATAATTGTTAGTACTTAACTGGAGCCAATTGTTTTTGGGGTATTTTAGTTCGTAAATTGACTTTAGTTCCTCAAATACATATTCATTATCAGAGTTGCTTGTCAATTTTTTTTTGACGATTTGATTCATTTCTTTTTCAGAAGGAGTTTGTGGGGTGTAGAAATCATATACCGTCGCGATCTCATAAATATCTTTTGAGGGATTTGGTTGTTCACTATTGTCGCTTTTAGTTAAGTAATACTCCCATACCATATACCAAGCACTACTATTTTTAAAGGATTCGATGTCATAATTACTTAGATTTTCTAGGAATTCGGATTCCTTTCTCTTTTTTCCGGTATTATGATATTGATCTACAAATGCAGTGTACAGATTTGAACCATTTTTACGAATGAATACTTCTTCTTTAACGATACCATTGGGATAGTATTCTCTAAACTGTTCTTGTTTATGATATAGATTAAAATATCCTATTTTTTTTGGTTGTCTTTTTTCTTTATCAATGGATACATAGGAAATGTTATGAAATACATGTTGTTTTTCTTTTTCTGCCCAAAAGTTATAGGATTTTTGAGCTTTATACAATATTTCCTTAACCATGTCATCATCATCATATTTGAGAACATCGATTGTCAGGCCATTTTCTTCAGATTTTAAAGCTTCATGAAATTGAATATATGCGATTTCTGCTTTTTCTTCTTCTGTAAAACTTATGTTTTTTAAATTTGATAGTGTTGGAGTATACCATTGTTGAGTCCTGAATGCCTTCTTTAATTGATTGTTTTTGAAAATATATCCCTTTTGTGCATAATAGGTATTTCGCATAAAAAGTAATTCTTCATGAGAACATTCGAAGAGAGATTTATCCGACAATAAAGAAGGGTCTGGTTGTATCGTATTTTGATTAGATTCTTGTGGTGTCAGATGTTCATCAGGAGAATAAGGTTTCATTTCGTGATTGACAATATTACCGTTGTTATAAAAGATATAATTTTCTCCATCAAAGGTAAAGTGATCTTCTGCATTAAGATAAAAGTTAATGTCCCTGTTCATGTATAGAGGGGATAAACTTGCAAATGACAATTTTACAACAGCATGATCTTTATCTATAATTTCTATTAGATTATATGTGACTGCTTGTATGTAAAGACCATTTTCTAGTATTGAGAAGTTAAACTTATTAATATTGCTTTTGGTCATTTTAAAACTTCCGTCATTACGAATTATACATGTGGTTGTAATGATTGGGTAATTTTCAAAATTTAATTGATTAGGGTATATACTAAAAAAGGGTTCGGCCTTTATCAAAAAGGTTATAAATAGAAATAAGACAACTAAGATTTTTCTTTGCATTAATGTAGTGTTAATTAGTGTACTAATGTAAAGATTAGGTAAATTATAATAATACAGCACCCTGTTTACAGGGAATGTTAGTAAGAATTTAGTTGTACTTTACTGATCCAGAAGGTCAGGTCTTCGTTCTTTTGTTCTTTGATATGCT
Source organism: Aquimarina pacifica (assembly GCF_000520955.1). GTDB lineage: Bacteria > Bacteroidota > Bacteroidia > Flavobacteriales > Flavobacteriaceae > Aquimarina > Aquimarina pacifica. The sequence goes on along the minus strand of NZ_JACC01000002.1, from coordinate 195,657 downwards.
TGTTCCTCTCGCCAGTTTTCTATTTTCGGAAAATTACCAGAGGTAAGTATTTCTGGGACTTTCCAGCCTTTATAGTCAGCAGGTCTGGTATATATTGGAGGAGCTAATAAGTTATCTTGAAAAGAATCTGTTAATGCGGATGTTTCATTGCCAAGAACTCCTGGGATAAGTCGAATGATAGCATCGCATAAAATTAGGGCTCCTAATTCACCGCCAGATAACACATAATCTCCCACAGAGATTTCTTTTGTAATGAATTGATCTCGAACTCTTTGATCCACCCCTTTATAATGTCCGCAAAGAATAATAAGATTTCCTTTTAGCGATAATTGGTTAGATATACTCTGATTTAGAGTTTCTCCATCAGGTGTCATATAAATTACCTCATCATATGTTCTTTCACTCTTTAGTTTAGAGATACATTTGTCTATTGGTTCGATCATCATTACCATTCCTGCGCCACCACCAAATTGGTAATCATCTACTTGTCTATAATTATCATTGGTGTAATCCCTTAAGTTGTGTAGCTGTACATCTACAAGTCCTTTTTCTATAGATCTTTTCATTATAGAAGCTTCGAACGGACTTTTTAAGATGTCAGGTACTACGGTAATAATATCTATGCGCATCGTCAGGGTTATATTTTATACATTTTACTAAATGCAAAGATGCGAAAGAATATGTTAAGAATCTAGCGATTGAGAGTTACTTCGTACCAGCTTTACGTTGTTTGTTGATCTCATCCTGTAATTTACGCATTACTTTTTGCTCACGCTCTAGGGATCTTCTTCTATGATCTTCAAATTCTTCCTCGGTTTCTGATAGGGCTTTTTTTGCTTGTACCGTTACTGCATTACTGTTTTTAAATTTAAAGATGAATATACCCAGTAATATTAAAAGAACTCCGATGATACTAAATAATATGGTGTTATAACTTGATTTGGTAACAGCCATACCTAAAAAGCTCATGCTGTCCTTATCTTGAGTAACCAAGGTGAGACTTTCATTTGTTTTTACTAATGTTTCTTCTAGACCTGTTATTGTAGTTTTTTGTTCAGCTATTTGAAGATTGGTTTTGTTTAATTTTGAAGCAAGAGTTTTGAGGGTATCTATTGTATTGGATTTTAGTTTATCGAGAGAAACTCTTTTTACCACTTTATAGTCCTGAAACCTTCCTGACTTTTCTATCAATGTATTAAATTGCGTCTCTATATTTCCCGTGTTTAAAGCTTCGGTAATGGTTCCATTTTCTTCTTGTGCATGGGTATAAACTTGTGTAAACGATAAGAATATAAAAACTAATAGGTACTGTGGTAATTTCATGTTTTTGGTCTTAATTTTTAGCAGATCCATAAAGTGTCAATAAATGCATGTAGTGAATGGCTGGATGGTAGATATAAAAGCTATTTGCACTATTTTTTATGAATTGTATAGATCCTTTGTTTTTATAGGTTATTAATTTCTTCTGTAACGAAAATAAATGTACAATATTGTACGTAATTATAAACATTTTTGGTGTAGAATTTAGACATAAAAATATATGATTCAGTTTTTAGGTCATTCAGTATAATTACATGTTTTTTGATAACCTACACTTATTTGCTAATTAGGTGATTAAATAGAAAAACCGTTAGTTGTAACGGTTTTTCTTATCTTCTTAACTGTATGATTAATAATATGTAAATCGTCTTACTTTGGCAATATACTTTGATAAGCGTATTACTTGGTGGCTATATCCATATTCATTATCATACCAGACATACAAAATAACGTTCTTGCCTTTTGAGTCTACAATAGTTGCATTGCTATCTAAAATAGAAGGAGCTGAAGATCCGATAATGTCACTAGAAACCAATTCGTTATCTATTGAGTATTTTATTTGTTCAACCAAACTTCCTTCTAATGCATATTTTTTGAGTATACTATTAATACTATTTTTAGAAGTTTTCTTTTCTAAATTAAGATTAAGGATTGCAAGAGATCCATTGGGTACCGGAACTCTAATGGCATTAGAAGTTAATTTACCTTCAAACCCAGGTAGGGCTTTAGAAACTGCCTTTCCGGCTCCAGTTTCTGTTATTACCATATTAAGTGCTGCAGCTCTACCTCTTCGGTATTTATTGTGCATATTGTCAACTAGGTTTTGATCATTTGTATACGCATGTATTGTTTCTAAATGACCATTGACAACTCCTAAGCTATCATCTATCGCTTTGAGGATAGGTGTGATCGCATTAGTGGTACAAGATGCAGCAGAGAAAATATGTACCTTGTCTGGATTATGTTCTTTGTTATTAACACCGTGTACGATGTTTGGTATTCCTTTACCAGGTGCTGTTAATAAAACTTTGTGCACTCCTTTGGCAGACAAATGTCTACTAAGAGCTTCCTTGTCCCTGAAAGCCCCAGTGTTATCAATTAATAAAGCGTCTTTTATACCAAAAGAAACATAGTCTATATCTTCTGGTTTATTAGCGCTAATAATTTTTACTGTGGTACCATTTATTATTAACGCACTGTTTTTTAGATCTGTTTCGACGGTTCCTGCAAAATCGCCATGTACAGAATCGCTTCTTAGTAATGAAGCTCTTTTCTCTAACACTTCTTCGGTTATTTCACCTCTAGTTACTATAGCTCTCAGTCTTAATTGACTTCCTTTACCCGTTATAGTCATTAATTCTCGAGCTACTAAACGACCAATTCTCCCAAATCCATACAGAATTACATTTTTTGGAGATATGGGTTTAGTGTTTTTGGCATCTTTTAATTTATTTTGAACAAAACGATTGATAGAACCATATTCGTCACCTGCCAATTGATATTCGTAGGTAAGTTTACCAATGTCCAATTTTGATGGCGGAAGATTCATTAATTTGATAGCTTCTGCAATTTCGGCAGTATCAAAAATTGAGATGGGTTTTTCCACAAACTCACCTGCATATTTGTGCAAGTTAATAATCTCACTTACATTCTTATCAATTAATTGATTGCGAAAAAGAACAAGTTCGATTGCATTATCATACCAAAGATCACTTACAGTTTTTATAAATGCTACGGTTGCGCGACGTCGATTCGCCTGAAAAGAAAGTTCTTTTTCGTAAACTTCGTTAGAGCTCATAGGTTATTATGTTTTTAGGTCTAGAAATTTTGTATAAAAGTATGTATTTTCAAACGTTTGAGTACACTATTTTTTAATAAAAAATCCCATTGCTTTTTTAAGCAATGGGAAAGTAATATTATGAGGGTTTTCCTCTCTATTGTATTTTGTTATTGAAATACAAATTCTCTTTTTTGGCCTTCTCGATCTACCAAGCTAATTGTAATGTCTTCGTTTTCGTATTTACTTTCGATAATTTCCTTAACTTCTATTACATTTCGTACTTTTTTTCCGTCTATCTCACTTATAATAAGTCCCTCTAAGCTATATTTCTTCATTCTAGAACTTAGTGCTTTACTAATGACAACACCGTGATCCAAATCGAATTTTTTTAGATAATCTTTAGGTGGGTTGGCTACCTCAACACCAACATCTTCTATATTGTATCTCTGGATTTCATACTTGGTAAGAGTTACAGGTAATATAATTTTTTTATTCTTCCTTAATATAGTTACGTTAATAACATCTTTGGGTCTTTTACTATTTACGTAACCAGTTAAGTCAGAAAATTTTCGAATTTGCAGTCCATCAATTTCTTTGATTACATCTCCTTCTAATAATCCTGCTTTTTTTGCTCCGCTATTTTCTGCTACAGATGCAACGACGACTCCTTGAGATGTAGAAATATCATATTTTTCTTTGGCCAAGTCGCTTATTGTCCCTCCGGTTATACCAATAATACCTCTTTGTACACCACCGAACTCTATAATATCGTCTATGATTTTTTTAGCATTATTTGATGGTACAGCAAAGGCATATCCAACATAACTTCCTGTTTGAGAGGTGATGGCTGTGTTTATTCCGATTAATTCACCCCTTGTGTTTACTAATGCACCGCCACTATTTCCTGGGTTAATAGCCGCATCAGTTTGAATGAACGATTGGATTTTGTCATCGGTTTCATCAAGATCTCTTGATTTTGCACTGATAATTCCTGCAGTAACAGTAGAGGTAAGGTTAAAAGGGTTTCCTACTGCTAATACCCATTCACCGATTTTTGCTGAATTAGAATCTCCGAAAGGAATATAAGAGAGTTCTTCGTCTGCATCAATCTTAATAAGGGCGATATCTGATTGAGGAGCAGTTCCTACCACCTCAGCTTTATAAGTTTTATTATTATTTAAGGTAATCTCTAAGTCAGAAGCACCGTCGATTACGTGATTGTTAGTGACAATGTACCCATCTTTGGTAATAATTACTCCTGATCCAACTCCCTGGATTCTTCTTTCTTGTTCACCGCCGTTTCTAAAAAACTCCATCAAATTTCTGGGAGAACGCGTGATACCATATTGTTTTACATGCACCACAGCATTTACGGTTTTTTCTGCAGCAAATGTAAAATCAATACTTGCAGCGGATGCGGGTAAATTTGTATTAGTTACATTATAGCTCGTTGGAACTATGGCGGCTGTTGTTTTTTTATTTTCTTGTGTAAGTAGTGTTTTGGGTTCTAAAAACATTTTGTAAGCTCCCAACGTAAATATCCCTGCAAGAATAGCTACAACTAATAAACTCAAAAATCTTTTCATTCTCTTTTCTTTTTTATTGAACTTTATTTATTTCTATATATTATGGACTATCAATTCTTATTAAAATTACAATTAAAGTGTTCTTTTTTTTGACATTTAACTCACAATTAACAACACTTTTGTGTTAACATTCTTTGTACCTTTGCTTATTATAATGAATTAATAAATGACATTTACTTTTTACAAATATCAAGGTACAGGCAATGATTTTGTGATCATTGATAACCGTGAATCTATTCTCACCAAAAATAATACCAAATTATTTTCTCTTTTATGTGACAGAAAATTTGGCATAGGAGCAGACGGACTAATGCTGCTAGAACGCCCAAATAATAGTGAAGATGATTTTACCATGGTATATTTTAATGCTGATGGTAATGAAAGTTCTATGTGTGGTAATGGAGGGAGGTGCTTGGTTGCATTTGCTGCATTTCTTAACGTTGTAAATGACACAGCAATTTTTTCTGCTATTGACGGAAAACATCATGCAGAAATAAAAGATGGTCTCGTGTACTTACAAATGAAAGACGTATCTACAATAGAAAAACATGATACCCATTTGTTTTTAGATACGGGGTCTCCTCATCATGTTATGATGGTCGAAGAATTATCTAATTTTGATGTAACTACTATAGGAAGGAGCGTAAGACATGGAGCTCCATATTTTGAAGAAGGTACTAATGTTAATTTTGTAGAAAAGAAAAATGGAAGTACTTTTTCTGTTAGAACATACGAAAGAGGTGTAGAGGATGAAACCTTGTCATGTGGCACAGGTGTAACTGCTGTTGCTCTTTCTATGCATGCTACCGATATAACAGATCAAAAAGAAGTTATTGTTAATACATTAGGCGGAGAGTTGAGAGTAACCTTTGATGTGACAGAAGAAGGCTATGAAAATATCTTTTTGATAGGTCCTGCAGAACAAGTTTTTAAGGGAGAGTTCTCATGGTAACTTTAAAAGGAGAAAACCTGTTTTTGAGAGCTCTTGAACCTGAGGATCTCGATCTGATTTACACTATCGAAAATGATGAGCAAATTTGGGAAATGAGTTCAACTCAAACACCATATTCTAGATTTTTGATTAAACAATATTTAGAAAATGCACATCAAGATATCTATGAAGCAAAACAATTGCGACTAGCTATTTGTTCTTATGATTCGGCATGTTTAGGACTAATTGATTTGTTCGATTTTAATCCTACTCATAATAGGGCAGGAGTAGGTGTTCTCATATTTGAAGAGGAAAATAGGGGAAAAGGCTACGGCAAAGAAGCTTTGTCACTTATTGTTAATTATGGTAGTACTCATCTTCATTTGCATCAGTTGTATGCTAATATCTCAGAAGATAATTTAACAAGTATTGCATTGTTTGAAAAACAAGGGTTTAAAATTGTTGGAGTAAAAAAAGATTGGAATCAAGTACAGGGTACTTATAAGGACGAATTTTTATATCAATTTATTTATGTACATTAAAAAAATACTTTTAGTTATAGCTTTGTTAGGTTTAGTCGCAGGAGGCATTTTTGCGTATTACGTATATCAGGCAGTATTTTCTCCTAATACGAATTTTGAAAGTAAAAGTACCACAATTTATCTTCCTACTGATGCTACATATACAGAGCTGATTGAGGTGATCACTCCAGTTGTAAATGATATTTACAGTTTTGATAGGATTGCCAGAAGAAAGGGGTATGTTAATAGTATTAAAGCTGGGCGCTATATTATAAAGAAGGGTTCGAATAATAACGAAATCATAAATACTTTGCGAAGTAACAATGCTCCGATTCATGTTAGCTTTAATAATCAGGAGCGATTAGAGAATTTAGCAGGCAGAATAGCTACACAGATAGAAGCTGACAGTGTGTCTTTAGTAACTGCTTTTAAGGATACGGCATTTTTGAATGAAAAAGGGTTCGTTTCAGAAAATGCACTTGCAATGTATATACCCAATAAATATGAATTTTTTTGGAATACGTCGGCAACACAATTTCGGGAGAGAATGTTAAAAGAATACAATCGTTTTTGGAATACAAATCGCTTGTCAAAATTAAAAGAAATAGGGTTAACCAGAGAACAAGTTGCGACCATAGCATCTATTGTTCAAAAAGAAACTGCTAAAGTTGATGAGCGTCCTAGAGTGGCAGGAGTTTATATGAATAGGTATCTTAACGGATGGAAATTGGATGCAGACCCTACAGTAATTTTTGCCCTAAAAAAACATCGTAATGACTGGGATACGGTAATCAAAAGAGTTTTGTATAAGGATTTAGAGATTGATAGTCCATATAATACATATAAGTATAAGGAACTTCCTCCGGGGCCTATATCGATGCCTGATATTTCGTCAATTGATGCGGTACTTAATTATGAAAGGCATGAGTATTACTTTTTTGTAGCCAATGTAGAGAATTTTGGGTATCACAAATTTGCTAAAACAATTGGGCAGCATAATCGCAATAAAAAGCAGTATATAAATTGGATTAATAAACAAGGGATTAATAGATAATTCTATAGTGTTTTTCTTTTCGTATTATTGTTTGATTTCTAAAGTTTTTCTTCTTTTGATACCATGATTTGATAGGACTTATTAACAAATTGATGTTTTTTTTGTGAACTTCTAGTGATTTTTCATCTTTATTTTTTATCGACAAAAGGCATTTGTTTGACGTTTAAGTGTTTGTTTTTGCTTAAAAAAAGCAGTTTTAGACTATTTTTACAAGGATTTTTAAGTGTAATTATCTGTTTATCAGGATGATAATTGTTTTCATGTTTTTATTTTTTATTTTAAAAAAAAGAAGTACCTTTGCCCGGCAAAAATTTAAGTAATTCGGGACATCATTTTGATGATTACTTAGAAAATTTTTATATGATAAGAAGGGGAATTGGATTATCCGCAATGCTTACAACAGGAGGAGTATTTTTGTTAAGTTTTGTAACAAAAGAAAAAGTAAATTTTGATTCTTATAGTACAGAAGGGTTAGATTTGCATTATATAGCTCCTAATTTTAATGAGATTGAAGATGAAACAGTAGAAAGAAACTTTTTTTCTGTGTCTCTTGGTAAGTCTTATGTTGGTTTTAAAGAGGCATTAGCTTTTAAAGAATCTCGTGGTGATTACGGCGTTGTAAACCAGTTTGGTTACATGGGTAAGTATCAGTTTGGTAGAGGTACTTTGGATTTAATCGGTGTTGAGGGTGTAAAAAGAAATGAGTTTCTTGATAATCCAGAATTGCAAGAAGAGGCTTTTTATGCTTACTTGTCTAGAAACAAATGGGTTTTACGTCGAGATATTGAGTGGTTCGTTGGAAAAACAATGAATGGTGTAGAGGTTACAGAGTCAGGTATTTTGGCTGCTGCACATTTATCCGGTCCTGGAGCAGTAAAAAGATACTTACGTAGCGGAGGTGTTGATGGGTTTGCTGATGCATTCGGAACAACAATTCGATACTACATGAAGCGCTTCGGTGGATATGATACTTCTTTTGTTGTTCCTAACAGAAAAGCTAAGGTGAATAAAAAATATCTTTAATAAATGTTTTTTTTTTTTTTTTTAGGTGTAGTATAGTATTACATTTTACATATATTTTTGCGATTTTTAATCTTTTTGAATAATGTAAATGGCTGGTCTCTTATGTAGACTTACATCTTCGTTTTTCCATTCTGTGATAGTTTTGGTTTTAATGTATTCTGTGGTTAGTGTTATGTCACATGCAACACATAAACGTGTGTTAGGGTGTAATATAGCTTTAAGGTCGCTAAGCATTTTGTCATTTCTATATGGGGTTTCTATAAAAATCTGCGCCTGTTTTTTCTCAAAAGAAACTCTTTCAAGTTGTTTTATAGTTGATTTTCTTTCTGCCTTGTCAATAGGTAAGTATCCGTTGAAAGTAAAACTTTGACCATTCATTCCGCTACTCATCATTGCTAGTAGTATAGATGAAGGTCCAACGAGCGGGGTTACTAGTATATCTTTTTCGTGTGCAATTTTTACAACTTCTGCACCTGGATCTGCAATTCCTGGGCATCCGGCATCTGATAACAGGCCAATGGACTCTCCGTTAAGACAGGGGGTAAGGAAACTAGGGATTTCGGCAATATCTGTGTATTTATTGACGGTATATATGACTAGGGATCGCTGTGATTTGCTAGGGCTTACTTTTTTAATGAATCGTCTAGCTTGTTTTTCGTTTTCTACAATATAATGATTAACCTGCTCTAGTACTTTTTTTATGGATATAGGTAGTACTTCTAAGGGTACATCATCACCTAATCGTGTAGGTATTAAGTATAATCTTCCTTTGGTTTCTAGGGGTTTAGTATCCATTGGCTATATAGCTGGTTTTTTTAGTTTGGTTATTTATGGTATTTGTCTATTGTTTTTGATTGCTTAAAAACAAGACCTTCTTTACGTGTAATATTTTGATTATTGGATCTTGGTGTCTACTAAAATAACACTATTTTTTTTATTGTTCTTTTTGAGGTATTATTATTTTCGGTAAAAGTCTGGTTATTGCTCATAACGATTTTTTAGTTCTACGATATTGGTTTTATGATGTTTTTTTATTTTGAGTATTTAGTTTTTCTGCAATTTTATCGCAAGCTTTGTCTAGCATTTGGTATACATTTTCAAAACCTTGGTCTCCGCCGTAATATGGGTCAGGAACTTCGGCATTGCTATTGGGGTAAAGTTCGTTAAGAATATAATGTACCTTGCTTTCTTCTTGGTTATTTGTGGCAAGCTTTATTATGTTTTCATAGTTGCTGTGGTCCATAACGTATATGTAGTCATATAATTTAAAGTTGCTAGTGTCGAATTGGGCAGCTCTTTGATCAGTAATGTCAATAGCGTGTTTTTTTGCAATTGCAATTGATCGACTGTCGGGTTTGCTGCCAATATGATAACCACCGGTTCCGCATGACTCTACGGTATATTCTTTGGCGGATAGTTTTGATTTTAGAATGCCTTCTGCTAATGGAGATCTACAAATATTTCCAAGGCATACCATTAAGATTTTCGTTTTCATATAAGTATCTTTTTTGAGTTGTATAAGAGTCTCAAAATCGACAATAATGACATTTTACATCAATGTTGTGTTTCTAGTGATGTTAACTTTGGACTGTTACGGGGTGTAAAAAACCTGCCTTTTACAGTGTGAGTTTTTTGCCAAGATCTTCTACGTACTTTCTGAATTGTTTGTCTGTAGATGATAAGTTGTCTACAGTTTTACATGCGTGCAAAACTGTTGCATGATCTCTTTTTCCTATTTGAGTACCGATACTTGCTAAAGAAGCTTTGGTTAATTTTTTAGCAAAGAACATGGCTAATTGTCTTGCTTGTACAATGTGACGTTTTCTTGTTTTTGATTGCAGTGTTTCTACATCCATCTGGAAATAATCACTTACCACTTTTTGGATATAATCTATAGATACCTCACGTTTAGTATTCTTTACGTAATTATCTACTATTGTTTTGGCAAGATCTATAGTAATGTCTTTCTTGTTGAATGAGGAGTGAGCAATTAATGATATAATGGCACCTTCTAATTCTCTGATATTTGTTTTGATATTGTTTGCAAGAAACTCTACGATATCTTCTGGCATTTCTACACCATCACGATATAGCTTATTTTTAATTATAGAAATTCGAGTTTCGAAATCTGGTTGGTGTAACTCAGCAGACAATCCCCATTTAAATCTAGATAGCAACCTTTGTTCTATGTCTTGCATATCTACTGGGGCTTTATCACTAGTAAGTATTACTTGCTTACCATTTTGGTGAAGGTGGTTGAAAATATGAAAGAATACGTCTTGAGTTCCTGCTTTTCCTGATAGTAACTGTATGTCATCGACAATAAGTACATCTATGATTTGATAGAAATGAATAAAATCATTTCTGTTATTCTTTTTTACCGATTCTATATATTGTTGGGTAAATTTTTCCGCAGAAATATAAAGAACTGTTTTTTCTGGATAATTATCCTTGATGTTAACACCTATTGCGTGCGCCAAATGTGTTTTTCCTAAGCCTACTCCTCCAAAAATAAGAAGTGGATTAAAAGATGTTCCACCTGGTTTATTGGCTACCGCCATTCCTGCGGAACGTGCAAGCCTATTTGAATCACCTTCTAGAAAATTCTCGAAATTATAACTTGGGTTAAGTTGAGATTCAATTTTTACGTTTCTGATACCAGGGATTACAAAAGGATTCTTTAGTTCAGGGTTTTTACTTTTGATAGGAACATCAACCTCTTGTGAGTTGACTACAGAGCGATTAGCACTTGGTATTTTTTCTGTAAATGGTTTTTTGTTACCATAGGTGTTTTCCATTTTGATAACATATACCAATTTTGCACTTTCTCCTAGTTCGCGTACAAGCGAAACTTTAAGAAGATTTACATAGTGCTCTTCTAGCCATTCATAAAAGAATTTACTAGGTACCTGAATGCTTAACGCGCCATCGGTAAGCTTTACGGCTTTGATTGGTTCAAACCATGTTTTATAAGCTTGAGGAGTAATGTTGTCTTCTATGAAAGATAGACAATTGTCCCAAACAGATTGCGCATTTACGTTCATTCTAGTGGTTGAATTGTTTTTTCGTTAGAAAAAATATTTTATTGAAAAATTCCTTACTATTTTGTTTGACAAATATGTGAACAAAAAATGTAAAAAAAAAACGCTAAGGGGGTTGAATATTAACTTTTTTTTTCGCATCCTTTACCAAGTTGTCCAAACTTTTTAAAAATAAATATTAGTTAATTTAATTTTTTTATGATTTTAACATCAGAAACAGTAATCAAAGTTCGATACTCTGAAACCGATCAAATGGGTGTAGTTCATCACGGAAACTACGCACAATACTTAGAGGTGGCTCGAATTGAGTGGTTGGCTCAATTAGGAATCTCATATAAATCGATGGAAGAGAATGGTATAATTCTTCCAGTTTATGCCTTAGATTTCAAATTTAATAAATCTGCCTTCTTTGACGACCAATTGATTGTTAAAACTTCCTTGAGAAAAATTCCTTCTGTCAAAATAATTTTTGACTTCGAAATTTTTAATTCTGATAAAGAGTTGTTGACAATCGCATCGGCAACATTGGTGTTTGTCGATGGAAAAACCAGAAAACCTATAAAATGCCCTTCTTACTTACTTGATAAAATTCAAAGTGATTAACCCCTTACTTCTTTTACTTCTACTTCATACAACGTATAGAAAACTTCTTTTATTTTATCCGCAATCTTTTTTCTTACAGAAATGTAAATTTTGCAACTTAATTCTAATTCTTGTTTGGTAATGTTGAGTTTATTTTCTTTGATAATACGCATTACTTTGTTCATATTCTTATATTCAAAAATGATAAGAAAATCGATATTAATTGTTTTTTGAACAATTATAGATTCGTTTAAAGCTAATTGTGCCGCGTTTTTGTATGCACTAATTAATCCTCCTACGCCCAGCTTTACACCACCAAAGTAACGGACTACAACAACAAGTATATTTGTCACATCAAAAGATTGGATTTGACCATAAATAGGTTGTCCTGCCGAATTAGAGGGTTCTCCATCATCATTTGCCCTATACTTTATGTTTTCTATTCCTAATTGCCAAGCATAGCACCAATGTCTTGCGCTATGATGTTGTTTTTTTAGATGTTCAATAATTGTTTTTGCATCTTCTTCTTTGGTGATAGGAAACGTGTATCCAAAAAACTTACTGTTTTTATCTTTATAAAGAATTTCTTCTCCTGGTTTTTCAATTGTGTAGTATAAGTCGTTTGAGTCCAACTAATTTAGATTTGTATAGAAAATGCAACTAAGGTAATACTAATTATAGCTAAAACGATACCTATCCAGTTTTTGTGGGTTAATCTTTCTTTGAAAAATATAATTCCTGTTAGAGTTGATACTAGAAGGATTGTTACGTTGTTGATTGTGAATAGTGTAGAGCTATCCATTTCTTCATATCGTAATGCTTTTATCAAAAAGTAAATCGAAAAATAATTGGGGACTCCCAGAATGATACCCGCAATAATATTTTTTACAGATATTGAGAGGGTTCCTCGAATGGATTTATATAGGAGTAAACAAATTCCGGTCATCCCCGCGAATCCAAAAATGGTTGAAGAAAATATAGAAACATCATCTTTACTAACATACCTTGTTTCAAGAAACTTGAGAGAGGTATCTATGATACCACTTCCTACAAATACTAGTACTGGGAAAATGAAATTTTTCTTAGTAAGCGTGCTTTTTCCTGTTTCTTTTACAGAAGTAAGGTATACAGCGATTAGGGCAATGATAATTCCAGTAGCTTTTATAATTCCGATACTTTCATTGTATATAATGATTCCGAATATAATTGGGATAATCAGACTCATTTTGGTGGCTACTGCGGCAACCGAAAGTCCATTTTTTTGGGTTGTAATGGCCATTAAGTTAAATATGGAAATAAAAATCATACCCATTATTAGAGTACCAAAAAACCACTCTTTTTTAATTATTAAACTTAGGTTAACAGGATGGTTGTGTGCTATGATTCCTGAAATACAGGCTACCACGTAGTTGATAGTTATGGCTTGAAGTGTATCAATATTATATTTTGAGAATAATTTGAAAATAACAAATATTAAGCTCGAGGAGAGAATGCTAAGACATAAGTAAATCAAAATAAATCAGATTTGGTAATGAATAACTCTGTGATATCGTCGGTTTTTGGATCGTTATTCCAAGTGTGTATTCCTAGACTAGATGCAGTATCGGTATTTTCTTTTGTGTCATCAATGAATAAAGTTTCAGAAGGTATTAATTGATGTTGTTTTAAAACAAATTCGAAGATATTACTATCAGGTTTTCTTAAATTAATTTCATGAGAGAGATAAAAGCTATCAAAACATGATTTGAATTTTGAATAAAATGCTACATGTTGTTTTATCCAATCGATATGCAATTCATTTGTGTTGCTTAATAAAATTAATTTGTATTTTTTTTCATCCGCAAGTTTTTCTATGAATTCTAAACGATGCAAAGGGAAATCTGATAAAATGGCATTCCATGCATTCTTAATTTCTTTTTCAGAAGTATTTGGCAGTAATTTTTGATAGTTTTTTATGAATTCTGTTGTCGTCATATTACCAACTTCATATTGTTGATCAATTTTTTTTTGATGATTTGCAAGTTGGTTGTTAAGCCCTAGCTGGGTTAGTCTTTTTTCTGTAGCACTTTTGTCTAAATTTATGAAGACATCTCCAAAATCAAAAATTATAGTATTAATCATTGTGGTATATCGATAAGGTGTCGTTAATAATTTGTGAAGTTGATATTAGTTTTCCACTTATATCAGGTGCTTTTGTACCAGCGCCAAATATAGAGTTTCCCACAAAAACTCTTGATTCATCCCATAAATTCGCATTTAGAAAAGATAGGATGGTGCGCGTACCTCCTTCGATAATTATGGATTGAATGTTGTGTTTATAAAGAATTTCACATACTTCGGCAGCGAGGTTATCTTTAGTATTTATTGTCTCGTAAATAATTGTATTCGTATTCTTTTTTGTTGATTCTTTAGAAGTAATAATGATAGTTTTTGTAGTCTGATCAAATACTGCAGAATTATCTGGGATTATACCCGATCTATCTATTACTACTCTGATAGGGTGGTTTCCGTGCCAATTCCTAACAGTAAGTTGTGGGTTATCTAATACCACTGTTTTGTTGCCAACCAGAATAGCTTGCTCCTCGGACCTCCATTTATGAACTATTTGTTTTGAGTATGGATTTGTAATCCAAAAGGGTTCTCGCTTATCTTTAGAAACTGGAGCAATATACCCGTCTTTTGTTTCTGCCCACTTTAAAATAATATATGGTCGCTTTTGGGTGTGGAAAGTGAAAAATCGGGTATTAAGTTCTTTGCATTCCTTTTCTAAAACTCCCACTGTTACATCACAGCCGGCATTAATCAATTTTTTTATACCGTTTCCTGATACTTTGGCAAATGGATCGATAGTTCCGATAACTACTTTTTTGATCCCTTTTTGAATTATTAAATCACTGCAAGGAGGGGTTTTTCCGAAATGGCTGCAAGGTTCTAGACTTACATAGATGGTTGCGTCTTTAAGGGTAGATGAATCTTTCACTGATTCAATAGCATTAACTTCGGCATGTGGCTTTCCAGCTTGATAGTGCCATCCTTCTCCTATGATACGATTATTTAAAACGATGACACTTCCTACTAGAGGATTGGGATAGGTGCTCCCTAATCCATTCTTGGCTAATTCTATGCAGCGTTTAATGTAGATTTCGTTTTGTTTCACTTGAATGTAGTAAAAGTTGCAAAACTATATATTTTATATGATTTATAAGAGATTCTGCGGTTAGTTTATGGTTTATTTATCTAGGTCAAAGACGTACGTAATGATTTGTTCTTTTTTACTTGGCTCCGGATTCCATTCTATTCTTATTATTTCGGTTTCTTTAGAAGCAAAAATGCGTTCATTCGTTCCATGTAACGTTATACGTGTTGTGCACCCTGTGAAATATCCTTTTTTTACATCTTGATCAACGGATTTGATTTTAAGTGTAATTTTGTTGGTTCCTTTTTTAATTGATTTTTGAGCTTCATTACTAGATAATTGACTAATAGATCCATCGAACTTGAATAGTTTCTTCCTGTTAAGAAAAAGTTCTCCCAAAATGCCTGCTTCAGTTTGTACTTCGAGTTGATAATATGTAAAAGGCCCTTTTTTAATAGTTTCAACTTCATAAATTTCTGTATTTTGATAGGAAGTTGACTTCTGCGCATGAAGTATTGAATACATTAAAAAAAATAGGATGAAATAAATATTTTTTGACATTAGGGTGTTTTTTGATTTAAATTTTTATTAATCTTGTTTTTGCTATAAATAATTGCAGAATTAAGGGAAACTGTGTATTGGGAAACTATAACTGTTCTTAACCGGTTAAAACGTGTCTATTTTCAAAAATACGTGTTTTTGAAGCTATAATAGAATACAAAATATTTTTAAATAATGAGTGCTGTAAAAATTCGTCCAATAAAAGCAGGTGATAATATTGCAATTGCCGAAGTAATTCGACGCGTATTGATAGAAATGGGGGTTCCGAAAATTGGCACCGCCTATGAGGATGCGTCATTGGATACAATGTATGAATCCTATAACAAACCTAGGACTCAGTATTATGTTGTTGAGAAGGATACTAAGATTTTTGGAGGTGCAGGTATAGCACTTCTAGAGGGACAGAATTCCTCTGATATCTGCGAATTACAAAAAATGTATTTTTTATCAGAAATAAGAGGATTAGGAATAGGATATAAGATGATAAATAAATGCCTTGATTATGCCAAAGAACAAAATTATAAACAATGTTATCTAGAAACAATGCCTTATATGCAAGATGCAAGGAAATTGTATAATAAAGTTGGTTTTACTTCATTAGAAACCTCGATGGGCAATACAGGGCATTACAGTTGTCAGGCTTGGATGATAAAAACATTATAGTCTTTGTTTAATAAAAATTTTGCTGTACATATTTTAATTTTTTTCGATGGATATAAAGAGTTTAAGAGCGGGTTTTATCAATGATTTAAAAGCTATATATAGTGTTGAAGAAGTTCGTGCTTTCTTTGTTATTTTATCTGAAAAATTTTTGGGTTTTTCTAGAGCAATGATTTCTTTGAATTTAGATATGAAACTTACTGATCAACAGTTGGTTGATTTTGATAATGCCAAAATAAAATTAGCACAACAGCAACCAATTCAGTATATTGTAGGTGAAACTAATTTTTTTGGACTGCAATTTAATGTTGATTCTAGTGTATTAATACCTAGGCCAGAAACAGAAGAGTTGGTGGATTGGATACTCAAAGATCAAAAGGGAGGGAGAGATACTATTTCTATATTAGATATTGGTTCAGGAAGTGGTTGTATTGCAATTTCTTTGGCAAAAAATATAGCAGATTCTGAGGTCTATGCTTTAGATATTTCTGAAGAGGCAATTAACACAGCAAAGGGAAATGCTAAAAGAAATGATGCAACAGTAGCCTTTCTGCATGCAGATATTTTAGAAACAAAAGCGTTATTTCAAAAGTTTGATGTTATTGTTTCTAATCCTCCGTATGTGAGAGAATTAGAAAAGCAAGAAATAAAGCCAAATGTTTTAAATAATGAACCATCACAAGCATTATTTGTAGCGGATGATAATCCACTAATATTTTATAAATGTATTGCTAATTTGGCTCACAAGTATTTAAACAAAAAAGGGGTGTTATATTTCGAGATTAATCAATATTTGGGTTTAGAGACACAGAAAATGATAGAAGATATAGGGTTTTCATTGGTAGAATTACGTCAAGATCTATTTGGTAATGATCGTATGATACGTGCAGAATTGTAAAAAAAAAGATATGAATGCTCTAAAGTCAATTTGTGTATTTTGTGGAAGTAGTGATGGCAATGATGGTACTATAATCTCTGAAGCTGAGAAATTAGGTAAATTATTGGCAGAAGAAGAAATAACCTTGGTTTATGGTGGAGCCAAAATTGGAGTAATGGGTAAAGTTGCAGGAAGTGTACTTTCTAATAAGGGTAAAGTAATTGGTGTAATTCCTGAATTTTTAAAGTTGAAAGAAGTTGTTCATGATGGTCTCAGTGAATTGGTAGTGACAGATAGTATGCATCAAAGAAAGATGAAAATGCAAGAATATAGTGATGGATTCATTACATTGCCAGGAGGATTTGGGACATTAGAAGAGCTATTTGAAATATTAACATGGTCGCAATTAGGACTGCATCAAAAACCAATTGGGTTGTTAAATGTAGGAGGGTTTTATGATGATTTATTAGGTTTGTTAGACAATATGGTACAGAAAGGTTTTTTGACGATAGAAAATTACAAGTTACTTTTAGTAGATGATACGATAGATGGCTTGATAAGAAAGATGAAAGAGTTTCGACCAATACCAAAACCAAAATGGTTGAACTTAGACAAGACTTGATTAAAAAGCTAAGAATTTAATTAAGTTTGTTACTAGTTAATTTTTAGGAATTACATACGAGTTTGTAGCTTGACAAAGAGAAGCCTTGATTTGATACTCAATAATTGATCAAGGGTAATGCTTTAATAATAATACATTTTGAAACTTCTTTTTCTTTCGGTAAAGTTTGAATGTCAGGGGTTTGAAAAAAAGAACATAAATCTATATTAGTAAAATAGTAGGTATTTTATATATGAATGCAGAACATCAAATAAATAAACTTCGAGAAGAGTTAAAAAAACATAATTATAATTATTACGTACTCGATGCAGGTGTTATATCTGATTATGAGTTTGATATGAAAATCAAAGAGTTACAGGAGTTAGAGGAAAAGTATCCTGAATTCTATGATCCTAATTCACCAACATTACGTGTTGGAGGAGAAATAACAAAGAATTTTGAAACTGTTGTTCATCAATATCGTATGTATTCCTTGGATAATTCTTATTCTAAAGAAGATTTACTTGATTGGGAAAAAAGAATAAAAAAGTTAGTTGATGGGCAGGTTAGTTATACTTGCGAATTGAAATATGATGGAGCTTCAATAAGTCTAACATATGAGGATGGTTCCTTGGTAAGGGCTATAACAAGAGGGGACGGGGTGCAAGGTGATAATGTTACAGCCAATGTTAGAACTATTAAGTCTGTGCCATTGAGTCTTAAGGGAGACTTTCCTGAAAAATTTGATATTCGAGGAGAGATTATATTACCGTATGAGGGTTTTGCTAAAATGAATCAAGAACGTATAGCAGCAGGGGAGGAGCCTTATGCAAACCCAAGAAATACAGCATCGGGTAGTTTAAAATTACAGGATAGTAGCGAAACGGCCAAAAGACCTCTTGATTGTCTGCTTTATAATATCACAGGAGATAAGTTAGGAATTTCCTCACAGTTCGAAAGTTTAGAAAAAGCAAGGGAATGGGGCTTTAAGGTGCCAGAAGAATCTAAGCTGGTCAATTCTATTGATGAAGTTTTAGATTTTGTTGCTTTATGGGATGAGCGCCGTCATGATTTACCTTATGAAACTGATGGTATCGTTATAAAAGTTAATGATCTTAACCAACAAGAAGAGCTAGGTTTTACTGCCAAGGCACCACGATGGGCTATGGCTTACAAGTTTAAAGCAGAACAAGTATCAACTGTACTGAATGAGATTACATATCAGGTGGGTCGAACGGGAGCGATAACTCCAGTAGCAAATCTTGAGCCTGTATCACTTGCAGGTACTACCGTAAAAAGAGCATCATTACATAATGCAGATCAAATTATGAAATTAGATGTCCGGGAGGGAGATACTGTATTTGTCGAAAAAGGAGGCGAAATCATCCCTAAGATTATAGCTGTAGATTTTAAGAAAAGGAGTGCCGATTCAACACCTACTAAGTATATAGATAAATGCCCAGAATGTGGTACAGAGCTTATTCGAAAAGAAGGAGAAGCGCAACATTATTGCCCAAATTATGCTGGGTGCTCTCCTCAGATTATTGGCAGGATTCAACATTATATCTCGCGTAAAGCTATGGATATAGAAGGTTTGGGAGGAGAGACTGTTGCCTTATTGGTTACAGAAGGACTCATTACTAACTATGCAGATTTGTATGAGTTAACAAAAGATCAGGTGATTCCCTTAGAGAGGATGGCAGAAAAAAGTGCAGATAACTTGATCATGGGAATAGAGAAATCAAAAGAAATACCTTTTGAACGGGTATTGTTTGGATTAGGAATTCGGTACGTAGGTGAAACTGTAGCAAAAAAATTAGCTAAGCACTATAAGTATATTGATGCTATTATTTCGGCATCAGAAGAGGAGCTGGTTAGTGTAGATGAAATAGGAATTAAGATTGCGCAAAGTGTTTCAGAGTTTTTCTCAGCCGAAGAAAATAAAATTCTAGTGAGAAGATTGAAACAATACGGGGTACAATTAGAAATTTCTGCAGAAAAGTTAGCAAATCAGACAGATGCTCTAAAAGGACAGACATTTGTGGTTTCGGGAGTTTTTGAAAGAGTTTCTCGTACCGAATTGAAAAAAACAATCGAAGACAATGGGGGTAAAATATCTAGTTCTATTTCTTCAAAAACCTCGTATATTATTGCTGGAAAAAATATGGGGCCTAGTAAATTGGATAAGGCAAATAAATTAGATATTCAAATTGTTGGAGAAGATGAATTTTTAGATACGTTTATATGAAAATAAAAGTACTCATAAAGATATTGTTATTAATCACAGGCGGACTTTGTGTTGCAAGTAAAGCAATTCAGTTGCCAGAGTTAGAGTTCTATGCAAAACCTGCTACAATGCCCTTATTCTTTATGCTGTATTGGTTTAGTACAAAACGTGTTGATATTCCTTTTTTAGTAGTTTTATTTCTTAGTTTTTTAGTAGATATATTCTTGTTGACAGGTATTGAAGATAGTTTTCTATACGTATTGATTTGTAATTCTGTTTGTTATTCGATATTGTTTTATTTTTTGTTTAAAATTTTTAGACCCATAGATTTTAGTAATACCGATATCATATATCTGATTATCTTTTTTGTAGGATGGACATTTATAGTGTATACATTTTATGATGAAGTACGATATGGTTTGGGAGATCTTTTAATCTATGGTGCAATTTATACCTTGGTATTGTATTTTTTACTTATTGGTGCTGTTCTTCATTATGTAAATGTAAGGTCTACAAAGTCTTTATGGTTTTTAATTGCGATATTGAATTTTTTCATCAGTGATTCATGTTATGCACTAGACGCGTTCTATATTTCTTCTGTAGAGTTTAGAGTAATGAATTCACTTTATCAGTTTTTGGCTATTTTCTTTTTGGTTCAGTTTAAAATATCTAGCTCGACTGTTTTGAAGTTAAAAGAATTCTAGAATAATTGATTTTAATTAACTATTCAGGAGTTGTTTTTACCAGTTGAATAGTATATAAATATGAAATATTGACAGATCACATAAATATGTAATTATAAAGGTGATCGATTTTTATTAATTAGGGTTAGTCTGAGATACGTTTTTGTGCTTAAAACAAGTTTTACATATATTCTTTTCTATTTATGCTGTTTTGTAGTTATTTGCGTTGCTTTTTTTTGTGATTCATCAGTGTTAGCTTTTGTAAAGCCCATTATTCCTTTGTCTATTATTGCTATTTATTGTAACTATTCAAGAGATGTCAATTTTTGGATTCCTATTAGTATGTGTATTATGCTGGTTACTGATGTTCTAGCATATATTAATTTTGTGAAGTACTATATGCCTGTTTCGATAGGCTTGATCTTATTTTATATAATTAATATATTTTTATTAAAAGATTTTATAACGATAAAAGATATAAAATCTGGTGTGTCTAAATCCCCTCCTGTAATAATTAGTATTGTTTTGATAGGGTATCTCATTTTTTTTATTGTAGATGTTGTGTTGCCCAAAATGGTATTTTCAATAGGTTTGTTTGTTTTAGTTTTGGTAAGTCTTTTTCTGTTTGTTGTTATTTCTTTCTTTATTTATGCAGCTGATAGATATGAAAAAACAGTGTATTTATTTATTGTAGCCTATTGCGTACTATTTGCGAATGCAGTTTTTATTATTAATGAATTATACTACTATGATAAATTATTCATCGTGCTTATTAATGTTAGTGACGCTCTGGGCTATTATCTTTTTGCTGGCTTTTTTATAGAAACAAAGTTGAAGAGACTTTCATGAGATTTAGAAATTGTATGCAGAAAATATGTTAGGTATTTTTTTTATAATTTTTAGAAATATTTTCTAATTGATGTCATTTTTATATATGGTTTTAGTGTGTTTTAATTTGTCATGAGATACTTAATGTATTCTTGGGGTGTTTAGGAAATAATTTTATGCATGAATTCTCTTCGTTTTATTTTTCTTCGTACGTACGGTATGCTTTTAAAAAGTAAAATAGTTACATTTGTGACTTAATCTTTTTTATGAATGATTGCAAAAGGCCTAAAAAGAAATAGTGTAAAAAAAAGCATTGAATATCACATAAAAGCAAGAAAATCTAAGGCTAAAGAAGTTTCTAGCATTAGTAGTTTGGCGGTTCTTATTGATGCTACAAAATCCATTAATATACTATCCGTTATTAAGTTGGCTAATGAATTGGGTGTAAAATCTGATCGCCTTATTGTAATGGGGTATAAAGATGATCAAAAAGAAATTTCTGATGATAAAGATGCTGCCTATTATAATTTTAAAAGCTTTGGTGTCAATGGTAAAGTAAAGAGTAGCTCTTTAAACAATTTTATTGATACTGATTTTGATATTTTAATCAATTTTTATTCAGAAAGTAAATTAGGCCTTGATTATGTGGCAGCTGCATCAAAAGCAAAATTAAAAGTAGGTTTTGCAGAAGTGGATAATAGAATTAATGATTTAATTATCGGCGCATCTACTAATGACACTAATCTTTTTATATCAGAATTAAAAAAATACTTAAAAATTTTACAGATTATATAATATGAGTAATTTTCTCAGGGGAACAGGTGTAGCATTGGCTACTCCATTTAATAGTGACGGTTCAATCGATTATCAAGGGGTAACATCATTGGTTGATTTTTGTATAAAAGGAGGTGTAGAATATCTTGTCGTTTTAGGAACAACGGCAGAGTCAGTGACTCTGACCAAGGATGAAAAAAAGAGTTTAATCGCTCATATTGTCAAAACTAATAATAAAAGACTCCCATTGGTGATAGGAGTCGGCGGAAATAATACGTCAGCAGTTATTTCAGAACTTAACGAAGTAAACACATCAGATTTTGATGCAGTTCTTTCAGTTGTCCCCATGTATAACAGACCTAGCCAAGAGGGGATTTATCAGCATTATAAGGCAATTAATGATCAAACACCTTTGCCTGTGTTGTTATATAATGTGCCTTCTAGAACGGCTACTAATATGACTGCAGAAACGACATTACGTCTGGCACAATTAGATAATATTATTGGGATTAAAGAAGCAGTTGGTGATTTTACACAAGTGCTTAAAATTATAAAGGATAAGCCTTCAGATTTCTTAGTGATCTCAGGAGACGATGCGTTAGCATTGCCAACAGTAACTGCAGGAGGAGATGGTGTAATAAGTGTGGTAGGTCAAGGGTTTCCTAAAGATTTTTCAGAGATGATCAGATTGGGACTTTCTGGAGATATTAATAAAGCATATGACCATTTATATAAGTTGTTGCCAGTTCTTGATTATGCTTTTGAAGAAGGAAATCCGGCAGGAATTAAGCACATTTTAAAAATAAAGGGCGTATGCGAAGATGCTGTTCGCTTGCCTTTGGTTTCTGTTTCTTCGACTCTTTCTAAGAAAATTAAAGACTTTATCAAAGGTTATTAATTACCGAAACAATGGCAAAAAAAATAAAAGATCCAGGAATTGGTCGATCTTCAAATAAATATGCAAAAAGATTTATTAATCAAGATGGTTCTTTTAATATAAAACACATCAATAAACCTAGTAGTTTATCAGCCAGTTATAATTATTTGATAAGTATTTCTTGGATGAAATTCTTTTTATGGGTTCTTCTGGGGTATGTTGTAGTTAATTCTTTATTTGCGTTGATATATACGTTTTTAGGAATAGCAGATATTATAGAGCCAACGGGTAATGTTTTTAGAGATTTTTTGAATGCATTCTTTTTTTCTGCTCAAACAATAACAACAGTGGGATATGGTGCAATGGCACCAGAAGGATTGCTTTTCGGAATTATTTCTTCTTTTGAAGCTTTAGTGGGGCTGCTTAGTTTTTCTTTTATCACAGGGTTATTATATGGTCGGTTTTCTAAACCAAAATCTAATATTAAGTTTAGTGATGCTATTGTACTAAGAGAACACAACGGTCAGGATTGTATTATGTTTAGATTGATGAGCAGAACTGCAAATGTTATGATTAGGCCAAGGATTGAAGCCACACTATCAATATCTCAGGAGAATGAGGATGGTACTTCTTATACGAATAGTTTTTATAAACTTAATTTAGAACGTAATTCTATTACATACTTACCGACGACATGGACTATTGTGCATGCCATAGATGAATTAAGTCCATTGGCCACTTTTGATAGGAATTCACTAACCCAATTAAACGGAGAAATTCTAATTTTGGCCAGTTATTATGATGAATCATTTGCTCAAGAGGTTCATCAAGTGTATTCTTATGAGCTGAAAGGATTGCAGAAGGACAGAGGTTTCGTTCCTGCATTTCATTATGATGATGAGGGATATACCATTTTAGATCATGAAAAACTAGATAGTACAACACCCAGAAAACAGGCGAAAACATAATTTATTATTCTTTGTTTTTATTTTGATATTTGTTCTGGTATCTGCAACAAACACTACATTATAAAGTTATTTAAGCAGTTCAAAGAGTAATTGAGTAACTATTTCTACTGGATTTTTGATAATATAGAAGTAGATTCAATTATTATAGGTGAATTGAGTGAATTAAAGTTTTTGTAATACGGCAGAAATATCTACTTTTGCCAGATGTTTTTTTAAGCTATGATGAGATTTTTGTATTTATTAGTTTTTGTATTGTTTTTGGGGTCTTGTAGTGAGTATCAGAAGATCCTTAGAAATGAAGAGTTGCCGCCTAAATATAAATTGGCAGAGCGCTTGTATAAAGAGGAGAAATATAAAAAAGCATTACGTGTTTTTGAACAAATTGTACCAAAGTATCGAGGTAAACCACAGGCAGAAAGGGTAATGTATTATTATGCAGATACATATTATCAATTAGGAGATTTTTACTTGTCAGGATATCAATTTGAGAGATTCGTAAATTCGTATCCAAGTAGTGATAAAAAGGAAGATGCGTCATTTAAGTCTGCCAAAAGTTATTATAATCTCTCTCCACGTTATAGTTTGGACCAGGAAGAAACTACGAATGCTATAGAAAAGCTACAAGCCTATATAAATTCATATCCAGAGAGTGAAAATCTTAAGGAAGCCAATGATATGGTAACAGAATTAAGAGAAAAGAAGGAGAGAAAGGCTTACGAAATAGCAAAGCAGAATCACCATAGAGAAGATTATAAAGTTGCTATTGCTACTTTTGATAATTATTTGATTGATTATCCAGGATCAATCTTTCGAGAAAAAGTGTTATATTACAAGTTAGAATCACAATATTTATTAGCTATAGGTAGTTACGAAAGTTTAGTAAACGAACGACTTATCGAAGCTCAGCAATATTATAATAACTATAAAAAGTATTATAAGACCGAAGGAGAATATTTTGAGAAGGCAAATGATATAGGAGAAGATATAGCATCAAGACTAGAAAAATATAAAACAGAAACTAAAGTAAAGTAGAAGATGGATTTGAAAAAAAGTAATGCACCAGTCAATACAACTACTATTGATAAGAATCGTATTGATCAGGAAACAGATAATATCTATGAAGCGATCTCTATAATATCAAAAAGAGCAAATCAAATTAATACAGATATTAAGAAAGAACTTCTTGAGAAATTAGAT
The DNA here is from genome assembly GCF_000520955.1 of Aquimarina pacifica. Classification (GTDB taxonomy): domain Bacteria; phylum Bacteroidota; class Bacteroidia; order Flavobacteriales; family Flavobacteriaceae; genus Aquimarina; species Aquimarina pacifica. The sequence continues at coordinate 170,430 of NZ_JACC01000002.1, read as the reverse complement.
GAGTTTGCTACATATAATGATAGTTTAGAAGAAGTTTTCGAAAATAAAGAACAAATAGAAGTTTCTAAGTTTTATGAAAGATTACCTAAACCGCATTCTTTGGCAGTTCAGGAATGGTTAGAAGGTAAAATATATCATAGAAATACAAAAGCGGACAAAGAATCTTTATAACTCTATGTCAATTCTGAGCGGTAAAAAAATTCTATTGGGTGTCACCGCTGGTATTGCCGCTTATAAAGTGGCAGAATTAGTTCGTTTGTTTATCAAATCTGGATCAGAGGTTCAAGTAATAATGACCCCTGCTGCCAAAGATTTTGTTACACCTCTTACATTATCTACACTATCCAAAAGGCCGGTATATTCTTCTTTTTTTGATGAAGAAGATGAAAATGCCGTTTGGAACAATCATGTAGATTTAGGGCTTTGGGCGGATGTAATGCTTATTGCACCGGCCACTGCCAATACCTTATCAAAAATGGCAACAGGTAATAGTGATAATCTGCTATTAGCTACTTATTTGTCAGCAAAATGTCCCGTTTACTTTGCACCTGCAATGGATCTAGACATGTACAATCACCCTTCAACACATAAAACGTTTGAGACCCTTATAAAGTTTGGTAATACGATAATACCAGCAGAGTCTGGTGAGTTAGCCAGTGGTTTGGTAGGAAAAGGTCGTATGGCAGAGCCAAAGAATATACTTCAGTTTATAGAAAATGATATATTAAACGGGTTATTTCTCAAAAATAAGAAAGTTCTTATTACAGCAGGGCCAACATACGAAGCAATTGATCCTGTGCGGTTTATTGGTAATCATTCTAGTGGCAGAATGGGTGTAGCCTTGGCTAAGGTAGCAGCAGATCTTGGAGCTCAAGTATTTTTGATATTAGGACCTTCTGCGATACAAGTAAATCACAGTAATATTACTGTTATAAATGTTATAAGTGCACAGGATATGTTTGAAGCTGTTAAACCTTTATATCCAACTTGTGATATTGCTATTGCTGCAGCTGCAGTTGCAGATTATAGACCCAAAACAATATCAAATCAAAAAATAAAAAAGAAAGACACAAATTTTTCTATTGATTTAGAGCGAACCACAGATATTCTAAAGTGGATGGGAGCAGAAAAGAAACATCAGTTTTTAGTAGGGTTTGCTTTAGAAACAGAAAATGAAGAGGCAAATGCTAAAAATAAACTGAAAAATAAAAATTTAGATCTTATTGTTCTCAATTCTTTAAATGATAAAGGAGCAGGTTTTAAAGGACAAACAAATAAAGTAAGTTTAATTAATCATAAATTAGACATTAAAACGTTTGAGTTAAAAACAAAATCTGAGGTCGCCCAAGATATTTTTAATGAAATTAATATACTAAAAAATGAATAGACTGGTCCTTATCATTGTATTAGCATTTACATTCGGTAGTACTGCTCAAGAGTTCAATGCAACGATTGCTGTTAATGCCGAGCAAACAGGTATTCCAAACTTGCAAGTTTTTAGAACTTTAGAGCAATCTCTAACTGAGTTCATTAATAATACACAATGGACTACTATTGATTATCGTACAGAAGAAAGGATAGATTGTAGTTTTTTTATAAATATTAGTGACTATAATAATGATGCTTTTACTGCAACATTGCAGGTGCAAGCATCACGCCCTGTTTATGGTTCTAGTTATTCAACGACAATTTTTAATATCAATGACAAACAATTTAATTTTAATTATTTAGAATTTCAAGCATTAGATTTTAACCCGAATAGTTTTGACTCAAATTTAATTTCGGTAATATCCTTTTATTTATACACAATTCTTGGTGTTGATGCCGATACTTTTGAGAAAAATAGTGGTACTGGTTATTATGAACAGGCCAAAAATATTGTAAGTAACGCACAAGGAAGTAATAGAACGGGTTGGGCGAGAGAAAAAGATCCTAATAGATATAGACTCAATGATGACCTTCTTTCTGGAGCATATGATGGATATAGAGAGGCTTTGTATACCTATCATAGAGAAGGGTTGGATACCATGCATAATAATGTAAAAGAAGCGAAGGAAACTATTATAGAATCTGTAGAAGTACTTGAGGAGATGCATAATAATAGGCCAAACTCTTATTTAATGCGTGTATTTTTTGATTCCAAAGCTACAGAGATCGCTAGTGTTTTTTCAGGAGGACCGTCTGTAAATATAGCTAAGACAATTCAAGTCCTAAATAGAATTGCACCTACATATTCAGAAAATTGGAAGGATATAAAGTTTTAATAAACACTTTATTTTGAAATCCTTTTAAAACTGTAGTATCTTTACTTCAATAATTTAAATAATAAAATTTCTCTATTCTTTGTTACAAGGTCTGTCTATAACAAATTTCGCGTTAATAGAACAATTGCAAGTGTCTTTTGATTCTGGTTTAACAACTATTACTGGAGAAACAGGAGCCGGTAAATCTTTATTACTAGGTGCTTTGGGTTTGCTTTTAGGGAAAAGAGCCGATCTTACAAGTGTCAAAGACAGTTCAAAAAAATGTATTATTGAAGGTGTTTTTGATGTTCAGAAATATAATCTTAATGCTGTATTTGAAGAACTAGACTTAGATTATGAAGATGAAACAATTATTCGCAGAGAGATATTACCTTCTGGTAAATCGAGAGCATTTATAAACGATAGCCCCGTTACCTTACAATCTCTAAGTGCATTGGGAGAGAATCTTATCGATATTCATAGTCAACATCAAACATTAGAAATAACTACCAATGATTTTCAGTTTGATGTATTAGATGCTTTAGCTGGAGCTGATCGAGAAATAGAATCTTATAAAAGAGGACTTCGTTTACTAAAAGAAAAAAGAAAAGAAGTAGATGCGCTTATCGCTAATCAGGAAACATTTACTAAGGAGTATGATTATAATGCTTTTTTGCTTAAAGAGTTAGAGGAAGCTAAGCTTACCTCTGGCGAATTAGAAGCATTAGAAGAACGCTATCAACGCCTCAATAATATCGAAGAAATCCAGGAGCAACTTTCGGGAGCAGTGTCCATAGTTAATTCTGAAGAAATAGGAGTGCTTGATCAATTAAGTACTGTGAATAGCAACCTTTCTAGAATTTCATCTTATTCGAGTTCTTTAAAAGAACTTTCTGAACGAATTCAAAGTGTACATATAGAATTAAAGGATATACAGGTATCTCTTCAAAATGAATTAGAAAGACTCGACGTAGATCCTCAGTCATTAGAAGAAACAAGTCAACGGTTACAGTTGATTCATAATTTACAAGTTAAGCATACTGCTTCTGATATAGATGAGTTATTGGTTTTAATGGCAGAATTAAAAGAAAAAGTTTCTAAGACAGAATCACTCACTGAAGATATAGAGCAGATAAAAAATGAGATCTCTAAAATAGAATTACAACTAGACTCAGTTGCCGAAAAAATTCATAAAAAGAGAAGTAAAGCATTACCAAAATTAATTAAAGAATTAGAGGATATTCTAAAGGCGCTGGGGATGCCAAATGCTTCTTTTGAAGCTTCTGTAAATCTACAGGAGAATTATTTGACAAATGGTAAAGATGCATTGGTATTTTTATTTTCTGCTAATAAAGGAGGTGCCTACGGAGCACTTAAAAAAGTTGCCTCTGGAGGTGAATTGTCAAGAATCATGATTGCTATCAAATCAATTCTTTCTAGATATTCTCAACTTCCAACCATTATTTTTGATGAAATAGATACCGGTGTATCGGGAGAGGTTGCTCAAAAAATGGCAGATTTAATGATGACTATGAGTAAAAACTTGCAAGTGTTTAGCATTACTCATTTACCTCAGATAGCAGCAAAAGGTCAATACCAGTATAAGGTGTATAAAGAGGATGTCAATGCTACAACAATTACACAACTCAAGTTACTAACGCAAGAAGAGCGAATCAAAGAAATTGCCGAAATGATAGGAGGTAAAAATATTTCTGATTCTGCGATGACTCACGCCAAGTCTTTGTTGGTTTAGATCAAAAATCTTTTTAATTCTTAATACCAAGTTACTTAATTTAAGTTGAATTAGGATCAAAGGTGTTTTACCCCGAGTCTTTATCTTTATTAATACGTTCTTTTATTTCTGAGTTATATAATTTTAGCAATGTTTTGTTATTTGCCCCCACAAAAAAGAAAACAGTAATGATCCATAAGATCCAAATAAGGAACAATTTTATACCAGAAATATCACCAAATGATAGTATGATCATTAATACAAAACCACCAATCCAACCAATAGTCAAACTACCGAATAGTATCATGTTTATGGTCTCTTTTACAGGACTGCTTCGGTACAATTTTGCAATTGGACTTATAATAAGCATCAGTATGGGAGTGCCAAAGGCCGTGGCGAAAATCATTATTTCAGGAGTTTCATCTAGAATTTTTAAAAAACCAAAGTATTCAAAACTTAATTCCATGATATGCTTTTTCTTGATCAGAAATTTCTAATAGATTTTTTTGTTTATAATTGATAGGTTTAGCAATAAGAACATTCGGAAATTCTGTGATACCTATGTTATACATATTAACACTTTCATTAAAAAATTCACGTCTATCGGCAATATGATCTTCGAGTTGTGATACCCGTTGTTGAAGGGCTACAAAAGAAGTATTCGCTTTTAGGTCAGGATAGTTTTCTGAAACTACTAGAATATTAGATAACATTTTTGACATGTCATTTTGTAGTTTTACTTTTTCATCAGGAGACGTACTTCTCATATATTGTGTCCTAATAAGAGTGAGTTTTTCTAATGTCTCTTGCTCATATCCTTTATATTGTTTAATAATTTCTATTAAGTTAGGAATTTCATCAGCACGTTGTTTTAGTATTACGTCAATGTTAGCAAATGATTTGTCTACATTAAATTTGAGCATAATAAGTTTGTTATATATACGTATTAAGTAGCTAATAATACCCACTAGTATCAAAACAATTATTAAGATTCCTATAAGTTTGCTCATACAATTATATTAAAAGTTAAATAGTTCTGTAAAATTGAAGGAAAAAGTATTGAATCGTAACAATACAGTATCGTTTTCTATTGTTATATCTGCGATAAGGATACAAGCAATTGCCAGCAAAAGAACTATGCCATATTGATATGCATTTTCTCTAAGAGGTAAAAGGATATTCCATCGAGAGACAGATTTTACAGGCATTAGTCCAAACACATTTTTTATAGGTTCTTTTTCTAAGGTATGTCTTTGTTTTCCTATAGTCGCTTTTCCGATAATGAGAACTTCATCGTTATTTTTTAGGATGCATTGCGTATATCTTTTATTTGAATTACTGTATTGAATATCTGTTTCTAGATTTAATAATTCTAAATCTTTATTATTTATAAAAGCTTCTGCAGTAGTATCATCGACTAAAAAAGGATTGCATATGGTTTCGTATTTTATGGTAGAATAAGATTTTTTTCCATCTTTATCTCGAGATATTGATTCTACCCGGTAGGTATAACCTATACATTCTTTTTTTTCAAGTCTTGATTCTATAGGGTCAATCATTTTTACTTTTCCAGTAATTTCTACTAACCCCATTGCCATTGACCTAATTTTTGATGTAGGTAATATAGATTGTAGTTTTAAAAAATTATCCTTTGATCCTGGAAATAAGATGTTTTTGAAAATAACGAAAAGGAAAACAAAGATTAGTGCATAGGGCCCCAGAAAGAACATGCCAATTAAACCTAAAATAGATACACCTATTGTTGTAATGGTAGAAAAAAGAACGGATCCCTTTTTCTCTGTATTTACTGTTTTTCTTGAAGTAATAATGACATCATTTATAAAACGGTATACAAAACCAAAAATAAATAGTATAAAAAGACTAGCAAAAAGTGTAAAGAACACAGCAAGTACTATGTTAGGAGTAATTAATTTTGTGATAATTATAATGCAGGGGAATAAAACAAAAAATAGCCAAATAGGTTTATACTTTATTTTATACAGACTTCTAACGGCTAGCGTATAAAACAGTGCTATGCCTAGAGAAAATACCGTAAGAAACAGGGTTTCTATCCAATTGATTTCTTTAGTAAGTATGGTAATTAGTCCATCCATCTGACTGCTTTAGTAGTTGAAAATAAAATTCACCCTAGTTGTTCATGGCTTTGATACTTTAATGAAATTTTGGTTTTGTATCAAAGGTATCAAGTATAGGATTTGTTTGTACTTATTTATAGATGAATCATCAAGTTATTTTGTAATATATCAACTTTTGAAAAAAAGGAGATTGGTTTAGGAGATCTAAATAACTTCAAACTTATTTGACTCTTTGGACCAATAGAATTCTAGATCAAGCATAATCTGTTCTTGCTCTTCGATATTGCCATAGCTCAAAGCAGGATCACCATCCAAACGTTTTAGAGTTACTTTTTTTCCGTAGGCAGAGGTTATTGGAACTACATTTTCAGGAAATTCTAAAACATTGTATCCATTCTCAAAATCCCTTATTAATCTTTTTATTCGTGCTTGAGATTCTCTTTGGGTAAGATACATGGATGTAGAAATATTATATTCCTTCTGAGTAATTATTTCTTGGTATGTACTATAATCTCTTTTTTTAATAGTATCAATGATATTATTAAATGTATTTCTAAGTCTTGAATTCAAATCTTTTATATCTGCAATGTCTAGTCCATTTTCCCAATGTGCATTCATTTTATAGGGAACAGTTGCTGTATATAGCTTGGTATCAGTTATCAAACTAACAGATGTGTTGTCTTGTACTTGAGTAGTTTTATAATTTCCTATTTGTTCTACCTCTTCAAAACCGGTTGAAACATCGAATAGTGAGATGTCATATTCTAAAAAAGAGGTTGTGGTTAAAAAAGTTTCTCCCAAAACAGGTAAAACTTTAATAGATATTTCTAAAGGACCTGTTTTAGATATACCGTGATTAACAGGTATTTTTGTAGACATTTGTCCTTTCAAATTTAGGGTAATCATTGGATTGTCATTAACCCGAATTTCAAATAAACAGGATGCTGCTGTAAATTCAATCATGTAATAAGGTTGTGTTGTCATAATGTCCAAATGAAATTTTGATTTTGTTATTGTAAACTATTTAAAAACTTCTTTAAATAAATTAAGTAGTTCTAATAGCTATATTGTGTTAGTTAAAAGGTTTTGATGTAACGTGCCTTCAGTTTATAATGGATTACCATTCTGTTAATAACTGGTATCTATCTGTTCCTTTTTCTAATTTTTCTTTTACGAATAATTCATACGAATAATCTTCCGGTTTTTCGAAATGGTTTTTATAATCAATATAATCTCCATAAAAGCTAAAAGGAGGTGAAGTAGAAATCCAATCGAAATATTGTTCTTGTTTGTTGTCTACAACATATAAAGATGCTTCAACTATTTCTTCTTGATATATTGTTGACTTTCCCATTTGTAGCAAGTAACTTATTTCATTTTTTTTATCAATCCATATTTTACCTTCATAATTGCCCGAAACTTTATCTTCCTTAGTATTGAATGATGTAAATTCTGCTTTTCCAAATAGTTTTTCTAAAGTTTGAGCTAATGCCGAACTCTTTTTAGTCTGATAAACATGTAGTTGATACATACCGATTATACTATCTTTTTTGGGAAAAGTAAATATAACTCGATTCTTTCCTAGCTTTTTATCTTTTTTTACATAACCTGAAAAGTCTACTCCACTAAATTGGAGCACTTTTTCTGATGGTGTTTCAATTATATCATGGCTGGCCTCAAATGGAATAGCAGAGTTTAGTTTTTTTATATTTTGGCTAGTAATGGTTTTTGAATGCTGTCTTAATGCATCTTTTGCTAAATCAAAATCTGATTGTACTTGCGAAGTACAACTGCTTGTAATTGTCATGAGTAATAATGCACTTTTAATTACTAATATTTTCTTTTTTGTAATCATTTGTTAAGGTTTATACTTTCTTAATCAATGGTATTGATACGGTATCTCTTGCTATTTTTTCTAATATATCGAAGGCTTTCACTACTTGGTATTCTTTGTTAAAGTTTGCTAATTTCTTACTTTTATCAAAGTTAAACCAACTTTTTCTAATTGACATTCCTACTTCTGCTTTTACCACTACTGTTACTTTAATTCCATCAAATAATAGTTTTGGTAAATAGTTTAGGGACCCCCCATTAGAGGTTCCGATATATTTTAATTCATGTCCAAACGTTATTGAACCTTCTCCTTTTGCACTTGCTTCTCCCAATGCATAAAATTCAACTCCATAAGCTGCATAAGCTGCTTTAACCTCTATTCCTGCTCTAAAAGTTATTCCCACAGTTGTGTTTACGGCCATACTTCCCTGATTGGGAGCTGCAGTGTGGTAAGTGAAATTGGTCTCTGCTTTAATTTCTCCGGATAGAACAAGTTCTATATACATTTTGACTGTAATAGGATGGTCATCATCAGAAAGCCAATCTCTTACCTCTGCAAGTAATTTGCTAGCAGCTACGTTACCTGTTCCTCCTGTGGCAACTCCAACTGCAGCATTAATGGCAAGGGCTAATAAATCAATTACTAATTCTAATTTTATAAGAGGCTCTGCTTTTAGGTAAAATTTAATTTCGGTACCAATCTCAGTAGAGGGTTTGTCATTTTTAACACCTCTTGAGCATTGCCATTCTGCACCAAGACAAAAATTTGGAGGTTCTATAACTACACTAAATGGCATTGCTTTGCCAACTCTTGTCTTTGTAATTTTACCTTTAGTTTCCCCTGTTATATATTTAGAAACTTCTTTTAGTGCACTGAATACTTCATAAAACTGTTTAATGGATTTTGTGAATTTTGGAGCAACATTAAAATCATCTTTATAGCTTGTTTCACTCTGTTTATTCCATTTTGCTTCTAGTTTTACACCAAAATCAATATCTGTACGTTTTAATCTTTTTTCTGCACCTATTTTTCCAGCTTCCTTTTGCATTTCTTTATGTTGAGCTGGAGTTAATTTTTGCCACTTAACACTTAATTTATTACTTAGGTTCAGAAAAATATGAAAATCCCATTTGATGTCAGGATATACTTTGACTTCAATGGTTGGTTTGTCTTTAATAGTATAATACCTGCAAGTATGGATGTGATATTTGTATTGATTCGGTAGTACACTATGGGGCCAAATAAAATCTATTGGAGCAATACCAATTGATGTCATTGGGCCATAAATTTCTTGTACTACATCAGACATACCATCATGTGTTTGTTTTTTTCCTTTAGGATCGATTACAATCACATCGGTATTATGTTCTAAGTTTGTTCCTTTTTTAAAACATTTTGCCGTACCAGCAAACTCTTCAATTTTTAATGTTAATTTCTTTTTTGGATTAAGATTTTCATTACCTGCTATTGAATTAAAGCCTATAGTTTGAGCGTCTTGTCCTTTAACTTTAAACCTAACAGTTAATCGTCTATTTTCTGCGTGTAATTCTTCTGGGATATGTTCTCCAGGATGAATTAGTCTTGTTTTACCATATCCTTTGGATGTAATTCTTTGTTTAGCAACTCCTTTTTTAGTAAGATATGCGACTGCCGCAGCGGCCCTATGGTTTGATAGTCTTATATTATACTCATGGGAACCTCTAATATCACAATGTGCACCTAATTCTGCGGGTACATATGGATTTGCATTCAGAAATTCGGCAATCCTATTAAGGACTTTTTCAGCATCCTTCTTGATCTTAGACTTATCAAAATCAAAGTGAATTTTTCCTTCAAATTGAAATTCACTTCTTTTTTCTTTATCTAGTTTTAACTTTCCTTCTTCAAATAATGGAATTTTTTTTCCATCATCTACAAAAGTTAACGCTTTAAAGCCACATGGTTCATAGCGTTCTAAGTTTACTTCAGTTTGACCTACTTTGAGAGGTTTAGGAGATGAAGGCTGTATAACGGTTCTTTTTACAATTTCATTTTTAACCTTGATTTTTCCAAAACTCTCAATACTACCAGGTACTTTTAAATATTCCTTTTTGCCTTTTTGCTTGATTCTTATATAGTATTCTTCTTCACCTTCTTGCAAATATCCATGAGCTTTCTTCCAACTATATGTGTTTTTTATATTTATTTGTAGTACACCATTATGAACCTTTCTATAATATTTTGCTGCATTCTCATTGTCTCCCATACCTATATTAAAGACATGTACCTCAAGGTCGTGCCCATTGAGTCCTTCGGTATCAATTGTTAAGCTTACATCTTGCCCATATTTAATAGAAGAAGAGCCCCATTTGGCTTTTACTATTTTTCGAGTTGCATATGCGGTAAATTTTAATTGAGTAGGATATTGGTTTTCAGGCGTATTCATATAAGCCTCTACGATCATAGGTATTTTACCACAATATTTGGCTTCGATATCAATTTTAACTTTATCACCAATATCTTTTGGAGAATAGGAAGCATCAAATGGTCCTGCTCCTTCATGTTCTACAATCCATTTTGCTCTGCCACGACTACTTTCGGGTGTTTCTGGATGGTATTCTGCTTCTAACTGTATTCCTTCTGGACCATTAAAATTAAATGTACGCGGATATTCATGATCATTATTCGAATTATCTTGAGAATTTGAATTGGTAAAATCATAATAAAAAGGACTCGCATTGGGAGCAGGGGAAGGGCTATTTATAAACATACTTGCATAATCTGTATAGCCAATAACTCTAATTTTTTCTATTCCTTTAGGCATGATTTCTATATTGCTGTTACATTAACTTCCATTTTAATTTCTTCCATATCTCCAAGGTCCACCATTGGGTTTACTTGTGATTGAACTCCGGCATTAGAATTTTGTTCACTGCCAGCAGAACCTTCTGTTGATTGTCCATGATCAATGATACTAATACAAGGACTTCCTCCGATAGGACAGGTAGCTTTGCTGTCTTCTAATAGTACTTGACTACCATTACTCAACATGGTTTCTTCATAAGCTCCATCCCATTTAGTAATTACAATTTGACATGGTTTAAAACTACTTCCTGTGGGTTGCATTTTGCACTGTCCAAAAGTATTTGCCTGAAATGTCGCTCCGCCAATTTCCATTGTGGTAGCAATTAGTTTTTGAGAACCTTGGCTATCATTGGCATAGATTTTTGTATTCGATAGTACTTGTAAGGTATCAGGAACATCTCCAAATTGACATTTGCATTTTGCTCCTTGTACAACGGCGTGTTTTTGACTCATATCTCTTACTTAGTTATTTTTTTAAAGAATTTGCCCCAAAAACCTTCAGAAGATTTTTCTTCTGTATGAGTGCTAATTTCTTCTTCAAGATGTTCTAATAAATACATTTTGACTGTAACTTTTTTGGGTTCCTCAAATTTAGTATCAAAAAAAGCTTCAAAACCTTCTAAAGTTCCAGTTGTCTTCGTAACCATATAGGTTATGTTACAGGTGCCTTTTAGATCTTTTTCATTGCTATCCATAGCCTTATAAAAAGGATAATCCAAGTGTTGTTCGATATCCAAGGCACACCTTTTATCATTAATATTTCCTTCAATTTTTATTAAATACTCTTCAGTGTTTGAATCATCATACCCAGTTATGGATTCTTTGACTTCATATTCAATATCTGCTGCCTTACCCGCTGTTGGGTAGAGTTTTTTATTGAAAACAAAATATTCATCAGAATAATTGATGTATATTTTTGAAAAGTATAGATTGATAAACCAATCTTTTTTTAAACTTTTTAAAAATTTCTCATGATTGAGTATTGTCTTTTCATGCAATGTAAGATACCTGTCGACCATGGTACCTTTATAATACTTTTTTATTCTTTTCTTTTCTTCAGGCCATCTAGAAACCACATGTTCATGATTTAAAATATCTAGTAAAGAACCATCGTGATTTACTAGAAGTTCTATCGGGTAAATATTTTTACTGGTTTCATACGCTAATTCATCAATAAATGTATCAGGTGGTTGATCATTAATGTATATTTCATTCGCCCTTTCAACTCGAAAACGATGCGTGAATTCAGTTACTTGTTCTATATATTTAATAGTAAGTTTATATCTAACTTCATTTTTACCTAAAGCATCTTCAAAAATAATTTGGCAACCATAGTTAGCATATAAACCACTTAAATTTTGGGTTAATTGGTAATCAACCAAAGATGTTGTCTTATCAATTATCTCCTTTTCTTCCATATATATTCAAAAACTAAATTCAGTATTTATTGGTAAAGATTAAAAAAGTTTTACCTTTTCAGTACTTTGTACATCGACAGTCTTTCCTGAAGCTAGCGTTAAATCTTCTTTATTACTGCTTAATGTAATATCATCAGATACATTTTCTTGCTTTGCTGAATTTAAAGAAAGAGTTTCTTCTACAATTACATTCTTATTTTTAGTAATAACGTTATAATTTTCACCGACACTTTTGGTAAAATCGTTACCTGCTGATACTTCTATATTTTCTTCGGCACTTATTCTAATGTTTTTTGCATTGAATGTCATGTTTTCTAAAGCAGTAACTTCTATATTATTATTAGCAGTATCAATATGTATAGTGTTACTATTTTTATCGGTAATGGTTATAAATTCAGCACCATTAGCATCATTCAATTCAATCGTATGACCACTTCGTGTTCTAATAGCTTTTACGTCATTATTTCCGCTCTGCCATTCTCCTGCTTTTTTACTACCATTGTACAAAGCACCCATTACATAAGGCCTTTCGGCATTTCCTCCTTCAAAACCAACGAGTACTTCCTCGCCAATCTCTGGGATAAAATGAAATCCTTTTTCGCCACCAGAGTGGGGGGTAAGCATACGTAGCCAAGAGGTCATTTCTCCGTCTTCTTGTTGCCAAGCAAATTGTACTTTGATTCTACTTAACCCTTCTGGATCTGCATTATCTGTTACAATAGCTATTTGAGAATCACTTTTTGGGTGTGCCATAAGGTTCGTATCCGGAAAAACATCAAGTTGTGTACTGACTGCCTCGAATGTATTTTGATAATTACCATTCGAAGTGTTAAAATGTCTTACTTTGGTTACTCTATAATTTCCTTCACTTAAACCTTCTGTTGTAATATTAATTTTTTGCCCTACACGTACTCCGGGATTATTACTTTCTCCTTCTACAGAAAATTGTTGTTGCTCGATAGCTTTTTTTCGTAATTCGACTTGTTGGTCTAACTGAGATCTTTGCTGTTGGCTGTCTACTTGATTTACCCATACGCGGGTTTCTTTGGCATATAATCCCTGACTTACATTACTGGCAAAACTATTATAACCATTAGCGCCAGTTGATACATCATCCGTTCTCTTTTCATGCGTCGTATCGGCAGTATAATCACCTGTAAAAAAGTTAAACCTGTTGGGTAACGGGATCAATTCTATCGCAAAAGAATATAAATCTTTTCCTTGTGTCATCACAAGTTCATCTGTGTCCTCTGGGGTACCAAAAATCATATTCTGCCCGTTATAATATAGCCACTCACCATATTGTCTAGCAAGACGTGATATATATTGCCAGTTACTTTCGTTATGCTGAACTGAGTACAATATTGGCCCCGTATTCTGTGCCTGAATTGTTGTTTTTAATTTAGACTGATCATATTCTTGAAAACTTGTGCTTACTATGTCATCAAGAGATGTGTCGCAATAGGAAGCGTAGTGCGGACCATCATCGGCTATTATAGTAGGGCTATATGCAGTAATAACTACTTCATTTCTATCATTCATACCTTTTCTACTGGCAATTTTTACCACTACTCCTGTAAATTGTAAAGGCTTATAGTTTTCAAACAAATTATCAGAAATAACTTCTAAAGAAATAGATTGTCCCAGAAAGTTTTTAGAAGAATTTGCGAGGGATTCTTCTAACTGATCCAGCACATCCATTCGGCATATGACTTCCAGAATGTGATGATCATTTATGAACTGGTCCAATGTGTAAGACTTAAAATTCGTGATCTTTTTGCTTCCTATAAAAAGTGACGTTGTTGCCTGTACTGCCATGATTTTAGTATTTATTTGTTGTAAATATCTCCTACAATATAATTTTTTTATTTCTTCTGATCAACTAACGGTTGTAAGCGATTAAATAGTTGATTAGGGTTTCTTTGCATATTTTTGATTTGAGCATCTGTAAGTTTTATCCAAACGGTTTTGGTACTAAAGGTCTTACTTGAGTTCAAATTAATCATACCAGGTCCAGAATCTTCTGGTAGAAAACTATAAACCACCTGATTATTGATTATACATTCATAAGCAGGGAAATAATTGTGTTCTCCGCTTACGGATACCTGTATGTATTTACTATATTTATTTAGTTTCACTTGAATGGTAACATCAAAATCTATGTCTGGTGCAAAGGGTTCAAGAAAAGGATAGCCACCAGCCCCTTTTACATTGATAATAGATGCATCATTTGGGATACGTGTACCTGGAGCACTTATTGTAGTAATTGCTTGATAGTCTTTTATTTTCGGTTTTAAAGAGGGTTCAACACCTCGTTTTTGACTGAACTCAAAAATACCTTCGTATTTGTTTACAGGTTTTAGAGGGATACCTGATAATGGACTTCTAGGCCCTACAATTGGACGAATTTTTGCAATTACTAATTTGGTCATATTAGAATGTTGTTGAGCCTTCTTTTCCCAAGATTGATCTTTATAATGATGTAATGGGTGATTAAAAAGGGCATTAGGGCTCGTTTTTTCTAAAGAACCAATACTTGCTGGGTGTATGGTTGCATGCACTCCAATACGAATAGTATGCTCTGTGTGATCGCTATCATGAAAATAACTGTCATCAGTAGATGCATATCGTCCCAATGGTTCTCCAATATCTGGTTCTGGGAACCATAAATATCCTTTTCCGCTATACTCTTCAAGTTTATTTTTAAACCAAGCATAATTGGTCATGCGCTCAGGTCTAAACAGAGGGTTGTTTTCAAAATAAGTTAAAAGCGGTTTCCCTATTCCTTTAGGTATATAACATTGAAATTTGATATCTATTGGTTTCATATTACTGCTATTTCAGGTTATAGGTTTTCCAAATGTTTTTTTTATACATAGGCTTTAGCATATTCATATCTGTATATGCACTACCATGAATATCGGTTATTTCTTTGTCAGAAAGAAAGTATTTAGAGTATTCTGATGGTTTTGTTAGTATTCCAACTACTAAAGGAGGCATACTATACTCAGAAAGATACAAAATTGGAGTGTTTGTATTTATATTTTCTGATATCTTTTTTAGGTCATCAAAAGAAGTTGTTTGCAAGTTATCTATAGGGAACTCTTTTCCATTTTCAGAGAGGATAGTCATTCCTGTGTTGGTGGCTCTATTCGAACTCCCGAGTAACGGAAAATGTTCAGTGGTATTCATACTAAATTGTGTTTTTGCATACCCTTTAGTACCAATTGTAATTTCTCTTGAAGCTCCGATACCCAAAAATCCCCAATTCCATTTTTTTGATTGCCCATCTTTTTGTCCATACTCTACAATAATGACACCTTCATATGCTTCGGGTATAATAAGTGTTTGATTATAATCTCGTTGTATAAACCAGAACGAAAAAAAGGTGAACAATATTGGAAGTAATCCAAAAAATACTTTAGAAATTTGTGTGCTCAGTATGGGGATTTTTACTTGACTTATAGTTGAGTTCGAAATATGCAGTATCAATAGGATGGCTAATAAAACTAATCCTAATAAAAAAAACAGAACTCCTATCTTAAATGCCACAAAGCTTATTATTGCTAATGCACCAAAGATTATATACCAAATAGCTATGTTTCTTATATACTTCAAATGTACTATTGTATTAGTTTCATTAGTTTGACTTAAAAATTAATTTTTTGATAAATTCGTCCTTCTTTCCAATAAAGCACCACTGCAATATCAAATTCGTCATTATAGGTAACCTCATCTATTTGTAATGATTGCGTATTAATTCCTGTATTTTTTTCTTCTATTACGAGTTCTATAGGATCTATATTTTTTTTTGAGCGTAAGATCCATTTTATTGTTGCAGTCTCATTTAGACTATAGGTAATTTCACACCTATTGTTGGACAAACGATCAAAAGATATTACTTCAAAAATTGGAGTGCTATCAATACTATCAAAAGATATATTTGTACCGCCAGAATTTTCTGTTTTTCTTTTGTTTCCAAACTCTTTTCCATGTTTTTTTATATAGGTAATTTCTATATCTTGATTGAGCGTATAAAAAATAGGAATAGGGAAATAGGGCAACAGCTGATATTGACCAAAATGCGAGGATGAATTGTATGTGATAATTCGCGGAAATAAAGTATCTCCCAATGTATCATTCGTGTATCCTTGACAAAGAATGTGGGATTCGGGGGTGTCCGAAATTCTAAAATCCGGATTGTATTTTTTAAACGCATAAAAATGATCATTATATACTAATCCTGAAGGGGTAACAACAACGGATATGATTTTTTTATTTGTTCGCTCGGTTAGATATGAATATTGTATTGTTTCTAGATATATCTTTTTACCTTTATTTGTAGTGGTATCTTTTATATATGTTGAAGAAATTAGTTTTGAATTTACATATGTGATTTCTCCTGTTTTTTGATTCGATTTGATGTTTTTATAGACCAGCTGTATTTCGTCTCCAATACTAAGATCAGTGTAGTTAGATATAGGTTTAGTGTTTTTAATTCCATCAGAAAGTTTGGTAAATAGTGATCCTAGCATATGAGTAGTTTGATTACTCCCGCTGGTTTCTATTTCTATGACTTTAAGATCTGGTCTCACTCGTATGTACTTGTTTGGTTCACTTTTAAGAAAAAATATTCTTGGAGAACTTTTGTATCGTATTATTTTTTTGGTTCCGTCATCGATAGTATCAAATACCATTTCAATAGTTCCTTTTTTACCGAAAAGTATTCCTGTCTGTTCGTTGTTGGCTCTGATGTTTATCTTGTGAATTGGCTCTAAATTGTTATTCATTTTTTCATAACAACTATCTCTAAAGCTTTCAAAATACACATTGTGTATTTTATTTTTTTTAAATTCTCGAAATGTACTTTTCTGATATTTCTTAAAGGATTTATTGTTGATTATTGTATCCTTTAGTAATTCGCGTACTCCAATATGCGAATAGTTAATTCTATTAGTATTATCAATATTAGTGTGCGTAAAAAATATATTTGAGTCTGCTAATCGATTCATTTTCTTTTGTCCAAAGAGAATAAATCCATAGAAAAGCAAAACAATAAGTATAGATTGCTTTTTCACGCATTAAAAATTTTGTGATAATTCTATATGCATAGTGTATTGTAGCGTTCAGTACATTTACCTACATCTTAAATCCCTTTCTTAGTAAGTAAGCTAGAGTATGTCAATAAATTAGATTGCTAACTTTACGACCAATCATTCTCAAAGGCAGATCCGTTTTCGCTTATATCTTTAACAGACATTACAAATCGGGTGACAAAAGGATTAGCATCAATAGCATTAAACTCTTTTTCGTAATCAATACAATGAGCATCCGAAAATTCTACGGTAGTCATACTTCCCATATTATCTCGCTTATGAAATACGATTTTACCACTTTTTAATTGATTACTGGATTTCATCCAACTAATAAAATCTATTTTATTGGTAGCTTCAATTTTTAGAGAAATTTGCCCACCTCTCATACTTTCTACAGGTTGACCTTTTGCATCTATAGATTTTCTAAAATTAAATCGACAGTGTAGTACAGTAATTTCCTGATCTTCTATATGTAATTTCGCTTCAAACGACATAGTTCTTAGAATTAAAGTTATAAACTAAAAACACCTAAATAAAAAATGCTTTTAATTGTTTGATAGTGTGGGGAAAATGTTTACGATTTATAACTATAAGTGACCCGTGTATATCAACTCAATAATTATTAGGTTGTTTTTTATTATAATAAAAAAAGCACTAATTTATTGTTAGATTCAATAGGTTTTGGTTAGTAAGTAAAGGGAGTGTTTTCACACTCCCTTTTTCATATTTTTATGTTAACAGAGTTTATACCCATTCATTGGTATGAACTCCATCTTTAACAGAAATTTCTCTGGCAGATATTGTAATAGTTTCTACCATTGGCTCTTTCCCAGTAGAATCAAATGTTTCATTATATTTTACAGCGTATGCATCTGTAAATTTAAGTTCTTTCGATGTAGCGTCGGTATCTCTTTTCAAATACGCAATTGATCCACTTTTCATTTCGAAGTTGTTGAACATCCAATCTGATAATTTAGAATCTGATGTAGATTCAACTTTGATTGTAACCATTCCTCCTCTAGTTACAGAAGAAGGACGACCTGTAGCATCAGTTTCCTGACTTAATGAATAACTAGAAAAAAGTACATTGTACTCATTTCCATCTACTTTTAATTTTGCTTTAAAAGACATAATAAATAATTTTGAAATTAATAATAATAATAATAAATAAGTATAATAAACGTGACTTGCACGGTATAAATATAACCGTTTTTATTTAAAATTATTATAATGTATGTTAATATTTTTTAGTCTTAAAAATCTTAGTGAGAGAAAAAGATTACATTGAATTTAACAAAAAGTTTTAATTAAGGTATTAATCCAAAAAAAAGAGAATTTTAACATAAATGCTAAAATTCTCTTTTTAATAAAAATTTAACGAATAATTAAGCTCTTCTGCAAATTATCACATCATCTTCTTTAATATTGTTAGCTTCTACTGTTCTGGTAAAATCAATATGTTTTTGCCCGCGAAACCAACTTGGTTTGGTATAAAATATCCACCCAAATGGATTGTTTTGTCTGTCAAGGAATTGTATTTCTTCTTCTGGATGACGCTCATTATAATCATTGATAAAGAAATAAAACAGTTTTCCGAATTCCATTTTTTCGGGAGCTTTTAATCTGAAATTGCTAATTTGATCAAGATTTTTTCCCTTGTTAAACTCAAAGGAAATAACCAAAGGGTTAGCTAGTTCATCACTTTTAGGGTCCTTAATTTTTTTGTTAATAGGGTACATCCATTTTTTATATATTTTGACAGGTACTGAAATAGCAAATTCATATAATTTTACTACCATAAATGGTATAATAAATGTGATAGATGCCGCTGTGAAAACATAAGTGTATTCTGGTTTATAAATACCAACAACAAACATAAAAGCAACTAAGCCTAAAAAGGTAGTAACAATGGTATATAAAAATTCTGTCCAAAAATCCGTAGTTTTTTCAGACAAGTCAGGAAAGAACTTGCGTAATCCAAGCACATGTAGGATGCCCAAAACTAAAAATAGTACCTGAAAACTAATGAAATTATTTAAGGGTAGATTATCTAGTACTTTTTCATTACTTAATAATCCTACTAGTCCAAATAACAATAACGTAACTAGAATGTATAAAAAGAATTTCTTCTTGTTTTTTGTGAATAATTTTTTTAGCCCGGACACAAAGCTCATTAAAATGGCGCTTACGGCTAATAAAATAATCCCTAATTTTAAAAAATCAGCATTAAGGGTTGCTAATAAAATCATATTCATATTCATATTGTCGTTGTTAGACCTACTCTAGGGTGGTTAGTTTCGTTTAATACAAAGGCACTTTCTTCTTTTGAATATGTTACATTAAGTTTAGTATCTATTTCTACTGGGATAAAATAGTCGCAAAAGATACTAATAAATTGCTTAGCAACACCATTTTCTAAAAATTTATCTGTGTTTTTAGCTTTTATAGGGCCTACTGTAATATCAAAAACTGGATAAGAGAATTGTGTTTCGTTTAGTGCGAGAACTAAGTCAACACCTAATCTATTGTCTGATATCTCTTCTGTATGTTTTACTTGTTTTCTTACGGTTCTTTTTATGGTTACTTTCTCCCCTAATATTTTTTCGAGACTAATTGCAATTAGTTTTTCGTTTCCTGCAATGGTTTGAGCAAATGGGAGTAGCTGCAATAGCTTTACATTATATTCTTCGGGCATGTTTTTATTGAGTCCCCAAAAATCTAATAAGAAATTATTTTTAAGATTCGTGAATTTGTCGATAAGAACACGTTCATTTTTCTCTATTTTTACTTTTTGTACAAAAAACTCGTTTTCAATAGGACTAAAAAATGAACGAGCAGATTTTTCTTCCTTTCGGTTTTTTTGTCTAATTTCTTTGTAGGATAGTTGACTCTTCGATTTTATGGGTTCATGAAAAACTCCTTCGGGCAAAGAATCATACATTCCGTTACGTGCAAGATTAAATTGTAGTTTATCTTCTTTGTTAGAATATGAATCTACACTAAAATTGATAACATCTCTTCTAAAAGATCTAGAAAAAGTACTTTTGTTGTATATGTCAATATCTTCAAAATCAAGATTTGAGTTTTCGAGAATTTCAGTAACAAAAACTTCGGCTTTAAGATTTTTGTAGGTTGAAATAAGTTCGTTATAAATTTTCTGTACTTCTTCGTTTTTCATTATCGAATACCTCTAGAAATGCGATGTTAATTATCTTGTGTTATGTTATTTGTGTTTTTTGCTTTTCTTCCTGCGGCAACAAACATTTTTTGCCAATGACGATCTGTAAAATTACTTATTTGAACGCCATTTCTACCTGAACTACTTTTTCTTGAAGTAGAATGAACAAATTGATTATGGCCTAGATATATGCCAACGTGACTTATAGGATGATGTTGTGAACCTCTAGTATTAAAAAACAAAAGATCTCCTTCTTTAAGATATTCCTGACCTATAAACTTATCTGTACTAGGTGCCATATATTGTTTTTCGGCGGTACGCTCAATTAAATTATTGTAGACATCATGATAAAGAAACTGTGCAAAAAAAGAACAGTCTATTCCTTTTCTATTTTCTCCTCCCATTTTATATGGTGTTTCCATCCAACTGTCAATAAAATTATAAAGGGCGATGTTTTCAACCTTTTCTGGAATTATACCAAGAATAGCTCCGTATTTTTTCTGGATAGGCAGGATTTCATCTTGTTCTTCCTTTTCTTCTTCAACTACAGGTGCCACTGTCGTCTTACAATTAGACATTCCAAATAGTACGAACACAAGAATACATATCCTGAATAAAAATCCCATCATTAACTTTTTTTACAAATATAAAAACTTCTCTTGATTTTTTTTGCCATTTCTAGTATTATCCTTTGTTAATCTATCTATTTTAGATTGTAGTTTCTTTACATATTGACCAATTGTAATTAAAATCTTTATTAAATTGCACTTCTACTTTTAGAAACCCGTTTTTTTATGATTACATCATACTATAGTTTGCCATTGCAAACAAATAAGATAGTTAAGAATATTGATATTGACCAATGTAGTATACAGCAGTCTATCATACACTTTATTCATCTAATTACGACTTCATATTTAGGTGAGTGTACTTTTGATGAAACCTTTGGTTGTTCTATATGGAATGTTGATTTTGATAACCTTACAAGTACTAATAGATTGAGGGATATAGTTTCTGAATCTTTAGTAGATAATATAACTTCTCAGGAAAAAAGATTGAAAAGAGTAACCACCGAAGTAATAATAAGGCAAGATGAATTTAGAGAAGGACAAAATAACAATAGAGTAAAAAAACGTGTAGATATTAAGATAAAAGGGATTATTCGGCAAACGAATGAGCCTTTTTCATACTTAGAACGTTTTTATATAGCACCACTTTCTTATTAATAATATGAGTTTAGAAAATAAAATACAGATAAAGAACCGAATGATCAAGAAGGCGGCGTCTCTTTGGGGAGTTTCTCCGAATGAGATAGAGAGTTCTTTTGATCCAGTGGTAGCCTTGTTAATTAGTTCTTGTGCTTCAGAAATTGCCAAAATATCTGGAGAGATTAATAACTCTCAGTCCCGTGTAACCGAAAGGTTAATACAATTGATGACACCAGAGACATTATATGGTGCACGACCAGCGCATGGTATTGCTTATGCAGAACCTAGTGGGCGTAAAACGATTATTACGCCAGAACATTTATTCTATCACAAAAAAAGAATAAAAACAAACGGAGCTCAACGCGAATTAAAGGATATTTTCTTTTCTCCGGCACAGGATTATAAATTGATAGGAGGGAAGATTAGTCATGTTTTATGTGGTAAAGATGGATATGAAATTGAAGGGAAAGCTAAAAATGATATAGATTTTGCAACTATTGGTAATGCATCTTTACCAGCATCAACATTATATTTGGGGATTAAGACAGAACAAGAGAATATTTCTTTGAAAGATGCCTCTATGTTTTTCGAATTATTAGATGTTCAGGATAAAGATCTTTTTTATCACCATCTTAAAAATGCAACCTTCTATCTAGGAGATCAATTATTAGATGTGTCTTCGGGATATTATGATAGTGAAGTTGCGGATCGCAAAAACCTAGAATCTTTATTTTCTCTAAAACCGAGCAAAACAAGGAATATAGAGAATCAGGTTAAGAAAACGTATGAGAAACATTTTATAACCATAAAAACGGATATTTCACTTGGTGATAAAGCTGAAATTCCGTCAGAATTCACTAAATTTATAAGTCTTGATGATTACGATGAATTGGGAGCACTTTCCTGGATAAAAATTGTTTTTCCGAGAGTGATTGATACAGCACTGCTAAAAGGAGTATACGCTTCTTTCAATGCTTTTCCGGTACTTAACCGTAAGCTAGAAAGTGTATCGTATCAACTTAAGGATTACATTGATATCGTGCCATTAAGTACAATGAATCTATTTTTGGATATAAGAACCGTTAGCAATACTGACGGGAAATCATATAAGCTAAGAGAGAATGATGCTGAACAAGATAAAAAAGGAACTTTTGTTGTTAGGAAAGATAATATAGGGAAGCTAGATTCACGAAAAGCAAAAGAATATTTAGTTCATTTAATAGAATTGCTAAAAGATGAAAGCGCAGCTTTTTCTGTGTTTGGAAATGATTTTTTGCAATCTAACATAAATGAACTTAATCAAAATATAGCAGCTTTAGAGAAAAAAGTTTCTGATATGAATAAATTAGATGCAGAGACTAATTATGTTTCTGTAAAGCCCTATAAGAATAGAGATACACTTTTGATCGATTATTGGACAACCAATGGAGAAGAGGCAAATCAGATAAAATCAGGAAGTGCTTTGCAAGTATATAAAGGAGGTGATATAAAACCAAAAGAAAGTATATTTCTTACTCCTACTTTTCAAGGTAAAAATAACTTGTCTATGGAGGAACGATTGTATGCTTACCGACGTGCATTGTTGTCTAGAAATAGAATTGTTACCAAAGAGGATATAAAAGCACTTTGCTTTGAGCTTTGTAATAATAAGATAGAAAATGTAAACGTTAGAAAAACGTTTAGAACAGATATTGAAGCAAATAAAGGATTAGTGCCTTCTTTAGAGGTAGTTATGACTGCAAGTAAAGGGGTGAAAACATCAGAACTAGAATGGAGTTCTATAAAAAGTAATATTTTATCTATATTGGAAGAACAATCACTCAATATTTTTCCGTATTATATAACAATATTGAATTAATATATTTTGAAAAATAAAAACAGTAATGGAAACATCTGACGGACTAAAAAGCACACATATTGACAAAAGCATCGTATTATTTTTTGTCATTACTATGTTAGTTACAGCAACAGTTTTTGCATTTAAATTTGTAAATCATAAACCTTGTGAGATTGTTGATTTTGAAGCAAATTCTAAAAACTATAGGGCGGGAGACATTATTAGATTCAAGGATAATACTTTGGGTGCTATAAAAAGAAAATGGGATTTTGGTGATAGTTCTAAAGTAGATTTGGGAGCTGCTCCTTTTCATACTTTTGAAAAACCTGGGGAATATACAGTACGATTATTAGTAAATGATCGATGCGAAGGAGAGAAAACCATAGTAATCAAAGAAAAGGCCTTTGTTTTAGACTCTACCCGAATAGCGAACTTTGATCTTCCGGCTTCAATAAAAGTAGGAGATACGTTACGATTAAAGGATAAAACGAAAGAAGCGGTAAAATGGGAATGGAGATTTGGAGAAACAGCAGAAATCAATTCTAAAAAGAAGAATCCAACCTATGTATACGAATCTACAGGACTCAAAACTATTACTTTGGTAGTGAATGGAGATCCTAGATATGGAATTAAGAAAAAAATAGAAGTACTCCCTTCTAAAAAAGTAAAGAAAAAAACACCAAAAAGAAATAGAGTACAATCAGTAGAAGCGACCTCTGTTATTAAGTACGCTCCATCTGAAGTTATTATTAATGACCGACCCAAAGAAGAGTTTAGGGCTCCAGATATTAAGGATAGTGCCTTTAAAGCTAAATTGATGGATGTGTCTAAGAAAAAAGCTTCTGCAAAGGATTTTAGTGCTTATTTGTGTGATAACTTACAGATGCCTATGACCGCAAAGAATAAAAAGATGACTTTCTTAGATTTTTGTAATAAAATAAAAGGAAAGAGTCTGGTAATTAAAGAAATAGAAATTTTTAGGAATAAGAAAAATAATTGTATAGAATATATCACTGTACAATATACAAGAACCGGTTTATTTTAATACTTATGAAGTTGAATACTAAAAATCACCACCGGGTTAATTGGGTTGATGGAATGAAAATCAGTAAAAATCATTTTATTGATACCGAAAATGCACTTACCCAATTTGCTCAAAATATAAGCACTCAAAATGTCAATTCGATAAACTACGGTTTGTTGCCTAGTACTAACACAGAGGAGGCGGTTACTATAAGGTTATCTATGGATGGTCAGGAAACAATCAATATAGAACTCACCAAATGTAGAGCAATAACTAGAGGAGGCTGCTTAATTGATATTACACCAGAGATTTCTTCCGTTTTAGAAAAACGAGGTAATATTATTAAAGCTGATTATAGTATTAATGGTCAAGAAGATGAAGAGTGTTATATAGTTTTAAGTGTAAATCCGTTTGGTAGAACACCAATAGGAGATGCTGTGCCAGAGGAAGAGCCACCCAGACATCCTTATGTTCTTTCAGAATATTCACTTACCGTGGTAAGTAAATCAGAAGTAAATCAAGAAGAATTCGGGGCGCATTTTATTACTATAGGTAAAATTGTTTTTGATTCAGGAGTACCTTCTTTGGCAGAGGATTTTATTCCTCCGTGTACCTCTATTCAGAGTCATCAGGATTTAGTTTATATATATTCTGAGATAGGAACCTTCTTTAATGCAATAGAGAAGTATTCTATGAATATAATTCAGAAGGTATACCAGAAGAAACAATCGAATGATTTGGCTAGAATGGTTCTTACAATATCTCAAAACGTGCTACAATATCTAGGCGGAATGTTACCTGATTACAGGCATAATGATCGATATGCACCTCCTGTGGTAATGATTACTAAATTAATGTCTCTTGCACGTGTTATTAAGAATAACATGGATATTTATGTTGGTACAGGAAAAGAAGAGTTACTTAATTATTTGTCTGACTGGTGCGATCTTAACCAAGGTGCTTTCGAAAATATCTTGATAGAGATGATAGAGCTAGAATACCAACATACCGATATCAATAAATCCTTAGATAATGTCTCAGGTTTTACTAAACTCATGCTTTCTTTGTTTAAGAAATTAAATGAATTAGATTATATTGGCAAGAAATCGGATTCTAATATCTTTGTAAAGGAAGAAGTGATTGCCAAACCAGATGTAAAAAACAGACGAAGTTTTCTACTAGACTAAATATCAATTATTAATAATTCGTAAATAACCAAAATGAAACCTAAGAATAGTAAAGAAAGAAGAAACAGTATATTAAAATTTTCACTGTTGTTTATTTTTACCGTTGTATTGATAGTTGTGACGATATTTTTTGATTACAATACAGTGCCACTTAAAGAAAATGCAGTTTTAAGAGAACAATCTGTGGGAATAGAAAAGGAGATGGAGTTTCAGAAAAAATTCTCTGGAGAAATGTCAGGAATACGCTCTTTATTAGATTCATTAGATATTCCGGGACAAAATCTTCAATACATAAACGCTCTTATCAATTCTAAAATTGTTGATTTGCAAAAATCTATTCCTAAGGAGGATTCTACTTATCGTTATGATATGTATAATAGTATTGTTAAATCTTTTGTCGATTTGCAAGCATATAAAACAAAACTAAGGGAGTTCGATGAAGTAGATGCGCAACTAACAGAGTACGAGGATGAATTAGATCGTGTAAACGAAGAACTAGAAAAGGCGAATAGATATCTGGACGCTTTGAGACGTTGATCTGATCTCGTAGGCAAGGCAATTAAGCCCTAATAAAAAAAAACAAATAAGGCTGAACATTTCGTTCAGCCTTATTTGTTTTTTCAGAATCTTGAAGGGTTTCTTCTATCTGTTTCTTTGGTATTATTTTACTCCTAACCATTTAAAACGTTTCGATACTGCTTTTTCACTTTCTTTAGAAGCTCGTATGATTTCTCTGAAAGGGGTTTCATCTATTTTTACAAAGGTACTACGATCGACACCATGCCTTTTGAATTTTACTTCAACTTTTCTACCTGGTATTGTTTTTTTAACAACTTCATTATACTGTTCAATGTCAGAAAAAGATTTGTTGTCAATAGAAATGATTAAATCTTCTTTTTCTAAACCAGCTTCATATGCAGGAGTTCCTTGACTTGTATATTCTGATATTCTGGCCAATCCTTTTTTTGTAAACTCAACCTCGGCGCCAATATAGGGAGTCCTATCAGATATAAGTGTAAGTCCCATAAGGCTTAATAATTTTTTGAAATCAGGAACTTGACTATTGTAGATATGGTTTTCGAAGAAATCGTTTGCAAAAGAGTCTCCGGCATACTCTTGAAGCGTTACCTGTATTTTCTTAAGCGTATATGGGATTTCTGTTTTACCATATTTAGTCCAAAATAGTTTCATGAAATCATCGAGATTAAGGTCATCTTTATAGTTTCTTAGAGACAAATCTAAGGCCAATCCAAGCATATTTCCGTAAGAATAGTAAGATACAAAAGTGTTCTTTTTGTTAACAGGATCAATGGTTTTTGCTGCATCTACAAATGGAGCCTTTTTACTCATTTCTATAACATTAAAGTTCTTAAGACCAGCTGAAGTCCATACTTTATTATAAGTTTGGGTTATGTCAGAAATATATTCATCCAGAGTGATAATACCTGCACGACATAAAGTAACTCCTGTATAGTAACTTGTAAACCCTTCGGCAAACCATAATTCTCCAGAAACATTGGCTTTACTAAAATCAAAAGGCTCTAGTGATTCTGGACGAATACGCTCCACATTCCATGCATGAAAAAATTCATGTGCAAAGGTGCTAATATTGTCTCTCATACCACCATCAGCAATACTTTTGGGATTAGTAATCACAGTAGAATTGCGATGCTCCATACCATCTCTAGCTACTTGCGGCATAAAACTAGCCAAGAAAGTGTATTCATTTTGATCAAAACTAGGATACCCACCGAATACTTCTTTTTGCACATCTACTATTTTTTTTATTTGATCAAAGAATGCATCAGTTTCTTCTTCGGTACCATTATGTTGCAATGCAAATTTAATGTTGTATTTTTCGTTTCCTGATGTTACTTCATGTTGTGTAATTGTAAAATTTCCTAGCAATGCTGGGCTATCCATAAAATCTTGTAAGTTGTCAGCCAGAAAAATAGTGCCTCCAGCCGATCTCATTTGCGTAGCAATTTTCCACTGAAGATCTTCTCTTAATTGATATGTAATTTCTATCGGGCGATCTTCAGTATCAGAGGAAAACATAAATGTAGCCGGGTTATTAATGATAGCATGCGTTTCGTCGATAATAGGATATGTCCCGTCTCCTCTATTTGCAAATAGGGTATATGATACATTAACGGTACCATCATGGTTGGCAATATCCCATTGATGCAGGTTAGGTTTTACTACATCAACTTCTTTTCCTTTACTATTTGTAATCTTTAGGTTATATATGTTCTTAGAAAATTCGTGTAGCGCATATCTTCCAGGAGATGTTCTGCTCATATGTAATGAAACTGTATTGCCAGGAAGGTTAGGAAAAGTAATGTTTACTGTCGCTTCATGATGCGCAGCATTATCAAAAGATATTAAATATTTATTTCTTATTTGTCCGAGACTAACTTGTACGTATAATATCAGAAAAATAAATGGGAAGAGAAATTTCATTGAGTTTGTGTTTTTTAATTTGACATATTCTATCAATAGAGTTATTCTTTAGGTCGTAAAAACCAGAAAAAAGTTACAAAATACAGGGTGCAAAAATACAATAAACGTGTAATTGAGCAAAAATCAAACTATTCTCTTAATTATAGTATCAAAAAAGCTTAGTTTACTTTAACTCTATACGTTCTTTGTCTATTAGTAATTACGGTATGAGGAGCATTAGAAATAGTAAATCGTCTATTATTCTGAATTGCGGTTACCCCAACAAAAGCATATATGTTACTGCCTAGATCTACGGCTCCCGTAATTGGTGTTTCATCAGCAAATAGGCCATCGTTATCGGTGTCAACTATAAGCTTTAGATCGGGTAGCGATATTGTCCCGAGTCCGGTTAGGTCGAATCTCATATCTATAGATCCGACATTTATAGCACCTCCACTGGTATTTACTTCGCTAACTCTCCATACCCGACTTAAACGAGTTCTAACGGTATTAGGAACATCAGTAATATTTGTAAAAGCTAGGTCACCATTGTCATGCCCCCAAAGTAAAAATTCATTATTTCCCAATCCCGAAGGATTTAAGATTCGTACAATTCCGGTTCCTTGAGAGTCATTATGAATATTAGAAGCATCTATTCTGCCTATTCCGGCAACATTAAAATCATAATCACCATTTACAGCATTATCTTCATTATACAAATCATTAGAAGAACCGGTTAATCCATATTTTGCGGCGAGATAATTTTCGATAATTATACGTTGCGCGGTATTTATTTTTGCATTAAAAACGATTACCTCGGTAAGATCTCCTACATATCCAGCGGTACCACTTGTATTTCCTCCAAGATTAAAACGGTATGACGCATGATTCGTTACGGTGGTGGTATTTGCCCTATTCTGTAATAAGGTTCCGTTTCTATAAAGTTGTTTTCCTGTTGTAGGATCTGCATCGTATGACCAATATGAGTAAGATGTTAATCCTGTTAATCCACCTACTTGTATTCTGGCATTTACACCACAACATACACCAATATCATAATAAACAGTATTGTCCCAAGGAATATGACATGTAAATCGACTAGCTCCTTGAAGCGGAGATGTTGTATACACACATGATTTTTGACTCGTATTATCTGCAGCATTAACAACAAATGAAGAGGCTTGGTCTACAATAAAGTTTGAAGTAGTAAGTGTTAGGCCAGTTTCTAGTCTATTTGAACCAGAAAAACTTATAGCGTCAAATCCATTTACAGCGCCAGGCACAAGGGTCGGGCGTTGCCCACCGGTTTCACTAAGGTCAAGAGCAGCTATACCGGCTGAGTTGGTTATACCATCTATAAGGGTTCCTGTAGTAGATACTCCATTAGTAGTATTATACCATATTTTTAGGGATGACGTGCCATCAGTAATTCCCACGCCACCAGGACCTGTCTGGGATAATAATATTGTAGAAGAAAAAAGAGAGATAAAAATAAATAAGTAGTTTTTCATCATAGTAATGAATAATTTTAGATTGGGGGGTTAAGACATAATATAAAAAAAATATAATTAATAGCTTAGTTTTTTTAATTAGGTTCTTATCTAATAACTCAGGATTAATAGGGTTTATTCATTTTTTTGAGTTTAAAAAGTACTTTAATTTTTATTATATTTTACTTACTTTATTTTTAATTCCTTCAGAAAACTAAGTGCTTTTTCTGAGATAGTATTATCCCAAAGGGATATCAAAAGTTCTTGGTTTTCCTTAGTGGCTGATATTTCTTCTGCAATAGATTTTCGGATATCTAATGATGGCACTTCTATATTAAAAACGGGTGTGTAATAATTGAATTCTATATTTATTATGAACTCGGTAGTATCTAAAAAATAATCCTTTATTTCATCATCTTGTTTGAGCATCAAAGCAACCTTGGCAAGAATTAAGCATCGTAGAAACTTACTGAAATTTTGCTCTGATTGATACGATTTATCCCATAATTTATCAAATTTTTCGGTCTCATCAGGTTCTCCCCAAAAAATAGCGTATGGATCATCAGTCGATAACTCTTTCCATTCGATTTTTGGTTTGATGTCTCTTTCTATAAAATATTCGTAATCACTTTGCATGCAGATGCCTAATCGATATAGATTAACAGTTTCTGCTGCTTCTTCTTCCCAATTGTCGTTTTCATAATCAATTTCTTCATTAATTTCGTGATGAAGCGATAGTATTCGAATACTTTCTGAATCCAAAGAAGCATAATGAGCAATAAACCCTTTTTTGAATAATTGAAAATGATATTCTACTTGCTGTTCTAACCAACCTGTTCTTTCTTTTGTTTGCATACAGAATAAAAATGTTTAATTCGGTATAATTTAAAAAAATCTAGTGTATTTACAAATACATCAGGTTTTTTGATTTGAAGTTGTAAAAGGTGATCGTGATGAACCTTTTCCTCATAAAATATTAAATAGCATGTCCAGGGATTTATTTATGTTTTTTTTAAATACTTTTTTTACCAGTAAAAAAATTAGAACCTTTTTGAAGACAGATTTTGCTTCCCAAAACAGTTCTACTTTTAGGATTGATTCTTTTTCGGTAACCGACTCAATATTATAAAACTGATATAGAATGTCTAATGGGGGAGGACTTGTAGTTTCTTCTCCATATATTATTTCACCGTTTTTACTTTTTCTAGTAATGACTTTAAAATCAAGATGCTTATTCCCTACAACGCACATGTGTTTTGACCCTAATCGTGTAACTTCATTATCGTTGTACAGAATTTCATCTACTCCGGGTGCCCATAAGTGTCTGTACTTATAGTTGGTAATTACTTCAAGTAGGCGATTCATATTTACGGGATATGTACGTTCAAAAACAAGGTTTGGTTCTCGATTAAGTGTTACAACCTGTCCTTCCTGAAAAGGTTTCAGTTTTAAGGTGTCTACATTAATTTCTGAATATAAATACTGTATCGGTCTTTGATCATATGTGTTTTCACTTTCGCGAAAGTGAAATAGGCTACTCCTGTAGTCAAATGGCATTTTTATTTCTGTAGCCAGATCCTTACTGATTAGTACATAATTATCACTTTCTATAGAGTTTTTGAGTAGTCTGTGTGCCTGAATAACGGATTCCCCAAAAGGTTTACGATTATTGTGTACTTCTAAAAATTGAAGAGTACCCGTATGTGCAACAATTTTAAGTTCTAGGTTAACAGCACTCGAACAGGCAAGGCATGGGCAGATTCTGTTTTTTTCAAGTAACTTAAGATGACTGTAAAAAGCAGTGTACATAGTTTCAATTTGTGCTAATAATTTTTCTTGCGAAAGCACATGGGCTTCCTTAAAAAAAAATAGCGCATCACCTTCTATTTCTGCAAGCTCTAATTGCTGCGTATTGGCATCAATTAGTACTTCTAGTAGTTCGGCTATGACATGTTGACTGTGTTCGGCCTCAGTGGTTTGTACAAAGTTGGTAAAACCAGAAATATCCGGTATAAAGAGTAATGATTTTGACATATAACAAAGGTAATTAGATTCTAACCGGTTTTGTACATTGATACTGAATAAGTCGAAACCTTAAAAGAAAAATAAGAAAAACATCGTATTAATGATTTATATATTTTATTTACTGTTATGTTAAAGGATCCTTTTATTTTCTTAAAGTATTTTATTCTTTTGTTAAAGTAGTGTTTGTATATACTATAAGGTATATATACAGGGTTGATACTAATATAACTCTTAAAATATACCTAAATAATGAAAAAACTACTTAAAGGAATTAATAATAAGAAGATTTTGCTTATTGGCATTTTTTTCTTTTCGTTACAATTGATTTTGGCAAACGATTTTAAAGTTCTTGTTTTTCACAAAACAAATGGATATCGACACTCTGATGCAATTACAGAAAGTATTCAAATGTTAGAAGAATTAGGAACTAGTACGGCATATGACAATTGGACTGTCGATGAAACCCAAGACCCTTCGGTTTTTACTACAGACAACTTAAGTCAATATGAGGTAATCATATTTTCTAATACGACTGGTGGAGGCTTGTTAGATGATAATCAAAAATCTGCCATGGAAACTTTTATTCAATCCGGAAAAGGGTTTATTGGTTTTCATTCTGCAACAGATACCTATAGAAATGATAGTGCCGATGCATCTTGGCCATGGTATAATGAGTTAGTAGGAGCCATTGTTCAAACAAGCCCAAACCATACTTCGAATAATTTACAAGGTACCATGAATATTTTGACTAATCATGTGACAACGAGTCATATCGGAGATATAGGTGATACTTGGCAGCACAATGAGGAGTGGTATTATTGGGAGCAAAACGGAGGGCAACTAAGCAATAATAACACTGTTTTACTAGAAGTTCAGTCTACCGGTAGCGCTAGCTATGATGCTACTCGTCCTATTACTTGGTTAAAAGAATATGACGGTGGACGATCTTTTTATACTGCATTGGGGCATAATGGTGAAACGTATGCAAGTAATCAGACTTTTAGACAAATGATCCAAAAGGCAGTACTTTGGGTATCTAATAGATTATCTGTAGACAATGATTGTAGTACACTTACTCCTGATTGGACTGATCTTTTGGCTAATGATTTTGATTGTTGGGAAAAATGGATGGGTGTTCCTCACACTACTACCGGTCTACCTGGATCAAGTGATAATGTTACAAATGGTTCAGGAACCGCATTAGGATTAAATAATGACCCAACAAATGTATTTTCTATCATAGATGTTGATGGAGAAAAACAGTTATATATTACAGGAGAAGTATATGGTGGTCTCACGACGATTAATACCTATGGTAATTATCATTTAAGTATGCAGTTTAAGTGGGGTGAACAAAAGTGGGAACCAAGGTTAGATCGATTAAGAGATAGTGGTATTCTTTATCACTGCCAAGGAGAACATGGTTCTTTTTGGGATGTTTGGAAATCTTCCTTAGAGTTTCAAGTTCAAGAAGGTGATTGTGGCGATTATATTGGATTAGCAGGTGTAAAAGGGTTGATTCCTGCAGAGCAAGTAGGTAATAATTTAGTATTTACCCCTATGGCTCCTCTTCAATCAAACAATATAATTAGAAAGAGTGAGGATTTTGAATATCCTAACGGAGAGTGGAATACGCTAGAAGTAATAGTTATAGGTGATAGAGCTATTCATTATGTGAATGGTAATATGGTTAATGCACTAGTAGATGCAACATGGGATGGAATTACTGTTACCGAGGGTCAAATACAGATTCAGTCTGAAGGAGCAGAGATGTATTATAGAGATATTAAAATTAAATCCATAACAAGTTTTCCTGACGAAGACCTAGAAACTCTTGGTTGGGACGATACGGTTTCTATCATTTGTGATACAAATGCGCCAATTGGAGAAATAATAGCTCTTAAAAAATCAGGAGGAGATGAGAAGTGGGTAACTATAGATCCATCTACTACAAATCTGGTAGCGAATGGTGAAGAATTAGAAAGAGAATTGTTTTTGGTCGAATCGCATTCAGATAATGGTTGTGTGGCTTTAAAATCAGTGTCAACAGGAAAGTATCTTCAAGTAAATGGGGGAAATACTTCGGTCGAAATTAAGGCAAAGGGTAATGCACCAGGTACATGGGAAAACTTTGGTTGGAATGAAATAGGAGAAAATCAAGTAGCTCTAAAAAGTCTGTTTAATAGTGGCTGGATACAGGCAGATTGGACACAAGATAATACATCTCTATTTCCGTTGGGACTAGCCGTTGGGTCATGGGAGACTTTTGATTATGTAATTATTAATGATGCTTCTTCTTGTACCGAAGATGCACCAATAGGTGAGATTATTGCTTTAAAAAAATCGGGAGGAGATCAAAAGTGGATTACCATTGAATCGTCTACAACAAATTTGATAGCAAACGGAGAAGAAGGAGAAAGAGCTTTGTTTTTAGTAGAATCACATTCAGATGATGGCTGTATTGCCTTAAAATCAGTTGAAACAGGTAAGTATCTTCAGGTAAATGGAGGTAATACTGGGGTTGAAATTAGAGCAAAAGGAAATGCCCCGGGTACTTGGGAAAACTTTAGTTGGGAATCAATGGGCGAGGGACAAGTGGCTATGCAAAGTCTATTTAATGATGGTTGGATTCAGGCAAATTGGTCAACAAGTGATGCTTCTCTATATCCATTAGGAACTGCCGCTGGATCATCGGAGACTTTTGATTATGTTATCATAGAAGATTTGGCTGATTGCAAAATAGATGCGCCAATAGGAGAGATTATAGCTTTAAAAAAATCAGGTGGAGATCAAAAGTGGATTACCATTGAGTCATCTACGACGAATTTAATTGCTGACGGAGAAGAAAGTGAGAGAGCCTTGTTTTTGGTCGAATCACATTCAGATGATGGTTGTGTGGCCTTTAAATCAGTTACAACAGGTAAGTATCTTCAGGTAAATGGAGGAAATACAGATGTCGAAATTAGAGCAAAAGGAAATGCTCCAGGTACATGGGAGAACTTTAGTTGGGAATCAATGGGAGATGGTCAAGTTGCTATACAAAGTTTGTTTAACGATGGTTGGATTCAGGCAAATTGGTCAATAAGTAATGCTTCTCTATATCCATTTGGCGCCGCAGCAGGCAGATGGGAGACCTTTGATTATGTTATTGTACCGAATACATTATCCTCACGAAATGAA
Source organism: Aquimarina pacifica (assembly GCF_000520955.1). Lineage (GTDB taxonomy): Bacteria > Bacteroidota > Bacteroidia > Flavobacteriales > Flavobacteriaceae > Aquimarina > Aquimarina pacifica. The sequence goes on along the minus strand of NZ_JACC01000002.1, from coordinate 135,596 downwards.
ATTGTAAACACAGGAAACTTATTGATGTATCCTAATCCTGCGTCTAAAGTTCTCAAAATAGAAGGTTTTTTAGATGTTGATATCATACAAGTATACGATATGTTTGGACGCGTATTATTTACTGAGGATACAACAGATAAACAAGAAATTACTATCGACACTAGTGATTTCCCTGTGGGGGCTTATATAATTAATACAGGGCAAGAAAGTAAGGTTTTTGTAAAGAATTGAATTATTAGACTCAATTTTTAAAATATATAACTATTATTAAAAAAAGCACCAAAAGGACTTCCTTTTGGTGCTTTTGATTTTAAAAAACCTATAATCTGTTGTAAGATATGTAGGGATATTTTGGACAAATTCATGTGTATTAGCTTATACGAACTTTAATAGTGTAGGTGGCAACAATATCACCGTTAATTTTTAGATGAGTATCGTAGGTTCCTTTATTTTTAAATGTACAATTAAAAGATATGATGTTATTTTCATTTCGGATATTATAAATTTTTAATTTTTTCTCTTCATTACCAATGTAATAGATGAGAGATATGTTTTTGTTTAGAATCGTATTTGATGTTTTAAAACCAAACTTAATTTCATCATCCTTATGTATTGATAGATCTAATTTTTTTGGAATAAGAGGTGTTATTTTATGTTCAAATGTTTCTCCGTATACCATAGGAGCTCTTACAAATGCTAAAGCTGTTAAGTCTTTGTCAAATGACCATTTTTGTTCTGATGGGAAGTGGTTTTTTCCGAATAAAATAGGATCAGTCAAGAAGTAACCATCATTATATTCGTTTACAAATCTATTATATACATTCATATAACCACTGGACCAAGTAGCATCACATAAATACCATTTCTTATTTAGTTTTACAGCATTCCATGAATGATTTTGTATTTCAAGTTCATTAATATTTGAGTCAATAGATCTACCATATCCATCAATAATTACAGATTCTATTTCGGCCAAATAACATAACTCTTTTATTAAATATGCATATCCAGTACACATGGTTCTTTTATGAGTGCGTAATTTCTTAAAAGCTATTTTTTTATACGAATTATTCCATTTCATGAATGATATACTATCTTCTTTTAGCTTTTTACGTTTATTATTTACTTTGGTATGTTGCGTATTATCCCCTTTGATATTATGACAAACCCAACTATATATCGCTCTAAATTTTTCTACTTTTGTAGATAGTTTATGGGTAAGATTATAAGCCAATAACGGAAGGTTATCTATAGGAGCATTTTTGTTTAATTTGGCAATATTATCTGCTTTGGTAAAATCTATTGATTTAAAATCAGAGACTTGAGCAAATAAACTATTATGTATAAGTATTAGTAAAAGGATGTATATACTTGTTTTCATACTAATGATGATTAATTACCTCCTTTTTTTGATGTATACACTTTTTTTACGGCTACTTTTCCCATGAGTACGCATGAATCCATTTTTAGATTGACTTGCAGTGTAATGTCCTGAGCAGAATTTTTATCTTGAATTACTACTTTTTTTGCATTCATACCCACATAACTAAAAACAAGAACATCCCCCTTTTTAAGTTTTTCAGGAAATTTGAAATTACCATCAAAATCAGTGGTTACTCCAATATTTGTGCCTTCTAAAATAACATTAGCTCCTGGCAAAGGAGTTCCGTTTTCGTTTACAGTACCTTTTACGACAATATTTTTTTCTTGAATACTATCCTGAATTTTTGTTGGATTTTTACCTAATTCTTTTGTTGGAATTTTTATATTTTGAGCATGGACTTTGCAAAAGGAGAACAAAGCAATAAATGCAATCCCTAATTTACTTATTAGACGGAGCTTTCTTTTTTCGGGCGGAATATTTGTATAGGTTGTTAATTGATCAATGTTAAACCTTCCGCAGGTGTTTTGAGTTTTACTTAATTGAATGTGATTAATGATCTCTTGAGAATTCATTTTGGTGAAGTCAATAACTTCTTTTTTACAAGAATCGCAAAATCCACCTTTTTGAGTTGAAGAAAAATTATCAAAATTTTCAGAACATGGAGTTTTTATCTTGATACTTATTTGATTGTTCATAGCATTGTTTTTAAGTTTCTGCTACAAACCTAATTGTCGAATAGCCTATTTAAAATAAAGAATGAGGCAACCTTGCTTTTGAATGAGTAAAGTAGCCTTTTTGGTTATGTTTAAATAATAGACACAGCGGCATATGATTTATCTTATTACTAGTGCGTTTCTATAATTTAATGAACCACTTGTTTTTATACATAAGTTGCAATCCAAAAAATATAACTGTCAATGTAATCAGTGAATAAAGAAATGATGCCCACTGCAAATTTGTGGTGATATGTTGCATGAATTCAAAACCTATATTGCGAATAGAAGCCCCGTGTATTAATGGTATATCCATTAATGGCATGGATAAATTACTAATAATAAATGCAATTAATGCATTGGCGCCGAAAACTATAAATGGATAAAATAATCGTACACTAATTTTAAGATTTTCTATAAATAGTTTAATCATAGCCAAAATTAGTATAGAACTTCCGGTACTACATAAAACAAAGCTACTTGTCCATATTTTTTTAATAATTGGCATGATGTCGAGTTGATCTAATAAAAAGCCTATCATCATCATTGTCAAACCTAGTATAACCAAATAATGTGCTTTATAATACTTAGAACCTTTGTTATATAATATACCTATGATTAAGCCTATTATAACGTTTACGCTAGCTGTAAAAGAAGAAAGAAAACCTTCGGGGTCATATGTGACTATGTTATTTGTTTTTCCATAGATCCAAAGATGATTACGTCCAAAAATATACTGATCAATGTATGCAGGCCAACTATTTATTGCACTGGTTTTTGTGATACCTATTTCTGGAATTGGAATGTGATTAAGAAGTATATAATATCCTACTAATAGAACCAAAGAGATAATTGATAACCAAAGTATATCGTATTTTGGTTTGCGATATAAAATGAATAGCCAAATGATTGAGATTATTAAATAACATATGCCTATTCTTTGTAATATACCCGGAATACGAATTATCTGCCAATCAAATTCAGGAAACCCGTTTATGAATAGCCCAATAATAATTAATAATAGGGATCTTAATGCACTTTTTTTGAATAACTCTACATAAGAAGCTCCTTTCTCTATTTTCTTCGAAAATGATAATGCCATTGAGAACCCAACACAGAATAAGAATGCAGGAAATATTAAATCTGATATAGGAAGACCTTCCCATTTAGCATGATTCATCCAATCAAAACGGTGACTCCAATCACCAGGCATAATGACTAAGATCATTCCAAAAATACTGAGACCACGTAGAATGTCTAATTCTATTAAACGTTTATTCATTTTATCAATTGTATTTGTTCATTGCTTAGTAATTGCTTAATCATTGCTTTCTACTGTTATTTATACTGGTTTATCCGAATTCATACGTTTAATGCGTTTATTAGTTCTTTAAAGTTTATCTTCCCTTATTATACCGAAATAAACTTATTTCTGATTACATATTCGAGTGTTGTTTGTGTATTTGTTTCGAATGTTCTCGGTGTTTCATAGGCATCGTTTGGATCTCCTAAAACCAAATAAAGGTCTATTAATTCATAATATTTAATGAACTAATGTGGCTTGATACTAATTTTGGTATGATATCCTTCTTTTTATGTTCTGTTGGTAATTGACTTTATTTTGTCAAATTGTATTCTACGTTTTAATATTTCGGGAACTTCATCATTAATCCATTGTGTCAAATTTAATACCTGATTCAAATATTTAATTCCAAAAGCGGTTAGCTGATATTCGACTCTAATAGGAACTTCTGAAAACATTTCTCTTTGTATATAACCATCTCTTTCCATTCTTTTGAGTCTTTCGGCTAATACTTTAGAAGAAATTCCTTTAATTCTTTTTTTTAGTTCGTTAAATCTTAATTTTTCACTCTCTCCAAGCATAATGATTATAAGAATACTCCATTTATCTGTAACATTTGCCAGTATATCTTTTATAGGACATACATCAGGAGGGTTTAGAGGATCGAGATGCCCTAAAATATTTTTTAATCTTTTTTGAGTAGTAAGTAGTTGATTTTTAGTGTTAATTTCTATATGGGAACTTGGTTTCTTCATGGTAACTTGGTGAAATATTTAAATTTATAAATTATATTTGGTTTATAAAAGTAACTTAATCACTAATATTAATTAGATGAAAAATGTTTTTAGAATCTCATTAATCTTGTTAGGAGTTTTATTGATTTGGGTAGGTGTAAAATTTTTTAGTTTGTCAAACTTGAAACCAGAAAATACAAGTTTTCCTGATAGCTACAATAAGGCAAAAATAGTATTGACTGAAATGGGTGAAGCACATGGTATTCAGTTTTGGGATAGTATTCAAACTTACAATGTAATTTACGAAGATGAATTCTATGGTTTTTTGGGAAAACAAAGTCATCCGTTTCAGGAACAGAAAGTAAAATTTTCGTTGAATTACATTCCTAAAATTTTTAATGGTCAGCTTGAAATTTTAACAGGAAAGGATAAGGGAATTATTTGGGGAATTCAATCGGGACAGACATATAAAAAAAATGATAGTAATGAGATTGTAGTACAGGATGATAAGGATATGAAATTTTGGATTCCGACATATCAATATTTTGTTGAATTTCCGAGTCGTATTCAAGAAGCAACAGCTCTAGAATATTTAGGAAGAAATATTATTAATGGGATAGAGGTAGAGGGAGTGTTAGCTTCTTGGGGTAGTTTAAAACCGCAAAAAGATATCGATCAATATATAATCTGGATAGATATTAACTCAAAAAGAATCGTAAAGGTCGCGTATACTGTTAGAGAAATGTACGGTTTTGTTTCTGGAGCAGCTTACTTTCAGAACTACAAGAACTATAATGGTTTACTTTTGCCGTCACTCTTACCCGTAGAATCGAATCTTCTTACAAAAGGGTATTTACATAAGATGGGGATTTTAGATTTTAAAACAAATTATATGGATAAAGACTCTTTACTACCATTGGATTAATTCTTTATTTCACATTATATCTTTGAAATATTAGATATGCTATACAGGTAATATATACGTTTACAGTACTATTTTTTATGAGTAACATACTTCATTCAAATCAAAAATATTGATGGGTAGTTTCTATTGTATGATATAAGATTAAGAATATTCTTTATAACCAATCATTGAATTTTCTGCCTATTTTGTGCAGAGAGTATTCAACGATCGTTTTTGTTGTAAATTATTTTGATGGTTTTAAGTAATCTATTGTTAATACATTAGGGGTGAAATTATTAATCTTCTTGATGTGTAGATACCCATTCTTTTTAATATTAGATTTAGAAGAAATTTTGGTGGGTAGTAGAAAACCATTAAATTCCTTATAATTCGAAAAATAAGCCGATCCTCTGGCAAATTTAATTTTTTCTCTAACGGTATATTCTACAAGAACTATACGCTTTGTTTTGGCGTCTAACCAGATTATATATTGATCGATATTTTCTTGAGGCTCTAGTTTGTTCCAAGAAACAATGACCCCTTCTGTGACTTTACCATCAATGTTTTTTGTCCCAAGGTAGTCTATGATGTTAGCTTCTATAATCCTATTAGGAAACTCAATAAAATACTGAAATGTATTCATTGAAAATTTATAAGATTTATTATCTTGAAATACAATATTTTCCTTATTTCGTTTATATGTTTTTCCGTCTTTAATCCCCCATAAATCACCTTTTTCTTTACCACTTTTTATTTCCATCAATCCATTAAATGTTTTAGGAATATAGTTTAACGAGAAGTCCATTTTTAGCTCTTTAAAAGGGGAGGATCTTCTTCCAAAAAAACCAAAAGATTCTTCCTCAAATTGTACCTGATACGTCTTAATGTCATCCCAAAGATGGTTTTTATGAGCGATGGTCATTTCCTTTATTAACAGTTTGGCTTTTAGTGTGTCATTTGGGAAAGTATAGCCCGTAGGACGTAAATCAGAATATTTAAAAACGTTTACATTACAAGAAGAAAATAATCCTGTTATAGTAAAAAGAAGGAATAATATGATTTTTGTAAATTTCATAATTTCTATTTATGATAGTTGTTGTATTTTTTCAATAAATTAATTGTAGGTTTCGTAGACTTCGGGTAAAAAGCTAGCTAGTTGTGTGTATTCAGACAGGCAATGATGGGCTAGATCATAAAGTTGTTCTTCTGAGATAGCCAGTTTTCTTGCTATCCATGGCAGCTTATTTCCTACCCAAAATCTACTCCTCATTTCAACTCCATTTTCTGTTTCGCGAACAAAATGAGCCATTTGAACTACAAGACGTTCTCCGGATTCTACATTGCCACAGATCACCCATTGGTTTTCTCCAAGTTGAGAAACATCTATACCAAACTGTTTGGGGTTAACAAAAGTAATTTGCAAGTCTTGAAGTTTACCACCCTTTCTCATGGTTTCAATGGTATGCTTTGTTTTTCCTTCTGGATGCTCATTAACATATTTTGAAATTGAGAAGGTGTCAGGTTCTTCATATTTTTCATACAGTGCAGAAGAATGTAAGCCAGGATACCAAATTTTATATCGCATGATATCATAACCAACCCACTCAAACCACCAATCAAGCATTTTTCCGCTTGAATTGGGAAACTGTGTATTGACTGCAACATAGCCTGAGCCGTCTTTGAAACGAGTATACCCATTTTCCATTGGCAAATACCCTTTCTCTAATACTTTATTGATATCACTAAAAGGTAGTCCGTTTTCAGGACTATGATATACCAAGCTTTTGTATTGTTGATCGCTTGCTTTGGCTACATTGTGATAATATTTTACAAGTGGATGTTTTTTTTCTGATTTTGTAAGTTCAACAGGATAAACTTCTGGGTCTGCAATACTTCCTAAACTACACCCTGTTAAAATTGATAATAATAAAAAAGCAACAGTTGATTGTAAACTAAGATTCTTCATTTTCTGTATTTTTTTGCTTTATGTCAACACAAAATTACAGGGATAGGAATCTCTTTTTCATTGAATAAATTCAAGAAATTACTTTTTGGCTCTTATTTTTGATAACCATTCAGGACTTATTCCCAAGTAGGAAGCAATCATATATTGAGGGAATTTTTTGGCAATAATAGGCTTTTCTCTTATGAGTAACTGATACCTTTCAAAAGCAGATAATCCACTTCGCTTTACTTTTTCTGCAATGCGTATAAAAGACTGTTCTGCTATAATTCTGCCAAACTTTTGATAATTAGGAATGGTTTGAAGAAGATAGTCAATGTCTTTTTTCGAAATTATTAAAAGTGTCGTTTTTTCTAATGCCTTAATATTGGTATCTGTAGGTGTGTTTTTTAGAAAACTATAATAATCACTTATCATATCTCCTTCTGTAAAAAAATCCAGAACTAATACATCACCTGTATTTAATGTTTGAGAAAGAATACAAGAACCATTTATGATGAAAGCAGCTTTTTTACAGACTTCTCCTTCTCGAAGAAAAAAATCATTTTTATCAATTGTTACTTCACAATATTTGTTATTAATGATTTCTAATTCTTTTTCTGAAAAGGATACAAATTTTGATATGAAAGTTGATAAATCGGGCCGCATTCGAGATTATATCACAACAAGTGTTGCTGTTTTTAAGTTAATCTAAGCTACAGATTTTAATTCAAAATACATAACTCCTTTGAGGGTTTTGTAGAGTACTCTTTTTTAGAAAAGAGGGTAGGGGTATCAGTTTGTACTTTTTCTATTCGAACAGGGATAAGTACAATAAACCTTGATTTCTGTATTTTGAGTTATTACATATCTATTTAAATACGTTGGTAAACCGTATTCTTTACATATTAGAATGTAGGCCAATGCGGTTACCTTCGGTATCAATGAGTTGGGCAAAAAAACCAAATTCACCAATATCTGTTTTAGGAATTATTAATTTACCTCCGGCTTCTTCTACACGTCCTGCTTCTGTAGCAACATCCTCACAAGAAAAATAAATTATCGTACCATCTGTACTTGGCTTACTATCTGCAGATTGAATTAAAGATCCAGCTGAACCGGGTCTTGCAGGTTCTCCGAACATATACATCTTACTATCGGGAGTTTCTAGCAATTGAAATTCTAAATGAAACACTTTTGAGTAAAAGTCTTTTGCTCTCTCAATGTCTATTGTAGCAATTTCTAACCATTGTATAGGATTATTCATTTTTTTAATATTAAAGTTTATGAAGCCATTTTAATCTATTTACAATATAATAAACAAACCCCTAACATTTAGAATTTTTTCATTCTAGTTAGGGGTTTGCTATTATTTATATACAGGCGTATATGCCTATATTAGGTTTTTTACTACATACAATCATTATTGCTGAATGTAACTGAACTGCTTAATGAAACTCGTTCATTAATACAATTTTTGTTACTTGCAACTGTAATTTCATTACCTGAAAACTCAGAATTCGTTGTGGCGCTGGTCATAAAATCAAAACCATGAGTAGTGGTAGAACTTATAACATTACCACTTACTACTAGATTTTCAGAACCAATAATTTCATATCCTCCATTAGATTGATTCTCGGTGAGTTCAAGACCATTTACCAGCGTAATATTAGAAATCTTAGAGTCATAAGTATTCTGTCCAGATCTATTTTTATTAAGGAAGTTACCAGTCACATATACCTTAGCAGATTCTTGACCCGAGTCATCATTTACTCCATTCATATATAGAGGGAAACTTTTACCTTCAATTTCATTATTACTTACCGTAACATTTTCTAATAATTTGGTACCTCTGATACCATATTGTTCTGCTTTAATTGTATTACCAGAAACGGTAGCGTCGGCTAAACCTTCTCCTGAACCTGAACTTAATACAATCCCAGTATTTGCTTCGATATAATTATCAGATACCGTTACAAAGTTACCATTTAGGCTAATTCCTGTACTATATCCATATATTTTGTTACCAGAAATCACATTGTCAAATACCAATGGGTGATTCATAACAGGAGGACCAACAGCTGATATTGCGCTTCCTGCAACTAAATCAGGGTTGTAGTTAAAAGTATTATTGGTAATTTCAACTCCGTTCGCCACGGTATATGCTATTGGGCTTTCCATAGTGTTATTATCAAATACAATAGGTCCATCGGCATGGGAAGCAAGAAATTCTCCTTCACCGATTTGTGTGTTATTTATTATATAAACACGCATTACCTTTTCATACTCTTTTAAGTTTCCAACACCTACAGAGCCACCTTCCCAAATACGTACAGGTTCAATATTGATATTTGATGCAGGCGCTTCACCATCTGATAAAGCTGTATCAATACCACCATCTATAAAGGTGTTATTATCAATAGTTATATCATTTCCTGAAGTTATAGAGAGGCTAATTCTTCTACAGTTTTTAAATGTATTTCCTCTTATTGTAAGAAATTCAGACGGAATATGAGTAGACTCAAAATAGTGATATAATCCTGCGATATTGAGTCCATCTCCCATAGCATCCTCAAAATTGACACCTTCTACAGTAACGTTATGACATCCTTTTAATTTTAATAAATGTCCCCATGCATGGGTTGCGCCATCACTATAATCATGTGTATCTCGATCACCATAAAGGTTACCTCCTTTAATCACTACATTGCTGTTGTTTTCGGTTACAGACATAAGTGAAGGTCTAATGTAGGCATTAGGTTGCATTCTTATGTGTGTATTATCAGTCATATGAAATGTATAATCAGAAGGAATAGTAATAGCAGCACGTTCGGGGGTAGCGACACTTAATGGTACATCAACCTTAAAATATGCGTCCATGGCATTAATAAAGAAAGTATTTCCTCCTATATCCTTTATGTAATAGATAAGTTCTTGTAGAATGTCTTTATTAGATTGAGAAATCTCATCAGAAGTCTTTCCTTCAATAATACCCCATCTTACTGCGTAAAAGTAAAAGGTAGGATCTTTAAGTTCTACACTTCCTTCTATAGTCAATGAAGAATTTAGGATACGTCCGTCGATAGGAGTTACAGAACTGGTAGGAAATTTTAAGGTTCCATTAACAATATCTCCTCCTTCAAACTGGATATCAACATTATTGGGTAAAGTAACAGTTTGACCGTTAAGATCAACAACACAATCTAGTACAATAACTGAATTGGCAGTTGCATTTGCTAAATCATAATCACATGGTGTAGTTTCCACGTTTTCAGGTTCTTCAGGTATTATTTCTTCTCCTTCTTCGTCTTCTGGTCTTCCTTCTTCATCTATATTTTCTTCGGTGACTTCGTCAACACCTAAAGGAACCAGATCATCTAAATTTTCTTGACTACAAGAGAATAAGAATAATAGGTACAGAATAAACAGCACAAAATTTGGTAGATTTTTCATTCGGGGGGAATTTTACTTGGGTTATTTATGCTAAGGTAACGCACGGTGTATAAAATAATTGTGTTGAGTTTGCTTTTAAAAGTTAAAAAAAAGTTAAAAATATTGAATTGTCAAATAAAGCGTTTTTTAATTACGGTAAAACTGTAATATCCACCTTTTTTTTAACATATCTTTAAATATATTTAGTAAAACCGTACTTTTTTTATTTTGTAAAATAATTTCAAAAGATCTAAAAAACACTCCCTCTAATATATATATATTTGCATCTGAATTTATTCAATAATAAAATCCAAATATAAGATAATGTACAAGATTATTAGGGTTACTACAGTTCCAAAATCTCTGGGTGGTTTACTTCAAGGGCAACTTAAGTTTATGACGCAGTATTATTCTGTAATTGGTGTTTCAAGTGATGGTGATGGTCATTTGGATAAGGTTTCAAAACGAGAAGGAGTAGAAGTGATTCCTGTAGAAATGACAAGAAAGATTACACCACTTCAGGATCTCAAAGCTGTATATCAGTTGTATAAAATCTTCAAGAAACACAAACCAGATATTGTACATAGTCATACACCCAAAGCAGGTACTTTATCTATGTTAGCGGCAAAATTGGCAGGAATTCCTCATCGATTACATACAATTGCCGGATTACCATTGTTAGAAGCAACTGGTAATAAAAGAAAACTGCTGGATGTTGTAGAGAAAATCACCTATAGTTGTGCAACAATGATATACCCTAATTCATTCGGATTAGAACAAATTATTATTGATAATGGTTATACCAAGAGGAATAAGTTGAGAGTAATTGCGAACGGAAGCTCAAATGGTATTGATACTTCTCACTTTGATCCTTCTTTATACAGTGAAGAAGATAATTTAAGTTTGCGTAACGAATTAAAAATCGACCCAGAAGATAAGGTAGTAGTATATGTAGGTAGGTTGGTCAAAGATAAAGGGATTAATGAGTTGATTGCTGCTTTTAAAAAAATAAGCCAAGAGAACTCTAAGGTTAAACTTCTTTTGGTAGGAATTAGAGAAAATCATCTTGATCCACTATTACCCGAAACCGAAAAGGAAATTGATACTAATAAAAGTATAGTTTTTGCTGGATGGCAAAATGATGTAAGACCTTATTTTTCTATTTCTGATATTTTAGCTTTCCCTAGTTATAGAGAAGGATTTCCTAATGTAGTTATGCAAGCTGCAGCAATGGGGTTAGCGAGTATTGTTACTGATATTAATGGGTGTAACGAAATTATTACAGATGGTCTTAATGGTAAAATCATTCCTGTTAAGAATTCAGAAATCCTGTATTCTAGTATCAATGAGCTAATCGATAATAAGGAGCTTAGAGATACCTTAGCTTCTAATGCAAGAGATTCAATAACCAGTCGATATGAGCGAAAATTAGTTTGGAATGCTATTCTAGAAGAGTATCGACAATTGTAATATAAGAATTCCTTCAAATAAAGCCTTGGGCTAATCTTAGGCCATTTATAAAATTTTAAGTTTTTTTTGTTATTTTTTATAAGATTCATAGACTAAAGACATCAATCTTTTTAGTACACATGTAATTGTTTTCAATAATTAATGAAATAGTTATGTGTATTACTGTTGTTAAGTGTTGTTAATCATTTAATTATCATGTTTGTGAAAATGAATCTAAAAGAAAAAGCAGGAACTTGCTTATTTTGGTTATTAGACTTTTCTAAAGGAAGTATTGTTAGAAAACAATATAAAGATATTGTCAATATTATCCGAAATATTGATGATCCAAAAGTTATAGAACGACAAAAAGAATATCTCGATGCAATTTTAAATCATGCGATCACATCGACCCCTTTTTATAAGGACTGTACAGATTCTAAGATCGAAAATTTTCCTGTAGTCAGTAAAGATATTATACGTTCGTCTTTTGATAGTTTTCAATCTTCAAAGTATATCAACAAGAAGAGAGTAGCAGTTTCTACTAGTGGATCAACCGGAGCTTCTTTTACGGTATATCAAAATAAAACTAAAAGGGCTCGCAATACCGCTGATGTACTATATTTTTCTGAATTGGCAGGTTTCAGGTTGGGGTATAAACTTATTTATTTGCGTTTTTGGAGCATGTTCAATAAAAGGAACAAGCTACAAGGGATCTTACAGAATATAGTATCAATAGATGTATTCGATCTAACAATAGAAGTTATTCAAAGATTATTGATTCGAATGAGAAAAGATCCATCTAATAAGGGAATGTTAGGGTATGCTTCTTCTTTTGACAAAATTTGTGATTACTTAGAAAGTAATAAATCTGATGTTATTCCGTGTAATGTTAAGTCTGCAATTGCAATGTCTGAACCATTAAATCCAGTTACCAAAGAGAGAATGAAAAAATATTTTGGAGTAAATGTGGTGTCTAGATATTCTAACTCTGAAAATGGGATGATAGCTCAACAACCTTTAGGAAAGGAGTATTTTGAGATTAATAGTGCAAGTTATTTTATAGAAATTTTGGAGGTTACTAATAATAATCCAGTAGCCCCAGGACAATTAGGAAGAATAGTTATTACTGATTTATTTAATTATAGTATGCCATTAATAAGATATGATACAGGAGATATGGGATGCATGACTATAGAGACGATACAAGGAAAACAAAAAAAAGTATTATCTAAGGTAGAAGGGAGAAAAGTAGACATGATACGAAATACATCAGGAGAGCTACTTTCTGCAAGTATAATATTGGTCATTAATAAGTATAAAGAAATAAAACAAAGACAAATTATTCAAAAAGATCAAAATGAATATGTAATTAAAATAAAGGTAGACGGAAATGATTTTGCACGTAAAGATGAGTTTGTTACCGAATTTAGAGAATATCTTGGTAATGAGGCAAATATAAAATTAGAATATGTAGAAGATATTCCTTTGCTTACCTCTGGTAAACAAAGGGCGGTGGTGTGTGAATATATCCCCTAAATATTCTTTTGTAAAAAGTCAATTTATTAGATTTATTAAATGAAATATAGGTTGTATATTTGCGCAGAGTTTATATTAGATTCTATTTTTTAAGGATCTTTTTGTCTTTGCTCCAGAAGATAATTTTTTTAAAAAATATAAACTTTCTCCCCCCATATCGTGTTGTTAAACATAGGTTCATTTTTAATTGTGAATCTGGTTTTTTATAGTGATAACGTATTGTTACGATATTATTATGAAGATTGTTTTAGTGCGCATTTTAGTGAATGGTTTTTACATTTGTATGTAATAAACAATTGACATAATAATTCATAATTTAAATTTTAGTAAGAGTGTATAGTTTTTTTTTCAAAAGAGTTTTAGATTTTAGTATTTCATTTGTTTTGTTGATTCTAATTTCACCAATATTTTTGGGGTTAATTCTTTTTCTAACCATAGCTAATAATGGTAAACCATTCTTCGTTCAGAAAAGACCAGGAAAGAAAGAAAAAATATTTAGTATACTGAAATTCAAAACAATGAATGATGATACAGATGCGAATGGCGAATTATTACCTGCAGAGGATAGAATCACGACTGTCGGTCAAATTGTAAGAAAAACTTCTATGGATGAGATCCCGCAATTGATTAATGTAATCAAGGGAGAAATGTCTTTAATTGGTCCGCGACCTTTGATAATTGGATATTTGCCAATATATAATGAGGTACAGAAAACAAGACATGATGTAAAGCCCGGGATTACAGGTTGGGCACAAGTTAATGGTAGAAACTCTATATCATGGACCAAGAAATTCGAATATGATGTGTGGTATGTTAATAATCTAAGTTTTTTGTTAGATCTTAAAATAATGGGACTCACTGTAAAAAAAGTCCTGCAAAAGAAAGATGTTAATCTTTCTGAAGAGGTAACATCAGAGTATTTTAATGGTAAAAATTAGTTTTTAGGTAATATCGATGAGTAAAAATTTGGAGGTAGTTCCCTTAACAAAAAAAATGTTAAGAGAGGGAGTAGAAAAAAATACATTCTGGAAAGAAAACCTTGAACCAATGGCCAAAAGTAAAGCACGTTGGTTATTAGGTAATACACGAATACGCGAAGAAGATTATTGCGGGGTGATAGGGTATGAGGATAATAAAATGATTTCTTTTATTTTTATGTTTCCTGATTTTTTGAATACCAAAAACACTAAGAAAATATATTGGATGATTGCTTGGTGGGTTGACAAGCAATATAAGGATACCGTTTTATCAACATATATATATAATGAAGCAGTTAACCTTGCAGGAAAACAAGTCATTATTAAGTCTTATACAGAAAATGTAGCGGCTTTTTATAAAAAACAACCTTTTAATGTAATCGCATCAAGATTACGATATACAATATTTTTTAGTCTTGATTCATCTATGTTAATAGGTAAATTTGGATTTCTCAAATCATTTAAGTTTTTAATAGATTCATTTGATTCAGTTTTTGGAGCGGGCATACGGTTACTAAACAAGTCAAGACTTAAAAGAAGAACCAAATCATTAACATACGATTATATAAATCAATTAGATGATGATACGTGGGAGTTTATAGAACCTTTGTGTAAAAATGATTTAATCTATAAAACTAGAGAATATGTAAATTGGCAAATTAATGCGCAGCAATATGTGCAGATTCCTGTTGGGGCTAATTACCCTTTTACTTCATTACAAACTGGAACAAGTCGCAATATTTATATACATTCTTTGAAAATTATAAAAGAGCATAAAATTATTGGATTTTTATCCTATATTATTAATCATAATGAGTTTAATGTAAAATATTTCTTAGTTAAAGAAGATCAGTATTATGATGTTTGTGTAGATGTAGTAATGCAGCATTGTATTAAGGCTAAGAGGAATTTTATTTTTACAGATGATACTAAGTTATCTAATAGTATTACAGAAAGATATACCACTATTTATGTGCATAAAACGAATAAAAAAGGATTAGCTCATATAGAAATTAAGGAGGATTTTGATAATCTCACTTTAGAAAATAGGGATGGTCATTTTTATTAATGATTGTCTGTGTCATATTAGAATGTACATAGGGTTTTCAAGGAATATAATACTCAAATTATAGTACAAAAGGAAGTAATTTATAGAAGGAAATGAAGTTTGTAAAAAGACTACAAAAATCGATAGAAAATCACATTCATAATAATGCATTATGCATTAACAACTCCTTTTATACATATAAGGATTTTGCTTTGACGATTTCAAAAATACGAGCGTCAATTGTTGAAACTGTTGCCGAATCAGAAAAGTTGATAGGTTTGGTTACTAATGATGATATAGAAACATATGCAACGATAATTGCGCTTTGGCTCGAAGGAAAAGCATATGTACCCGTTAATCCTGCAACGCCCATTGAGCGTAATGAAAAGATTTTTGAATTAACAGGTACAAAATACGTTATCGATTCTTCTGAAAGTTCATTATATCATAAATTTAGCATCATTGATCCAAAAGAATCAGAAGAAGTAGATATTGACCTTACTCCAAAAAAGTTTTCTGGAGACCAATTAGCATATATTTTGTTTACTTCGGGAACTACAGGGCTCCCCAAAGGCGTTCCTATTACATTTGATAATTTAGATAGTTTGGTAAGTGCGATAGATGATGAACCGACTTTTAGTCTCAACGAAAAGGATAGGTGTTTACAAATGTTTGAGCTCACTTTTGATTTTTCGGTAGTTGCTTATTTATTTCCTTTTTTAGCAGGATCTTGTCTATATACAATACCAAACGGAGCTATTAAATATTTTTACATCTTTAAACTCATAGAAGAACAAAAGCTCACTGTGCTTACAATGGTACCTTCTATAATTAATTACCTAAGACCCTATTTCTCTGAGATCAATGCAACCGATGTAAGGTATTGTAGTTTTGGAGGTGGGGCGTTATATAAGGATATTGCCAAAGAATGGAGTGCATGCTTACCAAATAGTAAAATATTTAATTACTACGGACCTACAGAATTTACTGTTTATAGTGGTTTTTATCCATATCATAAGGATACCCATCAAAAAGCATATAATGGTATCATAGCGATAGGAACTCCACAAAAAGACACGAGCTATTTGATAGTAAACGAGGATAATGAAGAGGTAGCAATTAATGTTATGGGTGAATTGTGTTTGGCAGGTCCCCAGATTACACCAGGATATTGGAAAAACGAAGAGCGTAATACGCACTGTTTTTTTAATCGACAAGAAGGAAATAAGATAGTACGCTATTATAAAACGGGCGACCTTTGTATCAAAGATGAAGAGGGAGATTATTTGTATGTGGGTAGGGCAGATTTTCAGGTAAAAATAAGAGGATATCGAGTAGAATTGGCAGAAATTGAATTTCATGCCAAATCAAAATCCCAAATTAAAGTAAATATGGTAGCTTTGGACATTAAAAATAATTTAGGAAATACCGAATTGGCTTTGGCTATAGAATCAGAAGAATTTGATACCGAAACACTATTTGAGTATATGAAAACGAAAATGCCAAATTATATGATTCCTACACAAGTGAAATTTGTAAAGGAGTTCCCCCATAGTATAAATGGAAAAATAGACAGGAAAAAGTTAAAAGCATTTTTTGACAAAAAATTAAGTAATCAATAATGAATAAAGAAGAAATTTTATCTAAAGTAAACGAAGCGTTCGTCTCAGTGTTAGAACATAATAACTTTGAACTGACGGATCAGACAACAGCAGATGATGTTGATGGGTGGGAATCAATTACTCATATGATGATAATAACAGAAGTAGAAAAAAAGTTTGAAATAAAATTTAAGCTTATGGATTTGATGAATATGAATAATGTTGGAGATTTAATAAACACTATAACATCTGAAATATAGATGTTTGAAACGAGTAAGTCATATGTATACATTGTTTTTTAAACGTTTTTTTGATTTTGTAATAGCCTTAATAGGAATTGTTATGCTATCACCAGTCTTATTAGTGACGACATTAATTTTGATGTTTACTAATGGGGGTAAACCTTTCTTTTTTCAACCACGTCCTGGTAAAAAAGAACGAGTTTTTAAGATTATAAAATTCAAAAGTATGAACGATAAAAAGGACAGCGATGGCGAATTGCTTCCTTTTGAACAAAGGATTACCGCAACAGGGAAGTTTATAAGAAAATATTCCTTAGACGAAATACCACAGTTATTTAATGTTCTTAAAGGAGATATGAGTCTTATAGGTCCTAGACCTTTGCTGGTAAAATATCTTCCTTTATATAGTGAGGAACAAAGTAAACGCCATGATGTGCGACCAGGAATAACAGGTTGGGCTCAAATAAATGGAAGGAATACTATATCATGGAGTCAAAAATTTAAACTAGATGTGTGGTACACTCAAAACGTATCTTTTAAAACTGATATTAAAATAATTCTTTTAACCATTAAGAAAGTGGTTTATAAAGAAGACATTAATAGTGGTGAAAATGTAAATATGCCTACTTTTAATGGAAATAACTAACCGAATGAAAACAGCAGTAATTATTGGAGCAGGAACCCAAGGACAGGTATATGCATCCTATTTAAAAGAAGCCGGTATTAACCTTATTGGTTTTATGGATGATAATCCTGATTTATTGGGTAAAGAGGTAATTGGTATTCCTGTATTAGGAAAATATACTGATTTATTTCTTGATGAGTTCAAAGAAAAAATTCAAGATGTCTATTGTCCGATTGGGATCAATTCGGTACGAATAGAATATTTATCTACACTAAAAAAAGAAGGGTATGGTATCCCCGGATTTTTGCATCACACAGTATCTATAGCTCCCGATGTAATTTTAGGAGAAGCGGTATATATGCTTGCAGGAAATTCTGTCATGCCTCATACGACTATTGGTAATTATGTAATGATCAATAGTGGAAGTACAATTGCACATCATGCAACCTTAGAAGACGGTGTATTTATGTCCTCAGGAGTGAATATAGGTGCACTGATTCATGTTAAAAGAAATGCTTATATAGGTATGGGAGTTACTGCCATGACTGGTATAAAAGAGATTGGCGAAGAGACACTTATTGGTGCAGGAACAGTAATTATTAGAGATGTCCCAGATTATGTAGTGCTTGCCGGTAATCCGGGTCGGGTACTTAGAACTAAAAAACCACAAGGTATTGTCTCTGATCCAAATAATCCTTCTGATCTTACTTTTATAGGATCAGGAATCTCTTCCTCTTTTACGATTTTACAATTTTTGAATAAAATCAAAGATCAAGAGGTCAAAAGAAAAATTACAATTAATGTAATTGATAAGTATAGTGAATTTCATTTAGGAATACCTTATGGCGAAAGATCAGGTTTTTCTGTACACTTAATAACATCATTAAAGAATTTTTTACCCGAACCAGAATTGGGAGTATTCATAGAGTGGCTAAATAAAAATAAATATTGGTTGTTAGATGAATTTAGAAAAGAAGGAGGAGAACTGGCAGCAAACTGGATAGATACCCATAGCGAAAGGATACAGAATAATGATTGGGAACCTTTATTCGTTCCGAGACGCTTTTTTGGAAAATACTTAGAAGAAAAAATAACAGAGTGTATTAGCCATGCAAAACAAAAGGGGCAAATTGCAATCAATTATATTGAGGCCGAGGCCATAGATCTAGATAAAAACAATGGAGGGTATAAAATTATCCTTAAAAACAAAAATATTATCTATTCTAAGAAAGTAGTCCTTTCTGTAGGTTCTTTACCAGTGCGTTACTTATGGAAAAATGCACCATTGGTCGAAGAAGAAAAATTACTTTTTGTCAATAATCCGTATCAACCAGAATTAAAGAAGGTTCTTAAAAAGATTGATCAATTTGTTTCAAACCGAAAAAACGAAAACACTAATGTCTTAATAGTGGGAGCAAATGCGAGCGGACTAGAGTTATTATATAAACTTAATGATGTAGAAGGTATAGCTTCGAAAATTAATAAATTCACTGTGTTATCTACACAAGGGTTGCTACCTGATGCGGTTCCTGATGAAGAAAGGATGAAAACCTTTGTTCCAAATAATTTGAAAGCATTGTCAAATGCTAGTAGTTTGACAGCAAAAGAAATAGCTGATGCAACTTATAAAGATCTAGATTATGCAGATGAGATTAATTTGGGTCCTGCATCTACCGTAGGAATTATTTCTAGTGCATTTGGGGCATTGTTAGGAAAACTTGATGAGGAAGAATTAAGAACTTTTGCATGCCGATATGGAAATGATATTGGACGTCGTCAGCGATGTGCAGGTTTTCATTATTCTAAAAACATAGATCAATTAAAAAAAGAAGAGCGATTTGATCATATTGCCGGAAGATTTGTAACGATTAATAAGGCAGATACAAATGAATATTTCTTAGAATATCTAGATACCGCATCTGGTACAAATATGGTATCTGATGTTCCTGTTCACTTAGTGATTAATTGTGTCGGAAGCACTAATTTTTCTCAAGAAGATGTACCTGAATTATTAGCAAATGTGGTGCAAAAAGGTTTTTGTAAACCAAATAATTCTAGAATAGGTATTGATGTAAATGAGGCCTTAGAGGCATCTGATAACTTGCATATCGTTGGGCCTTTATTGGCAGGTAACTTGTTAGAAGGTAAAGCAGTATGGCACGTAGAACATTGCGGAAGAATTATATGGCTGTCAAAACTTTTGTCAGAGCAAATGCACACCTATTTTTTTGAAAAATGATTTAAAAAGTGACGTTTAGTATATATACCCCGAATGTAATTTACATCACCAACTAATAATACTTTTTACACTTGAAACAAAATTACAAAATATCAATAAAAAGTCTTGAAGATAGCATAAATGTCGCAGAATACAAGGAATGGCTTATTGCAAACTCGAATAATAGCGTGTATTATTCTGTAGAGCATATGCGTCCTTTTGATAAGGATTTTGGTAAGCTAAACTATTTCTCATTCGAAAAAGATAATACTGCTATAATTGTGATGCCTTTCATTATTAGAGAAATATCCTATAATAATACATCAAGTCCATATTATGATGTGATTAGCCCATGGGGATATTGTGGTCCCATAATGCAAGAATCTGTTATATCCGAAGATTTAGTAGAATTTTGGGAACAAGTGGATCAATGGTACGCAGAGAATAATATAGTTACCGAATTTGTGCGTTTTAGCCTTAATGGTAACCATCAACATTATTCAGGATCGATTGTTAAAACATTATCTAATATACGAGGTAATTTATTTTCCAATTTTGAAGAGCAATGGACAGCTTTTAACCCTAAAGTAAGGAATAATTACAGAAAAGCTATTCAATATAATTTAGACTTTAAAATATTTCATAATAAAGAAATTACAACTGATTTAATAAAAATTTTCAATTATATATATGTGGATACGATGAATCGCAATAATGCGGATAGTACCCACTTTTTTTCTGATACATATTTTGAAAATCTGATTCTGTCGAATTTAGAAAATTTCTCTATTGCAGTTGCATATTATGAAGATATTCCTATTTCGGTAGAACTAATTATAAGCTATAAACAAACAATTTATGCATTTCTTGGTGGTACGAATGCAGAGTATTTTAGTTACCGACCCAATGACTTTTTGAGAGTAAAAATAATTGAGTGGGCAATTAATGCCCAAAAGAAAAATTACGTTTTAGGTGGTGGTGTCAAAGATGGAGATGGGTTGTATCGAAGTAAGAAAGCTCTTTTTCCTAAAGATGAACCTGCAATTTTTTATACAGGTAGGAAAATAATTAATCAAGAGGTACATGAAGAATTATGTCTTGCTTGTAATAAAGAAAAATATTTAAATTTATCAAAAGAAGATTTCGATACTCACTTTTTTCCATTCTATAGATCTAGTAAATGAAAAAAAAACAACTTGATTACTTTTTTTCGATTTATGAAAAGAATATTATTCCAAATATTTTTTCACAAATAAATTGTCAGGAGCCAAAAGAAGTTGTTATTAATTCAGACTATATCAAAGAAGAAGTAAATACTTCTAGTATTATTTATTCTATAATGTTTGTGCCGGATTATTTAGATCCAAAAATTGATGAAACAGTTTTTGGGTGTAAAAGTGTTAGGCAATTTTTTAAAGGATATGCTATATTTTTCAAAGGATTCGATACCGTAGATTCTTATATCAAAAACCGTTTTAAGAGGAAAGCCAAAAATCTTAGAAGAACATTAAGAAGATTAGAGACATGTTTTAATATTTCTTACAAAACTTTTTACGGAGAAATTGAAAAAGAACAATATGATTTTTTGATGAAATCTCTTCAGGAGATGTTGGTCAGAAGATTCGAGCAACGTAATGATGTTAGTAAAGCTTTATTGAGGTGGGATCATTATCATGAGACTTTTTTTTCTTTAATAAATGATAAGAAGGCATCATTGTTTGTTATATATGCAGATGATGTTCCTATTGTGGTTGCTCTCAATAATCATTTTGAGAAACGAATGTTTAGTGCTGTCTCATCATATGATATAGATTACTCAAAGTTTGGATTAGGTACTATCGAAATCTATAAAAACTTAGATTGGTGTATTACTAATCAATATGATTCTTATGAGATGGGAATGGGGGATATGCAATACAAAAAGGAATGGTGTAATCATATTTATACTTTTGAACACAGGATTATTTACCCCAAAAAAAGTTTAAGTTGTAGACTACATGGGACTAAGGAGTATATAAAAGTAGCATTCAAAGAATTTGTTTTTAAAATAGCGTATCAGTCATATAATGCATTGAAATTAAAATTTAAAAAACAAGAGAGTAAAGAGGAGTCTTTTGAGATATTTTCTTTAGACAAAATACAACAACAAGGCGAAGAACATACTCTAATTGATTATACTACAGAAGCTTATTCATTTCTTCGAAAACCGGTTTTAGACTTTTTGTTTTCTGCTACAGAACATATCAGTAATATTAAGGTGTTAGAATGTAATAAAGATCCACGATCTTATATAATTCAAGGAACATCAAAAGCCCAAAAAGTGACTTTTTATGCTTATAATTAATACTAGAAATCACAAATGAATTGTTGTGATATAAGACGTTTTTTCTGAATATGTTCAGAGATAACGTTGGCTATTAATTCTCTACCATGGTTGTTCCAGTGTCTGTCATATATTAATGTAGTAGGCTGGTCAGAAGAGGTAAATGAAGACGAAAAGTCAATGTATGAATATTCATTTTCTTTTAGGTATGACAAGAAAAGAGTAGGAGTGATCCTAGTATCAAGAAGAAGTGTAAATCTTTTTTTATCATATCCATATTTTGTTACCAAATGTTCGAAATTAGCGAGGTATTTTCTTTCTAATTCTTCTTTGTCTTTAGGAGTAATGTGGTTGTTTACCAGCTCTTTTTTTTGTTTAGGACGAAAAAGATTAATAGCCTTACGGATGAATATTTGTGGAGGATCTAAAACGCCAATACTACTGCAATAGACAAGTAATTTACTTTTTTTTAGTGTTTTGTTTAAAGGAGACTCAAGAGCTAGTCTACTGGTTACTACCTCATATGTGTCGCGTTCTAGATCATTAGAGAATTTAATTCCTAAAATAACATGATCAATAAGGTCAAAATCCTTTTGGTATGAATGAATTAAATGTAGTTGATCAGCAAAATCATATCCCGCGTACCCATATTCATAAATTTCTATTTCGGGTATAAATTTTTCAATTTTTTTACCAATTGAATTATAGTAATGCTGATGAAATCCTTCAATAAAAGAGTCTCCGACAAGAGCAACCTCTATTTTACCGTGTTTGGGGTTGAATTCTCGATAAGAATTAAAACCAGAACTATTAATATTAAACTCAGAAAAGTTTTGTTTTCTATTTCCCGTTACAGAGTACCCATGCTGATTAGGTTTCCATTTTTCTACCTTGTGTTCATCAAGAAGTCGTGTTGGATTATCTTTTCCTAAATAAAAAACCCTAACCAATACCTCTAATGTAATAAGTAGTAAGAATAGGTATAGTGAACTTTTAAAAATAAGTTTTTTCATAATTTTTAAAATTGAAAATATATAAAGGATCTATCAGTAGTATCGTCAAAAAATAGGAGCATACTTAAAATAACCAAAGTATAAGCAGCAAATCGAACAATACGAGATTTAAACTTAAAGGGCGATCGTTCATCTCTTCTGATTCTAAACTCGTATAAAATGAATATTCCTAATAGGATAAAGTAATCTATCATGCGATAACCAAGGGGGTGGTGATACTGTTCAAAAGAAAAATCGGAAAATATTCGTTTTAAATAACCCCAGGCATCAGTGATAGACTCTGATCTAAAAAATATTCGTGAAAATGTAACCAATATAAAGGTTGATATGATTTGTAGCACTTCTTTTAATGACGGAAGCATTCTGTTTTCTGCAACCACATTATTCATGTAAATTCGATTTTTTCCCATTAAAAAAACAGGGATATAAAAAAGTGCATGAATGGCTCCCCAAGCAATAAAGGTCCAATTAGCGCCATGCCAAAAACCACTTACTATGAATATAATACATATGTTTCTTACAGAGGAGAGTTTACTACCTCTGCTTCCTCCCAAGGGAATATATAGGTAATGTCTAAACCAAGTTGACAGCGAAATATGCCATCGTTGCCAATATTCTGCCACATTTCTAGAAAAAGTCGGAAACTTAAAATTTGACATTAATTCGATTCCTAACATCTTAGATGTACCGATAGCAATATCAGAATATCCACTAAAATCACCATAAACCTGAAAACTAAATAAACAAACACCAAGGATTAGGGTAGAAGCAGGGTGATCAGTATAGTTAGCAAAAATATCATCTACAATTGGCGCAATGGCATCTGCAATAGCTACTTTTTTGAATAGTCCCCAAAGAATAAGTTTTAATCCATCGGTACACTGTCTGTAATCAAAATTTCTTTTTTTTGATAATTGAGTTAGAAGATTAGAGGCACGTTCTATAGGACCTGCTACTAATTGAGGGAAAAAGCCAACAAAAGTAGCAAAGGATATAAAGTTTTTTGTCGGAGTTAATCGATTATAATATATGTCTAATGAATAAGACATTGTCTGAAAAGTGTAAAACGAAATACCTACAGGTAAAATGATTTGTAATGTCCAAGTATTCGTGATAGGATACCCAACGGTGTTAAGAAGATCAATCCAAGATTCTACAAAAAAGTTATAGTATTTAAAGAACCCCAAAAGTCCAATATTAAATAGAATACTAATCCAAAGCCAAGTTTTTCTTCTTTTGCCAGAAGGACTTTTGAAAATTAATTGTCCCATAAAGTAGTCAACAAGGGTACTGGCAAGTATAAGAAATAAAAATCGCCAATCCCATAAGGCGTAAAATACATAACTAGCAATAAGAATAAAGGCATTTTGGAAGCTTGTTTTTTTAGAAAAAACAAACCAATATAGAATAAATACTATTGGCAGAAATATAAAAAAGCTTATAGAGTTAAATAACATTAAAATATAATTTATAATGTAGGTCGCGCTCTTTTTTACTTTACAGTAATCATAAAATTCGGGGAAGAATTATCCAAAAAAAGGTGAAAATTACCCTTGTTTTTAGAGGAGTAAATGTTAAACATTTAATTGTATATATCAAGTATTTAATTAAGTATTTTTTAGATGCCTTGTAATGTATGTTTTAGCAAGAGTAAGGTGCAATTATCAAGGGGAAAATAACCCCATAATAAATAGGTGTTACACTAATAAAATTTATGAAAAATAGCAGTACTATTGTAACTAGTTTAACTAATTTTGCGTTCTGGGGGAAATGATAAAATTAAAAACAAAATAGTTGATTTTAACGTCTTTTTTGGTATTATATCTGGAAAGTGTTAAAATATTTAGTTTCAAAAACATATATTTAAGTGAAACTAAAGTATTGTTGTACTATGGAAAAATTAAAAGTAAAAAACACGCTATATAGTGTTAATAATTGTTTATTAAAAAATGTTAAATATTTAATTATGAGGAGTTTTTGTTAAACAAAAAAGGATTCCGATTTTTTTATACAAGTATATTTTGATGTTTAAATAATAATTTTCTTACGGTATTGCCGTATTTTATGTAGGTGTGTAAGTCAATATGGGTCATTTAACGTGTTTTTTGAGTATTGTGTCTAAAAAATTAGATTTTAAATTGTTAATTAATTTAACTGAGCTATTTTTGTTTAGAAAACAAATTTAAAGTAAATTCAATACAGGAAGTTCTACCCCCCTTTCTTCCAGCGTTTTTAGATTGTCATTTAGAAAATACTGATTTATTTTATACATAATGTATGATGTATATTCAAGTTAAATTATTGTTCAATAATTAATGGGAAAATTATGAATATAATTGATTCAAAAAAAATATGGCTTTCTTCACCGCATATGGGTGGATCAGAGCAAAAATATGTGCAAGAAGCATTTGATACCAATTGGGTAGCACCTTTGGGTCCTAATGTGAATGGACTCGAAAGCGATATCGAATCGTATCTTCAAGAAGGTGTTCATGCTGCAGCATTAAGTTCTGGAACCGCGGCCTTGCATCTTGGTTTGCAGATGTTAGGAGTTAGCTACGGTGATGAAGTGTTGTGCCAGAGTATGACATTTGCCGCTTCAGCCAATCCAATAGTATATTTAGGTGCTTCTCCAGTATTTGTAGATAGCGAAAAAGATACCTGGAACATGTGTCCTGAGCAATTAGAAATTGCAATAAAAGATAGAATTGCTAAAGGTAAAAAGCCTAAAGCAATCGTGGCGGTACATTTATATGGTATGCCATACAAGGTTGAAGAAATACATGCTATTGCTACAGAATATGAAATTCCAATTTTAGAAGATAGTGCAGAATCCTTAGGTAGTTCTTATCAAGGGATTAAATGCGGAACTTTTGGTGATATCGCCATACTTTCATTTAATGGTAATAAAATTATTACTACTTCAGGAGGCGGGGCTTTACTATCGAAGAAACAAGCTTACAAAGACAAAGCAATTTTTCTTTCTACACAGGCTAGAGATAATGCTCCTCATTATGAGCATTCAGAAATAGGGTATAACTATCGAATGAGTAACATTGCTGCAGGAATCGGAAGAGGACAAATGGAAGTTCTTGATGATCATGTACAAAAGAGAAGGAGTAATTATGAGTTTTATAAAGAAAATTTAGAAGAATTTTCTGGGATATCATTCTTAGATGAACCTAAAGGGGTGTATTCTAATCGATGGTTGTCTTGTATAGAAACCAGTTCCTATGAAATGCGCGAAGAGATACGTGCGTCATTGGCAAACGAGAATATAGAATCCAGACCGTTATGGAAACCGATGCATCAGCAACCCGTTTTTGCAAAGTGTGATACATTTCTTAATGGAGTTTCTGATGATTTATTTGATCGAGGTCTATGTTTACCAAGTGGATCTAATCTTGAAAAAGAAGATTTAGTAAGAATTGCGTCAATAATTAAAAATGTAGTGAGATGATCAAGGAATACTTAATTAATAACTCGCATAAACACGCCTCTAAATGGCTTGTACTGTTCATTGATGTTGTAATTACAATATTTAATTTCTTTTTGGCTTATGTGATACGATTTGGGATTACTCTTAACGAAGAAAGTGCATCCCTGTTCTATCAGATTCCTGTTATGACAGCTCTTGCAATATTAAGTTTTTTATTAATAGGGTCTTATAAGGGAGTTGTTAGGCATACTGGTATGAGAGATGCATATAATCTTTTTCTATCTGTTACAGTTTTAATATGTTTTACAGGGTTTTTGATGGCTTCTAGTAGGCTATCATTGATGCCGGATATATTAAACATTCCTATATCGATTATTTGTATTCACTATTTACTTAATATTATTACGCTTACTACCAGTCGTTTAATATTCAAGTATTGCTATTATTATGTTAAATCAAAACTAGGAGAGACATCTAGAGTTTTGATTTATGGAGCAGGTGATTCTGGTTTGATAACTCTTGCTGCAATAACAAATGATTCTAATAGATCCTTATCAGTTTTTGGATTTGTTGATGATAATACTCAAAAAATTGGTAAAACTATTAATGGTATCAAAGTATACTCTTCTAAGACAGTTAATCAAAGCTTTATTACCAAAAACAATATTAAAGAAATCGTAGTTTCGATTCCTCACATAAGTAAAAAACGTTTATCAGAAATCTCTGATAGACTGTTAAAGTTATCTGTTACCGTAAAAATTATACCTGCAGTAAATGACTGGATCGATGGTAAATTAAAGATTTCTCAAATTAAAGAAATACAGATAGAGGATTTATTAGATCGAGCTCCTATTAGTATGGATAATCAAAATATCAAGGAAGAACTTCTTGACAAAGTGATTATGATTACAGGAGCCGCAGGATCCATCGGTAGTGAGATTGTGAGACAAGCATCTTACTATAGTTATAAGCAGTTGATATTGGTTGATCAGGCAGAATCACCATTATATGATTTGCAACAGGAATTGTTGAGTAAAGGAGTTGTGAACTTTACACCAATTGTTGCAGATATTAGAGATCATGAAAGAATAGAGACTATATTTAAGAAGTATAGACCCAATATGGTGTTCCATGCAGCGGCATACAAGCATGTACCTTTGATGGAGAACAATCCTAGTGAGGCTATTAAGATTAATGTATTAGGTACAAGGAAATTGGCAGATTTGTCTTCTGCTTTTGGAGTTGATAAATTTGTATTTGTATCAACAGATAAAGCTGTAAACCCTACAAATGTAATGGGAGCCACTAAAAGAGCAGCCGAGATGTATATCAAATGCTTGCATAAGACTAGTAAAACAAAATTCATTACAACTAGGTTTGGTAATGTGTTGGGTTCTAATGGATCTGTAATTCCTTTATTTAAGAAACAAATTCAAAAAGGAGGTCCATTGACGGTAACTCACAAAGACGTAACTCGTTTCTTTATGACAATTCCAGAAGCATCTCAATTGGTTATAGAGGCAGGTACAATGGGTAATGGAGGTGAGATTTTTATTTTTGATATGGGAGAATCTGTTAAGATTTTTGACTTGGCTAAAAAGATGATTAGACTTTCTGGTCTAACATACCCAGATGATATAGATATCAAAATTTCAGGGTTACGACCAGGAGAAAAATTATATGAAGAATTACTGGCAGATACAGAAAATACATTGCCGACATATCATAAGAAAATTATGATCAGTAAGCATGACGATAGTAATTATGATTATATCAAAGAAAAGATAGACAGTCTTTGTGCAATGAATTTATTGAATCAGGATCATCAAATAGTAGGAAAATTAAAAGAAATTGTTCCAGAATTTATTTCTAAAAACTCTACTTTTGAAAGTATTGATAAAATAAACAAAGATAGTATGAACAAGCAAAGAAAAGTTTTAGTTTAATTTTAAGGGAATACAACTAACTTTTATCTAAGTCTTTGGTAGCTCAATATGAGTTCAGTAGCATAACATAGGGAATAAAAAAACAGTATATATAAGTATTGTTGAAATAATAAATTGATACCAATAAAAATAATTGGTATCTTTTTGCTTATTTTAATATCTTAATCAATGAATAATACCGAAATGTTTTCTGATTTTGGGTTGTTGTTTTTTGAAAATGATACTAAGCATTATTTATAATAAAGGAAAAAGTATGAGAAATAGAATTTTGTGTTTAATTTTAATAGTAGTGACATCATTTTCATGTAAAGTTCCTACTGATGTTGTCTATTTTCAAGAATCTCAAAATTTAGAAGAAATTTCTTCAACCAATACCTTTACTCCCGTTTTTAAGGTTGATGATGTTGTTAGTATTTTTATTTCAGCAGCAGATATGGATGCTGCAAGACCTTTTAATTTAATGCGGGGAGCATCCCTTTCAACATCTTCGGTAACCGGTGGTGGAGCAGATGCAGGAACCTCTTCTGAGCCGACATATCTTATTGACGAAGAAGGGAATATTGATTACCCCGTATTAGGAAGAATGAAAATAGCTGGTCTTACACGTACGCAGGTTAAAGAACTGATTAAAGAAAAGCTGAAAGTGTATATAAATGATCCGATTGTTAGTGTACGGCTAAAAAACTTTAAAATAACAGTTTTGGGAGAAATATCTAGACCGGGATCATACACAATACCAAATGAGCGAATAACTGTTATAGAAGCACTTGGCTTAGCAGGAGATACCACTATTAGAGGTAAAAGAGAAAATGTGGTAGTAATACGAGAGAATGATGGTGTTAATACGTATCATCGCGTTGATCTAACTTCTAAGTCTATTTTTGAGTCTCCTGTCTATTATTTGGCCCAAAATGACGTACTTTATATAGAACCCAATGATGCACGAATAAGAGAGTCCAAAACACGAAATAATACCGTAGGGATTGTTGTTAGTATAGTTGGAGTCTTAATATCTGTTGCAGCCCTGATCCTACGATAATTAAAAAAACCTATGATTTCTAACACGAATAATTCACCTACAACAAATACTGCTATAGAGTCTTCTTCTAGTTTTGGCTTTGATCTAAGAGATCAGATAATAAAGTATCTTAAATATTGGTATTGGTTTGCTCTAAGTACTATTGTTTGTTTGTCATTAGCATATGTTTATATGCGCTATACGATTCCTCAATATAATGTCTCATCAACTATAATTGTTTCGCAAGATGAGAGTATTAGTGATTCAGAATTATCTGCCTTTAAGGATTTAGGATTGTTTGATGAATCAAAGAACATGATTCAGAATGAAATTCAACTTATTAAATCCAGGACATTATTGACAAATGTGGTTAATAATTTAAAACTTAATGTTAGGTATTTTAGCGAAGGAAGAATTTTAGAAGTAGAAAATTATCCAAAATCTTTAGTAGAAATTAATTTTTTATCCCACGATTCTATTATCCAGAAGAAATCACAAATATTTCACGTTTCAATTAACTCAGGGACTTCTTTTTCTTTTATAAATGATAAAGGCGAAAAATTAAGTGATCATTCTTTTGGGAAAACAATTGATAGTAGTGTAGGGGATATTGTTATAACGCCCAACACAGATAAATTAGAAAAATATATAGGAAAGGTAATAAAGATTCAAATATCACCGGTAAAGATGGTTGCAGAATCCTATAGAAATAGGGTGTCTATTACACCAGTTAAGAATTCATCAATTGTTCGATTATCACTTAATGATCCTGTAAGCGAAAAAGCAAAGGATATTATAAATAATCTTGTCGAAGAGTATAATAAGGCAACAATAGAATCTAAGAAACAGGCATCTACCAGAACGGCAGAGTTTATTAATGATCGTTTAAATCTTATTTCTGGAGATTTAACTCAAGTTGATGATGAGGCAGCTGGATACCTTTCTAGGTATGGCTTGACTAATGATATAAGTGCACAAACACAACGAGTAGCAGATATAGATTCTAGAAATGCCCAGGAAATAGCACAATTAAATACACAACTTAATTTAATTGGATCAATGCGAAGGTTTGTTTTGAGCCAAGAAGGGAAATATGATCTTGTTCCTGCTAATTTAGGTTTTGACGACCCAACAATTACTAGTACTGTATCTAGATATAACGGTCTTATATTACAAAGACAACGCTTATTAAGATCATCAAGTGCACAAAACCCTGTTGTTGTTAATATAGATCAGCAGATTGATGGTTTGCGTCAAGTTCTTATTGGTAGTTTAAATAGTCTAAGGAGTTCAATAAATATTCGAATGAAGAGTTTGAAGACTCAGGATCAATATTTTAGCGGTAAGCTTTATAGCGCGCCTACCAGACAAAAAGATCTAAGAGTAATTGAGCGAGAGCAAACTATTAAAGAACAACTCTATCTGTATTTATTGCAAAAGAGAGAAGAAGCAGAGATCACTAGTCATATAACACTATCTAATGCAAGAGTGATAGATAAAGCTTCTACTTTAGGCTCTTATCCTGTGTCTCCTAATAAAAAAATGACTTATGTTGGAGCCTTATTTTTTGGATTTATAATACCATTCTTAATTATATATGTTTCAGACTTATTAAATGTAAAGATCAATTCACGTGAAGATCTAGAAAAAGTACTATCAATGCCAATTATTGGTTCTATCCCTAAGGTTAAGACCAAGAAGAAAATTATGGTTTCTCAAAATGATCGATCAGGAATCGCAGAGGCGTTTAGGATATTGAGGACCAACTTGGATTTTCTTATGGCAGGAAAAAGTGGAGATGAAGGAAAAATTGTTTTTGTAACATCCACTATTTCAGGAGAAGGGAAGACATTAGTTTCAACGAACTTGGCAAAAACGTTGGCTATTTCAGGAAAAAGAGTTGCTTACTTGGGTACAGATTTACGTGATCCGAAGTTTCATAGGTTTTTTGATTTGCCCAGCGGTAAAGAAACAAAAGGTCTTACGAATTTTATTATGAATAAGGAGTTAAAGCCTCAGGATATCTCATATAAAGATAAAGAGGAGAATTCTTTTTATATTATTCCCTCTGGAGCAGTTCCTCCGAACCCTGCAGAACTTTTGATGCAGGATCGAGTGATTGAAATGTTTGATTATCTTAAAAAAGAATTTGATTATGTTGTAGTAGATACGGCACCAGTAAGTATGGTAACTGATACGTTATTGATAGCCAAATTTGCTGATTTATGTATTTATATCGTAAGAGAGAATTATTCTGATAAAAGAATTCTACAGATTCCAGAGAATTTTTATAAAGAGAAACGTTTACCAAACATGGCAGTATTACTTAATGCTGCAGGAACCAAAGTAGGGTATAACTATGGGTATGGATATGGAGATAAAAAGTCTAAGAAAAAATAGCGTTATTTTGCATTAATTCGCTTACTTTTTCTGCTATTTTGGGTTGAAACCCTTGTTCTAATACTCCTAGTTGGTGATAATTGTGTATATCCGTGCCAGTAAAGTCTATGTAATCTAGACTCATAAGTCTTTTTGCCATATTTTGTACTCGTTCCCCATAATATCCAGATAAAGACAGTAAATTGATTTGAAATAGGAATCCAGATTTCTTTAATTCATCAAATTTCTTGAGATCGTCATGATAAAAAGAATACCTTTCGGGATGTGCAAGAATAGGGATGTATCCCGCCAACTTAATTTCGAATAAAAATTCGCTTATATTCATAGGTGGTCCAAAAGTAGACATCTCTACCAGAATATAATTTTTATGTAATGGCAGAATATCTTTTGATTTGATTCGAGAATAAAATAAATCATCTAGCATATATTCTGCGCTTGCCTGTAATTCTAATTTTCGGATATTTAGGGCAACAATGATGTCTTTAATTTCCTGTAAATTTTCTTGTATTGTATGCGATGTATTTGGCCATACATCTTGTATAACATGAGGTGTAGTAATTACTTTTTTTACACCCATTCTTTCAAACCTCTCTAGAATATATGCAGACTGATACATAGTTTTTACGCCATCATCTATACCTGGTAAAAGATGCGAGTGAATGTCTATATATCCATCTGGAATAAATTCTTCTAGAGGAATATCTTTTTTTGATAAAAATGACAATGTACTTCTGTTTGGGGGTGAATTTTTCCTGTTTTTGCTCTCCTTACGTTTTTCCTGTTAAAAAAAAGCATTGTATCAAAAATACTGATTATTATGCATAAAAAAAACTGTTTAATAGTAACTAATTAAACAGTTTTTTATTGTAAAATGTAGTAAAAATAGAAATAATGAAATATTTCTTGTTTTTTTAGGGTTTTAACCAGTGATTATAGTTTTCTAATGTCTCCTGAACCAGACACTTTTTTATCTTCTATTTCGGGTTCCCCTTTATAAAATATATTACCCGAACCGGCTATACGAGCTTTTAGAGATGAAGAGGTAGAGACTTCGATATCTCCCGAACCCGATATATTTGCAGTAACATTTTGCGCTTTTAGATCGTATGCACTTATGTCGCCAGATCCTGCGACGTTGGTACTTAAATTTTCTGCACTTCCGATAAGTATTAAATCTCCAGAACCAGAAACTTGTCCCCAAACTTTATCAGCTTCAACGGTTAGTTTGATGTCTCCAGATCCCGATACAGAAGTTTTGAAATTAGATGCTTTAATGACATCAGACCCATTAATATCTCCAGAACCTGATAATGTAACTTGTGTAATATCTTTAAAAGGAGCTGTAATAAGAAGTTTTTTGTTGTAAGAAGGTTTTATATAATACCCTTTTTGAACATAAATTTTTAAGACGTCATTTTGGACTTCTGTTTTTATATAATCAATTAGATTACTTTCCCCTTCAATAGTTATTTTTCCTTCTGTCCCGGATACTAAAACAACATCAAGACTTCCTTTCACTTTTATCTGGTCATATTCTGGTATGGTTCTATTTTTAGTAACCACATTACCATCTCCATTAATTTTTTTTCCATTGCCCCACCATTGTGCATGTAGCGATATTGTATTACAACATATGATAACTAATATAATTCCCAATTTTTTCATCGAATTCTTATTTTGATTATTTATAAAGTATTAGTTTTTTCTTAGTTTAATTCCTCCATAGCTGGCACTAATATTAATATTACTTGGGCTTTCTGATTGTCCGTAATATCCTTGATAGTCTTTCTTATTGTCTTTTACATATTTTTTATTGACAAGTATACTTTCATCTAGTTTAATACCACCATAGGATGCTTTTATTGAAAAATTAAAAGAACATTCAGTTTCATATCCAATAATAACACTGGTATAATCTGTTTTAATATTAATACTCTCAAAAGCAGGTTGTAACTGATTTATAGTAATAGAACCATAATCAGAATTTACAGAAAGTTCTTTTGAAATGTTGCCTATTTTTGTGTCGACATAATCTGAATCACCGATTATTTTGCCTCCATTTTCTATTTTGAGGCCACCATAGTCACAATTGTAATTCAGGTATTTTATATTCTTGAATTTTGATTCTGTATAGTCGGCATTAAGATCAATTTGATCACTGTTTTCAATTTCGAAATCTGAGTAGTCTGCATTGATTTTCCCTGATTTTAAATATGCAATAGAGCTATTATTGGTATAGTCAATATTAATATAGTTTTCATCGCTAAGTAATTCTCCTAATATGATTTGACCGTAATCACAATTTATCTTTGTATTCCCTTGAGTTTTATCCAATGTAATGCTTCCGTAATCATTGTCAAGTTCTACGTGATTAGTAATAGGCACTTTTACTGTATAATTTATTTCCATATTTAATTTTCCGTTCCAGCTGCGAGTCCATTTTTCCCACCATGACATATCACCTTTGCTAAAGGTAGTTTTTGCATAGACTGATTGAGGTGAAGCCGAAAAGTCAACATTTATAGATTCTAGTTTTTTGATAACACTGTTTTCGCTATCACCACTTACCTTAATACTTACATCAATGACAATTTTATTTTCATTCCAAGATGTTATATCGAGATTACCATAGTCGTTACTTATTTTTAATACTGCATTTTTATCTACAGTAAATTCTTTTTTGAGCGTTTTTTCTTTGGTGTATTTTCCTCTCAGTTTTTCATGAGTATTGCTCATAAGTATTAACGGAAAGAAAAACAGGATAATTATATTATATGATAGTGTTTTCATTTCGGGAGGTTTTAAAGTTGTTAATATCATTTATTTTTTGAAGCACATTCTCAAGAAGATTTGCACGTTTTTGAAAATTTCTAATCATAGCACTAATAACACGTTTGTCATTACCGCTTTTAAATAAATCTTTTTTAAGAGTTTCATAGTCAGATTCTAATTTTTCTAACTGTGTCATTGCGTCGGTGACTATTTTTGTAGTTTCGGGTGAAGAGACTTTATTAATTTCTTCTAATTGAACTTCGATTGCCGAAGTAAAAAAACTTTGAGTTTCTTCCATCTGTATAGAAACAGTTGCCAACTCTACTTCCTTATTAGGGTCAAATGTAATGGCTAAAAAAGAAACACCAAAAATAATACTAATTGATGCTGCAATAGAAATAGCCTTGAGCCAATATGTTGTTTTGGGCTGTATAGAAACTACTTTTTCTGACTCTTCTTCTTGCAATTTTTTGAGAAACCTGATCTTATGATTATCTGAGGGTTCATGAATGTCTAATTGATCTTTCATGCCTTCAAACAGTTCTTCTATTTTATCCGTTTTCATGTTTGTTCTAATTTTTTTCTTAAACTTTCTTTTGCTCTCGAAATTAACGTTCGACAATTTGCATATGATATATCCATAATCTGGCAAATTTCTTCGTAATCATATCCTTCTATGAAGTGTAGTGATAGTATAGAGCTATAACTGTCTTTTAGTTTTGATAGTGTCGATACTATTGTTTGGACTTTAACTGAAGATAAACTTTCTTCAGAAATCCCATTTGTATCAGTAAGTGAGTACTCAATAGTGTCGATATCTACTTCATTATAACTATTTCTTTTACGCGAAGCTGTCAAACTTGCATTAATAACTATTTTCTTAAGCCATGCTCCGAACATTTTATTATCCTCTAGCATTGGGAGCTTTGTAAATGCTGTGAGAAATGCCTCTTGCATAATATCTTCGGCTTCTGCCGAATCTTTTACAATTCTTAAAGAAGCATTGTACATAGCTTTATAATAGCGTGTATATGTTTCGAGCTGCGCATTTTGATCTCGCTCACGACATTTTGCTATTAATTGATCTGTATTTAGTTTGGTTAGTAACAAAAAAAATAATTTACTTTTGTATAAAGATATGCTTTGATATGTTTTGTTACAGTTTTTAATTTTTTTTAAAGCTTATGGCATAACAATTGAATTATAAATAAATGAATTTAACTGTAATCCCCTTTGTTTATCGGATTTTGTTAGGTTTTCAATGATTTTCAAAACGTTAAATAAAAAAAGAGTCTTTTGTCGTTGTGACAAAATGACCTTGATATATACATATGGCTAAAACCAAATTTACAACACTTGACAGTTTGTCATTTCAGGGCATAGAAGAAGATGCAGAGTTAATACCTTTAATGACTCCTGAGGATGAAGAAGAAATAAATAAAGAAGATTTACCTGAAGTGTTATCGATTCTTCCTCTTAGAAACACAGTTTTATTTCCTGGAGTAGTTATTCCTATTACTGCAGGAAGGGATAAATCTATAACGCTTCTTAATGATGCAAATAACGATAACAAGACCATTGGTGTAGTTTCTCAAAAAGAAGAAGGTGTAGAAGACCCTTCTCTTAAGGATATTAATAAAGTTGGTGTTGTGGCTCGTATTTTAAGGGTGCTTAAAATGCCTGACGGAAATACTACGGTTATTCTTCAAGGAAAAAAACGATTTAATATAGATGAGATTGTTGAAGAACAACCCTATATTAAAGCCAAAGTAAGAGAAGTCCCTGAAGCAAGACCAGAAAAATTAGACAAAGAATTTAATGCAATTATTGATTCGATCAAAGATCTGGCTTTAGAAATTATTAAAGAGAGTCCTAATATTCCTACAGAAGCATCTTTTGCCATTAAGAATATAGAAAGTAATTCTTTTTTGATCAATTTTGTTTCTTCTAATCTAAACCTTCCTGTAGAAGAAAAACAGAAACTTTTAGAGATTAATGATTTACAAGAGCGAGCCTTGGCTACCTTAAAATTCATGAATGTCGAATTTCAGAAGTTAGAATTAAAGAATGATATTCAGAATAAGGTGCAGCATGATATGAGTCAGCAGCAACGTGAGTATTTCTTGCATCAACAGATGAAAACCATTCAGGAAGAACTTGGTGGTGTATCGCATGAGGATGAAATCGAAGAAATGCGACAAAAGAGTAAAGATAAAAAATGGGGAGAAGACGTAAAGAAACATTTTGACAAAGAACTTGCTAAAATGCAACGCATGAATCCGCAAGTAGCAGAATATTCAATACAACGCAATTACCTTGACTTATTTCTCGACTTACCATGGAATGAATATAGTACAGATAAATTTGACTTAAAACAAGCTAAAGAAATTCTGGATAGAGATCATTATGGTTTAGATGAAGTAAAAAAACGTATTATCGAATACTTGGCTGTTCTAAAGCTTCGTAATGATATGAAGTCTCCTATTTTATGTTTATACGGACCTCCTGGGGTAGGTAAAACATCCTTAGGTAAATCTATAGCAGAAGCATTAGGAAGAGAATATGTGAGAATTTCATTAGGAGGATTGCGTGATGAAGCAGAAATACGCGGACATAGAAAAACCTATATTGGCGCTATGCCAGGTAGAATAATACAAAGTCTTAAAAAGGCAGGAACAAGTAATCCGGTATTTGTATTAGATGAAATAGACAAACTATCTGTAAGTAGTCAAGGCGATCCATCCTCTGCCTTATTAGAAGTTTTGGATCCTGAACAGAACTCAAAATTTCATGATAATTTCTTAGAAATGGGATTTGACCTTTCTAAAGTTATGTTTGTTGCAACTTCAAATAGTTTAGGGACAATACAACCTGCACTTCGTGACAGAATGGAGATTATTAATGTTACAGGGTATACAATTGAAGAAAAAGTTGAAATTGCAAAACAACACTTATTACCTAAGCAGTTAAAAGAACACGGACTAAATAAATCTCACATCAAAATAGGTAAAGTACAATTAGAGAAAATTGTAGAAGGATATACGCGTGAATCTGGTGTTCGAGGATTAGAAAAGCAAATTGCGAAAATGGTCCGATATGCAGCCAAGAACATTGCTATGGAAGAGGAGTATAATGTCAAAATAAGTAATGAAGATGTTATAGAAGTTTTGGGAGTGCCTAGGTTAGAGCGCGACAAATATGAAAATAATGAAGTTGCAGGTGTTGTTACAGGGCTTGCATGGACAAGTGTGGGTGGTGATATCTTATTTATAGAATCAATTCTTTCTAAAGGAAAAGGAGTACTTACTATAACCGGTAACCTAGGGAAGGTAATGAAGGAATCAGCAACAATTGCTATGGAATATATCAAAGCAAATGCAGATGATTTAGGTATTAATCCAGAGATTTTTAGTAATTATAATGTGCATATTCATGTTCCTGAAGGAGCAACGCCAAAGGATGGTCCAAGTGCAGGAATTACGATGTTAACATCTTTGGTGTCATTGTTTACACAACGTAAAGTAAAGAAAAGTTTAGCCATGACTGGCGAAATAACATTACGAGGAAAAGTATTACCTGTCGGTGGAATAAAAGAAAAAATATTGGCAGCCAAACGAGCGCATATAAAAGAAATTTTACTTTGTGCAGATAATAAAAGAGATATTGAGGAAATAAAATCAGAATATCTTAAAGGACTTAAGTTTCATTATGTTAAGGATATGGAAGATGTTCTCAAACTTGCTGTTACTCGTACTAAGGTTAAAAATGCCAAAAAACTTTAAGTATACATAGTGCAAACAAATAAATACGCCGTGTTTTATAGAAAAACACGGCGTATTTATTTGTTAGAATTTAATCGGGTAGAGAAGAGCTATGCCTATATAAACTGTGTTATATAAGAACACAATTATAGCGGTTTAGATTTGTTAGAATTTTATTACTACCGTTAATAACAGCTTTTAATGGCTTTTCACCAAGATGTATGGGTAACTCAGTATTTCTTGATAATCTTTTGTCTAATCCTCTAAGTTTTGACCCACCACCTGTTAAGTATATGCCCGAATTATAGATGTCAGCAGAAATTTCTGGTGGAATTTCGGATAAGGTTTCTCTAATGGCATTCTCTATTCGTGTTATTGATGTATCTAGGCTTTTTTCGATTTCAGTATGGGATAAGTGTATTTGTCTTTTTACACCTGTCGATACGTCTCTTCCTTCTATTTGTATTGTTTCTGGAGGATTGTCTAAAATGGGAAATGCCGATCCTATTTCTATTTTTATTTTTTCGGCCAAAGATTTTCCGATATGTAGATCATGATATTCTCTGATATAGTTTACGATATCCTGATCAAAAACATTTCCTGCAATCTTTACAGATTGTCCACTTAGAATTTTCCCTAGGGATATTATAGCTATTTCTGTTGTCCCACCACCAATATCAATAATCATATTTCCTTTGGGAGCGAGGATGTTAAGACCACTACCAATAGCTGCTGCGATAGGTTTATGTACTAGAAATATATTTTTGGCATTTAATCTTTTTGCAGATTGCCGTACTGCTCTAATTTCGACATTGGTACTTCTACAAGGAATAGAAATAATCATACTATATGAGGTAGAAAATAATTTGGTAGAGAGTGAAGATGTTTTTTTGATGAACGTTTTTAGCATTTTCTCAGAGGCATCAAAATTAGAGATAACTCCATTTCTAAAAGGGTAAATAGTTCTTATATTCTTATTGATTTTATCTTTTGTTGTTAATGCATCTTTACCCACGGCAATAATTTTTCCAGTAAGTTTATGAATAGTTATTATTGAAGGGTTATCAATGGTGATTTTTCCTTTATATACAATTAGTGTATTAGATGTACCTAGATCTAATGCAATTTTTTGGTTAAAAAAATCAAAGAAACCCATGGCTTTATAGGTATTTTGGTTAGTCTATTTTGTTGGCTAAAACCGTAGTTTTAATAGTGGTGTTTAATCGTTGAAGTGTGCGTATTATTAAAGTAATAACCAATGATTCTTTATAATTATTGCTTAATTAAGAGTTTTTAACATTATTAATTATTAAAAAAGTAGTTTATATTGAAAATCATTGAATAGTTGTTTTCAGACTATTTAATGGTATTGTCTAATATTACAAGGAGAAATTTAAATTCTTAGGTAAGGAGATTTTTTTTTAAACCAATAGATGTTTTTTGGATATTTTATTTTAGGTTATTTTTGACAAAAGTACTTTTGGCGGATCACACTAAACTCAACTATATTGAAAGATAAAAATATTATAATTGCTATTGACGGACATTCTTCTACAGGAAAGAGTACAGTAGCAAAACAATTGGCAAAAGCATTGGGGTATATTTATGTAGACACAGGGGCTATGTACAGAGCGGTTTCTTTATATGCCATGAGAAAAAATTTTATTAATGAATTTACATTTGATAAAGAAGCTTTAGAACAAGATCTTCCTGCTATCAATATTACATTTGAGATGAACCCTGAAAAAGGACTGGCAGAAGTTTTGCTAAACGGAGAAAATGTAGAGCATATTATAAGAACCTTGGCTGTTTCGAAACATGTTAGCAAAATTGCAGCTATATCAAAAGTTCGTAAAAAATTAGTCGAGCAACAGCAAAAAATGGGTGTGAATAAAGGAATTGTAATGGATGGAAGAGATATTGGTACGGTGGTTTTTCCTGATGCAGAACTTAAATTATTCATGACAGCTACCGCCAAAGATAGAGCAGAACGCAGATTTATAGAGCTAAAAGAAAGGGGAGAAGACGTAACCTACGAAGCTGTATTAAAAAATGTAGTCAATCGTGATCATATCGATAGCACACGAAAAGACTCACCCCTTAGAAAAGCTGAGGATGCTATAAAAATAGATAACTCTAACCTTACCCTACAAGAGCAATTTGATCATATATTACAGATTGCAAAAACTGCTATAAGTGAAAATGTTGTTTAAAAAACAGTAAGAATTATAACGTAACTAGTATCCAGAAGATATGTTCGTGTCTTTTAGGTCGGTATCTTGTACTTCACTTAATTTATACATTCTCATTTCTTTCTTAACCCATTCGATTAACTTAACCTTGGTGTTATCACTATCGAGAATTAATACACGATTCAATCGCAATATATGCTCATCTATTTCTTGATAAACCTGTATTGAATTGTCATACACAGCATAAAATGGTTTATCAGATAAAACTTTATACGTTTTTCCATTATTCAGTA
Source organism: Aquimarina pacifica (assembly GCF_000520955.1). Taxonomy (GTDB): domain Bacteria; phylum Bacteroidota; class Bacteroidia; order Flavobacteriales; family Flavobacteriaceae; genus Aquimarina; species Aquimarina pacifica. Next base: position 94,331 of record NZ_JACC01000002.1, on the reverse strand, counting down.
TAATCTGATCTTTATACTCATAAATAATTTTTATGTCGGAGTCTGATTGCGCGAAACTATTAAAGCAAAAGAATAGCAACAAAAGAAGTAGTTTTCCTTTCATGATTGTGGTGATTTTAGGGTTTTGTGATTTTACGTAAACAACAAAAGTACAAAAAATATGATTTCATTAACTATTTAATTCCCTGTTTTTTAGTAGAAATGAAGGAATAACCCTATTGTTTTGGCTATAAAACTGTAATTTTCTTAAGAAAATCATAAAAAAAGGACCACAAAAATTGCAGTCCTTAATTTTTTAATAAAACGAATTTTATTCTATAAATTAGGAATAATAAGTTCCTGATCAGGATGTATAACATCTGGATTTTTGAGAATATTTGTATTCGCTTCAAAAATTGCTTTATATTTCATTGGGTCATCATAATAATGCTTTGCAATCTTACTTAATGACTCACCACTTTTTACAATATGTCTATGATATACCGAAGTGTCGGCAACATCAATATCGGCCATGATATCTGATGGAGACTCACCGCCAATCTCTTTTATTTTATCCCAAAGTTGGTTCTTTTCATACTGTGTTTTTGCAGTACCTTTTATTTTTAAAGTACCATTTTCTTCAGATACGTCACCATTCTGAATGTTAAGCGCTTGTCCTAAATCCAGAACACTTTGGTATTTTGATTTTACCATAACTAAAGTTGATTTTTAAATTAGTAATTGATTCTACTCAAATATAATAAATATATGATATTTGTTAACATATTTTGGTTATTAAAAATTCTAGAATAATCGTCGAAATACAGATTTTGTCTATATTCACCACCTAACCGTATATTTAATGTTTCGTAAACGTTTTTATTATATCATACAGCTGCAATATCTGGGGTTCAGATATCATGGATGGCAAAAGCAACCGACTGTAAATACATTGCAGCGCATGGTAGAACGTACTATTGCATATGTACTAGAACATAAAAAATTTAAAGTTCTAGCAGCAGGAAGAACAGATGCAAAAGTTTCTGCCAATCAAGCCTATGTAGAGCTTTTTGTTGAGGAGACTCCTCTAGATATAGATATGTTTTATCCATTGTTTAATCAAAATCTACCGCAGGATATAAGAGCTTTGGGAATTGAAGAGACTGACGCTTCTTTCAATATAATACAGTCGCCCAAATGCAAGGAATATTTATACCTTTTTTCTTGTGAAGGGAAGTTTCATCCCTTTTGTGCTCCTTTTATGTATAATGTAGGCGAGGAGCTTGATATTTCTTCAATGCAGAAAGCTGCAAAACTTTTTGAAGGAAAACATAATTTTAGATCTTATTGTCATCGTCCTACAGAAAATACAATTCTACATGGTGAAATTATGCATTGTGAAATCAAAGAAAATGATGTTTTTACGGCTAATTTTTTTCCCGAAAAAAGTTATTTATTGCAAGTAAAAGGAGAAGGATTTAAAAGAAATCAAATCCGTTTAATGATGGGAGTATTGTTTGATTTGGGAAAAGGAAAAGTAGATATTGATTTTATAAAAAAAACACTAGATCCTAATGCAGAAAAAATTACATTAGAACATATTGTTCCGGGTTCTGGATTAATCCTAAATTCTGTAGAATTTAAATAATACCTTTATGAAAATTATATCAACCAATATTGCAGTTCCTCGAACTATTTCTTGGAGAGGAAAAGATGTTAAAACCGGAATTTATAAATCTCCAGTCGAAAATCCCTTGTATTTGGATGTAGAAGATGTAAAAGATGATAACGTAATTGATAGACGATATCATGGCGGAGTGGATAAAGCGTGTTACTTATATTCTATGGATAATTACTCTTTTTGGCAGAAGAAATATCCCAATTTGGATTGGAAATACGGGATGTTCGGAGAAAACCTTACGGTAGAAGGGTTTAGTGAAAGCAAAGTTAAAATAGGTGCAATATATAAAATAGGAACAGCGATTGTTCAGATTTCTAGACCCCGACAACCATGTTATAAATTAGGAGTTCGTTTTGGTACCCAATCAATAATAAAACAATTCATAAATTCATTGCTTTCGGGAGTATATGTAAGAGTTTTAGAACCAGGGTTTGTAGGTGTTACTGATGAGTTTATAATTGATAAGGTTCCTGAGGAGGGAGTTTCTGTAGCCGAATTAAATACCTTGATGTTTCACTATGATCGTAACCTACATGAGAATCTTGCAAAAAAAGCTCTTTCGGATCCTTTGATTTCTGAAAGTGATAAAAAATATTTTAGAAAAAAACTGTAATATTTTATTACTTATAAAAATAAAAGCTCACCCTTATTGAAAAAATTAACAAATGAAATCGAAATACACACTAGAAAACACTTTTAATAAATCACAAATAGTGATAGACAATGGAGAGTTAATAAGTTTTATTTTTGAGGGTACAGAGATCATGCACCAAAAAGGAGATCCAGGGTGGGGGAGTACAGAAATAGAAATGTTTCCTATAATTGGTCCAACGAAGGAAAATAATTTTACTATTGCTACTCCCAAAGGAATAGCAAAACTAGACCAACATGGCATACTAAGAGCTATGGAGTATGTTCTTGTAAAAGAAACATCAAATATTCTTAGTTTTTCTAAAGTATATAAAGCAAATACTTCAGTAAGAAATCCTAAATTTCCCCAAAAATCAACTCAAGAATTTTTGGATTGGCCCTACGATTTTGAATTTACAAAAACTTATCAATGGGTAGAGGGGGCGTTACGCATTACATTTGATATACACTCAGAGATTGATATGCCCCTAATGTTAGGTTTTCATCCAGCTTTTAAGATATATGACACGAACATATCTATTGGTTCTACAGAAAGTGAGAAATATTCCTTAGATGACGTTTTGTTAAGGGGGTCTTCTGCATTACAGGTTAAGAATAGGAATCATGTACGAGTAGAAAATAATGGTGAGGTTTCATTGATATTAGAAACGAAGGGTTTTTCGCATTTTATGCTCTGGACAGAAGTAAAAAATATGATTTGTATAGAACCAATTACTTTTTATCCAGCCAGTGTCCCAGAAATTGAATTAGTCAAGGGATTTGATAAAAGTAATGGACATAATACATATGAGATGATCATTTCTCCTTCATTGGTCTAATACCATTTCTATCTTAAAATGCCCCGATAAAACTTGCTCTTTTTCGTTGATGCTTCAAAATAAAATATAACCGTAGCTAATATTACCAGTCTAGTAAATTAGATGTAGTCAAATTTTATATTACCTGAATATAGTGTTTTTACATTTGTATTTTAGGTATAATCAATAATCTGTTAGATTTACACTTTCTTAGTGGTTTCATTATTTTTTAGAATAGTAAGTGCAATTTTTAAAGTATTGTAATCCATGGCTTGTTCAAAATGATCAAAATAAGGCTTGAGAGTACCAGGATCATCGAGTTCAATTTTTGCTTTTCTAACAGATTCTATATCTGCAGTACTTATAAATTGATTAAGGTCAACATCTTCACCACTCTCATGCAATTTGAGAATATGAGAAAAAACAGTAGATTGGGCTAATTGACGTTTAATAGCTATTTCTTCAATTGATAGTCCTTCTTTATAGAGTTCTAATGTTTCTTTGTGTGTGTTTCCTTTTTTGGGGCCTCCTTTTTTTTTCTTTTTAGTTTTTTCAGAAGAAAAGTCAATGATTGCTTTTATAAAATCACTACCATAATTTTGCATTTTCTGTCGTCCTACACCACTAATCTGCATAAACTCAGTGTCTGTCATCGGCCTAAATTTTTCCATTTCTTTAAGAGTTGCATCATTAAAGATTTGATAAGCAGGAATTCCTGCTTCTCTTGATAATTCGAGACGAAGTAGTCTTAGTTTTTCGAATAAATTGGGAGCAGCGCCTTTATCTTCTTTTTGGGTTATAACTACCTCTTTTCTTTTTTCAAATTCTTTAAGGTTAGCAAGGCTTACTTTTTCACCATCAAACAACACTTTTTTTGATAATGCTGTAAGTCTTAATACATTGTTTTTATGAAATGCAATTTCTAGATACCCTTGATTTATTAATTGTATGATATATTGTTGCCAATCTCTCCATGCAATATCTTTTGAGATACCATATGTTTTTAAATTTTGGTATCCATTATCAACTATAGTAGCATTTTGAGAACCACGCATGATATCAATGATCGTTCCTATTGGTTCTTTTTCTTTTACTCTAAAAACGCAGGATAGTGCTTTTTGTGCGATAACAGTACCATCGATAAAAACAGGAGGGTTCTTACATACATCACAATTACCGCAATCTTCTTCTATTAATTCACCAAAATAGCTTAACAAAATCTTTCGTCTGCAACTCAAAGAATCTGCATACTGCTTCATGCGATCCAACTTGGCTAGTTGCACTTCTTGATTACCAGACATATTAGCAAATTTTTGTAATTGTACTACATCTGCATAACTATGAAATAGAAGGGTTTCTGATGGTAAGCCATCTCTACCAGCTCGCCCTATTTCTTGATAATATCCTTCAATGTTTTTTGGTAAATTATAGTGAATTACCCATCTTACGTTTGATTTGTCAATGCCCATACCAAAGGCAATTGTTGCACATACGATTTCTATGGTGTCATTTATAAAATGCTCTTGGGTTTTTGATCTTTTTGCATGATCGATTCCTGCATGATATGCTTCTGCCTTAAACCCATTATTTTGTAATTTTTCTGCAAGCATTTCAGTAGTTTTTCTACTTAAACAATAGATAATCCCACATTCATTTTTTTTATCTTCTAGAAAATCAAGTATTTGTTCTATTCTTTTGTTTCCTGGTCTTACTTCTAAACCCAGGTTTTTTCTGTCAAATGAGGCCAGATGTTGTAACGCATGAGGAATATTAAGTTGATTACAGATGTCTTGACGCGTAGCTTTATCTGCGGTAGCCGTTAGGGCAATAACTGGTGTATTCGGAAACTTGTTTTTTAAGTATCCCAATTGCGTATAGGCAGGTCTGAAGTCGTGGCCCCAAGCCGAAATACAATGGGCCTCATCAATGGCAATTAAACTAATTTCTATTTGAGAAAATATAGCATCTAGAAAACTTAAGCTCTCTGGCGCTAGGTATAATAACTTAATGTTTTTTTCTAATAGATCTTTGTAAATTTCTTGTTGTTCATTTTCATTTTGACTACTATTTACAAAAGCAGCTTTGATACCGTTTGCTTTTAATCCGTCTACCTGATCTTTCATTAATGCAATCAAAGGAGAAATTACCAAGGTAATTCCGGGTAATAATAATGCCGGAAGTTGGTAGCAGATGGATTTTCCGCCTCCTGTAGGCATAATTACCAGATTGTCTTTTTGGTCAAAAATGGCATCAATGATTTCTTCTTGTAGCGGTCTAAAGCTATCATACCCAAAATATTCTTTGAGGGTATCAAAAATTTGTTGTTTTACAGGCATATTTACAAAGAAACGAAAATAGCTTTTTAAAATAAACAGAATTTTTGTGAAGTAGTGAAGAAAACTATATCTAGATTAGATTTAGTTGTTTTTTTAATACTTTTTTTCTTCTTCTATAGGAACAGCAGTCAAAGAAATCAAAAAGTTGCACGCATTATAAAAATCTCCTTCTGTAGGAGCACCCATTCGCACTACTCTGTAATTGGTTGTGTCATTTCCTTCTAAAACCCATTCTGACTTATCATTTGCCATAGCATCCCTACCTAACTCCATGTTTAAGAAATCTGCTTTTTCTACAAATGCTGTAAAATCTAACCAATCCTGCTCGGTTATTGATTTTGAATCTTCAACAATAAGGGCTTCAGGTTTATATCCTCCTGCACCATCTAGCATTTTCCAGTATACATGATATTCTCCACCATTTTTTTCTATTCGAATCGCCATTGGTTTGTCATACATGCGTAGCCACGTAAAACGATATGAATGTTTATCGGTCTTTTTATTGAATAACAACGGTTCTTTCATTGCAAATAAATAGACAGAATACCATTCGATAATCTGATTGTCATATTTCTGCTCAACCTCTGTGGTATTAATGCTGGATCCACCATCATCCATATCAAAAAACTCCATCATTCTTTGAGGAAACATTTCTTTAGGGAAATAGTGTTGTTGCTTATGGATTGGTACATTATCTGCACTTACGCTAATGGTATCAGTAAGGAATTTGTTTATATCTTGTGTAAACCCATTATAGTTTGAGAGAGAAATAATAAATATCGTTAATAGCTTACATGTATTTTTTAAAATCCCCATAACAACTGCAGTTTTCTTATGTGTAAAGTTGGTTTGAATTTAAGCGTATCATTGTTATTACTAAATATATATAATTTTCTGTGAAAATTATGAATTATTCGAATAAATCTGAACTTAAATAACGATCCCCTCTATCACAAACAATAGCAACCAAAACACCTTTTTTAATACTTTCTGCAAGTTTTAATGCGGCCGCGACTGATCCACCACTACTCATTCCAGAAAATATTCCTTCTTCTTTTGCAAGGCGTTTTGCCATTTCTGTAGCTTCTTCTTGACTTACTTCTATAACCTGATCGACTTTATCAGGGTTAAAAATTTTGGGTAAATATTCCGCTGGCCATTTTCTGATCCCAGGGATACTTGATTCATCTGTTGGTTGTACTCCCACAATCTGAACTTCTGGTGATTGCTCTTTAAGGTAGGTTGATGTCCCCATAATGGTGCCTGTTGTCCCCATAGATGATACAAAGTGGGTAATTGCACCATTGGTATCTTTCCATATTTCTGGTCCTGTTGTTTTATAATGTGCTTTCCAGTTATCATCATTTGCAAACTGATTCAACATTATAAACCCGTCATTCGTTACTTTAGATTCAGCATAGTCTCTTGCTCCTTCGATTCCTACATCAGCTGATGTCAAGGTAACTTTTGCACCATAAGCACGCATGGTTTGTACACGTTCTTTAGTAGCATTTTCGGGCATTACTAATTCTATATGTAGTTTAAAAATACCAGCTATCATTGCTAAGGCAATACCCGTATTACCACTTGTAGCTTCTATTAGTTTGCTATTTTGATCTATGTCTCCTCGATCCAAAGCGGATTTTATCATGTTATAGGCTGCACGATCTTTTACGCTACCTCCTGGATTATGGCCTTCGAGTTTTAGAAATAATGTAATATTTGGGTTTTTTACTAGGGAAGACGCTTTTACTAAAGGCGTATTTCCGATAAGGTCTAATATAGTATTCGGCATTAAACTACTTTTTTTATTTTAATCTCAGCGGTATTAGAAATAATAGAATTTTCTGGTACTGAGGATGTGATCCAGGTATTTCCTCCAATAGTACTATTAGCACCTATTGTTGTTGCGCCGCCAAGAATCGTGGCATTGGCATATATGGTTACATTATTTTCTACTGTTGGGTGGCGTTTTACATTACGTAGTTTTCTATCTACATAAAGTCCACCAAGAGTTACTCCTTGATAAATTTTTACATTATCTTTTATAATTACGGTTTCTCCAATCACAATTCCCGTAGCATGATCTATAAAAAACGATTTTCCTATTTCTGCAGCAGGATTAATATCGGTTCCCGTAAGTCGATGAGAGTATTCTGTCATTAATCTAGGGACCAATGGCAATCCAAATTTTAATAATTCATGACTTAATCTATATATAGCAATGGCATAAAATCCAGGATATGCCATGTATACTTCTTCTATAGAATTGGCTGCAGGATCACTCTTGATAAATGCTTTAGCATCTAACGTTAGTTTTTCTAAAATATTCGGTAACTGCTCAAGATAAGATTGCCATAATTTACTGCATGGTTTTGAAGTTTCCCAACACGCTAAATCCACCAATTCTTCAAAAGTTTTTTCGAGAATATCTATGTTTTTAGCTACTTCTGTATCCGTATCAAATAAGGTGTAAAAAAGTAGATTAGTGAAGTATTCTGTTCTTTCCTTTAGTTTTAACTTAAGGTTTGGATTTTTCTTCTGCTCCTCGATTTGTGCAACAATCTTAGCTCTTTCTTTATTCATCGCTGTTCATTTAAAAACGAAGTAAATATAAATATAATATTACTAGATTAAATCCAGATTCTAAATAAATAGCAGCATTTTATTAAAGTTGTAACAAGTTTTTAAAGAAACGAGCAAAAGAGTAAAAATATCATACTAAAGATATAAACTATTCTAGATTTTATTACTTTTATAGGTATAGAATAAAGAAAGCACTAAAGACTTGATACATTCTATATTGTTTTAAGAAAAAAATCATTGGTATAAATGAGCACATTATCAAAATCAATTTTTGAATTTTTAGAAGATCTAAAACAAAATAATCATAGGGATTGGATGCAAGAGCATAAAAAAAGGTATCAATCCAATGAAAAAGAATTGAAGGCATTTTATACTTCTGTTACTGAACGATTAAATCAAGAAGATGAAATAGAAAAAACCAAGGTTTTTCGTATCAATAGGGATATCCGTTTCAGTAAAGATAAAACACCATATAATGTACATAGAAGTGTTAGTTTTAGTAGAGCTGGGGCACACCGCAGAGGTGGATATTATCTTAGATTAGAACCGGGTAATTCACTTATGGCAGGAGGTTTTTTTGGACCTGAACCTGCAGATTTATTGAGAATTCGAAAGGAGTTTGAGATGGATGCGACAGAAATACGAGATATTTTGGATCAACCTGACTTTAAAAAGGCGTTTAGCGGGTTTAACACGGCATATCAAGTCAAAACAGCTCCTAAAGGTTTTAGTAAAGACCATGAGGCTATTGATTTGATTAGAAATAAATCCTTTTTTGTAGAACATAAATTTACCGATACCCAGGTATTAGCTCCTGATTTCTTAGAGAAACTCATATACCATTACAGCTTATTACGTCCGTTTTTTGACTATATGAGTGATGTATTAACAACCGATCTTAATGGGGTTTCACTGATTCAGGATTAATAGAATAATGACGTAGTAGTGTTTTTGTTCTTTTGGTTCTTTATTAGGAGGTGGTCATTGTTTTTAGCTCATTAGGCCTACTTTTATTTTTACTATTAATGGTTTGCAATTTTTGAATATAAATAACCAAAAGAGGAATTAATCCATGCGGTAACCTAAAAATGGTTTGATAAAAATTCTGATGGATAGACTGCAGAGGAAACTCCCAATAAAAATTTGCTATTGTTCTGGCAAGTGCGGTTAATATACCCCATATCACTGCGTACCACAAGGCATATTTTTCTATTTTGGGAATAAAAATGAGAGCCGCAATAACAAAATCAATAATTCCTGCACTGTATAAAAATAGAATAGCTTTAGATTCTGTACAATTAAATATATGTATGACCATATCTATAAACTTACCGGGTACTGGGTAAAAACCAAAGGCATAGAGCCCATGTGAAAAAAAAGTCAATGCGATCATTATTTTAAGAATTATGATAAGCCTTTCTTTCGATAGTTTTTTATTATAACTAAGTAATAGAACAAAAGGTAGCCCAAATTGAATACTATGCTCAAAAAACTGGGCAGTATGATAAAACTTTTCTTTTGTAAGTAATAAGCTCAGAAGAACCAAACTTACTCCCCCTATTAATATAGGAAACCGCAACCATTTTATTGTTTTTGATGTTAGTAATAAAGCACTTAAGGCTGCCATGCCATATATAATACCTTTAATCTTTATAGCATTTTGTATATAGTAATCAGTTCTTTTACTAGTAGCGTAGTGTTGCCATGGTGTATTAAAAAAACCTTCTATGATTGGTTTTAAGAATGATTCATTCCAAAAAAAAGATCTATATGGTGCATCCCAAAAAAGATGTTGCCAAGCTCTCCCTATAAAAATTAAGAATACACAAATTTTTAGAATCTGTTGAGTTTTTGCTGTCATACCTACAAAGTAAAAGCTAACCATGTTACTAAGTAGTGAACTCTTGGTTATCCTTATGATAAGAAGTTGTTATGTGATTTATTTTTTAATTAAGAAATTTTCTTAAGCTGTTTAGTTAGTTGTTTTAAATTAATTTAGGAATATTCATTAACTCAACCAATTTAGTATATAACATGAAAAAATTATTTACACTTTTTGTGATCATCGTCGGATTGCAAATGCAAGCTTCTAATGATAAATATAGACTTACATTACGTGGTAACCCTGCAACATCTATTGTTATAGGATGGAATCAAATCTCAGGTAATAACCCCATTGTTTATTTTGGAACTACGGATAATGGTACAGATTATCTCAGTTATACAAACTCAAAAACTCCAGATAGAACCGTTTCTTATAAAGGAATGACCAATACATTTGCACGTCTAACAGGATTACAGCCAAATACAGCCTATTATTTTGTGATTGGAGATAGTGAAGGTGTTAGTCAAAGATATTGGTTCAAAACTGCTCCTGCGGATAAAAGTAGATTGTCTTTTATTGCAGGAGGGGATTCTAGAAATAATAGAACTCCTAGACAAAATGCCAATAGTTTAGTAGCAAAATTAAAACCGCATGCAGTGATGTTTGGTGGTGATATGACAGACGATGATACAGATAGTCAATGGCAAATATGGTTTAATGACTGGCAATTAACTATTGCTTCTGATAATAGAATGTTTCCTGTAATAGCTACCCGAGGAAATCATGAAGATAGTAATAATACAATATATAATTTGTTTGACACTCCTTCTTCTAGTGTTTATTATGCCATTACTTTTGGAGATAACCTTATTAGGACATATACGCTAAATACTGAAATTTCTATTTCTGGAGATCAAACAACTTGGTTACAAAATGATTTAAGTACTAATGCAACTAGTGTAACCTGGAAAATGGCTCAATATCATAAACCTATGCGCCCTCATGTATGGTATAAATCAGAAGGAAATACGCAATACAGTAATTGGGCACAACTTTTTTATAATAATGGAGTAAATCTCGTTGTTGAGTGTGATGCACATACCGTAAAAACTACTTGGCCGTTAAGACCATCAACATCATCAGGTAATGACGAAGGATTTGTAAGAGATGACGAAAGTGGAACTGTTTATGTTGGCGAAGGATGCTGGGGGGCTCCTTTGCGAAGTAATAGTGATGATAAAAGCTGGACTAGAGATTCTGAGTCGTTCAATCAATTTAAATGGATTTTTGTAGATGAAGATAAAATAGAAGCACGAACAATAAAAGTTGATAATGCAGCTCAGGTCGGTGAGGTACCCAATACAGATGTTTTTCAAATACCATCAAACCTAGATATCTGGGTTCCATCTAATGGTAGTGTAGTTACAATTACAAAGCGTACTGATTCTGACCCAGATCCTGAAGGAAGTATAGAAGTTTCTATTGCTAATGGTAATGATGATGTCGAAGAGGATAAATATGGAGGCGTTTATGAAAACAGTAGTGACCTAGAATTGGTATATGATTCATATAATAATAGTAGTTATCAGATTGTTGGATTACGTTTTCAGTCAATACCCTTACCTCAGAACTCAATTATTACAAATGCATATATACAGTTTACTGCAGACGAAAGCCATAGTGACGGAGCTCAGCTAGAAATATCATTGCATAATAGTGGTAATTCACCTGCATTCTCATCTTCTAACAATGTTTCATCAAGAGAAGTGTTTTCGAATAAAATCACATGGGATCCCGCATCTTGGTCTCGTAATAGTAGTGGTACAACGCAACAAACCCCTGATCTAAAAGAAATGGTTCAAGAATTAGTAAATAAGAATGAATGGTCATCAGGTAATAGTGCAAGCTTTATTATTAGAGGAAAAGGGACAAGTTTAACAAGTACTTCTGCAAAAAGGGTTGCAGAGTCTTATGAAGGTGGTTCTAGTAAAGCGGCAAGATTAATTGTGGAATATACAACAGATACTGAAGCTAGCTTTTCTAAACAATATACAGACACAGCATCTGATGAAATTTTTATGATAGAACCAACCCCTTTTACCAATGTGCTTACAATTAGAACTTCTGAATTAAAGACAAATGAAAAGTATATAATTAATATACATAGTCTTTCTGGCAGAATCATCTATAGACAACAGTCTAAGAACATTTCTGGAAATATTATAATTGCACCCGAAATTCGGAACCCTGGAGTTTATCTTCTTTCTGTGCATGACCAGCTAGGAAATATACTGGTTACAAAAAGAATACTGAAAAAGTAGAAAAGGATTGTTGTTATTTATTGTAATTATTTGATTTAAAGAAATATATAAATAATAATTTTTTATTATAAACCTATGTTGAAAGCCAGTTTACTATTAAGTAAATTGGCTTTTTTGTATGATCATATGTAATTATTAGTTCTAACTAATAGGGCTTAAGAAGGATTAATAGATAGTAGAAATAAGGGTTACGATTATATTCTTTTATGTTTGAATATTAGAATATGATAATTTTTTAAGATTATTGTTAATTACAAGTATGTTTTTTTAACCTAAAATTAAGATAATTGACAAATCTCACTTATATTTGATTATTACAATTGGTTGACCAATTTATGTATATCATTGGTTCTCTGTTGAAATAATAATAATAACACTTCACACTAAATCCTATTTCTTAATGGAAAATTTATACTCAATACAAAAACGAAAAAGGTTTTCGTTTTTACGTATTACAGATAAGAATATCGTTTTAATGATATTCTTACTAATGACCTTTACCACATCGGTATATTCACAAACATTCGTTTCTGATGGAGAAGATTTGCAAGATCTTGTAAATGAGTCTTCTGCAGGAGCTGTTTTTATAGTTCAAAATGGAACATATTCTGATTTTGAAGCAAGTTTTACTGCCATTGCAACAGCAGATAATCCTATTACTGTTAAAGCAGAAAGTGTAGGAGGTGTAGTTCTTACAGGCGAATCTCATTTTACTTTCAAAAAAGCTGCTCATATTATTTTAGAGGGGTTTGTATTTGATGCTACAGGTGAAAGTACTTTAATAAAACTTGAGGGCTCAAACAATATCCGTATCACAAGAAATGTTTTTGAACTCGAAACCACAGAATCTATAAAATGGGTATATATAGGAGGCGTATGGGATGATGAGGATTTTGAATATTTAAGCCATCATAATAGAATAGACCATAATATTTTTCAAAATAAAGCAACTCCTGGACACTACATTACTATCGATGGTACTGGTGAGGTTATGCAATCTCAGTATGATTTGATTGATCACAACCATTTTAAAAATAATTCCCCCAGAGCTGTCAATGAGCAAGAGTCGATTCGTATTGGTTGGAGTGAAATGTCAATGTCTAGTGGATATACAACTGTAGAGTATAATCTATTTGAAGATTGTGATGGAGACCCAGAAATTGTGTCTGTAAAGTCATCAGATAATGTAATACGTCATAATACATTTAAGCGTAGTTATGGGACATTGTCATTACGACATGGTAATAGAAATAGAGTAGAGGGGAACTATTTTTTTGGTGATGGTAAGGCAATAGGAGTCTCTGATGCAGGATCAACATTGTACACTGGTGGGATTAGAATATATGGAACAGACCATATTATTGTCAATAATTATATGGAAGGGCTTACAGGAACCATTTGGGATGCACCAATAGCACTGACTCAAGGAGACGCAATTGATGGTAGCAGCTCGGATTTAACAAAGCATTTTAGAGCAGAACGGGTTACTATAGCATATAATACTTTAGTTAACAACACACATGGTATAGAAATAGGGTATGATAAACCAGGAAATAATGCTTACAATACAAAACTAAAAGATATTACCATTGCCAATAACTTGGTAACAGGATCAGAAAATAGTATGGTTAGCTATATTAATGGTAATGATCAAGAAGGAGAAATACATTTTCTTAATAATATCATGTTTCCAACAGATGAGGCTACTTTAACTAGTGACGGATCTACGTTTTCTTCTGATCAAGTTGTACTGTCAAATCCTAATTTAACTTTTGATGGAACAGTATGGAGAGCTACTGATACTTCTCCGACTATACTTTCTGCCGTTTCTTCATTAGGTATAGAAGAGGATATAGAAGGGCAGGATCGACCAGAAACAAGTAATGCAGGTGCAGATCATTATGTATTAGATGCTACTGTGAGATATGCACCGTTAACTGCAGAAGATGTGGGGCCTTATGCAACCGAAGATGGAGTAATAATTCCTGCTGATTATCTGACAGTGGGTGTTATTGATACATTTAATGCCGAAGAGGGAGAAAAAGTAGTAAACATTTCTTCTAATGTTGATTGGGATGTTACCTATACTAGTGATTGGGTAACAGTAACACCAGATAGTGGAAGTAATAATGGTACAATTACTATAACTGTTTTAGAAAATAATGAAGAAGAAGAGCGCACAAGTTCTGTGTTAGTTTCTTCAGGAGATTTAGAAAGAACCATAGAAGTGATACAAGAAGGTGTACCTGTTATACCAGATTTTCTAACAGTAGGAGAAATAGGGAATGTAAGTGCAAATCAGGCTACAATAGACATAGCGATTTTGTCAAATATAGCTTGGACCGTAACAAATAATCAGGATTGGGTAGAAATCTCGATGTCTGCAGGAAACAATAATGCAACAATTACGATGAACGTTTCTGAAAATACAAGTGCGGTAGAGCGCATAGGTAGTATAACCGTAAGTGGAGGGGATTTTGACAGAGAAATAAGTTTTACCCAATTTGGTGCTGTCGATACGCAACCTGGAGATTGCGAAGAAGGTGCAAATTTATCACTCAATGCTGCCATCGTAAGTTTTAGTTCTGAAGAAAATACTACAAATACGGTCTATAACCTTATTGACGGTAATCCTGAAAATAGATGGTCAGCAGAAACTTTTCCTCAACATGCAGTCATAGATTTGGGAGACGAATATAGTGTAGATGAGGTTAATTTATATCCTTATGAAGATCGGGCATATCAATTTCTTGTAGAAGGTTCACTGACTTCTTCTGCATCTGGATTTTTTACATTAACGAATGCTACCTCTAATGAAGTAGGAGGTGTAGTAATTAATAGATCTTTTTCTTCACAAATGGTTAGGTATGTAAAATTAACAATAACAGGAGCTTCAGGGTATACTGGAGCCTGGACTTCGATTCTTGATTTTGAAATTATTTGCTCAGGAACCTCTGATGAGGAAGATACGCTGACCTTATCATCTCTAGTTGATTTTGATGCGGCTGGAGAAACACAAACTATTGTTGTTACTTCTAATGTAGAATGGATAGCAAGTACAGAGAATGATTGGATAACTATTACCCCAGAAACAGGCAGTGATAATGAAGAAATAGACATTACAGTGACCGAAAATAAGGATGTGGCCATACGAACGGGAATGATAACTGTAACCGGAGGTGAAATAATAAGGACACTTACTATTTCTCAAGAAGGTAGTCAGGAAGAAGAAGAGGAAGAAGAAGAGGAAGAGGAAGAATGCAAAGAAGGTACTAATGTTGCTCTTGGGGCTACTATTTTAGACTTTAGTTCAGAACAAAACTCTGAAAATTCTGCGAATAATTTGGTTGATATTGATTTTGATAGTCGTTGGTCAGCAGAAAACTACTCTCAATATGTAATTATAGATTTGGGTGATATATATAGTGTTAATGAAATTAATGTTTATCCATATGAGGATAGGGCTTATCAATTTATAGTCGAAGGATCTGCTAGTTCGTCGATATCTGGTTTTTCTGTTTTAACTGATGCGACTGGAAATACCGCAGGAGGCAATGTAATTCATAGAAGTTTCTCCTCTCAATCTGTTAGGTATATAAAGCTTAAAGTAACTGGAGCTTCTGGGTATAGCGGTCAATGGGTGTCCATATTAAATTTTGAAGTTTTATGTTCAGGAGAGGCAGTGGTACATAACATACAAAAAAGTGCTAGCTTAATTAGGTCCTTTCCTAGTCCTGCGAATAGTTTTATTAAGGTAGTGTTAGAAGGGTATGAAAATGTAAACGAAATTTATCTATTTTCTATAATTGGCGATCTGCTAAGAAAAGTTAAGATTGAGTCCGGAATTAATAAAATAGATATTACCGAATTAAAGAGTGGGATGTATTTTATCGCAACAGATAATGTGGATATACCAGCTGGTAAGTTTGTGAAACAGTAATATTTAGAAATTATTGGTGGTACATTAAAAACAGGCTATTTCTTAAGAAATAGCCTGTTTTTTTGGCAAGAATATCAATATGCCTACATTAAAACTGCTACAAAGCAATGGTACTTGTAGTAGTTTTTAATCAAAAGTATAAATATGAAAATAATAAGGGACTAAATTTGACTTAAACCTCCGTCTACTTCTAGCTCTATACCATTAATATAAGAAGCATCTTCTGAGGCAAGGAACAAAGCGGATTTTGCAACTTCTTCAGAGGTACCAAATCTTCCTAATGGAACCTGTTGTGCGAATCCCTTACCCATTTCTTCTACTACTTCACTAGGTAACCCCATTTTACCATAGATGGGCGTATCAATAGGGCCTGGGGCTATAGAATTAACTCTAATACCTCTTGACTTTACTTCAGATGTAAGTACTCTTTGGTATGCTCTTAGTGCTCCTTTTGTAGCAGAATACACGCCTAAGCCATCAAAACCCTTTTGATGAACAATAGAATTGGTGAATAGGACTGTACCACCATCATTAATATGAGGTAAGGCTTCTTTTGTTGCTAGAATTGGTCCCTTTACATTTGTGTTAAAAAGGGTGTCATAATGTTCTTCGCTTATTTCGTGAGTAGGAGTAGGAGGGGCAATTCCTGCATTTAGAAAGAGAATATCAATCTTTCCGTATTTTTGAGTAGCTTCTTTGATAAGGCGCGTATTATCATCTGCTATAGATACGTCTGCTTTTATGGTAATAAAATCTCCCTCTAATTGAGATGCTACTTCATCAAGTGCTTCTTGTCTTCTGCCAGAAAGAACAACTTTAGCACCTTCTTTTAGGTATAGTTTGGCAGTTGCTAATCCAATGCCACTATTGGCTCCTGTTATTACTGCAACTTTGTTTTCTAGTTTTTTCATTTTGTAATATTTTATTGTTATTTATTTTGAAACAATCGTTTCAGATTAATGTAAAAAAAATTAGTTAAGCGTATTTAGTATTGTTTTAATGATTCCTTTTAATTCATGCTCGTTTTTGTTTAGGATTCCTGTCATTCGCAACCCCTGAATAGATGCGTAAAGATAGAGAGCATATTGACTTGCAGATTGATTATTGTTAAATACCTTTTCCATCTGACCCTTAGAAACAATATCTTCAAGCATTGCTAGCATGCGTTCTTCATTTTGTTCTATAAATGCCTTGACAGTTGGATCTTGATTTGTCATTTCTGATTTACAGTTTACTAGTAAACAACCTTTTTTATTGGTGTCATTTAGTATGTTATTAAGCATAATATCAAAAATTACTTTTATGGCATCAGTCGCGCTATAAGTTTGCGCTAATCCAGAACTAATTTTTTTCGTATTATGTAATTGATAGAAAGACAATACTTCTAGAAATATACCTAATTTACTGCCAAAAGAATTATAAATACTAGACCTATTAAGAGATGTTGCATCTACCAGATCTTGCATAGAAGTGCCATTGTATCCTTTTGAATGAAATACTTCTGTGGCTTGTTCTAGCACAAGGTTTCTGTCAAATGTTTCTGTTTTTGGCATAATATTGAAATAATCGTTTCAAAAATAAAAAATTAAATAACGGACACATGTTATTGAAATCATAAAATTTCTAAATAATGCAAAGTATAAGTTTAATTAAAAGTATTTAATTAAATGAATTTCAATATTTTGCAATATTTATTTTATGCTATAAAATTAGAAGTTTTTTTAATTATATTATTTTTTTATTTCCTTCATTATGGATGTTGTGGTAGCAAAACTTATTTGTACCAATGGTTTCAAATAATGTTTTTAGTATATTTATTTTTATGTGAGATGGTATTCGGTAAGTATTTTGTTAGGAAAATTTAAGCAAGGATAGATTAGAAATTCGAACGTGATTAGTTAATAGCGTAATTGATAATCTATCCCTGTTTTTTGAAGTTGTGTTTTGAAGTTGCTAGATTTTTTATTTTGTGGGAATTGTTCCGTTTTTATATAAATCCAATGCTTTTGATAATAATAATTGTATCGAATCCAAAGGTATATCTATATTGGGGTCAACTCTAAAAATTTTCATCCTTGATCGGTTTCCTTTTTCGAGTTTTGGGTGTTTAATATGTTTTCCTTCGACCATTAGTATATAGGGTTCATGTGTTTTTTTGTCTGTCCATAAATAACAAAACATCTTTTTTTTATAGCAAAAACATGGCATGCCCCATTTACGAGTTTCAGAAACCTCTTTGTCCTGATCTAGTATAATTTGGCGTAATGCCAGTAGACAGCTTCTATTTGGCTCCTGCATATTGTTATAATATGTATCAACTTCAATAGACATATGATTCATTATTATTTTATTGCCACCAAAATATCAACTTCGGCATTTTTTGGGTTTTGTGCGTTTTTACCATATACTTCAAAATCGGCCGTAAACTTTCTTTCTATATCCATTGCCCATATTTTTGACCAATGGTTGATAATTAGTCCATTAGTTAAATCACCTTTTGCTGTTGTTTTATAATAGTTTCCTCCTTCAAAAGATTTACCAACCATTCCTTTGGGTACTATTTCTAGGCTATTTACTTTACATCCAATAATGGTTGTGTATGGTTTTGTATGATCAGCTTCATATTCTGTATATAAGGAATAGATTGTGTTGTCAATTTTGTTAGGGATTAGATGAATTAAATTTTCTTGCATAAATCTATTCCATAGTTCAGGAATTTTTAGGCTTGCTTCTCCATTCTCATTTGTTGTTCGTATTGAAATTCCGATGATCTTGAAAGGTTTAATTTGTACGTTTTGCATCTTGTATGTTTTTTAGTTTAAAACAAAAGTATAAGGTGCTTATGTCAAAGGTATGTCAGGGGTGTTTTAATTTTTTGCGACATTTTTCGAGATATTGTTGTAATGTCATTTGATGAGGTTTAAATGAAGTATCTAGTACTTGTAGCTTTTGAATACGGTCAATACGAAATGCCCTAAATTCATTTTTTAACAGACAGAAAGCAATTAAAATCCAATTATCTTGGGTTGTATATAGTGCAAATGGTTCTATTTCTCTTGTACTATGTTTATTATCAAGAGATAAGTAGTTTATTTTTGTTAATTGATAATTAGAAATAGTTGATTGTAACTGAATAAGATAATTACTGGTTTTATGGTTTTCTAAATTATTACGAACCTGAATTCTTTCTGACAGTAATTCTGTTTTTTCTTTTTGCGAATGTTTTAAAACAGCCTTAATTTTAGTGATAGCATTGGTGTACTGCTCTGTAAGAGATTGGTCTTTGTTTTTTTTGATTAATTTTTCTGCCGTTATTAGGGCATTTGCTTCTTCTTGTGAAAACATAATTGGCGGAAGTTTATATCCTTCCATAATCGTATACCCTTTACCTTCTTCTGTTATTATTGGAATTCCGGATTGTGATAATGTGCTGATATCTCTGTATACAGTTCGTATACTTACGTGATGCTTTGCTGCAATCTCCTTTGCGGTAACAATTCGTTTTGATTGTAGTTGTGTAAGTATGTTGGTTAATCTTGTAAGTCTTGGAGTACCTTCTGACATCTTTTAAGGATATTATGATATTATAAATTTATAAAAAGAATGGTGGTTTTTATCATTCTCTTTATAATTTATGTAAAGATGTCTAAATCATTTTTAGGATTGTATATGCTGTTGTTTTTTGACTACATGAAAAAAACAAAATAGGTAATTTGATGTTTCAGTAATTTTATGCAATTACTGGGGTAAATACTATAAAAAAAACACCTGTAGAAAAAAATCTACAGGTGCTTACTACATAAATATGGTTGAATTATTTAGTAGATTGTTTAATTATGGTAATGTAATAAAGTTAATAGACTCTTCCCATCCTTCACCAGTAACTACCAATATATATTGAGTATTGGCAGCAAAACTACAGTGTGTTAATAGGTTTAAGTCGATTGTATTACATCCTTTAGGAATATTCGTGGTAATGATACCTCCGATTCTGTTTCCGTCCATTTTGTATGTTACATACGTGATTTCTTGATCTTTATCTACAGCTAAATCAATATTAAGTATACCTTTCGCATCCACAGGAATTGGGTATGCTACTAAATTATATTGCTCACTTAAGCATGGATCTTTTTCTTCCACAGTTACAGTTACAGAGTCTTCAGAAGAACATCCATTAATGTTAGTTCCTATTACAGTGTACGTTGTAGTTTCTGTAGGAGTAACCTGTATAGATGCAGTAGTTTCTCCTGTTGACCATAAGTAACTCATGTTTTCAATATAAGGAGAGGCTGTCAAAATACCTGATTCACCTTCTATTATAGTAATATCATCTCCAGCATCAACTTCGATTTCGGTTACAGTAACAGTTACTGTATCTTCAGTTACACAATCTGCACAGTTAGTAACAGTAACAGAGTAGGTGGTATCTTCGGTTGGTGCAACCGTAATACTTTCTGTAGTTTCTCCTGTTGACCAAAGGTATTCAAAACCATTTGTTTCAGTAGTGATACATTCTCCTAAGTTGATATTGAAATCTCCAAAAGAAGTAGGAGCACCTTCAAGATTAAACCATCCAGAACCTCCATTAACGGCATCTCCACTTTCATAAACATTGGCTCCATTTCCTATCTGGAAAGCAGGTCCTCTTCTAGAGATAACATAATTTAAGCTTCCGTTAATTTGAGTTACAGATCCAGTAAGTGCTGTGTAGTATACCCAACCAGAAGGATTTTCTGACTGACAGAAACTTTCTTTAGGGCTATCTACTGGTGGAGTAGTAGTTCTTCCAGAATAGGTTGCGTCTACAGTAAAGTATGTATTGGTTGTGTGATATTCGAATACAGTTCCTTTAAGAGTTGCAGTTCCATCTTCATTTTCTTTCCAAACAAGATCTACATTACTGAACCACATGCGTACTCCAAGGTCATTTACATATACTACAAAATTGTGATCACCTCTACAGTAATCGGTATCTAATAATGCATATTCTACACACTCCTCGCAAGCACCTTCTCCTTCTACAGTTGCAGAAAGCGTAACTTCTTCTCCTAGACAGATTACTTCATCAGCTCCTGCATCAACACTTATGTCTTCACCTTCTATTATAGTGATATCTTCTAAAGCAACGACACATTCTTCATTTTCCCATCGAATAGCGATGTCATATGTACCGGCATCCAGACCATCAAAAGTGTAAGAACCTATAGTGTCATCAACAGTTGTATAGTTAATACCACCGTCTATAGATAGATCGATTGTTGTTCTATTTTCATCATTTTCAAAAGTAAATGTAATGGTTCCGTTATCTTGCTCGCATGTTGTGTCTGTTGCAGTAACCTGAGCTTCTGGAGTATCAAGAACGGTTACAGTTACCGTATCTTCAGCAATACAATTTCCGCAACCAGTTATGGATACAGTATATTCTGTGTCTTCTGTTGGTGATACCACAATACTTGCAGTGGTTTCTCCTGTAGACCATATGTATTGAAAGCCATTAGGACATGTACCTTCTATAATAGCTGATGTGCTAGCAGAAAGTGTAACTTCGTTACCCTCACAAATCTCTTTATCAGCGCCTGCATTAACAGTAATAGTTTGAGTTTCTTCGATCACTACATCATCAAGGTAAATAGTACAATCTCCGTTACTCCAACGAACAGCTGTTTCGTATGTACCTGCAGTTAGATTTTCAAAAGCATAAAATCCTGTATTATCATTTACAGTAACAAAAGTTACGCCTCCATCAATTGATAAATCGATAGTTGATCTGTCGCTATTGTCATCATACGCAAATTCAATAAACCCATCGTTTGGATATGCACAGGTAACATCTTCTGTATAAACTTCTACCTCTGGAGCATCAATTACAGTTACTGTTACTGTATCTTGAGCTGTACAATTACCACAACCAGTTATTTCGACAGTATATTCTGTATCTTCAGTTGGTGATACTACAATGCTTGCAGTAGTTTCTCCTGTAGACCATAGGTACTGAAAACCATTAGGACATGTTCCTTCTATAACGGCCGATGTACTAGCAGAAAGTGTAACTTCTCCACCTATACAAACTTCTTGATCAGTTCCTGCATTAACAGTTATAGTTTGATTTTCTTCGATTATCACAGCATCAAGAGCTATAGGGCAATCTCCGTTACCCCAACGAACAGCAATTTCATATGTTCCTGCCGTAAGGTTTTCGAATGCGTAGAACCCTGTGTTATCATTCACAGAGACAAAAGTTACGCCTCCATCAATTGATAAATCAATAGTTGATCTGTCACTATTGTCATCATATGCAAATTCAATAAATCCATCGTTTGGATATGCACAGGTAACATCTTCAGAGTATACCTCTACTTCTGGTGCATTAAGCACGGTTACAGTTACTGTATCTTCAGCAATACATGTACCACAACCAGTTATTTCGACAGTATATTCTGTATCCTCAGTTGGTGATACTACAATACTTGCGGTAGTTTCTCCTGTTGACCATAAGTATTGAAAACCATTAGGGCATGTTCCTTCTATTACAGCCGATGTGCTAGCAGAAAGTGTAACTTCTTCACCTTCACAAATCTCCTTATCAGAACCAGCATCTACGGTTATAGTTTGAATTTCTTCTATAATTACTGGATCAAGAGTAACAGGACATTCATCATTACCCCATCTGATAGCTATATCATATGTTCCTGCATCTAGATTTTCGAAGCTATATGAACCAGTATTATCTTTTACATTTACATAACTCTGACCTCCGTTAATAGATAGTTCTATTCTTGATCTTCCAGCAGTATTTTCAAAATAAAAATCTATATACCCACCATCATTGTTGGTACAAGAAATATCTTCTGATTCTATTTCAACTTCTGGGTTTTTGTTTTCTTTTACTGTAACTGTATCTTCTGCTGTACAATCACTACAATCGGTTACAACAACCGTGTATGTACCTGGTTGATTAACAACAATTGTTTTCGTGTTAGCACTTCCGACAATACCAGGTCCTGACCAGCTATAGCTAATTTCTTCTGCAGAACATGAACTTCCTGAAGCACTTGCTGTTAAAGTGGTTTGATTGTTTTCGCAGAATTCTGCATTACCACCTGCATCTGCTACCAATTCACAAGTTGGTACCTCACAATGATTATAGGTGTGTTGGTGTAATTCTCCGTTTACATGATCATACGTATTCGCTATAACTTGACCATTAATGTTACCTGAACTATTTTTTACAATATCAGTTTGAGGAGCCAATACACTTCCAATAATTGTTCCGCCACCATTAATAGTAATTGTAGAACTGTTATAAAAGTTGAAAATTATAAAAGCACCATGTTGATCTCCGATTCCAGCTTGGTTTTTTACATCCCATACAAAATCACCCGAATGATCTACATTTATAATAAGAGGAGAAGTAGAGGTTGGTTGATTGTTAAATGTAAAATTTTGTAGGCTGTTTAATTCGTTTCCAGTAAGGTTCAATACATTAGTTGTATTGTTTGCCAATGTAATTTTGCTCCCATTTTCTATGACCACATTTGCAGTACGCGTACTGTAAGCAAGAGAGATAGATGTTAATTTAGCAAACGCTGAATCAAAGTCTATTATGTCACCATGAGCAACACTAGTGGCTGCTTGATTTCTTTGTAATTGAATTCTTGGTGATTGGTTAAAATCTCCTGGTGTAATTCGAGTATTACTTCGAGCACCGTTATTATCGATGTCAAAAACAGTAGATCCAGTAAGATCACCTATTTTTGCATATCCTTGGTTAAGGTGCGTGCCTTGTCCGTTTTTATAAATTACCTTTCCGTTAACGACTAAAGATGCGGCTTGGCTTTCTCCATTGTGATAAAAAGATCCACCTGTTTGAGCTGCAATTGTAAAGGTTCCATTAAGAGTAAGGTCTCCACCCATTGCTAATGGTCCTTCTGTATCACCACTTGCAACACTTACACCATATCGTACAAATGCATTATAACCTAATGCTTCAGTTAATGGGTTTTCGCAATTTTCGTTTTCTGAAAGAGTTTCAACGTTATTTGAAGAAATGTCTCCACTAAAACTGGAGCTAATTAAAACAATAATAGCCATTGATAGGCCTAAAAGCGAAGAAGAAATTCTAGCTCCACTTTTATTTTTGTTTAAAGACAAAAACTTTAAAATAATTTCTGACATAATCGTGTTTTTTGAGTTTAAAATCAAATTAATTTGGTAGTTAAATATTGGGGGGTATGATTTTATGCATGTGCATAAATTAAGTTCTATTCCTTAAAATTTTCCTTTTACATCCTGTCTGCTCGCAGAAGGTTGTTTTTTTTTGTAAAAAAGAATAAAAAAATAACATTAAAGTAAACACTACTATATCTCATTATTTATTTAGAGAATTAGTAAGATGTTTTAATTTTTAATGTTTAAGCCTTTATTCTTTAGTAATTTGTGAAGAAGTATTGTTATACCATATATACCTGTTTTGTTGTTTTTTTCCTTGTGCTAAATTATATATTAAATGTTAAATGTTATTAAAAAAATGAATAAAAACGTTAAACGGTTCATTTTTGTAAATGAAGAGCACATTTTTTGTGTTTTGTAAGTTTTTTTCACTTACAAATTTTTTATTGAACACCTTGAGAAAGAGAAGGTAACACTGTTTAATTTTATTATTTTTTTTACTAAAAAGATAAAATTTACTGTTTTTTTTTGGGGAAATAATAATTGTAGTAGTTGTATATAGAGATTTTACCAAAAAAACCTTTTTGTAGTCTAATGAAATAAATAATGTGCTCCTAAAAGTGAAAAAATGTATTTTTCTTCTTATAAATAGCAAGGTGCTAAGTTTTGTTTTAAATAATTTTTTTTATTACTCTAAGTTGATGGCTATATCTCTTTGTATCTGTATTAAATATACCGGTATGATCTAGCCTATCGATGCGCACTTTACCATGAGCATGGATTATATAGTTTTCTTTCATTATAATACCTACGTGGGTAATTATTCCTTCATCATTATCAAAGAAAGCAAGATCTCCTGGTTCACCTTCTTCAATAAAACTTAATGGTTCCCCTTGTGTAGCTTGTAGTGAAGCGTCTCTTAGAAGTCGATACCCATTTAGTTTATAGACCATTTGGGTGAATCCGCTACAATCAATGCCAAAATTTGTTCGACCTCCCCATAAATATGGAGCATTTAGAAAGAGTAAGGCTGTTTCGATCAGATTTTTTTTAGGTAATTCTTTGGTAATGTTTTGTCCCTCGAATGTATGCTTAAAGAAGTCCAAGGCTATAAGTGAAGAACCTAAAGGTATCGGAATTAGCTGATCTTTTTCGCAGCTTACAAAATCAACTAAATCAGCCGTTAGATTGGGTGTTTTGTTATCAAAAATTACATATTCTTCTTTAGAGATATCCCGATATTGCTTATTATCAATCCACCCTTCATAAGAGTCAAAAGCTAACCTTATGCGACTCCATTTTTTTCTTTTTTCGATCACCTTAAAATGTTCTCCATATAGTACCTGAGAAACCAATTCACTGGTATCTTTTGGTTCAAAACGTAAAGGGACAATGCTGAGATTGCAAATACCGTATTGCATAAGTTTAAAAGAAAGTATAAATATATTTATGAGATACTATTAAGCACGCTCTATAATCATTGCAGAAGCACCACCACCACCATTGCATATTGCGGCGGCTCCAATTTTTGCATTATTTTGTTCGAGTACATTCATTAATGTAATCACAATTCGTACACCCGAACATCCTAAAGGATGTCCTAATGATACCGCGCCTCCATTTACATTGGTATTATGGTCTGTTAAACCCAAAATTTTCATATTTGCCAATCCAACTACAGAAAATGCTTCATTAAATTCAAAGAAGTCAACATCTTCTTTTTTGATACCAGCTTTGTCTAATGCTTTAGGCAAAGCCTTTGCTGGAGCTGTAGTAAACCACTTTGGCTCATGAGCTGCATCGGCGTAACTTTTTATTTTTACAAGTGGCTTTAATCCCAGTTCCTTTGCTTTCTCCATACTCATTACTATAACTGCGCCTGCGCCATCATTGATAGTAGATGCATTGGCAGCAGTTACTGTGCCATCTTTAGAAAAAGCAGGGCGAAGGGCAGGGATTTTTTCAATCTTAACATTTTTGAATTCTTCGTCTTCAGAAACCATAACAGGCTCTCCTCGTCGTTGAGGAACAGTTACAGGAACTACTTCATTATCAAATTTCCCTTCTTTCCAGGCAGCCGCAGAGCGATTATAGGATTGAATAGCAAAGCTATCTTGATCCTCTCTACTAAAGTTATGTTCTGTTGCACAAAGATCTGCACATACACCCATTGCGTTTTGATCATAAACATCAACAAGTCCATCACGTTGCATACCATCTTCTAGTGTTTGAGATCCAAATTTATGACCTGAACGAAGTCTTACATAATGTGGGATTAAGCTCATGTTTTCCATTCCTCCTGCAACAACAATATCGGCATCTCCTAGAGCAATTGTTTGTGCGGCATGCATTATAGATTTCATACCACTAGCACAAACTTTGTTTATTGTAGTACAAGGAACGGTATCAGGAATACCAGCAGCTAGTGCAGCTTGTCTTGCAGGTGCTTGACCATTACCGGCTTGAACAACATTTCCCATAAATACTTCTTGTACCAATGATGGGTCTAGATTTATTTTTGTTAATGCTCCTTGAATTGCAATGGCTCCCAATTGAGTGGCTGGTACAGTAGATAAACTTCCCATAAAACTTCCGATTGGGGTGCGGGCTGCAGATACAATTACGACTTCTTTGCTCATTATTCTTATTTTTAATGATGTGATACCTTCCTATTTTGCGAATTTAATGATTTTTATAGGATATACATGATGAAGTTACTAACAAGAGAAACAAAATAGGACTGATATATTTTTTAGTACATTTGGGTAACTTTAGGGAATATAAGCTATCAAATCATATATGAAATTCTATGATGCTATTTTTTGTTTGAAAATAAGTGCGTAGTACATATTTGTACAGCATTTTATATTAAAATTTGTTGATTAGTTTGTAGAATATTGATTAAAATCGTTTTAGGTAAATGAAAATTTTTTTGAATAGTATTTATAAAAAACAATCTCTAATGTATAGAGTTTTTCTTTTTATATGTACCACTGTACTTATTGTCTATTTGTTTCCAAAAGGAGGAGTTTTCAAGTATGAGTTTATTAAAGGAAAACCTTGGCAATATGAAAACTTATATGCGCCATTTGATTTTGCAATTGCAAAAACAACCTTAGAAATAGCTTCAGAGAAAAAACAAATCGAAGAAAATATTATTCCTTATTTTGAGTATGATACGGTCATTTCTAATGCAGCAAAAGAAGCTTATGATGATGCTTTTGCAAGTTATTTAAAGGTGCTTAATGAAGGAAAAAGACGTAAACGTGATAAGTCTAAACTTTTTGGAAGGATATTGTTAAATGACATATACAGATATGGTGTTTTGCAGGAAACATATTCATATAACGATAAAAGACAGATTTTCTTAAATAAAGGGAATACGGCAGAGGCAATAACTTATGGTCAGATTTTATCGGCAAATACATTAACACAAACTATTAATTCTCGAATTGAAAAAAGTGAATACGCCGAGTACAAAAGTGATTTTGTGGCTTTGTTTTATGATTTAGTTAAGTCAAATGTAAGGTTAAACGAAAAATTAACGCAAAGTACTTTACAAACAGAACTTGATAAAGTACTCACAACAAGAGGAGGTGTTTCTAAAGGAAGTCGAGTAATAGCCAAAGGAGAAGTTGTTGAAGGAGATAAATTGCAAATACTCAATTCGTTAAAGGCGGAGTATGAGTCTCAAGTTTGGAGTGATAAGAATTTTTATTGGATTGTTGTAGGATATGGACTTCTGGTTTCTCTTGCACTCATGATGCTTCTTCTTTTTATTAGAAAATACAGAAGGGACATTTATGACAACAATACACAAGTTACTTTCATATTTTTTAATGTTCTTTTGATGGTGTTGATCACCATAGTTGTGGTTCAATATCAATCAGCATATATTTATGTGGTGCCATTATGTATTCTTCCATTAATTCTTAAAGCTTTTTTTGATGCAAGATTGGGATTGTTTACTCATGTAATTACGGTAATGATTTTGGGGTTTGTGGTTCCCAATAGTTATGAATATATGTTTCTTCAAATTTTGGCAGGAATAGTTACGATACTTACTATTTCAGAATCTTTTAGACGTGCCAATTTGTTTATCTCTGTTGGTCAGATTACGATAGTCTATGTAATGGCATATATTTCTTTTCATATTATTCATGAAGGTACCATCGGTAATATTGATTGGATAACAGTTGTGTTATTTGTTATCAGTGGTTTTGCAACGTTGATCGTACATCCTTTGATTTATGTATACGAAAAGATTTTTGGATTGGTTTCTGATGTTTCCTTATTAGAACTTAGTGATACAAATTCTGCATTGTTAAAGGAGTTATCAAATAAAGCCCCAGGGACTTTTCATCATTCTCTTAATGTTGCAAATATAGCCGAGGCAGCAGCAAGTGAAATTGGAGCAAACGCAATGCTTGTTAGGGTAGGAGCATTGTATCATGATATTGGTAAGATGGCTAACCCTATCTACTTTACAGAAAATCAATCGGCATCAGGAAATGCACATGACATATTATCTCCTAAGGAAAGTGCAAAAATAATTATTGATCATGTAATACATGGAATTGAGATTGCAAAAAAGAATAACTTACCAGATCGGGTTATTGATTTTATACGAACACATCACGGTACTAGTACGGTATATTACTTTTATGCAAAGGAAAAAGAAGACAATGAACACGTTAATATCGAAGATTTTCAATATTTAGGGCCGAAACCTTTTTCTAAAGAAACAGCCATTCTCATGATGAGTGATAGTGTAGAAGCAGCATCAAAAAGTCTCACGAACCCTACAAGTAGCTTGATTGACTCTTTTGTAGAAAAAATTGTAAATAAGCAAATTGAAGAAGGTCAATTTCTAAATGCAAATATTACTTTCAAAGAAATACAACAGGTGAAAAAAGTATTCAAGCGCAAATTGACAAATATCTACCACTTAAGAATCGAGTATCCAGAATAACAGCTGCTTATGTCAATAGTTTTTATTCTTAGTTAATTTTTTGCCAAGTATTTTTTATCCATCCAAAAAGTACCAAAAGGAATAATAGAACAAGCCAGAACAATAAGTAATGTTTTTATCCCCCATTTTTTTTCAGGTTTTACTAAAAAAGCAAATACAATATATGCAAGAAATAAAAATCCATGAGCCATACCAATTACCTTATTAGGTTCTGGAGATTCGAATATATATTTTAGTGGCATAGTAACAAATAGTATGAGTAAGTAAGAAATTCCTTCTAAGTAACTAATAAGTCTGAATGATGTGATCATAAACTACAATTATTTAATATATAAAACGGATTATTTTGAGACTTCGTAATTTAATTCAAAAACTTCTAGATTGAAGTATGGTATTGCAGATAATAAGTGATCAAAAATGTCAGCCATTATCTTTTCATAATTTTTCCAAACCTTATCATTACTAAATGCATAAATTTCGAGTGGAATGCCCTGAGCTGTTGGTGCTAGTTGTCTACTCATAATGGTCATTTCTTTGTTGATATATGGGTGGTTTTCTAAGTAATGTTCTACATAGGTTCTGAAAACTCCCATATTGGTGAGGTTTCTTCCATTTATAGAAATACTCTTGTCAATCTTATTACTTTTATTGTAGGTATCTATTTGTAATTGAATATTTTGTAAATACTCCTTGAGAAGGGCAACTTTTTCAAGATTTTGCACATCCTCAAGGGATAAAAAAGATATGCTTGCAGTCTTAATGAGTAATGCTCTTTTTATTCTTCTCCCACCAGAATCCATCATTCCGCGCCAGTTTCTAAAAGACTCAGATGTCAAGTAGTAGGTTGGTATAGTAGTGATAGTTTTATCAAAATTTTGGACTTTTACTGAGGATAAATTAATCTCTATAACATCTCCATCTGCCTGATATTTATCCATAGTAATCCAATCACCTATTCTTACAGTATCATTAACAGCTACTTGAATACTAGAAACAAAACCAAGAATTGTGTCTTTAAAGATTAGTAGTATAACCGCAGACATTGCTCCAAGAGCGGTAAGAAACGTCCATATTGATTTTCCGGTCATTGATGAAAAGATAAAAATGATTCCTATTATCCAAACAAAAATCATAAATACCTGTACATAACTATCTATGGGTTTATCTTTGAAAGAGTTTAAGGATTTGAGATAATCTCTAAATGTTCTGAGAACACTTCTTACTAACAAAATGAGTAATACGATAATCATAATGTCAAACAGTATCTCTAAATACTTTTCGGCAGTCGGAAAGCCAGAAAACAGCATAGGAACAATCCAAATTGTGAATGAAAGAGGAATAATATGTGCTAGATAATTGAAGGTTTTATTTTTTACCAGGTAATCGTCAAAGGTGTTTTTTGATTTTGACGCAAAGTTTTTAAATATAGAAATAAAAACTTTTCTCATAAAAAAGTCTAGAATAAACAGAATAATGGCTAGTACAGTAATTCCTATAAGTACATTGAGATATTCTGATATGTTTTCTGAGGTGCCTTTGGATACAAAAAGTTTATAAAAATAGCGCGTTAGGTCTTTCATGGGTATTATAATTCGGTTTGCTACAAAATTAGAATTATAGTTAAGGATAGAGCAATTAAAATGAAAGATTTTTTGTTGGGTGATTAAGTTGTAACATAACAGGCAATTCAAAATAATTTTAGAACACTTTACTAAGTAATCAGATGGATCAGAAAATCTATCGAATTTAGAAAAGTAAAAATAGACTCAGAAAGCTATTGTTCTAAAAAAAGTGTGATTTTTTGAATTGCCTGTTGTATTAATAATATATAGTTAGATTAGGGTTAGAAATTGAAATCTAATCTGGCAAAATAGTATGCACCACCAAATCCCATTTGTACGGCATCCCAATATCCACCTGCTTCGGTCTCTCCATCATTTTGTTGATCAGGATATTCATTAAAAATATTGTTGCCACCCAGAGTCAGTTTTAGTTCATTAGTGAGTTTATACCCGAAGTTTATATCCGCAGTGATTTTTGCACCATATACATCTTCAGTATCTACAAAATCTATAAGTACGATTTCACTAAAATGAGTTAATCCAATTCCTGCGTTAAATTTATTCTTACTGTAGTTAGCATTAAAAGAAAACTTACTTTCTGGTGCTGAGGCAAGAAGAAATGCTTTCTCTCTTTCTCCGAAGAATGTACTTTCGTCAAGATTTCCATTTTTAACGTCTTCAATGGTCATATTATTTATATTTCCTGCTAAGGTTGTAGAGATATTACCGAAATCATAATTTCCTTTCCAGGATAGGATCAAATCAAGTCCGAGTGTCTTTGTGTCTACTCCGTTTACGAAAAATTGTGCTTCTGCCACATTAGGTATTTGTGGAGCAGCAAATGTTCCGGTCAATACAATTCTATCTTTTACATCAATAAAATAACCATCTATTGTCGCTGTAAAATTACCAAATGTACCTGTAGCACCAAATGCTGCATTTATAGCCGTTTCTTCTTCTAATTGATTAATGCCGAAAGAAGATGTTACAGGGCTATTATTGGCAGATAATAATGTTTCTGTTGCAACACCTCCTTGAAAATCGGTAAATCTAAGGTTGTAATATATCTGAGCAAGTGATGGCGCTCTAAATCCAGAACTTACAGATCCTCGAATGTTGATTTGATCTGTGGCTTTAACTCTAAAAGCTAGTTTGCCGTTCAGCGTACTTCCGAAATCACTATAGTCCTCAAATCTTGTGGCTACACCTAATAAAAAGCTATCTGTGATATCGAGCTCAGCATCTGCATATACAGAAATATTCGATCGGGAACGATCTACCTCATTTGCCGGACTATACCCAGGAAATCCCTGAGATCCTCCTGGTCTTAATTCACCAGAATCAGGGTCCGTTGGTTGTATTTGAGTTGCTGGATCTGTTATTGCTAAACCATTGATATCATAGGTCGCATAAGAACCTTCTTCACCTGCAAATATCTCAAAATTCTCTGTTCTATATTCTGTACCAAAAGCAATATTGAATCCTTCCAGAATATCAGAATAATACTTAGAAAAGTCAAGACTCGTAGTATTTTGACTTAAGTTATGTCCTCCGGCATCAAAATCTGTAGGTGATGATGCTTCTAAGGATGCGTTTAATGTCCCTTGTATAAAGTAATGAAAGTTGTTCTTACCCCAAGTATTATTAATGTCGATTTTCCAACCACCATTTGTTTCTGTTCTTATTCCGGCAGAAACAGAATTATCAATTATGTTTGATGTAATTCTAGGTGTAAATCCGTTAGGGTAAATTTCTGTAACAACACGTTCACCGCCATTACGAGTAAAAGCAAATGCATCTGTATCTCTATAGCTTCTTCCGCCAAAGGCATAGAATTCAGCTTTTTCGGATAGAGGAATGGCAGTGTTTGCAAAAAAGTTGAAACCATCAATTGCAGCTTCACCAAACCCTCTTCTAAAATCATATCCTGGTCGTAACGTTTTATTTTTACTAAGATATTCTGTAGTAAAGTTGGCAAATCCAGTTTCTCCAATTTCTACCCCATAATTTGCTGTAATTTTAACAGATCCTCCATCAAAGTTTTGATCATCAGCGATGCTGTTTCCATCATTTTCAGTATCTAAACGATTTCCATCTGTATTCGGAGTACCTGCTGGAAAATCACCCTTCGCATTTGTGTTATATGCGCCATAACTTATGCTACCGGTTAGGGTGTTTACATTATCTTTTAAGACAATGTTAATGACGCCGGCAATAGCATCAGAACCGTATTGTGCGGCAGCACCATCTCTTAATACTTCAATTCTTTTTATAGAAGAGGCAGGGATTGCATTGAGATCTGTACCCGAGTTTCCTCTTCCTCTTGTCCCAAAAATGTTAATAAGAGAAGAAGAATGTCTCCTCTTTCCATTAATTAATACTAGTGTCTGATCTGGGCCCAAACCACGCAAAGAAGCTGGGTCAATATGATCAGCACCATCAGATCCGGATTGTTTATTTGCATTAAATGAGGGAGCAGTATACTGTAATAACTCATTGACTTCGATTTTACCCGACTTGGTTATTATATCTTGCATATCAATGACATCAATTGCTACAGGAGTATCGGTTGCTGTTCTTTTTGGACTTCTTGATCCCACAACAACAATTGTACTAAGGGCTTCTCCTTCTAAAAGAACAATGTCAATTTTTTGCTGATTTCCTATGGTAATTTCCTGAGATTCAAAACCAACAAAGCTAAATATAAGAATGGCGTCATTTTGTACAGTAATTTCATAATTCCCTTGATCATCTGAGGCTGTTCCGTTTTCTGATCCTTTTTCTAAAATATTAACAAAAGGAAGCGGGTTTCCAGAAATATCTTTTACTGTTCCGGTAATTGTATTCTGACTAAAACAGAAACTTGTAAATAGGCTAATAATGATAAGTGTAAGTTTTTTCATAAAAGAGTTTAATTTAAGAAGTTTGTTATCTTAAATGTATCTATTATGAATAGTATATTTCTTAACTTTTAGATAAATTTATGATTAAGTCAGGAAACCCTAATTTCTACACTATAAAAGTTAAATAAAAAAGAAAATACAATTCTTTTAATATCATTAATTTAATTCTTTTTATAAACTGTTGTGATTATTTGGTCCGTTTTAGGGTTGTAAGTTTCCAGAATAAAATTCTGATCTTTATCAAAATGACCTATGCAGTTATCTTTTGCTCCAAAATTTACCAAATAGTATCCATCACCAATAAGTCTGGCTTTAGACAAGGTAGTTTCGGATTTGCTAATTAATGTTATCTGAAACCCTTTTTCATCAGCTACTTTTGTGTAGCTATCCATATCAGAAGATGAATGAGATTTTTCTATAATTACTTCTTCATCTTTGTACGCTGCAGATTGGTTTGTTTTATCGAGATCATCAGGATTAAGTTCTATTTTGCTTTTTTTGGTGATTACTTCCTCTTTTTTTATAATCTTTTCTTCACCATTAGCTCCTTTAATTCGAATCGTTTTGACTACCGTTTCTTTCGATGAGTTTTCTTTAGGAACAATCTCTTCGGTTTTAGGAGAGGTTTCTTCAGATTGAGCAATACTTATAGTTGGTGAAAAAATAAGTAATAGAATGAATAGTGTTTTTAAAGTTTTCATTTGTGTAATTGATTTGTTGTATAAAACTACAAAAATTGTAATGAATATTAAAATTCACTATTTGCATAATCTTTATAAAATCTTTGACTTTTTAATAGAAAATAGGAGGGAAGTATCTTTATCTGTTATATGGGCTGGTATCTTTATGAAGAGCTGAAGTGTCATACGGGCAGGTATTTTCTTAGTTTTGGTATACTGTAAATTTTGACTTTTTTTTTAAAAAAACAAATAAATGGTAAGCAAAGTACTTTTAAGTTGTAATAGGTTTTCTAATATATAATGTAGGTTTAATTTATGTTTACAACTAATCTTATACTACTACACTTGTTTACTACCATGGAATACCATTATCTTTGCATTTTTAAAATTTAGGCACCTTATTCATAGCCTAGCTATTATAATTATTTGTACCATGAAAGCAGGAATCGTAGGATTACCAAATGTTGGAAAATCAACATTGTTTAATTGTTTGTCTAATGCAAAAGCACAAAGTGCTAATTTTCCATTTTGTACAATAGAACCTAATATAGGTGTGGTGAACGTGCCAGATTCGAGATTAGAAAAATTAGAAGAGTTGGTGAATCCCGAGCGTGTTATACCTGCAACTGTCGAAATTGTTGATATTGCTGGATTAGTAAAGGGGGCAAGTAAAGGAGAAGGTTTGGGAAATCAATTTCTTGGCAACATAAGAGAAACAGATGCGATTATTCATGTTTTACGTTGTTTTGATAATGATAACATTGTTCACGTAGATGGTTCTGTAGATCCAATACGAGATAAGGAAACCATCGATATAGAATTACAGCTTAAGGATTTAGAAACCGTTGAAAAAAAACTTGATAAAGTAAAACGAGCTGCAAAGACAGGTAATAAGGAAGCTCAAAAAGAAGAAGCGATTCTTCTGAAATTAAAAGAAGGCTTGGATGCAGGGGTTTCGGTAAGAGCTATTACTATTTCTGATGATGATCGAGAAGCATTAGTGACTCCGTTACAACTTATAACAGATAAACCTGTTCTTTATGTTTGTAATGTAGATGAAGATGCTGCAGTAAATGGTAACGATTATGTAGTAAAAGTAAAAGAAGCAGTAGCTCCCGAAAACGCAGAAGTGATTGTATTAGCGGTAGGAACTGAAGCAGATATTAATGAATTAGATGATTATGAGGAGCGTCAGATGTTTTTGCAAGATATGGGGCTAGAAGAACCAGGAGCCTCGGTGTTGATTCGTGCAGCTTATAAGTTATTAAATCAACAAACGTATTTTACCGCTGGAGAAAAAGAAGTTCGAGCATGGACAATTAATATTGGTTCAACAGCACCACAGGCAGCCGGAGTTATTCATACTGATTTTGAAAAAGGGTTTATTCGTGCAGAAGTTATCAAGTATAATGACTTTGTAGAATTTGGTAGTGAATCAAAGGTGCGAGAAGCTGGTAAGTTAGGGGTAGAAGGAAAATCTTATATTGTTAATGATGGAGATGTTATGCATTTCTTGTTTAATGTTTAAGCTCTTTTTTTATTCTCCTGTTTCTTATATTGTAGTAACACCTATTTGCATTAGTGAAAGGCATTTTCAGAAGAAAAATAGATTTTAAAATAATTAAGAATAATTTTTACGGTTTGAAAAAGGAATGATTTTGGAATAACTTATTCAAAAATATTTATTCCTGATTATCATATTAATAGAAATAATTTTTAATTAGTAAGGGCTCCTACTTTGTCAAAAATAGGAGCCCTTGGTTATTTATTCTGTATTATTAGATTAATTTATGATTCTGTAGATTCTTCTGCCTTTTTTATAGTAATAACTAATTCGTCAGAATCAGCGTCCATGTCCATAAAAATACTATCTCCTTCTTGAAGTTGAGCATTAATAATTTCTTCTGCCAAAGCATCTTCAATATATTTCTGAATAGCCCTTTTTAGAGGTCTAGCTCCGTATTGCTTGTCAAAGCCTTTTTCTGTAATATAATCTTTAGCTTTTTCGCTCAATGATAATTCATAGCCAAGGTTTTTAATTCTGGCATACAATTTATCTAATTCGATGTCAATAATTTTGTGAATATGTTCTCTTTCTAGCGCGTTAAATACAATAACATCATCTACACGATTTAGAAATTCTGGTGCGAATGCTTTTTTCAAAGCGTTTTCGATAACTCCTTTCGCATAATCTTCTGCTTGTGATTTTTTTGCAGTGGTTCCGAATCCTACACCTTGACCAAAATCTTTTAGCTTACGGGCACCGATATTAGATGTCATTATAATTATAGTGTTTCTAAAATCAATTTTTCGACCTAGACTATCTGTTAAGTATCCATCATCCAAAACCTGAAGCATCATATTAAAAACATCAGGATGTGCTTTCTCAATTTCATCTAATAGAATTACAGAATACGGTTTTCTTCTTACTTTCTCTGTTAGTTGCCCCCCTTCTTCATATCCAACATATCCTGGAGGCGCACCAATCAGTCTTGATACCGCAAATTTCTCCATATATTCGCTCATATCTATTCTGATAAGTGTGTCTTCACTATCAAAAAGCTCTCTAGCTAATACTTTTGCCAATTGTGTTTTTCCTACTCCTGTTTGTCCTAAAAATATGAAGGAACCAATAGGCTTGTCGGGATCTTTAAGTCCGGCTCGATTACGCTGTATCGCCTTAACTACTTTGGTGACTGCCTCATCTTGACCGATTACTTTTCCTTTAATTAAGTTAGGTAATTCTGCTAATTTATTGCTTTCTGTTTGCGCAATTCGATTAACAGGAATACCAGTCATCATAGAAACTACATCGGCTACATCTTCTTCATCAACGGTTTCTTTATGTAGTTTAGATTCTTTTTCCCATTGTTCTTGAGCGACTCCTAACTCTTTTTCGAGATTTTTCTCATCATCTCTAAGTTTTGCAGCCTCTTCATATTTTTGCTTTTTAACAACACTATTCTTAAGCTCTCTAACTTCTTCTAATTTTTTCTCTAGATCAAGTATTTTTTTAGGAACGTCAATGTTCGTAATATGTACACGAGAACCAGCTTCATCCAGAGCATCAATAGCTTTGTCTGGCAAGAAGCGATCTGTCATATAACGATTTGTTAGTTTGACACATGCTTGAATAGCTTCGTGTGTATAAATAACATTATGATGTTCTTCATACTTTTCTTTTATATTATTGAGTATTTCGATGGTTTCTTCGATATTAGTTGGCTCCACAATAACTTTCTGGAAACGTCTCTCTAGAGCACCATCTTTCTCTATGTATTGTCTATACTCATCTAATGTAGTAGCTCCAATACATTGAATTTCTCCTCTTGCTAATGCAGGTTTAAACATATTAGACGCATCTAAGCTACCCGTTGCCCCACCAGCACCTACAATCGTGTGAATTTCATCTATAAAAAGAATAATATCATCATTCTTTTCTAATTCATTCATTACCGCTTTCATACGTTCTTCGAATTGTCCACGATATTTTGTACCCGCAACAAGACTAGCCAAATCAAGAGTTACGACTCTTTTATCAAAAAGAATTCTAGATACTTTTCGTTTTACAATTCTCAGGGCAAGACCTTCGGCTATTGCAGATTTACCAACACCAGGTTCTCCTATGAGTAAAGGGTTGTTTTTCTTACGTCTACTCAATATTTGCGAAACACGCTCTATTTCTTTAGAACGCCCTACAACTGGGTCAAGTTTTCCTTCTTCTGCCATAGCAGTAAGGTCACGACCAAAATTATCCAAAACGGGCGTTTTAGATTTTTTACCAGTTTTACTTCCTCCAGTAGGAGAATTAAAGGGATTTTCTTTTGAAGAATCTCCTGTTAAATCATCATCATCTTCCGAAAAAGATTCTGATTTTGGGCTATCTATATAGTCATCTTCGTTTGTTATCATAAACTTAAATTGGTCTTTAACATTATCATAATCTACTTTTAAACGATTTAAAAGTTTGGTGGTAGGGTCATTTTCATTTCTTAAAATGCATAAAAGAAGGTGCGCAGTATTTATAGACGCACTTTGAAATAGTTTAGCTTCTAAAAAAGTGGTCTTTAGTGCTCGTTCAGCCTGTCTAGTCAAATGTAGATTCTTCTTTTCATTCGAAGCAACTGCTACGTTTGGATTTGCGGGGCTTAAAATTTCAACTTTTCTCCTTAAATTTGTAAGATCAATATCTAAAGCATCCAGAATGTTAATTGCTTTTCCACTACCATCACGTAATAATCCAAGCATAAGATGTTCAGTGCCAATAAAATCATGCCCCAGTCTGAGCGCTTCCTCTTTACTGTAAGCAATCACATCTTTTACTCTTGGTGAAAAATTATCATCCATAAAATTAATCTCTTTACTTTTTCTTTTAACTAAAATAGTGATTTTTAGAATTACATTAAAAAAAACTACTCTTTAATTTATTTATATGTCCCAATATCTGTGCCAATTTACTTGTATTATGGAATCATTATCAAGTGTTTTGATAAAAAAAATATTTTATTTTTTTGTATTTCTGATCTAATTAATAGAAAACGCATAAAATTGGCAAAACTGATAGTAGTTTACTTATTAACGAAGTCTATTATAATAATTGTTAATAAAATGCGTATATTACATGGTACATCGTATACCAAAATCGCCTTAATTTATTTAAATTAGCCCGTTTTAATTAAGTAAAAATTTTAGAATAAATAAGAAATTTATGGCTGAAGGAGAAAAGCTAATACCTATCAACATTGAAGACGAAATGAAATCAGCATATATTGATTATTCAATGTCTGTAATAGTATCTCGTGCTCTTCCTGATGTTAGGGATGGTCTTAAACCTGTGCATAGACGTGTTTTATACGGTATGTATGAGTTAGGAGTAAGAGCAAGTAGTGCGCATAAAAAATCAGCAAGAATTGTTGGTGAAGTTCTGGGTAAATATCACCCTCATGGTGATACTTCTGTTTATGACACAATGGTGCGTATGGCTCAGGAGTGGAGCTTAAGATACATGTTGGTTGATGGTCAAGGAAACTTTGGTTCTGTTGATGGTGACAGCCCTGCTGCGATGCGTTATACAGAGGCAAGAATGCGTAAGATTTCTGAAGATATGCTTGCCGACATCGATAAGGATACAGTTGATCATACATTCAATTTTGATGATACATTACAAGAGCCTACTGTGCTTCCGACTAGGGTTCCTGGTTTGTTGATTAATGGAGCTTCTGGTATTGCCGTTGGTATGGCTACCAATATGCCTCCACATAACCTTAGTGAAGTTGTTGATGGTACTATCGAATATATCAATAACAATGATATAGAGATTGATGAACTTATTCAATATATTAAGGCGCCTGATTTTCCTACCGGAGGAACGATTTATGGATATGATGGAGTAAGAGAGGCATTTAAAACAGGAAGAGGACGTATAGTAATGCGTGCTAAAGCTAGTTTTGAAGAAGTGAATGGTAGAGAGTGTATTATTGTTCACGAAATTCCATATCAGGTCAATAAAGCTGATATGATCAAAAAAACAGCAGATCTTGTAAATGATAAAAAGATTGATGGGATTTCTACCATTCGTGATGAGTCTGATAGAAAAGGTATGCGAATTGTTTATGTGCTTAAGCGTGATGCAATACCTAATATAGTTCTTAATCTTTTATATAAATACACAGCATTACAATCATCATTTAGTGTCAATAATATAGCACTAGTTAACGGAAGACCTCAGTTGTTGAACGTTAAGGAAATGATTCATTATTTTGTGGAGCATAGACATGATGTTGTTGTTCGTCGTACAAAATATGAATTAAGAAAGGCAGAAGAAAGAGCTCATATTTTAGAAGGACTTATTATTGCTTCAGATAATATTGATGAAGTAATTGCTCTTATTAGAGCGTCTTCTAATGCTGATGAAGCTCGAGAAAAGTTGATTAAACGCTTTGAACTGACAGAAATACAAGCCAAAGCAATCGTAGAGATGCGTTTGCGTCAGCTTACTGGTCTGGAGCAAGATAAACTTCGAGCGGAGTATGATGAATTAATGAAAACCATTGAGGATCTGAAGGATATTCTTGAAAAGAAGGAGCGCAGAATGCAGATCATCAAGGATGAATTGCTCGAAGTAAAAGAAAAATACGGAGATGCCCGTCGTTCTCAAATAGAATATGCAGGAGGAGATCTTAGTATAGAAGATATGATTCCTGATGAGAAAGTTGTAATTACAATTTCTCATGCTGGATATATTAAGAGAACTTCTCTTAATGAGTATAAAAAGCAAAATAGAGGAGGAGTAGGTCAAAAAGGAAGTACAACTCGTAATGAAGATTTTCTAGAACATTTGTTTGTAGGCACAAATCATCAATACATGTTGTTTTTTACTCAAAAAGGAAAATGCTTCTGGATGCGAGTGTATGAAATTCCTGAAGGTAGTAAAACGTCTAAAGGAAGGGCTATTCAGAACTTGATAAATATTCATAGTGATGATAAAGTAAAAGCTTTTATATGTACGCAAGATCTTAAAGATGAGGAATATATTAATTCTCATTATGTGATTATGGCTACTAAAAAAGGACAGGTTAAGAAAACATCCTTAGAACAATATTCTAGACCTAGGACCAATGGTATTAATGCTATTACTATAAAAGACGATGATGAACTTCTTGAAGCAAAATTGACAGATGGAAAAAGTCAGGTCATGTTGGCAGTAAAATCTGGAAAGGCAATTCGATTCGAAGAGGAAAAAACAAGACCAATGGGTCGTGGAGCCTCTGGTGTTCGTGGAATTAGATTGGCGGATGATAAGGATGAAGTAATCGGAATGGTTGCTGTCAATGAAATGGAGAGTAATATTCTTGTGGTTTCAGAAAATGGCTTTGGAAAACGTTCTAAATTAGAAGATTATAGAATTACTAACAGAGGCGGTAAAGGAGTGAAAACTATTTCTGTTACTGATAAAACAGGACAATTAGTAGCTATCAAAAATGTTACGGATCTTGATGATCTTATGATTATTAATAAGTCAGGAATAGCGATTCGATTAGCGGTAGAAGATCTAAGAGTAATGGGAAGAGCAACACAAGGTGTTCGTTTGATTAATCTAAAAGGTAAGGATTCTATAGCAGCAGTAGCGAAAGTTATGCATGACGAAGAGGAAATTGAAGATATAGAAAATGAAGAAGGAGTAGAAATAACAGGTGATTCTTCTGATAATGATACAGACACTACTACTAGTGGCACAGATATTGATAATGAAACTGAAAAATAACTAAATACCATTTAAAAACTCAAAATAATGAAGACTAAATTTATCGTAGTACTTTTCTTAACGTTTAGTGCTATAGGATTTTCTCAAAAACAAGAATTAAAAGCAGCTTCGAAAGCATTAAAAACGGGAGATGTTAAGGCAGCAGCAGAAGCATTGAAGGGTGCAGAGTCACTTGTAGGTTCAGCAGATGAAAAGACAAAAGCTTTATACCAATTTCTAAATGCACAGGTTATTTCTTCGACTGCAGGAGAATCTTTAGAAAAAATAGAAAAAGCAGCAAATGCATATAATAAGGTTATCGAAATAGAAAAAGCAGCCGAAATTATAAAGTACACTGAAGGTGCAAAAGAGAAAAAGCAATCTTTAATTTCTTCTTTGGCTGAAGGGTATAACAAAGATTATGAAGAAGAAAATTTTATGGGTGCTTCAGAAAAATCTTATTTAATGTATAAGATCAACAAAGCAGATACTCTTAATTTGTACTTTGCTGCAGCGAATGCTGTAAATGCTAAAGAGTATGATACGGCATTAAAGCACTATAATGAACTTATGGAGCTTAATTATACCGGAAAGAGAACTCAATATGTGGCTACTAATGTAGCAAGTGGAGAATTAGAAGCTTTTCAGACTAAAAATGCTAGAGATGTTAGTGTTAAGTCAAAGTTATATGTAAAGCCTGATGTGGTTGAAACTGAATCAAGAAAACCAGAGATTGCGAAAAATATAGCGCTGATATATGTAACTCAAGGGAAAAGTGATTTGGCTCTGAGTGCTATCGAAAACGCTAAAAAAGAAAATCCCAATGATTCCTCTCTATTACAATCAGAAGCTAATATTTACTATAAGTCTGGGGATATAGCAAAGTATAGAGAAATTATGGAGCAAATTGTAGCTAATGATCCTGAAAATCCAGAATCACTTTACAATTTAGGAGTAAGTGCTTCTCGTTTAGGAGATAACGAACAAGCGATGTCTTATTACAAAAAGGCAATTGAGCTTAATCCAGATTATGCAGAGGCTCAAGTTAATATTTCTAATATCTTATTAGATAAAGGAATAAAAATTGTTGATGAAATGAATAACTTAGGTTCTTCAGCAAAAGACAACAAGAGATATGAGTTACTTAAAAAAGAGAAAGAGACTTTATATAGATCTGTAGTTCCATATTTAGAAGGAGCGTTAAAGACAAAACCAGACGATGCTGCAGTTATAGAGACATTGATGAAATTATTCTATCAGTTAGACGATCCAAAGGCAGACGTTATGAAAGATAAATTAAAGGCATTAGAAGGAGGAATGTAAAATTCAAACCCTTTGCACAGAATAAGAAAATCCGGAATAGAAATATTTCGGATTTTTTTTATGGTCAAAATTTACTTTTAAAATTTCTTTCCAAATTGATAGTACTTTGTAATTAGGTAATTAGTATCAGTAAGATTTAAGTAAACTTGAATTTTACTTAGATTATAAATGTTATTAATGTTTGGGAACCTTGTTAGCCCGAGTGTGTTAGTTTTTTTTATAACTAGATAATAGTAGATTGCCCTACATGAATATTCTCAAAATTAATGTTAGAATCTTCTGGGTTAAGAATATAATCTGCGATAAAATCTCCTACTTTTTCTGTGGTAAGTGGGTTTTCTGGATTTAAGTCTGGTGTAGAGAGATTTAATTCTAATGCTTTTTCTACAGCATTTCTGATTGCAGCTGCTTCCTCGACTAATTCAAAATGTTCTAATAACATGGCAGCCGATAATATTGCGGCAATAGGGTTGGCAATGCCTTTTCCCGTTGCCTCGGGGAATGAACCATGTATTGGTTCAAACATACAAAATGTATTTCCTATTGATGCAGAAGGCAAAAGCCCAATAGAACCACCAATTACACTAGCTTCATCAGAAATAATATCACCAAACATATTTTCTGTAAGGATTACATCAAATTGTTTGGGATTAAGAATCATTTGCATGGCAGCATTGTCAATAAATAAGAATTCTAAGAGAACATCTTTATATTCTTTAGCAATCGCTGCAACTACTTTTCTCCATAATCTGGAAGATTCTAAAACATTTGCCTTGTCAATTAAAGTAACTTTTTTCCTTCTTTTTTGTGCAGCTTTAAATGCTAGATGTGTAATGCGCTCAATCTCTTTCTTAGAATATTCACATAGATCTGAAGCGAGAGTGCCATCATCACTTAGTTTTTTTTCACCAAAATAAATACCACCAGTTAATTCTCTATAAACACATATATCTGTGCCACGAATAATTTCGCTTTTTAGAGGAGATT
Source organism: Aquimarina pacifica (assembly GCF_000520955.1). GTDB lineage: Bacteria > Bacteroidota > Bacteroidia > Flavobacteriales > Flavobacteriaceae > Aquimarina > Aquimarina pacifica. Next base: position 50,376 of record NZ_JACC01000002.1, on the reverse strand, counting down.
TTTTTATTAGAGAGTCGTATGCTTTAACAGGGCGTATATTAGCAAAAAGATCTAACTCTTTTCTAAGTTTAAGTAACCCTTGTTCTGGTCGTATTTTTTCTTCTGGATTGTTGTCGTATTTGGGAGAACCAATGGCTCCAAATAATACGGCATCTGTATTAACACATAGTTTTAAGGTTTCGTCAGGTAATGGATTTCCTGTTTTTTCTATTGCTAGAGCCCCGACTAATCCTTCTTTGAATACAAAAGAGTGGTCAAAATTATGACATACAGCATCTAGGGCTTTAATAGCCTGAGCGGTTACTTCTGGCCCAATACCGTCTCCTGATAATACTGCAATATCTAATTTCATAAATCTATGATATTTACTTCGGATACCATTCTGTATGGCGTAAGAAGAACTACGCCGTGATAGTAGTAGCGATATTAATATTCTTCATGATAAGATGAATATCTTCATCTACAACTTCTTTTTTACTATCTGCAAATTTTAAAAACTCAACATATACATCGTCTAGTTGAAGTTTTGTTAATTCGTATCCTATTTTTTTTGCTCTGTATGCCAAAGCAGCTCTACCACTTCTGGCTGTAAGGACTATAGCAGATTCGGTAACTCCTACTTCTTCAGGATCTATTATTTCATACGTTTCTCGATTTTTGATTACACCGTCCTGGTGTATACCTGAGCTATGCGCAAAAGCATTGGCGCCAACAATAGCTTTATTTGGCTGTACCATCATTCCCATATGGTCAGAAACCATTTGACTTGTACTATATAGTAGTTTAGAGTTTATTCCTGTATTAAGTTCTAAGTAGGGGTGTTGTTTCATGATCATGACGACTTCTTCTAATGAAGTATTTCCTGCACGTTCACCAATACCATTGATTGTACATTCGATTTGTCGTGCACCATTAATAGCTCCTGAAATAGAATTTGCAGTTGCAAGTCCCAAGTCATTATGACAATGGCAAGAGATAATAACATTATCAATACCTCGAACATTTTCCTTTAGATATTTTATTTTAGCTCCGTATTCTTCTGGAAGACAATAACCTGTAGTGTCAGGAATATTAAGAACTGTGGCTCCAGCCTTAATCATTGCTTCGCATACACGCGCTAAGAATTCATTATCCGTTCTACCTGCATCTTCTGCATAAAACTCTACATCCTCAACAAAAGATTTAGCATATTTTACCGCAGCGATTCCACGCTCAATAACTTTATCTTGAGTAGAATTAAATTTATATTTAATGTGGGATTCAGAGGTTCCTATACCCGTATGTATTCTTGGTCTTTTTGCATTTTTAAGGGCTTCTGCAGCAACTTTAATATCATTTTCTACAGCTCTTGTTAATCCGCAGACCGTCGCATTTTTTACAATTTTAGCTATTTCATTTACAGAGGCAAAATCTCCAGGACTTGAGACAGGAAATCCAGCTTCTATAACATCAACTCCCAAGAGGTCTAATTGTTCTGCAATAATTAACTTTTGTTGAGTATTTAGTTTACATCCAGGGACCTGTTCTCCATCCCTAAGAGTTGTGTCAAATATTTGTACTTTATTATCGCTCATGAAGGTATTGTAAATTATAAGTTCACTACTTTTATCAAAAGATCATCTTTATTTTAAATAATTAAGTAAGATGTTTCTTTAATCTCTTACGAATTTATATTTTGGTAATTCAAAAGAGAAGCATTTGGTATTAGTTTTACAATGCTAAAGTGTTTTAATGTAAATTTAACTATCTTTTAATCAATTAATTACAATATATTTTCTTACAATGACTAATGATCAAAAAGATCCTTTGTTTGTTTTAGTAAAATCACTTTCTAAATCCGAAAAAAGACAATTTAAGGTTTATGTAGGTAGGTTAGGGGTGAATACTGACTCTAAATTTCTAGCTTTATTCAATCATATTGATAAGAGTGATACTTTGGACGAAGACATTATTGTTAAAAAGGGAATTGTTACTAAGCTTCAGCTTTCTAACCTTAAGGCTCATTTGTATAAACAAATATTGATTAGCCTTCGACTAAGCCCTTTGCATCAGAATATACGGTCTCAAATACGTGAGCAACTAGATTTTGCGTCTATTTTGTATCATAAAGGACTATACAAACAGAGTTTAAAAATTCTTGAGAAAGCAAAAGTTTTAGCCAAAGAAAATGAAGAACATAATATTGCCTATGAAATAGTTGAACTCGAAAAAATAATCGAGACACAATATATTACTAGAAGTATTAATAGTCGAGCAGATGAGTTGACCATTGAAGCAAAAATGTTAAGTATGAAAAATGTACTTACCAGTAAATTATCTAATTTATCACTGCAATTATATGGATTAATGCTAAAAAGTGGCTATGCTCGTAATGATAAAGAACATACGATTGTTACAGATTACTTTTATAGTAAATTACCTAAATATGAGTGGAGTATGCTTGGGTTTAGGGAAAAACTATGGCTTTATAAAGCGCATTTATGGTATAGTTTTATTGTTCAGGATTTTTTGTCTTGTTATAAGTACTCAAAAAAATGGGTGGATTTGTTTTATGAACATCCCAAAATGATTACTCAAAATCCTGTTTTCTTTTTAAGAGGAAATCATTATTTATTAGAATCGCTTTTTTTGATAAAGGACAAGGCACAATTAAAATCGACATTATCAAAGTTCGAAACATCTATCCAGGATAAAGGGTTTCCGAAAGATGATAATATAGAAGTGTTATCCTTTCAATTCATGTATAATAATAAATTAAATGTTCATTTCTTAGAAGGGACCTTTGAAGAGGGAGAGCATTTGGTAAAAGATATCCTTAATGGATTACATGAATTTAAAAATCGTTTAGATGATCATCATATTATGGTATTATACTATAAAATAGGTTGCCTGTATTTTGGTATGGCGAATCATAAAAAGTGTATTGAATATCTGGATATGATTATTAATAATAAGTCTTTGAAAATGAGAGAAGATTTAATGTGTTTTTCAAGAGTATTAAGCCTTGTAGCCCATTATGAAGCTGGAATGGACTATCATTTAGAAGCGCAATTAAAGGAGACTTATAGGTTTTTACTGAAAATGGACGATTTACATGAGGTGCAGAAAGAAATGATTAAATTTCTGAAAAATCTTGGTGATATTTACCCACATCAAATAAAAGATGAATTTAGGAAATTACATTCTCGACTCAAACAATATGAAGATCACCCTTATGAAAAAAGAGCGTTTTTGTATTTAGATATTTTATCATGGCTAGAAAGTAATATTGAAGGAAGACCGGTAGCAGACATTATAAAAGAAAAATCTAAGAAACAAATACGCTAATATATGACTGGTAAATGCACAAAAAACTTTACATAAGATATCTAATTGAGCTAAATCTTGCCATGCTTTTTATAAGTACGTCGGGTGCGTTGGGGAGATATATAGATATGCCAGTGCCTGTCATTATAGGTTTTCGTGCAATTATGGCGGGTATATTATTGTTCGTTTTTTGTTTATGGAAACGAATTTCTTTTGATACCGAACCTAATGATAGGCCTACTATATTTTTAGGAGGCATATTAATGGGACTACATTGGATAACATATTTCTATTCATTAAAGCTTTCTAATGTTGCTATTGGTATGTTATCAATATTTACGTATCCCGTTATTACTGCATTATTAGAACCACTATTACTTAAAACAAAATTTCAGAAGATACATCTCTTATTAGCGCTACTGGTTTTGATTGGGATTTATTTTTTGGTGCCCGACTTAAATTTAAATAATTCCTATACAAAAGCAGTCGGTTTAGGCGTTTTATCGGCTTTTTGCTATTCCCTTCGGAATTTAATAATGAAAACTAAAATAAACAGCTATAATGGCTCTGTTCTAATGTGGTATCAATTAGTGGTGATAAGTCTTTTTCTTTTGCCATTTTTATTTTTCATGGATAGCTCTGGGATAAAAGAGCAATGGCAGCCTACATTGATTTTAGCATTATTAACAACCGCTATAGGACACACACTCTTTCTTGTAAGTTTTAAAAGATTTTCTATAACCACGGCAAGTATTATTAGTAGTATACAGCCTGTTTATGGAATCATAATTGGTATTTTGTTTTTAGGAGAAATACCTGTTTTATCTACAATTATAGGAGGAATTCTGATTCTAATTTCGGTAATTATAGAAAGTATAAGGATGTATAAATAAGTATTAAGAAAATATACTTTCTTATTAAGTGATACATTATGTTCTTCATAACAATATATGGAATACTTCTTATTCATTATTGTACATGATATTTGCAGGAAAAAGATCTAAAAAAAGAAAAAAGTAATTACTCACATATTATAAAAATATGCTTGTAATTCGATAATTTTTGTTCGTAATATTTTGAACAATGACACTTTTTTATGTTAAATCTTACCTTTTTAGGATTTGAGATCAATAAAAGACTCTTTTTTACTTAAAAAATAATCGTCAAAATACGTATAAATACGATTATAAACATGCTTGAGAAAAAATATACTTTTTTTTACTCTTTTTAGAAATCAAAATTTTTGATGTCCTCCCTCTTTATTTTTGGGTAGAAATATTTTGATATTTTATTGATTTTCAATCTTTAATAATTTTATGTTAATTAAAACCAATACGGATGTTAATTAATGTTAAGGCTCTTTATTTCTAGTTAGCAACATCATATATCGAACTTCTTCGATGCGAAAACGATATAGTTGTTGTTTAAAAATATATATTAGCAGCCGAAATTATCTAAAACACAAAAAGGGCATGAAAATAAAAAATTACTCTAAATTTATTTCTGTATTTATTACGATATCTTTATTACTAGTAAGTAGTTGTTCTCAAGATGGTGATCTTGATGAATATAATGATGAATCCAAAGGGATTTCTTTAAACTCAAAGGCTAGTTCAATAGCGTTAGATATTAGTTCTGTTTCTGCAAGTGCTCAACAATCTGAAAATCCTGCTGAGAATGCTATTGATAGCGATTCTAAATCTCGTTGGTCTGGTCAGGGTTATGGTGTAAATTACATAATGGATCTTGGTGAGGCAAAAACTATAGATTATATAAACATTGCATGGTATAAAGGAGATGAGCGCGTTCAGAAGTTTGAAATTTGGGTAAGAGAATCCTCTAGTACTTCATGGAGTCAAATTTTGAAAACATATAGTACAGGAACTTCTGCTTCTTTGGAGAAGTATGACTTATCAAATATGAACGTTCAATTCGTAAGAATTAAATGTTTTGAGAATAGTGTAAATGATTGGAATAGTATTACAGATATCGAATTATTTGGTCTTTCTGAGGATATTAATACAGGAGATTGCCAAGCCGATATACCTTCAGGAAAATCAGTAAATAGTATAACTAAAACTTCTGCAACATTTTCTTGGAATGCAGTGTCTAATATAGATCATTATAATGTGCGATATAGAGCATCAGGTTCTTCTACATGGACTCTTATAAAAAGTATTAAAACGACATCTGCTACTGCTTCAGATTTACAGTCAGACACAACTTATGAATGGCAAATACGTGCAAAATGTGCGGATAATACAGGTTCTAGTTATTCTGCAGGTCAAGGCTCGGATTTTACAACCGAAAAAGGGGAGGTAATTATAATCCAACCTGGGAATTTAGATCCAAATGCAGCACCATCAGAAAATTTCGATTTAACTCAGTGGTATTTAAGTATTCCTCTTAATAATGGATCTGGTGTCGCTCAGAGCATATATGAAGTAGAATTAAATAATGGTTTCGAAAAATCTCCGTATTTCTATACTGATAAGAGTGATGGAGGAATGATATTTAAAAATTATGTAGACGGTTACAAAACTTCGACAGGTACAACGTATACTCGATCAGAATTGCGAGAAATGCTTCGCGGTGACGATTATAAAATGAGCACCAAAGACTATGGTAATAATTGGGTATTTAGTAATTCATCTGATGAAGTTAAGGAAGATGCTGCTGCTGTAGGCGGTATTTTAGAGGCGACATTAAAAATTAATCATGTAACCACTTCTGGAAATGATGAAGAGGAAGGAAGAGTAGTAATAGGGCAAATTCATGCCAGTAAGGATGAACCATGTCGTTTGTATTACCATAAACCTTCAAAGAATAGTAAAGGAGCTATTTATTTTGCACATGAACCTTCTAGTGGATCAGAAAAGTGGTACAATATAATAGGAAATCTAATTGAAAATAAGGATGGTGATTATGATGATGATATGCCTAACCCTAGTAACGGAATAGGATTAGATGAACAGTTTTCTTATAAGATAGAGGTTTCTGGTACAATGCTTTATATTACAATAACCAAAGAAGATAATTCTACATATACAGGAGAATATAATATGAGTTCTAGTGGTTTTGAAGATGATTGGATGTATTTTAAAGCAGGAGTGTATTCGCAAAATAAAACAGGAAATGATGATGACTACGATGAAGCTACATTCTACAACTTGAGTATAACCCATTAACAAAAGGTATATTATTAAGCCCTATACTATTTTGTTAATATATTTATGTGAAAAGGTTGTCTAATTAGGCAACCTTTTTTTTAAGCTTAATAAAGATTTTCTTTTTTACTATATTTTTGAGTACAAAACAAACCATATCATAGGTTGTTTTTGGGAATAATAAAGCAGTAATTCTATGTATTGCTAATTAGATAGATATATTAAGAATATAAAATCATAAAAACACCCAATAATATTCCGAACAGAGGGATTAGTTTTTTACGTTTGTTTTTTTCTTTAAAAATAAGACCCCCTATTATTACTGCAATAAGTATTTGACTACGTTTTATTGCCGAAAGAAGCATAATTAATGCTTCTGGATCTTGTAACGCCTTAAAATAAAAATAATCGGCTAATTGAAGTAATATACCGACAGCAGGGATGCTCCATCTCCATTTAAAAGCTTTTCTTTTTTCAACTTTAGGAAACCATGTAATCCCAAGAATACAAAGTAATATAAGTACAGTATACCAGCAGAACCAAAATTGCAATGTTTGCGGAGTCAATTCTTGATATTGAATTAAAAACTTATCATATAGCCCACTAGAAGCCCCTAAAAAAGTAGCTCCGATAATCGCAAAAATCCATTTATTGCGAGAGAAGTTAATTCCTTCTTTTTTACCGATTTGAGAATATAATATTACTGAGAAAATAATAACAAAGAAACCAATCCATTGCCAATTATTTGGTCGTTCTTGATACAGTAGAATTGCACCTATAAATGTAAAAAAAGGTCCCGCAGAGCGTATAGGAGTAACTATTGTTATAGGTAAATGTTTAAGAGCTTGATAGGCAAGTACCCAAGAACTAGCCATAAGCATAGATTTTATAAAAATATACCCATGAACAGTCCATGTAATGTCATCAATATAAAGACCTATATTATGAGTATATTCTGGTAAAAATATCGAAAGCAGGTATACAGGAACTAGTAGTAGTAAACCCGAAAAAGTTGTTCCCAAAAGTACAGGAAATACCTCATTTCCTTGTACCGCATGTTTTTTACATAAATTATATAATCCCAAAAATAAAGCCGATATTAATCCCAAATACATCCACATGCGCGCGAAGATAGTTTATTGAAAAAAAACACCAATATTTAGGAGTTATTTTTTGGATTAAAGTCTTTATAAATTTGTTTTTTATTATATCCATGATGGTAAGGGGTGGCCAAATTATCTTACATTGTGTCAAAGTATTTTATGTATGAGAGATCTGTTATTAGAGATATCAAAATGTACTAAATGTTCTGAATATTTAGAACTAGGACCAAGACCTATAGTATCATGTAGTAAAGAAAGTAAAGTTGTTATTATAGGTCAAGCTCCTGGTAGTGTGGTTCATAAAACAGGGATTCCGTGGGATGATAAAAGTGGAGAAAATTTGAGGAATTGGATGGGAATCGATTCGGATATTTTTTATGATCCTTCAAGAGTTGCATTAATTCCTATGGGGTTTTGTTATCCCGGAAAAGGAAAAACAGGAGATTTGCCTCCCAGAAAAGAATGTGCGCCTCTGTGGCATAATGTACTACTAGAGCAAATCAAAAAAGTTGAACTTACTATACTCATAGGTTCATATGCCCAAAACTATTATCTTCAAAACAAAGCAAAAAGAACACTTACAGAGACAGTAAAAAATTTTGAAGAATACTTGCCAGAATATTTCGTGTTACCTCATCCTTCACCAAGAAATAATATTTGGCAGGCAAAGAATAGCTGGTTCAAAGAAACTGTTATTCCTGGTCTTAAATTAAAAGTACAATCTTTAAATTTGTGATCTATGAAGTTAGAAATAAACGATACTTTTACCAAAGAATTACCTGCTGATAGTATTCATGAAAATACCCGTAGGCCGGTAAGAAAAGCCTGTTTTTCTTTTGTTTTACCAAAAAAAACATCAAAACCGCTTCTTCTTCACGCTTCAGATCATGTCTCAGCGTTGATCGGTCTGTCTAAACATGATATTCAATCAGACGATTTTCTTACAGTCTTTACAGGAAACAGTGTCTTGCCAAACACGACGCCTTATGCAATGTGTTATGGTGGTCATCAGTTTGGTAATTGGGCAGGTCAATTAGGAGATGGGCGTGCCATAAATTTGACAGAAGTTTTTTATAATAATAAACGATGGGCAATCCAGCTTAAAGGAGCTGGGGAAACGCCATATTCTCGTATGGCCGATGGACTAGCGGTATTGCGGTCTTCTATTCGCGAATATTTATGTAGTGAGGCTATGTATCATTTAGGTGTTCCGACCACAAGAGCACTATCATTAGCATTGACTGGAGATAAAGTATTAAGAGATATATTGTATAACGGAAATCAAGAATATGAAGAAGGGGCAATTGTAACTCGAGTAGCACCTACTTTTATTAGGTTTGGAAATTTTGAAATATTGGCCGCCTATGAAGATAAAAAAAATTTGAAAATACTAGCAGATTATACGATTAAACACTTTTACCCGCAGATAAAATCTAAAGGAAAACAAGCATACATTGATCTATTTTCTGAAGTAAGTAAGTTGAATTTGGATATGGTAATTCATTGGCAGCGTGTTGGTTTTGTTCACGGAGTTATGAATACTGATAATATGTCTATTCTTGGTCTTACTATTGATTATGGCCCTTATGGATGGTTAGAGGGATTCGATCCAGAATGGACACCCAATACCACAGATAGACAACACAAAAGGTATAGATTCGGTAATCAGCCTAATATTGTTTTATGGAATTTAATGAAACTTGCTAATGCACTGTATCCATTAATAGAAGATGTCGCTCCATTAGAAGGAATTTTAGAAACTTTTAAAACAGATTATGAAATAGCGCATTTTAAAATGATGAAGTCAAAATTAGGATTGTACCAGAATGATAAAAATGATAATTCCTTAATCTCATCTATTGAACAGATACTACAATTGGCAGAAACTGATATGACTATCTTTTATAGAAATCTAAGTGTAGTAAAAAAGACAGATTCTGTAGATGACGCAATGACAAAAATAAAAGAAGCATTTTATGAGGTTAATGAGATCAAATCAGAAACAGAAGCTGCTTGGCAAAATTGGTTATCAAGTTATTTAGATCGGTTACAAAATGAAACACATTCTGATACGGATAGACAAAAGGAAATGAATATGATAAATCCTAAGTATGTTTTGAGAAATTATATGGCACAACTGGCAATAGAAGAAGCAGAAAAAGGTAATTATCAGGTAATACAAGAGTTATATCAACTCTTATTGTATCCGTATAAAGAGCAGTTAGAAAATGAAAAATGGTTTGCTAAAAGACCTGATTGGGCTCGAAATAAAATAGGGTGTTCAATGCTTTCGTGTAGCTCTTAGACACATATTTTCTTCGCATAAATTTAACTTACCTAAATAAAATAGAGAATGTATTGCGACTAGAACTACCATAGATACTTATGCTGAACTATATTTTTATTTAATCATAGTTCGACTATATAAAACTAAGAAAACAATTCTCTATTATATTTCTAAGTTTATTAAGAAAGCTAGGATAAGTAATAAGTGTTTTATAGTAAAGAGTAGGGGACATTATGAAAATTACCTCATTTTTTTCTTAACTTGAAGAACAAGACTATTGGAGTTAAATTGAAATATAATGGGGGTAAAAAATTTGATATTAGACATTACAAACAAAGAAGGAAACTTGTTAAGAGCTTATCTTGAGCTTCCTGCAAACCAAAAGCCCAATTATTATGCGATTTTTGCTCATTGTTTTTCTTGTAGTAGCTCATTAAGCGCTGTAAAAAATATAAGTAGGGCGCTGACAACTCACGGTTTCGGAGTAGTGCGTTTTGATTTTACGGGTCTGGGTAGAAGTGAAGGTGATTTTTCAGACAGTCATTTTTCGGCAAATGTTGCAGATATTCTGTCTGTACATGACTATATTTTAAATAATTATGGGACGCCAAGATTGCTAATAGGACATTCCCTTGGGGGAGCTGCCGTTTTGGTTGCAGCGGAGCAATTAAAGGATATAAAGGCAGTAGCGACAATAGGGGCTCCTTCGACAATTAATCATGTAAAACACTTGTTTTCAAACCAATTAAACCTTGTCGAATCATCCGAAAATATTTCTGTTAATATAGGAGGTAGACCCTTTATAATAAACAAAGAATTTATCGATGATTTTGATAAAACAGATCTTCTTTCTATTGTAAAAAAACTTCGAAAACCCTTATTAATTATGCATTCACCTATGGATAAAACTGTAGAAATTGATAATGCAAAAGAATTGTATGAATTTGCTAAACATCCTAAGAGTTTTATTAGTCTAGATAATGCGGATCATTTGCTTACCAACCGTTTGGATAGTGTATATGTAGGAGATGTTATTGGTGCGTGGGTTAAACGTTATTTTCCGCATAAAGAAAATGTAATGTTAGAAACAGAAGGAGAACAATTGGTTGGGCACCTTAATTTGTTAGAAAATAACTTTACAACACATATTCAGACAAAAAATCACTCAATGATTGCAGATGAGCCGGCCTCTATAAATGGCGATGATTATGGACCGTCTCCCTATGAATATTTAAATGCAGCATTAGCAGCTTGCACAGTAATGACGCTTAAGTTATATGCAGAGCGTAAAAAATGGGATTTGCAAGAAGTATTTGTTTATATCTCACATGCAAAAAAGCATAGCGATGAGTTAGGGGTAACCATAGAAAAATCTGGGTATCTAGATCATATTACCAAGAAATTACGATTGCTTGGTAATTTAGATGAAACACAAAAAGATAGGTTAAAGGAGATTGCCTCAAAATGCCCGGTTCATAAAACCTTGGCTAGTAAAGTAATATTTGACACTTCATTAGTAGTAGAATAAATCCTTTTTATAAATTTTTTATATCAAGTAGAACATTTTTATAGGGTGCTATACCTTGCGAAAAAAGGGGTAAATACCTCAAGCATAAAAGGGAAATAGCCTTAAGTAATGAGCGTGTTTAAAGATTAGTTTTGGGTATCAAACAAATCCTTAATAACTAGTTTATTGTAAATTAATTGAACAGATAATGTATGATTCTTCTGTTTAATTTTCAATGTAGTTAAACACATACCTAATGAAAACTCGGCTTATACAAATTAAAGGTGTCTCTACACAGAAATACCAATTTTACACTCTCATTTTTCTTGTAACTTTCTTTCTGCCTATAAATGCTCAAATTAGTGTCATTGAAGATAGAACAGAATTTTTGCAATATGCAGGAACAGCAATCGTAACAGAAAGTTTTGAAGGATTAGCTCCAATAACCGGGGCGAATGTAGTTACACAAATCTCAGGAAACGATCTTACCAATCGTTTTCAGATTGATAGTGAAGGAGCGGTGATAATGCAGGTATGGGATACAGAGCATGCAACTGATGGCAATCAAGCCATTTTTTTTAGTTCAAATCAAGTAAATAAAGATAATCCTTCAAAAATTAAGTTTTCTAATTTTAGAGGTATTTCTGCAGAAATTAATGCATTTGGATTTTATATTATTGATTGGGCAAATGCTCTCAGTGAAGTAGATGAAGGAGAGTTAACTTTTACTACTAATACAGGTATAACAGGTGTCTTAGAAAAAGCATCGTTAGGAATACCTGATTGGAATGTTCGTTATTTCGGAATCATTACGAGCACTCCTTTTACAGAAATTACAATTGCCAGTAACACTAAAGATTCTTGGACATTGCTAGATAATATATCCTACGGGCAGAATGGCCTTATTGCACCTCAAAGTACTGATGATATTTCTACAAAAGTACCCTCGGACTTTATTTGTGAAGGAACTACGAAAGGATTTCCTGTAGACATAGATGGTGTAGACAATGACACAGTGCATGATCCTAATGAAGTTTTATTTCTAATTGTTGACCTGAACGGAAAAATTGCAGGACATTTAGATTTTGGTAACAAAGCCTTGTTTTATAGTTTTTTAAACAATGACTGTACAATACCACCTTGTACAAATTGTGAAAGTGGAAAGTTTTTGTTTCGATTTGTAGATATGACAACCCCCGGATTTGATCGAAGTAAGCCAGATACATGGACTTATATTACCATTCCCAAAATTAGTTTACGAGCAAAAAATGACAAGACAGCCAGGCCCAATGCAATAAATCCTAAAAGCATAATAAAAGCATACAAAACGATAAATAATGCTATTCCCGAAAATTTAATTGATGTAAATCCCACAATTGATATTACAGGTTCTGGTATTTTTACATATACGGATTGTTCATTCGAGGATCTTGATGATGGCATTGCAGAAATTTATGTGCAAACAGATTTTGCAGAAAACATAATGGATGACATTATTTTATACAGTGATCCTGCTAATACACCTTTGGGTACCTCTGTAGCGGTAACAGAAGGGGATGCAACACTCACTTTTGATAGAGTAGAAAGTGTAGGGATTACAAAAGTATCTGAACAAGAAACCGGACCAGCTTTAAGCGGAAATTTTTCACTTTGTGACCCTTCAATATTTTATAATATTACGACTACCTCTGATTATGAGGGAACAATAACTATTTGTATGCAATATGATGAATCTTGTGAGGGACCAGACTTAAATTTATTGCATTATGAAGATGGTGTATGGGTTAATGTTACTACATCAATTGATACAACTACAAATACCATTTGTGGTAATGTAACTAGTTTATCACCATTTGTTATAGCAAAAAGTGTAAGAAAAAATTCTGATTTTAAACTGTATGTGGTTTTATTAGCTGTACTTCTTATTTTGATAGCAGTGTTTTTTACGATTAAAAAAAGAAAATAAATATGCGCTATTCTGAAATATTTTCTTCGGAAATTCATGTCAGAGTACTACTTTTTTAATACTTCAACAATAGAAACTTGTTATTTACTTCAAACAAGTTTCTTTTATTTCAGTTCAGAAACATACCAAAAGTGATGGGTTTTATTGAATAACAGTTAAGTGAAAATGATAATATGTGTGTTTTCACTTAAAACTAAACACTATTGATTGAAAAGTGGGTAACTAGTGAGAACTTGTTGCTCATATTTCCGTTACTATATATACCATACGTGTTTATTAGGTGAGATATATTGTATCGTAGTATTGGTATCTGTACAACTTAATAAAAAAAATATTTAAAACTGAATGGTATGATTATTACGAAGGAATTTATGAACAGGTTACCAATGCATCGAATAGTAATGCTTATTGCTATTATAATTGTATTTAGTAACTGTAGTAGTGATGATACTTCTGAGAGTACAGACGATGATTCTATAACTACTGATGATGGTACTATTGATGTAGATAGTTCTTTGTTTTTAACAGATGGATCAGCAGTCACAATAACTACAGTCCCTTGTACTCTTTCTGATGGTACAGAAACAGACTGTTATCAAATTGTGACCACGGGTGTTCCTTCTGATCATGAAATGGGACCTTGGTGCCCTAGTACCATAACAGATGGGGCTGAAGAAGGAGGAATTTGGTTAGAAAATGGAGAAGTATATGATGTAGACGGAGCCTTTATTCAAAACATGGCTACTTTTTATGGAGATGATACCTGGAAAATGTATGATGATGAAGGGAATATTTATGTAACTGATACAGAGGAGGACTGTGAAAATGCTGCTAATCCAAATGTAGGTGAAGAGTATGAGAATTTTTGTGTAGAATGTCTTCCTTCTTATATTACTGATCTTATACAGACGTATTTGATACCTATTACACCGGTTAAGTTATCGTCTTCGGTAAGTTTTGGAGGAGATCCCAGCGATAACAGTCCATCGGTAAGAGGTATTGCTTTTAATGGGGTACGATTTGATGAGCCGGCACCGACAGATGATATTTTAGGTGCATATACATTAGCTCCTTTTGATGATGCAGGCGGACATATCAACTTGGCAGCTGGATATCATTACCATGCAGAGACCGGAGTATCTACACAAATTACGCAAGATGATGGGCATGCATCAATGATTGGATATGCCTTAGATGGATATGGGATTTATGCACAATTAGATGATATTGGTGATGAACCAACAGATTTAGATGATTGTCGAGGGCATTCTGATGATACAAGAGGGTATCATTATCATGTGGCTGCTGCCGGAAGTAATAGCTTCATTAATTGCTTGAGTGGTGCATATGCAAATTAGTAAAGAAAATATATATGCTTTATACATTATTGAGATTAAATCATAACTAAAAAAATGCTGATGTTTAAAAAAACTGTTTTTTCGATATCCATACTTTTTTGCTTTCTACTGCAGGCACATCAACCCGATATGTCAACCACCTTTTTGGTAGAAAAAGAAAATAGCGAATGGGTCATTTAAGTAGGGGCTTCTCTGACAGCATTTCAGAAAGAAGTGCGATTTAATTTTGCTGATACCCCTTATAAATCTCCTGAGGAGTTTAAAAAAATGGTTTTAGATCATGTCAGGAATAATCTTGAAATTATTTGTAATGAAAACGAAATAATTACCATACATGAGGATGGATTTGTAAAACTAGGTCATGAGACGAATGTAATTTTTAAAGTTTCGGGTATTCCTAAGGAGATACACTCGATATTTTTAAAAAATACTTCCTTTAAGAATATTTATAAAAGTAAAAGTGCATTAGGGATATTAAAAAATGGATTTGAAAAAAATCATTTTATTTTGAATCCTAATAATAACCATCAAGTTAGGGTTTTTGTAGAGGAAAACACGTTTGTATTAGAAAAAGAAGCCTCGACAGCTTCTTTATTTTCTAATATTTATTTTTATGTAGCGTTTATTGCTTTACTAATTTTTTTGGTTGTTTTATTATTTCACACAAATTTCAAAAGAAATCGTATTAGTTATTCCACATAGAGGTTTTAAAATAATAACCTTTTTTGGTTGTAAAAAAAACGTGTAAAGGATTGCAAACAATTATTAGTTTTATTTTGAGATAAATAAGAAGTACCAAATTTATTGTTTTCATAATCATTTAATTTTTTCCCCTTACTTTTTAGAGAATGATTTTTACACGTTAAAAAGCAGCACTTATTACTGTGCTGCTTTTCTTTTTTTACAATGTATTTATATTGGTAAAATGAAGCTCTTTATAAATCGTACAATACCGTTTTTGGCTCTACCTTTGACATCTGCATCAATCAAAATAAGGTCTTCTTTTTTCTTTTTCAGGTAAATCCCACTCATAAAGACATCAACGATATTTAGCTCTGATTCTACATTAAAACGAGTATTTCGTTGCCACGCCAAAATTCTGCTAGTAGCAATACTAGCATTAGACCTTGGGTCCATTGCGGTAATGGGCTCCCCTTTGGTTAATAGAATAAGTTTACCCGGACCTTTTGCAGTGGTAAAAATCAGACGTCCAAATAGTAGTGATGTTAAGCGAAGGCTAACAACAGCCGAAATCTTAATATGTTGACTCATTCCTACGAAATTACTAAAGTGAAAAACGATTTCTTCTCCTTCTTTAATATCCCATTCTACAAATTCATGGCTTCCCATAGCTTTAAAATGAACCGCTTCTGATTTTGAGTTCACTACTATTTTGTTCATGGCATAATTCCCAGATAGAACTCGAGCAATAATAGCAGATTTCCATTGTGGTAGAGAAAATTTTGGAGCTCTTCCGCTAGGCTCAAAAGACCTTGATACATAAAATAGATCGTCCTTTTCTTGCGCTATCGCATATTGATTTCCTAGTTTGTGCAAGGCGCCATTTTTCATTTTATTTTCTGAAGACAGTAATGTTACATAATTTTCGTCATCAGATGAAAAGGCTACTCTAGAAAATACATACAAGAAGCTTTTAAGAATCAAAAAGCCAAAAGCAATATCTAATAATAGATTAATAAAAATCATAGTGTCAAAAGAAGATTGAACAGCAAGTTTAAATTTTTTGACTAATGAATTTAATTGCAATTTGAGCATTGCATCCACATCATCAACAGAAGAGTCAACACCATTTTTGGTGTTTTGCATAGAGATTTCTACCTGAGTGATTAGACTTTTAAGCATGTCTTGCCTTTGTTCTTTATAAGAATCATTGATTCCTTCTTTTGCGCTATTTTTTAATTGGCAAGTGATATTAAGTTTTCCCCAAAAACCACAGTCTTCTTTTTTAAATACAGGAGCTATTTCTGGTAATGTTTCCTTAAAAATACCTTTATAAACTTCAGATACTTCATTTGGCAATTTATCTGTATTGCTTGTAACTATTTTATTGATTTTTTTCATTCCCAGACTAATAGAGTCATGAAAACGAATTGCTTCAGAGGCGACAGAGCAGTTTAAGTCCTTTTCAAATTGATCTCTTTTATATTTTCTATCGGGATTTGTACTTTCAATAAAGCTTTTATCGTATATCTGATCAATTGCTGCTTTATTCATTTTAGAAGAAAAAATTGCACTTGGTATAATAAAAATTAGCAACGGAGACCAGTATAAAAATGATTTAAAAGTGAGATAACTAGATCTTTTAATACCAGTTTCTTTAAAAATATTGATATTCTGGACTATTGCAAAATATAAAAAACGAATTAGACCAGTGTAGGTTAAAAACAGAACCAAATGTTGAAAATCTAATAATACCCAGATTAGAATTAATGTAATCAAAAATGGGAACGAACGCATTTTTCCTTTAGTGATAAAATATAAGAAGGCTATTTTATAACAAAGGAAATGTAGGATACCAATAAGTGCTTCATGTTTTTCTATTAATAGACTAAAGGATTCGCCCATTAAATGAATGTAAGCTGCAAAAAATACGGGTAATAGTCCGAATATTCTATAGTAATTTTTTTGTCCTAATAGTAATAATAATCCAATAGGGATAGTAGCTAAGGATATAGTATATAATAATTGAAACTCTTGGTGTATATTAAAATGAGTAATAGAAAAACCGAAAATTGCGAAAAGAGAGAAATCTTCGATAGCGGGTAAAATACCAATAAGAACTATTAACAAAAATAATTGATTCGTCCCATCACTTTTGAGACGCTGCTTTATGTTTGTGAAATTCATTACCCCTGTAATTAAGTTTTAAATTACAAGATATGTAATTCTTTGTTTATACTCATTGTAAGACAAAGGAAATTCAAGTTTGGGGGAGAGTAGTGAAAATAGGGAATATTTGGCTTAACTATTTTGATTACCAACGTATGTTGTAAGATATAAATATACCTGTGAGACCAATGGGCCTCACAGGTATTTTATTTTATAATCAATCAGGTAGTTATACATATGATTTATTGTTCTAAGATAACGCAATCATTATTGTTAGTAAAGGGGGATTCCTACTTGAAATGATTTATAAAATAAAGGGAAAAAAACTAATTTGGATCGGTATATTCTATCGTATAAAGAACAATACCTATTGCTGTTGTTTCTGATCCTATATATCTCCAGCCTATTGGTAAAGAGGCATTACCAACACGAGTTGTTGTTGTATCTCCTGTTCTTGGTACTCCAAGATATCGAATCAATTTCTGAGTAGAGGATGAATGATATAATATCCAGTTTGGAGGTACAGATGCAGTTGGATGAATTCCTACCATTCCTCTATGAAGTTTAAGCCCTAAATATCCAACTACGTTTTCACTACCACCTGTAGTATTGATAGAATATCGAACCCAATTTTGAGGAATAGTTTCGTTCGGACTATAAGATCGTATTCGAGCATATTCTGTAGAGGTATATGCTCTGTACTTTAAGTATCGCCATGGATTCCATTTACTGTTTACTGTATCCCATATATAGGCTAACTTGTAAGTTTCTTTACTATATATAGGTAGCGCCAAATTGATGCCGTTATTCCTTATAAATAAGTAATTAGAGTCCCTAAGCCATGTAGTAAATGTCTTATTGTATTGAGTGTTTCTAAGGTTCCATTCACTTACATTAAGGGTTAAAGTAGTTTCTCCATCCTGTGTGTATGTTCCTGATCGCCAAAACATTGTTTCTCCACCAGTGTTTTGCTCCCAATATTCTGTTGTAGGTAGACCCGAAGACTTACTGATTACACTAAGATTTGATGAAGATTCATTAGGATCTGCCTCAGGAAGAATCATTGAAGAACTTTCTCCTTCAACTACATTCAATTCTTCAAAAGTTTCATTTTCGCAAGAAGTTATACCCAAAAAAAGAATGGATACACATATCAATTTTGAAATTAGCTTTTTCATGTGATAGTTTTAAAAGTTATAATTATTTCCTCGATTAAGTGATTTCTCAAATAACCGTTTATTTAACGGTCACAAAATTAGAGAGATAAATGTTTTAGGAAAGCACTGTTAACCGCGAAATTGAAATCACTGAATGTTGTTAAGTGTTTTCCTACAAAAAAATGATCCCATTATCTTTTGTTCATTTTAGAAATTAGGAAATGCCAAAGTAGTTAAGAGGATACTATAAACCGATCAGGTAACATTTCAATAGGAAATAACGATGGTTGAACGATAAGCTTTTTCATTTTATTTATGAAGACTACATATTTGTATCATTAAAAAATTAAGTAACATACTAATAAAACACTTTATGACACCAACAGAAGTTTTTTCAATAGCAGGGATGATAGTTATGCCCATGTGGATTTTAATGATACTACTCCCAAAATGGAAGGTAACTCAATTTTTATCAGAATATAAAGTAATTCCAATCCTATTATCGTTAGTATATGTTATCTACATTATCAAAGCCATTATAATAGGAGGGCCCATGGATTTTGGTAGTCTAGCTTCGGTTATGCAATTGTTTACAGAGGAGCATGCAGTGCTTGCTGGCTGGATACATTATCTGGCCTTTGATCTTTTAATTGGTATCTGGATGCTGAATGAAAATAAAAAATTAAAGATACATCAACTCATTATGGCACCTTGTCTTTTTGCAACCTTTATGTTTGGTCCAGCGGGTTTTTTGTTATTCATACTTATTAGAACATTTAAACAAAAAAAATCATGAATAATTTGAGCCAAGTATTTAGTACCTTAAAAAACGAAAGTCCAAAATTGTATTGGATAGTAATGATTAATTTTATTGCGGCTATAGGATGCGTATTAGGTGTTTTTATAGATGATAGAACATTGATGGGGATTAATGTCTGGATTAAGCCTCTAAAGTTTTTGATATCTACGGGGATTTATATCGGAACCGTCGGGTTTTTGATAACTCTATATCCGTACTCAAGAAGAAAGAAAAATATAATTAACAATATTGTTTCCTGGACTCTATTGCTAGAAGTGGGTATTATCGTTTATCAAGGAGCACGAGGTGTACAGTCTCATTATAATATGTCTACACCAGGGGATGCGCTTCTCTATTTAATGATGGGGGTTTTGATTGCCATAAATGTATTAATTATGGCTTTGTTTATTATTGATACGATACGACTTAAATTAAAAGTGCCGAGACCTATTCAATGGTCGATACTCTTGGGTTGGTTACTTATATTTTTTGGTAGTTGGATAGGAGGGCAGATGATCAACCAACTAGCCCATAGTATAGGTACCGTTGATGGTGGGGCAGGATTACTTTTGGTTAACTGGAGCACAGTGGCAGGAGATCTTAGAGTTGCACATTTTTTTGGATTGCATGGGTTACAAATAATTCCGTTATTCGCATTGTGGCTTACCAATAAATGGAAAACCAATGATAAAAAGCTAATACTTTCGATACTTGTTTTTGGAGTACTCTATGCATCATGGATTGGCTTTACATTTTATCAAGCAAAACAAGGGATGCCATTAATTGAACTATAAGATTTGATGAATATGCTTATCAATAAAAAGAAACGTATACAATATTTGGGTTTTGATGATACGCTATTTATTGTGATCGGGGTTCTAGTACTAAGTTTTATTACAGACTATATTTTTAGTAATTCATTTGCAAGATACTCATTTGGGATTGCGGTTATAAATTGGAGTGTTTCTCTTTTCTTTTCTATTTGTGATTGGTTTATAATTAGGTGGATTATGATTTTTCTGAGAAAAAAGTATCCGAATTTTGAAGATAATGTAAAGCGTATTATACTATTTTTTATAGCAATCGTTGTTACGGTTATTGTTGTAGATTTTATTGGTGGTACACTATTGTCATGGATTTGGGGAGGTAATTATAATCCAATCGATAGATCCAAAATAATGGTGCCTATAATCGTTATAAGTACGATGACTATGGCAATTTATGAAGCGATTTACTATTATATACGACTCAAAAAATCAATTCGTGAAGAAGAGCAAGCAAAACAAGTAATAGTACAAGCACAATTAGATACTCTTCGTAATCAAGCACAACCTCATTTTTTATTCAATACATTAAATACCTTGAGGGATATAATTGATCAAAACTCAAAAGAAGATGCAAAAGAATTCGTGGACAAATTATCTGATGTATACCGTTTTATACTCGAATCTGGAAATGCTAACCTTACGACGCTTAGAAAAGAGTTAAAATTTGCAAAGGCCTATATTCATATCCAATCTGAACGATTTGGTGATAATCTAAAAGTGAACTGGAATATCACTGATAACGCCTTAGAGACTATGATTGTTCCTATGAGTCTTCAACTTTTACTAGAAAACGCCATAAAGCACAATGTGATTTCTAAAGCAAAGCCTTTGATGATAGGAGTAAGTGTTCAAGAAAATCACTTAATAGTAGAAAACAGGATTCAGCCAAAATCTACACAATTACCTTCTACCAAGGTAGGTTTACAAAATATTGAGAAGCGATATAGATTGATTTCTAATACCTCAATAGAGGTACGAAATGATAACCAGACTTTTATTGTTTCTATTCCTTTATTAATAGAATAATGTCAAAATATATGAATATATTGATTGTAGAAGATGAACCAAGGGCTGCAAACCAATTACAAAATATGCTTAAGTCCAGTAATATAGAGTATCATTTGTTAGATATCATTGATACTATTGAGGATTCGGTAAAATGGTTTAAGCAACATAATGCCCCAGATTTGGTATTTATGGATATTCAATTGGCTGATGGTTTGAGTTTTGAGATATTTCAAAAAGTGGCTATAGACATGCCAATTATTTTTACAACTGCTTTTGATCAATATGCAATACAGGCTTTTAAAGTAAATAGTATTGATTATCTCCTAAAACCAATTCAGCAAGAAGAGTTAGAAAATGCAATGCATAAGTTTTTTAAATCAAATAAATCATCCTCGATAGATTCGACAGTTTTAGAAAAACTGATGAATACGATGCAAGTCACAAATAAGCGAGAAGGTATATTGGTTAAGGAAGGAAGTAGTTTTGTACAGATTAAAGTGGTTGATTTACTCTATGTATATTCTGAAGAGAGCATTACATTTGGGGTCACTATGGGTAAACGATATATTATTGATGAGACAATGGATCAGTTGTTTGAATCTCTAGATACTCGACAATTTTTTAGAATAAATAGAGGACAAATTGTTTCAAAAATGTCTATAGAAAAAATAGACCCATACTTTAATCATCGCATTAAGTTATCTATATTAAAGTCTAAAAATCAAGAGTTTGTAGTTAGTAGGCAAAAGACAAGTGGTTTTAAAGAATGGCTTAATAAATAGTTGTTTTATAAAGTTAGAAATGCTCCTATTAGATAAACTTTTTTGAGGGGTAATTGGTCAATAAAAATTTTAGATGTGAATAACTATATGTTATTATTTACGAAGATGATTAAAAAAAAATCTATGTTTGTTTTTCAGATTATAATCTAAAAACTGATTCCCATCTTGACTACTTTAGAAAACTTCAATGATTCTCTGAATAAGATACGATTATCATTGCACAAATATGGAAAAATTAATGATGCCAACGCCAAACTGGATGAAGTTTCAAAATTATTAGCGATAAAACTTTTTGATCTTAAAAAAGACAAAAAGAGAATGCTACCCAAATTACTAAAGAACTATGAGTCTAAGAGTAAGGAGAGTTTTGTGACCGAATTACAGATATTGTTTCAGGACATTAGTAATGATATCATGTTTAAGGATTCGAACAAGAATTCTATTTTCGGAAACAACCCAAGACTAGAGATAGATACTGATGATTATGAGTTTGCATACTCTATAATTAAAATGCTAGATGTTTCACTTAATGATATAATGATCAAGGGAGAAGAATTTGATCTGATTAATGAAACTTTTGGGCATTTTATTCGAAGTAATTTTCGTAACAATATTGAAGATGCTCAATATATGACACCACAAGAAGTAGTTGATTTGGTGTGTAAAATAGCAGCTTCAAATTTTCCTGAAATTTCTAATAGTAAAGAATTTTTGGTCTGTGATCCTTGTTGCGGAGTAGGGTCATTCCTCACTACTTTCTATAGAAATAATAAAAAAGAACGAAAGATTAAGGTAATTGGTCAGGACAAAGTGCAACGGATGGTTCGTCTCTCAAAATTAAATATGGAGCTTTTTGACTCTAAGAACCATTTTATTAGTAAAGGAAATTCGTTGATAGAGGACTCAGATATTGATAAATTTAAAGGGAAAATTGATTTAATTATAACAAACCCTCCTTTTGGCGCTTCTTTTAATGGTAAAGAGTTACAGAGAGAAGAAAAAGAAAAATACCCGTTATTATTTGACACCTTTAGAAATAGTACAAATATTAATTCAGAAATTTTATTTATTGATAGATGCATAGGGTTACTTAAAGAAGGAGGAGAATTATTGGCAGTGGTTCCTGATAGTGTAATATCATCAAAAGGAATCGCCGAAACACTTCGTTTTAGAATCATGAGCGATCCAGATATTCATCTAAAATCTGTAATAGAATTACCAACAGTAACCTTTGCGCAGGCGGGTACAAGAACTAAAACAAGTATTCTTCACCTTAAAAAGACAAAACATAAAAGTACTGTAAAAAATAGAGGCGTGTTTATTGCAAAAAGTACAAGTTTAGGTTTTGAGGTAAGCATAAGGAAGGGGGCGACCGTCAAAATAAAAAAAGGGTACAACGATTTAATTGATATTTCTAAATCGTATACAACAGAATATAACGAGAAATTCGATTCAGAGCCCAAAATTATATCCGATTCGCCTTCTTGTGTTATTGTTAAGGAAGAAAATTTTAGTACTAATGCCTGGACACCTAGTCATTATGATGCTTCTATTTATAAAGCTATTCAAAGCCTTAAAAAAAAGAGTGATGTTGCACTTGTTCCTTTAAAGGATTTAGTAGAATTCGTAACTATTGATAGAAAAAAGGAAATTATAAAAGAAAATGCAAAGTGTATAAGCATTTTACATATTGTTAATGGTGATATACTAGATTATAAGGAGTTAATGAAGTACACTCCCAAATATCCCGGTGTTACATGTAAACCTGATGATTTGATTTTTTCTAAAATTAACCCAAGAATTCCCCGAGCATTAGTGGTACCTGATTTAAAAATACCACTGACATGTTCTAGTGAGTTTGAGATCATTAATTCTAAATGTGAGATTAATAACTATGGTATAAAAACTCTTTTAATGCTACCTCCGGTACAAACCCAAATAAACCATTTAACGTCTGGGACTTCTTCTTCTCATAATCGAATAAAAACCAAGGAATTGATGGAGGTATTGGTCCCTATACCTTCAAAAAAATCAAAAGAGTATTCGGTATTTATTGCCTTATTAGAAAAGTCAGAAAAAGAACATAAATCTATGAATAAACTCGCCGTAAATAGAGTTAAATTAATGGAAGCATTAAGTGAAGTTTTCTAAGCCTCGGTGGTCCAATTATTTTACTTATTTTTAAATAAAACATTGTAATGTATTAAAACCTGATTAATTTGGAGCTCAAAAACTTAGACAAAGATGATAGAGAAATTTTGACCAAAAAATTTGTCGAAGAAGTCATTCTTCCTCAATGGACACAACTAAGTTCATGGAACACACTAACAAGGCAAACTTCGCAATTAGATTTCGGATACCTTTCTCAACATTTAGTTTCTTTAATAACAGGGATACGCGGAAACAATCAAAGAGGTAAAGGGGATGATTTAGAAGATGGTTCAGAAGTAAAATCAGCAAGTTGTGTGGACGCTGACGATACTCCAAGATGGAATAACGTTAATTGTGGGAAAGAAACAGTTTCTGATATTAAAGAAATGATGGATAACACACCATTCTTATTTTTTGTTCTTTTGGATACTACGATACGAGGAGGGAGTATTTTGAGATGTAGGGTATGGGTGGTAAGACCCGCCGTAGACGAGCATTTTAGAAATGTAATGATCGGGTGGGCGACAAAGAGAGAACGACGTGAAATAAAGAGTGGAAATCTACAATTGCATCCGCCTAGATGGGAAAAAGCCCAAGCAAATATCACTACGAATACATCAGGGAACTTAAAATTGCCCATGATGTATGAATCTCAGCAAATGAATTTACCAGATATTTTGGTCATGAAAACTATCAAATTTGATGAAGAACTAATGACCAATGGTCTTTCAGAATCTGTTCACAGGTAATTAATGAGTTTTTTGATTGTTTTTACGGTGCTTGGGCAGAATAATTAAGTGTAGTACAAATGAATCGGGATTCTATAATGCCATAATTATACGTTATAGAATCCTATTTAAAAATAAGATACACACTATTCTTCTTTTTCGATACTACCTTTTGACTCTGTTTAATAGAATCGAATATAAAGATTAACCAAAAATTAGAAATATCTACTACCAACCATCAATTACACATTGTAGAGAGTAAGGAGTTGTTTCTGATAGAGGGATCTCTTCTAGAGCGTCTTCTAAGTAATTACCACTAGCAAACCCTGTAACATCATTAAAACGATATGACCAACAAAAACGTAAGTTAGGATGGTCAGGGGAGTAAGTAACAAGGTTGTCTATTAATATAGCATTTTCGAATTCTGTAAATGATAAAAAGTACCCATAAAACTTGTTTCGACGTACATCGGCATCAGAACTATCATACATATACATACCACAATTGTTACAAACATTATCGTGGACATAGGTAGCACGGTTATGTCCTTTGTCACCTCCATTTGAGTATTGAATATATCCTAATCGTCCATTCACAGATCCCGAATCCATACTAATTGTATTTCGGGCTATAATATTGTGAGTGGTGTGCCAAGTAACGAGCGGGCCATCTACATAGGTGTTACCATCTCCTTGCTCCATTGTGTTATCAAGAATATACACATTTTCACCACTGGTATTCACAATATCTCCGCCTGTATTATGATGAAAATAATTATCCTGAATTACTATGTCTTCATCGACGCGTCCAGGTCCCTCGATATCAACACCAAATTGAGGAGGTGTTCCTTCGATATGATGTATTTCATTACTAGTTATTTTAACCCTAATACCACCCACAATAGAAATACCTTGACGTCTATTATTATAAATAGTATTATTAGTAAATGTAACATCGTTAGAATCTAGTATCAAAGAGCCATCCCCAGTTACATTATAAATCTCCATATTTTCTATTAGGGCCTGATTAGTATCCCATACACAAATACCATGTCCTTCATCATGCGCTGTTTTACCATCACTATCGCGGGGGGTAAAAATATGCGTGTCTCGATCTCCTTTGATGGTACCATCTCTGATTATTATATTTTCACCATTAAGACGTAGAATGCAGTAATTCCATTTATTATTAGTTTCTATAGACAACACTGCACCTTCACTAAATATAAACTCAGTATTACTGTAAATATCAATACCACCATGATATATGTCACTAGAATCTTGACCCACTAAATATTCTCCATCTGGTAATGTTACCTGTGTATAGCCTTCATCGCGGGCCCAATCAATGGCTGCTTGCAGATTTGTTGTCGTTTTGAGAGCTTCGGTACCATTATTAGGAATATCCCATTGTTCTAGATCAATTGTATAGGAGGAATTATTTGCTATAGAAGGAGCTGCAACATCAAAAAGTAATTTTGGTAATCCATTTGTATCCAATTCCTCGGCATCTGCGCCATACTGCGAAGTATTTCCATCAAAATCAGAATCTTCTGTGCTACATCCTGTTATCATAATAAGTACAGAAAATACTATGTAATATGAAGCTTTTTTCATTGGGGAGTTTTTTAAATCAAGTTTATGTCAAATTATAAGAAGGTTTCATAATAAATTTACAAAAAATATTTATCAATATCTCTTCAAATATTTGAGAATTCGATCAATTTTAAACTAGTTCATTTATTCGATTTTGAAAATTATGTGTAAAAAATAATATTTTTCATTATCGATTTTCAATAATAGATAGGTGATTGATTTATATTATACTCAGGTTTTGAATACAAAATTTGACAATGCATTATAACATATAACGAATAATCACACTACTCATTGTAGGGTGTTTGGTTTGATTAAAGTCAATACTTTGTTAAAAAATTAAAGAAAAAACCAGATAGTCTTTCAAAATATGGATATTTAAAATTAATAATTTATAGTTGTGAAATTACTTTTTAACTCCTTGAAACGAATGTTAATATTCTTTGTACTTCTTATTGTCGTATTGATCGTCTTATATTTCTTATTTGTCAAATTTTATCCAAGTTTTGGAGGGGATATGTCTGAAAAATCATTACAACAATATGCTACTTCTGAGAATTATAAAGAGGGAAGGTTCGTTAATAAACAAGATGTTCCCAAGGACTTGGGGTTTAGTGAAATGATGGGCTTAGCTTATACCTTTTTTACAACTAAAGTACCCAAAGGCAGGCCAAAAGATGATTTGCAGGTTCAGAAAGTTGATTCTACAAAAGTTGCGGATTATAATGGAGATGCAAGATTGATCTGGTATGGGCATTCGGCATTTTTATTACAGATAGAAAATAAAAATATATTACTGGATCCTATGTTTGGAAAAGTGGCAGCACCGCATCCATGGTTAGGCGAGAATCGATTTAATAAAGAAATGCCACTAACAATCAATAAATTACCACAAATTGATGCAGTAATTATTTCTCACGATCACTATGATCATTTAGATTATGAATCGATTATAAAACTAAAGGAAAAAGTAAAACGTTATTTTGTCCCTCTCGGTGTTGGGATACATTTAGAGGCTTGGGGTATTGATAAGAACCAAATTGTAGAACTAGATTGGTGGCAAGAAACATTGTTCGACGATCTAAAATTAGTTTGTACTCCTGCGCAACATTTTTCTGGTAGAAAAATTGGTAAAAACCAAACTACTTTGTGGAGTTCATGGGTTATTCAGTCACAGTTCGAAAATATCTTTTTCAGCGGTGATGGTGGTTATGGAAAACATTTTTCAGAAATAGGTGCAAAATATGGTCCTTTTGATATTGGGTTAATGGAGTGTGGACAGTATAATGAGAAATGGGCCGATATTCATTGTATGCCAGAAGAAACTGCACAAGCTGGTGTTGATGTACAAGCCAAAAAAATAATGCCTATTCATTGGGCAGGTTTTAAGTTAGCTCTACATAGTTGGACAGACCCTATTATTAGAGTACGAAAAAAGTCAAATGAACTCAACTTGCCTATGATCGCTCCTAAAATAGGTCAACCCGTTATCGTAAAAGATAGCACAACAGTATATCAAGATTGGTGGGATTTGTAACTAGTTTAGTTTTTATAGGTCTATTGTTGGCGTAGTGAGGTTATGTAAGAAAATTTTAAATCGAATATGTATGGTATGGAGTATATAATTCTAAAAATTAATAGCTTCATTAATATAGATATGTAAGACTTCAATAAAATAACTAATTACTAAAAAAATGTAGCCATGCAAATTTTTCTAAAATTCTTAGGTTTCTTTACTTTATATATTATAGTTTGTTGCACAAATACTACAGATGATTCTGAAAACCCTTCGGATACTAGTGCATTAGTTTCTTCGACATTAGTTACAGAATTAAGTATTGACGATATTAATAATAGAGCGGGTGGTGCAATAAATACTACCGCAAGTAATGAAGTAGATGTTTACAAAATAATATATAAAACAGTTAATGTAGATGGTGACTTAATTAATGTTTCAGGCCTTGTTCTAGTACCTGAACTTAATGAGGAAATACCTCTTTTATCCTATCAGCATGGTACTATTACTAATAGCAGCCAAGCTCCTTCTTTTTTTAGTAATACATCTGTAGCAAGTCGAGAAGGAGCTATGATTGCCTCTAATGGATACGCAGTTATTATGCCCGATTATATAGGGTATGGCGAATCTTCTGATCAGTTACACCCCTATGAGCATGCAGCGACATTAGCAAGCACGTCGTATGATATGATTGTTGCTGCTAAGGAGTTTTTTGAAGAAAAGAATATTACTATTTCTAATCAATTATTCTTAACCGGTTATTCTGAGGGAGGAGGAGCTACCATGGCATTACATAAGTATATCGAGAAAAATTCGGATTGGGTAGTAACCATGAGTGCACCAGCATCAGGAGCTTACAATAAAACGGCTTTTTCCTTAGATGTAATTAATAGGGATGAAAACTTGTCTTTTTTGTCTTTTTATATCTGGGTATTGGATACATATAATCGCATATATGAGATTAATAGACCTTGGGAGGATATTGTTATTGCCGATCAAGCAGCTCTTTTAAATTCAATAAGTGATCCTATGCTATTCCCTGCAACTGCAATAAACACAAATCCTTCTCAATTATTTACAACATCGTTTATCAACAATTTTTCTAACGAAAGTGATACTGAGTTTACTGAGGCTTTTATAGATAACAATCTTTTTGATTGGACCCCACAATATCCTATAACCTTGTATTATGGTACAGCTGATGATTTTGTAATTCCGTTGAACTCAATCAGTGCATTTGATGCTATAGAAGCTAATGGAGGTACTATATCCAGAGTAATTTATGATGGTGAGAATCATTTTACAACCTTTGATTTATATATAAATGATGTATTTAACTTATTTGAGTCTTTTAGGTAAATGATCTATTGATATAACCAATGCTTGATTTAATCTTTCATGGCTTGCGATAAAAACTTTTTTTCTGAATTAACGGATAATAAAATTAATATGGGTCATGGGATCCTTTCAAGTAAAACTGTAGTTATCTTTGTCCAAAAATATTTTTATGTCAAAGCAATTTTCTGTTTTAGGAATTAATGAAGAACTACAGCAAAACTTAAAAGCTCTAGATATTTCTGTCCCTACAGATATTCAAGAAAAAGTAATACCTCTAATATTAAATAAAAAAGAGGATGTAGTTGCCTTAGCAAAAACAGGAACTGGTAAGACTGCTGCTTTTGGACTACCCTTATTACAATTAGTTGATACAGAAAACACTGAAATTCAGGCGGTAATATTAGCACCAACAAGAGAGTTAGGACAACAGATTTATACTAATTTGATGTCTTTTTCTGCAAATATTCCTAAAATATCTATTGCTTGTATATGCGGAGGAACTCCTATAAAACCTCAAATAGAACGCTTAACGAATGATACACATATTG
Source organism: Aquimarina pacifica (assembly GCF_000520955.1). Lineage (GTDB taxonomy): Bacteria > Bacteroidota > Bacteroidia > Flavobacteriales > Flavobacteriaceae > Aquimarina > Aquimarina pacifica. Next base: position 20,382 of record NZ_JACC01000002.1, on the reverse strand, counting down.
TCGTTGCAACTCCAGGGCGTTTGGCTGATTTAATAAAACGAGGAGCCATTAATATTAAAAATATTTCGTATTTCATTCTTGATGAAGCTGATGAAATGGTGACTGCGCTAAAAGAAGGTTTGGATCGTATTATAAAAGAACTTCCTAAATCCAGAAGAACGCTATTATTTACAGCAACCATGCCTGGTACAATCAAGCAATTGGTTCAAAACTATATGTCTAAGCATGTAGTGCATATTGAAGTAGATATGACAACTATAGGCCATCAAGGTATAGATCATCAATACGTAGTTGTAAAGCCTATAGAAAAATTAGATGTATTGCTTCATTTTTTGAATTCTAAAAAAGGAGAAAGAGGTATTATTTTTTGTAAAACGAAAGCTGCAGTTAATAAACTATCCAAGAACTTAGCTATCAATAAATTTTCTTCAGGTGCAATACATGGTAGTTATACACAAGGTATTCGGGATCGTACTATGGGGCAGTTTAGAGACGGATCTATAGAAATTTTGGTAGCGACAGACCTAGCTGCGCGTGGTATCGATGTAAAAGAAATTTCGTATGTCGTACATTATCATTTGCCTGATACTTATGATGCATACGTACATAGAAGTGGGCGCACAGCAAGGGCAGGAGCAAAAGGATTGTCTTTGACGATCATTCAAGATGAAGAGTTAGAAGATATCCCAGATTTTGAAGAAGAATTGGGGATTGTTTTTAAAGAATTAAAAAAAGTAGACGCTCAAAGTATTGAGGAAAATAAAGGTGTATTGTGGGCTAGAAAAATATTTAAAACAAAGCCGAATAAAGATATATCCGAACGTTTTAAAACAGAAGTGAAAACAATATTTCATCATTTGACCAAAGATGAATTAATAGAGAAATTATTGTCGAATTATGTGGCCCAAAATACATCTATATCAACAAAACCAGAACCCTCGAAGAAGAAATAACGTGTATGGCAAATAACCTTAAATCGCAACAGGAGATTTTATCAAAATTAAATATCCAAGCGCTTAACCCTATGCAGGAGGAAGCCATGTTGGCTATATCTTCTGTAGCAAATACGGTGTTACTATCTCCTACGGGAACGGGTAAAACGGTAGCTTTTTTATTACCAACTTTACAGCATCTAAGTTCAGAAAGTGAACATATACAATTACTTATTTTAGTACCATCCCGCGAGTTGGCTATTCAAATAGAGCAAGTAGTTCGTCAAATGGCAACTGGATATAAAGTAAATACAGTATATGGTGGTAGGCCTTTTTCTAAAGATAAAATAGAACTTACGCATCCGCCAGCAATACTTATTGGTACTCCTGGTCGTGTGGCAGATCACCTAAGAAGAGAAACGTTTTTGGTAGAGGGGATAAAAACCTTGGTGTTGGATGAATTTGATAAATCCTTAGAAATTGGTTTTGAGAAAGAAATGAGTGAGATATTATCAAATCTTACATATCTAGAAAAACGTATTTTGACCTCGGCTACTCAGGATATAGAGATCCCTGATTTTGTGGGTTTAGAAAAGGAACTTGTTATAAATTACTTAGATACAAAAACTTCTAATTTAGAAGTTAAAAAAGTTCTTTCTCAGGATAAAAATAAATTACAAACGTTATTAGATTTACTATACCATATTGGTAATAAACCTGGAATTATATTCTGTAATTTTAAAGATACGATTCAATTTGTTAGTGATTTTTTAAAAGAGAATGAAATTGCCCATGGTTGTTTTCATGGGGGAATGGAGCAAAGAGATAGAGAGCGTGCCCTTATTAAATTCAGGAATGGGACACATCAAATTATTGTTTCTACAGACTTGGCTGCAAGGGGTTTAGATATTCCGGAGTTGAATTATATAATCCACTTTCAGTTACCACTAAAAGCCGAAGAATTTACTCATAGAAATGGTAGAACTGCAAGAATGAATGCACAAGGAACAGCTTATGTACTTCAATGGACAGATGAATATTTGCCCGAATTTATAGAGACTTCTGAAATCGTAACATTACAGAGCAAATCAACTCAAATTACCCCAGAATGGGCTACATTATTTATCTCTGGAGGAAGAAAAGATAAAATTTCTAAGGGAGATATTGCTGGTTTGTTTTTTAAACAAGGTGGATTAGAAAAACATGAACTAGGAATTATTGAATTAAAACAAGATTGTGCTTTTGTAGCTGTACCAAAAGAAAAAGCTTCATTCCTAATAAAAAAGACAAATAATACTCGATTAAAAAAGAAGAAAGTACGTATCACAGTTATATAATGCGTTAACTATTATATTAGAGAATACAGAGAGCTGATGGGGGGCTATAAATACCTTTTTTGTATAACTATTATAGAGTAACGCTTACAAATGCATAAAAGGTATCACTTAAACGTATAGCGTTGTTCTTCTGTCGAGGATGCTTTTAAGAGTTGGTTAAAAGTTCTAATAGTATTAAAATTACGAGTAATTTCTCCTGATACAGCAATTCCTGAAATACCCGTTTCTAGTATACCTTTAACATCTTCAGTAGTTATACCACCAATACCAATAATTGGTGTTTTAGTTGTTAGTACATCTATAATTTCTGCATACCCGTTTATTCCTAAAATTGGACTTAAATTAGTCTTAGTGATTGTGTGTCGAAAAGGCCCTAAGCCGATGTAATCAACTTCTTGATTAATAAGTTTTTGGCAGTCTATTAAAGTATTGGCGGTTCCACCAATTATTTGCCAGGGATATAAATGTTTTCTGGCAATAGTAGGGCAGGAGTCGGTTTTTCCTAAATGAACACCATCCGCTTTAATCTCTTTTGCAATTTTATAATAATCATTAATAATTAACCGAGTCTGAAAATGAGAAGTAATCTCTTTAACCTCTTTGGCGGTTTTTAGAACTTTTTTTTCTGAAACATTTTTTAAACGTAATTGCACTAACTCAGCACCAGAGGTACATGCCTTTTGGATATTTTCTATATGCTCTTTAGGAGAGTTTCCTTGGGATATATAGTGTAGTTTGGGTATCATCATTTTTTAGTTGTTATTATGAAGTAATCATAAATCATCGAAACGATTTCTTAACCAGTGACTGTTTTAGAATGCTCCATAAAATAAGACTCAAAGCGTTTTAGTTTCGGATGCATTTTTTCTGAATACATCACGTATTGACATTTTTTAATACTTTGTGTAATCGATAAAAGTGCGGTATATGCCAAATTCTGAATTAAAAATTCAGCATCATCTATACTAAAAATCTTTAATTGAGAGACACTTACTCCGTTTAATAGGAATAACTTGTTCATTGACTTGGGCGTAGAAATTAGAATGTCGATACCTTCAAAAATTTCTGATTTCTGTATATCTATATGAAGTTGTTCATAACCAACATATACACGTAATGAATTACGTTTAGTATATTCCATAAATTCATCGTATAAGGCTAATGCTTTTTCCTTATTTTCAACTAAAACCACGGCTCTAGGAGCATTTCCAACAGCTTCACATTTTAGTTTTTGCAGTGTGGTAAGTATAAGAGTGGTTGTTTTTCCGCTTTCTTTAGGAGCGGTGCAAAATACATTAGTTCCACTTTTTATTACAGGAATGCTCTTCTTTTGAAAAGAAGTAGGTGTTGCTATTTCTAGATATTCTAACTTGTCTTGAATATTAGGATGTAATTTTTTAAAAGGCATAGGGATGTAAAGAAATGACTGCTTAATTTGCTAAGCATAATAATTAAAACAAATATACTACCTAGAAACTAAATAATTCGAGCGAGGTATCTCAATGTTTTTATTTTTTAGTCTTAACAAATTCAATAATTAAATATATCAGAACTTAGAAACAAAAAATATTTCAATAAAAAATATGTGGATGAAATAATTAACTTCTCTTAAAGAAAGAAATAACTTTTATAAATATGTGTTCTAATTTAATTTACTAATTTTTGAAAATATTTTTGAATTATTATAATAAGCATTAGAATCATGCTTACAAAAGTATATATGGCCCAGAACAAACAGAGAAAAAATGACACTAAGTTTTTCTATAAGAGTAACAATATTCTGTTTACTAATATTTTTTATACAAAATGTTAACGCAGGTGATATCTATGCAAATAGCTCATCATACAATGATGTATTAACAGCAGTAAACGCAGCTTCTTCGGGAGATAAAATATTTATTCCATCAGGAATTAGTGACTGGGGTATCAATACGCTTACTGTACCCGGAGGAATAAGTCTAATAGGTAGTGGCAGTGCCAATACAATCATAAGGCGTAATCAATTAACCTCTAATTACCTCATATCTTTTGATGGGTCTAATGGATTACCCAATGAATTACATGATATTGGATTTGAAGGTTTTTTTGTTTCCAATCCGAGTACATCACAATTAGAGACTAAAAATTATACAAATGGAGTTGGCTTTTTTAATGGTTGTATAGACTTTATAGTATCGGGGTGCAAATTTTCTAAATTTGCCAATGCTGCCATAACAGTAGGATATACAGAAAGACAGAAAGGTGTAATATTCTCTAATGAATTTATTAATAATTTCTATTCTTCTATCGCAAACTACGGATATGGCATAGTGGTTTATGGAGGTAGTACATGGCCAGAATTAGAATTAGGAACCGATAATGCAGTATATATAGAAGATAATCTCTTTTCGGGAAATCGTCACCATATTGCTTCTAACGGAGGTTCTAGATATGTATTTAGATATAACCAAGTCACACATACTGATGATACCAAAAATTATGCTATGACAGATGCTCATGGTAAATCATCTTTACCTGCTGGATCTCGTAGTTATGAAATATACAATAACACATACATGTCGCAAACCGGTGATAATCTTGTATATGCCGCTATTGGTATAAGAGGAGGAGATGGAGTGATTTTTGATAATGCAATTGATAGTAAAATTATACGCACAATAGCTTTATCTGCGCAAGGATTCCCATGTGGTACATATCCTGGAACGAATCAAACTAGATCTCTTTATATATGGAATAATACTAATAATGATGACTTGTACCCATGGGCAAATATGACTAATGGTATTGTAAATGCATGTAGTTCTTCTTTAGAAGAAAATCGAGATTACTTTTTAGAGATACCTGCTGATTATCGCCCGTATCGATATCCACATCCTAGACGTAATGTTGCATTAAGAAAGCCCACAACATCTTCTAGTAATGATAGCAATCATCCCAGTTCATTTGTAGTAGATGGTAATATCTCTAAAGAAAGATGGTGGGGTGCAAACCCTCATACAATTACTGATCAATGGTGGCAAGTAGACCTACTGGATGTATACAACTTAAATGAAATTGTAATTATTCCTTATTACGATGGTATCAGATATTATAATTATACCATACAAACATCGTTGGATGGCATACATTGGACCACAATAATTAATAAAAATGACGAATCACTATCTGTTAGAATAGGTGATATATATGCTGATTTAAACAATATTAATACTAGGTTTCTTAAAGTAAATATGACTTATAATTCGCTGAACCCAGCAGTACATCTCATAGAGTTAAAAGCGTATGGGACGCCTTCTTATAATTGGGGAGAAACCAATATCGCGAGTATAAACCAATCAATAACAAGCTCAAAAAAAAATGATGAGCAACTTGATACAACTACTAAATCCGCTTATTTACAATTAAGCAACTATATAGAAAATCACCCCATTGAAGAAGAATGTCGGATAGCGTCAAAAAATAGCCATGACCGAACTACAATACCTGTGACCAAAGACTGCCATAGACACATTAATAATATACATGGATCTTTAAATAACTCGGATAAGGTAATTTTGGAAGGAAATAAAATTGTCTTGCCCAATAAAATAGGGGACTCACTTTATTCAAATACTAGTACTAGTGATTTACATATATATCCTAATCCCGTTATAAAAGGGAATGATATCATAATTGATGTAGCAGCATGTGGTTCTAATGGTAATGATGCTTTTGTAAGAATCACAGACGTAAATGGGAAAACAGTATTTAAAAAATCATTTGAATTAACCAATACCAATCAATTTATAGAATTAAATACAAATTCTTTGTCTACAGGAATTAACTTTTTATATGTAACAATGGGAAAGAAGAAAATTAAGAAAATAATCGTTCATTAGAGAACGTATTTAAAAAATCAAATTAGCTTATACCTCTATATTATTAATTCAATCGTTCGTACTTCTTTTTTGAAGGAATGATATATTTCTCTGGTACCCGTCTTTTCCAAAACTTCAATTTAAGGCAAAGAAAAGAAGCATTATTATTAAAACTCTCCCACCCATACTTTAGTGTAAATATCGCATTAAAAGAAATACATAATTAACATATTCTTAATTATTGTGTTATATTTATATCTATAATTATGTATTTCGTATTTTTTCTTATTGTTCCGAAGAGAGTAAGATATATTGTACGGGTATATTAGTTTAATACACATTATAGTTAATCTTAAAACTTAACAAAACACAAACTCAAATGAAAACTCAACGAACATTCACAAAAAAAAGTATTTTACTTTTACTTTTTACATTAATAACTACTATTGCTACATATGCACAGCAGGTTATTAATACAACATTACAATTTGACGGAAGAACACGGGAATATCGTCTTTATGTACCACAAAGTTATAATCCTAATAACCCAGTTCCACTTATTCTGAATTACCATGGTTTTACAAACACTATTGATATACAATATAACCAAAGTAATTTTCAGCAATTGGCAGAAGACAATCAATTTATATTTGCTACCCCCCAAGGTTTGGGAAGTTCTGCCGGTTGGGCTATAAATAATAGTTTTGGTGGCTCCGAAGATGACCTTGGATTCTCTAATGCTCTTATTGACAAAATTCAGGAAGATTATAATATTAATGAAAAGCGTATCTATGCTACAGGTTTCTCTAATGGAGGCTATTTTAGTTATAGATTAGCATGCGAGTTAAGTTCTAGAATTGCGGCTATTGCCTCTGTTGCAGGAAGTATGACTGCAAGTTGGATAGATAATGGTCAATGCCAGCCAGTACATCCAACTCCTATATTACAAATTACAGGAACCAGTGATGGTGTGATTCCAATTTCAGGTGGTTTTTTGGGTAAGTCCATTCAGGATGTTATGGAGTATTGGTCTGATTACAATAACGGTGATAGTTCACCTGATGTCATAAGTCTGGGTAGTGGCTCTACTCGTTCTATATGGGATAATGGAGACAATGGCGTTACCGTAGAGTTTATATCAGTAGGAGGTAAGGGACATAGTTGGATAGGAGGAAATGTAAGTACCTCTCAAGAAATTTGGGATTTCTTTTCCCGTTTTGATATAGACGGAGAAATAGATCCATCCTCGCCACCTGTAGATGATGTTTGCTTAGGAAATGTGTCTTCTTTTCCCTATAATCAAAGTTTTGAAGGAAATATAGGTGATTGGGAACAAGCTACTGATGATGACTTAAACTGGACCGTTGATTCTAATGGAACACCGTCTACAGGCACTGGTCCATCTGATGCTGTCGATGGTAGTTCTTACATTTATTTAGAAGTCTCTGGAAACGGACAAGGATTCCCTTCTAAAAGAGGAATCTTAAATTCTCCTTGTATTAACCTAAGCGGATTAACAACACCAAGGCTTCAATTTAGTTATCATATGATTGGTAGCGCAGTAGGAAACCTAACTGTAGAAGCTAGAATTAACAATACCGGAAGCTGGACGTCTATTTTTAGTCAAACCGGTGAGCAAGGTACCGGATGGAACCAAGCAGATATAGCACTTTCTGAGTATGCAGGACAATCCAGCGTACAATTAAGAATTAATGCTGTTTCGGGTAGTAGTTGGCAAGGTGATATTGCTATTGATGCTTTGAGTATTTCTAATGGTACTGATAATCCTGGGGGTGATTGTGATCAGGTTGATTTTGGTACCACTCAAATAACATCGTTTTCGAATCAAGATAATGATGGTACTTTCGAAATTAGTGGAGGAGGGACAGGCCTAATCTTAAGAAATAATACTTGGAAACAAATTCCTTTTGACTATACCATTACAGAAAATACCATATTAGAATTTGAGTTTACAAGTACTTCTCAAGGTGAAATTCATGGTGTTGGTTTCGAAAGTGATAATACGTTAACGTCTACGTTGTATTTTGAAGTACATGGTACTCAGGATTATGGTGTTACTAACTTTGATAATTATTCAGGAAGCGGAACGACAACGTATACAATTCCGGTAGGGAATTTTTATACAGGGACTGCTAATAGGCTTGTATTTATTAATGATAATGATGCGGGTAGCGGTAATAACTCTTTGTTCGCTAATGTAAAAGTATATGAAGGATCTTGTAACGGATCTTTATCAGCAAAAGAAATTATTGCGCAATTAGATACAAAGGAACCTATTTTCGGTACCGAAGATGAAGGTATAGGTGCTATCAAAATGACTCCGAATCCAACAAATGATCGATTTATTCTTACCGTAAATTCAGAAAGTACTCAAAAGATATCGGTTAGTATATACACTACATTAGGGCAGAAAAAGCATGAAACTGTGTTAAATTCTGGAGTAAATACTATTTCTACTAAAGGCTTAGGGTTAAGTTCTGGAATTTATGTAGTAAAAATTCAATCTGAAGGAAGTAAAGATGTAGTGAAAAAATTAATTGTTAAATAAGAATTTAGGACTATTTGACTACGCTTTAAAAAAAGGTGCTTCAATTTTATGATTTGAAGCACCTTTTGTTTTCAACTACTTAAATAACGACTCCTCACAATTATTTAGACCCTTTTAATAAAATAGAAAATCTACTACTTTATTACACAACAAATATGACTACTTCATTATATTTCTGCCTTCCCGTTTTACTTTAGTCATCGTTCTATGATACTGAAACTAATAAGAAAAATCAATGGAGAGCTTTAAGGCCTTTATAAAGGGAAGAATCACAAAAATCGTGTTCAACCACACTATGAATAAGGCTTACGGAATGTTTTTTCTTCTGACGGAATTATAATTTAAACAGTTATTGAGCATTTCTTTATGCACTTTAGCAGTATAAATTATAAATGAAATAGTATGTTTAAAAAATATCGTTTTATAAAGTGGACGCTCGTCTTTGTAACAAGTCTTATTATTGTTCTCATTTCTTTTGGACTTTGGTTCAAAGGTTTGCTACCACATAGATCTCCAACATTAGAAACTACAGTAGTAGTAGACTTGCCCTATTTGTCAGAAAACATAATACCGGTCAGAGGAAAGGTTTTAGCTGTAGTAACTAGTACCGATAGAATAGGAAATACAGATAAAAGTACAGGGTATGAGCTTACAGAGTTATCACGTGCTTATTATGTATTTCAGGCTAATGGTTTTGAGGTTGATATTGCAAGCCCACTAGGAGGAAAACCTCCTGTAGTAATTGATGATGAGGATATGGGACCTTTTGATTATGCTTTTTTAAATGATGAAATTGCTCAACTCAAAACAAGTAATACAATTCCTATGGATGATGTCATTGCAGAAGAGTATCAAGCCGTGTTTTTTGTGGGTGGAAAAGGAGCTATGTTTGATTTTCCGGATAATAAAAAAATGCAGTCTATGATACGAGATTATTATGAGTCTGATAAAGTGATTGGAGCCGTTTGTCATGGACCAGCAGCTTTGGTTAATGTAATATTAAACAATGGTCATCGACTTTTAGAAAATAAAAAAGTAAGTGGTTTTACCAATAAAGAAGAACTACTTCTTACATCAGATGCTGAATCAATTTTCCCTTTTCTACTGCAGGATAGGATTATTGAGCAAGGAGGAAATTTTAATGAAGGAGAAATGTACTTAGAAAAAGTAAGTCAAGATCAAAATTTGATAACAGGACAAAATCCATGGTCTACTTGGGCAGTTGCAGAAAATATGATTGAACGGCTGGGGCATATGCCAAAATTTAGAAAAATTACAAATGAAGAAAATGCAGTGAAAGTAATCGCAACATACCATGCCGAAAGCAAGAAAAAAGCCAAAGAAGTCATTAAAACGATGCTTCTAAAAGAAAACGTACCCATGAGTAGAGAATTAATTGCTAAGCATGCTATCGTAGCTGCTATGAAAGGTGAAGTAGGAGGGTTTTATGATATGATTGGCCTCGTTTCTTTTGCCAAAAAATGTGAAGAGAATAAAGAAAAAATATAACTAAATTTGAAAAAAAACTAATTGAATTTTTCAGATATATTTCTCATTATTGTTAGCAGTGCAGGTTTTCTACACGGTATTCTATTTGCAATCTATTTGTGTTTTTTTAAAAAGAAAAAAGCAGTAGCAAATATTCTATTAAGCTTGATTTTAATATTTATGGCTCTTAGAGTAGGAAAATCTGTATTGTTAAATTTTGGTAATGACCTAGAACCTATATTTATTTTTGCAGGTTTAGCTTTTATATTGCTCATTGGTCCCTTATTGAGATGGTACGTTTTGGCCATGACGCGTCCTGATTTCAAAGTCGAGAACATTTATTTATTAGAACTATTTCCTTTTCTAGTACTTTTTATAATAAGTTTTTTTGTGACAAAAAATTGGTTTGACAACAATAATAAAGAGGCTGTCATTGTATTCGGAAGCATTATTATTTTTATATACCTACATTTTGCTTTCTATATTTTTATCTCAAGTAAATTAATACAGAAAGTAAAAAATGAGTTTCGAGACTCTTTACAAACAAAATCTCAAAAGGCAATATTAAGATGGTTATATATTCTAATTATTGGGTTTCTGGTCATTTGGATCTCCTATTTTTTAAATATAATCGAAGATACAGTACCCTATATTGTAGGACCTATTATGTATTCGGTTGTGATTTACTTTTTAAGCTATCAAGCCTTTCAGTTAAAGACAACTGATATTGATGGAGAAGCGTTTAAAGCAAATGATAGCGTCTTATTTGAAGAAATATCTAATATACTAATCACAGATAAATTATATCTAGAATCAGATGTTTCACTTTCTAAATTAAGCGCATTAGTAGGTAAAAACACACAAAAGACTTCTGAAGTAATTAATCAATACGCAAAACAAAATTTTAATGATTTTGTGAATTATTATAGAGTTCAGGAAGCAAAACAACGTTTGTTAGATGAAAAAAATAAGGATTTTACTATTTCATCTATAGCCTATGATACCGGGTTTAGTAGTCTATCATCATTTAATGCTGCATTCAAAAAGTTCGTAGGAACAACACCTTCGTCTTATAAAAAAAAGAATATAATATAACTTTTAAAGCTTATCCTTCGAAAATGAAATCCCTTCTATTGTATAATTTCCTTTTTCTGAAGAAGTGGAAAACAATAATTTCATATAAATACTTGATTCGACTAATTTATAAGAGACTGAGTGGATAACGGTTCCTTCGACCATATTTATATCAAGACTTATAATTTTTCTTTCTTTCAAACTTACGTTGTTATACCCAGAAAGAGCAGAGATAAAATCATCTTCAGTATAGTAAGATTTTATTTCTGATGAGGATAGGGAATAGATTTGTTTATAATTTCCTACCGATATCAGGCTGTCTATTTCATTTATTGTTGGATCAAAAATAGCATCTGCCACAATTGAATTAATTTTTACGTCAAAACCTCTTAGGATCACTGGATCAGAATTACCCTTCAGTTCTAGTTTTAATTCGCAGTTAATTTTTTGAAAATCAAGACCAAGACGTAAGAAAACCTTAGATGATTTAGTGATTTTTCCATCTTTTATAGAAGTAGATTCAGATTTAGAACTACCTAAATATATAGGGTAAAGGAGATCTCCATAATAGACGGTCATGCTTTCCAAAAATCTTGAAAAAGCTTCTGCCGAAACATATTTTTCTTTAAATTTTGTATCGCCTAATGCGAACAACTGTTTATATTTCTTGTTTTGAATCAAGGTCATTATAAGATCAGCCTTTTCTTCATTTTTCTTAAAAGTAGTATTACCTAACTTATCCGACTCTTTACTTGCTTTTTTTCCAAATAGGGACATTGCATGGTTAACCTTTTTTTCATTAAAGGTATTTTTAGTGTAAAATCCTCTTAAAAATTGCTCCTTTTTCTCAGTTGCAAGACTTTTTAGTAAAACACTATTTTCCTTGGCCAAATTCAGTACTTTTTCTATATACAGAGGAGAGATCATACCATTATCGTCCTTAAGCTCATTTCTTAAACCACTTTCCATGGCTGCGATACCCTTAATTACGTCTGCATTATTTCTACGAAAAGCAAAATAGTGGCAGAGTCCCTTATCAATTTTTGCAGGAGGGTAGATGTTATCTGAACTTTTCGTAATGTATTCAAAACCCATTTTTTGATTTTGGGGTAAAAGCCCGTCTTTTCCCGAAAGTAATTGAACACCATATAAGTGTTGGGCTTTAGGATGATCTATATCTGCCAGATCTTTTAATAACAACATTCCGCTGTCCCTTTTATAATGAGAACCTGAGGAATCCAAATACATCTGCGCTAATTCAAAACGAGATTCTAAATCCCCGTTTTCTGATTTTTTCTTTAAATCTTCTATAGACTGCTGTGCACAGGAAGATAATGAAACAAAAGAAGCTATAATTAGTAATTTTTTAATTTTCATAATACTGGTTGGTTAGTATGTTTAAAAAACAAAAAAAAGATATTCAAAATTTTGGTTTATTATTTATTTGCTTATAAAAAACTATCGTCTTTGGCGGTGGTCATGTTTTAAAGACTTTGTCATTAAGATGAGTAAATATAGAAAATTAACGCATGTCTATTACAAATGTGATTGTCATGTATTCACTCCTTCGTCTTATAAAAAAAAAGAATAGCACATAAAATAAAGGGATTTATGAATAGTTGATTATGAAGCGAAATGTGTACAGTTTTCTTTAAAAAAGTATAAAAGTGATATTCTTTTTTTATTTAGTACTTTTGGTGCCCTTATAAATTGCCCCTATGAAAAATATACAAGTACTTGGATTTCTATTACTTTTATTTGCCAATTGTACTTCTTCAGATGATAACCAAGTATCAAACGATGATGTACTTATTGACGAACCATCTATTAGAGTTGAAGTTTTAGATGATTTTACAATTTTGAATTTCGGAGATCTTGTAACAGGAGTTAGTAAAGAATTAGAAATACGTATCCATAATGATGGTAATGCGGTATTATCAATATCAAGAATAGAATTACCTAACGGGTATAAAAGTAACTGGGAGTCGGGAAGTATTCAAAAAGAAGCATCTCAAGATGTAACTATTACTTTTTCGCCAGATACAGAGACAGAATATTTAGGCGATTTGATTCTCTACAATAACGATAGTAACACAAACCAATTACATGTTGAAATTATTGGTAAAGGGGTAAGTGCTACCTATGATGAAGATCTTCTCTTAACCACCCAGGAAGAACTTAATGATTTTATTGCGCGTGGGTATACAGCTATTAATGGGGATTTATGCTTAGGCTGGTGTAATCCAACAGGCACCTATTATGATTTGACAAATCTTTTACCTTTACAACAAATAAAGAAAATTAAAAACCTTAACATAAATAACACGCTTATAACTTCTTTAGAAGGTATAGAAGATATAGAATTAGAAGAAACAAATGTTACCATGTGGAATAACATTGAATTAGAAAATTTAGATTTTTTCCCAACTAAAAAGTCTATTATCCATGTTATTAATTTGCGTGGAAATGAAAAATTAGAAAATATTGATGGATTATCTCATATTACTTCGATAAATATCTGTTTAATTTCTAACCAAGAAAATCTTGAAAATATTAATGGTCTTAGTAATATAGATTACTTGTATCAGTTAGAAATGGCAGGCTGCCCTAAAATAGATAACCTTGATGCTCTGTCTAATGTAGCAACTGTAGAAGGTGATATTAGGATTAGAAATAACAATATATTGTATAACTACTGTGGATTAAAACCTTTATTTACTTCAGGAAGCTTTACAGGAATATTGTATACTGAGTATAATAGGTATAATCCTAGTAGAAGTGAGGTTAGTGATGGGGATTGTGACCGTGAAATACCAGAGAATACATATCACGGCGATATGAGAATCGATTCGGCCGTAGAGCTTGCAACTTTTACAGCATATAATTTTGAAAAGATTGAAGGAGACTTAACTATATTTGGAGATGTAGAAGGAGATGAAGATGAAGAATTAAAAATTTCAGATTTATCTACTCTTTCGAATTTAACAGAAGTAACGGGAGAATTTTGGATTTCATATACCGATATTCCTAACCTTAAAGGGTTAGAAAACTTAGCCCATGTTGGAACGACTTTACAAATAAGAAATAATAGAGCATTAACGAATTATTGTGATATTTTGCCTTTAATACAGTCCTTGGATTTCACAGCAGGGTTTCAGGTAGAAGACAACTTTTTTAATCCTTCTGTAGAGGAGCTAACAAATGGTACATGTTCAGAATAAAGGTTTGGTATACTAAATAATAGACTATTGGTATGATGATGAACACTATATCTTGATTTATTTTTGGTCAATAAGTACAAGCATGCTAGCCATACATCAAATTCATAATTTTTTGAGGTGCTTATTTCCTCCAAGCATAAACCCAATAGATATGCCCAAATAACTATTGTTAACAGTACCTATTTCCTCACCATTTGGTATTATAATATCAGCCTGAGTGATAAAATTGTATTCTAATCCAAATCTTGTAGTACCCAATTCAAGTCCCCCTCTAAATAGTAATCCCAGTTGATTATTAACACTACCTTCTAATAGGTCTGTGGTGCCATTTCGGTTAGAAACATCCATATCGTTAAAAATATAATACCCTATACCCAATCCTATGTAAGGGCGATAATCATTTTCATTTAAGTAATAATCAAAAGTTGGTACAAATGAAATGATTCCATTATCATCTAAATCATCAATAAAAAACGGGGAACTCTCATTAATTTCAAATTTTTGAGGATTTAGTGCAATTCCTATTCTTAATCCAATAACCGTGTTTTTTGAACTTTTAATTTGGGGTTCAATGTTCAATAATATACCTATGTTTTCAGAATCTGTTTCTAAGAGAACCCCAGGTTCTATTCTTAACTTTACTTGTGCTTGTAGGTTAAATAAACTAAGAGAAACAGCAATTGGTAACCACTTTTTCTTTAGAGCAGTATTTTTAGTGTGAAAAGTAATAAGTTCAAAAACCGTTATAATCATTTACTTTTTGAGTTATAAATTTAGAACGTAGGTTTTTCTATATAATTGTTCGCAGCATAGCTCTTGATAGGCAGTGTGGCTTGGTTATAGTAAAATGTGTAATACTTCAGAATACGACATTATATAAACCAAAACAACCTTCTAAAATTTAGAAGGTTGTTTTTTGTTTAGACAAGGAGAGTAGGATAGACTGCTCTCCTTTATTTATTAGTTTGAATTATATTCTATCAGGATTTTATTTCACTATTAAATTTAAAGTGCGCGTGTATCCTGAAAGATCTGAAATTTTTACTAGGTATAATCCCGTTGGAACTTCAGAAATATCAAAAGTCATATTCGTAGTACTATCTAGGATTGACATAGATTTTATTTGTCTTCCGTTAAGGTCAATAATACTAATTACATAATTCTTAAGGTCCTTTTTGTTTTGTATCGAAACACTTGTTGTTGCTGGATTCGGATACATAGTAAAAGGAAGCTCTTCAAAAGTTTTTGCTTCATCTTCACAATTAGGAGCTGTTGTAGAATTACTAAAATAGATCGTATACGTATCACTTACTAATACAAAGTTTCCTTCGTCTAGCGCGGCGTAGTAATCTCCATCTAAACCTGTAATACCTGTTCCTACAAGAGAAATCTGTGGGTTTGCTTGATTGAAATTATGTGTGGCATTAGAGAAGTTCATATACCATGGTCCTGTATTTAAATCAAATGAAAATTGGTAAAGACCATTATTTTCTAAGTCCCAGTTTACAGTAAATTTAGTTACACTATCTAAGTTCGGACCACCAGTTCCTAATACATAAACATTTGTATAAGGAGTATGTCCTGTAGTTGGCAATGCTGAAGCTAGCGGCGTACCATAAGTACAATCACCACTTGGCGGGTTATCATCATCTGTAACTGTAATAGTAACTGATGCTGTATCTGTTCCTCCTTTTCCATCACTCACAGTTACTGTTGCTATGTAATCTCCTGTAGTGTATGTATGGGTAGATGTTACTCCTGTTCCAGAAGTTCCGTCGCCGTAGTTAATACTATACGTAAGCGTATCATTATCAGCATCTGTAGATCCTGAAGCGTCAAAGGTTACTTCTAATGGAGTAGTTCCTTCAATCGGAGTAGCACTTAAATCGGCTATCGGATCGGTATTTGTTGGTGGATTATCATCATCTATAACTGTAATAGTAACGGATGCAGTATCTGTTCCACTTTCTCCATCATCAACTGTAACAGTTGCAATATATACTCCTTCTGTTGTATATGTGTGCGTTGAAGTTACTCCTGTTCCAGAAGTTCCATCTCCGTAATTAATACTATATGTAAGGGCATCATTATCAGCATCTGTAGATCCTGAAGCGTCAAAAGTTACCTCTAATGGAGTAGTTCCTTCGATAGGAGTGGCACTTAAATTGGCTACCGGAGCAGTATTTGTTGATCCTGTATCACCACACTCAGGAGCTGTTTCTGATGTACTAAAATATATTGTAAATCCACCAGTTTGAGAAACCATTACAAAATTACCATCATCAATAGTAACAAAGTAAGAGCCGTCTAATCCTTCAAAACCAGTATTAGTAAATGTAACTTCTGGATTAGAAGAAGTAAAACTATGTACTAAATTAGGTCGTAAATCATTCCAGTAAGCAGGAATACCATTAAAAGTGTGGAAAGAGAATTGATATAAGCCATCAGGATTACTCAAATTCCAGTTTATATCAAACTTGAATAGATTACTTAAATCAGGTCCATCTTCGCCTAATACATAAATATTTTGATAAGATCCTACTATAGATTGCAGAGGATTTGCAGTTGGTGTATCAAAAGGACAAACTACGTCTTCACAGTTTTGATCCACAACCAAATTAATTGTTTCTACTACACCTGTACTGAACTGTCCATCGCTAACAGTCAATGTAACTGTGGCACTATCTAAACCAGAATAACTATGAGAAACAGTAACTCCTTCTGCAGTCGTACCATCTCCAAAATCCCAAGTATATGTCAATTCATCTCCGTTAGGATCATATGAGGCAGATGCATCAAATTCAACGTCTGGACCACCACATCGACCATTATCACTTGTAAAAGATCCAACAGGAGGGCTAGGTTCTGAGGTTTCTCCGAAATCAATGTCACTAGTTGAGTAAAAAGCTTCGGGAGTAAGCGATCGTTGCCAAATACTATAAAGAACGTGTTTACCAGTTCTTTCGGGCAATACTAAATCTATTATATCTGTCGCCGAAGCATCTCTAGGATCTGTTTCTACTAGAAGTTCTAGGCTATCCCAAGTCAATGGTTGGTCTGGTGTCCAATCTGCTTTTGTAATATATACTCTGTAGTATAATGTTTGATGAGGCGCCGAATTCGTCCACGTTACTGTAAACGGTCCAGGAGTAACAGGTGTGGATACCCAATCATCTCTTACTTGATCAAGTCCGCCATATTTGTCTGGGCGACCAGCACTAGCAAGGTTACCATCTGAAATGATGCCCATGTGATTACCTCCTGCATCCATTCTTGCAACTTCATTCCAGTCATAAAATGCTTGTGTTCCCCAACCAATAATAGCTGCTTCACAGGCAGGAGAATCTGGACTTTCAGGATTTTCTTGATAGCAAATCCAAACACGGCTCGGGGGACTTGTTACAGTACCATGCGCTAAAAGCGCTTGTAGAGGTGTTAATAATAAAGCTGTGCAAAGAAGTAATTGCACAATCAATCTTCTCAAATGGGGGTTTAACCCACTTAAGGCATTGTTCCTTAGTGTATTTGTGTTCATGTTGGTAAATAAATTTAATTTTAGGTTTTATTGTATTGTGTAAAATATTATAACTTTCAAAATAATATTTATTGTGTTGATATTAATACATTTAACAATATTTTAAGGTAGTTAACATATTCTTTAGATATGTTTGATTCTAGTACATTTTAGACATAATAAAGAAGTGCTTTTTTAGAAGAGAAAGTATAGCACCAAAACAATACAAATTTGCTTAAGCAAATAGTTTTTGAATAGCAAATAAGTTGATTATACGTTGAGAATTTTTCAAAAAATGGGAGGTTTTTTCGATTTTTTGAGATTCAAATACCTTTGACTTTTTAGGTGTTTTATTTTATTCAAAATCGGTAAATGATTTGCAGCTTTTAGAGTCTACTAATCCATAGCTTTTACCATGTATTACCTCATAGTTAGCTTTGATATTACCCGAAAAACCCCATAACTTTTGCATGCCTTCCTGTTCACCGTTGGCATTATAATTAAATTCTTTTAATAGTTGCCCATTACTATACCATTCATGTTGAACACCTATATGCTTTCCTGCATTATCGTAATGATATTCAGACTTTAATTGATCTTTGTTCCACCAGGCTTGGTGAGTTCCAGACTTTTCTCCTTGGGTATAAAATTTTAATTCAGCTAGATCGCCATTGTAAAAAAACTTTTGTTCTTTACCATGCTTCTTTCCGTTTTTATACATTGCTTTGTAAATAGTAAGTGTATCATTTTTAGAAAAGAGTATTCCTGAATATGGTTTCTCTTGATAAAGCATTATTCCATTCACCAAAGCTAGACTACTATCATTAACATTCAAAGTGATTACCTTAGATTGACATGCATAGAGCAAAAGGAATAAGAAAAAATACTTTACTTTCGAAATAGGAAACATACACTAACTGTTTTAGAAGATACCCAAAGAAATCATTTACAAATAAACGTAAAAAGATATTTGCTCAAAAAAATTAACAATCAAAAAACTGTTAACTTATTATTTCACATCAAATCTCATAACAACGAGATGAAAAAGAGTATTGTTGTAACAAAATTTAAAAAGTAACTTGGATACAATGAGGTTTCGTATACATTAGATGCATTATTGTTTTTGAAATCAATACATTTAATAGTGTAATTGTCAAATTATAAATTTTATCCTCAAAATCCAAAATGTTGTCTACTTAACAGGATACAGATAGCTTTTACAAAAAAGGGTAAGGTATTTTCTCCTGGCAATTGCAGAGACTCTCTTAGAAACTTTTTCTTAAAGTTTAATGTCTGTGATGGTAAAGTGAAAAAATCAGTTTTCGAATATTCTTTAGTGCTATTTTTTCTTCTTGAGTCCAGATCATCAAAAGAGATCAATTCAATGCGTACTCCATGCAATATGAAGTAGCATTGAATCTAATCACTTACACCTTGGTGCTTTTTGTTATTAACTTATTGTTTAATTATTTCTTTGGTTTGAATTTGTTTTTCATCTGTAACTTTAAGAATATAAATACCAGTAGAAAGATTACTTAGATCAATAGTTTGGGTTTCTGATTGAATATTTCGTGATAACACATTTTGTCCTGCATAATTAATAATATCAAGTTTTGCAGTCTTCGAGCTATTAGTATTTATCGTAAGAATATCTGTTACTGGGTTTGGAAAGGCAGCGAAAATACCATCAAAATCAAGATTTGTTTTAGCAAGCTCGTTTGAAAATTCGATGGTGTTTATATTAAATAAATATTGGTTACCTCCGGTATATACTAAATACACATCATGAGTACCATGAACTGCATTGATTGTAGTAGTTACCGAAGTCCATGAGGTCCACGAATTTGTACTTGGCACAGTTATCGTACCAATCAACTCACCAGAAACTCCATCTAGTCTTACTTCGATATTTCCTCCGGAATTTTTACTAGATACCCGAGCTGTAATTGAAGTAGCACAGCTAAGGTCGATATTACTAAACATAGACCAATCTCCATTATTTATAAAGCCAATATGTTCGTTGCCTGATGAATCGGTGGTAGACTCGATTACTATTCCCGACATGCTATCAAAATCTTCTGCTTCTATGGTCGTAAATTCTGCACATTCTAAAGAGGATCCATATACCTCAACTTCTGCAAGGTTTAATGTATTAGTGAGATTTGATTCAATTCTTACTACTTGCCCCAAAGTACCATTAACATCTATGGTTACAAATGGAGTAGGAGTATCGGTTATCGTTTCTGAATACGTTATAGTGCCATTACTATCAATTACATATATTGTAAAATTGGCCAATCTATTTGTACAGCAGTTATTTGTTCTATTAAAGACTTTTATTTCATCAATACTTTGGTCACTTCCAAGGTCAACTTGCCACCAAGCATTTG
>NZ_JACC01000001.1 GCF_000520955.1 Aquimarina pacifica | reverse complement strand
ACTGATGCTTCTGTAAACTTATTTGATAGTTTAGGAGGCACTCCAGATGCTGGCGGAAGTTGGACGGACCCCAATAGCAATCCTTTTGGAGGTGATGATCAAGGATTTTTGGATCCATCTTTAGCAACAGCTTTATCCGGAGATTATATCTATACGGTGATTTCGCCTACATGTCCAGATCCATCTTCAAGTATTGTTACAGTGTCTATAGAGGTTACTCCTATTGCGGGTGTGGATTCAGACATCGATTTATGTTCAGATAGTGCTTCTGTAAATTTATTTGATAGTTTAGGAACTACGGCTGCTAGTGGTGGAAGTTGGACTGATCCCATCGGAAATCCATTTGGCAGTACTGATCAAGGTGTTTTTGATCCATCTAAAGATACTTTTGGAGTGTATACCTATACCGTTGGTACTGCTACCTGTAATGCAAGTGCTACAGTAGAAGTTATTCAGGTAATAGGAGCGAATTCTGGATTAGATGCTAGTGTTACGTTTTGTTCTACTGATGCTTCTGTAAACTTATTTGATAGCTTAGGTGGAACTCCAGATGCTGGCGGAAGTTGGACGGACCCCAATAGCAATCCTTTTGGAGGTGATGATCAAGGATTTTTGGATCCATCTTTAGCAACAGCTTTATCCGGAGATTATATCTATACGGTGATTTCGCCTACATGTCCAGATCCATCTTCAAGTATTGTTACAGTGTCTATAGAGGTTACTCCTATTGCGGGTGTGGATTCAGACATCGATTTATGTTCAGATAGTGCTTCTGTAAATTTATTTGATAGTTTAGGAACTACGGCTGCTAGTGGTGGAAGTTGGACTGATCCCATCGGAAATCCATTTGGCAGTACTGATCAAGGTGTTTTTGATCCATCTAAAGATACTTTTGGAGTGTATACCTATACCGTTGGTACTGCTACCTGTAATGCAAGTGCTACAGTAGAAGTTATTCAGGTAATAGGAGCGAATTCTGGATTAGATGCTAGTGTTACGTTTTGTTCTACTGATGCTTCTGTAAACTTATTTGATAGCTTAGGTGGAACTCCAGATGCTGGCGGAAGTTGGACAGACCCAAATAGCAATCCTTTTGGTGGTGATGATCAAGGATTTTTGGATCCATCTCTATCAACAGCTTTATCAGGAGATTATATCTATACGGTGATTTCGCCTACATGTCCAGATCCATCTTCAAGTATTGTTACAGTGTCTATAGAGAATACTCCAGAGTTAACTTTTGTAAGTACATCTTGCTCTTTTGATCGCAATACCTACAATATTTTATTTAGTACAAATGGTATTTGGGATATTGAGATGACACCATCAGGTTCAGGAACTATTGATATAACTAATTCTATGATTTTAAACGTTCCCATTGATACTGATATGGTGATTACAGCAAGGAACCCTAAAAATAATACTTGCTATGTTATGTTAGAAGTCACATCTCCTGATTGTAGTTGTCCTGATATTAGTATGCCTACTAATCCTATGGGAGCAAATATTTGTTATGGTGATCCCTCACCAGAATTATCTGTAGATGTATTGACTGGGCAGACTGCTAATTGGTATGATGCTGATGGAGCTTTACTGGCGAATAATACAACCGTATTTTCTCCTTCAGATGTAAATGGTGGAACATATATTTATTTGGTTGAAGCTCTTGATCTTATTGAGAATTGTGTAAGTGATAAAATCGAAGTTCCATTGGCTATTAATGACATGGAAGAAATAACACTCAAAGCTGATGGACTTATTTGTATCGATGAAAAAGGGCTACCGTTAACTAATTTTACATTTCCATTTATTGAGACAAACCTAAATGATAGTGATTATACCTTTGTATGGAGTTTTGATAATGTTATTTTGGGAGAAGAAACGAACTCTTTTGTGCAAGCTACACAAATAGGAGAGTACTCTGTTACATACACTGATATACATACAGGGTGCTCAAAAAGTTCAAGTGTCATTGTCGATGGTGTTTTAGGACCTACAGATATTAGTTTATCCTTATCAAATAGTTCATTTGGTGATACTAAAGATATAACCGTTTCGGTGATGCCCCAAGGGGAGTATTCCTATATGTTAGATGGGGCATCTTTACAAGATAGTAATGTATTTACAAATGTGTCACTCGGTCTTCATGAAGTTACAGTTATTGATAGTAATGGTTGTGGAGAACTATCAGATGAGATTTTTGTAATAGGTTTTCCGCGATTTTTTACTCCTAATGGTGATGCCATGAATCCTTCTTGGAATGTTATCGGTGATGAAAACCTTCCTGATATGGAAATATTCATATTTGATAGGTACGGCAAATTTTTAACACAACTTGATCCCAATGGTCCAGGATGGGACGGTACCCATAATGGTGTCAATTTACCTTCTGCGGACTATTGGTTTGTAGCAAATTTTAAAGATGGTTCTGATCCGTATAGAAGTCATTTCACTCTTAAACGATAGAACAAAATATAGTATTTGTCTTTTTTACTCAAATGAATCATATGAAATTAATAAGCGCTTTTTCCATTGTATTGATAATGCTGTGTGTAAAGATGGAGGTCATGGCACAAGAAGGTTTACCCGTTTATGCGGATTATCTTACTGATAATTATTATTTATTACATCCTTCGATGGCTGGGGCTCCTGACTGTTCACAAATTCGACTTACCGGTCGAAGAAACTGGGTCGGACAAGAAGATTCTCCTGGGCTTTTTACCGCTGCGTTTAATGCTAGGGTAGGAGATCAATCTGGTATTGGTACCATCCTATACAATGATCGTAACGGATATTATTCTCAGACAGGTGGATATGCTACTTATGCACATCATATTATGTTTTCTAGAAATGAAATAGATCTTAACCAATTATCTTTTGGTTTAAGTGCAGGATTTATTCAATATCGTTTGGATCAAAGTAGTTTTATTGCTGATGGGGATCAGCTGATATCATCTAGCAATTTAAGTTCATCAGAGTTTAATATGGATTTTGGATTCTCGTATAATTTATATGAGTTTTATGCTCACGTAACTATGAAGAATATGTTGAAGAATTCTGGTGTTAATAATGATTTACAAATTACCAGTGATCTTCGTAATCTTTTAGTCTCTGTAGGATATGTGATTGGTAAAAGGAGTAAAGATTTATCTTTTGAACCTTCGATTTTATTTTCTCGTAGATTTGGGATAAAACAATCTAGTATAGATTTTAATTTAAAAGTCTACCATGATATGGAGTTCGGAAAACTATGGGGAGGATTATCATATCGTAGAAGTTTGGATTCTACAGAATTTATTGATAGTGATGAAGAATATAGGAGTCAGAATTTGAATTACATAACTCCTTTTATAGGAGGGAATTTCGGGAAGTTTTCTGTTGCTTATACGTACTCGCACCAATCAAATGCAGTTACTTTTAATAATGGAGGTTTTCATCAAATAACTTTGGGGATGGATTTTTCATGCCGAAAAGGAAAATATAAATGTTATTGTCCTTGGGTAGATTAATCTAAATAATATAGGGACAATTCATATAAGATAATGAATTGTCCCTACTCTTTTATAAAAACTACGTATTGGTATGTATTTGAATCATACTAATAGATGTGTGCCCTTGAATTTTTAACTTACCAAATCCGTTTGGTTTCTGAATACTAATTGACCGTCAAATTCATCCAGTAAAATGATATGTTCGGTCGAAATTTTACCAGCAAGAATCTCCTTAGACAAAGTATTTAAGACTTCTTTTTGTATTGCCCGTTTTACGGGGCGTGCACCGAATTCTGGCTGAAACCCTTTTTTAGAAAGAAAAATAATGGCCTCTTCGGTTGTATTTAAAGAAATATGTTGCGCTGCTAACATTTTTGATACTTGCTTTAATTGAAGGCTGACTATTTTTTTAATATTGGCCTGCGTAAGAGGAGAAAACATGATGATATCATCAATTCTGTTCAAAAACTCAGGTCTAACAGATTGTTTTAGTAATCCTAAAATTTCAATTTTTGCAGTATCCATAGCGGTATCTACATCTTTTATGTTTTCAAATTTATCTTGAATAATTTGACTTCCCATATTACTTGTCATTATAATAATGGTGTTTCTAAAATCTGCAGTTCTACCTTTGTTATCTGTTAATCGACCTTCATCCAATACTTGTAATAAAACATTAAATGTATCAGGATGTGCTTTTTCGATTTCATCTAAGAGTACAACAGAATATGGCTTTCTACGAACAGCTTCTGTTAATTGTCCACCTTCATCATATCCAACATATCCAGGAGGAGCTCCTAATAATCTGCTCACTGAATGACGTTCCTGATATTCGCTCATGTCAATACGAGTTATAGCATTTTCATCATTAAAGAGGTACTCTGCCAGTGCTTTTGCTAATTCTGTTTTTCCTACCCCTGTAGTTCCCAAAAATAAGAACGACCCTATAGGTTTTTTTTGATCTTGTAAACCAGCACGACTTCTGCGAACAGCATCACTAACTGCTTCGATTGCTTCAATTTGTCCAACCACTCTTTTTTGGAGTTCTTTTTCTAAAACTAATAATTTTTCTCGTTCGCTCTGCAGCATTTTTGTAACAGGTATACCTGTCCATTTGGCTACAACCTCAGCAATATCATCTGTAATAACCTCTTCTTTAATTAATGAAGATTTACTTTGTTGTTCATTGAGTTGATTTTGCAACTCGTCTAATTTTTCTTGTGACTCTTTGATTTTTCCGTAACGTAACTCTGCTACTTTGCCATACTCTCCGTTACGTTCTGCACGTTCTGCTTCAAGTTTATATTCTTCGATATTTGTTTTGGTATTTTGTATGGCATCGACAACTTGTTTTTCGCTTTGCCATTTTGTAAATATCTCATTGCGCTCTTCTTTGATATTGGCAAGATCCTCATTGAGAACTTTTAATTTGGCTTCATCATTTTCACGTTTTATGGCTTCGATTTCGATTTCTAGTTGCATGATTTTTCTATCTAATACATCCAGTTCTTCGGGTTTAGAATTAATTTCCATGCGCAATTTAGAGGCAGCTTCATCCATTAGGTCAATTGCTTTATCAGGCAAGAATCTATTGGTAATGTAGCGTTGTGACAATTCTACAGCGGCAATGATAGCTTCATCTTTTATGCGAACCTTGTGATGTGTTTCATACTTTTCTTTAATTCCACGAAGAATCGAAATAGCACTTTCGGTATCAGGCTCATCAATAGTAACTTTCTGAAAACGTCTCTCTAATGCCTTATCTTTTTCAAAATATTTTTGGTACTCATCCAAAGTTGTTGCTCCGATTGCGCGCAATTCTCCTCTAGCTAAGGCTGGTTTTAGGATGTTTGCGGCATCCATTGCTCCCTGACCACCACCAGCGCCAACCAAAGTGTGTATTTCATCAATAAAGAGGACAATGTCTCCGTCACTAGTTGTTACTTCTTTGATGACCGATTTGAGTCGTTCTTCGAATTCACCTTTAAACTTTGCGCCGGCAATTAAGGCCCCCATATCTAAAGAGAATATTTGTTTATCTTTTAGGTTTTCTGGGATATCTCCTGCAACAATTCGATGTGCCAGCCCTTCTGCAATAGCTGTTTTTCCTACACCGGGTTCTCCTACAAGCATTGGATTATTTTTGGTACGACGCGATAAGATTTGAAGAACTCTTCGAATTTCTTCGTCCCTACCAATAACAGGGTCTAACTTACCGTTTTCTGCCATTTCATTTAAATTTTTGGCATATTTGTTAAGGGACTGATAGGTTTCTTCTGCGCTTTGAGAGGTAACACGTTCGCCATTTCTTATCTCTAAAATTGCTTCATTGAGATGTTTATCAGTTACTCCTTGATCTTTTAGAATCTGCGAAATCTTACTTTTTGATTTGAAAACTGCAAGCACAAGGTGTTCTATCGAAACAAACTCATCGTTCATTTTTTTTGCTATCAGATTTGCCTCATTAAGAGATTTTCCGGCTTCTCTAGATAATTGAAGCTCTCCGCCACTTACTTTAGGAAAACTTTCTAAAGTACTGTCAAGAACTTGTTGTAAAAGATTGATGTTTACATTTAATTTTTTTAATAGAAATGGAAGTACATTTTCATCTACTGTAAGAATTGCTTTAAAAATATGTTCATTTTCTATTTGTTGGTGCCCAAGACCTTGAGCAAGCTGTTGTGCTTGCTGTATGGATTCTTGTGACTTTATAGTGAAATTATTAAAATTCATTTGTATCTATTTTGAGTTCATTATGGGGTAGAACAAATAACATTCCTAATAAAATTAAATGTCAAAATGTCTTTAAATCTATTGATTTTACTGACTTTTTGGCATTTTTTAATTTTGGTTTAACAAGAACATTAGATCTTTATACTGCTACTATTTTAAAAGCTAAACACGTGTTTGAGTTTGATATAGTTTATAGTGTAAAAAATAAAAGTCTTTTTATGGCAAATAATGATATTGTAAAGTTAGTTAATATATATCGACTTATGTATTTAACAAACATTAGGAATCATTTGACTAAGTTTGTACTAATTATACTATAAAGATTTTACTACAAAGAGAACATGGGAATATTTGGTAAATTATTTGGATCTGAGGAGCAACAACCAAAAGAAGAAGAAAAAGCCTTGCCATGGCAAGTGCTTAATTCAATAGATATGTTGGATAAAATAGAGGAGCTTTCTACTACTAAAACACAAGTGATTTTTAAACACTCTACTCGTTGCGGTATCAGTAGAATGGTTCTTAAGAATTTTGAAATGGGTTTTGATCTTACAGAAAGCCAAGTTGATTTATATTATCTGGATTTACTTAACCATCGTGATATTTCCTCAGAAATTGCTGCAAAATTTCAGGTTTTTCATGAATCGCCACAAATGATAGTTTTAAGAAATAGGAATGTAGTTCATCATTCTTCGCATAGTGAAATTACTGCTGAGGCTTTACATCGTTTTGTTTAGAAAAAGAATTTAGGTTTCTATTCTTGTGTATTTTTATAAACAAAGTAGTTCCTATTTTTCTAGCCCGATCCTTTGCTAATGTAGCATTAGTACCTTCGTATTGTGTATCAATTGTTGTGATCCACAAACGTAGCCAAATTCCGAAATGTATGTTCGTAATTTTGTGATTGTTTTTTTTGTCTACTTCTTGATGTGCTTTAATAGGATTTCCTTTAAATTTTTGAACAAATAAAAGGTTGGTTTCCCAAAAATCCACAAGTCTCTTGATATGAGAATCCCAATCATCGATTATAGCATTAAAAATTGGGCCTAAGTCTTGGTCGTTTCTTACTTTTTCGTAAAATTTAGAAACTATTATCTGTATGTCGTCTCTGTTTTGAATATCTTTTTTTGTAATGGGGTTCATGAGTACTACTTGTTTTTATAAATTAGACTCTTATTAATTGGTATTAATACTATTGCGTATGTAGGCTAAAACCAAGAAAAGTTTATTGTAAGAGCGATAAGAGTAGTGTTAATTACTAGGCTTGCTATTAAAAGGTTAAATACGAATTTAGGTTTCATTTGTGCTAATATAGCAGCGTTAAAAGTCATGCAAATAATCACACATATAGTCAATTCTATAATTTGCAATAAAGATCGTTCTTGCATTAGAATATACATCGCTGCAATAGAACCCAAACAGCTAGACAAAATAATACTTAAAGGTATATAGGCCATATACATTTGTCGAAAACTATTGATAAGTTTAGAATACATTTTTTTTGTTTTTTGTTACCAATTCAAGAAAAACCAATTGAAATTATTTACATTTCATTTTGTACAAGCATTGGTACTTATTTTATATTACAAAAGTATTTCAAGAATAGTCTTCGGGTTTATGATTACAATCATAAACGAGAACAAAAAATGGAGAATAATTGATTGAAGTGCTTTATATCGCTTTGATATTAGAGGTATACTTTTCTGTTTTTAATTTGAAGTTCTTCTTTTTGCTCAAGTTTTTTGATACAACGTATTACAGTTTCTACACGCAACCCAGTAAGATCTGCTAATTGCTGTCGGGTAAGTTCTACTTCGTACAAATCGGGACTTTGAGAAGAAGTCTTAGGGTTATTTTTCTTGAGATAGTTCAGAATTCTTAGAATACGATGCTCAGGTTCTTGAGTTGATATTTCAGAAACCATAACCGCTTTGTAGTATAATCTAGATGCTAATGCACCAGTAAACTTATAGTGGATTTCTGGTTTTTCTTTTAAAAGTTGTAAGAATTTTTCTTTGGGTAACTCCCAAACTTCAGAATCTATTATAGCTTCTGCATTTGCTGGATATTTAAAATCGGAAAAAAGGGGAGGTTCTCCAAAACTTTTCCCTTTCGTAAAAATGCCTTGAATATATTCTTTCCCTCGTTCTGTATAATTGTTCATCTTAATCTTGCCCGAATGCACTTGATAATATAAACGCGGAAGATCTCCTTCTTTAAAAAGTAATTCACCACGTTTATATTTTTTTAGGATAGCCCCTATATCAATCAATTCCTTTTGATCAATCATATTTTTGATTTTCGAAAGTGTATATAAAAGTTACATTATCGGTATATAATTATGTCATTTTTTTACACTTTAGATACAGATGAGATGGGTACATTTTGAAATGAAAGACCACGTTTTATCTGAAATTATAATTGGTAATTATACTTTTCAGTTTATTTTTTAAGTCTTCCCCCGAGTCATATACCATTTGCTCATTCGTAGGAAATTGTACGGCTCTTTGCCCTAAGTATCCTAATAAATTTTCTTCGATAGCACGTTTGTCTCCATTATACTTGGCATATACATGTTGAAAAACATATTCGCTGGCTATGGGGAACGTTTCTAAAAGTTGTTTTGTACGTAAGTCTCTGTATTGCACATTACCTACTACATTTGCTGCTTTGAATTGAATAAACTCGTAATATTCACAACGCACCTTTACCATTTTATCGACTTTTACTTTTTCACCTTCTTCATCAATTACAATCTCATCATTTTCATCTAATAAGTACTCCCATCCATCTTTTACAAGTCTTTCTTTTTCTAATTGACGTTCTTTTACACGTTCGGGAGAAATATTGATTTCTCTTAATGATACAAGCATAGCATAATCATAGGATATTGATTTTTGTGGTTGACTATGATATACGGTCCAATGATCATTAAGTCCATATGTGCTAAAATTTAGTAAGTCGCTTTCTAGTCTTTTAGGAATAATAACCTCAGTGTTATTTTTCATAGTTACGCTTACAAAATCGGTTCCTTTGAAATGTGCTTCTTCAATCATTTCTTTAGTATCCTTGTGATTAGGGGTAATTTTATCTAAATAAATCAAATCATCATAAACCGCACGATACTCCATTTTTCCTTTTGATAATGCTAATGATTTTTTGGCATTATCATACAAGTAGTTAGTGAGTTTTTCTTTGGTAGATATTATTTTTTGATCATAATTATTAATAGAAAAATTCGCATTTCGACCTTTTTCTGAAAGATAAAGAGGTAGTAAAGGTTTTATTCTTTCTTGTCTTTTTTTGAGCCCTGTATATGTATTATAAATACGTTCTAGGTTGGCCGGGTTTCCATCTTTTTCTAGATAACTAACATTGTTAATATCTCGATCGGCCACTTTTGCATAGGCTTCTTCAAGCATCAAGATATAAGGCTGTTTTCCCTTTTTGTCTTTATTCGTTTTTAATTTGCCTAAAGCAATATTTATTGCTTGATCATAGTTTCCTGTATTAAGTGCCTTTTCTGTTTTTTTAACACTACTACAAGAATGAACAAGAGTCGATATAACTAAAATAAGTAGTAATTTTTTCATATTGGTATTGTTTTGATTTCAGTGATTAAATCAAGTTTGGTGCCAAAATAAATATACATGATCTCATAATAAAACTATTTTGAGGTTGTATACTTTGATTTCACTATTACTTTTTGAAGACCGGAAGAAGTTTGGTAGAGACTTCTCCGAATCCTATACGCACTCCATTTTTTTCGCAATGTCCTCTCATAATCACAGTGTCATTATCTTCAATAAATTTACGGTCTCCACCTGCATCAAGGCGAACAGGTTTTTCTCCCCTCCAACTTAGCTCAAGCATAGAACCATATGAATCAGGAGTAGGGCCTGATAAGGTTCCGCTTCCCATTAGATCTCCAGAATTTACTGGGCAACCATTTACAGTATGATGAGTAAGCTGTTGTGCCATGTTCCAGTACATGTGTTTGAAATTACTTTTAGAAACAATTGTTTCATTTTCATTTTCTGGCTTGATAGCTACTTCGAGATGAATATCAAAACTTTTATCTCCTTTATATTGAAGATATGGAAGCTGCTCCTTTACGGGTTTTGGTCCTTTTGTTCTGTAGGGTTCTAAAGCATCTAGAGTAATAATCCATGGAGATATAGAGGATGCAAAGTTTTTTCCTAAGAAAGGGCCAAGGGGTACATATTCCCATTTTTGTATATCTCGAGCACTCCAATCATTAAATAATACTAACCCAAATATATAGTCTTCTGCCTCTTCTATAGGAATAGATTCACCTAAGAGGTTAGCATCTGTAGTAATAAAGGCCATTTCTAGTTCAAAATCAACCAATCTAGAAGGTCCAAAAATAGGAGTTTCGGCACCATTGATTAATTTTTGTCCTTGTGGTCTGTGTATAGGAATGCCTGAAGGTATAATTGAGCTACTACGACCGTGATATCCCACAGGCATATGAAGCCAATTGGGCATTAATGCGTTGTCTTTTCCTCTAAACATTGTTCCTACATTTGTAGCATGTTCAATACTGCTGTAGAAATCTGTGTAATCTCCTACGATTACGGGCAGTTGCATCTCTATTTCATCTAATGAAAATAAAACTGCTTGTTTATGCTTTTCATTATTTTTTAAAGTATCGTTTTTCTCATCAAAGATATCTGCAATTTTGTTACGTACTAATCTCCATGTTTTTTTTCCGTCAGAAATAAAGTCATTTAAGGAGTCTTGTAAGAATATATCATCTGTTAGAGGAATATCGTCAAAATAACCAAGTTGATGAAGGGCGCCTAGGTCAATTGCTGTATCTCCAATTCGAGTGCCTATGGTAATGATATCATCACGAGTTAAGAATACTCCGAAAGGAATATTTTGTATAGGGAAATCTGTGAACGAAGGTGTTTCGATCCAAGTTTTTCTATCAGGATAATTTGCAGTTATGGGCATTATATTTTTTTTTGGTGTTGTTGGTAAATTTAGTAATCAAATATATGGTATTCGTAATATTCAAAGTTTTTAATTATGTGAAAAATATTTAAAATAATCCTAAGATATAGGTTTATATCTATTTAAATATAATAAATAACCCTGTTATTTTCGATGTTTTCAAAAAAATCATGATTTCACTCTATTGATTATCTGAAATAGGTTCAGATTATATTGGTATTCATCTTTTACTTCGGTGTATAATGTATTGAGATTGTGTACAAGTTGTTCATATTAATTAGGGATTGTTTACATTGAATTAAGGAATGTATTTCCTACTTTTGCATTTTTATTAACAAACTAAGAATACATGCAACGCGACGAACAAATTTTTGATTTAATTCAAGACGAAAAAGAACGTCAGATTAACGGTTTAGAGCTTATTGCTTCAGAAAACTTTGTAAGTGAACAAGTGATGGAGGCTGCCGGATCAGTATTAACTAATAAATATGCTGAAGGGTATCCTGGCAAGCGCTATTATGGAGGGTGTGCTGTAGTAGATGTTGTTGAGCAGATAGCTATTGATCGGGCAAAAGAGTTGTTCGGTGCAGCATATGCTAATGTACAACCCCATTCTGGTTCTCAGGCTAATACAGCA
This sequence comes from Aquimarina pacifica, assembly GCF_000520955.1. Lineage (GTDB taxonomy): Bacteria > Bacteroidota > Bacteroidia > Flavobacteriales > Flavobacteriaceae > Aquimarina > Aquimarina pacifica. Next base: position 281,868 of record NZ_JACC01000001.1, on the reverse strand, counting down.
GTATATCATGCTTGTCTTAAACCGGGAGATAAAATATTAGGCTTTGACCTTTCTCATGGTGGGCATCTTACACATGGATCTCCTGTTAATTTTTCTGGTAAATTATATGTTCCTGTTTTTTATGGAGTAGAAAAGGAAACTGGAGAATTGAATTATGATAAAATTCAAGAAATAGCTACCAAAGAAAAGCCTCAATTGATTATAGCAGGTGCATCGGCATATTCAAGAGAGATCGATTATAAAAGATTTAGAGAGATTGCAGATAGTGTAGGAGCTATTCTTATGGCAGATATTGCACATCCGGCTGGTCTTATTGCCAAAGGTGTAATTTCTGATCCTGTACCTCATTGTCATGTAGTAACTACTACAACACATAAAACATTAAGAGGACCCAGAGGAGGACTTATATTAATGGGAGAAGATTTTGAAAACCCATTTGGAATTACCCTTAAAAGTGGGAAGAAACGTATGATGTCTTCTCTACTTGATAGTGCAGTTTTTCCGGGTAATCAAGGCGGACCATTAGAGCATATTATTGCAGCAAAAGCTATTGCTTTTGGAGAAGCCTTAACAGATAACTTTTTAACTTATATCGTTCAGGTTAAGAAAAATGCTGCGGTAATGGCCAATGCATTTGTAGAAAAAGGATATGAAGTGATTTCTGGAGGTACAGATAATCATATGATGTTGATTGATTTACGTAACAAAGGCGTGACAGGAAAACAAGCAGAAGAAGCATTAGGTGTTGCAGAAATTACGGTTAATAAAAATATGGTTCCTTTTGATGATAAATCTCCTTTTGTAACTTCTGGTATTCGTATTGGTGTTGCTGCAGTTACTACTCGTGGATTATTAGAAAATGATATGATCACAATTGTAGAATTGGTGGACAAAGTAATACAGAATGTAGAAAATGAAGAAGCACTTCATGCTATTGCTGATGAGGTAAATGCTATGATGGCTGATAAACCTTTATTTATAGCATAAATAATAGATAACCTTTTTTAGGTATAAGTAAAAAGAAATCGTCTAAAATAAATTTTTAGACGATTTTCTTTTTTTAGTTCATTTTACCGAATGAATGATATGGTTTAGATTCGTAAAGAAAAAGGGTAGGAGGTTTCTATTTGAATACTAAAAAAACCGCCTTAAAAGGCGGTCTCATATATCAGAAAGCGTATCTAAGCTCTAAAAGAAGTCGTCAAAGAAAATTTCATCTTCTTCAAAATTCATTTCTATAAACTCTTCTATGTACTCATGAATAGAGCACATTGGGGATTCTTCTTTTCCCCAAAACCCTTCTTGATATATTAACTTGCTATCGCTGTATAAGTCAGATCTATATGCTTGTCCTTGAGCTTCCATAAAATCTACAGCTACTTTTTCTATTTCTTCATCAGAAGAAAAATCTGTTACATTGGCAAGAAGGTGCTCTTTTAGCATATTAGATGCCGTAAAGGGTTCATAAGTAACCTCTGACAGATCCTTTTCTTGTTTATCTACTAATTCTAGATCCCCCAGCATTTTTATCAACTCGGTTAAAACATGTACAGAATCATCATGATTTTCTGTATAAAAATAACATTCTAATTCGCTTATACCATCCCAATGATCCAAATCAATGGTATGAAAATTATTTTTCCCTATACTATCAGCAATCTTAGTTTTATCAAATAATGTATTCTCTTTATAGCTTATACCAAGGGCTTCGATAAAAGAATCACCCAAATTTATAGTAATATTGAGGTATCTATATCCTCCTTTAAGCTCCCAGGTATCAATTTCAACAGTTGCTTTTTCTGCCGTTACTTCACTTCCTAAATTTAGATTGTTAGCTTCAAAAATGTATTTTCTGTTTTCAAATTCATTAATTCCGAGTGGTTGTAAATATTGCTCCATAAAATGTTTGAGGTTAAAATTCTTACTATTTTATTTTTTTTTTGGTATCTAAGTAAACTCTAAGTGTAATTTAGAGGATCCCTTTTAACTTTTTTAAGGGTATAAAAATAAGTAATATAACTTTTTTTAATCACCCTGTTTTCAGGGGTTTGCAATAATAAAGGAGCTGTGCGGATATACGATCGCTTTAGGTTAAAAGAGTTTAAAATAGTTTTTACTAGTTTCTGCTATAAAAACAGAATTAGCTATAAAAATGGTAAATAAAGATACAGCAAAGATGGTTTTTATAGTAATTTTAGGATGTGATAGATTTTTTAACGAATACTCTGAACTTTGATTAATATGGAGTACAAGAAATAGAATAAAACACACAGAAAAAAGGTTTTCTTTTGGCTTGCTTTTTTCTGTGCGTTTGTTGTAATTAATACTACAAGTGCGGATTATTTTTTGGTTTTATTGTATTTTTTTAGAATAAGTTTGCTACACTCGAATGCTACGATTTCTGACATGGCACTGATTTTCTCTTTTCCATTTTCCTTAAGGTCATCGATATGGAATTTTAATCTTTCGTCCTTGAGACCTCCATAACCAAGATTTGATTTCCAGATTATCGTAAGATCACTTTTTCGAATAATCCGTACTTCCATCCCAAGAGATAACCAATATTTTTTCCATTTTGTAGGTAAATAACTAGCTGTCCATAATCCAGCAGGAACAATTAACTCCATTATATAATCAGCTTCTACATCATTGTACTTGGATAAGTCTTTGAGTTGAGAGCGGTTCTGAAACTCAAAAGGTTCTTTTATAGACACGACATTATTCATTACTTCTTCGGCTTTTAGAAGACTATCAAGGTTTTTTTGTACCAACTTATTAGGATAGAACCGATGTTTTTCGAGAGATTTAGCATCGTCTGATTTCGTGAGTTCGGCAATTAAACCTTCTCCAGCAGCATTTTGGGGAGTCATAATGAAAATAGGTGGTGCCTCAAAGTAGAAAAGCTTTACATTGGCAGTTTTTAGATTTTCCTTTTCTGTGGCCGTTAATTTGCCCTTTTTTTGTGCTGTAAGTGTAGATGTATTACAAAGAAATAGTAAAAGTATGAGTTGAGTTGAGATCAGAAAGTTCTTCATTTTTTTAGTATTGATTGGTTTAAATTTTTATGTATGATATGAGTTATAAAATTAAAATTATTAATTAGGATATACTAGTTATCAATTTTTTGATAAAAAACTGTTACTTTTTTTTTGTTTTATTTTTCTGAGTCGATCGCATACGTAATGATCACGCTCTTGTGGTGATAAATAGAACCAGACAAGGTGTTTATTTGTTGATATACATGTTTGTGTTTTGACTTTTGCATTTAGGGTAATCATCTCTTGTGTAAAAAACTCATCATAAACTTCTATGGTACCTTCGAAAACACCTTCTTTTTTCTGTTTGAAAGAAGACTTAGTATCGGGAATGTTTTTAAAGAAATGAAAGTTAATTAAAGCGCCAGTATTCATGAGACCATCAAAATACATGTTCAAAACTCCTTCCAATTCTGAAGCAATTAGGTTTTACTCTTTATCGAGTATCCATAAAAAGACATAAGACAAGTAATCATCACTACTTTTTTCTCCCCAATCTGGGGCGAAACGAATATGTTCTTCACCGTTATATTTTAGATCTAGAGCAAATATCAAAAGGGAGTTCAAGCACTTCACTACGCCAATCATCTTTTGTTTCAAGAATATTTTTTATTGAGTTGTGTAACCTAAAATATAGATAGATTCCTACAGTCACAATAATTGAGACTACTAGTATTAGTATCTTTAAGAGTCTTCTCAGTATTTTTTTTGTACCTATTAATTATGATAAATTATCTGATCATAACTATACTGCTTTCATTGTTTCAAATGTATTAGAAAAAAGAGTATCCTTTATATTTGTATGTCATCATATTACAAATAATCAGATATATGAAGGATTTTATATCAATTTTGGGAGTTGAGTTTAGTAAGAATGCAGATCTTGAAGTTGCTGCACAGCAAAAAGCATATCTTAAAGATCAATTTGAACATTTTGGACTGAAAACTACCAAAAGACGGGAAATTCAAAAGCCATTTTTGATCAAAGAATTTTTACCTCAGAAAGAGGAGATTCCTGCTATCGTAAAAACACTTTGGCTAAAACCAGAGAGGGACTATCATTATTTTGCACAGGAGCTTACTCAAAAATATGTCAAACAATTTGAGAAAGACGATATTCAACTTTTTGAATTTATGGTACTACATAATTCTTGGTGGGATACCGTTGATTTTATTGCTACAAAATTGATAGGTGCTTATTTTAGAAAATATCCTGAACAGCGCAATGTATATATAAAAAAATGGCTTGGTACGAATAATATATGGTTGCAAAGATGCTGTTTATTATTTCAATTAAAATATAAAGAATCACTAGACCCAATATTTTTGAAGTATGTGATTACTTCTTTATTGGGGTCAAATGAGTTTTTTATTAATAAAGCTATAGGTTGGGTCTTAAGAGAGTATAGTCGTACAAATCCTGATTGGGTGATTTCATTTGTTGATAAAACAGACTTGAATCCTCTTAGTAGGCGAGAAGCAATTAGATTAATAAAATAACTACTGTTTTAAGCTTCTTTTAAGGGAGTTGTTTTTTTTCTCTGAATAAGAGTGCTAAGTAAGACTAAAATAGATCCTGTCATGATAGAAACATCTGCCAAATTAAATATTTCTGTTTTAATGATTCCTAGATCTAAAATCAAAAAATCGGTTACTGAGCCGTATAAAATTCGATCAAAAAGGTTTCCTATACCTCCTCCGATAATAAATGTAAAACCTATTACATGCTCTATAGAGGAATCGGTTTTAATAAGTATTCTCCATAGTAGAATAATCAATACAAGTACAGGAAGTATTTGTAAAATAATTACTTTTAATGTGGGACTCCAGTTCGAACCCAAACTATAGGCTGCTCCTGTATTTTCTACCTTAGTTAATATAAAATTGTCTTCGACAATTTCGATTCGTTCATTAGGTTTTATAGTCTCTCTAACTACTTTTTTTGATATCTGATCACAACTTATATTTATCAAAACCAATAATAGTATAAGGATTATTTTTATTCTTCTGGTAATTTTCATTTTGTAATGGAGGTATGAGTACTAAAATTACAAACAATAATGATAACTAAGGGCACTTATCTAAATTATTCTATAATTTTTGAGCTTAATTAATAAGTTGATGAATATGAATTGAATAACACCAATCATTAATTATTTAGGCATTTTTTATATAAAAAAAGAGAAAAGAGGGAGACTACTTTATTAAATCACCTAATAGGTTTTGGATTCGAAATCTTATATAGAACACATTTCTTTAGCCTATCATTATCTATTAATTTTGGATGTAGGAATGTATTTACGTATTGCATTCCAATTTTTTTCATTACCGATTCAGATTTTGTGTTAATTTCTGGGGCTACAGAGTAAATGTTTGAGAGTCCAATTGTTTTAAACCCATATGCCAGACACTTCTTAGCTCCTTCAGTTGCATATCCGTTGTGCCAGCTACTTTTTTTAAGTCTCCACCCAATATCTACAAAAGTTCCTAAGTCATTGATGTAGGTTTGTTCACAAAGGCCAATAAAACCTATACATTCATTAGTTTGTAAAATATCAACGGCAAAATAACAATATTTTTTTTCGGTATATAATTGCTGCATTCTTTGGATAAACCCTTCAGTATCTTTTTTTGAAGGTTTAAAAGGGAAAAACTCCATCACTTCATCGTCATTATTAATTGCATGTAGAGCTTTTAAATTGCTTGTTTCCCAGTTTCGGAAACCCAATCTTTCTGAGGTAAAAATATAGGATGAAGTTGACATTCTTATTTACAAATGTTACGTATGAATATGCTTTAGTTTTCCTCTTCAAAAATAACACTTTCATAAGCACCAATATCCGGAGCAGTTGCATTTCTATTAACTCCTAAAATGTCTGTTCCTGTTCCTAGAATCGTTGCTTTTCCGTTAGCAGCAGATTCTTCTCCTATCATAAACATATTTTCTGATGGCTCTTTGAAATTGGGATCTTCGTTCAAAATAACATTTTCGAACAAGTCGGTATTGGTAAAATCATATAAAGGGTTACCTACTGAGATTTCGTTGAGATCGTTAAATCGGATTACGCAATTTTTGAAATTATAATTAAAAAGTTTACTCTCATCTCTGATAAAACCTAATTCAATATTTTGATTTCCATAAATAATACAGTTGGTAAAATTCGCTTGTTCAAGATCAATCGAAAAAGGTATGCCATCAAATTCTAGCACATTATCTATTAAAACCGTAGGGAAATCCCTTACAACACTTCCAAAAGTAGTATAATTAGCAAAAGTACAATGAGTAAAGTTATATATACCACCTAAGGAACAGTTAAGTGCTACTTGACCTGCATTGTTGATAACTAGATTCTCACCTAGTACATTGCCTGTGCGTGCCAAAAGTCCTACATTAGAACTGTTGTAAATTTGTGTATTCGTGATAGTAAGTGTTGGGTCGGTCCCACCATCATTAGAGTCCATTAGAATACCGACAGTTGCATTTTTTATAGTAGTATAATTAATATTGTGCCCTGTACTTCCTGCGGTTAACCATATGGTACCCCATTGTCCAGGGACATCACTAAATCCTGGTTCTAAACGGTCACTTTCAAAAATCACTTCGTTTTCAAGAAGTTCAGGATCTTCACTTAATTCACCTTGTATGTTTAGCGTAGCTTCATTGGCAACAATGATACCTGAATCAGCATGAAAGTGTATTCGAGCGCCGGCATCAATTGTTAATGTACTTCCTGATGGGACCGCCGCATATCCGTAGATAACATAGGGTTTTTCATTGGTGAAATTGAGCTGATCATCATTTAAGAAAAAGCCTTCAATTCTAACTTCATTATCATCGTCATCTGTTCCTAATAACAGTGTTTCTATTTCTCCGGTCATGGCATCTCTTGACGGAAATAGAAATGTGGCATCTTTTATAAGTGTTACCAAATCAACATCCTGTTGACTTCCATTTGGATCAAATAGGATACGATCTGTATATAAAAAATCTAATTCAGTTGTTTGATCTGTAATATCTGTTGTTGTTTCTACAAAAACGAAAATACTATCTTTAGAAAGGACTTGAATGTTTTCTAAAGAGTTTCCTGATACCCCATCTACATTAAGTCTATAGTTAGAACTTTCTCCTCTTTCTAGTGTTATTGAAGGAATGTTGATATCAGAATTACTACGATTATAAACTTTAAAGCTATACGTGCTTGATCCAATATTAGTAAAAATAGTATCGAGAAACAGCGTATCTACCGAAAATTGCAAATTTCCAGTACTATCTTCAGCTTCAAAATCATTACGACATGAACCCCAGATGATGATGATGATAAGTAAAAAAAATGATGATAAATAGCGCATGGTATAATTTAGAAAAGCCTGTATTATTAGCGATTAAAAAAAAGTGAAAAAGTTGAATCTGCAAAGTAGCAAAGATTTTTATTTTTTACTGCTTCAAGATTTCATTCTTTTTAGATATTAATTATTAAAGTATAACTTTTAGATGAGATTAATATTGTTTTTTAATAAAATTACGTTTTACATAAATTATTTCTCCTTCCTTAAATTATTCTTTGATTACAGTCATAATTATTCTAAATACCTTTAAATTTGTCTTGATAATACTTAATAAGAGAACATAATAGAATATTATGAGTACATATGATGTGGCCGTAATTGGCTCTGGACCTGGTGGATATGTTGCAGCTATTCGATGCGCACAACTAGGTATGAAAACTGCAATAATCGAAAAATATTCAACACTAGGAGGAACTTGTCTTAATGTTGGCTGTATCCCTAGTAAAGCTTTACTAGATTCTTCTCATCATTATGAGCATGCTGTAAAGCATTTTGCTGATCATGGGATAGAAATTCCTGGGGATGTAAAGATCAATTTAGAAAAAATGATTGCCCGCAAGCAGACCGTTGTTGATCAAACTTGTGATGGTGTAAGTTTCTTAATGAAAAAAAATAACATAGACGTTTTTGAAGGCGTTGGTGCTTTTAAAGACGCTACGCATGTGAATGTAACCAAAGCTGATGGAAGTGTTGAGACTATTGAGTCTAAGTATACGATAATTGCTACTGGTTCTAAGCCTTCAACCTTACCCTTTATTACTATCGATAAGAAACGTGTAATTACCTCTACTGAAGCATTAAAGCTTAAAGAAGTGCCAAAACATATGGTAATTATAGGTGGTGGTGTTATTGGGCTTGAGTTAGGACAAGTCTACAGAAGATTAGGAGCAGAAGTTTCTGTAGTAGAATTTATGGATAGAATTATCCCAGGAATGGATAAAGCATTATCCCGAGAATTACAGAAGGTAATGAAGAAGCAGGGTGTAAAGTTCTATACTTCGCATAAAGTTACGGGTGTAAAAGCAACGACTAAAGAAGTTACTATTACAGCTGATGATAAAAAAGGAAATCCGGTAGAGTTTAAAGGAGACTACTGTTTGGTGTCTGTAGGGCGTCGTCCATATACAGATGGATTAAATGCCGAAGCTGCAGGTGTAAAACTAACAGATAGAGGTCAAGTCGAAGTTAACGATCATTTACAAACCAGTGGCGCTAATATTTATGCAATTGGTGACGTTGTAAAAGGAGCAATGCTGGCACATAAAGCAGAAGAAGAAGGAACGTTTGTAGCAGAGACTATTGCTGGGCAAAAACCACATATTGATTATAATTTGATCCCAGGAGTAGTTTATACCTGGCCAGAAGTTGCTGCTGTTGGTAAAACAGAAGAAGAACTTAAAGAAGCTGGTGTAAAATATAAATCGGGACAATTTCCTTTTAGAGCTTTAGGTAGATCTCGTGCTAGTGCAGACTTAGATGGATTTGTAAAAATCTTGGCAGACGAAAATACAGATGAGGTATTAGGAGTTCATATGATAGGAGCACGTTGTGCAGATCTAATTGCCGAAGCGGTTACTGCAATGGAGTTTAGAGCATCTGCAGAAGATATTTCTCGTATGTCTCATGCGCATCCTACATTTACAGAAGCCATAAAAGAAGCGGCACTTGCAGCTACTGATAATAGAGCATTGCACGTATAGATTAATTAGATATTTTTTAAAGAGGGTTTTTGTAACAAAAATCAGTTTTTGGAAGTATAGATATAATGAGTCATTCTTTATTAGAATGACTCATTTTTTATTTGATATTATCTATATCTTAGCTTATCATGATTTGTATTAAAAAACGAGTTCACCATGTATACTAATGATAAAACAGGAATAAAAGAATATCAGGCGTCATCAGGACGCTATGAAAACATGACTTATAAGCGATGCGGAAAGAGCGGTGTATTATTACCTGCTATCTCTCTTGGTCTATGGCATAATTTTGGGTTTGTAGATCAGATGCATACAGCAAGGGATATTTTAAGATCCGCTTTTGATTTAGGAATTACACATTTTGACTTGGCAAATAATTATGGACCTCCTTATGGTTCTGCAGAAGAGAATTTTGGGACTTTATTAAAAAAAGATTTTCAACCCTATAGGGATGAACTTTTTATTGCAACTAAAGCCGGATATGACATGTGGCCTGGACCCTATGGTAATTTGGGTTCGCGTAAGTATTTGATGGCAAGCATTGATCAGAGTCTTAAGCGTATGGGACTTGATTATGTGGATATATTTTATCACCATAGACCAGATCCCGATACTCCACTAGAGGAGACGATGATTGCTTTATCTGATATTGTTAGGCAAGGAAAAGCACTTTATATTGGGATTTCTAATTATGAACCTCAAGAAACAGCAAGGGCAAAAGCATTGTTACAAGAATTAAAAGTCCCTTTTATAATACATCAAGCACGATATTCTATTTTTGATCGAGAAGTTGAACAAGGTTTACTAGAAACGCTGGAGCGTGAAGGGTTAGGTTGTATTGCTTTTTCACCTCTTGCACAGGGAATGCTTACTGATAAATATTTAAAAGGAATCCCCGAAGACTCTAGAGTGGCAAAGAATTTTACATATCTGGATAAAGAAAAACTAAACCGTCATATCACCAGAATACAAAATTTAGCAGAAATGGCTCATCAAAGAGGTCAGAAACTATCTCAGATGGCTATTGCATGGTTATTACATCAACCTCAGGTAACTTCTGTACTTATTGGGGCAAGTTCTTCTGATCAGCTCAAGGAGAATATAAAAGCATTAGAACAATTACAGTTTTCTGAAGAAGAATTACATCGTATCGATGAGATATCGCAGTGAAGGTAAAGAAGTATTTTTTTTAGTTTTATTTTCTGGGGTTTACAAGTTTTTAGGTGTCTTTAAGTTATTCAGGTCGTTGAATTAAATATTTTCTAAACGTTCTAAAAACCTCTATTATATAATTTCTCTTTATACAAACCGAAGTTGCTTAGTTATTATGCGATCCATCACAATACGGTGGATTGCTTGTTTGTTTACATGTACATAGATATGCTTCGGTAGCTTCATCAACTTTGAAAATTGTGGGAGGAGTACCGCCTTCTTTCTTGTGACTGCCATTGCAAAAAGGTTGGTCTGAACTATGACCACAGGTGCACCATGCATAATTTTTATCTGCTTCTAATTGACAGGCAACAGGTGTATTACCACCTCTTATGTTATTTTTCATAGATGTTAGTTTATCCTAAATTTATTAAATATCCGATTAAGATTCATTTTAAATAGGTTTTTGATAAAAGTTGTTTGTTTTTTAATGTTTAAGAATCTAACTCCGATTATTTAAAGTATTTTAGTAACCACAAAAGTTCTTTACATAAATTATTCATCAACCGATATAGGTTTTACTTAATTGTGAATTAATAGGGAATCGTGTGAAAATCACGAACTGTCGCGCAACTGTAAGTAACCATATAGTTTTTATCAATATAATAATCCACTGTTGGCATACCAATGGGAAGGAGGATAAAAATGTTACAAGTCAGGAGACCTGCCATATATCGAATTGACTATGCTTTCGCGATCTGGAGCTATTGTTAAGTTTGATGCCATTACCAATATAAAAATAACTTTTTTATATTGGAGAGTTCTTATATGGCATTATTTTAATTTCTGTTTTTAGATGTCCAAGCATATTTAAATTTATACAAAGGATTTTAAGAATTTATATTAATTTTTAAAATTTTAAAAATGCTTACAAACAATTTAGGCTATCCGCGTATTGGTAGCAAAAGAGAGCTTAAAAAAGCCTCAGAACAGTATTGGTCGGGTAAATCCACCTACAAAAACCTAGTCCAAGTAGGAAAGAATATTAGGAAAGAAAATTGGCTTTTGCAAAAGAATAGTGGTATTGATCTGATACCATCCAATGATTTTTCATTTTATGATCAAGTATTAGACATGTCTCTTATGCTTGGTGCTATTCCTAAAAGGTACAAAGAGTTAGCAGAAGAACTAAAGAATCCTTTGGATCTTTATTTTGCCATGGCCAGGGGGTATCAAAGAAATGGTTATGATGTTACTGCTATGGAGATGACCAAATGGTTTGATACAAATTATCATTACATAGTGCCTGAGTTTTATGAAAATCAGGATTTTAAGCTATTTTCTACCAAAGTAATTGATGAGTTTTACGAAGCAAAACAATTAGGAATAATAACTAAACCTGTCTTAATAGGTCCTGTTTCTTATCTACTATTAGGAAAAGAAAGAGAAAAGGGGTTTGAGAAGATCCAGTTAATAAATAAAATACTTCCGGTTTACTTAGAGATTATAGAAAAACTTAATGATCTAGGAGTAGAATGGATTCAATTTGAGGAACCCTTTTTGGCATTAGACCTTTCTAAAGAGGAAAAAGAAGCGTTTAAAGAAGTGTATTTGAAATTGAAAAGTTCTTTTCCAAAAATAAAGATTATGGTTACCACATATTTTGAAGCTGTGGTAAACAATATATCATTGATATCTAATGATTTGTTAGTCGATGCATTGCATATTGACTTAGTGAGATGTCCCGAGCAGTTAGAAGAAGTATTAGAAAAAGTATCTTCTCGCATACATCTATCTCTAGGTGTTATTGATGGAAGAAATATCTGGAAAAATGAGTATCAAAAATCACTCAATTATATCACTAAAGCAGTTGAATACCGAACAAAAGATACTATCATGATTGCTCCTTCATGTTCTTTGTTACACTCGCCTTGTGATCTGGATTTAGAAAGCAGTAATACTAATATTTCTAGTGAAATAAAAGGTTGGATGTCTTTTGCTAAACAAAAACTAAGCGAAGTAGTTACGCTTAAACAATTATTTCTTTGTAAAGAAGGAGATCCTATATTGGTTGCACTAGAAGAAAATATTAAAATTCATATAGAAAAAAAGCAATCAAAGCAAATTCATAACCCAGAGGTAAAAGAAAGAATTCATGCAATTAATGAAAATAATACTGTGCGCAAGAATTCATTTACGTTTAGAAAGAAGGAACAAAGTAAAGAATTAAAACTCCCTCTATTTCCTACCACAACTATTGGATCTTTTCCTCAAACTAAAGAGGTCAGAGGTTGGCGATATCAGTTTAAGAAAGGAGATATTAGTGCAGAATATTACAATGAACTTATAAGTGAAGAGATAAAAAAAACGATTCGTTGGCAGGAAGAAGTTGGATTAGATGTTTTGGTGCATGGTGAGTTTGAGCGCAATGATATGGTTGAGTATTTCGGAGAGCAATTAGATGGTTTTGCTTTCACAAAGTTTGGATGGGTACAAAGTTATGGATCCAGATGTGTAAAACCTCCTGTTATTTATGGAAGCGTAAGTAGGCCTAACAAAATGACTATTGATTGGACAACATATGCACAATCTTTGACTACAAAACTAGTTAAAGGAATGCTTACTGGACCTGTTACTATTTTGCAATGGTCTTTTGTGCGAAATGATCAGCCGCGATCTATTACCTGTAAGGAAATAGCATTGGCTATTAGAGATGAGGTGAAAGATCTTGAGGAAAACGGAATTAAAATTATTCAGATTGATGAGCCCGCATTACGAGAAGGACTGCCATTACAACAAAAAGATTGGGCAGGGTACTTAGCGTGGGCTATTGAGGCATTTAGAATCTCATCTAGCGTTGTTTCTAATTCAACACAAATACATACCCATATGTGTTATTCAGAATTTAATGACATTCTTGATCACATAGCACTTATGGATGCTGATGTAATTACTATAGAATGTTCTAGATCTCAAATGGAGTTATTAGATGCATTTGCAGATTTTGAATATCCAAATGATATAGGTCCTGGAGTATATGATATTCATGCACCTCGAATTCCTAATGCTGATGAAATCATAGAATTAATAAACAAAGCACAACAATATGTCCCCGAAGAGCAATTGTGGATCAACCCAGATTGCGGATTAAAGACTCGTGGCTGGCAAGAAACTAAAAAGGCTTTAGAAGCTATGGTATCCGCAGCACTTCAACTAAGAGAATCCGTTTTAGAAACTACAGAATAATATTTTAAAAATTATAACGCTGTGATTGCCGAGTTCTGATTTGATATTAGAACTCGGTTTTTTTAGATCCTTGCTTGATAAGTATATAAATCGAAGTATCTGCCCTCTGAGGCTATAAGTTCATCATGTGATCCGCGTTCTGCAATTTTACCAGATTCGATTACCAAAATCTGATCAGCCTTTTTAATCGTACTTAATCTGTGTGCAATTACGAAAGTAGTTCTCCCTTTCATAAGTTCATTCAGACTTTTTTGGATCAAGGCTTCACTCTCAGTATCTAGGTTAGATGTAGCTTCGTCTAAAATAATGATTTTGGGATCTGCCAAGATAGCTCTAGCGATGGCGATGCGTTGTCGTTGTCCCCCAGATAATTTTACACCGCGTTCCCCAATTAGTGTATCTAATCCATCATCAAATCTATCGGTAAATTCATTAACATATGCTGCCTTTACAGCTTGTTGTATTTGCTCTTCTGTTGCGTCGGGTCTCGGAAATAGAATATTTTGGCGTATAGAGCCTTCGAATAAAAATTCATCTTGTAAAACGACACCAAGATGTCGACGGTAGCTATTTAGTTTTACTGACGAAATATCATGATCATCAATAGTAATACGTCCTGATTTTGGATTTAAGAATGTAGCAGAAAGTCCAGCTATTGTTGATTTTCCTGAACCAGAGCTTCCAACTAATGCGGTTACAGAACCCGAGGATGCTGTAAAACTTATATTATGTAATACTTCTTTACCTTCTTCATAAGAAAATGAAACGTCATCAAAAATAATATCCCCCTTAATAGTATCAAGTACGATTGTTCGATTCTCTATTTCTTCTTCGGGTGTCATATTCATCAATTCCTCAGTACGATCAAGTCCGGCAAGTGCTTCGGTTAATTGACTCCCAATATTGCTCATCTGTACTATAGGAGCTATCATAAAACCCAATAATAATGTAAATGAAAGAAATTCTCCTATGGTTAATTCCTCTATCATAATCTTGTAACCACCGATCCCCATAATACCGGTAGAGGCAATTCCTAATAAAAAAGTTGAAGAACTCGTCATTATTGCGGTTGCCGTTAAGCTCTTTTTTACATTCTGAAATAAACGATCAACACCTTCTTCAAAACTTTTGTTTTCCTGTTCTTCTGCATTAAAACCTTTGATAACTCGCACTCCAGCAAGTGTTTCTGTTAATCTTCCTTTTACTTCGGCATTGATTACACCTCGTTTTCTAAAAATAGGGCGTATATATTTGAATGCTTTTAGAGCTACAAACCCAAAAATAGTTACAGGAACTAATACAAATAAAGTCATAGAAGGGCTTATTCTTATCAAAAGGACTAGAGAAATAATAGCCGTGATTGTACCACCTACCAGTTGAACTAATCCGGTACCGATAAGATTTCGTACACCTTCTACATCACTCATAATTCTTGAAACAAGTGCTCCTGATTTTGTGTTGTCGAAGAAGCTAATAGGTAGTGATAATACTTTTTTTTGTACTTGTGCTCTTAGTTCTGATATCAAAAATTGAGCCTGTACACTCAAAATTCTTGTTAATAAGAAGGAGGTCACCGCTTGTACCAAAATAGCTGATGCCACACAGATGAGAAGTATTTTTAGCATTTCATAATCCTTTTTGGCAATCACATCATCAATCAGATATTTGCTTGCCATCGGTAATACCAAACTGGCTAATCTACTTAGAACGATTAGTAACAATCCAATGAATACCAAATTGCGCCTAGGCCAAATAATGGTCTTAAACGCTTGGGCTATAGAAACCTTACTCTTTTTTTTGTTCTTTGGTTTGGGGTTCGAAGCAAATTCTCTCATATGTTAGGTTTACTTTTTACTTTTTAATTGCAAATAAGGAAATGGTATAGTCTAATAATTCGCTATCTCCATAATTACCATGGCCAGGAATTGCAGTTTTTAATTTTGGATATGCTTGTTTGATTTTCGTTATAGTGTTTGACCATTCTTGCAAATTTGCATCGTCTATATTTCCTTTACTGGCTTTTAGACTTTTAAGCATACAACCACCAAAAAGAAGTTCTTCATCAGGAAAATAAGATACGATATTATCTTGGGTATGTGCCTCACCAAAAAAGGAGTTCAGTATGGTTTTATCACCTAATTGCAAAGTTAAGCTGGTGTCAAAAATTTGATCTGGCTGCTCTCTTTTTTCAGTAATAAGTAATTTTGCAGTCTTTTTACTACCTATAGTTAGAATACCATTTTTTTTGTAAATGGCGATTCCTCGCGTACTATCTTCATGAAAATGGTTAAAGATCACTCCTTTTATGGTAACTTTTAATTCTTTTTGGAGCCATTGTATCAGTTCGATAAGTGCTTGATCGTTTGCAGGACTATCAAATATATATACTTCATCATTATTTCTATAGATAAAACCATTACACCCAAACGTTGCTCCATTATCTAAAGTTATTGTAGAAGTATGAATATAGCTATGCTCACTTAGTTTCATTATTTTTAGGTTTTCAGAAACGTTTATTTCTTGAGCAATTATCATTTGCGTTAGAAAGCTTAGTAGAATAGCTAAAAAAAAGTGTTTTATAGTAAAAACTAGATTCATTCGTTTTGTGGAGGTTGTTTTGTTTTTTTTATATAAAGAGCGGCTAATATAAATATTGTTCCTGGGATTCCTACCCAAAGTATTTCACTTAACAATACTTTAATCCCTTTCATTCCGAGAAATCTATGAATTCCTATAGGAGATACCTGTATGGGGCGCCAATCAAAAAAGTATCGAGTGGTATCAAAAGGTGAGAAAAAAGCGACTCCTAATCCACCTGTAGTCATTGCATCTAATAATGCATGTGATGCTGTGCAAATACTAAAATAAAGTATCAATAAATATCCATCTTTGGTAAAAACTTGTTTTCGGTAAAATACTAGAGTGACTAGAATACCTAGAAGTATTGAGAAGGCAAAAGAATGAGTAAATCCGCGATGTCCCCAGAAATCCTCATATCTAATACCAAATTTGAAACTTATCACATCTGCATCAGGCAGGATGGCACAAACGATTCCTAACATCCAAAATTTGGTAGTCGATATTTTTTTTGAAAAGGTTTTACTAAACGCATATGCGGTAAATGCGTGGGCAAAGATTGAGGCCATATTGTATCTCTATAGTTTTTAATGGATCCTCCTAATGTAATTATATTATTTAATTTATATATGTTTTTGAAGTAGAATACATGGCATTACGATGTAGATACAACAATAAATATATAGTTGGCATCATGTTTTTCGATAATGCACCTTTGGTTACAACTAAAAACCGCCCTTCTTAAAGTGAAGAAGAGCGATTAGTAGAATTAGCCTTGTGTTATTTTTAAAAAGGAAAACTAGTTTTACCAAACCCGCCAGTGCCTAATTGTATTTCATTAGTATTATTAAATTTGACACTCCCCAGAGAGCACCCTGTATGATTACTTACTAACACATTCATTCTAGCTTTTACATGCACCACACCGCTTGCTGGCATGACAAAAGAGAATGAATCCGAAGCCCAAGAAGTCCAAGTAATAGAACGTGTAGGGTCGGATAGATTAGCGCCATAAATTGTAACTGTCAATTTCTCTCTAGTAGAACACCATGCGCCTAAAGTTCCTTTAAATTTTACCTGAATAACAGAACCTGGTTCTGCACGATATTCTCCGGTAATTGCATTTAGTTCCGAACGTGGATATAAGGTGGTCAAAGCGGTTATATCATTATTTGTAAATGGTCGGTCGTGATTAAAATCCAAGCAAGTAAGCATCCATGATTCTGAATCTCCTCCTGTTGGAGTTCCATCAATATGAATTCCTCCTTCAAGACCTCGTCCTTCATCATATGGGTCTCCACCACAGCTATAACTAGTGTTTTTGAAATCGGTATGTCTAAATCCAATAGCATGTCCAATTTCATGCGCTATTACAGTGGTAGCATTATCAAAAGTGTTATAGTCGGTATAATATTTTGTGTTTAATTTTATTCTTTGGTATGGGTCTCCATTCTCAGGGTACCCAGAAATTCCAAAAATAGTGCCCATATTAGCTCCTGTAATTTTGATATCATTATTGTTTTCATCTTCGGTTCGTTCAAATATCAAATTAAGATTAAGATTGTTAAACCGAGTTAAAGCATCTTCAAAAGCATTCTGCATGTCTTGATTGAAATCAGGTGCGAAGTATACTTTTATTGTTCTAGTGTAGAGATGTGGGACATCTACTAATTCTGTGGTATGGTATTGTTTTTCTTCTGGTTCATTGGCAAGGATATCAATTTGTTTTTCTGTCAAAAAAATGTCCTTTTCTACAATATAACCGTTTTCATAAGGTAGAATTTCGTGATTTGTATTAAATCCAGCTTGTTTTAGCTTGGTAATAATAGATTCAGGAACTATTTGTTCTTTGATTACTTCTTCCGGATTGTCGACTGTAGTTTCATCAGACTCACAGGAGAAAAATAAAGTTACTATGATCAGGAATAGGGGTTTAGGTAAGAAAATATTTTTTTTCATGAAATAAAAGATTTTAAGATTATAGTTTTAATTTTTTGACTAAGCCAAGTTGGTAATTATGAGATATCAGATACCTGGCTGTGAGGTGTTTTTGTTTTCGGTCTAAAATTCAGTATTTTACTTATAATAAAAATCCCTTTTTTCAGTAGAAATTAGATTACTGAAAATAGGGGTAAAAAAATTATACAAGTAATTGTGATTTGAAGTGTACAAAAAAGAAAGCAACTAGCGTTTGGGTACCATTTTAATTTATACCATTTATTACTCCTTTCCTGAAATTAGGAGGTATTGTGATCGCAATTTTATTAAGGTATTTTTATAAAACTATTTCTTTGAAGTATTTTTTTTGGCTTTGTTTTTAACATAGATAAGGATAGATTTTCCTTTTGCAGCTTCTCGTTTTTCTATTTCGAAATGATTAATAGATTGAATTAATGGTGTCAATTTTTGAAAGCCATAATTTCTGGAGTCAAAATTCGGCTGTTTTTTTTGTAAAAGACTTCCTATTTCGCCAAGAAAAGCCCAACCTTCATCATCAGCAAGATCAGATATAGTAGAAGCGATGAGTTTGATGTCTTTTGGGGTAATCTTATCGATATTATTTTGAGTATTCCTATTGGCTTCAGAAATTACCTCTTCATTTTCATATTTTAAGATTTCTAGATAAATGAATTTATCGCAGGCCACAATAAATGGGTTCGGAGTTTTCTTTTCTCCGATACCAAAAACTTTCATACCAGCTTCTCTTAGTCTGGTGGCTAAACGTGTAAAATCACTGTCACTAGACACCAAACAGAACCCATTTACTTTTTCTGAGTATAAGATATCCATGGCATCAATAATCATGGCAGAATCTGTTGCATTTTTACCTTTGGTATATCCATATTGTTGTATGGGAGTAATGGCATTCTCAAGAAGAATTTTTTTCCATTTTGATAGATCAGGTTTGGTCCAATCTCCATAAATCCTTTTGATGGTCGGGTTGCCATATTTAGCAATTTCTTCCATCATTTCTTTAATGTAGGTTGATGGGATGTTGTCACCGTCGATGAGAACTGCTAGATTTAAATCCATAATTATATGTATGCTTTAGTAAAAGGATAGGGAACTATTTTTAATGTTCAATTATTTGAATGGAGTAAATTATCTCCTTTTTTTCTTATTCTTAAGATTATATGTCTTGTCTCCTTTAGTTTTAGGTTTTTTGTATTTCTTTTTGATTATACGTTGATAAGAACCACCTAAGTTTACTTTTTGGTTTTTAGCTTTTTTTTCATGAAATGCTTCTCCGACTTCATCCTCGTTACGTTTATTAGGATTATTGATTTCTTTTACTTTGGGCTCTTCTTCGGGGGTAAGCTGTTTAGAGATTTCGACTTGATCAGGAAAAGGAACCTGTTCTACTTCCATATCCATTAAACTCTCAATTGCATCAAGGAATTCTTTTTCTTTTTCTGTGGTTAAGACAAAAGAGATACCTTCTTTTTTAGCACGTCCCGTTCTACCAATACGGTGCATATAATTTTCTGGATAGCTAGGTGTATCAACATTAATTACGTGCGAGATATCATCGATATCAAGTCCTCTGGCCATGACATCAGTAGCAATGAGGATACGACTTTCTCCATTTTCAAAAGCTTCTATACTTCGTAGTCGATAGTTTTGGGTTTTATTAGAATGGATAACAGCACATTGTTCGGGAAACGTTTTCTCAAATCGATCAAATAATCTATCCGCCATCTTTTTATTACTTACAAACAGAAGTACTTTTTTATATTCGGTTTGGTCGCTAATAATGTGTTCTAAAAGATTAACTTTTGTGTAAAAATTAGGTGCCTGATATCCATATTGTCGAATGTTTTGTAGAGGAGTTCCACTTTTTGCGACTGATATTTTTTGAGGATTCACAAAAATTTCAGAAATAAGCGTTTCAACTTCTTCTGTCATGGTAGCAGAAAACATAATATTCTGCCGTTGTTTTGGTAGGATGTCAAAAATATTCATAAGTTGATGACGAAATCCTAAATCCATCATAACATCGACTTCATCAATTACCAATTTTTGTACGGATTTAAGTTGTAAAGCTCTGCTTACTGCGAGGTCATATAAACGCCCAGGAGTTGCAACTACAATATCTAATCCTTGAGAAACAGCTTGTTTCTGCGTATTAATATTGGTACCACCATAGACACCCGTTATACGTAGATTAATATATGTAGAAAGCTTTTCTATCTCATCAACTACTTGAACTACTAATTCTCTGGTTGGCACAAGTACAAGGACTCTAGGGTTTTGTTGAACAGAATATTTTAACGTTCTTAAAATAGGTAACATATAGCCATATGTTTTTCCTGTTCCTGTTTGTGCGATGCCAACAACATCTTTTCCCGACATAACGGGAGAGAAAGCTTGTTCCTGAATTGGGGTTGGTATATTGAACCCTAAATCATCTAAGGCATTAAGAAGTTGTGTACTTAAATTTAAATCTCTAAAACTCAATTGCTATATTTTTAGGATACAAAGGTAGCCTTATTTTGGGACTGTTTGCTTTTTGGTTACATTTGGTTTTCTAATATGACTATCATGAAAAAAATTCTTGCCTTTGCAGGCTCTAATAGCAGTACTTCTATAAATAATAAATTAGTAAAATTTGTAGCTTCAGAAATTACAGAACATAATGTAAGGACGATAGAATTGATTGATTACGAGTTGCCTATGTATAGTGAAGATGAAGAAAAAAACAATGGTTTTCCGGGAATACTCATGGCGCTTAATCAACAAATTTCTGATGTAGATGCGTTACTTATTTCTGTAAATGAGCATAATGGTAGTTTGGGAGCTTTTTTTAAAAATATGATTGATTGGTTATCAAGATTAAATCGTAATTTTCTTGAAGGGAAGAAAGTCTTGCTTATGAGTACATCGCCTGGGAAACGGGGAGGAGCAAGCGCCTTAGAATTCGCGAAGACAGTTTTCCCAAGATTCGGAGCAGAGATTGTTGATAGTTTTAGTTTTCCTTCTTTTTATGATAATTTTTCTGAAGAATCAAATAAGGTCACAGACGAGACACTTTCGTTGGGATTAAAAGAGGTTGTAAGTACCTTTGCGCATCAAATTTAAGAAATCTAGTGAGGAGTATTAAAAAATATACCATAGATAATCCATCAGAATTTAAAATTCAACTGACATATTGGGCACAACAATTTGAAGAAATTATTTGGCTGGATTCTAATGATTATACCCAGCAATTTTCGAATTATGATGCTGTTTTGGCAGTAGATGCATTTACATCTATAAAAACAGATTATGATAGTGGTTTTGATAAATTAAAAGAATATCAAGAGCAAGCAAAAGATTGGATCTTTGGGTATTTGTCATACGATCTCAAGAATGATACCGAAACATTACGATCCCAAAATCATGATGAATTGGATTTTCCAGATTTGTTTTTCTTTCAACCCAAAAGACTTTTTTTAATTAAAGGCAATGAACTTGAAGTACATTATCTAAGAATGGTAGATGATGAAATTGATCAGGATATTACCATAATCAAAACTTTTGCTGCGGTAACTCGTATATCAAATAACGAAGATTCTGCTTGTGGTAAAGTGAAAATAAGTCTTAGAATGACAAAAGACAGTTATAAAAAGAAAGTTGAAGAAATGTTGAGTCATATTCATCGAGGCGATATTTATGAAGCTAATTTTTGTCAGGAGTTTTTTGCTAAAGATAGTTGTATAGACCCTTTACAGACTTATTTTCATCTTAATGATATTTCAACACCACCATTCGCGACTTTTTTAAAAATGAATCAGCAGTATGTTTTGTCAGCATCACCAGAACGATATTTGCTAAAACAAGGAGAAAAAGTTATTTCTCAACCCATAAAAGGAACTGCAAAACGGTCTGAGAATATTGATCAAGATAGAGAACTCTTAGAAGCGTTAAAAAAAGACCCAAAAGAAAGGTCTGAAAATATTATGATTGTTGACCTTGTTCGTAATGATTTATCAAAAACAGCTACAAGAGGTTCTGTAATAGTAGAAGAATTATGTGAGATATATTCGTTTAAACAAGTACATCAAATGATTTCTACAGTAGCTTCTGAGGTCGACCCGTCTCAGTCACCGGTTGACATCATAAGGACTACCTTTCCTATGGGTAGTATGACGGGAGCTCCAAAAGTGTCTGCAATGCAAATTATCGAGAAGCTAGAAGTTTCTAAAAGAGGTGTTTATAGTGGGGCTATAGGGTATTTTTCACCAGTAGGAGATTTTGATTTTAATGTGGTAATTCGAAGTATTTTGTATAATGAGGAGAAGCAGTATATCTCTTACACAGTAGGAGGAGCAATCACCGCAAAATCTGATCCAGATAAAGAATATGAAGAATGTCTACTCAAAGCAAAAGCGATGAGAGAGGTACTTGAAGAAAGTATCTAGTTACTTTATTGTTTAGAAATTTGCAAGCCCTTTTGATGCTCAAAACGGCTAATTTGCTTTTAGCTACTCATCTTTAATAAAGAGTGAGTAGCTAAAAGCTAGAAATATAAATTTGTTTGAATTCTTTACTTGATAGCATTCGCATCTATTCGTATATTTTTCATTTGGTTGTCTTTCTGAAGTAATATGGCATACTCCAAAATTGGGGATTCACCTTGGTTATATTCGACTTCATATAATGTACTTGTTATCAACCATCCTTTATATTTTTGATAAATGAATTTTCTCACATCTTTTGGTAGTGCAATATTACTAAACCTCTCTTTGGCATGAATTAGTGCTCCATCTGTATCATAGGTAATTTTCATATGTCCTTTATCTGATTTTAGTTTTAAGTGAAATGGCTCATCAGGTATTCCTTTTTTTGCAATTGTTCTCTCACCCATTTTTGAAGCCAGATTTTCGAAGTATTTTGTGTAACTCGGGGTGTTTTTGTTTTGTATTTCTCTTTCAAACTTCGATATCCTTTTCGTTTCTACATTAGACGAATTGGTCTTTATTTCGTAGGTAGCTTTTTCTATGGCATCTTGCATCATTTTGTCACTGATTTTAATTTCGTATGATGGGTTGCTGACAGCTGCGATCATTTCTTGTGCATTTGTTGTCAATGCAATTGTTGTTGTAAATAGGACTAATAGTATTTTTCTCATGACTTCTATATGTTTATAAGGTTACGGTACAAATCAACGGTGAGAATTAAGCTTTATAAAATCAGATTGACCATAGATCATTTATAACTGATTAAATAACATGTTTTATAAATAATCACGTATTCTTATCATTTTACTATAGAAGATTCACTTTATGCTATAAAACATACACTTGATCAATAAAATAATGCAGGTTATAATTGAAGGAGTGTGTTTTTAACAGAATATTGTAAGTTTGGTAATAGATATGAGCACAGAGATTATTTTTAGAAGTCTAAGAAAAGGATATGACTGGATAGTTAAGAACAAGGTATATCATTTGTTTTTCTGGTTTTTTTATCACTTTTTGTGGTGGACTATTTTTAAGGGAGGAGTGTCAAAGGTTTTTCACCAAATTAGTGATCCAATGACATTCGTTTCATTTGTCTCTTTTGTAATCTTTCAGGCAACCGGAGTTTATTTTTGTTTGTATTATCTCATACCACGGTATTTAGAAAAATCAAAGTATATTTTATATATAACAT
The DNA here is from genome assembly GCF_000520955.1 of Aquimarina pacifica. GTDB lineage: Bacteria > Bacteroidota > Bacteroidia > Flavobacteriales > Flavobacteriaceae > Aquimarina > Aquimarina pacifica. Next base: position 258,176 of record NZ_JACC01000001.1, on the reverse strand, counting down.
TTGTTATCGTAACGATTTTGGTCATTGCTTTGCTCATTATTATTCCCAATTTCGTTTGGTGCTATTTTTTGGGAGGAGAAATATGTTTTAATAGTTTGTCTAAGTTTTTTTGGAAAAACACCCTGCCTTCGTCAATAGGATCTATGACCCTTGGGATGAGTATTAAGCTAGCTAAAAATTGGCTTTCATCTCAAAAGAAGCAACAAATTCTCGAAAAAGAAAAACTAGAAACAGAACTTAAGTTTCTGAGATCACAATTTAATCCTCACTTTTTATTTAATACCATAAACTCAATATTTGTATTAATCAATAAGAATACAGAGATGGCAACAGAGTCATTGGTTAAGTTTTCTGAACTTTTACGCTATCAGCTATACGAATGTAATGCATCACAAATACCATTGCATAAGGAGATTTCATATTTAAGAAGTTTTATAGAATTAGAAGAATTACGACAGAATGATAATTTTATTCTTACTACAGAATTACCTTCTTTGATAGCCAAAAATTTCTCTATTGCACCTTTTTTATTAATGCCTTTTATAGAAAATGCTTTTAAACATATATCCTGTCACACAGATGTCCCTAATAAAATAGATATTAAAATTGTAATGATAGAAGATCAATTTGTATTTGATATTTCTAATACAGTATCTCATGAAATTAAAGGATCTGTAGATGCCGTTGAGTTTGGGGGATTAGGTTTGAAAAACGTAAAACGAAGATTGATGTTATTATATCCAGACAATTATACGCTCAATATAAGTCAATCAGAACAGTTGTATAAAGTAAAGCTCACACTAAACCTTACAATTTTGGAGGGCAATTAAAATCTTTTTGATTATGATAAAATGCGTTATTATTGACGATGAGCCTTTGGCAAGAGAATGTATAAATAATTATATAACAGAAATAGATTTTCTTGAAAAAGTGGGAGAGGGAACAAACCCTATAGATCTGACCAATATATTGAGTAGAGAAAAAGTAGATCTTGTTTTTTTAGATATTCAGATGCCAGTTATCAATGGTATTGATTTTTTAAAAATTACACCTGATCTTCCTATGGTTATTTTGACTACCGCATACCCAAGCTATGCAATAGATGGATTTGAGTTAGATGTATTAGATTATTTGGTAAAACCAATCACATTGAAACGTTTTATAAAAGCAGTTAATAAGGCAAATGATTTTTTTACCTTACAATCTTTGAGTAATAATTCAAATGCAGATGTAATTAAAGAGGATTACTTTTTTATAAAATGTAATCAGAAGTTTGAAAAGATTTATTTTGATGATATTCTTTTTATTCAAGCATTACAGAACTATGTAACCATATATACCTCAGATAAAAAGTATATATCGTTATTACCTCTTAAAAATGTTGAGCGAAAACTAAAAGGAAAGAAATTTATGAAGATTCATAAATCTTATATCGTTTCTTTGCCTAAAATTGATGCTATAGAAAATCATCAAGTTATGATCAGTTCTCAGGCCATACCCATTAGTAGAAATTATAGAAAAGAAATTAAAGAAAGAGTTTTGGGTAATAAATTATGGAAAAATGACTAGAGTCATGGGATCATTTCGATTAAAATATTCGTAATGATTTACTACAATTTATATTAAGTTTTTTCTAAAACTCTTTCTAACGTCTATAATAACTTCCTTAACTTCTTGCACACTTATCTCTTTTATAGTTGCTATTTCTTCAAAATTTAGTCTACCAAAAACAAATAAGTCAATAATTTTTGAAGCTTCTAAAGGCAGCCAGCTATAAAATTTCCCCAATAGCTTTTGTTTTCTATAATCTGAAGAGGATTCTGAGTCGATCATTTTCATAATCACAGAATCCATATCATCGTAGATAAAGTTTTGTTTGTTTTCAAAGTTTTGATGATAACAAATATCCGTCAGTTCCTCTTTCATAACAAGTTCATTATCCCCGCCAACGCTATAACTCTCCTCTAATTTCTCTAGTTCACTTTTAAGAAAGTAACTGATACTAATATTTTTTTGATGCCAACCCTCTCGAACATATAACTCATCAATTAATTCATCAGAAAGTTTAAAGAGCTTTAGTTCAAGTGATAATGTGTCTATTTGCATATTCAGGTCGTCATGATATAGCTTTAATATTGCATCATCGATAACACCATTAGAACAATACATGTTTTGGGGTAAAATCCCAACACTTTCGGCGATGTATAATCGATGTTTTACATAAGGATGCAGATGCGGAACAATTGATAATAATTTCTTACTGAATTCTCTTTGATCATCAGTCTCATAAAATTTCTGTAATTCTAAAGTGCTATTCATTTGTAAATGATTTAAGAGTTGTCATCTAAAAATAACAAAAACAAATAACATAAGGTGTTAAAAACTTGATAACCAGTAATTAAATATGTTTTATTCACAAAATTGTTTGAGCAATTCAAAATCGTATATTTGAATAACCAAATTAATAGTTAATCCCTAATCTGTTGATACAACAATTTAAAGACCATATTAAAACCAACCTCACATTTCTTTTAGGTAGCAAGTTATTGATTGCATGTAGTGCAGGTATAGATAGTATCACGCTTTCTCATTTATGCCATAAATTAGGCTTAGAATTTAGTATAGCCCATTGTAATTTTTCTTTGAGAGGAGAAGAAAGTGATGAGGATGAGAGTTTTGTACAAGAGTTTGCAGATAGTGTAAGATCTCCTTTTTTTGTAAAACGTTTCGATACAGGTGGTTATGCTAAGGATAATCAGCTCTCTATTCAAATGGCAGCAAGAGAACTTCGGTATAACTGGTTTCGAGAGTTAACGATGGAGTATCAATTTGATTATATTTTGACAGCGCATCACAGCGATGATAATTTAGAAACCTTTTTGATAAACTTATCCAGAGGAACGGGGATTGAAGGATTGACAGGAATCCCAGAGGTAAATAATTGTATTGTTCGTCCGTTATTGCCTTTTTCTCGAGATCAAATTTTGCAATTTTCGAAACAGAATAAACTCAAATGGCGAGAGGATAGTAGTAATAGTAGTACTAAGTACATGCGAAATGCCTTGAGACATGAAGTGGTTCCAGAATTAAAATCGATTACTCCACAGTTTTTAGAAAACTTTAATACCACATTGTCATATCTTAAGCAGAGTAATGAGTTTATTAAGGATCAAGTGGTTAGGTTTAAAAAGGAATTGTTTGAAGAATATGAGGGAGATAGAGTACGAATTCCTATTCATAGATTGCGTGAGTTCGGTAACCCCAAAACATGTCTCTATTTTATGCTGAAAGAATATGGGTTTACAGCATGGGATGATATCGGTAAAATTAGTAGTGCTCAGTCTGGAAAACAGATTTTTTCAAAAACCCATAGATTGGTTAAAGATCGGGATTATATACTTTTGAGCTCTATATCCGAAGAAATATCAAAACGCACATATTCGATTTTAGAAGCAGAAAGAATGTTAATGATTCCTTCGGGTACCCTTAAGTTTAAAGAGGTAGATGAAATTTTAGGGACAGACCTTAAAACAATATATGTCGATAAAGAAAAGTTAAAGTATCCTCTTATTGTAAGAAAATGGGAAGAAGGCGACTATTTTTATCCATTGGGAATGAAAGGGAAGAAGAAGTTAAGCAAATATTTTAAAGATGAAAAACTATCTTTATTAGCAAAAGAGCGGGTTTGGCTATTATGCTCAGGAAAAGAAATTGTTTGGATTATTAACTACCGAGCTGATAATAGATATAGAATAACACCCAAAACAAAACAAATACTTAAAATAACTATAACCTGATGAGGTACTTTTTTATACTAATAACACTGCTTTATTCGGTAAGTGTGATCTCTCAAAATGAAATAACCTGGACAGGATCTGTAGAGAAGGGCACAGAGGAAATGTATATTCTTAAGTTCGAAGCTGTTTTAGCCGAAGGTTGGCATTTATATTCTCAACAAGAAGCAGAGGATCCAGAAGCCATAGCACCAACACCAACCGAGTTTACATTTAATGCATCTCCCGAAACTTATGAGTTGATAGGAGAAACACAAGAACCTGTAGGCATAGAAAAGTATGATAATATCTTTGAAATGGATGTTAAGTATTTTGAGAATAAGGCCGTATTTACACAAAAGATCAGACGCATTAATAAAGATATAACTTCTATAAAAGCAGAAGTCTTTTTCTCTATTTGTGATGATGAAAAATGTTTGGCTCCAGAAGCAATAGAATTTGATGTACACCTGAACGGAAATATAGCCGAGAACAAAGGAGATCAATCCAGTATTACAACAGATGATCAAACGAAATCAGATACGTTATTGATCGATCTTAAGGGGAAAGATGTTTTTCTGTCTGAACAAGAAGAAGAAAAGAGCTATTTTACTATATTCCTTTTAGGCTTTTTAGGAGGGCTAATTGCTTTATTTACACCTTGTGTTTTTCCTATGATACCATTAACAGTATCTTTTTTTACGAAAGGAAACAAGGATAGGAAAAAGGGGCTGTTTAATGCAATTTTGTATGGTTTTTTTATTTTTATTATCTATGTTTTATTAAGCCTACCTTTTCATTTATTAGATTCAGTTGATCCAGAAATTCTCAATAATATTTCAACCAACGTAGCTCTTAATATTGTCTTTTTTATTGTTTTTATCGTTTTTGCAATATCTTTTTTCGGATATTTTGAGATTACATTACCCGCATCTTGGAGTAATGCACTAGATAGTAAAGCAAATAGTATTGGGGGAATTATCGGGGTGTTTTTTATGGCATTAACCTTAGCTTTGGTTTCCTTTTCTTGTACAGGTCCAATTTTGGGTTCTTTATTAGGAGGGTCCTTGAGCAGTGATGGCGGCGCCATACAATTAAGCTTTGGAATGGGCGGTTTTGGATTGGCCTTGGCATTACCCTTTGGACTCTTTGCATTATTTCCTAACTGGTTAAATTCTTTACCAAAGAGCGGAGGATGGCTTAATACAGTAAAAGTAGTTCTTGGATTTATAGAATTAGCATTGGCATTTAAGTTTTTATCAAATGCCGATCTTGTACAGCATTGGGGACTATTAAAACGCGAGGTATTTATTGGTATTTGGATTGTCATAGGTATTGCAATGGTTCTTTATCTTTTTGGTAAAATACGTTTTCCTCATGATGGTCCTATTAAAAAAATAAGTGCAGGAAGAAAGGTGTTAGGAGCACTTACATTGGCATTTGTGTTTTATCTTTTACCTGGACTAACCAATACGGCTTATGCTAATCTTAAATTATTAAGTGGGTTCCCCCCACCATTATTTTATAGTGTTTATGAAAAAGAAGCACATGGACCTTTGGGGCTAAATGCGTATACAGATTTTGAAAAAGGAATTGAGGCAGCAAAACTTCAAAATAAACCTATTATGTTAGATTTTACAGGATGGGCATGCGTAAATTGTCGTAAAATGGAAGAGCAAGTATGGAGCCATCCCGAAATTATGAATGTCCTAAAAAATGAATATATACTTATTTCATTATATGTTGATGATCGACAAGAGTTATCCGGTGAAGAGCAATTTAAGTTTTTAAAACCCGACGGAAGAGTTAAAGATATACGTACCATAGGCGATAAATGGGCCACATTTCAAACCATAAACTTCAAAAATAATTCTCAACCATATTACGTTCTTTTAGATAGTGATATGAATTTGTTAAACCATACCACAGCATATACTCCTGATGCTATTGAGTATTTACACTGGTTACAAACGGGGATAGAGAATTTTGCTAAATAAATGAAACCTTTAAAATAAATGTAAATTATTTCAACACCATTGGTTGTTATAAAGCATGTTAAAATCTCCTTAAAACACAATCCCCGCCAGTTGCATTTTTTTATATTGATCAGCTAACTCAACATAATCAAATGCAATCAGTCAGGTTTATATTATTTATTAAGTCATTTTTATTGATGGTATTAATAAGTAATGCTCAGGAAATAACTGAGTATAAGGTAAAAGATCATTATTCAAAAAAAGAAGTAGATATCGTAATGCGCGATGGTATAAAACTGCATACTACGATCTATTCTCCAAAAGATACTTCAAAACAGTATCCTATTATAATGCAAAGAACCCCCTACAGCTCAAGACCATATGGCGAAAATCAATTTAGAAACCTCATAGGTCCGAATGAGTTTATGATGAGAGAAGGCAATATAATAGTATATCAGGACGTACGAGGTCGATGGGCGAGTGAAGGCGTCTATGATAATATGCGGGCATATATTCCAAATAAAAAAGGAACCCAATTTGATGAAGCCAGTGATACCTATGATACTATAGAATGGTTGATTAATAATGTTTCGAATACAAATAAGAAAGTAGGGATTTGGGGTATTTCGTACCCTGGATTTTATGCAACCTATTCGTTATTAGATGCGCATCCAGCATTAAAAGCGGTTTCTCCACAGGCATGTATTGGTGATTTCTTTTTTGATGATTTTCATCATAATGGCGCGTATTTATTAAGTTATTGGAGAGCTACTGCCGTTTTTGGTTACGAAAAAACAAAACCTTTAAAAGAGAGTTGGTATACATTTCCTGATCTAAAGAGTGAAGATCAATATCAGTTTTTTTTAGACATAGGGCCTTTACATAATCTAGATGCTTATTATAAAGATGATAATGTTTTTTGGAAACAATTAAAGGAGCATCCGAACTATGATGATTTTTGGCAAAAAAGAGGGATAATTCAGCATCTTAAAGATATCAAACCAGCTGTAATGGTTGTAGGAGGTCTATTTGATGCAGAAGATCTTTATGGTCCTTTAGAGACCTACAAAACAATTGAGAAAACAAGTGCTAACTATAATACTATGGTTTTCGGACCTTGGAGTCACGGAGACTGGGCTAGGGGCAAAGAACGTCAGGCAATAGGAAATGTATATTTTGGAGATAGCCTTTCTACTGGTTTCCAGAAGAATGTTGAGGCCCGTTTTTTTAATCATTTTCTAAAGGGCAACGGAGATAAAAATACGGGGCTATCAGAAATTCAAATTTTTGATACGGGTAAAAAAGAATGGAACTCTTATACTTCATGGCCACCCAAAAATTCAGAAAAGAAAATATTTTATCTAACTGAAAACGAAATTTTGTCTGATAGTTCTGGTAATGGATATTCTGAGTTTATAAGTGATCCTAAAAAACCAGTACCGTATTCTGAGGATATAAAAATGGTTTTTACACCAAGAAAATATATGACAGATGATCAGAGATTTGCAGCTCGTCGTCCTGATGTTTTAGTTTTTGAAACCCCAGTGCTTACAGAGGATATGACACTCTCTGGAGCTATAATGGCAAAACTTAACGTAGCGATTACCGGTACAGATGCAGATTGGATAGTCAAAGTTATAGATGTATACCCTAATGATACTCCCGATACAAAAGAAACGCAATCATATCTTAAAATGGGAAATTATCATATGATGGTTAGAAGCGAAGTATTGCGAGGCCGTTTTAGAAATAGTTTTAGTACTCCAGAACCATTTGAACCGAATAAAAAAACAGCTGTAGGCATAAAACTGCAAGATGTGCACCATACCTTCAAAAAAGGACATAAGATTCAAGTACAGGTGCAGAGTACTTGGTTCCCGTTAATAGACTTGAACCCTCAGACGTATGTACCGAACATTTTTAAGGCAAAAGAATCTGATTTCACAAAACAAACGCATAAAGTATATTATGACTCTTCTATAGAATTTACAATTTTAAAGTAACTAACTAAAAAAATTATTTAAACCATGAATAAAGCTAAAATCAACATCATATTATTTTCGTCTCTCGCTATGCTTTTTGGGTGTAAACAGGAGGTGAAAACACCAGAAATAGATGAAGCCGCATTAGCTCTTGCAATAGAAGAACATTCAAAAGAATTAAATGATTGGTTCGAATTACAGTTCGAGGACGATGTTGCAAAATCTCCAAAAATGCAAACCTATTTAGGGATTAAAACAGCAGATTATGGAAAATGGGATGATATCTCATCAAAAAGAGAATTAGAAAAATTTGAAAAAGCAAAAGAACGCCTTTCTTATCTCAAGGACTCTGTTGATATCGCAAAGCTCGATGAATCTACAGCATTGAGTTATTCTCTTTTTCAACAAAAACTTGAAAATAATATTGAAGATTATAAGTATCGTTTTTATACCTATCCTGTAAATCAAATGCATGGGGTTCAGTCTGAGATTCCTGCTTTTATGATTAATATGCATAGGATAGAAAATAAAAGTGATGCAGAAGCTTATATTTCGAGGCTTAATGGTATAGATGAAATGTTTTTACAAGTGGTTGAAAACATCAAAATAAGAGAAAAGAATGGAATACTTTTACCCAAATTCGTGTTTTCTAAAGTACTTGATGATTGCCAAAATGTAATCACCGGTCAGCCATTTGATACATCGAATAAACAAAGTACATTATTTGCAGATTTTAGTACTAAAGTGGCAGCTTTAGAACTTCCTGAAGAAGAAGAAAATTCGTTGTTAGAAGGTGCAAAAAAAGCCTTGTTAGAAGGGGTGAAGCCAGGTTTTGATTCACTTATTTCCCTTCTGAAAGAACAAGAGCAAAGAGCTACAACCGAAGACGGTGCCTGGAAATTTCCTAAAGGAATAGCCTTTTATAATAATGCATTAAAACGAACTACTACAACAGAAATGACTGCAGAAGAAATTCATGAGTTAGGGCTTACGGAAGTAGCACGTATTCATAATGAAATGAAGGATGTGATGAAGCAAGTATCTTATGAAGGAACCTTGAAGGATTTCTTTTCTTTTATGAAAGAGGACAAGCAATTTTATTTTCTGGATACCCCAGAAGGAAAAGAGGAATATTTAGGTCAGGCCGCAGTATTGATTGATTCTATGAAGACAAAACTTGATCAACTTTTTATAACCAAACCAAAAGCTGATATCATTGTAAAAGCAGTAGAAGCATTTAGAGAGAAAAGTGCCGGAAAAGCATTTTATCAAAGAGGTACGCCTGATGGCACACGACCAGGGAGTTACTATGCCAACCTATATGATATGTCGGCTATGCCGAAGTATCAGATGGAAGCCCTTGCATATCATGAAGGAATCCCAGGGCATCATATGCAAATATCGATAGCACAGGAATTAAAAGATGTACCCAAATTTAGGAAGCACGGAAGATATACAGCATATGTAGAGGGTTGGGGACTCTATTCAGAGTTTTTACCCAAAGAAATAGGTGCATATAAAGATCCTTATTCTGATTTTGGTAGATTAGCCATGGAGCTTTGGAGAGCATGTAGATTAGTAGTAGATACAGGAATTCATGCTAAAAAATGGACAAGAGAGCAAGGGATTGCATATTATACTGATAATACACCAAACGCAGAAAGCGATGCCATAAAAATGGTTGAGCGCCATATTGTAATGCCAAGCCAAGCAACAGCATATAAAATAGGAATGAATAAAATTCTTGAATTAAGAGAAGATGCCAAAAAAGTACTAGGAGAAAAATTTGATATAAGAGAGTTTCATGATGTGGTATTAACTAATGGCCCTGTACCTCTAAATGTACTTGAAGAATTAGTGGCTTTATGGATATCATCAAAGAAGTCAGATAGAAACAAAGAAGAAATAAGTGCATTGTAGCATAGTAATTCTTATTAATGCTGTCTTAACAGATATAATAAATTAGTTATAAAAAAGTCCCGATGTATTTTTTAATCTACATCGGGATTTTCTTTCTATGAGAACAAATACAGGTATTAATTCAGTTTTTTTAGTAATAATTCTGCGACTAACTCTGATGAAGCTGGATTTTGCCCTGTAATTAATAAACCATCTTCTTGAGCAAAGGGAGTCCAATCTTCACCTTTAGAATACTTGCCTCCATTTTCTTTAAGCATATCTTCAACCAAAAAGGGAACGACAGAAGTTAATTGTACAGCATCTTCTTCTGTATTGGTAAAACCTGTTACTTTTTTATCTTTTACCAAGGGAGTACCATCGATATTTTTTGTGTTTTTAAATACTGCAGGTGCATGGCAAACAGCACTTACAGGTTTGTTGTTTTTATAAAAATCTTCTATCAAAGCAATAGAGTTTTTATCCTCTGCCAAATCCCAAAGTGGTCCGTGGCCCCCGGGATAAAATACCGCATCATAATCCGACGAATCGATTGTTTCTAGTTTTAATGTTTTAGATAAAAGTTCCTTGGTTTCGATGTCATCATTAAATTGTAGCGTAGCAGAAGTCTGAAAATCTGGTGTAGCACTTTTGGGATCGATAGGTGGCAGACCACCTTTGGGAGAAGCAAGAGTTATTGCAACTCCGTTATCTTTTAAGAGATAATAAGGAGCTGCAAATTCTTCTATCCAGAAACCAGTTTTATGTCCTGTGTTCCCTAAATCTTCATGACTTGTTAAAACAAATAATATGTTTTTCATTTTTTCATTTTTTTGTGTTAATAGTAACTCTGAATTGATAGCGAGTTTGTCTTTTTTAAAAAGTTTAAGTATTCACAAATAGTGAATTAAGTAAAAGTATTTTTAAAAAGGTTTATTTGATAATATCCGATATTTTTCTTTCAATATATCTTAAAGGTAACTTAAGTTTTTAGAGATTTATTTTTTGTGAATGATGCTGTCGAACGAAAAAGAATACGGTAGATTTGATACATGTTGACTAACTAAAGCACATTGTTGTTTAGGATGCGTAGTAAATTGATTATTAAATTTATGGTTGTTATTAGTTCGAATAACTTTTTATGTTTCGTCTATCTAATGTTGCCTATGAAAAAGTACAGAAGAATTTATAATTTTTCAGTTTAAAAATACAATGCTTTTTTATATTTTGTAAAAAGTAATACATCCGCAGTCAATGCCTATTCCCAGAGGTGATGGGGCTCCACCTGATCCATTAATTATTGTGTTTTGATAAGCTCCCAAGGCAGTAATACTGGTAAAAAGATAGTTATATGTGCCATCTCCATTATCTTTTATTTTGAGAGTATGGTTGCCTAAATTTAATCCAGGTATACTTGAGTATGGAACGTTCTGAACCCATATTTGATAATTGAAACCGATCGCAGTATTATTTTGCGCTTGTAGTTGATAAGAATTACCAGAACCATTTTGTCCATCATCAAAATAATTAATAATTAAGTCATTGGTTAATGTCCCGATCGGAACATCAAGAGTGGCTCCCACACGATACGTAATTCTCCTATTGGTTATTACATTACATGATTTTAGAGATAAAGTGATTTTAGTTCTGGTAGCGCTTATACATCCTGTTGTTGTGTTTCGGGTCTCTGCATAATAATCACCAGCACTGGATGGCGTATAATTTGTACTTGAACTAAGGAGTAATGTACCACCTATGTTATTTGTATACCAATCTACTGTTTCTCCCGCATTTATTGTTACAGTAAGTGTTGGAAATGTACTTGCATTACGACAGACGGTTTGATTCCCTCCACTTATGGGAGTGCTTGGTTGCGTATCTACTATAACATCAATAGAGTTTGTATTGCTAATAGAACCATCAGATATGGTCGCTGTATATGTATATGTCCCAGAACTTAGTCCTGTCTCTGTTGGATTTTCTAATGAAGAACTAAAGGAATAGCTTCCCGGTCCTGTACCTGTCCAGCTAATAGTAGCGCTGCCACTACCAGTTCCTGATGGGTTAGCCATTAGGGTAAGTGTCTCGCTAGGACATATAGGACTATTGGAGCTAGGAGTAACACTAAGGCTTCCTCCCGCGTTATTAAGATCATCAAAGGAGTAGTCAGCTCCCGCCCCGCCATTACATGTAGAATAGATAATTGTACCTATTTGGATTCTTTTAGCCGCACTACAAGGCCTTGATGTATCTAAACTACCAGAAGGGATAATAATAACCGCCGCTCCCTCAGGAAGAAAAAGAGTAACATTCGAAGTCCAAGTAGCATATCCACCATCTTCTATTGTTATTAATAATGTGTTCAAACTTGAAGTATTGGATACTTCTAAAGTATCCGTACCTCCTATGCCATCTCCCACAGTCAGAGAATTAATACTATTTGGAATTGTAGTATTGAGGTCTACAGAATTTCCTCCTTCTATTGACACGTTATTTGTACCAGAAACTTCTCCAGGGTAGTTTGTCGCCCCAACCCAAGAGGATCCATTATATACTTGCCATGTCAAAGGATCGTCCCAATCTCCATCTGTAGTTGATCTATAGTCATTTAGAGATTGTGAGAATAAACTTGTACTTGATGAAATCAAAACAACAACAACAAATTTTAACATTATCAAATATTTTTCCATGCTTTGGGGCAATTAGAATATATTAAATATAGTTAAAAAAATTAACATTTGTTTATTTGTTTGAAAATAATAATAAAACTATGAATATCATTTTAAGATGAGTTATGAACAAATATTTGGGAATTTATAAATAAGTAATTTGCTTTTTTTAACGATTTCAATATTTAAATTATTGATTTTAAGTGATTTTTTTTTTGATAAGTTTTTTTGTCTAAAGTTAATGTGAATTTACTTTTTTTGACTTGAAAAAGAATTGGTTAAACAAAAAGAGGAGGTTGAAAAATTATAACCTCCTCTTTTTGTTTTTAAATTTATATATAAAATCTTCCTAAATAATTAAGAGGATATTTAATTATTGGATAGGTGTATCACTAATATAATCTGTAGAAAAATCAGACCATCCGTATTTGCTTTTTAAATATTGCGCAGGGTTTTTGCAAATCATACCATTTTCCCATCCCCAAGGAGAACTTGCTTTATTACTACCGTTACCATTATCACCAACCAAAGCAGTGCCAGTAATTGTTTCGGGATTATTACGCTGAAGCCATAATGTAGTTTCTAATGGTAAAAGGTTGTAATGTACATTTTGTGGTAAATTATCAGACTCTTTATCTGGGCTTACTGCTTGTGCTACATTATAGTAATATTTGATATACGTTCCGTCTTGGTCAGAAGAGCCCGCGTAAGCTCGAATACCATGACCCTTGGCTTCAATAAACATTTTGGCAACAGTACTGTTGTTAAGTTGTAATTCACTAGATGAGTAGTCATAAACTTCAGTATGCCATATGGTTTGGGCGTCAATGACACCTCCGAATCCTCCGGTTGATTTTCTTGTTGCAGTAATTAATACAGCTTCCATATCATTTTCATGCGAATCCAAAGAGCATAAAAAAGGAATGTCGGTCCAATCTCGCGGATGATAAACGCTATAGAGAATAAAGAAATGAGTTTCAGTATAGGTTACATAATAATATACATAAGGGATTAGTTTACCCGAATCTCTTCCTGAGACCATATTATCCCAGTTATTTCCAGTTTTCCAATCACCATCATAATCGACGGCAGTTATCCAATCTGCAGATCCACTTTTTGATTGATTTCTACACCAACCATCGGTAATGTCTACATCCTGAAAAAATATAGGCGCATATCGAGCTGCAATCGCAGCATCTGTATGGCTTATTTTACTTTGGATGGTGTCTGATGTTTCAAATACATCAGAATCATCTGTACTACAAGCAACAGATAATACTCCCAAAATTAAAAAATAAAATTTGCTAAGATACTTTGTGTGAGTTTTCATAAATAGTTTTAAGTTTAGTTTGTTTCTCAAATATAAACTTAAAAAATTAATGAATTGTTAGGGAATAGTGTGTTGAATGTTATTTTGTGTAATGGTTGCTCTAGAAAGATGATAATAATTTAATTATAGAATGGGCTAAAATTAATTGTCATAGTATATACTAAGGGATACGAACTTGGTATTTAGGAATAAATATTAGTGCACCACTATCTAATGGATGTCATACTGTTTTTGAAAGGATACATAAATCATTTTCAGTAGTATATGTGTTGTGGTGATAGTAACACAATAGTAGATTAATGTAGCAAAATTCTACAACCAGTGGTTTATTACTTATCCATTAAATTTCTAAACTGATAGAAAAAACGTTCTATTAGACGAAGATCTTCAGTAATGATCTCTACCATACCTCTCATTTCTTGTTTAAAAGGAATTTCTTTGCTGTATGTTGTAATAAGTTTGTCTGGTAACGCTACATCAATAAGGTAAAGTCCTTCTTTGTCTGGTAAAAGAGAAATATGTTTTACTTTTCCTTTGAGCGTTCCGAATTCGTCATCAGGAAAGTTTTCTAATCTAATATTGGCGGTTTGTCCAATTTTTATTTTTCCTGAATTCTGAGCAGGTGCTTTTATTTTTGCTAAATAGGAAGAAGATTCTGAGGGAATAATGATAAAAATAAGATCACCAAGAGCCACTGTTTGGTTTACAGTCCAATAATTTAGAAAAGAAACACGACCGCTAATATCAGCAGAGAGTACATATTTTAGTTCCCAATCTTTTATGCTCTTTTTTAGTTGTCCGAATGATTGTAATACTTTTTTAAATAATTTTATTTCCTCTTTTCTCTTATTAATTTCTGTTCCTTTTGATGTTTTTGATGCATTACTTATACTTTCTGTAATCTGAGATAATTGCACATCATTATTTTCATAGGTTCGTTTGGCCTGCAAAAATTCGAGTTCTTTTCCTTCATATTCCTGAGCAGAGATTACTCCTTTTTCAAAAAGACTTTTTTGACGTAATAATTCTCTTTTATTAAAATCTAATTCAGTTTTGTTTAGTCTTTTTTGTGCTTTAAGGCTTTCTAGTCTTCTATATAGTTCAGATAGAGAAACTTCATTTGCAATAGCTTCATTAGAAAAAGGCTGTAGCTCTTTATTAAGAATATATTCAGAATAACTGTTTTCGAATAAGGCAAAATTGGTTTCGATTTCGCCAAGAAATAAGATTGGCAGTTCATCAATAGGGAAACTAAAAGATTCGTTACTAATAGTTATAGTATCGATAACTGATTTTAATAAAAATATATCTTTATAATTAGCGCTACTTTGTAAGATGGCTAGGGGAGTGCCTTGAGATACCCTCTGATTATCCTTAACCAAAATTGACTCGATTTTTTCGGTTACTTTGGCATATTCTTTTTGCGGTGGTATTCGCGTTGTTATAATTGCTTCGGCAGGTATTACGTCTGGATATTTAATTAACCAAGAAAGAAAAAGTAATAATAATACCAATACTAAAATCAATAGGTTACCCCATCGAATCATCCAATGAGGTACTCGAGTCAGAATTTCTTGTACTTCTTCACTACGGAGTTGTATGTCGTCTAATGTTTCTGGCATTATTTAGTAATTCTTAATTCGTAAATTATAACTTATTTTCCTAATTCAAGTTGGTTCTTGACTAGGTTATAATAGTTTCCTTTCTTAGCAATAAGCATTTCATGGTTTCCTACCTCGGCAATTTTTCCTTTGTCTAGCACTACTATTTGATGTGCATTTTTTACAGTGCTTAATCGATGAGCTATTACCATTACTGTTTTATTTTCAAAAAAAGTATCTAATTTTTCCATGATCACTTTTTCATTATTTGCATCTAGGGCAGAAGTAGCTTCATCGAAGAAGAGGAATCGTGGGTTTTTATAAACTGCTCGTGCAATAAATAAACGTTGTTTTTGACCTGTGCTTAATCCGACTCCTTCTAGTCCTATTTTGGTATTGTATGATAATGGGAGTGATTCTATAAATTCTTTGATATTGGCAACATCAATGGCATGGGCCAATTTTTTTTTGTCTACATAATCTTCACCGACGGCAATATTATTGGCAATGGTATCATTAAATATATATCCCTCTTGCATAACTACTCCGAACTGATCTCTCCAGAATTTTTGAGATACATTTTTAAGGTCATGGTTGCCAACAAAAATTTGACCATCTACGGGTTCATAAAATTTGAGAAGTAGTTTCATTAATGTTGTTTTTCCGCTACCGCTTACACCTACAATGGCTGTTATTTTATTTGAGGGAATAGATAGGCTAAGGTCTTCTAACACATGCTTATCTGATCCAACATATCTAAAACTTAAATTTTTAATGTCAAAACCAACGTTTTCTGCAATATCCCTTATTTTTTCGTCTCCGGTATGTTCCTCATCTTCTTTATTATGAATTTCTCCGAGACGTTCTAATGAGATTTGGGCGTCCTGTAATTCGCGTAAAAAATTAATAAGTTGTGCGATAGGAGCATTTAATTGGCCTACAATAGCAGTTATAGCAAGCATCATACCCAATGTAATTTCTCCGTCAATAACCAATTTTGCAGAGAATACGGTAATCAATATATTTTTTAATTCATTTATAAAAGCAGATCCTACACTCTGATATTGTTCTAATGCAAGATTTTCAATAGATATTCTGAATAGTTTTGCCTGTACAAACTCCCAGTTCCAGCGTTTTCTTTTTTCGGCGTTATGAAGTTTTATTTCTTGCATTCCATTTACTAACTCAATAACCTTACTTTGTTCCTCACTAATTTGTGAAAAACGTTTGTAGTCTAATTTTTTACGCTTTTTAAAAAAAATAAGAACCCAAGCAAAATACAGTGTGCTACCGACGGCAAAAATTCCGAAAATAGGAAGACTATAATAAATCAATACAATGCTAAATACTATTAGATTTACCATAGAGAATAAAACATTAAGCGATGACATAGTAAGTATCTGCTCTATTCTTTTATGATCATTAATTCTTTGTAAAAGGTCTCCTGTCATTTTTACGTCAAAATAGGAGATAGGTAAATTCATAAGTTTTATGAAAAAATCTGAGATCAACGAAATATTAATTCGTGTACTCAAATGCAATAAAATCCAACTTCTTAATACATCTATTAATGTTCTGCCAACAAATAAAGACAGCATCGCTATTAGCACCAAATAAACAAAATCAAGGTCTTGGTTTTTGATTCCTACATCTACAATGCTTTGAGTAAGAAAAGGAGTAATGAGTTGAAGTAAACTTCCTGCAAGCAGTCCTAATATAAGTTGATAGATGAATGCTTTATACTTGAATATATATTTAGATATGAATTTGAAACCAAATTTTTGTTCCTCTTCATCAAGGTTATCATTATAAAATTTCGGTGTCGGTTCTATCAGTAGTGCAACTCCCTCTTCGGTATTTTCGTCTGCATTATTTCCAATCCAGGCCTTCAGGAATTCTTCTTTAGTATAGGTAATTAATCCGTGTGCAGGATCAGAAATATAAATGGTTGTTTTACCTCTTCGGTTTGTTTTTACATCATAAAGAACTACGTAATGAATTTTGTTCCAGTGTATAATACAAGGAAGAGGAACCTCATCAAGTTTATTCATTGATAATTTGACTCCCAATGATCTAAAACCAATTTGCTCTACAGCTTCACTAAGTCCTAAGAGAGAACTACCTTCTCTTGTAGTTTCGCTTAATGTTCGTAAACTAGGTGTGTTGAGTACTTTTCCATAATATTTAGCTATAATTTTGATACATGTAGGACCACAATCTTTGGATTCGGCTTGATTATAAAATGGAAATTTTGACATTAAGTTACTGCGATTTAATTGATTTTACACATAATAAGCGTGCAGATGCAAAGTAAAGTAATTCTTTTTTATTTTACTACCCCAATTACAGTGCATCATATAATGTATTTTTCTCAGGAAATATTACTCCTTATAATAGGTAATATTTACGTTTTTTATCAAAAATATTTAGAACCTAAAAAAATGCTGAAACGTGATTTTGAGATTTTGATTTATTCTTAACTAAAAGAATGAGCATATGTTAAAATTTTGTGTGTTTTGTGATAAAAAACTGAATTTATCAACCGAAAACGTTTTAGTTTTTAAACAAATTAGGTTATTACTTCCATTAACGATAGCTTTGACTCAATGGCGCAAAAAATTAAAAATATAGCGGTACTAACTTCAGGAGGAGATGCTCCTGGAATGAATGCTGCAATAAGAGCGGTAGTTAGGGCATGTAGCTATTATAAAGTGAATTGCTTTGGAGTGTATAAGGGGTATGAAGGACTTATTAATAATGAGTTAGAAGAACTGAATGCACGATCAGTACGTAATATTATTAATAAGGGAGGTACTTTTCTAAAATCAGCACGTTCTAAAACATTTAGAACAGTTGAAGGAAGACAAAAGGCACATGCTAATCTGGTTAAAAATAATATAGATGCTCTTGTGGTAATAGGAGGTGATGGTAGTTTTACAGGAGCTCTTAAGTTATCAGAAGAGTTTAATTTTCCGGTTGTAGGGGTGCCTGGTACTATAGATAATGATATTAACGGTACTGACTATACGATTGGATATGATACAGCTTTGAATACAGTTGTAGATGCAATAGATAAGATCAGAGATACTGCGAGTTCTCATAATCGTCTTTTCCTTATTGAAGTTATGGGGCGAGATGCTGGAGATATTGCATTAAATTCTGGAATAGGTGCTGGGGCAGAAGAGATTTTAATTCCCGAAGAAGATATGGGGGTTGAACGTTTAATAGAATCTTTGAAGAAAAGTAAAACCACAGGAAAAACTTCTAGTATTATTGTAGTTGCAGAAGGAGATACCTCAGGAAAAAATATTTTTGAATTAGGCCAATATGTAGAGAATAACTTAGAGGGTTATGAAGTAAGAGTTTCTGTATTAGGTCATATACAAAGAGGAGGCACACCGAGTTGTTTCGATAGAGTACTAGCTAGCAAACTAGGAGTAGGTGCCGTAGAAGCTCTTTTAGATAATAAACGAGAAGTAATGATAGGGATTGTTCATAAGAAAGTAACTATTGTTCCTTTGGTAGATGCATTGAAAAAAAGAGTTCATAAACACGATAAATTGATTAAAGTTGCTGATATTACGTCAGTGTAATTATAACCACGTTTTTTAAAATAAAAAAAAACAACTAAATTATTAAATATGAGTACGTTAAAAATTGGAATTAACGGTTTCGGTAGAATTGGTAGAATTGCTTTTAGAATTGCTTCTGAGCGTGATAATGTAGAGATTGTAGCGATTAACGATTTACTGAATGTTGATCATTTGGCATACCTACTAGAATATGATTCTGTACATGGTAAGTTTGATGGAACTATAGAGGTAAAAGATGGAAGCCTTGTTGTTAATGGTAAAGAAATTAGAATTACTGCTGAGCGTAATCCTGAAGATTTGAAATGGGATGCTGCAGGTGTAGATGTGGTTATGGATTGTACCGGTATTTTTACTACTCTCGATTCAGCAGGAGCTCATATTAAGGCAGGTGCAAAAAAAGTAGTAATATCTGCACCATCAGCAGATGCACCAATGTTTGTAATGGGAGTAAATCATAAAGAAGTTAAGAGTTCAGATACAATTGTGTCTAATGCATCTTGTACAACGAATTGTTTAGCTCCTTTGGCAAAAGTAATTAATGATAATTTTGGTATCGAAGAAGGTTTGATGACAACTGTTCATGCTGCAACTGCTACGCAGGCTGTAGTTGATGCTCCATCAAAAAAGAACTATAGAGCAGGACGTTCTTCTTTAAATAATATTATTCCTGCATCTACAGGAGCTGCTAAAGCGGTAGGTAAAGTAATTCCTGAATTGAATGGTAAACTTACAGGGATGGCTTTTAGAGTTCCGACAGCAGATGTTTCTGTAGTTGATCTTACTGTAAAGACAAAAAAATCAGTTTCTTATGACGAACTTAAGGCTGTTGTAAAGAATGCTGCAGAAAATGAATTAAAAGGAGTTTTGGCATATACAGAAGAGCCAGTAGTATCTCAAGATTTTGTAGGAGAAGCGAATACATCTACTTTTGATGCAAATGCAGGAATTGCTCTTAATGACAACTTTTTTAAGTTAGTATCTTGGTATGATAATGAATACGGGTATTCTTCAAAATTAGTTGATTTGTCTACCTATGTAGGTAATTTATAAAAAAAGAACACTTGTCTAAAGTGTTTATAATATATTAATATAACTATCTTATTGAGTGCACACCAGAGCATCGATAGTATGATTTGTAGTGTTACGCTCAATAGGATAGTATATTATTTAGAAAGTAGTATTCTAGATAAACAATAAATCTGTATTAAAAATGATTTTATTAGCTGACGGTGGTTCTACCAAATGTGATTGGATTCTTCTTGGTTATGAAGGAGAAGTGATATTCAAAACCCGAACTGAAGGTTTAAATCCTGCCATATTTGATATCTCTTTACTAGAAAAGAGACTCAAAAAAAATGAGGAACTTGCGTTGCATCGCGATAAAATCGAAACTGTTCATTTTTTTGGTGCTGGGTGTGGTACATCAAAACCAACAGAAATGTTGACCCGAGTTTTTGAAGATTATTTTGTGAACTCAGATGTTGTGGTACGCGAAGACATGGTTGCTGCCGTGTACGCAGCTACTGCAGAACCTGGTATTGTTTGTATATTGGGAACAGGTTCTAATAGTTGTTATTTTGATGGAGATGAGATTAAGATGACCGTTGAGTCTTTAGGATATGTTCTTATGGATGAGGCAAGCGGAAACTTCTTCGGAAAACGACTTATACGTGATTATTACTACAAGCGTATGCCTCCTGAAGTTGCTGCAGAATTCGAAAAACGATTTGATCTATCGGCAGACTCGATTAAAGAAAATTTATACAAAAAAGATAATCCTAACACCTACCTTGCTTCTTTTGCAGAATTTATTTTTACCAGTGAGCGTAATGGATATTTTTATAAAATTGTAACCGAAGGGATTCAGTTGTTTGTAGAGAATAGAGTGCTTTGTTTTCCTGAGGCACAGAATGTTCCTGTACACTTTATTGGCTCTATAGCTCATTTTAGTGAAGATATTATTAGAGCAGCAGTTTGGCCCTATAGTTTGACTGTAGGAAATATAGTTAGAAGACCAATTGATGGACTTATAGATTATTACAGAAATGAAGTAATAAAAAAAAAAGTTAATCAAGTCTGAAATTATTCGGTGAAATTATAATTAAGAGTGATTCTTGTTCCCTCACCAATAATAGAATTAATGAATATTCTACCATTAATATAATTCATTCGTTCCTTCATAAAAAATAATCCCATTCCGCCCTCTGCATTATTTTTGGGTTTAGCGGGGATCTGGTTAAGATCAAATCCATTTCCGTTATCCTCTATTATAATACTTAGGATGGCATCAGAATGGTTAACAATAATAAGGATAAAGTCTGATTTAGCGTATTTAATTGCATTGTTTACTGCTTCCTGTGTGACACGGTATAGGTTGGTCTCTACTAAGGTGTCAAACCGTTGATCAAACTCAGATTTGTTCTCAAAAATAATATTCTTGCTTGTTAGCTTTGATAGCTCACGAGCCATTTTTCTTAGTGCAGTAGGGATTCCGTAATCTTTTAATTCTGGAGGTGTGAGGTTAAAAGTAGCCATTCTTATTCCTTGAATAAGATCTACTGATAATTTTTTAAGGCCTTCTATTTTTTGGGTAGCTTTTTCTATATTTTGTAAATTAATAGACTCAATATTAAATTTTAGTGCAGTAAGCATCTGGCCAATACTATCATGTATTTCTTTTGCAATACGTTTTCGCTCTTCTTCTTGGGCTTCTACGATTTGACTTGCGTTTGATTTTTGTAATTCTTCTTTCTCTCTGTATTTTTCGGCATTCAATCGCTCTACTTCATTTTGAGCCTCTTTACGCTTAGAAATGTCAGAACAAAGCACTAGTCGCTCCATATTACCAGATTCTCTTAAGACGGTAAGGATAGATATATCTAACCATATTTTTTGTCCCTGTACAGCTTCGAATACAAATTGCTCATTAAATACGCCTCCTTTATTTTGTGCGATGAGTTGAAGTAATCTATTTTTTTGTACCTCACCTAATCCCATAAGTTCCGCAAGGTTCTTTTGATTATTAGGTCCTTGATCTAGACGCAATAGCTTACTAAAACGCTCACCAAGGCTTCTTATAATCCCATTTTCATCTACTCGAGCATAAAGTAATGTTTGATCTATGGCCTTGGTAAGTGATATGAGCTCTTGTACATTTTCGTTTTGAGTTTTTCTTAGTTTTTCGGCATTAAGAGCCATATCTGTTGCATTTTGTTGGGATATCAACAAATTTGATATGGTCTTTTTTACTCTAAGAGTTATAGGGCGAAATAGAAATAAAAACTCAACCATTAAAATTATAATGATTAAGCCAAATATTAGGTATTCGATTCTCTTAAGACTAGATATTTTTTCTTGGGCTTCTTTTTCATAACGAAATACAATTGCATCCATTTGTTTTAGAAAAAGAGGTTCGTTAAATATTACGTTGGTTAAATTAGGGGCAAGAAGTTCACTATCTATAGAGTCTTTTTTTGCTAAATTGAGTATTTCGATACTACTTTCGTATATGGTCTCAAAGTATGGTTGTAATACCAAAAACATTCTTTTGATTTCGGTACTGTCCTTCTTTCCTTTTTGAATGGAGTCGTTGTATTTTTTTAAATTTTGATGCGACAGTTTCCAGAGGTTAATTGTAGATTGTAGTTCTTTTACATATTGTTCCTTCTTCGAGTTTTGGTCATCTATATGCGAGAGTAATAAAATTTCTTTAGAAAGTTTTTGACTAAGCATACGCTGTCGCCCAGATAAATTAATGATTCTAGAATCATCAATTTGACTATTCAGAAATTGTTGTATAAAAAATTGTCCTCCAAAAGTAAATAATGCAATGGCTCCAAGAGCAATTGCGTATACTTTGGTCAGACGATTAAAAGTTTGGTGGTCTAGTGATTCTCTTCTGTTCAAAATTGGATTATTCGGCTAATGCCTTTTTAATTAGTGCCAACCCTTTATCAGAATAAGAGAGTTGCAAAGCTGCTTTATGACCTTTTTCAGACATTTTTCGCCAAGTTTTTTGTAGGATGTCAATTATTTTTTCTTCTTCATGTTTGATCAAAAAACCTTCGTAATAGAAGTTAAGAAAGACAAGACAAATTACATCTTCTAATGTTTGAGTTTCGATATCTTTCTTTAGTTTTTTCTTCTGAAGTAAAAAGGATACTCGTTCTATAGTTTCTTTGTCATATCCGATCTCTGTAAGGATTCCTGCTGTTTTTTTTGCGTGAAATTTTTTAAGATCCTCTCTCCATTTTAAGTATCCAACCCGATCCATGGGATAGGTTTCTCGAGGGATTTCCCATCTGCAAATATGTTGAGCTCTGGCAGCAATTTGTAAAGCTACAGATGCATTAGGCTCAAATGTATTTATAGTTTGGGTCATACGTTGCCCATAGATTAATTCTTTGGGAATTGATTGCCCTTCTATTATTTCGTGATTTGGGTCATTGGCATTAGCTTGGTCGATTTTTGTAAGCGCTTCTGATAATTGAATAGGTGCCATAAGTAATTTGTATTTATAGCAAAGTTAATGTAAACTATATAATTATAAAATGTACAAAGACTATAATCCTAGTTGTATGTTGCGTTTGTTATAAGAAAAGCAATTTTTATGTTTAAAGAAATTCTTATAGCCTGTGTAATGTGCTTTTTCTTATTGAATATTTTTCAAAAAGAGGGATGTATTCTTCTTGTTTAGAAATAGAAAACCATCTTAACTTTGATGAAAAATTAAGATGGTTACAGAATTAATTGAATTAGCCCTATTAAATAACTTTTTAGAACACTAGAAATAGCAGCTATTCTGAGAAGCCAATATAAACGATATCACCTTCTATTTTTACAGGATAAGTTGCTATAGGAGCAATATCACCATTTAGGTTTTCTCCGTTTTCTAAGGAAAATGTTTTCTTATGCAGTGGGCAGGCTACCTTAGGAATTCCGTTTTGGTCACCGATCATTCCTCTACTTAATACCATTTCCATTTTATGGGGACATACATTTTGACATGCATACCATTCGTTTTTTCGTTCAAAATTAAAGACCGCAATTTGTTTTTCTTTATATTTTACGCAAGCTCCGCCATCTTTTGGGAAATCACTTACTTTTGCCGCTTCATACCATACGGTTACATCTTCTACAGAAGTACTTTTATATATATCCAAAATTTTCTCCATTACAAATTACTCTTTTGAGGATTTTTTGATAGCTCTTTAAGAATAGAAATTCGATTCAAAAAGTTATCATTATGCTATTGCTATTTTATTATTTCCAGTGTTTAGGCATTTTTTGTTCACGTAAAGGAACAAATACTAAGTTATCATCATCATCATCACTATTTACAAAGTGACTGAAACGTTTCATCATTTCTGGGTCATTAATGGCCTGAGTCCACTCGCATTCAAACTTATTAACCAATGTGCTCATTTCTCTTTCTAGATCTTCACAAATTCCTAAGCTATCTTCAATAATTACTTGTTTTAAATATTCCATACCACCTTCTAAACGTTCTTGCCAAGCAGCTGTACGTTGTAAAGGTTTAGCGGTACGCATGTAAAACATTAAGTAGCGATCTAAGTATTTTATTACAGTTTCGTTATCAATTTGTTCGGCCAATAGTTCTGCATGGCGGGGAGTTGCACCACCGTTACCTCCTACATATAAATTCCAACCACCATCAACGGCAATTAACCCAAAATCTTTTCCACGAGCCTCTGCACATTCACGAATACAACCAGAAACACCTCCTTTTATTTTATGAGGAGATCGCATACCTCTGTATCTGTTCTCTAGCTCAATACCAAAAGAAACACTCTCATCCATACCATAGCGACACCATGTAGATCCTACACAAGTTTTTACAGTACGAAGTGATTTTCCGTAGGCATGACCACTTTCAAAACCTTCTTCAATTAAATCTTTCCATATAAGTGGTAATTGGTTCAAAGTTGCACCAAATAAATCTATACGAACTCC
This sequence comes from Aquimarina pacifica, assembly GCF_000520955.1. GTDB lineage: Bacteria > Bacteroidota > Bacteroidia > Flavobacteriales > Flavobacteriaceae > Aquimarina > Aquimarina pacifica. Next base: position 233,383 of record NZ_JACC01000001.1, on the reverse strand, counting down.
ACCTGTTACTTTGGTGTATAAGTCATATTTCTTGGCAATTTCTCCAAGGGCAATCAATTTTTGTGGAGTAATTTCTCCTCCAGGAATACGAGGAACGACCGAGTAAGTTCCGTTACGTTGAATGTTTGCTAAGAAACGGTCATTCGAGTCTTGTATGGCATATTCGACATTGGCTGTGTCGGCATGAATTGTTGCCATTAGTGAAGCTACCACAGGTTTACATAATTCGCATCCATGACCACCATTTCCGTGATTGTCAAGAACTTCATTAAAAGTTTTATACCCTTTTACTTGGATTAAATCATATAGCTCTTGGCGATTAAGGTCAAAGTGTTCACATACACTATCTTTTACCTCTCGTCCTAAAGATTTTAAAGTAGCATCAACTAAGTCTTTAACCATTGGTTTACAACCACCACATCCGGTTCCGGCTTTAGTGCAGCTTACCACATCACCTAGATCATTTGCTTCTCCACTTTCAATAGCACCACATATTTGGCCCTTAGTAACACTTTCGCAAGAACATATTTGTGCATCATCTGGTAGATCCATAACATCACCCAACAATCCGCCACCTTCGCCACCACGACTACCTAAAATTAGGTCTTCAGGATCTTCAGGAAGCTTCATTCCGTTAATGTAAATTTGGAATAATGAGTTGTAATCTGAAGAGTCACCTATTAATATTCCTCCTAATAACTTTTTACCGTCTTTGGTAACATTTATTTTTTTATAAATTCCACTACGTTTATTAACGTAGGTAATTTCATCTATTTCTTCTTTCGCTTCGTTTAAGGCGTCACCAAAACTAGCTACTTCTGTACCAATTAATTTCAGTTGGGTCGACATGTCAATAGATTCAGCCATTGCAGCTTCTTCTCCTATGATTTGTTGTACAGCTACTTCGGCCATGTCATAACCAGGAGCTACCAAACCATAAATCATTTGATTTAGAAGGGCACATTCACCTATAGCATATATACTACTATCAGATGTCTGCATTTGTTGGTTTACTACAATTCCACCACGAGTCCCCACTTCTAGTCCACATTCTCTAGCAACTTCATCACGAGGACGAATACCTGCAGAAACCACTAACATGTCAACTTTCAGTTCTGTATTATCTACATACTGTAAACCTTCGATGGCTTTGTCACCTTGTATATGTTGTGTTTGTTTTGAAAGGTGTACTTTCAATCCTAAGTCTTCAATTTTTGCTTGAAGCATATCACTAGCTCCTTTATCTAACTGTCTTGGCATAAGCCGAGGAGCAAATTCTACTACGTGAGCATTTAAGCCTAAGTTTTTAACTGCGTTTGCAGCCTCTAAACCTAATAATCCACCACCAAGAACTGCTGCTTCAGTTTTACCGGCAGCTTTTAATTTCTTAGCATAAGCTTCAGTTGCTTCTAAATCCTCAATAGTACGGTATACAAATACACCTTCTTTTTCAACTCCAGGAATTGGAGGGACAAAAGCAGATGACCCAGTAGCTAAAATTAAGTAGTCGTAAGAATACTTAACGCCACGGTGATTTGCAACGGTTTTATTTTCTCTGTCAATTTCGGTGATCATTTCCGAAATATGCAAATCAATGTTATTTTCTGTATACCAAGTTGCAGAAGACATACTTAAGTCTTCAGCAGTTTTACCATCATAAAATTCACTTAGATGTACACGATCGTATGCTCTTCTTGGTTCTTCGCCAAAAACGGTAAGTTCAAAATCATTGAATTTTTCTGAGGCCACAAATTTCTCACAAAATTTGTATCCTACCATTCCATTACCTATTACTATTACCTTCTTCATTGTTCTGAATTTATAGATACAAAATTAAGTATAAATACGTATTGCTACACTAGAAATTACGTAATTATAGATATGTGTGATTGCGAATTTGAAAATAATACATAAAAAAACCTGCGAAAATGGTATTTCGCAGGTTTTTTTAATGATTATGCATTTTTGAGTAAGATTTACTCCATTATTCTTTAGGTTTTGGGCTCCATTTTAGGAAATTAGGTTTTACAACTAACATTGCCCATCCCCAGTTTTGGATACTTGCAGGATCATCAACTCCTTTTAGAAGCTCCATTGAGTCTGAAGCGAACATATGAGAGTATCCTAGTTTTAGCGTTACATACGGAAGTAATTTCTGAGTATATACCAAATCTAATTCTGTTCCTAAGTAAGCATCTGCATCTGAACCGTCAGTGTCTATCATTGTAGCAGCAGTTCCTAGGTAATGACCTTTTACTAATAAACTTGATTTTTCACCAGTTTTGAAGATTACTTTACCATAGATATCGGTTAAACCTACACTATTAGCATGGTTACCAACATAGAAGTAATCCATAAATCCGTTAAATTTATGATTAGTACCGTATAGTGGGAAAAACGATTTGTTTTTTCCATCGGTAGCATCTTGATCAGTACCACTCTGAATTTCGAATCCTAGTCCTAATTTTGTCTTACCAACTTTACCAATTCCTTCTAGTCCTACTAAGTATGCGCTCAAGTCGGTTCCTGAATTAGCCTCACCTGTTTGTAAGTATCCGTTAAAAGCTAAGCCAATACCTCCTAATTTGAATTTTGAGTGTGTTCCGAAAGTTTGTCTGTGATAAAATCCATCAACACCAACTCCATTCTCAAGGTTTTGGAAAGTGTTATTAAGTGCTAATAAACTAATACTAACATCTTCTGATGGTTTTACATTATAGTGAAGATACTCCATTGCTTTGTAGCTAAAGAAGCCAGTTACATCATAAATATTACCAAACTCGTTACCTGGGTTTGCAGCTCCTGCATTTTGACTGAAAGCAAGTCCGATATCTAACTTAGACTTACCTTTTGCATATTTAAGAAGTAAAAGATCATGGAAACGCCCTTGCATTGCCCAGTCTAAACCTCCTAGGATTCTCTGATCATCATACGATAATGTTTGACGACCTATTTTTGTAGCCCATGATTCTCCCATTTTTAATGAGAACCATGCTTCGGCAATTTGTAAGTTATTATTGATGTCATCATCTAAGATCTGTCTTGTGTCTCCCCAGACTCTTACATCTTGTACGCTCAAGTGTGCTTTAAATTTATCGGCTGTATATCCAAATTTAAGTCTTGACCTTTGTTGTATTACCGCTGCTTCGTCAACTCCGTCAGGAACTAGACTATGAAAACCATGTCTGTATTCAAAACGTGGACGGATATCTGCATCAATACTTAGTTCTTGGGCTTTCCCTTTTAATGCCATTACCATAAATAGTAAAATGACAATACGTAATTTGTTTCTCATCTGTTAACTGTTTTTTTTTGCATAAGTACTTTAGCTGTCTTATGCTAAAATTTCAAAATCGTTTAATTAATTCTATTAGCTGTAGTATTGTTAATACGTATTTCTGACACAAATCTAAGTATTAATACTTAAGTATTGGGTGTTTTTTATGTAAAAATACGTAGGTAAAATTTAGAACCTTTTAACTTTACTTAGATGTTTTTGAATTATTCCTATATTTGATTAAAAATACGTATTATTTAAAATTTAGAAAGGTAAGAGTCGATGACAAAAATAGTTTTAGTAGATGATCATTTTATGGTTAGAGATGGTATTCGGGCAATTCTTGAGGATGAAAGCCAGTATAGCGTCATTGGTGAGGCTGTAAATGGGTTAGAGGCAATATCTCTTGCGCAATCTCTGAATCCAGATATTATTATTTGTGATATCAGAATGCCAGAAATGTCAGGTATAGAAACTGTTCAGAAAATGAAAGAAATGGGGTTAGAGGTAAAGACAATTATGTTGTCTATGCATGATTCTGATGAGTATATATTACAATCTATTAATGCTGGTGCTGATGGGTATCTTTTAAAAGGAGCTAGTAAAGAAGAATTTCTTAAAGCACTTTCTATGGTAAATAGAGGAGAGAAGTATTTTAGTGGAGATGTTTCTTCTATATTAGTTCGAAAGATACAAGGAGGTGTTGAGGTAGATCGTACCAAAGATCTAGGGACTGAGATAAATGTGGCACTAGATACTCCCAAACAAGTTCCTAGTAATCCTTTTGATTTGACCAAAAGAGAAAGTCAAATACTGCATCTTGCTATTTCGGGTATGACCAACAAGGATATTGCTACAGAGCTCAATATTAGTAAGAGAACGACCGAGGTTCATCGATTTAATCTTATGAAAAAAATGGGAGTTAAGAATGTTCTAGAGTTAAGTAATAAAGCTAGAAAATTTGGTATGATTTCCTAGCTCTATTCTATATAATTTTTTGAAAATTACTTTATATTAATTATTGGCAATTGTTTCGTATTGACCAGTGATTTTATTGAAACTTTTTGTTAGGTTGTTTGTAATACCAAATACTTCTTCTATAGAAAATGTTCCATTCATGACACCTCTTTTATTAGTGTTCAGTTTTTCCCATAGTGACATAACAGACCCTAATTCTTCTTCAATTTCTGTGCTATTGTAGCTGCTAATTAATAAGTTTCCGATAACGCTATCAAACTCGTTAATTACATCAGTCATAATTTTTTTGTACTCCGTAGAATTATTAGGAAACATAGTATTGGCTGTATAGTATAAACAGAGTCTTTGTGACAACATACGTTGTTTTCCTGATATATTAATAATGTTTACAAGATCTTGATTTTTGTTTTTAAAGAATTGATTATTGTAGTTAGAGCTTACTTCAATACTTAAAACCAGTTCATGACATGCTTTTAGTAAAGTGGTATTAAGTCTAATAATGTCTTTAGAGTTTATGTAATTAGGGGTCGATTCTATTAGTGGTTTAAATTGATTCCATAATTTCTTGACACCTTTAATAGAGAGCTTTACTGCCGTGCTTGATGCGTTTTCGGTTAATATTTCTAATTGTTTTTCAAAAATGAACTTACTCGAGCTTAATTCTCTTTTGATTTCATCGTTATTGACTCCTTTACTAAGTAGTAAATAGGCTTTAGACATTTTTTGCGATAGCATTCGCTGTTTTCCTGAAATATTTATTGCCTTGTTGTAGGTAATAGATCCGTATTTGGATTGAGAAATACTTTTCGAGGTTACTAGTAAAGATGCTAATAAAAGAATAATTGTAATTTTTGTTTTCATACAATTGAGGGGGTATTTGTTATAATTGATTATGTTGTATTTTTCAAAAATACTTATTTTTTAATTTAACTAAGTATTTTTTACTAAGTATTTGTTTTTGCAGAGATATTGCTCTCGGTTTTACTGTGTGGTAATTGTGTTAAATCTCTCTTATTTTTGTAATAAATTGAATTTCAGTAACTTGTTATTGATTTATTCTAGATCATTATCTCTTCTTTAATTTTTCTCATCAATTTTTGAAGAATATCTAATTTGAAAACCCATATATTTTAGAATAGATAATAATCAACTAAATACTTATTTTTTTAAAGGCAAAAGAATAGAAAGTAAGTAATAATACTTAATTTTGACCTGATTCTATTAGCGAAATCTTCTAAAAACAGCATTATGAAAAAAATAAGTTTTAAAATAATAACAGTACTTACCCTAATGGCTATGATGTCATGTGGAGGTGAGAAGAAAAAGAAAGGGGCATCTGAAGATGTAGATTCTAAAGAAGAAGCATCGGCCTTAACAATAGAAAAACCACAATTAACTTTTGGTTTTATTAAATTAACAGATATGGCTCCTTTAGCAATTGCTAAAGAAAAAGGTTTTTTTGAAGATGAAGGATTGTTCGTGTCTGTAGAGGCTCAATCAAATTGGAAAAATGTATTAGATCGTGTAATCGATGGTCAATTAGATGGTTCTCATATGTTAGCAGGTCAGCCAATTGCAGCAGGAGCTGGTTTTGGTAGACAGGCAGAATTAGTTACTTCATTTTCTATGGATTTAAATGGTAACGGTATTACTGTTTCTAATGATGTATGGTCAAAAATGAAACCTAATGTACCGGCAGGAGAAGATGGTAAGCCAATACATCCAATATCAGCAAAGGCATTAAAGCCAGTTATTGATTCTTACAAAAATGATGGTAAAGCTTTTAAGATGGGTATGGTATTTCCTGTATCTACACATAATTATGAAATTAGATATTGGTTAGCAGCAGCTGGAATTAATCCAGGAATGTATTCTAAAGAAAATATTCAAGGTCAGATAGATGCTGATGTGTTATTATCTGTAACACCACCACCACAAATGCCAGCAACTCTAGAAGCAGGTACTATTTACGGATATTGTGTTGGGGAACCTTGGAATCAGCAAGCTGTTTTTAAAGGTATAGGTGTACCAGTAGTTACAAATTATGATATCTGGAAAAATAATCCAGAGAAGGTATTTGTAATGACAAAGAAATTCGTAGAGCAATATCCTAATACGGCAGTTGCTGTAACAAAAGCCCTGATAAGAGCTGGAAAATGGTTAGATACTCCAGGAAATCGTCCTGAAGCAGTAAAAATATTATCTATGCCAGAATATGTAGGTGCTGATGAGGTTGTACTAGCAAACTCAATGACAGGAACGTTCGAGTTCGAAAAGGGAGATAAGAGAGAAATGCCTGATTTTAATGTATTCTACAGACACGATGCAACATATCCATTCTATTCTGATGGTATATGGTTTTTAACTCAAATGAGACGTTGGGGACAGATACCAGAAAGTAAGCCTGCTGAGTGGTATGCGAATACGATCAAAGATATCTACCGTCCTGATATTTGGACTAAAGCGGCGAATCTTCTTGTAGAAGAAGGACATTTGGCTGCTTCAGAATTACCTACAACAGATGGTTATAAACCTGCAACTACAGATTTTATAGATGGTAACAAGTATGATGCAAAAGATCCAATAGGATATATCAACAGTTTTACTATAGGTAACAAGGAAAAATAATAGTGTTTTTGAAAAGAGAGAGAGGTAGAAAGAGTTTTCTTTTTATTTCTCCTCTTTTAAAAATGAATTACAAAGTATCGGAAATTTAGAAAGTCTTTAACACAGATTGCTTTACAGGGCAGATAAACAAGTTAGGGAACCATAAAACAAATAAAATGAAAGATAAATCCATTAATATCCTAAATTTTATAGGACTGGGCTTTTTTGAGCCTGCTATACGATTGGCGAGTGGTGAAGAAACGAAGAAGAATTTAGTAGCATTATTCAAAAAAATTGTCTTACCTATTTTATCCGTGGGATTGTTTTTATTGTTATGGAGTGCAGGATCTTCACATTTGTACAATATAGAAAAAGAATTTAGGATAGAAAAAGCATTTAATGAGAGGGGAGAAGCTGCAGCGAGACTTGAAAGAAGCTGTATAGATTCAGGGAGTAAAGATTGTCAGATTACTACATTACCGTCTCCATCTCAGGTTTGGGTGGCATATAAATCACTACTTGCAGATCACGCGAGTATCAGTGCAAAGAAAGATGCCTTTGCCGAAAAAGTTGCCGCTACCAATGTCAAAAGAGCTGAGCAAGGATTAGATGCAATAACCTACACAGGAAGACCATCATTTGTAGATCAGATTTTTACCAGTCTTAAGACAGTATTTGCTGGGTTTTTATTGGCTCTTTTTATTGCTGTACCAATAGGGATTATGTTAGGGTTAAGCGAGTCTCTACGTTCATCTGTGAATTGGCTAATTCAGATACTTAAACCCGTTTCGCCAGTTGTTTGGTTATTATTAGTTTCTATGATTGTTAATACTTTAGGTAAAAACTCAGATGGTGATAGTTCATTTACAATATCGTTTATAAGTGTTGGACTATGTGCTATGTGGGCTACTTTGGTAAACACAAGTATGGGAGTGTCATCTGTAGATAAAGATTACATTAATGTAGCAAAAGTTTTGCAACTTAATATAGGGCAGAAGGTTTTTAAAATCATTTTACCATCATCTTTTCCTTTGATTTTTACAGGATTAAGAATTACACTATCTGTAGCTTGGATGGTACTTATTGCAATTGAATTATTAGCTCAGAGTCCAGGATTAGGTTCTTTTGTTTGGGAAGAGTTTCAGAATGGAGCAAATGATTCTAATTCTAAAATTATTGTTGCAATGTTTGTTATTGGTATTATTGGTTTCTTACTAGATCGTATAATGCTTACAATTCAGAAGTTTGTAACGTTTACTGAAGAAACATAAAAAAAAGGATATGGCATATATAGAATTAAGAAATGTATCCAAGTCTTTTGGGACAGGAAAAGATAAAACTGAAGTGCTTTCGAATATAAATCTAACTATTGAGGAAGGAGAATTTGTAGCAATTGTTGGTTTTACAGGAAGCGGAAAAACAACCTTGATCAATCTTATCTCTGGATTGTTAATGCCTGATGAGGGACAAGTATTGTTCAAAGGAGAGCCAGTTACGGGACCAAGTCATGAGCGAGGAGTTATTTTTCAGAATTATTCATTATTACCTTGGTTGAATGTTAGAAATAATGTGGGCATGGCCGTAAAGGAAGCATTCAAAAAAATGTCAAAAAAAGATAGAAACAAACGTGTAGAAGACTATGTAGAAATGGTTAATCTATCTCCGGCCATTGGTAAGCTGCCTAAAGAACTTTCTGGAGGTATGCGCCAGCGGGTTTCTGTAACCAGAGCATTGTCGATGAGTCCCGATGTAATTTTGATGGATGAGCCATTAAGTGCTCTAGATGCATTAACTCGAGGTAATTTGCAACAAGAGATTCTTAAAATCTGGAATAAAGATAAAAAAACAGCATTGCTAATTACGAATGATGTAGATGAAGGTATTCTTATGGCAGATAGGATTATACCTCTTAAACCAGGGCCAAAAGCCACACTGGGGCCAGAATATAAGATCAATTTAGAACGACCAAGAGACAAAACTGCTCTTAACAGCAATGATGAATATAAAAGGTTACGTAATAGTATTATAGAGTACCTTATACAAATAGGAGAGCAGAGATCTTCTAAAAAAGAAACTACATATACATTGCCAGAGATAAAGCCTCAAATTAAGTCAACACCATTTAGAAGATTAAGTTTTAGTTAAAAAGAAAAGATTATGGAGACATTAGAAAACTCAAAAGTACGTAGATCAGAAAATGGTTTGTTCGAGGATAAATACATGTTGGATATTACTCAACTTACAAAGATTTATCCAACACCCAAAGGAGATTATGTTGTGTTAGATGATCTGGATCTGAAGGTAAAGCACGAAGAATTTATATCAATTATTGGACATTCTGGTTGTGGTAAATCTACATTATTAACAATGATAGCTGGACTTAATCCAATATCCAGAGGTACAATTGTAGCCAATAATCAGACAATTAAAGGACCCGGACCAGATAGAGGTGTTATTTTTCAGTCCCCGAGTTTATTACCTTGGATGACAGCATATGATAATGTAATGTTAGGTGTAAAACAAGTATTTGGTCATGGTACAAAAAAGGATAGAGATGATATTGTAAAATATTACTTGTCTAAAGTAGGTCTCGAGGATGCAATGTATAAAAAAGCAAAAGACTTATCTCAAGGTATGCAACAGCGTGTAGGGATCGCAAGGGCTTTTGCATTGAAACCTAAGGTATTATTGTTGGATGAGCCATTCGGAATGTTGGATTCTTTAACTCGTGGAGAGCTTCAAGATGTTCTTATAGAAGTTTGGAATCAAGAAAAAATAACAGCAATAATGATTACTCATGACGTCGATGAATCCATATTTTTGGCAGATAGAGTGATCATGATGACAAGTGGACCTAGAGCCAAAGTGGGAGATATTTTAGAGATTGATTTTGAACGTCCACGTTTGCGAAAAGATGTGTTAGATCATCCAGATTATTATAAGTATCGAGAGCATTTAATCAACTTCTTAGAGCATTAATAATTAATTGATAAAAAAGTCCCAATTCACCAAATATTTTGAAAATATAAGTATATTTTTAGAAAGGATTATTGTAGTTTTGTCGCTGTAAATCAAAGTAATAATGCTTTTTCTGCAGTGTTTTTAACAAAAAATATAACTTTTGTTTAATAAAAAACAAAAGTTTTTCTAGCAGTTTAATAATTATTATCTATATTTATTATTGTCAATAGGGGCTTAATATTGATGAAAGTATTATTAAATTCTTCATTTTAATGTTTCTGAAATATGATCATATTTCAGAAAACATGATTTATTCCCCTGTTTTTTTTAGAAATTTTAGAAAACCACGATTAATTTTTGAATTATTCGTTTTTTATAAAGTATGAAATATGTTTTTTGAGAAAAAAGCGTTTTTACAACTTAGTGTTGAAACCTTAAAGATGTAGTGACTTTAAGTGTTTCTTGTGTTGCCGGTTGCATTTATTTGTAACCGGTTTTTTTGTTTAAAAAGATTAATAGCTCTCTTTTTGTGGGTATAATAAGAAAAAGGATTGTTGTTTTTTTTGTAATTAATTTTATGGATAACAGGTATTTGTGTTTTTTATTGGGTAAGAAAAAGGGGTGTTAATTACTAAATTCTAATTCTTTAAAACTAATTGATGAAAGTTATGAGGTATTCTGATAGTTAGATTCTATATCGCACAGCGAGTTCGATCTAAAAAAATGATATGAGATGTACAGATAGGCTTTTTTGCGAAATATCCATTTGTTGAATTCGCTATATATGACTTATATAATTGTGTTTTTTGTTGAGTTATGTTTTAATATTTAGCAATATTATAATAGTAGGTGTTTTTACGTAATTATACGGCTTTATTTGCATTTTTGTTAAGTGTTTATACTTAGTTTTGCGATAAATTTAAGTATTTATTGATTTAGGTACTTATTATATAAAAACTAAAACTAAGTAATTATGAACACTTCAGGTAAAGCTACTACTTTGAACCTGTTAAACTTTAAAAGTTTACCGATACGAACATTTTGGATCACCTCGATTGCATTTTTTATGTGCTTTTTTGCTTGGTTTGGTATTGTTCCTTTTATGCCAGATGTTGTAAAGGATTTGGGGCTTACTCCAGATCAAAAGTGGAATTCTATTATTGTGGCAGTTTCAGGAACTGTGTTTGCCAGATTGTTGATTGGTAAATTATGTGATAAATATGGGCCAAGAACTTGTTATACATGGTTGCTAATGTTGGGTTCAATTCCAGTAATATTATTGGGTTTTGTACAAACACCACTGCAGTTTATTATTTGCAGATTGTTCATAGGATTCATAGGAGCTTCTTTTGTAATTACACAATTTCATACTTCAATAATGTTTGCCCCTAATATTGTAGGAACTGCGAACGCAACTTCTGCCGGATGGGGAAACCTAGGAGGAGGAGCAAATAGGTTAGGAATGCCATTAATTGCTGCTGCAGTTGTAAGTTTTGGTGTTGCAGAAACTGATGCCTGGAGATATAGTATGATTGTTGCTGGAGTTATTTGCTTTTTAATGGGAATTGTTTATTCTCTTTTTACACAAGATACACCTAACGGAAATTTCTCTGAACTAAGAGAACGAGGAGAATTAGTAAAAACTAAAAAAGATGAAGTAAGTTTTGTCAATGCCATTAAAGATTACAGGGTTTGGATACTCTTTGTGATATATGCTGCATGTTTTGGTATGGAGCTTACTGTATATGGTACGATGGATGATTATTTACAAAACACATTTCAATTAGAGCGGTCCACTGCTGGTAATTTGGTATTATCATTTGCTTTGATGAATATTTTTGCCAGAACTCTAGGAGGTTTCTTTGGTGATAAGTTTGGAAAACTTAAAGGATTACGAGGAAGAGTTTTGTTCTTGGCTGTAATACTGGCTGTAGAAGGGATTATGTTGTCTTTATTTTCTGGTATGAGCGGATTGACTTTCGGAATTGTATTTTTGGTAGGTTTTAGTCTCTCTGTACAAATGGCAGAGGGAGCAACTTTTTCTGTAGTTCCTTTTATAAATAAAAAGGCGATAGGGTCAATTTCTGGTATCGTTGGAGCAGGAGGGAATGTAGGAGCTTTTGTTGCAGCTATGATATTAAAATCAAAATCCGCAGTTGCAGAAAAAACGGCTATTGCTACGAGTAATGGTTTAGGTCAAGATGCTATTGATGCTGCTCAAGCGGCAGCTTCATCAGAAGCAGTGTCTAGTGGGTATTTTATTATAGGAATTTTTGTAATATTTACTGCATTTGTTTCATTAGCTATTAAGTTTTCTACAGAGGATGAAAAAGAAGTGGCAAGAGAAATGAAAGCTGTTCCCGCATAATGTAAGTAATAAAGTTGCTAGTTAAAATTGTTAACTTTATAATGTTTCTTGTTTGCCGGTCACGCATCTAGTGTGGCCGGTTTTTTTATACGATGATTTTTTCTGGGAAAATTGAGCTTAGGAAGTATGCTTAAAAGAATAGCCAAAGGAACTACTATGTAGAGCCAAGATGGGATTGGAAAAGAATCTCCTTTTGCATAAGAGTGCAGTCCCGATAGGTAGTAATTGACACCGAAAAAAGTCATGATCAAACTTCCGATAGCAAAAAAGCTACAAACATTATAGATATACAGGAAATTTTTAGGGATAATTATCCTGATATGTAAAACAAAGGAATAAATGATGATACTGATAAGTGCCCAGGTTTCCTTTGGGTCCCATCCCCAGTATCTTCCCCAGGATTCGTTTGCCCATATTCCTCCTAAAAAAGTGCCAATAGTTAGCATGTATAAGCCAATAGTACTTGTTAGTTGATTTATATTGGTAATTTCGCGAATGGTCTCATCTATTCGATCGCTTTTCATAATTTTGTTTATGGTCATCATTAATAAAACGATTAGCGAAAGGAGAGATCCCAAGGCTAAGAAACCATAGCTTCCTGTTATTATTGCCACATGAATTAGCAGCCAATATGATTTTAGTACAGGGACAAGATTAGTGATTTCGGGACTCATTAGACTGCCATGGGCAATCCCTAACAAGCAAAAAGCCAGAATGCAAGATACGGCAGGGGTAAAAGAGCTTTTTTTTGCAAAAATCAAACCAGCGAGCATCCCAACCCAGGCAATAAAAACGGTTGCTTCATACCCATTACTCCATGGTGCATGACCTGATATATACCAACGAATAATGATCCCGAAAGCATGATAAAAGAAGACCATGGTAATAAGCATAATAAGTAACCGTATCCCTTGCGAAAGTTTATTTTTTCTATGAATTATGAGGTGCAGAAAGCTTAACACAAGAAGCGTGATGCCTAATAAAGTATATCCTATCATGCAAAGAAAAAATACGTTGTTTGTGTTAAACCAAATTTCCCAACGTACCTTCTCTTTAGATAATAATACATCTGCACCATTTTTTTCTTGAAAGTTTTTTAAAAGCTGAACAGTCTCATTTGCTTTATTCCAGTTTTTGGTTTCTTGTCCTTCTGTCAATTGTGCGAAGTAGGTAGGGATTATTTTTTCGTAAAATTTGCTATCTTCATTTGGTAGTTCTATTTCGGGGTTCATAGGAGCATACCACTTTTTGTCTGGATCTCCTTTTTTTGGAAAAATTCGTAAAAATTGCCCGTTAAAGATTGCCCAAACAATGTTAATTCGTTCATCAATCTTTATAATGTCTTTGTCAAAAGCGTTTCTTTTTCCCGGAGCAGTTTCATAGGCTTTATTCACAATCTCTTTTAAACGATAGTTTCCTTTAAAATCAAAAAACTGTGATGGTGATGAGTAGCCGTCATGAGTTATTTTTAGTAATCCTTTTAAGTCAGGAATTGCTTTTTTTTCGATTTTAATGCAATTGATTAATTGCCACGAGTCAGGTTTATATTGCATGCCCAAGAACACTTGGGTAGGAGTAAGGGTTTGTTTTTGGTTGTTCTTGTCATAATAGCGGTAGGAGTTTTTTCCATAAATTTTACGAAGTAACTCAAGAGATAGTGTATGGATTGGTTTCATTCTACCTTGAAAATCTTGCACTTGTAATGATGACATTAAATTGGCATGCTCAATATTGATTAATTGTCGATGTATTAGTTCATGAGTTTTGAGGCTGTGTAATTGTTGACTGATAATTGAAGTATGAACAAAAAACAGAAAAAAGAAGAAATATAAAGAAGGGTAGTTGTTTTTTTTCATTTTAATGTTTTCAATAGGATTGCGAAATGCGAATTTTTCCAGAATAGGCTTATAAACATGCCAAACCCTAAGGCGCCATATCCTATATAAGTAATTAAGGTTCCCCAATAATCTTTATTAACAGAGAGGATGGTGCCACTTTCATCGGGTAAATATGCGGATTGGAAAAAACGATACCCCCTATGATTTAATACATTATTCATGAAAATGGTATAATTGAATAATTTGTTTTTTTCCTGAACCTCAAAGTCGCTATAGAATGCAGAAGGGCTGTCGGAGCCTGGATAGCGTTCTAGTGTAAAATCCTTGAGAAAAAGAGAGAATGGTAATGGTATGGGTTTGGATCCATACCTGATTTTTAGATGTATTCCGTTTATGAAAACCGTACTATACGGATTCATATACCCTCTGCCGCCGAGCAAGGTAACTTCCTTAAAATCCTTCCCTGATTCTACCGATACAATAATTGCAGATTCTTCATTCTTTTTTTCAGAATCTTTTTTTGTAGAAGTAATTTTTCGAGTCTTGTTAAATACCACTTCATTAAATACCACAGGTAAATTGTTTATGGTACTTAGTGCTTTGAACTGCAAAGGAACCAAGCTGTCCTTTGGATAATAGCTTGATTTATTTAAAAGCATCGAAAAATAATTGGTGTCCTCAGGAAAGGTGGCTAACCAATCCCCTACACTTTTTTTGATGGTTATGTCTCCTTTCATATTATTTTGACTTTCGAATGCTATCGGAATGCCAAATATTACTTCTCTTTTTCCTTTTTCAATATAAAAATCTCTTCTTTGCTCGTTTTCGGCAATGACTACATGTAGATATGTTTTTCCGTTTGTATTGTCATCTTCTAAGGTATACTTTGCTCTAGGAATGTATTCCTTTAGTTTTATAGATACTTCTTTATTGTCAAAGTCAAATTTTTCGTGAATACTATTAAATCCCAATTCGCTTAATAGTAAAGGGGTACTACTATGGTTTTTGTTTATGGATCCATTACCTGCTTGCACTTGTAGGTAACTATCAATAGAAATCATTCGGTTACTATCCTCTCCTTCTTTGATTGTCATTAGTGCTTCGTATCCTCTATACTTGGTAACGCCAGCTCCCAGAATAATAATGATAAATCCTAAATGAAATAGAAATATCGGGGCTTTTTGCCAACTAAAAAGGTTATATTTGGCAATGTTTCCAATAAAATTGATTGCTAGTAGTAGGATTAAAATTTCAAACCATTTGGCACTATAAATAAGTGCTCGGGCAGTTTCTGTGCCATAATCATTTTCTATAAATGTAGCCAACGCCATTGCCAGCGCAAAAATGAGTAATAGTACTCCGCTTAGTCGATTTGAGAATAGTATTTTTAGAATGTGGTTCAAGTCTTTTTAATTTTATTGTAAGGAATGAGTCTTTATTCTGGCATTCCTAAGTCGACCCATTTTTTAAAGACCTCAATAGCACAGCTATCTATTTTTTTATTTTTTCTGTAAGGCATAGCAATATAGCCCTTGGCATGAGTAATAGAACCAATTAGTTGACCACTTTCTCCCATTTTCTTAAGACTAGGGTAGTCAAAAATCTTGTTCCTAGAAGCCTTCTTTTTGTACACATCGGGAGCATGACACAAAAAACATTCTGTTTCTACCATACTTGCAATTTGTTTAGTGTATGTGATTTCTTGAGGAATATCACATGTCTCTTCTTTTTTACAGCTACTTATTAAAAATGTAACCAAAGAAAGTACTACTACTATTTTTTTGTGTGTATTAGTTTTCATGACATTATTTAGTTTTGCTATATTTTTGCTTCATTTTTAACCACTCTTCCTCACTAAGAGGAAGGTGTTTTTTCTTACTAGAAAATGGATCTTTTCCTCCCTTTAAATACTCTTGTATTTGCTTCAAAGGGATAGTGTCTTTCATTTTTTCTGCAACTGAATAGATATGATTTCCATGAAAATCATGGCACTGCAAACATGTACTCCATTGTTCATTAGCGATTAGTGTAGCATGCGGTGTATCAATGGGATCATTTTTAACTTCGAGATCGTAGTGGCAGTTAACACAAAAAGTAGCTTCTTTTAGAACGATTCGAGTACCATTATGCTCTTTGTGACATGTTTCACATTCTGTAGCGTTAATATTTGCGATTGCATCTTTAAACTTTGGTTCTAGAAAACGATGGGTTGGGTGTCTGTCATTAGGTCTGTCATGACATTCTAAGCATTTTTTATTGTCGACATTTTCTGTGCCAAAATCAGCTTTTGTTTTTCGCAATCCGAATGTATAAGAAATATTAGATTGTAATTGTTGCAAAAGGTTTCCTTTGGCATCTGTATGGCAAGCGTTACATGATAATCCTTCATGACCTGTGTTTAATGGACCTAAGCTTAAAAAGTCTTCATTTTGCTTAAGTGGTAGTAAAACATAAATAAGTATACCTATTGCAATACCAATTAAAGAACCAATATATTGTCTTTTGCGAAGCGGGTTTTTGTTGAACATATACTGTTGTCTAATCGTTTAAAAAACTTATGCTGACATCTTCTGTAGTAGGGAAACTGATGCAAGTAAGGATATTTCCTTCTGCGACCTCCTCTTCTGATAGTAAGTGTCCATCAATCATTTTTACATCACCCGACACGCATTTAGCCTTACAATTACTGCACATTCCTGACCTACATAGGTATGGAAGCATAATATTGTTAGCCATTGCCGCTTGAAGTATTGTTTTGTCTCCAGGAACCTCTAGTGTATGTTTTTTATTATCGTGATATATAGTTACATTACTGAGTAAGTCTTTTGCATTACTAGATCTTACAAAGTTTGCACTAAAAGCCTCTAGTTTAATCTTATCTCTGGTAATCCCATTTTTAGCTAAAATTTCTTTGGCAGTATCCATAAAACCTTGTGGGCCGCACATCATATATTTACCGTCTGTATATTGTAATTGGTGTTTTTGTAAAATTTCGCTAATTAGATCTTCATTGAGTAAGTCTTGATGGTAATTGGGTAGATCTGTGGTTTTTTTCTCTAGAATATGTTCTATAGAAAGTTTTGATGGATATTTTGTTTCAAGATCTTCAAGTGCTTTTTTGAAAATAATAGATTCTTCATTTCTATTGGCATATATAAGAACAGCATCTGATAGTGGTTCTTTTTCTAGAACGGTTTGAATTATCGAAAATATAGGTGTTATACCGCTACCTCCTGCAAAAAAAACGTATTTGTTTTTTGTTTTCTTATCGGGGATCACAAAGAAACTTCCGGCGGGTTTGTCTATTTCTACTTTTTCACCTTTTTTCAGGTTGTCGCATATATAATTAGATACCAGACCTTCTTGCACTTTTTTAACCGTAATGCGAAGGAACTTATCGGTTACTGGACTGCTGCTAAACGAATATGCTCTTTTCTCTATTTTGCCTTTGATAGGTATTTTTACCGTAAGAAATTGTCCGGCTTTGTATTTTATTTTATTAAAGATTCCACCTTTATTAAAAACAACACTAACAGCGTCTTCGGTTTCATTTATTATTTCTTGGACTGTAAGGTTCATCGAATCTAAATTTTTACTCGTAGTAAAACACCACGCCTATGTGAAATACTACAATGAATGTTATAACAATTGATAATGCTACATGTGTAATCATCCATGATTGGAAAATCCAATTTTTTTGACTTTTAAGAATGTCAAGATTGATGGTTCCCAATATCATATTTATAAAAAATATATAAGAAAGTAGTGCTAAGTATCCATAACCAAATTCCATAGCGTGAGCATAAAAGAATAATGGAGATATTACACCTATCCACTTATGCCAGGTAGTGAACTGCATAGCGTATTTTTTTAATTTCTTGAAGACTCTTGTTACCGTAAGAATCCATTGAAAAAGAATAAAAACACCAACAACAACCCCCGACCATCGCTTATAATCTTCATCTAATTGGAGATCGTATAGCCATTGCCATTTTAGGTTTAGCGTATATTGAAGAATATACAGAATCAGCGTTATGAACCCAATGACCAAAAAGCTATACGATTTTTTCACTATATTTTTATTTTTTAAAATATGAGATAATAGTTAATTATCTAATTAGAAGCTACACTTTTAGAACCTAATAATAGCTCTAAACTTTTATATGAGGCAAGTTGTCGAACACTGTCAATAAACACCTCTGCTGTTGGTAAATAGAACCCTTTAGAAGGCCACTTGTCTCCGATTTGTGGTTTTGTACTATCTATTTTGAAACCAGCAATTTCTTCTAAATATGCATTATAAATTGCTTTTGTTCCATTTCTATATGCATTGATAACACCAATAGCCTCTTTTACGGATAAAGAGTCTGAAGGGTACTGCCATGTGGTTGCTCCCATTACATCACCTAGTTTCCAGTCGGTTTTTGTTGTGTTTTTGTGATCGTTGTGGCAATTAACACAAGGTGCTGCAACAGCAAGATCAGCAAACATAGAAGTGTATAGCTTCTGATCTTCTTCATAAAAATGTTGTGGCTTTTCGGTACTCTTAATTTTCTCGAATAATTCAGCTTGTTTTCCTTGAAATTTGTTCGAGGCATTGATTGGGAAATCAGACCCTAAGTATAATCCTAAAGGAACATCACTTTTTCTGATATCCGAAGAAATACCTCTAAGAAAAAGAGCAGGTAGTGGTCCAGCTTCAATTTCATCATCTTGCCAGTCTTCGTCAAATTTTAATCCTTGTTTTTTTCCTGCACCAACAATTCCTTTTGTGTATAATGTTCTTGTGATATCATTTTCTTCTGCGATTAACGTGAGTACTTCTGCAACGGCAAATGCTTTGTCAGAAGGAGCGCTAATAGATGTATCCTCAGGAACGCCTCCGCAAGATTGTATTATAAGGCTACTGATAGCTAAGGATAGAAAAAGGATTCCTTTTGTTTTTAGCGTTTTCATAGTTGTATGTTTTTAGTTGTGAACGTTATCATTGTTTTTGTTTCTTACTAGTAAGCTGCTCCTTTCATAACATCGGCCATTACCGTATAGGTGTCAGCCCAGGCAGTTTTTACTTCAGGAGTAAAGTCGTCGCCTAATCCAGTTTCAAGGGTTCCTAATAATGCTGCTCCTACGGTATCGTAATGAGAAGATTCTACTTTATATTCTACATGTCTTTTACCTAGATCCTGAAGTATAGGTACAAGTTTATCAAGATCACTTAAACCAGCAACGGCTGAAGCAAGCATTGTCATCAGTTTATTACCTTGCCCTTTCATTGCGTCAGTATTATCTGCCGGAAAAAGCGGTTTTAAAGCTGGATCTAGCTCAAAAAGCTTGTTGTAAAATATTTCTGCTGCGGTTTCTGCAATAGGGGCTACTTTGCTGAAAGAACTTTGTACTAATTCAATTGTCTTTTTTTCCATAATTACAATTTGTTTAGATGTGAACTAATATTAAGTATTAATACTTAATTTTTATCCAAATGTATTTTAAAAAAATCAAAATTCAAAAATGGAATTTTTTGCTAAAATGCTATTTTAGAGTGTTTTTCAATGCTTTTTGTTGTTTTGATTGTCATATATGTTGTTAATTAACATATTTAATGTGTTTTGTTTATTTTTAAATAATTAAATTGATTGAATCAATAAAAATAAGTATTTCTGCCTTTTTTTATTTGAAATGCTAGATTAGGTAAAGTTCAGAGAGCGGGGAGTGTTACTTAAGAGTTTCTGAAGAAAGTTGATGTGGTTATAAAATGTGTTTTAGGTCTTTTGTATTGATTATCATTTGTTTATGCTTATTTTTTTAAAGAATGTACAGGTCTTGTTGTGTAAATACAAGTAGATTAGCGTGCTTTTTTACAAATTTATTTTTTTAGATTGATTTTTTAAGAAATTGATAATTACGTATCATTTTGACTAGTAATCTATGTTCTAAATATGATTTTTAAGTATTAATACGTAATATTGCTGTTGTATTTAATTTCATTGAAAAAAAATGTTTTATGGCATTCAAATCATACAAAACTACATGTTCCTATTGTGGTGTCGGTTGCGGAATTATAGCAAAAAAGGATGCTAAAGGAGTGATAACTGTCGAGGGAGATCCAGAACATCCTGTTAATGAAGGTAAATTATGTTCTAAAGGAATGAATTTACATCATGTAGTGCAAGATAAAAGTGACCGCCTTCTGTATCCAGAAATGAGATGGAGTAAAGGCCATGAATTACAGCGTGTTTCTTGGGATCAAGCATTTGATCGAGCGGCTGTTGTTTTTGATTCTATTATAAAAAAATACGGACCAGATAGTGTTGGTTTTTATGTGTCTGGGCAGTGTCTTACAGAAGAGTATTATTTGGTTAATAAATTAGCAAAAGGTTTTATAGGAACCAATAATGTTGATACGAACTCTCGTTTATGTATGAGTTCTGCCGTAGTGGGTTATAAACAGGCTTTGGGAGAAGATAGTGTGCCAATTGCGTATGAAGATATTGAGTTAGCAGATTGTTTTATGATTGCAGGAGCTAACCCAGCATGGTGTCATCCTATTTTGTTTAGAAGAATTGAAGCTCACAAAGAGAAAAATCCAAATACAAAAATAATAGTTGTAGATCCGAGAAAAACACCTTCTTGTGATATTGCTGATTTGCATTTGCAGATAATTCCGGGGACAGATGTGGTGTTATATAATGCAATCGCTAAACGACTAATTGATAGAAAAAAAATTGACAAAAATTTTATAGCTAACCATACTGATAATTATGATGCCCTTAAGGCTTCTTTAGCTTCGGCATCACTGAGTGATGCTGCAAAAACATGTGGGGTTTCTGTAAATGATATTAAAAAAGCAGCTTCTTATATTTCTGATGCCAAAGGATTTATAACTTTATGGGCCATGGGGCTTAATCAAAGTTCTATTGGTGTAAATAAGAATAATGCATTGTTGAATCTGTCTTTACTAACGGGGCATATAGGAAAACCTGGTTCAGGTCCTTTTTCATTGACGGGTCAGCCAAATGCAATGGGTGGAAGAGAAGTAGGAGGTATGGCAAATTTGCTTGCTGCACATAGAGATCTCGGAAATGATGAGCATAGAAGGGAAGTAGCTAATTTTTGGGGTGGTAAAGAAATTTCTGGCAAACCAGGTTATACCGCAACAGAGATGTTTGATGCATTAGATAGTGGAAAACTAAAAGCTGTCTGGATTATTTGTACCAATCCTTTGGTTAGTTTGCCAAATTCTAATAAGGTTGAAAAAGCATTGAAAAATGCAAAATTTGTTGTTGTACAAGATATATCAAATAGGTCTGAGACATTAGAATATGCGGATTTGATTTTGCCTGCCGCTGGTTGGGCAGAAAAAGAAGGTACGATGACCAATAGTGAACGACGTATTACGTATCTTAATAAAGTAGTAAATCCTCCGGGAGAAGCATTACCTGATGCAGAAATTTTGTGGAGATTTGCACAAAGAATGGGGTACAATGGTTTTGATTATTCGAATGCAGAAGAAGTATATAAAGAACATTGTAATCTTACCAAAGGAACGAATATTGATATAACAGGTCTTTCGTATAATAGATTAAAGTCAGAAGGAAGTTTTCAGTGGCCGGTTCCTGAGTATAATCATAGTGGAACTCCGCGTTTATTTGAAGATAAAAAATTCTATACAGATACAGGAAATGCAAAATTTATAGTTCCAAAATTTACTAAGCCTACGTCAGAATTGGTTACAGAAAAACATCCGTTAATCCTTACAACAGGAAGAGTTCGTGATCAATGGCATACACGTACCAAAACAGGAAAAGTAAATAAGCTAGTTACTCATATTCCTCATCCGTATTTAGAGATAAACCAAGTAGATGCTTTTCTAAGGCAATTAAACGATGGAGATATAGCTGTAGTAGAGAGTAGACGTGGTAAGGTTCAGGTAAAAGTAAAGGTTTCGGATACTATAGGAAAAGGTGTTGTTTTTCTTCCGATGCATTGGGGTAAGGTTATGGGCAATGATTATGGAAGAGCCAATAATTTGACAACAGATATTATAGACCCGATTTCTAAAGAACCAGATTTTAAATTCTCAGCAGTTCAGGTTTATAAGTTTGTAAAGAAAAAGCAAAAAATATGTATAATTGGTGCAGGAACAGCTGCATATCGATTTATACAGACGTATAGAGAACATAATACAGAGGATGAAATTATTGTATTTTCTAAAGAGCCGTATCCATTTTATAATCGTGTATTGCTTCCTGAATATGTGAGTGAGGAATTGAAGTGGGAACAGTTACAGAAAATGCGTGAAGGTAGTATGGAGTCTCTTAATGTGACGCTGTCAACAAGTAACCCCATCACAGAAATTAATAGAGAAGAGAAATATATTAAAGATAGTAAAGGGCAAAAACATACGTATGATGTTATTTTGATGGCTACAGGCAGTAGGGCTTTTGTACCCAAAGAAGTGCCAATTCATTTGCCAGGACGATTTACTATGCGTGATAGAGGTGATGCAGATAAATTGAAAACGTATCTTAGCGAAACTGGTTTGCCAGATAATAAGCAGCATGTTACCATTGTTGGTGGTGGGTTACTAGGGCTTGAACTCGCAGCAGCATTAAGGAAAAAAGAAGTTAAAATAACAATCATCCAAAGGGGAAGTCGATTGATGGAGCGTCAGTTGGATATTGTTGCTAGTAGGTTATTGGCAGAAGATGTACGAGAAAAAGGAATTCAAATTCATTTTGATAATGAGGTCGATACTGTTTTTAATCAAGAGTCTGGGGATTTAGTTGTTAATTTGAAATCTGGTAAAACTTTCGTCTGTAATGCAGTAGTGTACTCAATAGGTACTATTCCTAATATTGATATTGCAAAAAAGATAGGGGTAGAATGTCGTCGAGGGATTCTAGTAAATCAATATTTGCAATCGAGTGATCCAAGTATTTTTGCTGTTGGAGAAATAGCAGAATTCGAAGGTAATTTATTCGGGATTACTGCAGCGGCAGAGCAGCAGTCTGATATTGTTGCTAAGTATTTACTGGGAGATTATAGTGCTATATACAAAGGGTCTGTATTTATGAATATTCTAAAATTTGAAGACCTGGATCTGTGTAGTATAGGTAATCTGGATATGCCCAAAAATGACCCGTCATATGAGGAGGTGGTATTTATGGATGTAGGAAAACGTTTTTACAAGCGGTGTATCGTAAAAGATGATCGACTTGTTGGTGCGATATTAATGGGAGACAAGAGTGAGTTTGCTGATTTTAAACGTCTCATTGAGGAAAGGATAGAGTTGTCTGAGAGAAGAGAAGAGTTGTTAAGGTCTTCTCAGCCAGATAAACCAGTAATAGGAAAGTTGATTTGTTCTTGCAGTCAAGTGGGAGAGGGTAATTTAGAAGAAGCAATCAAATCTGGATGTGAAGATTTTAGTGAGTTATGCATTAGTACAGGGGCAGGATTGGGATGCGGTAGCTGCAAACCAGAGGTAAAAGAGGTATTGAATAATGTTTTGCAAATGGCTTAGGTATGAAAAACGAACAAGTTTTACAAAGAATTGATATAAAAGGAGGTGTTCTATCCCCTGTTGAGTTACAGCGTATTATTGAGTATGCACAAAGTCTTAATTTAGAAAATTTTTATTTCGGATCAAGACAAGATATTATTTTTCCGGTAAATGATTGTGATGGAAACTTGATTACAAAAAATGAGTCTTTTGATGATTCTTTCTTTACTTCAAAACAGCAGCAAAATATTTGTTCTTCGTATGTGTCAATAGATATATTTAATGCTACTGTTTGGCTTCGAGGAACAACTTATTTGTACATACTCGAAGATTTTCGTTATCAACCAAATTTGAAAATAAATATTACCGATCCAAAACAACAGCTGGTTCCCTTGTTTTCTGGAGATCTTAATTTTATTGCATCTCCTAATGAGGATTATTGGTATTTGTTTCTTAAGCTTCCTGGTTGGGAAGAAGTGTATTATCCTGCATTAATTTATACATGGGATATTGCAAAAATTGCAGAGGCAATTGAAAATAATTATACAAAGGTTAATGATGTTGGGGAGCTTTTTCAGTTTCTTAATGAGAGTATAGATACTAATAATAGAGTAATAGAAAAACCATTACAAATTCCTTTTAACCCTTTTCCTTATTATGAAGGGATGAACAAAATGGGGATTAATCAGTATTGGTTAGGGTTATACTGGAGAAATAATAAGTATGATCTAAAGTTCTTAAAAGCTTTGTGCGAATTTAGTGTTGAGCATAGAATAGGTAAAATTTGCCTTACTCCCTGGAAATCATTTATTATAAAGGGGATTCCTAATGAGAGTAAATTACCGTTAGAAAAATTATTAGGTCAGTTTGGTATTAATGTTCGACATTCGGCACTAGAGCTAAATTGGCATTTACCAGTAGATAACGCAGATGCCTTGTCTCTAAAGAAATTTTTGGTAACAAATTTTGACCAAAATGATATAAGTACCTATGGGTTGACATTTGGTGTTTCTGATACTAGTGATGGTAAGAGGTATTTTACATCTATTGTTATAGAAAGGAATACTGCTCCGGATTCTGTTAAAGATTTTCATATTAATCCAACATTTAATGTACTGCATGCAAAGAATTTTAACCCTAATTCAAGGCAGTATTTAATGTATGCTCAAGATGTTGACCAAAAAGATCTTAATAGTATATTGTTAGAATTGACAAAAACGTACTTTCAGAAATTAGGAACTGAAGAGGTACATACACCTGGTGTTGCTCAGAAAAAAGAGGTTATAGAAATAGAGGTGTATCAGTGCAAAGATTGTAAGACTGTTTATGACCCTTCTATAGGTGATATTGTTGCGCAAATACCAGCTGGAGTTGATTTTGATGAAGTTTCTGATGAGTACTCTTGTCCTTTATGTGAGGCTCCAAAAACTGATTTCGAAAAAATAATTATGCAGGTAGTTTGATACTTTTTTTATATGGAGTAAAATACAAGTCTACGATATAGACCTAACAATGTGTTGGGTATAAAGAAACAGAAAAATTATTTGATCCTTTTGGTTTATTTTAATTACTGTTCTTAATGTCTTCGATGAGAGTTGATCGATAATTTGAGAAGTGTTTTCGATTTTATGAATGTTACTTGATTCATGTAGCGCAACTAACTTGGTTGTTGAAATTGAGAACACTCATAAAATGAAAAGTTTTCTTCAGTTTTAAGGTTTTATTTATGTTATTGTATGATTGGCTAATGTTATACGAAAATCTTAATACGCACTTCTTATTGCGGTTTTGTCTTAGTGGTTTTTCCTTAGTGGTTTGTCGTTATCACTTAATTAGTTTCTTTAATTCTATGGTGTGTCTTTGATTCTAACATTTAAAAGATTTTTCTTCAGTTTTTCTTAGTTCAATTAAGTATTTGTTGTTGTTTTTTTAGATGTTTTGGCTCTTTTTACGTTAGAAATAAAATAATTTTTCAGTTTTCAATTAACAAATAATCATTTTAATTAAAAATTTCCTATAAAAATATAATTATTGGGCATGACCCCTATTTTTGTAGGGGTCTGTTTTTAATTATTTACTATTTATATGTATTTTTGGTATGTTTTTAAGGGGTATTTGTTTATTATATTAAGTTATTTGTATATTGACCCCCTTGAAAAATAGGGGTACTTGGTTTTGGGAAGAGACTTTTTTGGGTTTTTAAAAATTGGGTACTTTGATATTATTATTAACAAAAAATTTATGCTTATGAAATTAGAAGAATTAATTATGGCTTCAATTGCAGAGTTTTTAGATGTTGAAGTGCATAGAGATACAGAAACATTGGATTTGTCATCTAAAATTGAAATTGTAAAAAAAAGAATAGCAGATAAAACCAAAAATAGCCCAAATCCTTCTGTGAATAGTGGTAATTTTAAAGAATATGAATATGAAATGTTTTTTAGAAGTAACCCTAATGATATGATTAAAATTGATGGTTGGATACCAATAGAAACTGAAAAAATAGGAAAGGCTGATAAAATAATGGAGTATATCGAAATTGGGTTACTTCGAAAAATAGAATTAAATCTCTGCTAATTTGCTATTAATAAAAGCATGGGGATTTTAGAAAGTATACTTTAATATTAATAAAGCACAAACTCAACATTTAATATATATTATCGTAATACATACGTTTTGGTAAGACCGTTCACAAAGTATTTTGTGTTCGGTTTTTTTGTTTTGGGAGATGGTGCTAGTGTGTTAATTGTTAATATTTATGTGTAAAAGTTCTATGAGTTCGTAACTATTAACATTGGTTTTGCTCTTATTTTTGTCGTAGAATTTTTATTGATAGATTATATGCTATCTCAAAAATTTGATTTCAAAAAAAGCTATATGACAGAGTATGTTCTTTTAACTGATAATCAGGATTATTTTGTAGAATATCTTATTGGTGAATTGGTGTTATCGAGTAGTATAAGTGAAGCTATGAAGTTTGATGATGAGCATTTAGCATTACGGTTTAAACAAATGCTGCATAGTTCATGCAAATTAATTACGAGTGTTAATACTTATATAGGATAGCAAATCTAATTTATGATTGTGAGTTTTTTATGTTTACTCTCCTTTAATTAGTCTAAAAATATAATCCAAATCACGATCTTTTCCGTCTATTAAGTCATTGATATTCATTAATATTTTTCTATCAGGAATAATCCCAGAGCCTCGGGGAATTGATTTTTCTTTTGTGTAAAAATTCATTTTTTCCATAGACATAATCATAGTGATTTTTGAATTTGGAAATTCGTAATATACAGGGAACCCTAGATTTGAGCAATAGTAACCTCCTCCGGTTTCTTCTCCTATTAAAATGATATCTGGGTCATTCTTTGCGTTTAGAGCAAAAGATGAAGCTGCAGAAAAGGTAGTGCCACTTGTCAATACATACACTTTTCCTTCGAACCTATTTTTGTTGGCTCTCATCATTGTTTCTAAGTCATCAAAAGTTAGTTTCCAGCCATCATAGATAGGGTGATTGTTAAACTTGTCTTTTAAGAATTCTTTTTCATTCAAAAATACTCGTTTTGCATATTCTCGTTGTGGGATTGATAATGAAGCTACAAAAGTACTTGTTATTTGCTTGAAGGTGTTTTTAGAAAGATAAGCATAAAGCTGTACTGCATTAGCTCTAAATCCTTTGTCATTACGTCTAATATCTATGATTAGATGTTGTGTCTTTTTCTTTCTAATTTCATTAAATATATTAATGAGTTTTGATTTGAACGTTTGGGTATCTAATTCAAAGCTATTAACAACTAGGACAGCAGTGTTAAGGTTTTTTTTGTAGTATACGAAGGGGTTTTTGTTATTAATAAATGAATTAAAAAAATCAAATCCTTTTTCTTTTTTGTGATATTTATAGAAATAACTGCTGCGTTTTGTGTTTCTTAGGTTTACTTCGGTAAAAGACTGAGCTAGGAGTTCTTTATTTTTTTTTGAGCCATTTGGCTCTATATATTCAATGGTAAATTTTTGGTTGATTCCATATTCATAAGCAAAATATTGGCCGAATCTAGATTCGATTCCACGATACTTTTTACTTATATTGTATCCATCACTTGGCACATATTTTTTTAAGTCCTCTAAGATTTTAGAGGTTCTTTTATTATTGATCTTAGTGATTTTTGAGCCTAAAGGAATATTAAATTCTTCGGTATCTGTATAAAACTCAGTATTTATTATTTTAAGAATAAGTGGAAAATAGTATTGGTCTGTTTTAAAACTAGTTGGAGCAAATACTTGAAGGTGTCCATCTTTTACCATCGATGTTATCTTCAACATTTTCTTATACAAATCTATATCAGAAAGTCCGTTGCCGAGTGATTCTTTTGTAGTATAAAAAGCCGTATTCAGAGAATCCTCACTACAGTATTCATATAGACTAGGGTGTGCCTCTTTAAGGATGTTTTCAAAAATAGAAAAGTCCTGATTAATATGGATTGAATCCATACTTTTCTGGGCAGAAGTAGTGTGCAAAATAAAACTAAATGATAGTACAATGAATTGTATCTTATTCATTAATTGATTTTAAACAAATAGAATTTGTATTGATTTGACGGATGCAATCTTTATTTTCCTAAGTGTAAAAGTAATAAAAATGATATTTCAATAGAAACTATTACGTCATTTAACAATATTAATTCTTGCTATTGAACAGAAAGAGGCAACAGTTGGTTTTGAAGAATAGGGTGTGTGTATGGATTAAGAGTTAATTTAATTTGCGCAATTGTTTCTTTATTTTTTTTATCGCTGACTCTATTGATTTTTCGGGTTCGATTACATTGTATGCTCCCCAAAACTCTGGATCAGAAAAACCAGAAGCTTCATCACTAAGAACAATAGAAGATTTTAGACGATCTTTTGGCCTAAGTGTTTCGTTAGTATTGTTCTTTTTCCAGTCAGTAATTGCCATCTCAACATTTAATTTGTAAAGAGAGTTGAATAATTTTTTCTTCCAGTTTATTTTTACACCGAGATCAATACGCCCATACCCATAGTACCATTTGCCATTTTTCTCTCTATAATCAATATTATATGAAGCTTCTGTCAGATGCACCTTAGCTTTTTGAGGTTTTTTTCTAACAAACATTTTACTAACCTCTTCTTTGTTTTCCATATTCAAACTAAATATAGCTTTGGTCATTGCCAAAGTTTTAGAATCAATATATAACTTGCCATAATATAACGGATCAATTATACTGGGGCGTTGTTTGAATTTTAAAACATAAATATACCGGTCATTAATAGTTGTAGCCTGATCAAAACTAAATTCATAAACCTCAGTCATATTCTCGGTAAAAAGAATTTCAGGATTCTTCATTACGTCAATATATAAGGTGCTTGTTGGGCCTCCTTGCAGTTTTAATGTAATCGTATCTAATTTCTTGTAATCAGCACTTTTTCTGGCTTTAAAGAGTTTAACAATGTCATTTTTTACAGATATATATGGGTTTTTGTAAACGTCAATAACTGCTTCAGAAAGAGATACATAACTTCTTCTTTTTTTGATGGTTTCTCTATAGAAAGCAGTCATAATCGTGTTATCGTTGATATAGTTATCCCCTTTTTTCTTCATTACTGCTTTTATCAGTTCATATGGGTCTTTTCTATCAATCATAACTTCTGATAATTCGGTTACAGATAAGCTTAAAGTGATCGTTAGTTTTTCATCCTTAAATTCTGAGAGCTTTACTGATGCATCTTTATATCCCAGATGAGAAATGCGTATTTCTCCATTGTCAACAGATTGGGGTACTTTTAATAAAAATTCTCCTTCATCGTTAGTTACTGTCGAGACATTAGTTCCTATCAATGAAATTGAAGCAGATTTTAAAGGCTTTAGAGATGCTTTGTCAATCACAATACCATTATATTCGGTATGATTTATAGAACTTTCTGCAATGTCATCTTGAATATATGTAAAGGCACTAATGGTTTCGGTATAGGTTAAAATATTTATTAAGATAAATAAGGTCAGAAAAGTATGTTTTTTATAAAATAAAATAGTTTTCATAGTTCTATTTTTTTGGTTGTCAATGCTCTAATGCTAATAGGTGTACTATCTAACAATATAAGCATTTTTTGTCATCTATTTTTGTAATGGTCCGTTAAATATTTGACCTAGAAAATGTATGGAGGGGTGTTTTCGTTTTTTTGATGTAGTAATGTATGTACTTGATTAGTGATGTTTTAAGTGATTTCCGAACCAATTTTGCAATTTGGTGTTTAGTGTTTCTGTGGTAAATGGTTTTGTAATACAATCATCAAGTCCTTTGGCTATATATCGTTCTGAATCACCGGCCAGTGCATTCGATGTTATAGCAATTATGGGAGGTATATTAGTGTATCTTTTGCGTATTACATTGCATGTTTCTATCCCATCTAATTTGGGTAGATTGATGTCCATTAGGATAAGGTCATATTTATTTTCTTCGAACATCTGTATTGCTTCTATACCGTCTCTTGCTACATCAGTAGTACATCCCAGATATTTTAATATCTGCTGAGAGACTACAATGTTAATTTCTGAGTCTTCGACCAACAAAATATGCAAATTGTAATTTGGTTTTTCTGAATTGATCTTGGTTTTCTCAACCAAACTTGAATCTGTACAGTGAGCAACAAAGGTAAACCAAAATGTGCTGCCGCTATTTGGTGCGCTTTTTACGCCTATTTCTCCCTGCATAAGATTGACCAACTTTTTGCAGATTGAGAGTCCTAACCCACTTCCTACACTATAATTAATTGAATTAGTGTTAAACTGTGTGTATCGATTGAAGAGTGCTTCTTGATCTTTTTTACTAATGCCTATTCCAGAATCAATGATTTCTACTTTGATTACTACTTTTTTATCCTCCTGTGATAGTCTGGTAGCATTCATATGGATATTTCCATTTTCTGTGAATTTGATAGCGTTACTAATTAGGTTAGATAGTATTTGCGAGAGTCTATTGCTATCAGCTAGAATATTTTCAGGTAATTGTTTACAATAATTTAGAGTAAGATCGATATTTTTTTCAGTAGCAGTGGGTAAAAACAAGTGAAGGTTCTGGTTCATCAAGTTTTTAAAATTGATATGACCCGAGGACAAATCGAGTTTACCTTCTTCCATTTTTGATAAATCTAGTATTTGATTTACTATATCTAATAGATTAAATGAAGATTGATGAATTGTTTTTACATATTCCTCTTGCAGTTTATCTAACCTGGTGTTTTTTGAAAGTAAATCAATCATCCCGATGATGCCGACCATAGGAGTTCGAATTTCATGACTCATATTAGCAAGAAAGTCTTGTTTTAGTTTCGAAGTAGCTAAAATTTGTTCGTTTTTATCTCTAAGCCTATCTAAGTTTAATCCCCCAAACATAGCAAATATTGAAAGAAAGAAGGGAGCAGTATCTATTATAAAGTGGATAGGATGCTGTTTTTGCACAAAAACAACAGATTTCCAAGACAGATCTAGACGAAGTCTTTCTATATCGATGTAAGTAGCAAGAATCGGAAAAAGTAATCCAAATGCAGCTCCATAAATAGCATATCTAGCTGCTTCAGATTTTAACCATGATAATCTTATCATATAATATAAATAGATTTGGTTGAATCTTTTTTGATACAATTAGACTTTAGGCTTCGATTAAAAATAGTTTTACATTGGCGAAGTCAAAAAGTCTAAAATGATAGTACTTTATTTTTCTAATTTTTTTCTTAGAAACTAATATTTAGTGGGGTTTTTGATATAAATATAAAGTTTTTTAATTTTTTTTGAAATGATGTAAACCAAAAATGAAAAAAAATCCGCGAAAGAAAACTAACGCGGACTTTTAACCTTACTTAATTTGATAAATTATATTTTAAAAACTATTTCAGTTAGTTTGTATCCTTCTACTTTGATTAGATATTTTTTAGGATCTACATAATCATGAAGATAATCGTCAACTTCACCTTTGTCAAGAAGTCTTCCAGACATACTATAAAGACTGTATCCTAGTCCTTTAGGAACCTCTCTAATAGATTTGAAAACTTTTTCATCTGTACTTTGTTGGCAAGTATTATCTGCCAAAAACTGATTTATAAACGTAAATCTTCCTCTTTTATCTCCTTCTAGGGTAACGGTAGCAGAATCATCGACGTCGATAATCCCAGTACCTGTTAAGTCTCCGAGAATTATTAAGCATGCATTTCTGACTTTTATACGAACTCCTTCTTCGAGATGTAAACTTTCTGTAATAAAGATGACTCCTTCTTCGGTATTCTCATCTAAACCATCAACAATGGTGTTTTCTGTAACCGACATTAGTTTATAAGAAATGTCAATTTTTGTGTTTGCTACTATTGTGCTTGTCACCAATAGCATCAACAAGGGTATAAATTTTTTCATATAGCTTTGGTTTTAGGGTTAAACCTCATTTTGATTTCCTAAAAAGTAGGTTTTTACTTACATTATGTGAAAAATAATCGCTGTAATTATCAAAACATACGACAATATACATTTTTTTATGCAAAAAACACTAATTTTTTATGGTGAATATTGATTATGTGTTACGGTTTTAGCTTAAAAATTTAAGGGAACAGCCGAAATTACTGGGATTTGGAAAATATTTTTTTTTTAACTTTTTATTAAAATTTATGAGAAATTACAATGATTGTTTTTTAAAATTTAATAAAAATGGCTTCCAAACAATAATAGTTGGTAGAAATATACTTGTAAGAATAGAATAGAAAATATTTATAATGAATTTTTACCAAAGAAGTTTTTTTGTCGTATAAATTGGTAGAGAGCATTATTTCTATTTACTGTTAATTTAGAGGAAAAGTGTCTTAAATCTTATTTTTTCGTTAAAAAAGAAGACTAAATGTGTTCTAATTTTACATTTTATATATTTTACATTTTTTTTAGTAACAGATTTTGGTCAATCATGTCTAATTACTTGATAATTTAACTCAACATAGAATGAAAATAAAATTTAATAGCATTTATGCTTTATCCATCTTACTGGTAACTTCGGTAAGTTGTAAAAAAGAAAGTAAGAAAATAGATGTTCCGGTAGAGTCAGAAGTAGTAACAGTTCCTGGGATTGTATTAGAAAATATGGATACTTTGGTTGATCCGAATACGGATTTCTATAATTATGTGAACGGTAATTGGATGAAAAACACCGAAATTCCGGGAGACCGAGTACGTTGGGGAGGTTTTGATGCACTAAGAAGGTCAACTGATGAAGATGTCCTTGCGATTCTAAAAAAGGCCAAAGAAAGTAAAAAATATAGTCCAGAAATGGACCAAGCAAAGGCATTGGCTATTTTTGAAACTAAATTAGATACAGTGGCAAGAAATAAAGCAGGCCTTAATCCTATCCTTCCTGCTTTTGAAGCAATTTCAAATATTAGTAATTTATCAGATTTACAAGAAGTCGTTGCTAAAAACCCTTCAGTACATGCACCTTTTGCGGGTATTGTAGTGTTTCCTGATCTCAATAATAGTGCAATGAATGCCGTGTATCTCGGCGAAAATCAATTGGGATTACCTGAAAGAGATTTTTATCTAGCTCAGGATACGAAGTCAAAAGAAATACGAGAAGAATATAAAAAACATATTGCCAGAATGTTTCAGATTTTGGGAGATAAAGAATCTGAAGCAATCGTTGCAGCAGATAAAATCCTTGAACTTGAGACTAAGTTGGCAGAACCGAGATTAGATAAAGTTGCAAGTAGAGATGTTCGTAATTTTAATAATCCACGATCTATGGAGGAGGCGGATGCAATGATAGCTTCTATTGATCTTAAAAAAATGATTAGTGATCTAGGTATTACCAAACCATTTGATACTATTTTGGTTACGCAGTTAAAGTATACCAAAGAATTAGATAAGTTTCTAAAAGAAACCCCTATTGAGGACCTGAAAACCTTAGTTCGTTGGGACACTTTTAATAGTTCTACAGGGGTTCTAACTACCGAGATAGAAAATGCAAATTGGGAGTTTTATAACAAATATTTAAAAGGACAGAAGCAACAACGCCCTGCAGAAGAAAAAGCATTAGCCACTGTAAATAATTCATTAGGAGAAGCTTTGGGTAAGTTATATGTTGATGAAAAGTTTCCGCCAGAAGCAAAAGAACAGGCAGAAAAAATGATTACCAATGTAATAGAAGCATTTAAGTTGCGTATCAAAAAATTAGATTGGATGAGTGATGAGACAAAAACTAAAGGGATTGAGAAATTAGAAAAAATCACCGTAAAAATTGGATATCCTGATAAATGGGAAGATTACTCTAAAATGGATGTTTCTTCGGATAAGTCATATTTTGATAATATGGCTGCAGTACGAAAATGGGCAGTAAATAAGAGTTATGATGATATAGGAGAACCAGTTGATAAGACAAAGTGGGGGATGTCACCACAGACAGTAAATGCTTATTTTAATCCTCTGAACAATGAAATAGTATTTCCGGCAGCTATATTACAACCACCTTATTATAATTATACTGCTGATGCAGCTGTTAATTATGGTGGTATAGGGGCTGTGATTGGGCACGAAATATCACATGCATTTGATGACTCTGGAGCTCGTTTTGATGCAGATGGTAATTTGTCTAATTGGTGGACAGAAGGGGATTTGGCAAAATTTACAGAAAGAGGAAATGCTCTTGCAGAACAATACAGTGCCATAGAGGTTCTGGATAGTGTCTTTATTAATGGTAAATTTACATTGGGTGAAAATATCGGAGATTTAGGAGGTGTTCTTGGTGCATATGATGGATTACAAATGCATTTTGCAGAGAATGGAAGGCCAGATGATATTGATGGATTTACAGCAGAACAACGTTTTTTCATTTCTTGGACCACCATATGGCGAACAAAGGTGTTAGAAGAAGAATTAAGAAACCGTATAAAAACAGATACACATTCTCCCGGAGAGATAAGAGCAATTCAGCCATTACTTAATGTACAGTCTTTTTACGAAGCATTTGATATCAAAGAAACAGATAGTATGTATTTAGAACCTGAGAAGAGAGTACAAATCTGGTAAATACTGATATACAAATCTAATAACATATTAGGTCATAAAAACTGCTTTTGGAGCATTTTTATGGCCTAATTTTCTTTTATTTCATTCATTAATAAGAAAGCTTTGTTTACATATTCACTTTCTAAAAATAATGTAAAATAATTAGACGTAGAAATAACCTCGAATACCGGAATCCCTTCATAAGCTAATAGCTTAAATATGTAAAAATATAATCCTACTGCTTTAGAGTTATCCTCAGGCAAGGCAATAGAAATAGATGAAAGGTTATCTGCAATAGAGATACAGGTCTCAGTTTTAAAATGTTTTTCTACAATACTTTTAAGTGAAGATGTAACAAGTATATTACTTTCCTGAAAATTACTTGAGTAGGTAAAGTAAGCTTTGGTTTCATTTTTTACACTATCCAATAGATTGCTTTGACTTGTTAATATGGTGTTTGAGTTTAGGAAAGTATATTCTGTAATACCAGAACGCACCACAATATCTCCAAGGCTCTTTAGGTTATCAATATGCTTTATACGTCTGGGGTGATATCGTCGTAAGGCCATTACAATAGAACCTGGTTTTACTGGTTTTTTCATTATTTGCTCCACCTTGGGTTGCATATCTAGTGCAAGAGAACTAAAATTTATGATATCTCTAAATAGTGCATCCTCAAGAAAAGGTTGGTGTCGCAATATATTATGCACACAGTCGGTGATCGTTTTCATTGTTATATATTTAACATTTTGTATAAATTTACATTTTTTTCCGTAAAATGTTTATTTTTTGTGAGTTATTAATTAATTATGCACGATTAAAAATACTAAAATACGTAATTGATGAAAGTTTTAAAGTTTGGTGGTACGTCGGTAGGATCTGTAGAAAACCTTAAAAGAGTAAAAGAAATTCTTATCTCTGACACAGAAAAAAAAGTGGTGGTTTGCTCAGCTATGTCTGGGGTTACTAATCAATTAGTACAGCTAATAGAATATGTTAAGTTAGCAGATTCTGAGTCTATTACAAGAAGTTTACATCAATTAGAGACTAAACATAGCGAAGTTATAGATGAGTTGATTACAGACGAAAATCTAAAAAATAGTCTGAAAAATGATTTGTCTTCTATGATTACTGATATGTTTGATATCGCTAATCAAAAATATTCAGAGCTTGTTGATGCGAGAATTATTACTTCAGGAGAAACACTGCTGACACATATTTTTTCGGGTTATTTAAATGCTATTGGTGTATCAAATGTTTTATTAGATGCAAAGGAGTTTATGTATGTAGGTTCTACAGAAAACCCAAATTTGAAAGAAGTGCGTAAAAGAATAGGAGAGGTGTTAGAGGATAATGAAACCGCCTCAATATACATAACTCAAGGATTTGTTTGCAGAAACCACTTAGGGCAAATTAGTACGCTTAAGCGAGGGGGAAGTGATTATACAGCTACTATAATTGGTGCATCAATTGATGCTACCGAGGTTCAAATCTGGACAGATATAGATGGATTACATAATAATGATCCTAGGCATGTTGATCAGACGCATCCAATTTCCCATTTAACATATAATGAGGCTGCAGAGTTGGCTTATTTCGGAGCTAAAATTCTTCATCCACAAACTGTTTCTCCAGTGGTTGGTAGAGATATCCCTATATTATTAAAAAACACCTTTGATCCGCAGGCATCAGGTACCGTTATTTCTAATAAGACTTATGAAAAAGGATTGAAAGCGATTTCGGCAAAAGATGGTATTACGGCAATTAAAATTAAGTCTAACAGGATGTTGATGGCTCATGGATACTTGAGAAGAATTTTTGAAGTTTTTGATACGCATCATACCTCAATTGATATGATTACAACCTCAGAGATTGCCATATCATTAACAATAGATGATGTTACCAATTTAGATAAAATCGTCAAAGAAATAGAAACATATGCAGAGGTAACAGTTGAAGAAGATCATAGTATTATATGCATCGTTGGTGAATCAGTAATTAATGATAAAAATTCATACAGGCTTTTCGAGATATTAAACTATATACCTGTTAGGATGGTTTCTTATGGTGGTAGTAATAATAATATTTCTATTCTTGTTGATACCAAAGATAAAATAGAAACACTACAGTTTTTAAATAAAAAATTATTTCAAAATAAGGAAGCAGCTGTTTCCTAAATAGTATTTATTTAGCTTTTTTTAGTAAAATTTCTAGCGAAAAGAAAAGTCTAAATACGTTTATTATAAAACATATCCTTTGTTCATTAAAAAAGGGTCTCAACTGTACGAATGTTGTGGCCCTTTTTTTATTCTTTTAGGTCAGCCATATATATTAGAAACCCTATTGAAACTTAATTTACTACAAATACAATAATATAAGTAAGTTCTTGTGTAGCCATAACAACGTTATGCAGAAACCCAGAAAATATTTGTAATTATGGTGTTTTCTAACCTTATCATTAAGTTATAATGTACAAAGCCAGTTAAACTAATTTGTACTATAGTTATAAAAATATTCTTTACTGCTCATACAAAAAAAATGTTTCATTTTATAGAACTACTAGGTAGTATGTTTGCATTTGGATCAAACATAAATTATGCTAACAAAAGTTTTTGGGAGTGCTGTTTTTGGGGTCGAAGCGACTACCATAACAGTTGAGGTAAATATTGATAAAGGAATAGGGTATCATCTAGTGGGGTTACCAGATAATGCGATCAAAGAAAGTAGTTATCGTATAGCAGCTGCATTGCAAAATAATGGATATAAATTACCAGGAAAAAAGATAACCATTAATATGGCACCGGCAGATTTGAGAAAAGAAGGTTCTGCATATGATCTTACGCTGGCATTGGGCATTTTGGCTGCAAGTTCTCAAATTAAAGCAGACAATATTTCTGAATATTTGATTATGGGAGAAATTTCATTAGATGGAAGTTTGCAGCCAATAAAGGGAGCACTGCCTATTGCAATTAAAGCACGTGAAGAAGGTTTTAAAGGGTTTATTTTGCCTAAGCAAAATGCAAAAGAAGCAGCAATTGTTGATAATCTCGAAGTATATGGGATTGATAATATTAAGGAAGTTATAGATTATTTTGATGATCAAGGAGTTTTAGAGCAAACTATCGTAGATACACGAGAAGAGTTCTTTGCGGCATTGGATAATCCAGAATTTGATTTTGCCGATGTAAAAGGACAAGAAAGTATAAAAAGGTGTATGGAAATTGCAGCTGCAGGAGGTCACAATATAATTCTGGTAGGACCTCCAGGGAGTGGTAAGACAATGATAAGTAAAAGATTGCCAAGCATACTGCCCCCGATGTCATTACAAGAAGCACTTGAGACGACCAAAATTCATAGTGTTGTTGGGCGTATAAAAGATAATATTGGCCTAATGGCAGAACGCCCATTTCGTAGCCCGCATCATACGATCTCAAATGTCGCTTTGGTAGGGGGTGGTAGTTACCCGCAGCCAGGTGAAATTTCGTTGTCACATAACGGAGTATTATTTCTTGATGAATTACCAGAGTTCAAAAGAGATGTATTAGAAGTAATGAGACAGCCATTAGAAGATAGAGAAGTAACGATTTCTAGAGCCAAATTTACAGTAACGTACCCTTCAAGCTTTATGCTAGTAGCTAGCATGAATCCTAGTCCGAGTGGATATTTTAATGATCCTGATGCTCCTGCAACTTCATCACCTGCAGAAATGCAACGTTACTTGAGTAAAATTTCGGGGCCTTTATTAGATAGGATTGATATTCATATAGAAGTTACCCCCGTTCCGTTTGAAAAACTTAGTGAAAAAGCAAAAGGAGAATCAAGTGTCGTTATTCGCAATAGAGTAACCGCTGCAAGGGATATACAAACACAACGCTTCTCTACGTTACCCAACATTCATTATAATGCACAGATGGGGGTAAAACAAATACGAGAATATTGTGAACTAGATAATAACTCAAAAACATTATTGAAAAACGCAATGGAAAAACTAAATCTTTCTGCAAGAGCTTATGATCGAATACTGAAGGTGTCTAGGACGATTGCGGATCTTGATGATGAAATTCATATCAACGGAGATCATATTTCAGAAGCTATTCAATACAGAAGTTTGGATCGTGATGGGTGGTTGGGGTAAATATTTTGATTCACTATTTATTTTTTCTTATTCAATTATATTTTCTTTATCTAAAGAAATCCATATTTTTAATTAAGTTATTAAATCATATAGTAGGATTCGACTATATTGATCTATTATTCATTTTAGAGGAGATTAATTAATTAAATTTTTGAAATTGAAAAAATGGTGGTCTAATATTGGTCCAGGTGCATTGGTAACGGCAGCATTTATTGGTCCAGGTACCGTAACCATGTGTACACTGGCGGGAGTGCGTTTTGGGTATACATTATTGTGGGCATTGGTATTATCGATTATAGCGTGTATAGTATTGCAGGAAATGGCAGCAAGACTAGGTATAATTACCCAAAAAGGAATAAGTGAGGTGATACGATCTCAATGTACCAATGAAATAATTAGAAAAATATTAATAGGAATTATTATTTCAGCAATTTTCATTGGCAATGTGGCTTATGAAGCTGGAAATATTAGTGGAGGTGTTATGGGGCTTTCTTCAATCATAGGGCCCTTAGAAATTAATATAGGTGTTATTCGGTTTAATTATGCAAGCCTGCTTATTGGGATACTAGCTTTTTTAATTCTATTTGTGGGTAATTATAAGTTTTTAGAACGTAGTTTGATTGTCCTTGTACTCTTTATGAGTATTTCTTTTGGTATTGTTGCAGCCGTTACCAAGCCCGATTTCGCTATGTTACTTCAAGGTTTTGTTCCTAAATTATCTACAGAAAAATTACTTATGGTAGTAGGATTAGTAGGCACAACGGTAGTGCCGTATAATTTATTTTTACATGCTTCAATAGTAAAAGAAAAATGGAAACACCCTTATGATTTACCTATGGTACGAAAAGACAGTATGTTGGCGATAGGAATAGGAGGGGTTATTTCTATGGCAATAATAATAGCAGGTGCTGCGGTAAACAATACCGAAATTAATACAGCGGTTGATCTTGCAAAAAGTTTAGAGCCTGTTTTTGGATCTGCTTCAAAATATGTGTTGTCAATTGGTCTTTTTGCGGCAGGGATTACCTCTGCAATTACAGCACCACTTGCCGCAGCTTATGTAATAAAAGGGTGCCTTGGTTGGGATGTTACGCTAAAAAGTAAAAAGTTTAGATCTGTTTGGATATTTGTTTTATGTGTTGGTGTATTATTTTCTTCTATAGGGATTAAGCCAATCAAAGTGATCCAGTTTGCACAAGTAGCAAACGGACTTTTGTTACCTGTAATTGCAGGGTTTCTTTTGTGGATCGTAAATAAAAAAAATGTTTTGGGAGTGTATACCAATTCAAGATTTCAGAATGTATTAGGTTTTTTAATTTTACTAATTACAATTTTTTTAGGTTTCAGAAGTATCTGGAATGTAATGAGTAGTTTGTAACATGTTTTTTTAATAAAGAGATATGAATAATGTGCTTTTTAACGCAGACGTAGGAGAAGAAACCGGGGTTGATGATCAGATTATGCCATATATTTCTTGGTGTAATATTGCTTGTGGTAGTCATGCAGGTAGTGAAAAGGAAATAGAGAAAACTATTCAATTAGCGATTAAGCATAATGTAAAAATTGGGGCACATCCTTCGTATCCTGATCGTTCTAATTTTGGAAGAAAAGTAATGTCCTTACCATATGAAGATCTAGTACAATCACTTACCGAACAGTTAAAGGTTGTTAATTACTACATTGAAAAAAATGGAGAAACATTGCATCATGTAAAACCACACGGAGCGCTCTATAATGAAGCCATATCGAATCAAGAAGTCGCTCAGGCAATTTACGAATCCATAAAAAATACGGGAAAGAAGCCTATTGTACTAACACTTAAAAACTCGAAGTTAGCAGATGTTTGTAAAAATGAATTTGAAGTGTGTTATGAAGCCTTTGCGGATCGCATGTATACCAATGATTTGTCATTGGTTTCTCGCGACAACGAACAAGCTGTATTAAAAAGTGCAGAAGAGGTTTTTGAACATGTATATAAGATGGTAGCAAAAAACAAGGTGAAAACAGTAGGAAAAGAGGAGTTGCCAATCGTTTTTGATACGATCTGCGTGCATGGTGATCATCCTAACTCTGTTGCAATTCTTACTCATTTGCATGCTAGACTT
This sequence comes from Aquimarina pacifica, assembly GCF_000520955.1. Lineage (GTDB taxonomy): Bacteria > Bacteroidota > Bacteroidia > Flavobacteriales > Flavobacteriaceae > Aquimarina > Aquimarina pacifica. Next base: position 192,568 of record NZ_JACC01000001.1, on the reverse strand, counting down.
AAAGATTTAAATTATGATATTGGATAATGAGCAACAAATACAATGTAACATATAAAAAGTATTCAGAAAGATCTATTTTGATACAATGGCCAGCCGAAATAGATCAAGAGATCTTAGAGGATCTTCTTTTTTTTAAAAAAAAGATTAGTGAATTTTATGGAAACTTAGTTGTTGAGGTTATATCAGGATACAATTCATTATTGGTCTGTTATTCGACAATGTTAGATGACTTCCCTGAGCATTTTTCTATTCTCAAATCACTCTATGATTCTGCAAACACTTCGGTATCGAGAAAAAAAAGACTCTGGAAAATACCTGTGTGTTATTCAGAGGTATTTGCCACGGATATAATAGAATTTTCAAAAAATAAGTCAATACACATTGATGAGGTCATTGCTCTTCATACCAGTGCGGTTTATAGTGTATATTTTATAGGGTTTTTACCAGGTTTTTTATACTTAGGAGGACTTCATAAAAAATTACATGAACCACGAAAAAGTACACCATCATTAAATATTAAAAAAGGTGCTGTCGCCATAGGGGGTAAACAAACTGGTATATACCCAATTGATAGCCCAGGAGGGTGGCATGTCATAGGACGATGTCCAGTAGATTTGTTTGATGTGTCAGCTGCATTACCTTCAGTATTTTATGCTGGTGATAGCATTCAATTTTATGCGGTATCAATAAATGAGTATACTGAGATTAAAGAAAAAGCAAGTAAAGGAATATTAGAATTAACCCCTGATTTTTTATAATGGCTGAAGTCAAAATTCTTACATCTGGAGTACTCGCTACGCTACAAGATCAGGGTCGGTTTGGTTTTGGGCAATATGGTGTACCACAAAGCGGGGCTATGGATCAAGTGGCCTATAGATTAGCCAATCATTTGTTAGGAAATCAAAACAACGAAGCGTGCATAGAATGGGCATTTCGGGCGCCGGTTTTACAATTTTCTGAGGATACAGAGATCGTATTAACAGGTGCTATTGCAACTACTTTTATTAATGATAAAAAAGTGGGGGCATACCGCAAAATAAAAATATACAAAAATGACGTTTTACGAATAGATTTTTGTAAAACAGGGGTGTATGGCTATATCGGAGTTAAAGGGGGTTTTTTATCCCCAATGGTTCTCAAGAGTCGATCTTTTTATAAATCGATATCTCCGCAATGGGTGTTAAAGAAAAATGACGCGATACCCTATAGAAGTATGCATTTTTTTGAAAACCATTTCTCAACTATTTCTACTTCTTTTGATCTACAAAAAAACAAGAAATTGCCTGTATATAAAGGTGCAGAATTTAATTGGCTATCAGATACCCAAAAAAGTAGATTGTTAGACGACCAATTTACAATCTCCAATGCTATAAATAGAATGGCAATTCAGTTAGAGGAGCGACTGCCTAATTCTTTACCTTCTATGTTGACAGGACCTGTTTTACCAGGAACGGTTCAGATGACACCATCAGGCATGTTAATGGTTTTAATGAGGGATTGTCAGACAACAGGTGGCTATCCTAGGGTACTACAATTAAGTGAAGAAGCAATTAATATGATTGCACAAAAAAGAATGAAAGAAACCTTTGCTTTTGAGCTAGTAGAGTAAGTGAGGAAAAGCACTGATACTTGCTTTTGCGAAAGTAGTATAATCAAATAATAATGTTTAGGGGGAAAAACCCCTTTCTTGTGCAGGGGGAAAATCCCCTACGTTATTTTGCTAATAGAAAAACAATGTTTTAGAGGTAAGTATTTGTTTTTATTGGTGTTATGTTAAAAACCTATCTTGTTATAATTATTGTAAGTTCCTGTATTTATGCTAAACGCTCTTTTTTGGATATATTAGCACTTGTTAACGTAAATTATTTTAGTTATGGGAAAAAAACCAAAAAAATGTATTTCTGTAGAAGAAGCCAGGGAGCTGCAAAAAGGCTGGTGTGATACCAGAACACCAGAGATTGATAAGTGTATCGGATTTGAGGACACCAGAGAGTTTTGGTGGAGTGTTGAGGAATTACAGGAATACTTAAAATATGTAAAAAAAGAATCTAAAAAACAGGGGATTGATGATCCGGGAATTCGTATTTATTTAGGAGCTTATCCAGAATCCAAATGCAAAATGAAAAAAGGGTATTCTACTGTTTTTTTAGCGCCAACTGGAGCACCAGCTGGCGAGATGGGTAAAGGTGGTGATAGTGCTTCAAATAATTATTCCTTAGAAGCTTATAATGGGGGTTTCGGTGGTAGACCACCTAAAGTGTATTAATGGGGCTATTAGATTACTTATTTTATTTTTCTGAGATTTTAGCGGCAGTTTCAGGAGTTGTATACATAAAGTACCTAAAAGCAAAGGCTTCTAGGTACTTCGTGTTTTTTTTATGTGTAACTGTATTAGTTGAAACTTTTGGAATGTTATCCATGAGTTTTGATGAATGGTATTTTTTAGATTCTTATAGAGATTCTCGTTTTATTAGTAATAATTATTGGTTGTATAATTTTTACTATCTTTTCAATTACGCAGTCTATGCATTGTTTTTCAGGACTTATCTGATTGATCATAAAAAGAGAAATTACTTAGGCTTATTAGTTCTAATTTATTTAGTTACTTCCTTTATAAATCTAATGTTTTCAGGTGTTCTGTTTGAATCATATTCTTCCTTTAATACAATTTTTGGAACCTTCTTAATTTTAATAAGTGTATTTCTTTATTTTTATGAAATGCTAAAAAGTGATAAGATACTTAAGTTTTATAAAAATATAGAATTTTATGTCGCCACAGGAGCATTAATATTTCATTTGTGTACTACACCTTTATTTATATATAGTAAGTATTTTAAGGAAGAGAATGATGATTTTCTTAGTGTTTATTATTTTGTTTTACCTTTAGCAATCATTTTTATGTATAGTTGTTATACAATTGGTTTTATAGTATGCTTGAAAAAGAACAAATACTTTTAATAGTTTATTTTATCATTATTATTTTATTCTTTATAATATTTGGTATTGTATTTTTTATTGCGTTTCAGAAAAGAAAAAATAAACTCCTTCTAGATAAGTTTAAAGCCGAGCAACGATTCGAGGATGAGATATTCAAGTCTCGTATCGAGATACAGGAGCAAGCGCTCAAAAATGTAAGTTGGGAGCTGCATGACAATATAGGGCAATTGTTGTCTACCGCAGTGATGCAGATTAATATTATGGGGACCACCATAGATGATAAAACATCAGAATCTCTGCAAGATGTTCGCAAACTGGTAGGAGATAGCCTGCAAGAGATTCGTAGTCTTTCTAAAACCTTAAATCACGAGGTTATAGAAAATGTAGGTCTCGAGAAATCAATTATGGTAGAGCTTACCCGTTTCGAAAAACTCAATTTCTTGACTACAGAATTAATTATAGAGGGCGAAGAAGTGCATATAGACCCCAAAGATGAAATCATTATCTATAGGATTATTCAAGAATTTTTTTCGAATACTATTAAACATGCCGAAGCATCGAACCTTGTTGTAACTTTATCTTATAAAGAAGAAACGCTTGATATTCGAATACAAGATGACGGTGTAGGTTTTGATATGCAATCTGTTCAAGCCAATTCGGGATTACTGAATATGAAAAGTCGCGCAGCGCTGGTAAAAGCCGAATTAGATTATATATCTTCACCAGGAAAAGGAGTATTGCTCACCATGTCCTACCCATTAAAAAATGAAAATAAAAGTATAGACACTGTTTTGAAAACGACTAGTTGATCTCAGAGATGTTAATTCTTAACGAAGGACTCAGAACGTGTTAAAAAAGATAGGAACAAATGAAAAAAAAGACCATCATAATTGTTGATGACCACCTCTTATTTGCACAGTCATTAGAGAGTTTGATATCTAAGCTTGAAGAATATGAAGTTTTAGAAATTTTAAAAAACGGAAAAGAACTTACACGGTATTTTACACATAAACGCAGAAAACCAGATTTGATTCTTCTAGATGTAAAGATGCCCGTGATGGATGGGGTACAGACAATGCAATGGTTAATGGAGAATAGACCAGAACAAAAAGTATTGGCATTAACCATGGAAGATGATGAGCTAACAATCATAAAAATGATTAAAGCAGGAGCAAAAGGATATTTGCTCAAAGATATTCATCCAGAAAATTTTGAGTTCGCTGTAAAAATGGTGGTAGAGCAAGGCTTTTATTATACTGGAAAAATAGAAAAAGTGCTCCGAGACTCTGAAGAAATTCAGAAAGATTTAGGGCTCCAGGATAAATTAACGGATAAAGAAAAAGTGTTTATGAAACTTTGTTGTTCTGAGCATACCTATAAAGAAATAGCCGCAGAAATGGGACTGAGCCCTAAAACAATAGAGAATTATAGAGAATCTGTTTTTAGGAAATTAGAGGTCAAAACTAGGGTTGGTTTAGTAATCTATTGTATAAAAAATAATCTTTTCAATATATAAGTAAAAACATTGCGAATATTTCATATCTTCGTACCCGAAATATGCAAAGGTGTTTATAATTAGATAAATTCAGTGCAAATAATAAAATGAAAACATTTATAACAGTAATATTCAATGTCATTAGTAGTGTTGTGGTCATTTCATCACGATAGGGGATATTGATATATATAGCATACAGGACTCCCTTCAACAATTGAAGGGAGTTTTTTATTAACTGTTAATTTTTTAAAGCATAATTAATATTAAATAAAAAATTAACAAATAGTGATTGTAAATAATAAGTGTATAATGTATTGGAAATCAGTTGTTAATGGTTGTTGGTGGACTATTGGATATTGTAAGGGTATCAGATAATGGTTTATGATTTCGCCTTAACAAAATAATTTTACTCTAGTTTATTCATTGCGATGGATATACGGTAAAATTTTAACTAAAATTTTAAATAATTCGTAAAAAAACCACATTCAAAAAGGATGGACATTAATAAGTACAGTAAACAGGTTACACAGGACGATACACAACCAGCAGCGCAAGCAATGTTGCACGCGATTGGTTTGACAGATGAGGATTTTAACAAACCATTAGTTGGTATTGCTAGTACGGGCTATGAAGGGAATCCATGTAATATGCACCTAAATGATCTTGCCAAATTGGTGAAGAAAGGTACATTAGAAGAGGATGTGGTCGGTTTGATCTTTAATACTATTGGAGTTAGTGATGGTATTTCTATGGGAACGCCAGGAATGCGTTTTTCGTTACCATCTAGAGATGTGATCGCTGATTCGATGGAAACAGTGGTTCAAGCAATGTCATATGATGGTATGGTAACAGTAGTAGGATGTGATAAAAATATGCCAGGTGCCCTGATGGCAATGTTACGATTAAATCGTCCTTCTATATTAGTATACGGAGGAACAATTGCTTCAGGTGATCTTAATGGCAAGAAATTAGATGTAGTATCGGCTTTTGAGGCATGGGGAGAAAAAGTAGCAGGAAGTATTACTCAAAAAGAATATAAAAATGTAATAGAGAAAGCTTGCCCTGGTGCAGGTGCATGTGGTGGTATGTATACTGCTAATACAATGGCATCAGCAATAGAAGCTTTAGGGATGTCTTTACCTTATAACTCATCTAACCCAGCTATAAGTAAGAATAAAGAAGCAGAGAGTATTGCCGCGGGTCGTGCAATGCGTGTTCTTTTAGAAAAAGATATTAAACCATTAGATATTGTAACTAAAAAATCTTTAGAAAATGCGATTCGATTAGTTACTATATTAGGAGGGTCTACAAATGCTGTATTACACTTTTTGGCAATAGCAAGAGCTGCAAATGTAGAATTTACACTTGCCGATTTTCAAAGGATCAGCGACGAGACGCCATTTTTGGCAGATCTCAAACCAAGTGGAAAATACTTAATGGAAGATGTACACCGTGTAGGAGGTATTCCTGCGGTATTAAAATATTTATTGAAAAAAGGATTGCTACACGGAGACTGTTTGACAGTTACAGGAAAAACATTGGCAGAGAATTTATTAGAAGTTCCAGATCTTGATGAAGGTCAGGATGTAATAAAGCCATTAGAAAATCCGATTAAGGCAACAGGACATCTTAGAATTATGTTTGGTAACCTAGCAGAAGATGGATGTGTTGCTAAGATAACAGGAAAAGAAGGATTACGTTTTCAAGGAAAAGCCAAAGTGTTTGAAGGTGAATATGCCGCTAATGATGGTATTAGAGATGGTAAGGTAGAAAAAGGAGATGTAGTCGTCATTAGATATGAAGGGCCAAAGGGAGGTCCGGGAATGCCAGAAATGTTGAAACCCACCTCTGCGATTATGGGAGCAGGTCTTGGTAAAGATGTTGCGTTAATTACAGACGGAAGATTTTCTGGAGGGACACATGGTTTTGTAGTAGGTCATATTACTCCAGAAGCACAAGAAGGAGGAGTTATTGCATTGGTACAAGATGGAGATGTGATTACAATTGATGCCGAAACCAATTCTATTACCGTTGATATTGATGAGGCAGAAGTAGAGAAAAGAAAAGCACAATGGGTGCAACCAGAATTAAAATTCAGTAAAGGAGTTCTTTATAAGTATGCAAATACAGTATCCTCTGCATCACAAGGATGTGTAACAGACGAGTTTTAAAAGGTAGTTGTTCTTATATGAATGAGTTTCCTGATAGAAATCAGAATTCAAAAAAATAAAAATATTCAGAATCGCCAAATAAAGGTTTTGTCTGAATTCATAAAATAAAAGCGTATGCAAACACAAACGCAAACACAAAAAAAAGAAACGAAAGTGACAACAGGTAGAATGACAGGAGCAGAAGCAGTAATACACTGTCTGTTAGCAGAAGGAGTTGATCTAATTTATGGATATCCTGGAGGAGCAATTATGCCAGTATACGATGAATTATATAAGTTTCAGGATAAATTACATCATGTACTAACAAGACATGAGCAAGGAGCAACACATGCCGCTCAAGGATATGCAAGATCAAGTGGTAAAGTAGGTGTCGCTATTGCAACATCAGGACCTGGAGCCACAAATTTTGTTACCGGAATTGCAGATGCGCAAATAGACTCTACACCAATGGTATGTATTACAGGTCAAGTAGGATCTCATTTATTGGGTTCAGATGCCTTTCAGGAAACTGATATTATAGGGATATCAACGCCAATTACCAAGTGGAATCATCAAGTAACAAAATCAGAAGATATTCCTGAAGTACTGGCAAAAGCTTTTTATATAGCACGTTCTGGACGTCCGGGACCTGTTTTGATTGATATAACTAAGGATGCACAGTTCGGTGAATTAGATTTTGAATATAAAAAATGTAAAGGTGTACGTAGTTATAAGCCGGTTCCAGAAACAGATCCCAAAAGCTTAGTTGATGCAGCGGCTCTTATAAATAGTGCTAAAAAACCAATGATCGTTTTTGGTCAGGGTGTTATCTTAGGAGAAGCGGAAGAAGAATTAAAAAACTTTATCGAAAAATCAGGAATTCCTTCAGCTTGGACTATTCTTGGTCTTTCGGCATTACCAACAGCGCATCCACTTAATGTTGGGATGGTAGGTATGCATGGTAATTATGGGCCTAATAAGTTGACGAATGAATGTGATCTATTAATTGCTATTGGGATGCGATTTGATGACCGTGTTACGGGTAATCTCGAAACGTACGCCAAACAGGCCAAAGTAATCCATTTTGAAATTGATCCGGCAGAGATAAATAAAAATGTAAAAGCTGATGTAGCTGTAATGGGAAATGTAAAAAACACATTGAGCGACATTATTACTAAGATTGATACAAAAACATACGAACCTTGGTTAAAAGAATTTAAGGACTTTGATACGATTGAGTATGACAAAGTAATAAAAGAGGAACTATATCCATCAAAAGAAGGTCTTTCTATGGGAGAAGTTCTGAGAGGAATTAATCAGGAAACAAAAGGAGATGCTATTATTGTTTCTGATGTTGGACAACATCAGATGATCGCTTGCCGCTATGCAGAGTTTACACAATCAAAAAGTAATGTAACCTCGGGAGGTTTAGGGACAATGGGGTTTGCGTTGCCGGCAGCAATTGGTGCAAAAATGGGAGCTCCAGAACGCGAGGTTGTTGCTATTATAGGTGATGGAGGATATCAAATGACTATCCAAGAATTAGGAACCATATTTCAGACCAGGGTTCCTGTAAAGATTGTAGTTCTAAATAATGATTTCCTAGGTATGGTGCGCCAATGGCAACAATTATTTTTTGACAAAAGATATGCCTCTACAGAAATGGTAAACCCTGATTTTGTTACAATAGCAAAAGGATATCATATCGAAGCCAAACGAATTACCAAAAGAGAAGACTTACAAGGTGCAATTGCAGAGATGATTGCATCAAAAGAGCCCTACTTTCTAGAGGTATGTGTAGAAAAAGAAAATAATGTATTTCCAATGATCCCAACAGGGGCTTCAGTTTCGGATATACGATTAAGTTGAAAATAGGTGCGATAAGATTTTGGTTGTTGAATCAAAGTTTTAAAATACGTTGGAATTAAAATTTTAGTTCATGAAAAAAGAATGCTACACGATATCAGTGTATACAGAAAATAATGTAGGATTGTTGAATAGGATATCAGCAATTTTTTTGAAGCGACATATCAATTTGGACAGTATGACCGCTTCGGTATCAGAAATTAAAGATGTTTTTCGATTCACAATTGTTGTAAAAATAACAGAAGAGCAAGTAAAAAAATTAGTCGGACAAATAGAAAAACAAATAGAAGTAATAAAAGCATTCTATCACACCGACGATGAGACTATATACCAAGAGACTGCTCTTTTTAAAATATCCTCTAAATTGTTATTTGAAGATAGAAATATCCAAAATGTCATAAAAGATAGTAATGCCAATATAGTTACTGTAACACCAGAATTTTTTGTTTTAGAGAAAACAGGAAGACGTAAAGAAGTTGCAGCACTTTATGGACAGCTAGAACCTTTTGGTTTAATGCAATTTGTACGTTCTGGTAGAATAGCAGTAACAAAAGATCAAATGCATATTTCTAAAATATTAGAAAGCTTTTCAACCGAAACAGCATAATAGACGTGACTATTTTTCTGAAGATATTTCGGGAATACAGTACATAAAACAACTAAAAATCAAAATTAAATAGATTTCCCGTTAAAAGGAAGTAACCACAAATTAAGTAAGAAATGGCAAATTATTTTAATACGCTATCATTAAGAGATCAGTTAACGCAACTGGGAAAATGTAGATTTATGGATTCCTCTGAGTTTTCAGATGGGATTAATGCTCTAAAAGGAAAGAAAATAGTTATTGTTGGCTGTGGAGCTCAAGGACTTAATCAAGGATTGAATATGAGAGATTCAGGTCTTGATATTTCTTATACATTACGTGAAGCTGCAATCAAAGAAAAAAGACAATCGTTTTTAAACGCTTCTGATAATGGATTTACCGTAGGAACATATGAAGAGTTATTACCAAATGCTGATCTTGTAATTAATCTTACCCCAGATAAGCAACATACAAAAGTGGTAACCGCCGTTATGCCATTAATGAAAAAAGGAGCGACATTAGCATATTCTCATGGTTTTAATATTGTTGAAGAAGGAATGCAAATTCGTGAGGATCTTACTGTAATTATGGTTGCACCAAAATGTCCTGGTTCTGAGGTAAGAGAAGAGTATAAAAGAGGATTCGGAGTACCTACTCTGATTGCTGTGCATCCAGAAAATGATCCACAAGGCCTAGGTTTAGCTCAGGCAAAAGCATATGCAGTAGGAACAGGAGGGGATAGAGCAGGAGTGTTAGAGTCATCTTTTGTAGCAGAGGTAAAGTCTGATCTTATGGGAGAGCAAACAATTCTTTGTGGATTGTTGCAAACAGGGTCTATTCTTTGCTTTGACAAGATGATAGAAAAAGGAATTGATGCCGGATATGCTTCTAAATTGATTCAGTATGGATGGGAAACTATTACAGAAGGATTAAAATACGGAGGAATAACTAACATGATGGATAGGTTATCTAACCCGTCAAAGTTAAAGGCATTTGAACTTTCAGAAGAATTGAAAGATGTAATGCGTCCTTTATTTAATAAACACATGGATGACATCATTCAAGGAGAGTTCTCTAAGACAATGATGGAAGATTGGGCAAACGATGATAAAAACTTGTTATCATGGAGAGCTGCAACAGGAGAAACAGCATTTGAAAAAACTCCTGCTGGTGATGTTGAAATTTCTGAACAAGAATTTTATGATAATGGAGTGTTGATGGTTGCTATGGTAAGAGCTGGAGTAGAATTGGCTTTTGAAGCAATGACAGCCTCAGGGATTATCGAAGAATCAGCATATTATGAATCATTACATGAGACGCCATTAATTGCAAATACAATTGCACGTAAAAAATTATTCGAAATGAATCGTGTGATTTCTGATACAGCAGAATATGGTTGCTATTTATTTGATCATGCTTGTAAACCATTACTTGCCGATTTTATGAAAGGTATTGATACCGATGTAATAGGTGCAAAATATGATGAAGGTAAAAATAATGGTGTCGATAACGCTAAATTAATAGAAGTTAATGCAGCCCTTAGAAACCACCCTATAGAAGTTGTGGGAAGTAGATTAAGAGCATCAATGACAGCTATGAAACCAATAGTATAGTACAAATACATACTGTTTTAGATAAAAATAAAGGTTTTTACTCTTTATTAATGAATACCATTTATTCTTTGAGTTCAGAAAATTCAAGAAGAATAAATGGTATTCTTGTTTTATGCTGGTTTATATATACAAGGGGCGTTAAGTATTAAAAAAATATAAAATGAAGGATTTAGAAATTAGAGATATACCAGAGAATCACTCAAAAATAATCTCTAAGTCAGAAGAAATTGGTTTTACAATGCCATCTGATTTGTACATCGGTAGTTTGCTTAAAACATTGATATGCTCAAAACCTAAGGCAAATATTCTAGAACTAGGGACTGGGATTGGTTTATCTTTATCTTGGATGGTTGACGGATTAGACCAGGGGTCTACAATTACAACTATTGATAATAACCCCTCCTTAACTGCTATAGCAAAGGGTTTTTTTGGAAAAGATTCTAGAGTCAAGATACTTTGTGCAGATGCTTCTGAATGGATTAAATCATACACTGGGGAGAGTTTTGATTTGATTTTTGCAGATGCCTGGCCAGGAAAATATAGCGAAATAGATGAAGTTTTAGAACTAGTAAAAGTGGGTGGTTTTTATATTATTGATGATATGGATACTCAACCTAATTGGCCAGTAGGGCACCAGGATAATGTAAACCTGTTGGTCCAATATCTTGAGAAAAGAGAAGATTTTAACCTTACAAAAATGAATTGGTCTACTGGGTTGATAATTGCCGTAAAAACCAAATAAGTATACACTATGAGTGCTACACCAGTTTCGTATTTTCCAGAACTAAAAGATATACAAAAAGCAGCATCTGTGATTAAAGGGATTTCAATTGTTACACCCTTGATGAGCAGCTTGAGATATTCAGCTAAATATGATGCATCTGTTTTATTGAAACGAGAAGACTTGCAACAAGTTAGATCCTATAAAATAAGAGGTGCATATAATAAGATTAATTCTTTATCAAAGGAAGAATTAAAGAAAGGTGTTGTTTGTGCTAGTGCCGGTAATCATGCTCAGGGTGTTGCATTCGCATGTAAACATCTAAAAATTCAAGGGACAATTTATATGCCCTCAGTTACACCAAAACAAAAGATAGAGCAAACTCAGATGTTTGGTGGGGATTATGTCAAAATAGTATTAGAAGGTGATACATACGATGACTCTTCTAGGGCAGCAGTTGCATTGTCTGAATCAGAGGGAAAAACTTTTGTTCATGCTTTTGATGATCCTAAAACAATTGAGGGTCAAGGAACAATTGGATTAGAGATTGTTGAGCAATCATGTGACAGTCCTATAGATTATATCTTTGTAGCTATTGGCGGAGGTGGATTAGCCTCAGGTCTGTGTGGTGCGATAAAAGCATTGTCACCTACCACAAAAATTATTGGTGTAGAGCCAGAAGGAGCACCTTCTATGCTTACCTCTATAAAGAATAATAAGAATACAAAGATTTTTAATATTGATAAGTTTATAGATGGAGCAGCTGTTCAGAAGGTGGGAGATTTAAATTTTAATATTTGTAAAGATTATATTTCTGATGTATTGGCTGTACCCGAAGGGTTGGTCTGTCAAGAAATACTAGATTTATATAATAAGGATGCTATTGTAGTAGAGCCGGCGGGTGCACTTACGCTAGCGGCTTTAGAATTTTATAAAGACAAAATTAAAGGTAAAAATGTAGTATGTGTTGTGAGTGGTAGTAATAATGATATCACTCGAACAGCCGAAATTAAAGAAAGAGCTTTACTATATGCAGATTTAAAGCATTATTTTATTGTTCGTTTTCCTCAAAGGGCAGGAGCACTAAAACAATTTGTGGGAGAGATTTTGGGGCCTAATGATGATATCACTCATTTTGAATATTCTAAAAAATCAAGTAGAGAAAATGGACCAGCGGTTGTTGGTATAGAATTAAAGGATAAAAATGACTTAAAACCTTTAATATATAGAATGAAAGAACATAATTTTTTTGGAGACTACTTGAATGACAAACCGGATCTTTTTCAATTTTTGGTCTAAAAAATGAGATAAATTCAATAAAACACCTGTTTTTTTGTCATTGTGTAAAAACCTGTGAGCCAGTCTTTTATTGCTTAAAGCATAAATTTTGTTTAAAAAAAACGTCTAATTGTGTTTTTTATCGATATATTCGCACAGTTAAACGATAAATTAAACAAATATTATGAAAAAATTTTTACTTATTGCCGCAGTTGCTTTGTTAGGTATTAATGCTACCAATGCACAAGTTAGATTAGGTTTAGGAGTTGGTTATGCTTTACCTTCTGGAGATATTTCTGATATTGTAGATGGTGGTATTTCTGCTCATTTTGAATTAGGGTATGCCGTAACTGAAAGTATTGACGTTTCTATCTTGTATCAAGGTGATTTCCTAGTAGGCGCAGATGTAGACGGATTGTCTTACGGAAACGTTGCTGTTGGTAGTTATATGCTAAATGGTCGTTACTATTTTACAGAAGATGGTTTTAGACCTTATGGTAGTCTAGGTTTAGGTTTGGCAAGTATAGGAGCAATAGAAATTGGTGATACAGAAATTGATGGAGGTGCAAGTACTTCTAATTTTGCTATTCGCCCAGCATTAGGATTTAAGTACGGAGTACTTAATATGAATGTAGCTTATCTAAGTGCTGGTAAAGTAGGTGATGGGTCTGTAGGAGATATTACAATAAACTTAGGTCTTTTATTTTCTTTTGGAGGATAAACTATATACGCAAAGAAATAGGTCTTAAGAAAGCTTAATCCCTATTTTATAAAGCGTTAAGCAATAATAAAGAAGGACTTCTCAATTTTTGAGAAGTCTTTTTTCGTTTTAGATAAATTCGGGCAAGTTCAAAATAATATAGGTGCTAGATCTCACAAAGTTTTCTTATTTTTTTGAGTACTATGATAACATCTTTGATAACTTTGATATTTTTGGTTAATAATGTTTAATTGTTAGTGGATATATGCATCTATACAAAAGAGTAATAGTTCTTGTTTTTCTGTGTTTTTCTGAAGTACTTTTTTGTCAGCTCAGATTACCTTCTTTTTTTGGTGATAATATGGTATTACAGCAAAAGGATAAGGTTGCTATTTGGGGAAATGATGAGCCAAACACTTCGATTGTAGTTATAGGAAGTTGGGGAAAAGATGCTAGTACAAAAACGGATAATGAAGGGAAATGGAAGTTGAAAATTGAGACACCAGAAGCTGGAGGACCTTATTTTTTAACAATTACAGGAACCAAAAAAATACAATTCAAGAATGTTTTGATAGGTGAGGTGTGGTTTTGTTCAGGTCAATCTAATATGAATATGCCTGTACGAGGCTATTCTAATCAACCAATACAAAATAGTAATGAAGAAATTCTTAATTCTACTAATTCATCTATTCGCTTGTTTAATGTTGAACGTAATGCGAGCTTAACGCCTCTTACAGATGTTAACGGGTATTGGGCAGTATCAAAACCATCCGAAACCAGAAATTTTAGTGCCGTGGCTTATTTTTTTGCAAAAAAAATGAATGCGGTTTTAGATGTTCCTATAGGTATTATACATTCATCTTGGGGAGGCTCTAAAATCCAGGCTTGGATGGATGAAGAAACGGTTTCACAATTTGATTTTCTTACCATTCCTGATCATATTCCGGAAGAAATTAAGAAAAAGAGACAATCCCCTACATTAGTTTTTAACGGAATGATAGCCCCAATAATTGGGTATACAATGAAAGGGGTTCTTTGGTATCAGGGAGAGTCAAATAGATCAAAACCAAAGGAGTATAAAAAAATGTTTCCTGCTATGATAAATTCATGGCGACAGAATTGGAGTCAGGGAGATTTTCCGTTCTATTTTGTACAGATCGCCCCTTATGAATACAGAAAAAAAACAAATGCTGCTTTTCTTCGTGAAGCTCAAATGCATACCATGCTAGAAGTACCAAATACCGGTATGGTGGTTACCTTAGATATTGGTGATTGTAACTCAGTGCATCCAAAAGAGAAAAAAGCAATTGGTGATCGATTGGCATATTGGGCATTATCCAAGGATTATAGTATTTCGGGGATATCCTACAGTGGGCCTGTCTATGAAAAAATGGAAAATACAGAGGATGCTAAAATTAAACTGTTTTTTGATTATGCGAAGTATGGTTTATACGCTTTTGATAGGCAACTTACAGGTTTTGAGGTTGCCGGAGCAAATAAAGTATTTTATCCAGCAGAAGCTATCATTAATGAGGATAAAACAGTAAGTGTTTGGAGTGATGCTGTAGAGAAACCAGTTGCTGTAAGGTATGCATTTGGTAATTGTATTACAGGCACATTGTTTAATACAGCAGGATTACCTGCGTCTTCTTTTCGAACAGATGATTGGTGAAAAAATAGAAATGACTAGTAGTAACAATTAATTACTTCTTTTCTTCTATTCTAAAATCTGCAAAAAGAACGTTTTCATCTCGCAATTGATCCGATCTTTTCAGACTTCTATAAATTCCCCACTTTGGTCTTATAAAAATGGCTTCAGTAGCCCACATCCTAATATAGTTGTTAGAATAGTCGAGAATTTCTTTTTTTGTTTTTGTGTCAATAATTCGAATATGGTATTTACCTTTATTTCCATCAAGAAAAGTAATAGTCTCTTTTACTTCTACCCATTTGCCTCTAAATAGATTTAGTTTTACAGTAGCTAATTTTGATGTTTCTGTGCCAGAAAAATGACATAGTTCTAATTTGTCAGGATCTCCTCTTCTTGCCGTCAATGTGATAATAGGTTTTTTTATAATGCCGCCAACACATTTGAGTTGATGCAAATGTGTAAATCGCTTAGAGGCCTGAAAATTCTCATCTAGTTTGAACTTCCATGAATATTCGACAGTTTCTCCTAAGGTGGCTTTAAGAGAGTCAGGAGAGGCTTTGTAAGCTTTTATCTCGTTACGTTGTCTATCAAATTTTTTACAACGGTCATTATCATCATTAAGATGAATAACAAACTTGAATACATTTTTATTAAGTTCTTCATCGAACACTTCAGAGATATGGTCTCCGAAAATAGAATGATTATCACAACTTTTTCTTTTGATTCCTGGCGCTTCTATTGGTTTGTATCCAGGCGCAAGGGCTCCGGATATTAACTCATAAGTATCACCAGGTCCATCTGCGCTTAATATTACTTGTGCCTCTATATACGTACTAAAAAGAAGTAAGAAAACCAGTAATTGGGTATCTATTTTAATTAAAAAGTGGTCCTTCATTTTTATAAAAATCATTTCAAATTAAAAATATATATATTGTATAAACAGGCTTAAGAATTTACTAGTTGGTCAAATATGTGTTTTTAAATAAACGAACTCATACTGTTTTTGTGGTTAATGAGATTATCTGATGATTCTTCCGCTTGTATTACCTTCGATAATATGAAGAATTTCTTTCTCCGTAACTAGATTAGCATCTCCTTCTATAGTGTGTTTTACTGCACAAGAGGCATTTGCAAACTCCATTGCTTTAAGGTCATCGAAGTGTAATAATCCATGAATTAACCCCGCAGCATATGCATCTCCTGTACCGATCCTATCGACTATATGTGTTATTTCTAACTCTCTGGTTTCAAGAAGTTCTTTTCCGTTCCACATTCTTGATATGATTTTATGCCAATTAGCATTTAATGATTTTCGGGTTTTATCTGCTATTTTTTTAATGTTAGGGAATGTGTTTATTAGCAGTTTACTGGCATCAGTAAAGTCTTCATTGCTGTATGAATATGTCGTGCCCAATAATTCATTAATTTCATTAGGCCCTCCTATAAAGATATCAGAATATTCAATTAATTCTTTAAGCACATCCTTAGCGTCCCGTCCATAGTTCCAAAGATCTTTTCTATACGCTGGATCTGCAGATACCGGAATTCCTTTTTGCCTTGCTAATTTTAGACCTTCTTTAAGGGTTTGATATGCATTCTCTGTTAGGGCAGGAGTGATACCAGTCCAATGAAACCAGTTACAGTCCTCTAGTATGGCCTCCCAATCGACCATAGAAGGTTCTATATGACAAAAGGCAGAGTGCGCTCTATTGTAGGATATAGTACTCGATCGCATTACAGCACCAACTTCTAAAAAATATATTCCTAGAGGGTGATTTAAAGAAATAATATTTGACGTGCCCACTTCTAATTGTCTGAGGTAACTTTTTACGGCTCTACCTATAAAATCATCTGATACCGCAGTAACATATTTTGTTTTATTTCCAAATTGAGATAAAGAAATAGCCACATTGGCTTCTGTTCCACCAAAGTAATATTCTAGCTGATTGGATTGTCTTAATTTTTTATTTCCCAATGGAGTAACACGCATTAAGATTTCTCCAAAAGTTACTACTTTATTCATGTTATATACTTTAGTAATAGTATTGTTTAATCCAACTAGTTCAAAAAAAATATAATGAGTGCTATCTTATTAAGAATAAGATGTTATTTAAAAAAATCAATATATTTTTCGGTCTTTAAATACTTACATCATAAAGTTCTAATACACATTGTGGACTTAAAAAATTAGTGATGTTTACGATCGTCTAATATAAGGGTTTTAGATCAAAACGTGTTGTTTTTTTACTCCTGCGATAGCAGTTTTATGCATTCGATTTTTTTTAAGGCTAAAAAGTGTTATTTCCTAAAAAAAAGTTAAATCTAGATTGTGTTTTTGTTGATTGGGTTGTATTTAGAAAGCTAATAATTGAGTTCTTTATTAGGTGTTTTTTATTGTAGAAATCACCTAGTTTTATGAATGCAATTTTATAATATAAATTAGTGGATATATCTGATAATACGAAAAAATGGATAAAAAAAAATACCAGTTAAGTTTTTTATCAGAAGGATAAAATCTTAATTGGTATTTTACTATACAGTCTTCAATGACTTATAATGGGTAATTATTAGAAAATCAATAAATTATTTTCTAACCTCATTAACTATTGCTAATGCATTTTTTACATCTTGCTCAAGTTTTGCGTAATCTTTATTTGCTATAATTTCTTTAGAAATTAATTTGGATCCCATTCCTACACAAGTTACTCCTGCATCAAACCATGCAGATAAGTTTTCCTTAGTTGGTGCAACACCACCTGTAGGCATAATGCTTGTCCATTTACAAGGCCCTTTAATTCCTTTTACAAAATTAGGTCCATAGATGTCTCCAGGGAATAATTTAACGATTTCGCAGCCTAATTCTTCTGCTCTTGCTATTTCTGTTAATGTACCGCAACCAGGAGACCACAATACTTTTCTTCTATTACAAACGATAGCAATATCTTCTCTTAGTACAGGAGTAACGATAAAGTTAGCGCCTAATGCCATGTATAGAGACGCAGCAGCAGCGTCTGTTACTGATCCAACACCCATAATCATTCCTGGTAATTCTGCGATTGCATATTTGGTAAGTTCACCAAAAATTTCATGAGCAAAATCTCCACGAGCTGTGAACTCCATCAAACGAGCACCACCATCATAACAGGCTTTTAATACTTTTTTACTTAATTCTATGTCACTATGATAAAACAAAGGAATCATTCCTGTTTCTTTCATAGCTGTAGCAACTTCAATTCTTGAAAACTGTGCCATTGTATTGATTTGTTTTTTTAAAATTAAGATGCTAAACTATGCATGTCTAACATCTTAATTTTTTAAATACTATTATATTATTATCTGGCAACTCTACCAGATGCATCTCCACCCATTAATTTCTCTACTTCAGAAACAGTAACAAGGTTAGCATCTCCTTTGATAGTATGCTTTAAGCAAGAAGCAGCAACAGCAAAGTCTAATGCATTTTGATCATCTTCTGGGTATTTTAATAATCCGTAGATTAGTCCACCCATAAATGAATCACCACCACCAACTCTATCTACGATATCCGTAATTTGATATTGACGTGTTTCGTACATTTTCTTACCATCAAATAAAACTCCTGCCCATGTGTTATGAGAAGCAGAAATAGAACCTCTTAATGTGGTAATAACTTTTTTAGCTCTTGGAAATTTTTCCATCATTTGCTTACACACAGATAAAAAAGCTTCTGCCTTTACATCATGTCCTTGTGTAGTAATATCAAGACCTTCTGGTTTGATACCAAAATGTTTCTCAGCATCTTCTTCATTTCCTAAAATAACATCACAGTATGATGTCAATTCGGTCATAATTGCTTCACGATCTCCACCATACTTCCATAATTTAGCACGGTAGTTTAGGTCAGTAGAAATAGTAACACCCAGCTCACTTGCAGCTTTTACAGCTTCAAGACAAGCATCTGCTGCTCCTTGAGAGATTGCAGGAGTAATACCCGTCCAATGAAACCATTCAACATCTTGAAATACTTCTTTCCAATTGATCATACCAGGCTCAATTTCTGCAATTGCAGAATGCGCTCTGTCATAGACCACTTTACTACCTCTAGATACAGCACCAGTCTCTAAGAAATAAATTCCTAAGCGATCTCCACCATAAATTATTTTATCAACACCTACGCCTCTTTTGCGCATTTCCATCATGGCACATTCACCAATGTCATTTTTTGGCAATCTTGTAACAAAGTCTACTGGAACTCCGTAGTTAGCTAAAGAAACTGCAACATTGGATTCTCCACCACCATAGATAGCATCAAATGAATTTGCTTGAGAAAATCTTAAAAATCCCTGTGGAGCTAATCGCAACATGATTTCTCCAAAAGTTACTACTTTTTTCATTATTTATTTTATTATACTGTAATTTTTGATATGTATTCAGAATAAATATCTAAATGCCATATTGTTGTTCTGTTACAAAATGTAATGACGAACACAATATGACATTTAGAAATCTATTTGATAATATATACTTTGATATTAACTAAATGTAAACCACTATTAAGATATACTGATTAGTTGGTTGTTCATTTGTTAAAAGCCATTATTTAAATTCCTAAAGCTTGTCCTCCTCCAATTTGGATCGTTTCAGCTGTCATAAAAGCAGCATCATTACTCGCTAAGAAAGAAACAACAGAGGCTACATCTTCTGGTTGACCTAATCTTCCTAATAAGATGTTATTTTTCCATGAAGCAAAAACTTCTGGCTTCGTTGATTTAATTTGTGCATGGAAAGGAGTATCAATTGTACCAGGTGATACTGCATTTACTCTAATACCATATTCAGCTAAGTCTTTTGCTAATCCTCTAGTTATTGCGTGAACAGCTGCTTTAGAGGTTCCGTATATTCCGGCACCTGGTCCTCCTGCAGTCCATCCTGCATTAGACGTATAGTTAATAATAGAAGCGCTTTCTCCTTTTTTAAGGAATGGAATAGCAGCTCTTGAAGCGAAAAATGTTGAGTCAAGATTTAATGCCATTACAGATCTATAAAATTCTGTTGTCATTTCTTCAAATCTTGATCTTCCACCTAATCCACCAGCATTATTTACTAGTACATCAATTTTACCATATTTTTCTCCGATCGCATTGATGTTTGAAGTTACTGCCTCTTCGTTAGTAACATCAAAACCATAATACTCAGCTGTAATACCAGCATCAGTAAGTTCTTTTACTCTTTCGGCTCCTTTATCGTCCTCTATACCGTTTAAGATAACAGTATATCCATCTTGACCTAATCTTTTTGCAACTGCAAAACCAATACCACCAGTGGCTCCTGTTACTACGGCAACTTTTTTCTCTAAACTCATTTTTTTTATTTAATTATATTTATGTGATTAATTGTTTTTAAAATTATTTTCTTACTGGACCTATATTTTTAATCAATACAAAGATAGATAGTACACCTAAAACAACAGAAACGCATATTGCAACGAATGCAGGTGTATATGAACTTGTAGTTATTTGACCCACAAACCAGTTCATAATCATAGGTGAAACTGCGGCTACTGTACCAGCTAATCCTGCCAGAGTACCTACAGATGGTCCTCTAAACAAGTCACTAGAAATGGTTTGAATATTACCAATAGCAAATTGGAATCCGAATAACGCAAGTCCGGCTAAATATATAAATAGCATAAAGTTTTCTTCTGTAACTAGCGTAATAATTGATACAAATGCTATTAGAATTAAAAGACCTCCTACAGCGATAGTAGCTTTTCTTGAAGTATCTACAGAAAACCTTTTCATTAATGCTTTTGTAAACATTCCTCCTAATATACTACCTACAGCAGCCATTAGATAAGAAATCCAAATACTTTTTGTTTCTTCTATATTTGAACCAAATTTAGCTGCTAAATATATCGGCATCCATCCTACAAAAAACCACCAGATAGGTTCTATAAAAAATCTACAAAGTAAAACACCCCAAGATTCTTTATGACTTAATATTTGCCCTAAACTTAATCCCTTTTCTTTTACAGTATTTACCTCTTCAACTTTATCTATTCTATCATTTAGAATAAGTTCTCTTTCTTTATCTGTAATCCAAGGGTGGTTTTCTGGTTTTGCCTTGTTTATAAATAACCAAGGAATTACCCAAAGAATACCAATTGCTCCTAATATGATATAGGTTGTTTTCCAACCATATGCAGCATATAGTGCTATAATAATAAATGGTGCTATAACATTACCAATAGAGGCACCTGCATTAAAAATACCTTGTGCTATTGCACGTTCTTTAACAGGAAACCATTCTCCATTACTTTTTACAGCTCCTGGCCAGTTACCAGCCTCACCTAAACCAAGTAGAACTCTAAAAATAGAAAGACTTACAAGGCCTCTTGCAAATGCATGTAGTACAGAAGCTACAGACCATACAATAATTGAGACTGTAAATCCTAAACGTGTACCTATCTCGTCATAAAGTTTTCCGGATGCAAATTTACCCAATGCATATGCCGCCATAAAGAAGTTAAGCATAAAGGCATAATCAGAATTGTCCATGCCTAGATCTTTTCCCATCTCAGGCCATAATAAAGCGAATGCTGTTCTATCAATATAATTTATAACGGTAGCAAGAAAAATTAATACAATTATCCACCAACGTAATCCTTTTAACTTTTTCATGTGATTATTGGTTTTGGTGTGGGATATCTAAAAAATCTTCTCTAATAGGGCTATTTGCATCATAACCAATCGTTTGATGGGTTGTGTCTTCTGCAGCCTGCTGCCAAGGCTTTTCTTTTGTTTCTAAGACTTCACTCTTTATTTTTGAGTAACTCATTGTTTAATTAATTTAATTTTAGATTATAATTCCCAGTCCATTGATATTCTTTTTCTTCAATGGTGATTTTATGTGTTTTATTACTGTCATGTGATTGATTTGACAGCATTAAAGTATATTCTTGACTGCTTTTGAATATTATTTGAACAATTGTATATTCTTTGTTAGCGACTATTAATTGTATGTCTTTAATATCAGAGTGGGGCTTCTTAACAGATTCTAGTTTTGGATCAAAATCTCCATGTGGCTCTATAACATTAACAAAAGTATGATTACTTTTTCCTTTTTCTCTGATCATATAAGATGGATCATTTCTAAGATTAAAATTAGGGTCATTTGCTCCTAATTTTGAAAAAATCATCTTACTTCCAGAATTAATAAGGCTGGAAATAGAGTAGAAGGTGTTTTTATTTAACCAAGTAAGTGTTGCTATTGTATTATCACTGGTACCTTCAGCCAATTTCCACAGATGTTGATATCCGTTATTAGTACCTAATGCTTTTAATGGATTTTGTTGTACATACTCAAAGTTTGTTTCCATAACATGACCTTGATACATGAAGTTAAGGTCATATTGATGTGATTTATCTGATCTAAGATTATATACATCAACAATAAAAGGAGGTCTTTCAGACTTTTCATCTTTGACCATAGCAATAGTTCGTTGCATTTCAACGCCCTCATATCCATTATTTTCAATAGCACTTACCACCTGAACATTTTCATTTTCAAGATGCGAAAATACGAGTTTTGGACTAATTGTGCTAGATTTTTTTACATTCGCTCCAAATTGTGATTTTTCATCGATTGTAACGGTATTGTGAGCAATGGTTTGTTTTGCCCAAGTTTGGTTTTCGGGTAAATAACGTCCACCGACTTTAGACTCGACATTAAGAAATCGTGCGGCTCCATAATCCTGAAGAATTTCTTGTTTTCCATTGTACATGAATAGGGAGAGTCTATCAAAATGACCATGTCCCATTCCTTGTGATGCAAACTTGAAAATAGCATTTAATTTGCCATCCTTCTCATTGGGCATTCTAAATAATGCTAAACCACCATCTTGTCCTCCATTACCATCTTTAATAAGCATTGAGTTTTTAACGTACCCAGTATCTGTGTAGTTTTCTAGTCCTTTAATTACTTGAAGACCTGCACTAGAAATACTTACTTGTTGATGTTTTAATATAACAGGTAGAAGTGCACTATCTTTATAATATGCATATGCAATATTGCTAGCAAATACCATTTCGCCTGTTAGATAGTTCTTTTCTTTTAAGGCATCATTAAAAGGTAAGAAAGCTCCGTTTTCATCTGTAAGTTGTAAAACAGTGGTCACTGCTTTACCTAGTAATTGATTTCTATGCTCGAAGATTTTTAAATCAGGTTGATTGTTTTGAATCGCCTGCGCAAATACCATAAATGGCATCATTGCATATCTTTGATAATAAGGACCTTCAGAATAGTAACCATCAGGAGAGAAGAGCATATCGATTTGTTTCAAAAAACCAGTTTCTTTATCTTTGTTACTTCCATATAATGCACGGTCCACCATATCTTGGTCGTCTAATACATATCCTGTCATACCGACACCCGCAACAGCCCACGTTCCATGATTATGAATTCTATTAAAAGTATCTTTAGAATCTACACTAACAAATTCTACAACGTTCCTAAAAAGTTGATCTTCGATAATTTTTCTGTCTTCATCATTTACGGTATCGTAAATTAAGTCATATGCCTGAATTGTATTTACAAGCCATACGCTTTCATTAAGACCTTGCCAGAATAATTTTCCCGCAGGGTGATTTTCTTTACTTTTTGGGTGAAGTGGTAATTTTGGATACATTGCAGCATATTGCAATAGCATATCGATTACAAACTGAGCATATTTTTTGTCATTAGTAATTTGATAGCTAAGACCGGCCGAATACATTTCATGGTAGTTACGCTTATGCTTTTCGTGCGTATAGCCACCACCTGGGTCTTTTGGTAAAGGTACTTCTATTCCATTTGTTATAGCTTGATCAGCTGTTTCTTGAGATGCAACATAAGATGCTTGAAGAATTTTATCAGAACCGATTAAAGTTCTTATTTCTTTTGCATCTGCGGAAGATAATCCTAAGATTGGATATTTTGAAGTGGTTATTGTTTCTTCTGTTGGTTCCTGTTCTTGATTTCTTTTACAATTAAAAGAAGTAATACTAAGGACTAAGGCTAGGAGTAAACTACCTAGCCTTAATCTTATAGTATAGTTAGACTTATAAGTCATTTAACTATTTTTATATAATTGGTTTAATTGTTTTTTACCCTTGATCTTTCCAGAATGTTTCATCTGTAAGAGAAGAAGGTGTATAATTAACGGCACCGAATTCTGTTAATACTTTATCAGTTACAATGATCCAATCATAACGTGCAGATCTAGGAATGTCATCACCACCACTACCTGCAGTTAATCTTAAATGGAATTGCGCAAAGTTAGCAGCACTATCCATAAAACCGTTAAGCTCTACAGCAACTAATACCCATTCTCCTCCTGTATCATCAATAAGTTCTCCATTTGATTCTCTACGTTGTGCACTTGCAGTACCTAAGTATATTTTGGTTCTTGAGTCATCTCCGTCTAGTCTTACCCAGTAGTGTAATACAGGATTACCTCCGAATCTACCATCAGCATCATTCATTGCTGCAGATTCAGCTGCTTGCTCAGGAGTACTAAATCCATTACTTTCATAACCATATATGTATGCCAATGTACTTGTAGTAGCTGCAGGGTAATCTATTTTTAAATGTGTAGTTCCAAATGGTACAGTAGCTCCCGCAAAACGTGGTTGATTTGCTTCGTCTGAGTCAACCGATAAAACCACCTGTGCAGGATCGTTTTTCGCATCTCTTACAGTACTTACATCATCATCATCAAAATCGTAATATTCGTAATATCCACCATTAATATATCCAACATCTTCTATAACATTTGAATTTCCATCAGCGTCAACAAGAGAAATATCATATAAACCTGTAGGTGTTGTGTTTGGTATCACGAATTTTAGAGAAGTAGCTTCTACTTCAGTTATCGTAGCAATAACATCGGCTGCACCATCATTAACACCGTCACCTGCAACACCATCAGATAAGATTACCTGTGTCGTAAGGTTAAGATCAGAACCTGATAATAAAACCTCACTGTCGAGATGCATTATTCTTGGTCGTGAAGAAATCTCTGGTAACGGCACAATAATTACATAACCATTGGCAATAGTTTGTGATTGTTCACCAGCACTTGTAATATAATTAACAACAACATCAACTCCAGCTTCACCAATGTCCTTTGGGATATTAGGTGTGCTTACTACCACTGCAGAATTATCTTGAAATTCTATAGTTGCATCTACACCTCCAAAAGTAACAGAAGTAACTGTACTAAGGTTTGATCCTTCAATAGCTACTGTTTGGTTTACAATTGTTTCATCAGGAAGCGTAGCAGTGCTAAACTCAGGGTCAGGGAATGTTACAGTTAAGGTTTCTGCTGAAGTAGCTTCGAATACAACTGGTTCTTCACTATTATCATCTAAAAACAATTCATTCTGAAGTGTTATTTGTCCAGAGGGATTATCTGTGGTAACCTGTAAAACTATTTTGTTAGCTCCAATTCTAGAGTAAATGATACATTCAGTACCACCAATAAAGGCCTTATCAACAAATTGCAAGAATTCACCTTCTACCTCAATCAGTCCTAAAACATCAACCGATGTAGGAGAGAAAGAAGTAATTACAGGGGTTTCTGAATTAATATCTTCAATTGTTTGTTCAACTTCAATATCCGCATCACAAGAGGATATCGCAAACATTAGCACAAGTCCAAAAATAAGTGAACTGGCTAACACTTTTCCGAAATACGTTTTTGGGTTTTTCATAGTGTATAGTATTAGTATTATTTTTTTAATTTAAAATTTAATCCGATTTGCTTAGTGGCATCTGCATTTTTGATCAATGGCGACTTTGCACTCGGCTTGAAATTATTTTTGTCTTCCCACTTTGGGTTTTTATAATATATATCTTTTGATGTGGCACCATCAGAAATTTTCATAGTACCGACATCAAATAATAAGCAATTATTAATTGTATTTTTTGTTCCTGATAAATGTATAGGTTGTTTTATTTTTATACTGTTTTCAAAAACAGAGTTTTGGATGCTAACATTACTAATTCCTTTCGTTCTTAAAATTTTACCTTTTTCTTTGTTAGCTATATTGCTAAAGATACAATGGTTAACTATAAGTTTTCCTGCGTCAATTGATTCATTGCCACCTCTGTAATAATTAAGCGCCCAATCTTCAATGTTTTTAAATACAGTATTATCAATTACAAGTATTTTAGCATTGAATTTACCTAAATCATCTTTTTCTGAAGCGAGGTTAAGACCTCGAAAAGAATTTTCTAACCTTGAGTTCGAAATGCTAATAGTGTCTGCAATTGTTCCTTTATATGCTTTAAAAATACTACCACCATTCTGATTTTTAAAATCATGAATATAACAACTCTTTATAGAAAGAGAATAGGGGAGCGTTTCTCCTTTATCAGGAGATACTATCGCATATTTAATTGGAGTGGTATTATAACCTGTTAGCTCAAGATTATTCAATTTAAGAATATTTCCTTCTGTAACTCTAAAAATATAATTAGGTGTTTTTTCTAACCCACTTTTAATCTTTAAAATCGGTTTCTTAACAGAGTCGATACCTGTTATGGTAATATGCCCTGTTATTTTAATTCCTTTTTCAAGAGTGTATTCGCCTGCTTTTAATTTTAGAGTAGCACCAGAAGGGGCTTTTTTTATAGCCTCTCTTAATGTACTAATACCAGGTTCTACTTCTATAACTTGGTCACTTAAAATAACCTTAAGTGGTTCTACAATTGGTTTCCAAGTTTGTGGACCAACTTGCATAGTCAAAGCTTCTGGTAATGTTTTATTGGCAAGGTTATAAGCCCCAGCAATCAAAACATTTCGCTTACTTCCAGTAATATCTATGCTCGGAGCATTATCACTTACCTTAGTAGCTTTTAGCTTTGCACCATTAGATAAAGAAGGCACTAAAAGAGATTGATTAACTAAATCCCATTTCATATCAATTGGGCTAAAACCATTTTGATCAAACGTATTGTTTGTATCGATATAATTATTAGAAAAAGTAAACCCTTTTAGACTGTCAAATACTTCTGCTATTTTTCCTCCATTACTATTAGAAATAATATTATTTGCAAAAATAGTATTAATAGGTGCTAAGGAACGTTCATCGTCCTTGCCAGCACACAATTGTATAGGAGAAGAATCTATAATAGTATTATTCTGAATATCAACATTGTTTACTTGATGGTATCTATTCAAAGGACTGTTGGGTACCGCATTCATGACAACTATAGGACTTCTGAAGCCAGAACCTGCAAGACCAATCATCAGATTGTTTCTGATAATATGACCTGCATTAATTACACGTATACCACCAGTCTTAGGCTTTTGATTTCCAATAAAAACATTTCCTTCTACTAATGCTCTATTGCCATGTCTTAGCGTTAGAACTCCTTCACTTTCTAGAAATAAATTATTCCTAAAAATATTGTCACAGCTTTTATTAGAAATGATCTCTACTTCTCCGTTACATTTTTGAAACGTATTATTACGTACTAATGTTCGAGATGAGGATAAAGATGTCTGACTTGTACCTATTCTAATAGTTTCACCACCATTTGTTCCCAAAGGAGGCCTTCCTGCAAAATGATTATACTCAATAATATGGTTGTTATCAATATGGGATTCTCCCTTTAGCCATACCACAAGTACAGGACCGTTATTGGTTTTACCTTTGAAATAATTACGATCTACTTGATTGTTTTTTCCCCAAAGACCTATGTAATTGTACTTTTGTGTTTTTACAGTAGGGTTATAATTGGTAACTGCACATTCTGTAATACGTGAATGAATGGCGAATTCTTTGGAGTTTTTTCTAAAGCTTAATACTGCTTTTTCAGAAGTATATCCATTTTTAAACCATAATCCTTTTACTACTATAAATTGACCTGCCATTTTAAGGTGTGAATCCCCTGTGAATATTACTTCACCAGAAGTTTCTGCTTCAATGGTAATAGGTGAATCTTGCAAGCCTTGACCAATAACAACGAGTTGTGCGTTGTTCCATTCTCCATTTTTGAGAATTATATGGTCTCCCGGTTGCACTTTTTTTATAGCATCGTTGAATTCATCAATATTGGCCACCAAAGTTTCCTTGGCAGCACAATATTGTGAAGTCATCAATAGTATTAAAACTAGTAAACCAATATATGATTTGTTAGCCATCATTTTTTTTAATAACCGATATTTTGACCAATACTTGGGTTAAGATCTATTTCATATTGAGGGATAGGTAATAACAACTTAGTTGTATCTAAACCTCCTGTATATTGTAAATCATCACCTGCATTATACAATGGTTCTGTGCTGAAATGTGCACTAAGAACTATTAGCGTTCTTCCAGTTCTTAATAGATCAAAATAACGATGATTTTCAAAAGCAAATTCATGACGTCTTTCATTCTCAAGTGCTAATTTAAAATCAAATGCTGTAGATACATCTGTTGTTGTAAGTACAGGTAATCCTACTCCGTCACCACCACGATTACGTACCTTGTTCAATTCTGCTAAAGCATCATCAAGAGAACCGTTTTCTTCTATATAAGCTTCTGCTAACATAAGTAATACATCGGCATATCTAATTACAGGCCAATCAACTTCTCCATCTTCCGTAGCTACTAAGTTTTCAGAATTATATTTGATAATGTAGTTAAAAAGTACTTCATTTTCTTCAAGGTTAAAATAACTTTCGGCCAAAGAAACACCTTTTCTTGGATCAGCAGGATCATATGAATTTACCAAATCTACAGTTGGAATGTTTAATCCATCACCATCTCCAAATGTAACCGTTCCTAAACTTCCTCTTGGAGAAAAGTTTGTTGGAAAAGGAGAACCTACACCATTATTACCACCTGAATATCGTACGGCAAATAAAATCTCACTATTAATTTCAGTTTCTGGAGTAAAAAGGCTTGCATAATCATCTACTAATGCGAATTCTCCACTATCACGGATTTCTTCAAGTACTGTTATGGCCTCAGCATAATTTGCACCAGTAGTTAAATAAACTTTACCAAGTAGTCCTTTAGCAGCCCAATTTGTTGCTCTACCTAAGTCATCTTCACCATATGCACTTGGTAATAAAGAAGAAGCATTTACAAGATCATTGATAATGAATTCATATGCTTCTGCTTCAGTTGATCTTGATAATTCAAAACCTTCTTCACCAATTAATATTTCATCTACTAAAACAATACCACCATATAGTCTTACTAGGTTGAAATGCATTAAACCTCTAAAAAATAGCGCTTCTCCTTCTAATTGATTTTTGAATTCTTCATCTTCTACAACATCAAGATTTGCCAGAACACGGTTTGCTAATGCAATTGTTTTGTAGCAAGCTCTATAGTAAGATTCATTAATCGGGTTTGTAGTGTTTAATGTAAATCTATCTAATGTAAATCTATCTACATCATTATTTGCAGATCTATCTGGATCGAGATAGGTGTTGTCTGTACGTAATTCTGTAACGTTAAACTCTAGATTCATAACATTTTGATAACTAGAGTAGGTGCTGATCATAGCAAGTTCTAAATCTTCAGCACTTGTATAAAAGTCTTCACTAACACGAAAAGACTCTGGTTCAACATCTAGGTCGCAAGAGAAGATAAGTAGCGAAAATGCTACCAAGCACGTCATGCGAGTTAATAATCTGGTTTGATATTTAAAAATATTTTTCATTTTTTATATTTTTTCTAATGGTTATCGTAATAAAATATACTTTGTTCGATTAAGTACGAATTGTATATACTATACGGTTACTATACTTTTCTATTTAGAAATTTATATCTAACCCTATTGCCAATTGCTGTTGTATAGGAGTCACACCTCTTTGGTATCCAGTAACAAGAACATTGCCTTGATCAGTAATTCCCTCAGGGTTTAATCCTAAATAACTATCGTCTACGCTATACCATAAATTCTGTCCAGATACATAGATTCTCATTTTGGTTAAACCGATTTTTTCCATAGAAAGTTTTGGTAGCGTGTATCCTAAGATAACTTCACGTAATGAGATATAAGAAGCATCTTGAACAGCATAATCAGTTCCGATCCATGCCACACCTTCTGAGTTTGATCCTGGTTGAGAAGCATTTACTGTAGAGTTAAAATATTGATCTATTGTATAATCTCTTAAGTATCTTTTAGTTTCAGTATAATGAGCTTCTCCCCAAACTACGTCTGCACCTTGAGATCCTTGAAAAGAAAAGTTTAAATCAAGATTTCCGTAAGTAAAGGTATTTGTGAATCCCCAGATATAATCTGGAAAAGGGTTTCCTATTACTGTTCGGTCATCAGCTGTGATTTCTCCGTCACCATTGATATCAACTCTTTTTAGACCACCTACAGCATCATCTGAAGCCGTTGGGCTATTGAGAAGTTCTTCTTGATTGTTGAAAATACCATCTGTTTTGTATCCATAAAACTGGATATATGGATCTCCTACTCTTGTGATGTATTGATCATCACGTTCCCCATCACTAATTACTCTTTCTGCTCCTCCAAATGATATTAATTTGTTTTCGTTAAAAGCAATATTAGCACTGGCTTGCCAGTTAAATTTACCACTTCCGACATTAGTAGATAAATCAAATTCCCAACCAGAATTTTGAATCTTACCTATATTATTAAATATTTCGTCAAATCCAGTAACATTAGAAATTGCTTGTTGTAGTAACAGCTTTTCTGATATTTTATAGTAGTAATCAACGGTAAGGTTAACAGCACTATTAAAAAATCCTAAATCAACACCATTGTTAAATTCTGTGTTAGTTTCCCAACTAATATCAGGGTTTCCTTGAACTTCAGATTCGGTTGTGTCTGGGTTTAATTCTCCAAATCCAGAAACTAAAGTTCCGCTACCGCTACCAAGACTATAATTATTGGCTTGTATAAGTGTAAAGGCCGGATAATCTTCAGTAGCAATTGCGTTACTACCACTAATACCCCAACTAGACCTTAGTTTGAATCTATTAACTGTAGATCCAACACTATTCTGCCAGAAATCTTCATTCGCTACATTCCATCCTAATGATACTGATGGGAACAATCCATAATAGTTGTTAGAACCAAATCTAGAGAACCCATCGACACGAGTTACAAGAGAAAGTAGGTACCTGTCTTTAAATGAATAGTTTAAACGACCTAAATAAGAAGATAAGATTGTACTAAATTTCAAGGTCTCTAATTCATCTAGATTTACTGTCGTTCCTCCATTTAATGTTGTAATATTTTCATCAGCGAAGTTTGTAAGTTCAATGTTAGAAAATGTGTACTTATCATTTTCATAAGTGATACCGACTAAAGCACTTACTTCGTGTCCATTAAAGTCTTTTGAAAAGTTTAATGTATTTTCATTAATATACTTTACACGAAGACGATCTGCAGAAATACCCGTGTTTATACCATCTCTATCTCCATCTCTACCAAAAAATTCTTCTTCTTTTCTATACTGAGTATAATTTCCTAAAGAAGAATTGAAGGTTAAATTATTTGTTATTTTCCATTGTGCAGATATGTTAGTAATAAGTCTGTAATCAAAACGATTTCTTTCACTTGATGCTTGTCTCGATATAGGGTTGAAGTTACCTGAACCCCAAAGAGAATTTAGTAATCCAGTATTTTGAACTTCACCAGTAGTTGAGTTAGGGTCAACATAATCAAAGTTTAGTCCAAGATTCTGAAAATCAGGACTATGTGCAAAACTTCCTATTTCTTTTCCCGTTAGACCTGCAGTATACGCGTTATGTCTTACAGGGATCCAAGTTTCGTATCGTCCAACATCTGTAAAGTTGATAGCCGATCGCCTTACTTTAGTATATGATGGGTTTACATTTAATTTTAATGTAAGTTTATCACTAAGTTTTGTTCTAAACTTTGAAGATAAATTGATTCTTTCTAAATCGTTGTCTTTTCTTAATCCTTCATCATAAAGGTAACTACCCGAAATGTAATAGTTTGTCTTGTCGGTACCACCAGATACGTTTAACTGATAACTATCAATACGTGCAGGTTTCCTAAGAGCTTCATCTTGCCAATCTGTTGGACCACCAATATTTTCGGTGATAATTCTTTTAGCAATTTGTGTGTTGTCGTAATAAACAGTAGAAGCTTCTCTATCTTCTGCTAAGGCATTAATGTTTTCGGTAATCTGATCTCTAGAGCGATCTAAATCTGCATATTCAAGAGAATTTAATAAATCAAGTTTTCTAAAGGCCTTTTTGTAACCTGATAGTGATTTAAATTCGTAAGATACTTTCTTAGCTTTACCTTCTTTTGTAGTAACAATTATAACTCCGTTTGCACCACGAGAACCATATATTGCCGTAGAACTCGCATCTTTAAGAACCTCAATAGATTTTATAGTACTTGGGTTAATAAATTGTAATCCGTCTTCAAAAGGAAAACCATCCACTACAATCAGCGGCTGAGAACTTAAACTAATAGAACCAATACCACGAACAAGGATTTGAGGATCATCTCCTACATTTCCTGAAATGTTTTTAATTTGAACACCGGCAATTTTACCTTTTATCCCGCTTGAAACATCAGAATAAGGTAATTCGTCTAAGTTTTTGTTTTCTAATTTTGAAATTGATCCAGTAAGGTGTGATTTTCTTTGAGTACCATACCCAATTACCACAACCTGTTCTAGTTCTGACGTTTCCTGTTCTATTTGAACATCAATAGTTGGTTGGTCAGCAACTATTACTGTAACAGTTTTCATTCCTGAATACGAAAAGGAAAGAATGTCTCCTTTTTTTACTTTTAGTTGATATTGACCATCAAAATCTGTAGAAGTACCTGTTTGTGTTCCCGTTATAATAATGTTAACACCGGGTATGGGTAAACCATCTTCGGCAGA
Organism: Aquimarina pacifica; assembly: GCF_000520955.1. Lineage (GTDB taxonomy): Bacteria > Bacteroidota > Bacteroidia > Flavobacteriales > Flavobacteriaceae > Aquimarina > Aquimarina pacifica. The sequence continues at coordinate 159,708 of NZ_JACC01000001.1, read as the reverse complement.
AGTAACGACACCTTCCACTTGATAGCTACTCTGAGCTAATAAGGCGAAAGGACATAAAACAATCATTAGGATTGTAAAAATCTTTTTGAAATACATACGTAGTTATTTTGTTTAATAATACTTTGGTTTTAATTTAATCCTTTAAATATTGGATCATTTGTTGTTATACAAGGCAAGCCTTGAATTCATAATTACTCGATTACAACAAATTACTAAAAATAAGTAAAAAGAAAATGCTTTTCTTTTTATTTATTTTACATGTTTTTGGTGGTAGTGAGTAATTGTAGTGCGATTCTTACTATAGTTTTATAGTAAATTTAAAAAAAGAAATTTCCTTTTTTTCTTTTTTATTTCTTTATTGACCTTTAATTTTTCTGTTTTCTATTCTTACTTTAATTTTTAGATAATGTTTTTATTTTGTTCATAACAATATTTGTGAAGTTCTTTAAAATGATCTTCAAGGTGTGCCACTGCTTTTTCGGCGTCTTTATCTTTAATTGAATCTACGATTGCTTGATGTTCCTTAATAAGTAAATAGTTTTCTTCATTATTACATACTTTATTACTTACGAAATGACTGATGATTTCGGGCGTAATGACCAGCATTAAAGAGTTAATAACACTGTTATTACTTGCTTCTGCTAATTTTAAGTGAAACATCATATCTTCTTCAACAGCATCTAATCCTTTTATTGCTTTTTCACTGTATGCCTCATGGGCTTTTTGAATTTGAATTACCTGAGCTTCTGTTCTTCTTATAGAAGCGAGTCTTAAAGCATTTGTTTCTAATATAATTCTTGTTTCTACTAAGGATTTAAAATCTGGTTTTTGAAGTTGTAGAATGTCAGACATCATCCCATTAAGAGCTGTTACTCCTATATTAGAAACTCTAGTACCACTTTGTGGGTATTTTTTTACCAAACCATAAAATTCCAATTTTTGAATAGCTTGACGTAATTGATTACGGGTAACTCCAAATTTTTCGGCAAGACTTCTCTCAGCAGGTAACCTATCGTTAGGCTCCAACTGTTTAGAAACAATCAATTCTCTGATTTTGGAAATAATTGTTTCTTCTGTACTTTCTTTAGCCAATGCTACTTTTTCTAACTTTTCTATCTTGTTTATTTTTAGAGTAAAAAGTAATTGGTTGACCAATTTGGTTAACCAATTTGATGTGATCAAAAATATAATATCTTTTTTGTTTTACAAAATTTTAATGTTAAAATTCTTAACAATATATAAAGAACTATTAAGTTTTTTGATAAAATATTGTATTTCTTGTAATATTTCTGAAATTAATCAGTATTTGTAAATAATTGAATATTGTGCTTTTTTTGTGTATTTGTCTGTTTTTTAGCTATTTGTGTTTTGTTTTGTTGTTTTTGCTAATGTGATTCTGTTTTTTGTAATGAATTCTAAGTTTATGTCTTTATATTTTGTCAATATCTATGTTTTGTAGGTATAATATCCCGAATTGTATTTTTATAGTTTTTTTTAGTCAGTTGACTTATATGGTTTAAATAGTTTTTTTGTTGGGTTGTTCTTTTATAAATATAGGTCTTTTATTTTTTTGATAAAAAATATGCTAATGTTGTTTTTTGGTCAATGTTATTTTATTAATATTTTAAAATCTAAAAATTATCGGAAATAGGTGTTCGAATTTATGAAGAAAGTTTTGTAGTTGTTTTGTTGGTGTTTTTTTTCTGATCTATATTTTTTAAGATTAAGTTCTTATAAGTCGTTACTCTCTTAGTAAGGAGTAGGGTGAGGTTATTTTGTGGTCTTGTGAAATTTATTTTTTCATGTTTCGGATAGTTGATAAATAAGTTGGATTATTGTTGTTCGTTTTCTGAAATGACACTACCAGTTGTGTTTGATTCATGTTTGTTATTGTGAATGTTATGTCTGAAGAGCTTTGTTTTTGTTAAAATGATAATTTTTAACTTTTTTATTTATTTATATGGTTAGATTAAACTTTTTTCTGTAATATTGCATCATCTAGTTAACGAAAGGGGCAAAAGCCGACGATTTAGAGTTACTATTATGAAAACGGAAAATATTATTTTAAGAGAAGTTAAAGTTCAAACTAAGAACTTGCTATTTGTGTTTTTAACAATTTCAAGACGTTTTCGCCGCCCCTTGTGGGTTTAAAATTCTTCTGAAGAAGGTGCGTCCTTCTTCCCTATAAAAAACCTTTCTTATTGAATTATTAAACTTAAGTTCAAACGTATGTTATTGTTTGAATGTTGTTTTGATAAATTCAATTCAAGAAGCGATTACCTTAAATTTTTTACATTATAACTTTTTGATAGACGTAATTCGTTTATGAAACAGATAGAGATTAATATAGCCAATCAGGATCATTTTATATATGCGCAGGAGATATGTGAAGTGATATCAGCATCTGCAAAAGTAAGGGGTACTGGTATTGCTAAACGTTCCCCAGAATATGTGCAGAAAAAAATGGAGAATGGAAATGCAATCATTGCATTGTCTAACGGGCAATTTGCAGGCTTCTGTTATATAGAGGTTTGGGGGCATGAAAAGTATGTTGCTCATTCTGGATTAATTGTACATCCTGATTTTAGAAATCAAGGATTGGCTAAAGAAATTAAAGAGTTTACTTTTAATTATTCGTTAAAAAAATACCCTACTTCAAAAGTTTTTGGAATAACTACAGGGTTGGCAGTAATGAAAATTAATTCTGATTTAGGGTATAAACCAGTTACTTTTTCTGAGCTTACAGATGATCCTAAGTTTTGGGCAGGTTGTAAGACGTGCACTAATTATGATATTCTTACTTCTAAAGAGCATAAAATGTGTTTATGTACTGGGATGTTATATGACCCAGAGAAGAAGAGAAAGAAAAAGGAGCGATGGTTTGATAAAAAAATATTGAAAAGATTAAAAAATATCAAGCAAACAATGCTTGAAAATAATAAAGTAGTGTTGTTATGGAAAAAGTAGTCGTAGCATATAGTGGAGGATTAGATACTTCGTATTGTGTGAAATATCTTATTCATGAAAAGAATTTAGAAGTACATACCATATTGGTTAATACTGGGGGATTTTCTGAAAAAGAATTAGAGGATACTAAAAAGAGAGCTTATGAATTAGGGAGTTCTTCTCATGTAAATAAAACTATACTTAATGAGTTTTATCAAAAAGCAATTAAATATTTGATTTTTGGTAATGTTTTGAAGAATAATACATACCCACTTTCTGTCAGTGCAGAACGAATATTTCAAGCAATTGAAGTAATTAATTATGCAAAAGAGGTTGGCGCTAAGTATATTGCTCACGGCAGTACTGGCGCAGGAAATGATCAAATCCGGTTTGATGTTATTTTTCAGGCTCTTGCTCCAGAAATCGAGATAATTACTCCGATTAGGGATCTCAAGTTATCACGTCAGGAGGAGGTTTCTTTTTTAGAAAAACACGGAGTCCATTATAGTTGGGAAAAAGCACAGTATTCAATAAATAAAGGTATTTGGGGAACCAGTGTGGGAGGAAAAGAGACATTAACATCTCATAGTTCTTTGCCTGAATCGGCGTATCCAAGTCAATTGAGAAAAGAAGAACCAGAAACGGTTACCTTAAATTTTGAGAAAGGTGAGCTTGTGGCCTTAAATGGAGATAAAGATACACCCGTAAGGAATATTCAGAAATTAGAAGAACTTGCAAATGCGTATGCAATAGGCAGGGATATTCATGTAGGAGATACTATCATTGGTATAAAAGGAAGAGTTGGGTTTGAAGCAGCGGCACCAATGGTTATTATAAAAGCGCATCATTTGTTAGAAAAACATGTATTGACCAAATGGCAACAATACTGGAAGGAGCAATTAGCTAATTGGTATGGCATGCTTTTACATGAAGGTAATTATCTAGATCCTGTAATGAGAAATATAGAAGTATTTCTTGAAGATTCTCAGAAATCGGTTACTGGAGATGTAATTGTTACATTACGTCCATATCATTTTACATTAGAGGGAATTAATTCTGATTTTGATATGATGAAATCTGATTTTGGGCAATATGGAGAAATGAACAACTCTTGGACCTCAGAAGATGCCAAAGGATTTATAAAAATTTATGGCAATGCCAATAAGATATATCACAATGTAAACCCAAGTGAATCATGATTAAGGTTGGAATTATAGGAGGTTCTGGATATACAGCTGGAGAATTACTGAGACTTCTTGTGCATCATCCAGAAGTAACACTGGATTTTGTTTACAGCACTACAAATGCGGGTAGACCTATTTATGAACAGCATGCAGATTTGATAGGTGAGATAGCGCTTGACTTTACAGATACAATTAATACTAATATTGATGTATTGTTTTTGTGTTTAGGTCATGGTAGATCCAGATCTTTTTTAGAAAAGAATACTTTTTCTGAACATACTAAAGTGATTGATTTAGGAAATGATTTTAGATTAAACAATGATCAGCATTTCTTAGGAAGGGATTTTATCTACGGATTACCTGAGCTACAAAAAGACACCATTAAAAATGCTAAGAATATAGCAAACCCAGGGTGTTTCGCTACAGCAATTCAGTTAGCACTTTTGCCGTTGGCATCTTCAGGAAAACTAAAAGAAGCGGTACATGTAAATGCAACTACAGGTAGTACTGGAGCTGGGGTAATGCCAGGAGGAACAACACATTTTAGTTGGAGGGATAATAACTTCTCTAGTTATAAGGTGTTTACTCATCAACATTTAGATGAAATAAAGGAAAGTGTAATACAGCTACAAAGTAATTTTGAAGCACCAATTTTCTTTATACCTAATAGAGGTAACTTTAGTAAAGGTATATATGCAACATTATATACACAGTTTGATGGTACTGAAGCAGCCGCAAAAGAGCTTTATAAGACTTTTTACAAGAATGCAGAATTTACAGTAGTTTCTGATAAAGAAATTCATTTAAAGCAAGTAGTCAATACTAATAAATGTATTTTACATGTTAGTAAAAAAGATGGAATGTTATTAGTGACATCTATAATTGATAATTTGATAAAAGGAGCATCAGGACAAGCTATTCATAATATGAATCTCATGTTTGGGCTAGATGAAAAAACCGGTTTAGGACTTAAAGCTAGTGCATTTTAAAAGAATTTTTAAGTGTAGTTTTCGTATAAGCGAAATTTTAAAAATAAAGATATCGTTATGAGTAAAATAACAATTATAGGAGGAGGGAACTTAGGGAAATCTATTATATCTGGATTAGCCAGTAGTAACTTGTTTGAAGCAAAGTCTATTACTGTTGTAGATAAGTCCAAATACAACCTCCAAATTGTAGAGAAAGAGTTAGGAGTTTCGACATCTCAAGATATCTTATCCTCTATAAAAGAAGTGAAATGGGTTATTCTATGTGTACAGCCTAGACAGCTTGATGGAGTTTTACATGAAATAAAAGATGTGCTGACGACGGATCAAATATTAATTTCTACGGTTACAGGTACATCAATAGAGGAGATTAATGAAGTGGTTCCTAATAATAAAGTTATTCGGGTTATGCCTAATACAGGAGCTGCAAAAAAGTTGTCTATGACCTGTATCTCTGCAAATGATAATGTAAAAGACGAACTAGAAATAGTTGTAAAAATGTTTGATACCATAGGAGAAACTTTAGTGATAGAAGAACGATTAATGCAAGCGGCTACAGTTTTGGGTGCAAGCGGAATTGCCTTCTTTTTGAGATTTTTGCGAGCCATGATTCAAGGAGGAATACAAATGGGTTTTCATCCTCATGAAGCACAAATTATAGCTGTTCAAACGGCAATTGGAGCAGCCACCTTAGTTGCAGAAAATGGGACCCATCCAGAACGTGAGATAGATAAGGTAACAACACCGCAAGGATGTACAATCGAAGGATTAAATGAAATGGAGCATCAAGGTTTGAGTTCATCTGTAATAAAAGGTATTATGGCCTCTTATGAAAAAATTAATACAATAAAATAATTAATGATTTTAATTGTCTTTTGATAGTTTTTACGACAATTTAGAACCATTAACAAATAAAGAAATATAATGAAACTATTTGATGTATATCCGCTATATGATGTCGAGCCAGTAAAAGCATTTGATGCAACTGTAATTGATAAAGATGGTGTGGAGTATTTGGATCTGTACGGAGGGCATGCCGTAATTTCTATTGGGCATTCGCATCCGCATTACGTGAATCGTCTCAAAAAGCAGATAGATGCCATTGGCTTTTATTCTAATGCTGTTCATAATAGTTTACAATCACAGTTAGCATCAAAATTAGGAGAACTATCCGGATATAACGATTATCAGTTATTTTTATGTAATTCGGGTGCAGAGGCAAATGAAAATGCACTTAAACTTGCTTCATTTATTACAGGTAAATCCAGAGTAATTGCTTTCGAAAATGGTTTTCATGGAAGAACTTCTGCGGCTGTTGCGGTTACAGATAACGAGAAGATTAATGCACCAATAAATAAACAACAACATGTAACGTTTTTGCCACTTAATCAACTAACATTAGTAGAAACTGAGCTAGAAAAAGGAGATGTATGTTGCGTAATTGTAGAACCGATTCAAGGTGTAGGTGGATTAGATGAAGGAACCACAGCGTTTTTTAAAGGAATTGAAAAATTATGCAAGGAAAACAACGTAATCCTTATTTTAGATGAAGTCCAATCAGGATTTGGTCGAAGCGGCAAGTTCTTTGCACATCAACATCACGATATTACACCAGATATCATATCCATAGCAAAAGGTATGGGGAACGGTTTTCCGGTTGGAGGCGTGATGATAGCTCCTAATATTAAACCAGAATATGGTATGTTAGGAACTACTTTTGGAGGAAATCATCTGGCATGCGCAGCGTCACTCGCGGTACTTGAAGTTATAGAAACAGAAGACTTAATTGATAATGCTAGATTGACAGGAGAATATTTTAAGTCTTGTGTAGCAAATCTTCCAGGGGTACAAAATGTAAAAGGACGAGGGTTGATGCTAGGATTAGAATTTGATTTTGAAGTAGGAGCACTTAGAAAAAAATTAATCTATAATGAACATATTTTTACCGGAGGAGCAAAGAATAAGAAATTATTAAGAATATTACCTCCTTTAACTGTAGGGAAAAACGAAATTGACCAATTTATAGATGCATTAAAAAAAGTATTAGAAGAGGAGAAAGAAGTGCATGAAATATGAATTTGTTTCCTATGGAGATGTGTTTTATCGTCAGGGAGTAGTTATACGGATTGAGCAGTTTTTTAAGAATATGGATACTGCAGAAGAATTAATAAAAGATGATGTTGAGAAGAGTAGTTTGCATTTAGTATGTCGTGATGAGAATAAAGTTTTAGGAACAGGAAGGTTAACATATGACGAAACTATAGGGATAATTTCTCAAATGGCTATTGATAGCAAATTTCAGAAAAAAGGAATAGGCAGTCAAATATTGAGGCATTTGATACTAGAGTGTAAGAAAAATAAGATGGATCGTATACAATTGAGTGCACGAGAAACAGCTATTAATTTTTACAAAAAATATAAGTTTAAAACAATAGGAAAAAAATATCCGTCAAAAAAAACTGGAATTATACACCAGCAGATGGAACTTAGTTTATTAGAATGAATAGTACATTAAGCATAGCGCAAAGAAATTCGGTATTACAAAAGATGATGGTTCTTGTTGATGAACAACGAGCGACTATTATCGAAGCCAACAAAATGGATTTAGAAGGGTATTCTGGAAATGATTTGGCTATGTATGACCGTCTAAAAGTTGATTCAAAGAAGATAGAAGGTATGATAGCTGCCCTGAAGCAATTGGCAGATCAGAAGGATCCAGTAGGTGTAGAGCGTTTTAGATTTACACATGATAATGGGATGCAGGTATTTAATAAAACAGCTTCTTTTGGTACAATTCTTATTATTTATGAATCAAGGCCGGATGTTACCATAGAAGCCGCAGGAATAGCTTTTAAATCAGGGAATAAAATCCTTCTTAAAGGAGGGAAAGAATCACTCAATTCTAATTTAGCTATTGTAAAACTTTGGCATCAAGCGCTCTTAGAAAATGATATAACCTCTGATTGGGTTGAGTATATGAACTATAACAGACAAGAAACTCAGGCATTTTTAGAAACACCTACCCAGAGAGTAGATCTTATTGTACCTAGAGGTGGAGAGCGATTAATTGAATTTGTAAAAAAGCATGCAACATGTCCTGTTATAGTAAGCGGAAGAGGAAATAATTTTGTTTATGTACATAAGGACGCTAATACCGAAATAGCATTACGTGTAATTGTTAATGGTAAAACAGATAAGATTTCGGCATGCAATGCAGTGGATAAAGTGTTGATAGATAAAGATATTCCTAATAAAGAAGATTTTATTAAAAAAATAATTTCAGAATTAAGAGATCATAAGGTAACTATTCTTGGTGATTCGACATTAACTAAATATGAAGAAGTAGATCCCATATCAGGAGATGCAGTTTGGTATGAAGAATTTTTAGATTACAAAATTGTTATAGGAGAAATAGATAGTTGTAAAGAAGCAGTTTCAAGGATTAATAAATATAGCGGAGGGCACTCTGCATCAATAATAACTAAAGATCAAAAAGAAGCAGATGATTTTATGGCTTCTGTTGACTGTGCAGCGGTGTATCATAATGCTTCTACACGGTTTACCGATGGGTTTGAGTTAGGTTTAGGAGGCGAACTTGCAATTAGTACAGATAAATTACACCAGCGGGGTCCAATAGGATTACAGCATTTGGTAACTAATAAATGGTATATACACGGTGATGGGCAAATCAGATAAAAAGAGAATTGTACTTAAGATCGGATCGAATGTACTTACGACAGGTACAAATCATATATCAAGAGGCAAAATCGAAGATATTGCCAGACAAATAGTGGATTTGCAAGATAGTTATGAGTTTGTAATAGTCAGTTCGGGAGCGATTGCCGTAGCAAAACAGTTTGTGAATTTAGAAAGTAATGGTAAAGAAATTAATGTGAAACAGGCGTTGGCCTCAATTGGCCAGCCACATCTAATGAGAATATTTCTAGAAGGCTTTAGAGATCTAGGTTTATTAACATCGCAATGCTTGTTGTCTTATTCTGATTTTGAAAGAGAGCAATCAAAGAAAAACATAGTCAATACAATTAATGTGTTGATACATAATAATTATATACCGATTATTAATGAAAATGATACAGTAGCAACTGATGAGATTAAGTTTGGAGATAATGATAAATTGGCCGCACTGACCTCTGTATTGTTAAAGGCAGATATATTAATTATTGCAACGAATACCGATGGTATTTGTACCAAAGAATCGGTAGAGAATAATACGTTTACAACTATTAAAGAAGTTGAAGACATAGAAACGCTTGAGAAAGAAATTGTTTCATCAATTTCTTCTCATGGCACAGGTGGGATGACATCAAAAGTAGAGTCAGCCAAAATTGCAAAAAAAGGAAATATTGAGACTTGGATTGTAAATGGTCTAAAAGATAATTTTATAATCAATGCGCTAAGTAATAAAACGGCATTTACTAAAATTATAAAGGAGCAGGTTATAAAATAATAAGTTTTAAAAATAATATAAGAAAAGAATACTAGATTATTCGAAAAATGAATATAAATAAGTGTGTTATAAAGGTTTCAAATCTATACATGTAGCGATACTTTATTTTGTGTGTTCTTAATAATAGAAAAAATGAAGAATTACTTTTCCATACAAGACATTGATTCATTGCCTGATTGGGTTAATGAAGCAATAGAAATGAAGAAAAATCCACTTTCTGATAAGACTTTGGGGGTTGATAAAACTATTGGGTTATTATTTTTTAATCCTAGTCTACGTACTAGGTTGAGTACCCAAAAAGCTGCCCTAAATCTGGGGATGAATGTGATTGTAATGAACTTTTCAGGAGAAGGTTGGTCATTAGAGTATGAAGATGGCACAGTTATGGATCAAGGTACTTCTGAACATGTAAAAGAAGCAGCACAAGTAGTGTCACAGTATTGCGACATTATTGCTATAAGAGCCTTTGCAAAGCTTGAAAACAGAGAAGATGATTATAGTGAGAAAGTGTTATCAAGTTTTATAAAGTATGCAACAGTTCCTATAGTTAATATGGAAAGTGCTACAGGACATCCGTTGCAAGCATTAACAGATGCAATTACTATTACCGAAAATAAAAAAAATAAAAAGCCAAAGGTTGTATTATCATGGGCACCACATCCAAAAGCCCTACCACAGGCGGTTGCGAATTCATTTGTTGAGATGATGCAGCACATGGATGCTCATTTTGTAATTACCCACCCAGTGGGGTTTGAGTTAGCCGTTCAATTTACTAAAGAGGTGCCCATTGATTACAACCAGGAAAATGCACTAAAAGATGCTGATTTTGTTTACGTTAAAAACTGGAGTTCCTATAATGATTATGGGAAAAGTTCGCAAGATCCCTCATGGAAAATTACAGAAGAGAAAATGAAACTTACAAATGATGCAAAATTTATGCATTGTTTGCCAGTAAGAAGAAACGTAGTTATTGATGATGCCGTCATCGAAAGTGAAAACTCAATTGTTATTGAGCAAGCGAACAATAGGACATATGCGGCTCAATTAGTAGTAAAGAAAATTTTAGAAAACCAATAATAATTAACCTAGAATAGCACCGCTATTAGTGTGTGTTTTGGGCGTTTTGTGATGAATAAAGAAAAAATACTGGTAGCCAAAATAGGAGGAAATATCATTGAGAATGAAAAAGCCTTATCTTCATTTTTAGAAGACTTCTCTAAGGTAGATGGACCAAAAATATTGGTTCATGGCGGAGGAAAATCTGCTACTAAACTAGCTTCTAGTTTAGGTGTGAAAACAGAAATGATTGATGGTCGACGAATTACTTCTGCAGAAAATCTTGATATTGTAGTAATGACATATGCAGGTCTATTAAATAAAACGGTAGTTTCTGGGTTACAAAAAAATGACTGTAATGCTTTAGGGCTAACAGGAGCAGATGCAAATGTTATTTTGGCAAAGAAAAGACCTGTACAATTTGTTGATTATGGATATGTGGGAGATGTTATTCAGGTTAATGGTCAGATGATTAAACAGTTATTGCAATTAGGTATTGTTCCTGTTTTTTGTGCTGTAACACATGATAAAAAAGGACAATTATTGAATACAAATGCAGATACGATTGCTTCTGAGATAGCTTCGGCTATGGGAGCGTTTTATGAAGTCTCTTTGTTTTATTGTTTTGAGTTAAAAGGAGTCTTAGAAAATATAGAAGATAAAGATTCTGTAATAGAACATATTAACTTAGAAAAATATACGAGATTAAGAGATGAACAAATAATAGCCGATGGGATGTTACCCAAGCTTCAGAATTGTTTTGATGCCTTGCAAAAAAATGTGAGTACAGTACATATTGCAAATGCAGATTTTATAAAAGATAAAACGACTAAACATACAACCTTGAGTTTATAAGCGATGATAGAAAAATTAACAGATCATGCAATTGAGCTTTTAACAAAGTTAATAGAAACACAATCCTTTTCTTCAGAAGAGGAGCATACCGCTCAGTTAATTCAAGATTGGTTTATCCAAAGGGCTATTCCTTTCGAGAGAGAGAATAATAATATTTGGGCGTATAACAAGCACTTTGATGAGAGTAAACCGACGATTTTATTAAATTCTCATCATGATACAGTAAAACCAAATGGTAATTATACGAATGATCCATTGCATGCATTTGTAGAGGATGGTAAATTATACGGTTTAGGAAGTAATGATGCAGGAGGATGTTTGGTTTCATTGATAGCAACGTTTACTTATTTTTATAATAGAGAGAATCTTAATTACAATTTTTTAATAGCAGCTTCTGCAGAAGAGGAGAGTAGTGGTCCTTTAGGATTAAAAAGTATATTAAAATATTTTAAGAATGTAGAATTTGCAGTTGTAGGAGAGCCTACTTTGATGCAGTTAGCGATTGCAGAAAAAGGATTATTGGTACTAGATGTTGCTGTAAAGGGAACCGCTAGTCATGCTGCACATCCTAATCAGGACAATGCTATTTACAATGCATTGCCAGTGATAAAATGGTTCGAATCCTTTACATTCGAAAAAACATCAGATGTATTAGGAGATGTAAAAATGACAGTTACTCAGGTTAATGCTGGTAAGCAGCATAATGTAGTGCCTTCTCATTGTAATTTTGTTGTTGATATTCGAGTAAATGATGCTTATAGAAATGAAGAGATTCTAAAAATAGTTCAAGAAGCAATGCCTGAGAATGTTGAGGTAACACCAAGGTCATTGCATCTTGGGTCTTCTTCGATACCAAAGGATCATCCAATAGTACAATCAGGGGTTCGTTTGGGGAGAATAACCTATGGATCTCCGACATTGTCTGATCAATCTGTATTGAGTTGTCCATCATTAAAATTAGGTCCAGGAGACTCTACTAGGTCACATTCTGCAGATGAATTCATTTTTGTAAATGAAATTGGAGAAGGAATAGAACTTTACATAAAAATTTTGGAAGGAATCATTTAAAATTAAAAAATGTAACACTAAGAGTGTCGAGGTGTACTTATACAATAAGATTATAAAATAATAGTAAATGAAACTTTGGGACAAAGGATTACCGACAGATCAAAAGATTGATATATTTACCGTAGGCAATGATAGACAGCTTGATTTGGTAATTGCCAAATATGATATAAAGGCAACCTTGGCGCATGCTAAGATGTTACACAAGATTGGTTTGATTTCTGACACGGATATTTCTGCAATAGAAGCCGAATTAGATGTATTAGCAAAACAAGTGTCTGAGGGGGTATTTATAATAGAAGATCAGTTTGAAGATGTACATTCTAAAATAGAGTTTGAGTTGACTCAAAAGATTGGGGATGCTGGCAAAAGAATACATACAGCCCGATCTCGAAATGATCAGGTTTTGGTAGCAATGCATTTATATCTCAAGGATGAGTTGCTGCAAATAAAGGATCAGGTCAAAGAATTGTCTCAAAATTTATTGACTTCTGCAGAAAAATATAAAGATGTGCTATTACCAGGATATACACATTTGCAAATTGCTATGCCATCTTCTTTTGGATTGTGGTTTTCTGCTTACGCAGAAAGTTTTGTAGATGATCTATATTTTGTAAATGCAGCAGTAAAGGTGGTAGATCAGAACCCCTTAGGTAGTGCAGCAGGTTATGGAAGTTCATTCCCTATCGATAGAGAATTTACAACCAAAGAGCTAGGATTCGAAACTCTTAAGTATAATGTAGTGGCTGCACAAATGAGTAGAGGAAAATCAGAAAAATCAACTGCTTTTGCAATGAGTAGCGTGGCAGGAACACTTTCTAAACTTGCTATGGATGTTTGCGTATACATGAGTCAAAACTTTGATTTTATGAGTATCCCATCTGAGTTTACTACAGGTTCTAGTATTATGCCACATAAGAAAAATCCAGACGTCTTTGAGTTAATACGCGGAAAATGTAATAAAATACAAGCATTGCCATATGAGTTAAGCTTATTGACGAATAATTTGCCAAGTGGCTACCATAGAGATTTACAATTACTTAAAGAAGGTATTGTACCCGCAATTCAGGATCTTAAGGCATCATTAGAGATGGCTATCTATGCGCTAAAAAGTGTAACGGTAAATAAGCAGATTCTAGATGATGATAAGTATGATTATTTATTTAGTGTTGATACGTTGAATGAATTAGTTATGAAAGGAATGTCTTTTAGAGATGCATATGTGAAAATTGGATTGGATATTGAAAATGGTAATTACAAACCAGAAAAAAACACAAAACATAGTCATATTGGAAGTATCAATAATCTGTGTTTAAAAGATATAGAAGAGAAGCTGAAACATATTTAATTGAGTGTAAGTTGAGTTAGTTTAATTTTTTTAGTTTCAGCCTAGACCCTCAGAGGAGTTGTTAACCACTGAGGGTTGTTTTTTTTTATATAGTTTATCTTTTAACCTACTTTATTCAGTATAAAATCTATTACAACCCAAAACTACTGCAAACACTAGTGCTTCGCTACATTTTTTTGTAGTCACCATAGCGGTGCTATGCAGAAAACAAGAAAATGTCAGTGTGTATTACAGTTTTAAGTCTCGTTACGAAGTTCTACTTCATAAAGCGGGTTTAACCTGAGTTTGATTAATAAGCAGTAGATTCTTAAAAAGTTATTTTATAAATCAAAATTTTATTTTGTTGAAACCTTGATTTTAGGTTGGACAAAAATATAAGGTCAAGTTTCTTTTAACGTTTATATTAGTTTTCTAAGGTGAAAAGTATTGTGTGCACCATCAAAAAAGTAATACTATCTTCCATTTGCCATTTTAAGAAGTTTCTTGTTGCTCTGTGATCTAGGTTAACGTGCTTATTACAAGTATGATGTTTTTGTTTTTTGCACTTTTGGTAATTGCTATCTTTTTAGTGGTGGTCTGTCCATATTAATTTGTGGATTACCTATTTATTGTTTTCCAATATATACTCTGTCTAATGTTATAGACCAGAGAATGTTGTCGGTTAGTTTTTTTACTTGTTTTAGAACTTCTTGTAGCCTTTCCTTTTGTTGAGAAATGTGAAAATTATAATTGCTATAACTGACTAATAAAAAAATCATTATTACAGAATTAATTATTTAATCGAAAGTTTACTAATTTTAAGACTAGTATGACCCAAAGTCGAATCATTATATAAGTCAATTAAAAAAAGATGAGAGCGCTTAAAAAAGTAATAAAACATGTCAGACAAATAGGTCGAAAAGAAACATCTTTTTTAACCATTAGAAAAATAGTCCTCAATAATTATTCAGGGCTTTTCTTAATAATATGGATTCTTCTTATTTCATCATGTTCTACTCCAGAAAACCCTGATGTGGGAACACCTGAACAAACTACTCCTACTGTGCAAGAACCAGTACTAAATATAGATGACTCTGATTTGAAGGATTTACCTGTAGATATGGGGGGCTCGCATATTGCGTATCCTTTGAACTCAACAAATGCTGTATTTGGTCATTTTGTATATACTCCTAGTGAATATACCCAAGACGGACCTGAGTATCCATTGTTAGTATTTTTGCATGGTTGGGATCCAACAGGGTATACGGGCACCGATGTATCAGAATTAAATGAACTTCTCGTAGGCACCACACCTCCCGGTCTTATACGAATCCAAAGATGGAATCCTTCATTTCCTTTTATAGTGGCTTCTCCGAGACTTAAGTCTTATGGATACTGGAGGCATCAGGATATTCATGATTTTATAAAATACATGATTGATGAATATCAGGTTAACACTAAAAGAATATATCTAACAGGATTAAGTTTAGGAGGCGGTGGGGCTTGGTATTATGTGGGAGAAAGAGGAGAAGATAATTATGTAGCTGCCATCATCCCAATTAGCGCAAGAGGTGAAGAACGTATCGTGTCCAATCTTACCAAAATACCAATCTGGGCTTTTCATGGAGACTCTGATACCACCGTGCCACCTTATGATAATTATGGATCTGTACCATTAGTTGCGGCTATAAATGCTAAAAGTCCAAAAACTTGGGCAAAGGTTACGGTTTTTAATAACACAGGACATGATGCCTGGAGTAGGGTCTATTCGAACCGATTTACAACGATGACGCGCAACAATCCTTTTAATGTATCTATTTATGATTGGTTATTACAATACAAGAAAGAATAGTCAGAGTAGTATCGTTAAACCCACTTTATTCATTATAAAATCTATTACAACCCAAAACTACGGCAAACACTAGCGCTTCGCTACATTTTTTGTAGTCACCATAGCAGTGCTATCCAGAAAAGAAGAGAATGCCAGTGTGTATTGCAGTTTTGAGTCTCATTACGAAGTTCTACTCCATAAAGTGGGGTAAATGTAGTGTGACTAATTGTTGATAAGAAAGCTAAAAACTACGTAGTGAAGTTGGATACTAGCTTTTTTTATTGGAAAAATTTAATATGAATTGGAGATCAGTGACAAAGCGCTAGAATTTAACCACCTGTTTTTACATAATATATTGACCTAGAGCCTAAGCAATCAACGCTTCATATAATTCTTAAGGATCGAATACGTTATTGTTTTTCAAAACAATAACCATGGCACTAAGACAATATCCCTTTTATATCACTCAATACATTAATATTATGTCTTAAGTTAGCGTAGAGAATAAAAAGAATAATAATTGCCACAGTAAATCCAAGTAAAGTGCCATTAGAGCTATTGGATATTTTTTTTGAGGTTTTTAGATAAGATTTAGAAAGCTTTTTTGTGTATTTACCAACAAGGGCAAAAGCAGGAGCAAAAATAAGTACAATGATAAGCATATCAATCAAAACAAGAAGGTAGCCCTGTTGATCAATGTGCTTTTTAACATATCGAATGATATATTCATTAATAAGAGCTGCACACAATACCGCAACCGCATAAATAGCATACTGTGTAAATTTTCGTTTATTCATTTTGGGGTTATATTTGTTGATTACCTCGTAAAAATAAAAAAACTTAAAAATAACCTTAAATCTATTTTTAAGTTTTTTTAATTAAAAACAAACGAATTATCCTAGAAAAAGAAAGTAACTTTTTTAAAACGTGTTTTATCAGTACAGTATTATAGTACAACTAAGAAAGTGATAGTATTTATTCTTCTTTAGGATTCTCGAACAATTTTTGATGGATCGTATTACAAGTTCAATATGCATGTATTACAAAGGAATATTGCCATGTTTTCGATCTGGTCTATCTACTTTTTTATTTTTGAGCATACTGAACCCTTTGATTAGTTTCCTACGTGTATTTTTGGGTAAAATTACCTCATCTATAAAACCACGTTGTGCTGCTCGATACGGGTTTGCAAATTTTTCTGCATATTCGGTTTCTTTTTCTGCAAGTTTTGCCACTGGATCATCAGCCGCTTTGATTTCTTTTTTGAATATGATTTCGCTTGCGCCTTTGGCGCCCATAACAGCAATCTCTGCGGTTGGCCATGCAAAATTAAGATCTGCTCCTATATGCTTTGAGTTCATTACGTCATAAGCACCTCCGTAGGCTTTACGAGTTATGACAGTAACTTTGGGTACTGTAGCTTCGCTAAGGGCATATAATAATTTGGCGCCGTGCACAATAATGCCATTCCATTCCTGATCAGTACCAGGTAAAAAACCAGGTACATCAACAAGTACTAATAATGGGATATTAAAGCAATCGCAAAAACGAGTGAATCTAGCAGCCTTTTTAGAACTGTTTACATCTAGTACTCCTGCAAGAAATTGAGGTTGATTGGCTATAATCCCTATACTTTGTCCAGCGATTCTTGCAAAACCAACAATAATGTTTTCTGCATAATTTTTATGAATTTCGTAGAAAGATCCCGTATCTATAATTCCATTAATGACTTGATGCATGTCATACGGCTTATTTGGATTTTCTGGGACTATATTGGTGAGAACATCTCGTACTTCATTAGCGAGTGTATATTGTAGGTTTTTTGGAGTCTCTTTATTGTTTTGAGGCAGATAACTAAGAAGTGTTTTTATATCTTCTAGGCATGCGACATCATTTTCAGATGTTATATGTGCCACTCCCGATTTTGTGGAGTGCGTACTGGCTCCACCTAGTTCTTCAGAAGTTACTTCTTCATTAGTTACTGTTTTAACAACATTAGGGCCTGTTACAAACATATAACTTGTATCTTCTACCATGATGGTAAAATCCGTCATTGCGGGGGAGTATACAGCCCCTCCTGCACAAGGACCCATGATGGCAGAAATTTGAGGAATTACCCCAGATGTTTGTACATTTTTGTAGAAAATATCAGCATATCCACCAAGAGATCGAACACCTTCTTGTATTCTCGCTCCTCCCGAATCATTAAGACCGATAATGGGAGCTCCCATTTTTACTGCCATATCCATGATTTTACAAATTTTTTCGGCATGAGTTTCTGATAGAGCTCCACCAAAAACAGTAAAATCTTGTGCAAAAATATAAAGTAGCCGCCCTTGTATAGTACCATATCCAGTGATAACACCATCACCATAATATAGTTCTTTATCCATCCCAAAATCGGTGGTACGATGCGTGACTAAAATACCTATTTCTTCAAAAGATCCCTGATCTACTAAATATTCTATGCGCTCCCGAGCAGTAAGTTTTTTCTTTTGATGCTGTTTTTTGATACGCTCTTTTCCGCCTCCTAATTTTGCTAAAGCTACTTTATCTTCTAACGTCTTTATTTTTGAATCCATAATTAAAGTGTTGGTATTCTCAAAGTTTTTTGATCTTCCTGATATTGTTTTAATGCTATTAATGCCGCAATTTTAGCTTCATTTTCATTTGTTGAGGTTATAATTGCAGCTGTATAATAATTTTTGACAAAATGGGTGTCAAAAGTTCCTTCTTTGAAGGAGTCATGTTGAATAACAAATTTCCCAAATGGTAGCGTAGTTTGAACTCCTTTTATGATATAATCATTAATTGCTTTTTGCATAATTAATAACGCTTCTTCTCTTGTCTCACCATAGGTGATTAATTTTGAAAGCATTGGATCATAATAGATTGGGATATCCATTCCTTCTTCAAAACCGTTATCAACACGTATTCCTTTTCCTTTAGGAAGGATATAGGTTTCTAATGTTCCTACACTTGGTAAAAAATCATTTTGAGGATCTTCTGCATATACCCGAAGCTCTATAGCATGACCCTTTATAGAAAGATCTTTTTGCTGAATGGGTAGTTTTTCTCCTTTTGCTATTTTTATTTGTAACTCTACTAAGTCCATCCCTGTTATTAGTTCTGTGACAGGGTGTTCTACCTGAAGTCGAGTATTCATTTCTAGGAAATAAAAGTTGTTATTTTCATCAAGAAGAAATTCAACAGTTCCTGCACCAAGATACTCACAAGATTTGGCCACTTTGATGGCAGCTTCTCCCATTTCAGAACGTAATTCTGGAGTCAGAATTACGGATGGTGCCTCTTCGACTACTTTTTGATGTCTTCGTTGTATACTACATTCTCTTTCAAAAAGGTGGATAATATTGCCATGACTATCTGCAAGTACTTGAATCTCTATGTGCCGGGGTGATGCTACATATTTCTCGATAAATACAGAACCATCTCCAAAAGCAGAGGTCGCTTCACTAATTGCGCGATTCATTTGAGATTCAAGATCATCTTCTTTCTCTACGATGCGCATTCCTTTTCCACCACCCCCTGCAGAAGCTTTAATTAAGATGGGAAACCCAATTTCTGAAGCTATTTTTTTTGCCTTTTTAATATCTGTAATTGCTTCATCAACCCCAGGGACCATAGGAATGTTATACATTTTAACTGCTTCTTTGGCAGCTAGTTTACTTCCCATGATTTTTATAGCGTTGGATTTTGGTCCAATAAATATGATACCATTTTTTTCAACTTCTTCGGCAAAGTCGGCATTCTCACTTAAAAAACCATACCCAGGATGTATTGCGTCAACATGAAGTTGTTTTGCAATTTTGATAATTTTAGAACCTAATAAATAAGATTCGTTTGATGGCCCTTCACCTATACATACCGCTTCATTAGCAAGTTTTACATGTGGTGAACTGCGATCAACAGTAGAGTAGATCGCGACCGTTTTTATGCCCATTTTATGAGCAGTAGTTAGTATCCTAACTGCAATTTCACCTCTATTGGCAATTAATATTTTTTTCATGTAGTTACTCTTTTTAATTAGTAAGAATTCATGAATATTATTCGAATTCGATTAATAATTGTCCTTTTTCTACTGCTTCACTTTGGGCAGCCCTAATAGACTTAATAATTCCGTTTCTTGGAGACAAAATCACATTCTCCATTTTCATCGCTTCCAGAATGAGTAATGGGTCATTTTCTTTGACTTCCTGACCAATTTCTACCTGTATATCCAAAAGTAAACCAGGCATTGGTGCATTGATAGCTTCTATTTTTTTGGATGCTCCTACAGAAAAACCCATAGCAGCGATTCGTATGTCTAATTCATTAGCAATACTTACATGATAGGAGGTGTTATTTACTTTTACTTCATATTTTTTTGTATCCAGATCTGATGCTATAATTTTGGTAGTATATGATTTATCATTTACAAGTATATGACTGGTCATATCTGAATTAGTAATCACATCAATTTTCGAAATCTCTTCTGGTGTGATTTCAAATTCATGATCGGTATTAGCGTTTACCTTAACTTTGTATATACTGCTCATACATATTCGTATTTGGTTTAGTATGATAAATATAGGTATTATATTTACTAGAATTTAATACTTATTTAATTCTAATGGCATTTATAGAGGGGTATGGTATAGGGTTGGGGATGATTATTTTTATAGGTCCTGTATTCTTTTTGTTGTTAAAAAGTAGCTTACAATATGGTTACAAAGCGGGTGTAGCCATTGCTTTGGGGATTATTTTTAGTGATATAATTTGTGTGGTATTATGTTACTATGGTCTTTTTTCATTTGTCAATAGTACAGAAAATCAGTTTTTCATGGGACTCATAGGTAGTCTTATTATCTTTATTTTAGGAATTAGTTATTTACTCAAAAAGACGAGCAAAAACCATCCTTTCTCTATTCGTTCTAAAGGAGTGTTGCCTTTTTTCTTAAAAGGATTTAGCATCAACTTCTTTAACCCTTTTGTTTTTGCAGTTTGGATAGGGGTATATAATTACGGGCAAAATAATTTTAATACAAATTCTTCTTTATTGACTTTTATAATTGCTGTTTTGGCGGGTATTTTTACAACTGACTTGTTAAAAGTATTTTTATCTAAAAAGGTAAAGAAGTTTGCAAATACAAAGAGATTAGAGGTGTTTTTTAAAGTTACTGGGATTGTACTCATTATATTTTCGGTGAGGATATTATATTCTATATGGTAGTTTAACCGGGTTTATGCATTTAAAAATCTATGGTATCTCAAAGCCTCACAGCGAAGTTTCAATGTATAAAACGGGTTTAAAGAATTGTTTTTTTTTGAAAGTAATTTTTATTTTAGGATTCTATAATTCAATGTTTTATGATTTTTGGTTCTCAAAATGAGGTACTTATGGATTTTAGTTATATTTGAATAACAACAACTATAAATACAAATCAATATGGAATTTAATTTTATTATTGCCGCTGTTGCGGCGCTTATCCCAATGGTTTTGGGTTTTATTTGGTATAATCCAAAAGTTTTTGGTACTGCATGGATGAATGCCTGTGGGTTTAAGAAAGAAGATCTAGAGGGGGGTAGTATGATGAAAATATTTATTTTGTCATACATATTTAGTTTTTTCCTGGCAACGATGGTTAATACTTTAGTGATTCATCAATTTGGGTTTTTCTCTACGTTAATGAGTGAGCCGGATTTGGCTAAAGAGGGTACAGAACTATATCAATATGCTCAGGATTTTATGAACAAATATGGAACAAATTTTAGAACGTTTAAACATGGAGCTTTGCATGGAGCTTTGGCAGGAATCTTTTTTGTTCTTCCTGTTCTGGGGACCAATGCTTTATTTGAGAAAAAAGGTTTTAAATATATAGCTGTTAATGTGGGTTACTGGACGGTTTGTCTGGCGTTAATGGGAGGAGTGATTTGTCAATTTGCGTAGGATAAGTAATACCAGAAACAAGTAATTTTTAATTTAGTATTAGTTTTGGATATATAAAGGGTGTTCATTAATCAATAATGAATGCCTTTTTTTATGGCTAAAGTCAATTTCCTAAAATCCTTTTAAATAAATTTTTGAGTAGAGGAGCAGCTTCTCCAGGATTTCGTTCACTTTCTTTTGCAATGAGTTTTCCTTTTGAGTCATATGATAATTCATAGCTAAACACAAATCTGTTAGCTTCAGTTCCTATGCCTAACTGACCAAATCGTAAATCATTAAATAGTAGTTTGTTGTCTTTGTTTTCGATGGTGTACCATCCATCGGATAATTGTATCAGCCTTGGGATAAGAGGATCACTTTTCATTTCTTTTAATAAGTGATGATTCTTAGGGAACTCTAAAAATTGTATGGTATCGCTTTTGTCAAATAAAGAATAATGACCTATTAGGAACGAGTGCTGTGTTTCAACATTGGCACTCCATAGAATACTATTAAGTGGAGTGGGTTTTGTTTGAATTTCTTTATAATTAATTCCTTGGTTTTCTAAACTTGACTGAAATTTTTGATATGTATACCATTTTAGCCCCAATGTTATGATTAAGTATCCACTACTTATATAGATGCCTAACATGTTAGTTCTTTCCCTTTTGGGGTGAGTTCTTTTATAAAATAAGGCAATTAGTAAGCATGTTAAAAAAGGGAATGTATAGACAGGGTCAACAACAAAAATGTTTTTAAAAGAAACTTTATAGTTTAATGGCCAGAATAACTGAGTACCCCAAGTAGTAAAGGCGTCTAATAGAGGATGCGTAAAGAGTCCCCAAAACATAAGTTTTGACCAATCTTTCCAGGTAGCCTCTTTTAATGTATATATTTTGGAAATTAACCATCCGAAAATGGGGGCAGCCAAGAGACTGAAAAGTATAGAGTGAGAGAAACCACGATGTAGTTCATTTGCAGTAATAGTATCTACAAAAAGTTTTGAAACGACATCAAGGTCAGGAATTGTTCCGGCTATCGCTCCCCAGAGCATTGCTTTGTTACCCACTTTTTTTCCTAAAATAGCTTCTCCTACGGATGCACCTAGAACGATTTGAGTCAAAGAATCCATTAGTTAACCTGCAGCTTAAAAGGATTTCTAATTTCATATTCATTTGGCGAAATTAGTTCTATTATGGGTTTTAAAAGTGTATTCGAAATAGAATTTCCGTGGCGCACATATAGTTTCATTTCTACAGGTTTTGCACCTACAGAACTTTTTATGATTTCTGCTGTTCGTCCTAGTCTTAGTTCGTTAACTCTTTTTGAAATTGCAAGCTCAACATAATCGTATAGCATTTTTTGATAAATGGCATGTGACTTATTGTATTCATAATCAATACCAATATGATTGGCATCGATAGCCTCATTAAGAACAAAGGATGTTGTAAACCCAACAAGCTTATTATCCAGAAAATACCCCTTAAAAATAAATGCTTGACCTAGTGCAATTTTCAGATCTCTAAATGTTGAAGCATTTAGTTTACCAATTTTAAAATCAGCTTTTTCGATTACTGATAAATATAGTTTGTTAATTTCGGTATCAAAAGTGCTTATATCCTGTGCGGTAAAGTTTGTTGTCGTTATGGGGCTAGCTTTTTTAAAAACATTTTTGACTCTAGTTCGAAACTTTGTTTTTAGACTGGCCATATAGTCATCAAATGTATGCCATTCTTCTTTTATTTTTAGGACCATATTTACGTCGATTTTAAACTCCCTAAAGTCATGTTGTTTACAATTGTCACTATGAACAAATGATTCTGGCCAAAATTCTTTCAATAGTATAAACGAAGGTTTATCAGAACTTTCATTTTTTCTTATTTCTCTTAAGGCAATTGATAAACTTTCGAAAGCTATTTTTGAAGAAACTCGATTAGGATTGTATATAAAACCATGTTCACCGCAAGAGAATAAATTACCACAAATTAATACTCTGACATCTAGGTTTTTTATAAACTTATTTTTGATTGTATCACTAATTCGACAGGGGAACTCCTGAATTTTTAATTGACTTGACTCGAATTTGATAAGTTGAACGGCTGCAAAACCTACAGGAGTATTGCGGTCATAAAAAAGAATATACTTAAAACGAATTGTGTCGGAAAGCGTATTTTCTAAAGTCTTGAGGTATTTTAATGATAGAAAAATATTATTTTTTTCATGAATAAGTCTCCAATCAATTTCAGGAATATCATTTGTATGATCATAGTATACGTAGCGAAGTAATCTGATTTTATTCTTATTTTTTATTTTTTCTAGCATTTTATTGAATAGTAATTTTGGATAAAACTGTGATCAGATCCATTTCAAAATTACGGTTATTTTTTTATAGACCTTATTAATTCTATGTCAAAACTAAAAAAACTAAAAATATAAGTTTTTTGGAACTATACTCTTTTTGAGAGACTAAATCATTATTTATGTAGTGTTTTAACGTTGTTTTTATGTTGTTAAGCCATAAATTTACTTTTTTTATTTAAATTTAAAATAAGTTTGTTTTATTTGAGTGTAATTGGGAAATTAAAATGAATACATTGGTGAATTGCGTGTTGTTAATTGATGACGACAAGGCTACAAATTTTTATAATGAAAGGGTTGTTAGCAAGCATAATTCTTTCTGCAAGGTAAATATTGTTCAAAGCGGTATCGCTGCATTAGATTATTTTAATTTGGTAAGGAAAAGTGAAGCAATAAAACCAGACCTTATCTTTTTAGACATTAACATGCCGGCAATGAATGGTTGGGAATTTTTGACAGAGTTTTCTAAGCTGGATCAAAAATTAACCAATGGTATTAAAATAATTTTACTATCTACATCTTCAAACCCAGATGATGTAAGAGCATCTTCAAAAAACCACTCGGTAGATGATTTTATTCATAAACCATTATCAAAGGACCAGTTAGACAACGTATTAGAAAATCATTTTTCTTAAATACAGCAGTGCTTTTTTTGTCTCATGAGTAATCTTTAGATTAAACAAAATAAAGTAAAAATGTATTTCATACCTGTTTTTATGCATTTAATCGTAAAATATTCATTTGTTTACAAGTTTTTGTTTGATTATTACGTAATTTGACTTTTTTTGTTTAAAACCTAAAAAATCGTGTAAATCATGATTTCTCAAATACTATTGATTAGTGATAGTTTTGTCATTTTTTTTAACAAAAAAGTCTTAGGTAGACAGTGTACTTTTGGTAATGTAAGTACTATCGATATGGTTATAGATGTATTACCATATGATATAAAAGAGAAGAATATACTTGATAGTATGTGTTTGTATACTATGTCTACCATGCACGTAAATGAGTTTTTGCATAGATTTACTGGTTTTCATAACGATATTAACGAAGGAATAGCAATAGATACGTTAATTACTTCAAGGAATATCTTTAAAATGGAAAAATCGAAACAAAATGCCAATGTTTCTGATTTTTTTAATAACTCAAATTCGACATATTTATTAGATAATATATTACAAACCCCCCTATAATTAATTATTTAAATGAAAAAAGTAAAAAAAATTCTTTTAGTAGATGATAGTACAGCTACTAATTTTTTTAATAAAACAATGGTTCAGAAAACGGATCTTGTAGAAGAGGTGGTACTTGCCAAAAATGGTAAAGAGGCACTTGATTGTTTGTATGATACCACGATTCCAGATATAATTTTTCTTGATATTAATATGCCGGTCATGAATGGCTGGGAATTTCTTACTGAGTTTGAGAAATTAGATATAAGATTTAAGAAATCTACTATTATTTTAATGATAGGAGCAGAACTTGCACCCGAGGATATGGAAAGGGTTAAAAGGATCCCTCAGATAAAAGAGTGCAGAGGCAAAACATTAAATAAAGAAATTGTAACTGAGATCGTTAACAAGTATTTTGAGAATGTGAATTCTGTAGAATATACAAATTAAAAAACGATCTTCGAATTTTTGATTTTGTCAGAAATATAATCATGTAACAAAGTCTTATACCATGACTAATGGGTATATTTGTTCTATGTACACCACACATTAAATCATTTTAGAAACAATGTTTCAAATTAGATTGATAAAGAAGAGGTTATTTGTAACCTCAGTATTTTACTTTTACTTAATTGCTCATGTTTTTTCGCAATCAGGTGCTTATATTCATGGAACTGTTTCGGACCAATTTGGTAATTTACCAGGGGCAGAAGTAAGAATTGAGGGAACCGAAAAATTAACCACTACAGATGTTAATGGTTCATATTCTTTTGATATAGATGAAGGAGAATATGTGATTACTTCTAATTTTGTAATGTATACTTCTCAATCCAAAACAGTTGTAGTAAAAGCAGGAGATACGCTAAAGGTAGATTTTGTTTTAAGTACAGGGTTTTCTATAGATCAACCGGTTACATTAGGGTCCAGGTCAAAACCAAAATCAGCTCTCAAAAGTACTGCAGCTGTAGATATTATTTCTCCGCAACATCTTACAAATTCATCTCAAATTGAGTTAAGTCAAATACTTCATTATTTGGTACCTTCTTTTTATTCTGCACGCCAAACAATAGCAGACGGAACAGATCATATAGATCCTGCTACCCTAAGAGGGTTAGGTCCGGATCAGGTATTAGTTTTGATCAACGGCAAGAGGAGGCATACGAGTTCTTTACTAAACGTCAATGGCACTGTAGGGAGGGGGTCTGTAGGAACAGATTTTAATGCAATTCCTGTAGCGTCTATAGAAAGGATAGAAATATTGCGAGATGGGGCTACATCACAATATGGTTCTGATGCAATTGCAGGAGTAATTAATATTGTACTTAAAAAACAAGTCGAGTTTATACAGATAGAAAACAGGGCAGGTATAACAACTCAAGGAGATGGATTTACTATGTACTCAGGCACGAATTTTGGGCTTAATATAGGAGATGAAGGATATATTAATGTGACTGCTGAATATAGAACAAGAGAGTCTATTAATAGGGCAGGAGCGTATACTGGCACGGTATATTCTGATGAATCATCAGAAGACCAAGAGTTAATTGAGTCCAATAATTTTTATGAACAAACAGGGTATTCTCAGAATAGAGTAATGGAAATAGGCAGATCAGAGACTCATAATTTAGCGCTATCCTTTAATAGTGCAATAAAAATATCAGAGTACTCAACATTCTATTTACATGGAGGAAGAAACTATAGAGAAGGAACTTCTAAGGGGTTTTACAGATTTCCGAAGAATGAGGATAGAGTCGTTTTAGAGTTATTTCCTGACGGTTTTTCTCCAGAAATATTGACAGATATTCAAGACGACGCTGTTACAGGAGGTGTAAAGGGAATAAAAAACAATTGGAATATTGATTTTAGCCATTCTATAGGAGTAAATAGGTTAGATTATACGGTAAATAATTCGAATAATGCCTCTTTGGGAGAGGTGTCACCAAGAACTTTTTATGCAGGAGGGTTTGGGTATCAACAAAATACTACAAATCTTGATGTATCTAGAAATTTTGACTGGTATAGTGGTGTTAATATTGCTTTTGGTACTGAATTAAGGGTAGAAAATTATCAAATTATTGCGGGAGAAGAAGCTTCTTATATGGATGGTGGCAGCACGTATATAAATGATTTGGGCGTTGAAACCTCTCGCGCAATTGGATCACAAGTTTTTCCTGGTTTTCAGCCCGATAATGAACTAAGTAGATTTAGAACAAATAGTTCTGGGTACATTGATATAGAAGCAAACCTTACGGATAAATTACTTCTTAGAGGTGCAGCTCGATATGAAGCTTATAATGATTATGGAGGACAGGGAGTTTATAAATTATCTGGAAGATATAGAGTCAATGATAAAATTACAATTCGATCGGGGTTTTCGACAGGGTTTAGAGCCCCATCTCTTCATCAGGTTTTCTTTCAGAATATAAGTACACAATTTATAGACGGAGAAAGTGTAGAGGTTGGGACGTTTAATAACGAAAGTGCAGTAACGACAGAAGCTTTTAATATAGCAAATCTAAAACCAGAATTGTCCAGCCATTTTAGTACAGGGGTAAGTGGGAAGTTCAACGATAATTTTACCTTTAATTTTGATTACTATTTAATTAAAATAGAGGATAGAATTGTACTTTCAGGAAGATTCGAAGAAGGATATGAAGATGTGTTAGCTCCTTATAATGTGGGGGCAGCTCAATTTTTTACCAATGCTATAGATTCCGAAAGTTCTGGAATTGATGTTGAGCTATTCTTTAAAAAAAATATTTATGAAGGAGAATTTATAGCTTCACTGGGTGCAAATGCAAACAAAACAAGTGTTGTAGGTGCAATAAAAGTTCCTAGTAATCTTCTTGGTCAAGAAGAGGTAATCTTTAATAGAGAAGAAATTGCGAGAGTAGAAAATGCACAGCCCAACTATAAGGTCAATTCTTCACTTTCTTATGAGTATAATAAGCTAAAAGTGCAAATGGTCAATACACTTTTTGGAGAAGTTAAATTTGTTCACCCTGATGACAGTGATCCTAGTGATTGGTTACTAAATGAGTTTACAGGACTTGTAGAAACCAGAGATCAGACATTTTCACCGAAATTGGTCACAGATATGATACTATCTTATAATATAAATGATTACGTTAAATGCTCTTTAGGAGGAAATAATATTTTTGACGTATATCCAGACAAACATACGCATTCTGCAAATACTGTAGAAGGTAATTTTGTGTATAGTAGAAGGGTACAGCAGTTTAATGTACTAGGCGCTAATTATTTCTTTAGAGTTTCATTGAACTTATGATTTCATGGTTGTGTCACATATCACCATATTTTAAGAATCGGTTTAGAAGTTTACTTTTAGTTTCATTATCCATTGTGTTTTGGACGCAAGGATATACTCAGAATGCCACCACAGAAAAGATCAAGGGACTACAAAGATCGATAGTCATTTTTAACTTAGCTCAACAAGTTAATTGGCCTAATATGGGTACGACTCAAAGTTTTAAAATAGGAGTTTTGGGTGCCGATCCAGTAGTATCGAATCTAAGAGCAATGGCAGAAAAACGCAAAATACAAGGTAAATCTGTTGAAGTATTGCGTTTTGATTATGTCAAGGATGTAAAAAACATACAGCTATTATATGTAAACAAGAAATTCAATTTTGATATGCATTATATACTTAGCAAGATAGCTACAAAGAATATATTGCTAGTAAGTGAAGATTATAATTTTAATACCTCTATGGTTAATATTATAAATGTTGGTAATTCATTCGAATATGAGGTTAATCTACGGAGAATTGAAAAAGAAGGTTTTACAACTTTACCTACATTAAGATCCAATGCTATTACTTCTTCAGAAAAATGGAAACAATTGTACCAAAAAACAGAAAAAATATTAGAAAAAGTAAAAGAAGACAAAACAATAAGTGAACACAAAATAGAAGATCAAAAAAGAAAAATATTTGATCAGGAATTGGCAATCGATGCCAAGGAAGAAGAAATTCTTGGGTATGATAATAAAATCAATACACTCTATACAATCAACGAAATACAACAAAAGAAGTATGAAGAAAAAGTTGAAATAGAAAAAGCCCTTGAGAATAGTATTCAGGAACAAATAGAATTACTAAAAGATCAGGATAAAAAAATATCAGAAAGTAATTTAGAGATTAAAACTAGAGATTTAATTTTAAAAAATCAATCAATTAAAATTCTGGAGCAGAAAGAAGTTTTGGCTCAAAAAACCTCTGAAATTAATGCCCAGAAAAAGATAAATATACTACTTGGCATTTTGGTGTTTTTTATTTTATTAACTAGTATTCTTATTTACAAAGGTTTTTTAAACAAGAAAAAATTAAGCAAGGAGTTAGAAAAAAAGAATCAGGCTATCCAAGAACAATCCTTGGCTTTAGAGTCAAAAAATAAAGAGTTGGAGCACTTTGCGTACATCGCAAGTCATGATCTTCAGGAACCTCTTAATACAATTTCTAGTTTTATTGGTTTAATTTCTGAGAATTATGGAGAAACCTTTGATGATTTAGGAAGAGAAAGCATGAAATTTATAACTGATGCTAGTGCTCGAATGAGAAAATTAATTAATGCTTTACTAGAGTATTCTCGTTTAGGAAGAGAAAAAGAATATAGTAGAACCAATTGTAACACGGTCATCAAAGAATTAATTGAAGATCTAAACAATGTAATCAAAAAAACAGGAGCAACCATTAACGTAAACCCATTACCTATTGTAAATGGATCTGAAATAGAACTTCGCTTGTTATTTCAAAATTTAATAAGCAATGGTATTAAGTTTAGAGATATCGATACTATCCCCGAAATTCAGGTTTCGTGTGCTAAAAACTATATTGAAGGTAGCACGACACAAGGTTTTTGGGAATTTTCTGTACAAGATAATGGGATCGGTATACCTCAAAAACATCAAGATCGAATATTTGCTATTTTTCAACGACTTCATTCTCGAGAAGAATATGAAGGTACTGGTATCGGATTAGCACATTGTAAGAAAATCGTAGAATCTCATGGCGGAACTATATGGTTAGAGTCAGAAGAGGGCAAAGGAACTACTTTTTATTTTACCATTCCTATTTAGATTTGTTTGATTACTTCCCTAATGCATTAAATTAGGTCTTTCTTTTTTAACCCACCTTAGTCAGTACCCTTTTTATTTCTGAGAGTACTGCTTAGTATCAACCATCAATATTTTTGAGTTAAGAAGCACATATGTTAGGATGTCACATTGCTCTTGTAAAGATGTGTTTAACCCCAACGTTTCTAATATTTTCATTGCGAAATAGATTTCTCAATATCTTATCTCATGTTTAGTTTTTAGAGTATTCAAAAAATTTAATGGATGCCAAATTTTGACACTTGATTTAAGTTTTTAAAATACCAAGAATTATGTTCCTTTCCCTCTGATATAACATCATATTTTATTGTTATTGAAACTTTAAAGAAAAAGTAACAGTACTATTCAAGGAAGTAAAACCACTGAAAACCGTGAGTTTTTATATTGCATTTTAGGGTAATTTTGGGCCAATAAATAAATTTCATACTGTAGTATTAAGTTATTTAAGAATTGGGATATATATATCAAATTTTTGATTAGATGTTGCATGATATATTAGGAAGAGGTGGTTTTAATTTAAAGGATTTGGGGTTTTTGGATAGTATTTCAAAGAGGGATAATTTTTTCGGGTATGTAATAGAGAAATGTCATTTTTTGGTTCTAAAACCACTATTGTGCATTTTTTTATGTAGCCTACCCACAATTACATTTTCTCAGGATCTTGGTCAAATAGGCAAGGCAAAATTATTTAAACTAACAGGAGGTGTGGCAGCGAATGCAATTTTTTATGAAGGACAATCAAATAGAGAACCATTTACTTATTTTCTTACGGGTAATGTGAATCTAAACATTAGCGCTGTCTATAATATTCCTTTTTCATTTTCGTATTCTAATCAGAAATTTCAGAATAGTAATCCATTTTCATTTAATAGGTTAAGTATTCATCCATCATATAAGTGGGTAACAACACATATAGGAGATGTAAACATGACATTTTCGCCATACACGCTTGCGGGACATCAATTTACAGGTGTGGGTGTAGATCTTACGCCAGAGGGGCCGGTTAAGATTAGTGCTATGTACGGGCGATTGTTAAAGGAGTCAGAGTATGTGGCTGATAATCAGCAAAACCAACCTGCATATAGGAGAACCGGATATGGTTTGAAAGCAACATATACATCAGAAAAATTCTCAATAGGAACTATCTTCTTTAAAGCTTCTGATGATAAAAATTCCTTAGAAACCTCAGTTCCTTTAGAACTCGAATTACAACCCAAAGAAAATGCTGTGGTTAGTCTTGATGGGAGTGTAAAACTTTTTGATAAAGGAGAGATTAAGGTAGAAGTAGCTTCATCAACCATTACAGAAGATATAACTGTTATAGGACAAGAAGAAAATGCTCCTGTTTTTTCGGTTTTACTAGATAATAATGCTTCAACTAAGCATTATAAAGCATATAATGCTAATTTCTCATATCCTTTGGGACAAGGAACTGTAGGTGTAGGATACGAATATATAGATCCCGATTACAGAACATTGGGGGCTTATTTTTTTAATAATGACCTTGAAAATATTACACTTAATGCAACTCAAAATTTATTCGAAAATAAAGTAAATCTTTCTTTTAATGGGGGGATACAAAGAGATGATCTTGATAATTCTAAAGGAACACAATTGCAGCGAATAGTAAGTGCTGTTAATATTACATATAGTGCTTCAGAAAAACTAAATCTTACTGGAGGATATTCTAATTTTCAATCATATACCAATATTAAGAATCAGTTCGATTATATTAATGAAGTTTCAGAAATCGATAACCTTGATACATTAGATTTTCAGCAGATTTCACAGAATGCTAATCTTAATGCCAATTATATTCTAAAGGATACCGAAACCAAAAAGCGAAATCTAAATATCGCACTTTCTTATCAAAATGCAATAAACAAACAAGGAGGGATTACCGTTGATAATGGAAATTCGAATTTCTATAATGGCAGTATGACCTATACATTAGGATATCCTATTAATAACCTTAATGTTTCAGCAGCGGTGAATGCTACCTACAATACCATTGGTATTGATAATAGTATAACATTTGGACCTATACTGTCTCTGAATAAACAATTTTTTGATAAAACGTTGCGTACCACTGGATCCGTAAGCTATAACGAGAGTAGAAATAACGGAGAGAAACAGGGAGAAGTGACCAATATTCGGTTAGGAAGTACCTATGTGTATAAGAAAAAACACAATTTTAATATGAATGTGTTATCTCAATTTAGAAATGCAACTACAGAGAGTCAAGATCTCACAGTAACTTTTGGATATAATTATATTCTCGACAAATTTAAACCAAAATTTAATCTGCCTAAAAGAGATAAAAAGAAAAAAGAAAAAGAAGAAAAAGTCCAAGAAAAGAAAGAAAAACCTACCAAAGGAGATGAAATAATTCAGTTCAAGTATAGAGATTCTCTTTATTCTGGAACTTTAGCAGAGATTAATAGTCAATTAGAAAACCTACAAAATCATCCACATTTTAATCATATTCCTGGCTACAAAAAAGGAGAATTAACAATGCTACGAAGTATTGTTGCAGATGAAAAAAATGAAAATAAATATAAACCTAAGGCAATTGATTACCTCAAGGAATTATATAGCTATGAAGACTTTTTGGCAGGATATCATGAGCTAATTTATAAAATGCTACAGGAACTAAGAAGAGATATGCAGCGCCTAGATTATGCATTCGAGAAAGCATTTGTAAAAGCCAAAGTCGCGGTAGACAATCATGTATTGCACAATAAGTCCGCAGAGGATATTAAGAAAGTACATCCAGAATTGAAAACAAGATACCTAGAGAAACAAAAAAA
This sequence comes from Aquimarina pacifica, assembly GCF_000520955.1. Classification (GTDB taxonomy): domain Bacteria; phylum Bacteroidota; class Bacteroidia; order Flavobacteriales; family Flavobacteriaceae; genus Aquimarina; species Aquimarina pacifica. The sequence continues at coordinate 126,591 of NZ_JACC01000001.1, read as the reverse complement.
TTCAGAGACAGCATTAGCTCGATTGATTGGTCATCGATGGACGCTTCCGATTATACAAAGTTATAATAGTATAGAGAAGGTAAAAAATCCGGATAAATTTCTTAAAGAGTTTATGGAGAACGAGAAAGAAAATATCTTTCGAATGAAGGACAAAGGAGAAGATGATCAAAAAATTGAATATTATATGATCTCTCAGATTATTGATTTTTACTTAAAAAAGTCCCTTAATTATACAGACCCAGATAAATTTCATTTAAAATACATAGAAAAGCACTAACCTATGAAAAAGCTTATACTTATACTATTGGTTGCGCTATCCTGCGCTAGTCAGGCTGTGGCGCAACGATTTCCTATTACAGTTGTTCCTCAGGTCAATTCACCGGCGCCTGTAAATTTTTATAATTATGCAGACGGTACTACTATTAATAGTCCACTTCGAGTACAATTACTACTTAGTGATATTACGATCATTAATGAGCAAATTAGACTTAAAATATATTTTGAGGGGAATGGGATTGCTTTCGAAAGTAGAGATGTTGTTGTTGGAGCGCCTTCATTATTTATCGAAGGAGGAATTCCGTTAACATTAACTAATGTAGACTTAGCACCTTATTTTGAGTTTCAGAATATACAAGGGATTAATTCGAGTAATTACGCTAGTACAATCCCCGAAGGAAGTTATCAGTTTTGTTTTGAAGTATTTGATTTTTCTACAGGTAATCGGTTATCATCAAAGACCTGTGCAAATACCTATATTTTTAAGAATGATCCCCCAATACTTAATCTGCCTTTTGATGGGAGTAATATAGAGCCTACAGATGTTGAAAATATTGTTTTTCAATGGACGCCCCGTCATATTAACGTTAGTAATGTCGAATATGAACTAAGTATAGTAGAAATCTGGGATGATTTTGTAGATCCACAAACGGCGTTTTTATCATTACCACCAGTTTTTCAGACTACCACCAGAGGAACCTCTTTTGTATATGGTCCCACGCAACCTTTATTATTGCCAGAAAAAAGGTATGCATGGCAAGTGCGTGCTAAAGCCTTGCAGGGAGCAGAAGAGATTGGGCTTTTTAGAAATGAGGGAAAAAGTGAAGTGTTTTGGTTTTCTAGAACCTCTTCTTGTGTTCTACTTCCGAATGTATATGCTGAACCCAAAGGAATTTCCAAGATCAATGTATTCTGGGACGAAGACCCTACCACATATACAGAATATACTATAGCCTATAGGGAGGCTAATAATCCTGATGCAAATTGGTTTACCGAAATTACTAATAGTGGTTGGACCACTATCTGGGATCTCAAGCCAGGTACGACGTATGAATATAAGGTAAAAGCCAAGTGTAAATATCAGTATGGAGCATTCTCAGAAGTACAAGAAGTAACTACCGAAGTAACACAAGATGAGGAAGCAGATTATAATTGTGGCATCACACCCGATGCGATTGCTATTTCCAATCGTAATCCCCATCCAGGCTTATCTGTAGGAGATCGCATCCGAGCAGGAAGCTTTATTATTACACTCACTGAGATTACCAGTCAGTCAGATGGAAGAATTACAGGAACCGGATACGTAGGAATACCATATCTAAAGAGAGCCAGATTCGGAGTCACGTATTCTAATGTTTTAATCAATACAGACAAACAATTAGCCGAAGGAGAGATTGTTACCATGTATGATGAGAAATTTGGAGAAGGAGAAGAAATGACAGTTGATGTAGATATCGATGTGGTGGATATAATATACGGAAGTGATGGAGAATCCTCGATTGCAGAAGTTGATTTTGTAATAGAAAGTATAGAAGTTAATGAAAATGGAGCCTTTGTAATTACTGGTACGAATGGAGAAGAAGCTATTGTTCCTGGAGGTAATAATGTAATCATAAAAGATGAAGATGACAAAGTGTGGGAAATAGGAAGCGATGGCTCGATTACCCAAGGACAGGTAGCAGAAGGAGGAGCAGTTACTGAGGATACTACTATAGGATTAGAAAATGGTGAGATTGCAGAAATTTCTGCCACAGGAGTACGTGTAAATTTTGAAGCATCTGGATTTTATAGTTACGATGTTTTACCGGATACAGTAAAAAATCAGCTAGGAGCAGAATATATAACTCTTACGATGCCAGATGATGGTATATATAATGTGCCATTTAAGGCAGTGTCAGATACCAATGGAGAGGATACTATAACAGCCGAGGCTGCTTTTTCTGATGCCAGTTTATCTACAGATGATATTATCTTCAAAACAAAAAATGGTGCTGAGGTCCCAGCAACATGGAATGGTAATACAGCTACTCTTAAACTCACCAAAAAATCGGATTATCTCATAGAGCAAATAGTTGCCTCGGTAAAACTAAAGGGTGAAGATAAATATGCAGTTGCAGGAGCATTCAACCTAGTGCATATGGGGAGTTCTGAGCTTTCAAATATTAATTTGGTTATTGTACCTATTAACGATGTTAGTATTGAGGCAAATCTCAAAGGAAATATTAATGAAGTCTATAGAAAATCTGGAGTCAATTTTAATATCAGTCTAGCTAGTAGGTTACAGGTTCCAGAAAGTGTTTGGGATGTAGAAACCGCAGATCAAACCCTTAATGCAGGAGATAGTGGTCTGCTAAGTACATATTCGGCAGAAGAAAAAGCGATAATAGCATATTTTAAGACACAACGTACCTATAGCGACAACAATTATTACCTCTTCCTTACAGATCTAAAAGCTACAGATAGTAATAACGGTGAAGATATTGATGGCTTTATGCCACTCAAAAAACAATATGGATTTGTTTTTCAGAAATCTACGAATCAGGCAAGAACTATTGCTCATGAGATTGGTCATGGTGTATTTGGGTTAGAGCATCCATTTAAAAAATATGGAACACCAAAAGGAAGTACTGATTTCTTGATGGATTATAACGGAGGAACTACGCTCAACCATATGGATTGGAAAAAAATTCATGCTCCGGGATTACAGTTGTATTGGTTTCAAGATGATGAAGAAGGAGCAAGTGTGGTAATCGGTTCATATTTTAGGGATTATAAATTTGGAGAAAACAGAAGCAACACCTCAGCATATGATGATTCATTTACTTTTTTGACACCATCAGCAGAAGCAATAGTGTTACCTAATAATGTAGAGAATGTCGAGTTTTATTATGGGTATTATGGAGAGTCGATTCAAGGAGAAATACAAGAATTTATCAAATTTACACCCGGAACTCTAAAGAGTTTTAAAATAGGAGATCTAGCCTATAACGCTAAGGTGCAGTTTAGCGGTGATACAGCTACATTATTAGGGTATTATGCAGAAACAGCAAATGGACCCGTGGCCTATGAAAACAATAATGGGGATTTTGATTTTTACAGTGTAGAATGCATCTTTTTAACAAATCATGAAGATAGTTATCAACTTATGAAGACTACCCGATTTGATACAGGAACCGTAAATTTTTATGAAGGAGGTACTAGTGAATTAAAAGATGTGGTGCACTTTCCGGTTCCTAGTTTTAACGGAAGTGTACTTTCTAAAAAACTAGATGGGTATGCGCAGTTAGGGTCTGATACACATATTGTTACTAATGATATCATAAAATGGTCTAAGACAGGGCATGTATTAGGTAATTTCAATGATATTTTTATTAGAACCAAGATTGCAGAATTAAGAGCGGCTTTTCCTACATATATAGACTATGTGACTACGGATCATTATGGTAAGTGGTCCAAAACAAGTTTGATAAACGGTGAGTATTGGGAATGGTCAGAGCGGAGATTTCTAAATTGGCTGTCCGATAAATACTTGGATTGTAAAGATCAGTGGGTTGGCAATGAACGTATTGTTCTGTGCAAACTAAAAGATAAGTATGTAGAGAGTGACTTACCAAATACTCAAATAGACTTCCTTAAAGAATTTATTCTATTTATTGAACAGGGAATTCAAGAAGAAGCCATTCAGACAGAGGAGATTATAGCATCAATTAAAGAGGATATTGATTATGTCGACACTGTAGATATAGAGAATCTTATTCGAGCTATTAACTTTGCCACCACAGCAGATATATATAGCCTTAGCGGAGAAGATGTTGTAAGGATCTTATCCAGAATGGCATATGAGGGAATTTTTGAGGGGTCTGATGAGTCTAATAATAGAGAGACGGCTATAATTAGATTAATCGAAGATGCTAACCCTTCAGAGGCGGCTACCATAATTTTAGGGTTAGAAGATGTTAATTACTATAAGAAATCTTTTACAGGACAAGGTGGTCATACGAATTATAAGGAGGAAATTCTTTATTATCAAATTTTTACTAAAGTAGATGATAAACTTCTAGGGTTTCTTTCGGGAGATAATGAACGTGCACGTTTAATCGTCGGTTTTTCAAAACTGTTTATGAAGGCTACAGAATTGCATGAGGATAGAAAAACATCATTTGAAAATAATTTATATCGAAGATCCTTTGTTTTAGAATATCAGAATATAGCAGTAAGAGCAGTTAATACCTCTGCTTTGATAATGACACAAGGGGCAATTAATAATTGGGACTGGTTTAAAGAGAAAACGACCTATTTTTCTATAGACACTGATTATGATAGTGCTACAGGAAAGTTTCAGGCAACTCAAAATGAAACACAAGGTTTGGTTCCTCATTTCTTAGTAAGAGAAAAAGGAGAGTTTATGTCAGATCCATTACGTCCTTTTGATTTGGTGTATTTTCATAATAAATCGAATCTAGATGTATTACAAGGTTTTGGTAAAACCGAATCTCAGATCAATTTACCTGTACCTGCAATTTTACTAATGTACGCAGATATTTCTGCGTCAAATCAAACAACCGCAGCGAGTATTATTACAGCTGTTGATGTATTAAGTTTGGCAACGGGACCAGGAGCTTTACTAACTGCAGGGTCTAAAATACACAAAGCTGCTGTTGCTTTTGATATGGCGGTAGATTTATTAAGTATTGCAACCACAGCAACTAGTGATACTGATTTTGCTTCAGAAAATGGAGAACTATATCAGAACTTAAGCAATTTTACGATTGTACAATCTTTTCTAAGTTTTAGTGCGCAGTCGTTATTAAGGTCACCTAATAATTTACCTGTCAGGGATTATTCATTAGATGATATAGACAATGCAGTTCCTAATTCTCCAATGCCTGATCCTATTGGGTTGGTAAGAGAAACTGATGAGCTTCCTGATGAGTTAGTATTAGCCATTGCCAATGATCCAAAAGCCAATACTGCGATGGGGTATGTGACAGGTAAAGTAGATACATCTCCAAATATAACACCTGAATTAAAAGTACAAGTAGAAAGAGTCAGAACTCGTTTTGAGAGAGCTACGGAGCTACTTCGGACCTTCCCTATAATTAGTAAGGTCCCAGGGAATATCGAAGTGCTTGCACAGGTGAGTAGAAGATTCGAGTATGAAGGAAATACTGGTTTTGAAGGATTAACCAGATTAATGGTTGATGGTAGTCCCGCCAGTAAGCAAAAACTAATTGATGGTCTTAAAGTGGTTGATAATTTGTTTCCTTCTTCTATTCCGGTTCAGTTTAGTGGGATCAAGAATGGGGAGGTTATCGTTAGGTTAGATCCTGGTCTAACAGGAGGTAATAGTACTGAAATAGGAAGATATATTGATGGAAATTTTCAAAAAAAGAATTTCATAGACGAGGCAGATGTGCCTAACTATGAAGTAGTAACTGATTATAGAGGAGAGGGTGTACTTCTTAAGAATGGAAATACGTATGGCTTTAGAAATACCGGAACTACGGATAATGGAGCACGACACCTGCGAGTGAATACCATTTTAGAAAATATTAAAATAAACAGACCAAACTGTAAATAATGGAAACAATAATGAAAACATATAGTAAAAGAGTAATGATCCTGATTGTTTTGATTTTTGGGTTTCAAGGAATCGAAGCTCAAGGTGACCAATGTTTATGGGATACCATCAAAAATGAATTGATAGCAGGTTCTGATGATGTGGTGAAGCATTTTGAGGACAATATGGAAAATGCCTATGATGCTTGGCGAATCTTGTATAAGGCGGATCAAAGTGCAAATAGATTAGATGTGGATAATCTAAAAGAAGTATCAGAATATGCTAAGCGTTCAGAAAAGGGATCTAATGACATTATTACTGAGATAGAAATATCCGGTGGATATACGAGTTGGAGAACAATTGCTTTGGGAGCTGATACCAATAAAAAATTATATTTAGAAGCTCGATTAATTAATGAAAAGTATTATGAAGAGGACTGGACTGATGAATTATTTGTGAGCAAAATGCATGATTTTGTAAAGGATTCACATTTGTCCGATGCAATAAAAAGTGAAATTCTTAAAATAAATGAAGTGCGTTCTCTTTCTAATATTGTATTAAGAGGTGGAGAGGATATATTTGTTTTAGGAAGTTCTTCGAATTCGTCCATAATAGAGTACCTACAAACATTAATTGTCAATAGAGCTGCTTCCAAAATTGTTGATGATAAAAGTTTTAAAGCAGCATTGAGTGAGGTTGAGAAGGTAATGAAGCTACCAAGTGTTACGGCTACAGAAATCACGAGTGGAAGTGGAGGTTTGGGAAGAATTTTTACAGGTAATTATGAAGGGAATTCTGCCATTTTTAAGTTTGATAGTGCAACTGATTATGATGTAGTTGAAGAAATGGAGTTAGTGCTTAAAGGGTTGGAACCTTATGGTGGAGCTAAGTTATATGGAAGGGTTAGAGTACAAGATGATAATGGAGTATGGCGCGAGGCGGTAGCAATGGAAAAAATAGAGGGGAAAGATTTATTTAGCCTTAACAGCTCAATGTCCCGAAATGAACCATTGTCTATCCAGGTAACAGATGTTCATCTTAAGGCAATTGATGATATTGAGAAAAAGTTAACCGATAATGGTGATTTTTTACATGAGACCAATCTAGGAGATTTTATGTTAACTAACGATCCTGACCGACCAATTGTAATGCTAGATATGTTTGTGTCCAAAGAAAGTAGACCTTCGCGGGGCCTCTTAGATACAAGAAATGAGCATGTTAGAAATACTATTTCAAAATTGGTCGAAAATTCTAAACAGTAGCTCTGTTTTAATTAACGGGCCTTGATTAAGTTGTGCGTAAATCTGCTCCAATAATTAATAGATCTAAAACGATATGCCTGGTTTAGTTGAGTTTAAACTAGTCTCAAAATAGACTTTTGTTAAACTCTATAAACCAATCCAAATACTTTGTGGGCTTAATGATTAAGAGGAAAGATCGCGTGTTTGGTTATTTAACTTTCTGGGAATTAGAATAAAAATCACTGAAAACGGTGATTTTTTTTTGGATGAAAAGTCATAAAATTGCACTGTATTAAAGAATTAAGTAATTAGGAATCAAGTTGTACAGAGAAGTTACTCTATGATTAGAAACTCATAAAGGGAATATTTTACGTTTTTTGTTCTGTTGATTTCGCCCCAAGCCTATGAATAAATCGATACATGTCTTAATGTTTCTATGTTTTTATGTATGCACAACAAGTGTGTTGTCAAAAAATATTCCTTTCATAGAATCCGAAATAGAAAAAGAAATAACAAGTGACAAGGTAACTTCTGCCAAAGATAGTAGCATCGATAATGTTTCTCATTCAATAACCAAAGAAGTTAGTTCTAGTATAGCAGTAAAGGCATTTCGTAATTTTAAGTCTTTAGAACGATTTGATACACCGATAAGCGATAAACAACCCGAAAAATTTCATCAGAAGACTGGTTTCAATTTTAATACAGCCGATTCTATTGAGAACAATAAGTGGCTCGAAATGGCCAAAGATGTTTTTAGTAAAATAGAGGAAACCAAAAATTATATAGATGAGTTAAAGGACGAAAGTTTAGGCGAATTACCCGTCGCAATCAACCCTATAGAAATTAGTAATGTTAAATATACAGTAGGAATCGCTAAAGCGGTTTTCAAACCGCAGTATACAGAACTTACTATTTTTCTCAAAATAGAAACGGCCCGTGGGGTTCTTATTCTAGGAGCCGATGATATCAAACTATCTCATGAAGGGGGAATTGTTGGCGATGCAAAACTTAATCTTATTTCTCAGTTTACCGTTAATTTTAATAATGGGTCAGTTCTTTTGACTCTTAACGGAGGGTTCGAAAAAACAGGAACGTATGCTACCATCGATTGTTCGGGGTTCAAAGAATTAGGAATAGATGCCAATATTCAATTCAGTAATGGATTGATATACCCAGTAGATGAAGATGGTAAAGAAACTCTTGGGTATGTAGAAAGCAGTTTTAAAGTAGTGGCTAGTGACTGGAATGATATGCTTATTAATATTTCTTTACCAGAATTTGGGATCAAAGGAGTAGAAGGAACAACCTTCAGACTAAATACAGCAATATTTGATTTTAGTGATTTACGTAATGATCCGCAAACACCATCAGACTATCTTACTACATATTATAATGAAGCTCCCGAGCTTTGGAGGGGGGTGTATATTCAATCCCTTGAAGTTGTATTGCCAAAAGCTTTTGCCAAAAGAGGATCTGAGAATCGAGTTACTTTTGGGGCCACCGATATGATTATTGATAGTCAAGGAGTAAGTGGTAAGTTTACAGGAGAAAATATACTAACGATAGACGAAGGCTCTGCCTCAAAATGGCAATTTTCACTAGAATATTTTAAGTTAGAAATAGAAACAAACAGCCTTAAAGCTGGAGAGTTTAGCGGAGAATTTCTTCTTCCTGTTTCATCAGTAGATCGATTAAAGTATAATGCAATTATACAACCTGATGAATATAGTTTTAGAGTTGCGAGCACAGACGAAATTGATTTTGATTTATGGAATGCTAAGGTTACCCTGACCAAGGATTCCTATATAGAAATGAAAATAAAGGACGATAAATTCAGACCTAAAGCTAATCTTCATGGTTCTGTAGGAATAGAGTCAGGATTAGGTAAAGATTCTGGATCTGGTGACAATACGGTAGATTTTAAAGGCATTGTGTTTGAGAATATGCTCTTACAAACAGAATCACCTAAACTCTCGGTCACATATTTTGGATATCGTGGATCGATGAGTATTGCAGGTTTCCCGATTTCTCTTAATGAACTTGGTCTTAGAACACCATCTGATGGTAAAGCAGAGTTAGTTTTTGATTTTAATATCAACCTTACATCAGAGAGTGATGGAGGTAATGGAGGAGGAGCTAAGTTGGCGATCAAAGCTATTCAGGTAGATCATAATGGTCGAGATAAGTGGGAGTATGATGGTATAGACTTAGAGCGCGTCTTCGTACAGATGGAGGTTGCCGGTATGGAGCTCAAAGGGGCCGTATTTATATTTGATGATGACCCCACTTACGGAAAAGGTTTTGCAGGAGCTGTAGGTGCTAAGTTTAGTACTGGGATGAAACTAGAGGTAGAGGCAAAAGCACTTTTTGGGCGAACAGACGAGTTTAGATATTGGTTTGCAGATGCGCAAGTTACCTTACCACAAGGAATTCCTATTTTTACAGGATTTGCCATTAATTCATTTGGAGGTGGTTTTTTTAATCGTATGAAAATGGCCGGAGTAACCTATCAGGAAGATGCAGCCTATATGGAAATTGGAGCTTCCGTTTCTGGTGTAATCTATGAACCTTCAAAAGAAAATGGTTTTGGGTTCAAGGCATCTGTTGGGATTATTACGCAAAGCTCAGAAAGTCTGTTTCATGGCTCTTTAGAGTTCGGGATTTCTTTCCTAACCTCTGGAGGATTACAAGAAATTTATTTTAAAGGAGAGGGAGAGTTAATAGCAAGTCTACCTGGGAATTTTTATGAAATGTTAGGCGAAAAATTAGGACATCTGGCTAGTGGAACAAGTTTACCAGCATATGCACCAACAGGAGCCATGTCAGCCAACGTTATGATCAAGTTTGATTTTGTCAATGATGTCTTTCATGCAACATCAGAATTATATATCAATTTCGGAATCCTCAAAGGAGTAGGGCCCAACGGACGAGCGGGATGGTTAGATTTTTACGTGGGTCCAGATACCTGGCATATTCTTATAGGAACACCAGAAGATCCAACAGGGGTTATTATGGATATAGGAATCCTGAAAATGACAACCAAAAGTTATTTCATGCTTGGTGATGATATCCCAGGCAGTCCACCACCACCACCAATTGTTGCAGAACTATTGGGGGTAGATGTATCTGAGTTAGATTATACCCGAGATCTTAATATGCTCGAATCAGGAAGAGGATTTGCCTTTGGTTCTCATTTTGAGATGTCCTCAGACCTCAAATTCTTAATGTATTACGCAAGTTTCCGTTCGGGTATTGGTTTTGATATTATGGTCAAGGATTACGGAGAAGCCCATTGTAAAGGGTCATCAGGTCCTGTGGGATTAGATGGCTGGTATGCTAATGGGCAAGCCTATGGCTATTTTCAAGGAAAAATGGGCGTTAAGTTTAGGCTATTTGGTAAGAAAAAGAAAGTTACTATTTTTAGTGGAGGAGCAGCTGTATTACTACAAGCAAGGTTACCAAATCCAGTATGGCTGAGAGGGTATCTTAAAGGAAGGTATAGTGTTTTAGGTGGCCTTATTAAAGGAAGTTTTAGATTTAAAATAGAGTTGGGTGATTACTGCGAAATCGTTGATGGTTCGCCAATAGACGGAATCGTAGTGATTGGGGATATGACCCCAAAAGATGGTACTACCGAGGTAGATGTGTTTGGGGTACCACAAGTATCCTTTAATTTACAAATAAACAAAGTATTTGAAATACCTGATGATACAGGAGACCATAGGTATAAAGTTCTTGTGGATAAATTTGAAGTCCTAGATAATGGAACACCTATCATAGGAGAAGTTAAATGGAATTCTTATAATAGTCTGGCATCATTTTATTCTCATGAAATATTACCCCCGAATACAGACCTGAAGGCATATGTTCAATTACATTTTGAAGAATATATTAACGGAAAATGGGAGGTAATAATGGATAATGGTAGGCCCGCCCTAGAAACTAAAGAGGTAAGTTTTACCACAGGTCTGGCTCCGGATAATATACCATTGACTAATATCGACTTTATGTATCCTGTTTTGGATCAGAAAAATTTCTTTATTAATGAATACGGAACCGGATATATTACTTTAAAAAGAGGACAAAAGTACCTCTTCGATAATGCTCCTGGGTTTTCTAAAAGTATGATTATGGGATCAGAAACAGGAGGAATAATGTCTAAAACCTTTGGGTATAATAGTGGCGAAAAGCAAATTACATATGTCTTACCTAAAGAGATGAGTACAAAAAACTCTTATGATATAAGAATAAGTTTAATTCCCCCAGAATCAGCTACAAGTAACTCTATTAAGGAGTCCTATACTAAACAGAGTTTTGATGACGAAGGGAATGATGAAAATACGGTAGAGATTAAATCTAATTCTTTAGAAGGATTAGAAATAAAAGGTGATGAACGATTACTATTAACCTATAGTTTCGGTACAAGTGAATATACCACTTTTGCCAAAAAAATGGCAGATGCGGATAAGGTATTTGATTTATACGATCATATTCCTTACCCATATGGTGTTGCGCTCAAAACACGTATACAACCGATGGAACCTTTTGATATTTCAGAATTGACAGGAACGGCATATTCGGGCAACCAACCTCTGGTAGTAGCACGAGCAGTGATGGATAATGATTTTTATAAAAAGAAAGTATATCCATTATTGTATAAAGAATATCCATTGGCAGGTCAGTTTTCTGTACGTCGAAGCACAGAAAAAGTAGGAGTACCCCCAGTAGAAGGAGTAGAACCAATATCCTGGTATCTAACAAGTTTAGAAAATGATATCCCCGCAGATCAGTATAACTATTTTATTCCTTACCGATATGATTTGGGACTATATTACTATAGAGATTATGAAGATTTAAGGTATCAATTAATTAGTTCTGATTTGAATTGGGAACATATGATACAGTACGAACAACTGATTACAAAACCTTTCCCATTAATGGATAAGGGTAATTATAAAACCACACTAAAATACATCCTACCAGGGGCTATCAAAGAAGGAACAAGTGAAAATAGAAAATATTATAACCCTATTTATGAATAGATATTTAGTACAGGCAATTTTAATAATATTGATTAGCTTCTCTTCTGTAGCCTATGCCCAACAACCAATAGGGGATGAAGAACCAGAGGTAAAAGTAATCAGTGTAGCTACCAAAGATGCGATTAAGTTGCGATGGGGAGTTACTACTCCATTGGCATGGAAATATGCAAATCAATACGGGTACGTAATAGAAAGAAAAACTATTGCAATTGGAGATGAAATTCTAAAAGAACCTATTGTAAAAAGATTGACAGTAACGCCAATACTTCCTAAACCTATGATGGAATGGGAAAATTTTGTCGACGGAAATGACAATGCAGCAATTGCAGCTCAAGCACTATATGGAGAAGATTTTGCTGTTGATATGGAAGAAGGAGGAAATGCCTTAATGCAGATCATAAATAAAGCCAAGGTATTAGAACAACGGTTCTCATTTGCATTATTTGCTGCAGATCAAGATTATAAGGTTGCTGAGTATTCTGGATTGGCCTATGTTGATACTGATGTGAAACCTAATGAACGGTATCTTTATAGAGTTTATACCGCGATCCCAGAGGAAAGAATAAAGGTAAAGTTCGGAGGAGTATATACAGGATTATCAGAGTATCGACCACTACCTAAACCACAAGAGTTTATTGGGATTTTTAAGGACAAACATGCGTTATTAAGTTGGAATTATAAGTTGCTTAAAAGAGAATACACAAGTTATATCATTGAGAGATCTGTAGATGGTACTTCATTTGCTAAACTTAATGATAGACCCTTGGTTAATCTTAATGATAAAGATGAAAAATCATCAGAACGTATCTTTTATATTGATAGTTTACCACAAAATGACAAAACGTATTATTACAGAATTAAGGGAATCTCACCTTTTGGAGAGGTTGGCCCTACATCAGAAGTGATTTCGGGAGTAGGAAAGGCTCCTTTATTACATAATCCGGGGATTATAGAAGCCAGATTATTACCCGATAACCGCAGTGCAGTAATCAGTTGGGAGTTTCCTGAAGAAGGCATAGAGACTCTCGATCATTTTGAGTTATTCAGATCGGATATGGTAAACGGAAAATATACTGCCGTACGATCAGATATCCCAAAAGCTAGTAGAACTATTACGGTTACTCAACTTAACACCATCAATTATTTTAGTATTACCGCGGTTGGTAAGGATGGGAGTAGAAGAAAATCATTTCCTCAAATGATTCAACCAGTAGATGACACCCCACCAGCAGTTCCGTTTGGACTTATAGGTACAATTGATTCTACGGGTGTAGTTCAACTGCAATGGCAAATGAATACAGAAAAAGATTTTTTGGGATATCGCGTGTTTAGAGCAAATCTAGAGAATGAAGAGTTTACACAAATTACGATAAAACCAACCCCACAAAACAGGTTTATAGATACCATAAAAATTAAGAACCTAAACCCCAAAGTATATTATAAAATACAGTCTTTTGATAAGAGATACAATCCATCAAATTTTTCTGAAGTATTAACATTGGTAAAGCCTGATGTTGTGCCACCCACACAACCCGTGTTTGAATCTTTTAATGCAGAGAATGGAGTGATTGAACTTACTTGGATTACCAGCAGTAGTGTAGATGCAGCTAAGACATTAATATATAGAAAAGAAAAAGGAGCAGAGACCTCTTGGGCGCTTATTGCGGATATCAATATACCAGAAACTAAACATAGGGATACCAGTGTGCAATCTGGGATTACCTATCTGTATACCTTAGTTACTATAGACGAATCAGGGCTAGAATCAGAACCCATAACACCGCTAACCATTAGATCAGCAAAGCAAACAATAAATCCTGAGATTGATAAATTCGATGGACTTGTCAATCGTGACGAGAAAAGAATAATATTACAATGGAAATACAAAGAGGGCGAGATTAACGAGTTTTTACTCTATCGAGCAGAAGAAGATGAAAAACCAACACTCTATAAAGTATTTACTGATCAGGAAGAAAAATTTATAGATAACAACTTAAAAGTGAATACCCATTATACCTACTTGTTAAAAGCAGTATTAGATTCGGGTACTTCTTCGCCAATTAAGAAAATTGAAATAAACTATTAGAGATGATGAATGATATGAAAAAGATAATCTGGGTAGTTATATTGCTTTTTAGTATAGTGAATATACATGCGCAACAGACCGAAGAAGAGCGTGAATATGTAGTACGTATTTTTGGGTATATCGGACAAGGAAGAGCAACTTGTAGAAGTCATGGTTTACAATATATTGGACTTCATTTCGAAAATGGAGATATAGAGTATATTACAGGAGATCCCGATGATAATAGAGGGTATTCTAACCGATCTTTTTTTCCAAGAGCCCATACATTCACGAGTGATAATCCCTTGACACAAATAGAATTTTTGAGTTTTGACCGTAATAGTGGTTTTAATGGCTGTTCTTCTGCGATTAATAGGGATCATATATTTTTCGATTTTAGAAACGTAGATTACAATTGTTATTTTAGAGAATATACTAGGGCAGAGGTTTTTCCGCGGCAAACAAGGGGAAGAGAAGGGTTTGCACAGGTGTCCATTGTACCCAAAACGGAACTCTGGTATGCAGATACCGATGCACATGTGGGTTCTGTCCAGACAGGGTGTACCAGTAGCGGTATTGATATCGAAGCATCTCCAGGGTTTTCTGCAGTAGCATATCAGTGGGAGTTTTTAGACCCTATTAATACTGAAACCATTACACACCCAGATTATCAAGCTGTGTTAGATGCGCTTACTGAAGCCGAAGATGAAGAAAATGACTGTGCTAATGATGATGAAGGAAGCTGTGAAGAAGAAGAAGAAGCAGTTGAAGAAGCCCGACAAGCAGTAGAAGATTATGAAAATGCGGGATATCCATTGACCGCTCAAGCTCCTGTCTGGAATAGGATAACTCCGGTTCAAGGAGAATCATCATTTACATTAACCCCCGAGGTTTTATATCCTAATAGTATAAGCGATCAAGAGGCTATAGCAGGAGACTATACTATTTCTGTAAGAATTCGTACAGATTGTAATAATGACCTATATATAATACGAACGGATGAACAGGAATCCAATATTTTAACAGTTGATTTTTTACCACCTCCTCCAGAGCTAGTCGGTGATCCAATTGTTACACAATCCTGTGCAGATACTCCTGCCAGTATTGCTTTTGTATTTAACAGAAATTTGTATACCGATGAGGAGTTGTACATTAACTTACTTAAGTATAGACCAGATGGTACTTTGGATTCTGATGCCAATAATATATTACCAGCAGAAGGTACATTTGTTAATGTTGGGGGGCAATGGAGATATAATTTTGATACCAAAGACGTTGATATTACCGATGGTACTTATCGGTTAGAAATAGGAGGGTATGATGGTGGCTCAGCAACCTGCCTGACAACTAGTGACGATTTTGATATCGAAACATTAGATCCTATAACCTTTACAATGGAGGCAAGTACACCTACTTGCGAAACCGGAAACACAGGACGTGCTGTGATCACTTCATTAGATGGTGGATCTGGGGCATATCAATTCAGTGCAAATAACGGTCCCTGGTATACGATTACATCACTTCCAAGAGTGATTCCTGGTTTATCATCAGGGATCAATAGGGTACGAGTAAGGGATAGAAATAGTACCGCTTGTGAATCAGAAGAAGTAACAGTACGAATAGAAACCGCAACCAGAACAGTTTTAAACGATGTTGAATATTTTCCTCCAGCAACTGCAAATACTGCCACGGGATATTTAGAAATTGGCTCAATTACCGGAGATGTGCCTTTTGAAGATACTGATGGAACGTTGTATTATTTAATGGATGAGGCCATTTATGATTTAGATACAGGAGAAGCGGATAGAGATTCTTCTGGAATTCCCGTACCGATTTCAGGGTTATTAAGAGATAACTTGGGAGAAGGAGAATATAATTATCGGTTTTATGGGCAAAGTAGATGTTCAGTGAGTCTAAATTTTACATTAATAGATGCCGACCCTATTACTTTTTCTGAATCAGATATTCAAAAACAAGATCCAAGTTGTTCATCAGCTGAGGACGGTGTGCTTACATTATCAGATGATGATATAGAAGGAGGAACCCCTCCGTATAGTATATCTTGGAGAGAACAAGGAGATACAGTAGATACGGTTGGTAATTCTATCACTGGGGGAGATGGCATATATCAGGTGGTAGTAACTGACCAAAGAGGAATTGAAGCAGAACTTACCAATATTAGATTTGAGAATATTCCGTTACCGGTTGTAATATCTAATGTTAGTATAGGCGATATAGATTGTCATGGAGAAGAGGCTACAGTTACTATTACTGCCCGAGGAGGAACGTCAGGTGAATATCAATATGCCTTGTGGCAAGGAACCACGAATACCACTTGGCAAAATAGTAATGTTTTTTTGCTAAATGGTAATACAAGTACTGGCTATCGTTTTAGAGTTCGAGATCGCAATGTTACTGTTTGTACCTCTGATATCTCGGGAGTATATACCATCGCACAACCCGATGAAATAAGAATAACCCCACAAACCGTAGTTGATAATACTGTTTTTGAACAAGCCAATGGATCTATTACCATCTCGGTAGGAGGAGGAACTAATCCATACAACATTAGTTGGCAGAGAGCTGGAACGCCTCCTACAAATGCAGGTACAGGAACAACGATTAATAATTTGATTGCAGGTAGTTATATAGCTACGGTTACAGATGCCAATGATTGCGTACAACAATCGACTCCGATAGAAATTACAGAGCCCGAAGAATTATTAGTGTCTATTGATGCTCCTGCCATCATATGTAATGCTGGGATTATAACAATTACGGCCGAGGCAGAGGGAGGATCAGAAACCTATACGTATCAATGGTATAGAAACGGATCTGCTATAGCCAATGAAGATGACATTGAATTAAGCACAGGTGCAGGAACCTATTTTATTGAGGTAAACGATGGCTATACCACTGCCAGATCCGAAGAGTTAGTCATCTTACAACCAGAAGCTTTAAGCTTGTCTCTCTCTAAAACCGATGTATCATGTTATGGACAAGATGATGGTACAATTATATTAAATCCAGGAGGAGGAACACGACCCTATTCTTTTTCTATAGATAATAGGGTGAATTATATATTAGAGAGTGATTTAACTAATTTAACAATATCTAATCTAGAGCCGGAAACCTATGAAGTTTGGATTAGAGATGTTAATGGATGTGAGATAGCTGTTCCCCAGAATATTGTAATTGATGAGCCAACTGAGATTTCAATTACTCCGGTACTAGTAACAAATGCAACTACTGTAGATGGTACCAATGGCGCTATTGATATAAATATTGAAGGAGGAGTAGGGCCTTTTACATACACATGGTCCAAAACTGATGATGTATCATTTAGTGCTGCTACCCAAGATATCACTGGTATTTCTGCCGGTGAGTATGGGGTAATCGTAATCGATCATACAGGATGCGAGATGAGTAGAACTTTTGAAGTTATAGAACCGGATCCATTAGAGGTGACTATAGAACAAACCAATCCAATCCTTTGTTATGGAGATTTATTGGGAGAACTTCGAGCAACGGTGGTAGGAGGATACCCTATTACAGGTGCAACACCGGCAGATTATACGTACCAGTGGTATGTAATTGAAGAAGGAACAGAATCTCCGGTTACTACTGATTTAACACAAACCAGTATTGATGGTCTGGCAGCAGGAACCTACAGAGTGCTTGCTACTGATAGCCAGGGAGCAAGTGATGATGCTTTTTTTGAAATTATGCAACCTGATGATTTGACAGTAGTTTTGAGCGAAGAACCCACGAATGTAAACTGTTATGGAGAAGCAACAGGAGCTATAGATATTAC
Organism: Aquimarina pacifica; assembly: GCF_000520955.1. Taxonomy (GTDB): domain Bacteria; phylum Bacteroidota; class Bacteroidia; order Flavobacteriales; family Flavobacteriaceae; genus Aquimarina; species Aquimarina pacifica. The sequence goes on along the minus strand of NZ_JACC01000001.1, from coordinate 108,593 downwards.
AGTAAGCGGAGGTCCTCGGGATGAAATTACAGGCGAATATTTGCCGTATATTTATAGATGGACTAAGATAGAGGATCCAAGTTTTTTAGCATCCACCGAAGATCTAGAAAATATAAGTGCTGGGACGTATGAGTTGGTTGTGATTGATGATAATTTGTGTACGACGTCATTGAGTGAGTCTGTGGTTATTACTCAACCAGATGCTGCACTAGAAATTTATGATATTGAGCCAGTTAATTTGACAGGTTTTGAAACCCGTAACGGAAGTATATCTCTAGAAGTAAGAGGAGGAGTCTTACCATATCGTCATGCATGGAGTCGAATAGATGGAGTAGGTTACAATTCTTCGAGTCAAGATATTAATGGGATTGCCGCGGGAGTGTATCAATTAGTAGTTACAGATGCAAATAATTGTACCGCAACAATAACTCAAGAAATTACAGAACCAGATCCATTAATTGTTCTAATAACACCTCTATTACTAGAAGAAGGGATACAATGTTTTGGAGAAGAAACAATAATTCCGTTAAATACAACAACAGAAGGAGGAGTATCGCCATATTCTTATGAGTGGTATCAAGTAGGAGGAGGTTCTGATCCAATATTTACAGGCCCACAAACAATGACTACTGTTCTTGCAGGAACTTATATTGTTATAGTTACCGATAGTAATGGAAATACAGATAACACTTCTTATGAAGTCACAGAACCAGCAGTTCTTGAAATTGAATCTAGCGTAACTCATTTATTGTGTCGGGGATACGAAAATGGCCAGATTGATATTACAGTAGATGGTGGTGTGCCTCCTTACTCATATAGTTGGAGTAATGGAGAAGTTACAGAAGATATTTCCTCATTACGAGCAGGTAATTATACGGTCACTGTTACCGATGCAAATTTATGTACAGTGCAAGCAGAAATAGAAATAGAGCAACCCCCAGGTCTTTTTGTTAGCGGTGCAATTGTAAGGTTATATCCTTCGGTTAGCGGAGCTAACGACGGAAGTATTACGTTAACAATCGGAGGAGGAACACCGCCCTATCAGTATGAGTGGAGAGATTTTGATAATACTATTCAGCCTTCTACTATCAATGTGCTTGACAACATAGGTACTGAGGGATATGCTGTCACAATTACTGATGCCAATGGATGTATTCTTGAAATCGAAAATGTTGATTTATATGAACCACCACCATTAGAAGTAATCGTAGAACAGGTTAATGTAGTTTCATGTTTCGGAGATGAAAATGCTAGTTTAAGTGCTATTGCAGAAGGTGGAGCCCCATTTAACGCATCAAAGCAATATATATATCAATGGTTTGATGCCGATAGTAATTTAGAAGTAGGGGATGATTGGTTTTTATTAGAAGATAGAGGCTCTGGTACTTATTATGTAATCGTTTCTGATGCTGTTGGTACTACTGTTACAAGTACTACTTTTCAATTAGGACAACCGGATATATTAGAACTATCCTTAGAGGCGAATTTTGTCTTTTGTGGAGATGGTAATGACTGGACTATTACCCCACAGGTAGAGGGTGGAACGGCACCTTATAGCTATCAATGGAGCAATGGTGAGACTGGCGAACAATTAGAAAATATAGTTGCTGGTACCTACACCCTAGAAGTTACCGATATACGAGGATGTCAAATTACCGATCAGATTACTTTAACTGTACCACAGGCATTAGAAATAATACCGTCGTTAACTATACCCACATGTTATGGTGGATGTGATGGAATCATCTCTTTAGAAACCTTAGGCGGAACTCCTCCGTACACCTATATGTGGAGTACAGGTGAGACCACGAATAATATCAACAACCTTTGTGCAGCAACCTATACAGTAACAGTAACAGATAGTAAGCAGTGCCAAATAACAAGAGAGATTCTTCTGGATAACCCAGAAGAATTAGTTATTGATTTAGGAGAGGATGTTACATTATGTCTAGATCAAACCATTGTTTTAGACGCAACGATAGAAGATGATAACGCCACATATCAATGGACTTCTGAGAATGGTTTTAGGAGTTCTGAATCTACTGTAGAAGTTAGTGATTCTGGCATTTATGAAGTCCTAGTTACAGATTCTGATGGATGTACAGCTGTAGATTCTATTTTTATAGATACTACTACAGATACTATAGGATCGCAGTTTATTGCTTCTACACAGGTGTTTGTAGGAGAGGAGTTTGTGCTCGTTGAGAACAGTGATCCCTTTCCTGATACAGTAGAATGGATCTTTCCTGAAGAGGCAATAATAACTTATGAAGATGATAATTATGCCGAAGCATTTTTTGAAACTCCCGGAGAGTATGAAGTCACTTTAATAACATATAGAGGTTTATGTACTGCAAGTACTACAAAAACCGTAGTTGTTGTAGATAAAGAAATAGAAACAGAGGAAGGAAGCGAGAGTGGAGGTTCAAATACTGTACACAGTTATATTGACTATACTGCATACCCTAACCCATCACCTACTGGAAGCTTTACAGTAGATGTTGCCTTATCAAGTGTGCAATCGATAAATGTAAAAGTCTTTACAATGGTTGATAATAGAATTTTGGACTCAAGAATGGGAGAAGGTTCAGACACCTATGCATTTGAATATAATATGCAGCAGTTGGCCGCAGGTGTCTATTTTATTTTATTAGAAACATCGACAGTAAGTCAGGTTAGAAAACTAATCATCGAATAGCTGAATATTGATATCAAATCATAAGTAAGGAGTGAGATACTCAATAACTTAAAACCAATGACCAGAGAAATTTAGAATTCAATTTCTTTGGTCATTTAAAGTTTTAATCATGTATGTATATTTATTAAACTAAAAATTGATTAATAAGGAGATAGGGCAATATTTTTGTTAGTTAAAAGTTATTTTTTTGTGTTGGATTTGAAAACAAGATCAAGTAGATATTTCAATTTTGTTTTTACATAAAAATATTTTGAAAAGCCTCTATAGAGGTTTTATTCATGAATACAACTCAGTAATAAAAGTAACAGTAGGAATAGATCACATCCATATAAATCAACAGCCTTTTTAGAGTTTGATCATCTGAAAAGTTTATTTTTACAAAGCATATAAACTCAATATTTCAATATCATCATATTTTGAAACCACTGTCCAATTATCTTGTTCTTTTTTTAGTTTTTTTTTTCGCGTCACAAATGTTTTGCCAAAAAAGTCAATATGGGTATGATGAACTCGAAAAAAAACTTAAAAACATCAATGATCTTGATCATGATGATTTTTTTGCATTAGTAAAACCTATTCTTAAAAATAAAGATCAGCATTTAAAAGGGTTGAATTATTTAGGAAGGTATTTTATGGAAAAAGAGATTCCGGATTCGACTATTTACTACGGGAATAAAATTTATGAATTGTCTATTCGAAAATCAGACTCTCTATCGTATGCTATGCTTAGCAAAGCATATAATATGCTAGCCATTGGATATGGATTCAAAGGGCTTACCGGTATTAGAGGGCAATATCATTTAAAAGGACTAGATCTCTATGAGAACAAATTGGTTAGCAAAGAAGTTTCTGTTCACCATATAAGGGGGTTAGCAGATTACTACTCTGATGAAGGAGAATATGATAAGGCAATTCCTCTATATAAAGAGAGTATAGAAATAGATAAAAACAATCATACCATATACTTTGCATACAATAATTTGGGGCAGATATATACCAAAAAAGGAGCGTATGATAATGCTTTGTTATATTTAGAAAAAGCATGTAAAGCGCCCAGTGGTCATAAAGCAAGGGGGTATTGTCTAGAAAGCATAAGTGCATGTTATCTAAAGATGGGGAAATTAGATGAGGCGATAGAATATGGACTATTAGCAAAAAAAATGTTTGGGGATAAGGACTTAAAATTTATACTACTCTCTGATAATACAATCGGAAAATCATACCATCAGAAGCAACAGTACGACAAAGCCATAACTATTTATAAAAACCTTCTAAAAAAAGTACAGCAAAAAGGCTTTATAGATATCGAAATAGAAATTTTAGAGAACTTAAGTAACTCGTTGATTGCACAGAAAAATTATCAAGATGCAGATAAGTATACTATCAAAAAGTATAAGCTAAAGGATTCACTCGTTCAAATTCAAAAAAATAAAGAAAATAAAGAGTTAGAAGTAAAATATCAAATACTGCAAAAAGAAAAAGAAATTGAATTATTAAAAAAGGATCAGCAGCTAAACGAAAATCGACTCGAATCAGAAAAAAAGATGAAGCAGTTGATGTTTATCGCTTTATTAATAGTTTTAATATCTAGTGTTATTCTTTTGATTGTCTATTATCAAAAACTGGTTGCCAAGAATAAGTTAAGCAAAAAGCAGGAAGAAATAAATGGAGAAAAGATAAATACATTGATAAAAGAACAAGAGTTAAAGTTGATTCGGTCGTCTATAGAGGTGCAAAACTCAGAAAGAAAACGTATCGCACAAGATTTACATGATAGTATAGGAGGTAACCTTGCTGCTATAAAATTACAACTCGATTCAACCGAAAAGAAAGACACAGCGTTTGATATTATAAAAGGGCAAATAGATGAGACCTATAATTTAATACGCAAAATATCTCATAATTTGATGCCCGAAAAATTCTATCAAAATAAATTTACTAATCTTGTGCAAGAGTATTTGAATGATATCGGAACCGTTCATAATCTAACGGTTACTTTAAATGTATTTCCTGAAAATGAAATAAATGAAATTAGTGAAGATTTAGGTGTTGAAGTTTTTCGAATTATTCAAGAACTGTTAACAAATACACTAAAGCATGCGAAAGCTTCAGAAATACATATTCAAATAGATCTATTGAATGATAATATTCACATTATCTTTGAGGATAATGGCATAGGGTTTAAAACGGAACAAGTCAAAGAAGGTATAGGTTTACAAAACATAGAAAATAGATTAAAAAAGTTTGACGGAACTCTTCAGATCGACTCAGTGTTAGATAGAGGTACTATTTTGAATATACAAATCAAAAAAGTATAAATAGGTAATTAGAATTAGATTAAAAACAATGCTAGACATGTTATAATCTATAATGTCATTTTTATAATTACGCATCTAGTGAACTTTCATTTTTTAAATTTTAGAATTTTTTTTGATGGTATTCGTTTACAGCCTCATCCTTTTTTTCGGTTTAGATCATTTTCCGAAATTTCAGAAAGTAGAAATTATTTCCACGGATTGGTGGCATAGTTTTCTAAATATAATTTGATTTCTCCGTCATCGTAAAATTGATAAAGTACCCTAAGACCGTAATAGCTTCCCGAAGCACTTTTGTTTTGTTTGCCGAAACGTTCAATCTTTTTAGATTTTTTAAACGCCCTGAGATCTATTGTTTTTTTGAATTTTTTTGGGTTAGTTAAATTCCAATTTTTGCAATTTGATTTGGTATAGTATGCTTTAGCTATTTCTAATTCTCTTTTAAGTAGAGTATCATTAGAATTATGAATTTCTTTTATAGAAGGAATTAGTTTGACAATATCCCGAGTTCGCTTTAAGTAATACTCAGCTAGTTCCCATCTCATAACCACAGTGTCTCCTTTTTGGTAGGGTTTATAATCTTGTAAGAATTGTAGTTTAATGGTTTTGTCTTTGCGTGATACAGAACATTCAGAAATAGCAGCAAGTTGATATTCGAATGTAATATAATTAGGTAGTTGGTCATGAGGTACCCCTTTAAAATCATTTAACCACGTAGCATTCGCATGCTCTACAGAGGTTGTGGGATATATGTAAAGCTTACAAAAGTTATTTGCTCCAATTTTAATAGGAAGTGCAGCAGTAGTATGAGGAATTATTTTATTTATAATCACACCATAACCCTGTTCAGAAACTGCTGTGATTCCTATTTGATATTTTTTAGGTTTTGAACAAGAACTTAAAAGACCAGAAATCAAGATCATCAAAATGATATGTATATATCGTTTATTAATGTAATTCATATTTTGTACAAGTTATATCATTAGGATATTGTGAAGGGCTATCAAATCTAAAACCTATAAGTTCTTCAATCGTCCTGTGATGCCATTCATAAAATAGTCCTTGCCAAGTTATGAGTAGTCCTTCTTTTACCAAGTTTGGATCAATAGAAACGATTTGTCCTCGTTTATGCCCTTGTGGAGCCAATTCCTGAAAAGAGGTTACCACACCATCTGGGTGTACAGTAATAATTTGTTTTCCATAGACCCATTTTTGTTTAATAGGATGAAAAAGTAAAGAAGACATACCTTTTCTTGGCAAGGATATATGTAACAGTGTTACTAAATCAAAAGGTATATTTCTGTCTAAAGCATATTTTTTTAAGGCATTTTCTCGATGTATAGACTGGGGTAGTTTTATTCCGTTTTGAAACCAATCCCTTTGGTAAACATCAAAATTTTCTCCAAAACAAATACTATGTGTACATAAAGTTCCGTCCGAATAATATTTATACCCATATTCTCTACTATTTTTATGTTCTGAAAAATGAAATATTGTTCTTTTGGTTTTTTGAACAGTATCTGAGAGTTCTTTATTCATTAAAAAATATAGTGGATGCCCCAATAGTATAAATCGGTCTTTATATTCTGCTGCTATTATTTGATCATCTTTTAGGGTGTTTGTGGTTAGGTAATCTGCCAAGTGAGAGATGTCAGAACTTTTTTGCTTTATTTTTAGACCCAAAGCTGATATTGATTTTGATACGCGATCTCGTAAGAAAAACCCTTTTTTCTTTTCTACAATAACACAACCGAAGGTTTGATACATTGTTTAAACTATTGTGTGTGAATATTAATAATAAGAATTTTCGTCAGAATAAAAAAGCGGAATTTGCCTCTATCTGATTAAATAATTGATAAGTAGAGCTATTTTAAAGCGTATTGGTTTTAATCGAAAACTATCTAAAATCAAGTAGAAATATATAAAAAAAGCGCCTTAAAAAGACGCTTTTTTGTTGATTTTTGAATCAATTTTTCTGTATTTGTAGCGAGAGGGGGGCACGATCCCCCGACCTCCGGGTTATGAATCCGACGCTCTAACCAACTGAGCTACCTCGCCTTTTATATATCTCCCAAATAACAACATTATTTTATATGTATTCCTTAGGAGGGTGCAAATATAAAAACAAAATAGATTGACGCAAACATTTATGCATAATTAATTTTTTTTTCAATGTACTTTTAAAGTCGACAATTAATCTATATATTGGCTTATTAACAACAATGATTATGTCTGAAAAAACAAAATATGAACTTGAATTCGTGGTAAAGTCTTCTCCACAATTATTATATCAATATATTTCCACGCCATCAGGGCTCTCAGAGTGGTTTGCTGATAACGTGAATTCTCGAGGAGAGTTGTTTACTTTTATTTGGGATGATTCTGAGGAAGAGGCAAAACTACTTAGTAAAAAAAGTGGGGAGCGAATCAAATTTAGATGGGTAAGTGATGATGAGGATGATAATGATTATTTCTTCGAAATTCGTATTCAGGTTGATGAGATTACAAAGGATGTTTCTCTTATGGTTACTGATTATTCAGAGGATGATGAGATGGATGAAAATAAAATGCTTTGGGAGAATATGATTGGTAATCTTAAACATGTTTTGGGCTCGGCATAACTTCTCTTTTTTAATACAAAATATGTACTACCCATTCACATTTCTAGGTAATGGGAATTTTTTATGATTAATATCGACGGAAATTTATTAGACGATGACAAGGCTACGTTGCCTGTTAATAACAGAGGATATGCATACGGAGATGCATTATTTGAGACAATACGTGTTAATTCTGGTAGCATTCTTTTTTGGGAAGACCATTATTTTAGATTAATGGCTTCCATGCGCATTCTTAGGATGCAAATACCCATGCAATTTACACCAGAATTCCTTGAGAAGGAGATTTTGGATTTGATTACAGAAAATGGACTTACTAACAAGTCTGTAAGGGTCAAATTAATTGTAAATAGAGTTTCGGGTGGGTTGTATACACCTATATCAAATGAGGTTACCTATTGTATTACGATGTCTCAAATAGCGTCACCTTTTTATACTATTACTGATCAAGCATATGAAGTGACTTTGTTTAAGGATCATTATGTTGCAAAAGATCTTTTGTCTACATTAAAATCAAATAACAGATTAGTCAATATCCTTGGGAGTATTTTTGCTAAAGAAAATGGTTTTGATAATTGCTTGCTTCTGAATGCTGACAAAATGATTATAGAAGCACTTAATGGTAATTTATTTTTGGTCAAAGGAACAGTAATAAAAACACCACCTGTAGCAGATGGTTGTCTTAAAGGGATCCTAAGGACTCAATTATTAAGACTTCTTAAGAAATTACCAGAATTTCAAATTGAGGAAGCCTCAGTATCTCCTTTTGAACTTCAAAAAGCAGATGAATTATTTGTTACTAATGTAATTACAGGAATTGTTCCGATTACTCGCTTTAGAAAAAAAGAATACGATACAACAATTAGTAAAAGAATTGTGGGGTTACTTAATAGTAGAATCCGTTTAGGAGATTAATTGTATGCGGGGTTTTCTGGTGCATTTGACCATAAGATGTATTCACCTCCCAGTTCTATCATTTTTTCTTTCCAGAACGTGTCATATGATTTTCCGAAAATATTTTTGGTTGGATCATTTTCTACAATTACCCAAGAATTAGCTTCTAGTTCTTGATTTAGTTGTTTTGAATCCCAACCAGAATATCCAAGGAAAAAACGAATTTCATTTGGGGTGATTTTATCTTCTGCAATCAATTCTGACACAATACTAAAATCACCACCCCAATAAATACCACTAGATATTTCTACACTGTTAGGGATTAATTCGGGTATTTTATGAATGAAATATAGATTATCCTGTTCTACAGGGCCTCCATTATATATTTTGAACTCTACATCAATTTCTGGAACTAAGTCTGCAAGATGAAACTCCAGAGGTTTATTCATTATAAAACCAATAGACCCTTGTTCACTATGGTCAGCCAAAAGAACTACAGAACGATTAAAAGAAACATCACCAATTATAGATGGCTCTGCAACTAGCAAATGTCCTTTTGAAGGTTGAAATGATATCATGCGATGGTTTTATTCTTATTAAAGCTAAATAATTATTTTTAATAATCAAAGAAAGTTCAGCGTTTTTTTATAATAGAAACCATAAAAAAAGCTCCTTATTATTAGGAGCTTCTGTAATAATATCTAAAAAAGAACTGATTAGTTTACTGAACTAGATAAATCAGCACCAGCCTTAAACTTCACAACATTTTTTGCAGCGATTTTGATAGTTTTTCCTGTTTGAGGGTTTCTACCTTCTCTTGCAGCTCTTTCTGAAACCGACCATGATCCGAAACCTACTAAAGAAACACGTCCTCCTTTTTTAAGAGTACCTTCAACATTCCCTAAGAAAGATTCTAAGGCTTTTTTTGCTGCTGCTTTAGTAATTCCAGCGTCAGCTGCCATTGCATCGATTAATTCTGTTTTGTTCATAATTATGTTTTTTAATTAATTGTTTGGTTAGACCAATTTTTTATGTTAAACGCTTTACAAATTTATACGGTTTTATGATTCGTGCAAGGATTAGCCCAGTAAATACGGGGTTTTGTTGATAACTCAATGGGATTGTTAATAAACATTGTTGTTTTTTATCAATTTTTAAACCCTTATAAACACTAGGTTTTAACTCATTTTGGCATCTCTATAAAAAGTATAACCATTTAATAAGGCTTTTGATTCCATTGCTTTCTTACCCGGAAGTTGTAATTTATTAAGTATCATATACCCGTTTTTAACAGCTACTTTTATCACAGAATCTTCTATTATAATTTTTCCTGGCGCATGGGCATGCATTTCTTCAACGGGGTGACTATGGTATATTTTTACATTTTCAATATCATCATTATTCTGTAACTGGCACCATGCCGATGGATAGGGGCTTAATCCACGAATAAGATTATGTATAGTTTGCATATCGGCTTGCCAGTCAATTTTGGTGTTATCACGATTTAGTTTGTAGGCAGTCTTAAAATCACTATTTTCTGGTTGAGGTATTACGGTAACCGCATCATTTTGGATAGCTTTAATTGTTTTTATAACTAATTGTGCACCTTTGACCATAAGAGTGTCATGTAATATGCCCGCAGTATCATCTTTGTTGATATCAACTTCTTCTTTATAAATGATATGACCTGTATCAATTTTTTCATCTATAAAAAAGGTCGTAATTCCTGTTTTTTGTTCTCCATTAATAATAGCCCAGTTAATAGGAGCAGCGCCTCTATAATCAGGAAGCAGCGAAGCATGAAGATTAAAAGTGCCATATTCTGGCATATTCCAAACTACTTTGGGGAGCATTCTGAAGGCAACTACAATATTGAGATTAGCATTTAACGTCTTTAATTCATCAATAAATTTTTCGTCTTTTAAGTTGGTTGGTTGCAATACTTTTATTTTTTTTAACTCGGCAAATTCTTTTACAGCAGATGCTTTAAGTTTTCTTCCACGCCCTGCGGGTCTATCAGGAGCTGTAATCACACCGACAACTTTAAACTTATTTTCTAGAATTGTTTTTAAAGTTTCAACGGCAAAATCCGGGGTGCCCATAAAAAGGATTCGAATGTCTCTCATTATTTGTGTGCTAGTTGATAGTTGTTATCAAAATTAATTTTTATCACCCGATGTTCGTTCATTTGGCGTAATACAGTTAAGATTATTTTTTCGGGATACAACAATTTACTTACAATATCTCTTGAAGATAAGTTTTTTACTTCTAAAAGCTCGATAATCTCGTCTTGTATTTTTTGAGTATCTATGGGTTCAGTTGTATTGGCTCTAGATATACATACATCGCAAATGTTACAGTCTTCGGTATCTTCTTCGCCAAAATAGTGCAATAGTTGTCTGCTTCTGCAAACACTATTGTTTTTGGTGAATGTTAGTATGGCCTCTATTTTCTTAATTTTTGCAGTGTTTTGAGTGTGTAAATGATTGGCGATACGATGGATGGTATGGCTGTCTTCTCTAGGGACTAAAAATATAATTTCTGCATCAGAGCGCGTATAGGTGAATTTAGCGATTTCTACATCATTAAGACGCTCTAAGATGTTTACTATTTCTTTTTCTGGAGTATCTGTTTTTTTAGCAATTAATGGGATGTTGATAGAAACTTCTTCATCAAAAACACCACCATAAGTTCTCAAAATAGCCTTGGTAACCAATTCGTATTCTATATTACTCTTAAGAAATGTGAGAATATGATTTCCCGAGGTAAGCATCTGGATACTGCTTTTTTTGGTAAAACGTTGTATAAATCTAATTACACCACAGCGATCAAGAAACAGTAAGGTGTTATAGGTTAAAAGAGTATTTAGTTCATAGGTTTTGCAAAATTTTGTAAACTCAAAGTTATGACTTGTTTGTTCACCCTCACCGTAGGATATTCTGAAGTAATTACATAGTTTTCGATATACTAATTTTAATGAAGAGATATCGGGTAATACTTTTATAAATTGAGAGTTTAGACGATGAGTATCATGTTCATTTTTTAATAGAAAAGCATAAGAAGCCAACCCATCTCTTCCTGCTCTTCCTGCTTCCTGAAAATAACTTTCAATACTCTCTGGTGTAGTATAATGAATTACGGTTCGAACATTAGACTTGTCTATTCCCATCCCGAAAGCATTGGTCGCTATCATGACCTGAATATTTTCTGTTAGCCATTCCTGAAAACGTTTTGTTTTTTCTTTGGCATCAATACCGCCATGATAATATGTCGATGAATATCCATGAGATGTTACAAAATCACTTAATTCGATAGCTGATTTTCGATTTCTAACATATATAATCGAAGTGCCAGGGTACTTCTTTAAAATTTGTATTAATGCATGTTTTTTGTCTAAAACATGAGCAACCCGATACCCCAAATTTGGTCTAAAAAAGGACTGGCGAAATACCTTGGGACAAAATAAATCAAGTTCTTTAATAATATCTTCTACTACTTCTTTTGTAGCAGATGCTGTTAACCCTATCATCGGTACAGTAGGATGCAATTCCCTAAGAATAGCTATTTTTTTATAGGAAGGCCTAAAATCATTTCCCCATTCTGAAATACAATGTGCTTCATCTACAGCAATAAGATTAATATTCATTTTTCTTATACGCTCCTGTACAATTTCTTGTTGTAGACGTTCTGGCGATAGGTATAGAAATTTATAATTGCCATAAATGCAATTGTCAAGTAAGGTGTCTAATTCTTTGTATTTGATACCACTGGTTAATGCAATGGCCTTTATGTTTTTTTTTATGAGTCCATCTACTTGATCCTGCATAAGCGCTATTAATGGAGAAATAACAAGGCAAATTCCTTCTTTTACTAATGCAGGGACTTGAAAACAAACTGATTTTCCTCCTCCCGTTGGTAGCAAGGCAAATGTGTCATTACCCTCTAGAATAGAAGAAATAATTTCTTCTTGCATGGGTCTAAAACTACCATGCTTCCAGTATGTGTTTAATATCTCTAGAGGGCTACTCATTTATAAGTTATTGGCAGTTTTGAAGAATGAAATCAGACCGTTCACGAACAGTTCCAAAAGGAACCTCGATACACTTATATCCTAGATCAGTATATATCTTTTTAAGAGAAAGGTGGATTTCTTGTGCTTGTTCAAAACTTTCAAATCGTTCCTCATCAGATACGTAAATCTGTTCCCAGGGTGGCAGCAAAAAAACATAATCATAAACATGATTCTGACACACTTCAATAAACCCCTTTTCATATTCTTGTCCAAAGTAATTCATGTATGCTAATACATCAGGAATTCCCCGGTCATAAAAAAGAATGTCTTTTTCTATTTCTTGAGCAGTAACAAATTGTTTTGTTCGCTCAGTAAGGATTTGTTTGTTAAACAGGTAGGGGTCAGAGACAGAAACAATAGGGTTGGATATCATTGTCTTCGAACCCTCCTTCTTTTTTGCTTCCTGAGTCATGGTTCGTATAACTTCATGAAAACAGAAAAAATGTGTTTTTTCTAATTCATTAATAATGGATGTCTTACCTGTGCCGGGAGCCCCGGTAATTACAATTCTTTTTTTTGCCAAAGGAACGGTTTTTTACAAATTTCGTAATTATAAAAGAATTTTGAAAAGAAGTTGATCAAAGTTTTCCTTACAGATTAAGCTTTTTGGTAGGATTTACATAAAATCAATATGTATTATTGGTTATTAATAGTAGTCCTCAATTATTTTTTTTTACTATAAAGGTCTGTTAAAATCAATTTTTAAAAAACTATTTTTTAGTAACTTCCATGGGAAATTAATTTCAGATCACCTTATTTAGACTAGTTAAATATAAAATTTAAAACATACGTTTCATGCCAATTTATAATTTAAAAGTAAATGGTCAATCTCATGCCGTTGAGGCTGATCAGGATACCCCTCTTTTATGGGTGTTAAGAGATCATTTGAATATGGTAGGCACCAAATTTGGTTGTGGTATTGGTCAATGCGGTGCATGTACCATTCATTTAGATGGTTCAGCTACCAGAAGCTGCCTACTTCAGGTTTCTATGGTTGATGATATGGAAATTACAACAATAGAAGGATTATCAGAAGATGGTGGGCACCCTGTACAGCAGGCCTGGAAAGAAGTAGATGTTCCGCAATGTGGATATTGTCAAGCAGGGCAAATAATGACAGCAGCATCCTTCTTGTCTCAAAATAATACACCAGATACATCAGAAATTAGAGATGCCATGAGTGGAAATATATGTAGATGCGCTGCATACAATAGAATTGAAAAGGCAGTAGCTGTTGCTGCAACTAAAATGAAGTAACCAGTTCAAAAAAAGTTTTAAAATGAAGAATCCTTTATCACCTTCATTAAGCAGAAGGTCTTTTATAAAAACATCTGCATTAGCGGGTGGCGGAATGTTAATTGGTTTTAATCTATTTCAGGCATGCAAACCAGAGGTAACTCCACCAGTTGATATAACCCAACTTAATTTTAATGATTTTAATGCCTTTATCAAAATAGCAGATAATGGAATGGTTACTATTTTTTCACCTAATCCTGAAATAGGGCAAGGAGTTAAAACAGCTATGCCTATGCTAATCGCAGAGGAGCTTGATGTATCTTGGGATAATGTTCTTGTAGTACAGGGAGCTCTGGATACCAAGAATTATACGAGACAAGTAGCAGGGGGAAGCCAATCAATTCGACATGGTTGGGAGCCTTTGCGACAAACTGGGGCAACAGCAAAGCAAATGCTTATAAATGCAGCGGCAGCGCAATGGGGTGTTAAGGCATCAGAATGTACTGCAAAAAATGGAGTGATTTCTAATTCTAGCGGAGCTACTCTCGGTTATGGTGATGTAGTTACAGCTGCAGCTGGACTCGAAGTACCAGAAAATGTAACTTTGAAAGACCCCAAAGATTTTACCATCATAGGAAAAGATATCCCTAATGTTGATCTTGATAAGATTATAACAGGTAAATCGCTTTATGGGTTAGATTACAAGGCAGATGGTATGGTATATGCCTCAGTACTGAGGCCTCCTTCTTTTGGTAAAAAGCTTATAGATTGCGATGAAACTAGTGTTAAAAAAATAACAGGTGTACTAGACGTAATTAAGTTTGGGGATAAAGTAGCAGTACTTGCTAAGGATACATGGACTGCCATGAAAGGTAAGAAAGACTTAAAAGTTACTTGGGAAGTAGATTCTAAATTAGAAAACACAGAAGATCACGATCAAATACTTACTAGCCTGTTAGAAGGTTCTGAGTTTAAGACCATGAGAAAAGATGGTAATGTTAAAGAAGCATTTGCCCAAGCAGATCAGGTAATAGAAAGAACATATGAGTCTCCTTTTTTACCTCATAATTGTATGGAACCTATGAACTTTTTTGCCGATGTTACAGATGAAAAAGTTCGTTTAGTAGGCCCGATACAGACACCAGCAGGAACGGCAGAAAGAGTCGCTAGGTTGTTAGAGCGAGATGTAGAGGATGTATCTGTAGAAATGACCAGAATGGGAGGTGGTTTTGGAAGACGTTTGTATGGTGACTTTGCTTTAGAAGCAGCAGAAATATCGAAGCTTGCCAAAAAACCGGTCAAGGTTGTTTATTCTAGAGAAGATGATATGACAGCGGGTATATATAGACCAGCTATAAAATATAGAATAAGTGCATCTATAAAGGATAATAAAATTACAGGATATCATCTGAAAGAAGCTTCTGTCAACTCAAACATGTATGGGCTAATCCCTAATTTTTTTCCTGCAGGTGCCATAGAAAATTATCAGGTCGATGTAGCAAATTACAAAAGTAACATCACCACAGGAGCTTGGCGAGCACCATATACCAATTTTTTGTCATTTGCAGAACAGAGTTTCTTTGATGAATTGTCAGAAATATTAGAGATTGATAGAATTAAACTTCGATTGGATCTTTTACAGAAAGTAAAAGGAACCACAGATGAAAAAATAGAGTATTCTCCAGAACGTTTGGAGAAAGTAATCCAATTAGCGGTAGATAAATCTGGTTGGGGTAATGCGAAAGAAGGAGTATACCAAGGGTTCAGTGCGTATTATTGTCATAATACTCACGTGGCAGAAGTGGCAGAGGTGGTATTAGAAAATGACTTGCCCATAGTTAAAAAAGTTACTTGTGTTGTGGATTGCGGAATTGTTGTGAATCCCTTAGGGGCAAAAAATCAAATTGAAGGAGGAGTGATTGATGGGATTGGGCACGCAATGTATGGTGATTTTGCATTTAAAGATGGAGAACCACAATATAAAAACTTCAATACTTACAAATTGATTCGCATGAATGAAACACCACTGGTCGAAACTCATTTTGTAGAAAGTAATGCCTCTCCGACAGGTTTAGGAGAACCTACCTTACCTCCTGCAGGTGCAGCTGTGGCTAACGCTATAAAAGCTGCAAAAGGAATTCGATTATATAAACAACCCTTTATTAAAAATATGAAAAGTAAGGATTTGTTAGGATAATATTACCAAATGACACACGAATTTAAAGAGATAATCACGTCTTATAAGACAGCACTAGAAAAAGGAATTCCTGCAGTGATGGCTACTGTTGTTGATGTAGATGGCTCATCGTATAGAAGACCCGGTGTCGGAATGTTACTATTACAAAATGGTAAAATTACAGGTGCCGTTAGCGGTGGTTGCGTTGAGAAAGAAGTGTGGAGACAAGCACAATCGGTTTTTAGTACAGGTCAATCTCGAATAATGATATATGATGGTAAATATCGTTTGGGGTGTGAGGGAACATTATTTATATTAATAGAACCTTTTTCTATTGATAAAAACAAGGTTTTGACAATACAAAACTACCTCAAGTTAAGAATACCTTTTACGATATCTTCATGGTATACAAAAAACGATACTAGTAAATCTATTGGTATGGGATCAAAGGTCACTTTTGAGAGTAATGAGGATATTGTTTTTTCTAATAAAGTTACTGGTGACCAAGACATTTCTTTATTATGTTTTTCACGAAGGGTGCACCCATGTTTTAGATTGATAATTGTCGGGGTAGAACATGATGCTATTCAACTTAGTGCTTTAGCATCAATTACGGGTTGGGAGGTGATAATCGTGGGGTCTTCAAAAAATGGTTTGAATCATAATGATTTCCCAGGAGCACTTCAAGTTTTATGTACTTCTCCAGAAGAAATGGATGTAGAAGGGATTGATGGTCAAACGGCTGTAGTACTTATGAATCATAATTTTGCAAAAGATCTTCTGTATTTAAGAGCTCTTAAGGATACTACACCTGCGTATATTGGTCTTTTAGGGCCAGCAAAAAGAAGAGAGAAATTACTTTCAGCATTTATAGAATATTTTCCGGAGGTGTCAGATCATTTTTTAGATTTGATTCACGGTCCGGCAGGACTTAATATAGGGGCAGAAACACCTCAGGAAATAGCAATATCAATTATTGCCGAAATTTTGGCCGTAACACGTGAACAAAATCCTATTTCGCTTCAAGAAAAAAAAGGTGCTATACATGATCAATCAAAACAGAAGGAAGTAAGAATTATTAGTGACTCACATTAAAAAAGTCTAAAGTAAGAAATGTATTAGGAGTTTTGTAATGAAGTTTTAGTCATCGGGTTTTTGAAATATATTTGTGGGTTCAACCCGCTTCACTTCGTTAACCCAGTTTACAATAAAAATTTTTCTTTGCAATTGAGTTTATGGAAGGCAAAACAGAAAAAATAGAAATTGAATTTTTGGATCATGTAGCAATTCGTGTATCTGATATCGATGCATCCGTGAAGTGGTATGAAAAAGTATTGGGACTAAAAAAATATAAATTATCAGAATGGGGAGATTTTCCCGTTTTTATGTTAGCTAATAAATCCGGTGTAGCCTTATTTCCTGCCAATAGTAAGGATAGAGTATTGGATCCAAAATCTAGAAATGTTAAGATTGATCATTTTGCTTTTAATGTAACAAATGAAAATTTTAAAAAAGCCAAAAAACAATACGAACACCTCAATTTAGAATTTAATATTCAAGATCATCATTATTTTCATTCAATTTATACAAAAGATCCAGATGGTCATACTGTTGAATTGACAACGATTATGGTAGATGAGAAAAGCTTTTATAAAAAATAAAATAATTACCGGGCAGCTAGAGATTTTGTCTTTTTAAATGTTTTTTTTGCAAACATCTACCTTAGAAGAAAACGAATTGATAAGCTTTTGTAATTAATATGAATGTTTTTTTTTTGGTGATTACAATTTTTCAGATTTTGATTGCGTTTGATGCGTAGATAGGGAAAGAAAAAAGATAATCTTTAGCGATAGCGTTATTTTTTTAGGCACGATATATAATATTTGTGAGTAATTAGGATAATTTATAGTGTGTTTTTTTTGTTGAAAAAAATATATACAGGTGTTTGGTTTACTTTTATATTTATTTTTGATAACCGTATCTTTGGCACTTGTTTTTTTAGCAATACAATTTGTATTTTGAAAGGACATGAAAAAGAGAACATCCTGTCGTATTCAACTTAGCTATTTAATTAATGTAAAGAGTATTGATAAGAAATTAATAACATAATTATAATTTATTTGTGAAGGACTCCGAAGAATTTTATAAAAAACTAAAAGAACAATTAGCTGATACTGCCATGTGGCCAACAGCATATTTATATAAGTTTATTGTACCTACAGACACTGCCAAGATAGAACAAATTGAAGCTATTTTTGATAATTTAGGTTCAGTAATTAGTACGAAACAATCTAAAAATGGAAAATATACAAGTGTATCTATAAATGTTCGAATGAAAAACCCTGATGAGGTAATTAAGAAATATAAAGAAGTTGGGGAGAAGGTTGAAGGTGTGATTTCTCTATAGGGTTTAATTATTAGATGATTTTAAAATCATTAATGTTTAGTAGTTTCATCTTGATATAAACCACTGTGATTATGGGATGTTAAGAATAAATTTGATTTGAATATAGCTTCCTTGTTTTATTTTAGTATTTTGCGAAACGAATTATAGAATGGTTCTTAAGATTATCAATTGTCAAAGCTTAGATGCATAGTGTTCAAAACAAGTCTCTAAACACTCATTCTGACAACACTTATATATTGATTTTTTGAACTGTCTCTACACAATTTTTACATAGATTTTATGGATATTTATAATTTAGAATACAATACTGAGCGCGAAAAGCTCATTATACCCGAATATGGTCGTCATTTACAAAAAATGATTAATCATGCTGTGGCGATAGAAGATAAAGAAGAGAGAAATAAGGTGGCGAAGTCCATTATTGCGGTAATGGGTAATTTACAACCACACTTACGTGATGTGCCTGAATTTCAGCATAAATTATGGGATCAGTTATTCATAATGAGTGATTTTAAATTAGATGTTGATACTCCATTTCCTGTACTAACCAAGGAAAAATTACAAGAAAGACCAGACCCATTAGAATATCCTCAGAATTTCCCTAAATATCGTTTTTACGGAAATAATATTAAGAGAATGATTGATGTGGCTAATAGTTGGGAAGAGGGTGATATGAAATCAGCCCTAACACTTACCATCGCTAATCATATGAAAAAATGTTATCTTAATTGGAACAAGGATACGGTGGAAGATGGAGCTATTTTTAATCATTTATACGAGTTAAGTGATGGTAAAATAAACCTAAAGGGAAGTAGTGAAGATCTAACAGACTCCTCGAATTTGTTGAGATCTAAAAAGAAAAAACATTCTTCGAATAACAGTGGTTCTAAAAAGAATTACAGAAGTAACAATAATCGCGGTAAGAAACGTTACTAAACCATAACCATATAAACTAACCAATAATTTCTTTTAACTACATGGGTACTTTTCAAATAGAGGGAGGACATAAGCTAAAAGGGGAAATCACACCTCAAGGAGCAAAAAATGAAGCCTTACAAATTCTTTGCGCAGTATTATTAACTCCAGAAGAAGTGATAATTAAGAATATACCCGATATTCGTGATGTTAATAAACTTATTGATATACTTAAAAACCTAGGAGTTAAGGTTTCTAAGATTGGTAAAGGAGCGTATACTTTTAAGAGTGATGATCTTAAACTTGAGTACTTAGAAAGTGAGCAGTTTAAGATAGAAGGGAGCGGACTTAGAGGTTCTATTATGATTGTTGGACCTTTATTGGCTCGATTTGGAAAAGGATATATACCACGCCCTGGAGGAGATAAAATAGGTAGAAGACGTTTGGATACTCATTTTGAGGGGTTTATTAATTTGGGTGCAGAGTTTCGATATAATAAGGAAGAACGATTTTATGGAGTAGAAGCACCCCAAGGATTGACAGGGACCTATATGTTGTTAGACGAAGCTTCTGTTACAGGAACTGCTAATATCGTAATGGCTGCAGTCCTTGCTAAAGGAGTTACCACTATATACAATGCCGCATGCGAACCGTATTTACAGCAGTTATGTAGAATGCTGAACTCTATGGGAGCCAAAATTAACGGAGTAGGTTCAAATCTTTTAACAATAGAAGGAGTTGATTCACTAAAAGGGTGTGAGCATAGAATTTTGCCGGATATGATCGAAATAGGATCATGGATAGGTTTGGCGGCAATGACTAAAAGTGAGGTTACTATAAAAAATGTAAGTTGGGAAAACTTAGGAGTGATTCCTAATACGTTTAGAAAATTAGGAATTACCTTAGAAAAAGTTGGGGATGATATTTATATCCCTGCGCATGTTGATGGATATCAAATAGAAAGTTATATAGATGGGTCCTTTATGACCATTGCAGATGCACCATGGCCGGGTTTTACGCCTGATTTATTAAGTATTGTTTTGGTGGTAGCAACACAGGCTAGAGGAGAGGTGATGGTACATCAAAAAATGTTCGAAAGTCGTTTGTTTTTTGTAGACAAACTAATTGATATGGGCGCAAAAATAATATTGTGTGATCCGCATAGGGCAACGATAATAGGACATGATTTTAAGTCTACCCTAAAAGCGACAACAATGGTTTCTCCTGATATAAGAGCGGGAATTTCACTTCTTATAGCGGCATTGGGAGCTAAAGGTACTTCTGTTATTCATAATATAGAACAAATTGATCGTGGATATGAGAATATTGATGAGAGATTAAGAGCAATAGGAGCAAAAATTATAAGAACCTCTTAAAAAGTATTTTTATGTAGGATTATAAGGGATTGTAAAATGAAATGTAGATCCTTTATCTTTTTTGCTTTCTAGCCATATTTTTCCGTCTAGCATATCTACATATGCTTTAGCTATAGATAGTCCAATACCGGCGCCTTCAATTGCATAACGCCCCTCTATTTCGGCTTGTACAAATCGTTCAAAAATTGCTCTTTGACGGTTTTTTTCTATACCTAAGCCAGTATCTTTTACATAAAAATATAGTGTCTCATCCTTTAAGGAATACCCGAATTCGATACTGCCTTCATTTGTGTATTTAATTGCGTTTTTAACCAAATTTGTTAGTATGGCATAGAATTTTTCTTTATCCGTATTAATAAGTGCATCATCTCCTGTTAACCCGTCTTTGTATGACAGTAGAATGCCTTTCTGATCTGTTTGAGGTTTAAAAAAGTTATATAAATATTCTGTTTGATTATTTATATCAACGGCACTCATGGTGATGCTTACTTGTCTTGCTTCTATTTTTGAGATGTCTATAATATCTTTAATAATATTAAGCATGCGTTCTCCACTTTCCTTAATTAGGTCAAGATACAATAGATGATCTTTACTGTCTAAATTAGGTTCTGTTAATAGTTCAGCAAGCCCCATTATACCGTTCATAGGTGTTCTAATCTCATGACTCATGTTGGCAAGAAAAGCAGATTTTAATCGATCACTTTCTTCTGCTTTTTCTTTGAGCTCACTAAGCTCTTGTTCATATAGTTTAATATTCGTGATGTCTGTAACAGTGCCTACATAACCGATGATTTGTTGGTTATCATTGTATTCAGGAATTGCTTGTCCTAGCACCCATATTATGGTGCCGTCGGGTTTGAGAAATCTATATTCAGAATGAGAAATTTCTTTTTTAGAGGCCGACTTTTGCCAATCTTGTTTTAATTTTTTTCTGTCTTCGGGGTGAACAGCATTAAACCATCCGTTTTTAAGTACGTCTTTTTGCGATAATCCCGAAATCGCACTCCATTTTGGGTTTACAAAAGATGTTTTCCCGTCTAATCCAGTCATAAAAATACCAACAGGAACAAGATTTGTTAATGTATGATACCTGTTTTCTGTATGCTGCATTGCCTTCTCTATAACTTCAAACTTTTGTTTGTAAGTGAGGGGCTGAAAAAAATCTTTAAACATTAAGTAATTAGGTTCGAATTTATCCTTCTCAAAATATTTTAAATATATAGTAGATAAGATGCTATATAAGAAAACGATCACTGCTTTTGATAGTACCCCCGAGTAAATAATGTTTTTTAGATTGTCGAGGTGCCAAAATGCAATCAATGTAAAAAGTATAGTGTCAAAACTCAATACTAATAGCATGGTAATTAATATTCTAAAAAACAATATGGATGTTCGTTTTGAAACAAACTCAAATAAATACATGATAAGTAGTGAATCTATATAAAGTATAAGCGCCCCTATTAGTAATACAGATATATTGGTATAGAAGAATTCTGTAGAACCATCAAAGGATGTGAAATTTTGACCTTCTCCAATATTGAGTCTAAAAACTAGTAAGAGAAAACAAAGTACAATATTTGCGATCACTAGCGAATAGATAAGCTTTCTTGCGGTACTGGCGTCTTCTTTAACATAAATCAGTAATATAGTAAATAAGGTAGCAGAAAATAAAATAGTGGACCCAGGAGAGATTGAAATAGTATCTGATATTTTAAAATAGATACTTCTTGCCAGAAAAACCTGAATAAACTGAAATAACCCTAAAGAAGTATATAGAACTCCCAGACCAAACATTGTTCGCAATCGGAATAGCAGAAGTGTCAAGAAAATAACTACGACTCCCTGCAATAAAAAAATTAGTATTTGATAAAAAATTATTGAGTCCATGAGGTGTAAAACCAACACATTACTGTGATAATCTGGTTTGTGATAACACTGACCAAATCTTTATTTAAATTTTTTTCTGTTTCCCTTGTTTTTATAAATCTACGAACAATTGTCAAGTTTTAGAGGGAAATAGAGCTAAAAAGTACTATAATTCAGTAATTCTCTATTATTAATAAAGATTTTTTAAGATAATTCTTCTTATTTCATGGTTTATTGGTGTTAAGTTTTTCGAACGTTACTCTCTTTCTTTTCTTTACTCTCCAATATTAGAGGGGGTAAGTCTACCTTTTTTAAGGTATCTATATCAATTTGGATATAGGACTCTTAATAATTCTTTAAAAATTGAAAAATAGTTTATTCTACTTCAGGTTTAACTACCTTACCTTAATTCAGCACCTAATTTATTCTCAAAGTTATGCTGTAATTTATTCATTATTTTATCGATTTGTTTATCTGTAAGAGTCTTTTTATTGTCTTGTATAGTAAAGCTTACAGCATAAGATTTTTTACCTTTAGGTAAGTTATCACCTTGATATACGTCAAAGAGATTGACATTTTTTAGAAGTTGTTTTTCTGTTTGCTTAGCTATTGTATGAATTTCTTCGAATTTTATAGAATCGTCTAATAAAAGAGCAAAATCTCGCCTTACTTCCGGGAATTTTGGTATTTCAGAAAACTTCACTTTGTTACGTTTTGCAAACTCTATTACAGCATCCCAGTTAAAGTCAGCGTATAATACTTCTTGAGTGATAGAAAAGTGTTTTAAGACACTTTTTTTTACGATCCCGAAATCTACTATATTAGTTTTCCCGATTCGCAATGAAACTCCTTCAGAAAACAAATCATTTTTTGTAGGTGCCGTCTGTGTTTTATTTAACCCTAGACGTTCTAATATTGATAATACAATACCTTTTATGTAGAAGAAGTCACTATTTTTTTGACGCTCTAGCCAACTTTCTTGATGGTTATTACCCGAGACAATTAGGCTAAGGTGTTTGTTTTCTATTCTTTCTTTTGTATAGTTATGATATGTTTTTCCGAATTCATAAAGTTTGAGATCCGTTCTTTTTCTATTGATATTGTAGGATATCGTTTCTAATCCCGAAAATAACATTGATTGTCTTAAAACAGCTAAATCATTACTAAGAGGATTAAGCATTTCTATATTATTTTTTATATCTAGTTGCTCGCTTAAATCAATATAGTTGGCTGTGGTCAGAGAATTAGTCATTGTTTCATTAAACCCTTGTCCAACCAATTGATTAGATATTGTATTTTGTAAAGTATGATCAGAGAATTTATCAATATTAGCGATTGATGCATTTAGTTTTTGGGTAAAACCAATATTATTATATCCATATACTCTGAGTACCTCTTCTATAACATCAGCCTCTCGCTGTACATCATTTCTATATGAAGGAATTGTGAGTCCTATTCCTGTTTCGGTCACACTATTTACCTTAATATCAAGAGAAGCCAGAATACGTTTTATGGTTTCTTGCGGAAGTTCTTCGCCAATTAGCTTAGTAGCATTTTCGAAAGATAGAAATACTTGAAAGTCTTCGATTTTCTTTGGGTATAGATCTGTAATTTCGCTAGAAATATTACCGCCAGCAATTTCTTGTATTAATAAAGCCGCTCTTTTTAATGCGTATTCTGTTATGTTAGGATCAATACCTCTCTCAAATCTAAAAGAAGCATCAGTATTTAAGTTATGTCTTTTGGCTGTTTTACGGATACTTACAGGATTAAAATAAGCACTTTCTAGAAATATAGAAGTGGTTTTTTCTGAGACTCCAGAATTTAACCCTCCAAATACTCCGGCAATACAGAGGGGTTTTACTGCATCACAGATCATTAAATCATCCTGATGTAATTCGCGTTCTGTTTCATCAAGAGTGGTAAATTTAGTGCCACTGGATAGGGTTTTTACTTCTATTTTATTTCCCTCTATTTGTTGCATATCAAAAGCATGCAGAGGCTGACCCAATTCATGGAGGACATAGTTTGTAACATCAACAACATTGTTTTTTGGAGTTATTCCTATCGCTTTTAGTCTATGTTGAAGCCATGAGGGAGATTCTGCAATTTTGATATCAGAAATTGTTAAACCACAATATCTAGGAGCCAAATCACTATTTTCTACTGATATGTCAATTTTATTTAATCTGTTTTCTACTCTAAAATTACTTACCGAAGGGGTTATAAGTTCTATGTTCCGGTCTTTTTGTTGTAAGCCAGCTTTTAGATCGCGTGCTGTACCCCAGTGACTCATTGCATCTGCTCTGTTCGGGGTTAACCCAATTTCGAAGACATGGTCATTTTCAATATCAAATATATCAGAAACATTTTTTCCTACGGCCACATCTGCATTCAACACCATAATACCATCATGACCATTCCCGAGACCTAATTCATCTTCAGCACAGATCATACCATGACTTTCTTCTCCTCTAATTTTCCCTTTTTTTATAGTCCACTCATTTCCATCTTTATCATACAACTTTGTTCCTATTGTAGCGACAGGAACTTTTTGCCCAGAAGCTACATTAGGAGCTCCACAAACAATCTGAACCGGATCTCCAAGACCAATATCTACTTTGGTTACATTTAATTTATCGGCATTCGGATGTTTGGTACAGCTAAGAACCTGACCAACAATGACTCCTTCTAATCCACCTTTAATACTTTGATATGACTCAATCCCTTCAACTTCAAGCCCTAAGTCGGTAAGTAGCTCACCAGTTTTTTCGGCATCCCAATCAAGGTTAATAAATTGTTTTAACCAGTTGTATGAAATCTTCATTTGTGCTCTTTATAAATTCAGGCGGTAAAGATACTATATTGAATAGAGGTTACAAACTAGAACGATTTTATCTTCATAAAAAAGTGATACTCTAAGTGAGTTTGAAGAAACAATTTTGGTTTTTGTTCGTTAACCTTATTTTGTTGAATGATACTTTTTGTGACTGTTATTACTTTTTAAAAGGCAAAAAATAATGTATATTTAAAAATCGTGTCAACTAACATTATACACAAATGAAAATATGTATTAAATTAATTTTTTTGTTGTTTCTTATAGGAATTACTTCTTGTAAAGATCTTAAGAAGGAGGAAGAAGAAACAAAAGTGATAGTAGAAAAAATAGAAGCTATTGAGACAGAATTAGACCAAATTTCTGAAGATGTCGATGCAAAAGTTAAAGAGCTAGAGGCATCCTTAGAGGATTTAGACAGTATTTAGAACATTTCTAAAAAGTATCTTTAGAAATTTCATTAATTAAAATTGTGAAAAATGAAACATATAAAATATTTAGTAATTATTGTAATTCTAGTTTTAGGGAATCAAACGATAAGTGCTCAAGAAGAATCAAAAAGTGCAAAGGAGAAAGAAGAATATACTTCTGAGAAAGGCAAAAAGAAGATGAATGGAGTAGAGGATAAGGCTATGGATATGCGAAAATATAAAGCAGAACAACGGGCAAAATTAGAAGGTTTAAAAGGCAAAGAATTGGGAGAGGCCAAAGTAGAACAAGTTAAGAAAAAGACCAAGTTGCATGTGACCAAGTTTGAAAAAGGAGAAGATAAAGTAAAGATGGGGCGCGAAAAAATTAAGGAAGCAAAAGAGAGGTTAGCCATAGCAAAAGAAGGAAAGGAAGGACAAGCTAGATTAACACAAGAGCAGATAGCGCAAAAAGAAGCAAAAATTGCAAAAGCAGAAAAGCAAGTAAATGATTTAGAAGAGTCTGTTAAAAAAGGAAAACAGAAAGCAAAGAAAGGAAAAGAAGCTTTAGACAAAGTTTATTCAGAAAAGCACTAGTAGTAGTGCTTTTTGAAATAAGAAAATATCCATTCAAAAATGTAAACCGAATGGATATTTTTTTAGAGGAAAGGGATGAAAAATTTATTCCAATAATCATAAATTTAATTAAATAAAAGGATCGTTTTTAAATATTATTTTAATTACGCTTCTATGTTAATTTAGTACATTAGTCAATCGTTACACACCAAGTTTTTAATACATGAGTAAAGCTGTTTATATTGCTACTATAGAACCTAATAGTGGTAAATCTATTGTTGTTTTAGGTTTAATGCGTATGCTTTTAGGTAAAGTTGCAAAAGTGGGGTATTTTAGGCCTATTATTGATGATCTTCCTGATAATGAAATAGATAATCATATTAATACGGTTGTTTCACATTTCGAATTAGATATTAATTTCAAGAATACATATGCGTTTACTAGAAGTGAGGTTTTACAGAAGTATAATCAAGGTAAGCCAAATGAGGTCATTGATGGTATTATTGAAAAATATAAGTACCTAGAAGAAAAGTTTGATTTTATTCTGGTAGAAGGAACTGATTTTTCTGATGAAGGCAGTATTATAGAGTTTGATATAAATGTTATTATTGCCAAAAACTTAGGTATTCCTTCTATAATTGTAGCTAGTGGTAAGGACAAGACATTAGAAGAGGTGGCAGGTAATCTTAAATTGGCCCACGATACTTTTATATCCAAAGACGTCGAAGTAGTTGCAGTAGTTGCGAATAAAATAGCAAACGGTTATGATTTGCAATTAAAGGCTCAATTAGAAGAAGATTTTGACACTCCAGTAGAACAAATAATAATACCAGAAATTAAATCACTTATTCTTCCAACATTGAAAGAAATAGTTAAAGAGTTAGATGGTAAGGTTTTATTCGGAAAAGAATTTGTGAATAATCAAACAGATAGTTTTGGTGTAGGAGCTATGCAGTTAAGAAATTACTTGACGCATTTAAAAGAGAATAGTTTGGTGATTACCCCTGGAGATAGGGCAGACATTATTCTAGGAGCATTACAAGCAAATTTATCTGATAATTATCCTAAAATTTCGGGGATTATCTTAACCGGAGGACTTATCCCAGAAAATTCTATTTTGCGATTAGTAGAAGGAGTTTCACCTTCAGTGCCAATTGTTTCTGTGCCTCAAGGTACATTTTCTGTTACCAATAGAATAGGTGCTATCAAATCTAAAATCTATGCAGATAATGAACAAAAAATTAATACATCAATTAGTGTGTTCGAGAAGCATGTGGACCAAGATAAGTTAATAGATTCTTTGATTACTTTTGAATCAGATAGTCTGACGCCAAGTATGTTTCAATATAATCTTTTGCGAAGAGCATTACAGCATAAAAAGCATATCGTTTTGCCAGAGGGTGAAGATGAAAGGATTTTAAAAGCAACTTCTAGGTTACTAGAATCTGGTGTTGTCGATATTACTTTAATCGGAGACGAAAAAATCATAAAGAATAAAGCGGTAACACTTGATATTGTAATTGACTTTAAAAAAGTGAATATTGTCTTTCCTACAAAATCTCCCTTTTATGAAGAATATGTTACGACTTTTTATGAATTAAGGAAACATAAAAACGTAAATATGGATATGGCCAGAGATATGATGGCGGATGTATCTTATTTTGGTACTATGATGATTTATAAAGGACATGCCGACGGAATGGTTTCTGGAGCAATTCATACAACACAACATACTATTCGCCCCGCATTACAATTTATTAAAACGAAACCGGGTGTAAAAGTTGTCTCATCGGTGTTTTTTATGTGCTTAGAGGATCGAGTTTCTGTTTTTGGAGATTGTGCTATAAATCCCAATCCCGATGCAAAGCAATTGGCCGAAATAGCAATTTCTTCTTCAGAATCGGCTTTGGCATTTGGTATAGAACCTAAAGTGGCAATGCTATCATACTCATCGGGTACTTCAGGAAAAGGCGAAGATGTAGAGGTGGTTAGAGAAGCCACAGCAATTGTCAAAGAAAGCCATCCAGAACTAAAAATAGAAGGCCCAATACAATATGATGCAGCCGTTGATATGCGGGTAGGTAAAAGTAAACTTCCAGATTCTGAAGTTGCAGGACAGGCAAGTGTATTGATATTTCCGGATCTCAATACAGGTAATAATACCTATAAAGCTGTACAGAGAGAAACCGGTGCTTTGGCAATTGGTCCGATGCTTCAAGGGTTGAATAAACCCGTAAATGACTTAAGTAGAGGGTGCACTGTGGATGATGTGTATAATACAGTTATTATTACAGCAATTCAGGCACAAGGTCTTTAATTAAAATATAAAAAAGTGTTGACCTTCTGATCTTAGAGGGTTGACTTGTAAGAAAATATGCAAATACTCGTTTTAAATTCAGGAAGTTCTTCAATAAAATTTCAATTGTTCGTAATGCCAGAAGCAAAGGTTGTTTGTTCGGGTTTGGTAGAACGTATAGGTTTAGAAGATGCAGTAATTAAGTACCAATCAAATGATAATACGATTGAAAAAGTTGATACAATCAAAAATCATAAAGAAGGATTGCAATTAATATCAACATACCTTATGGATGCCAATGTGGGGGTAATTCGTTCGGCTTCAGAAATTGATCTTGTAGGACATCGAGTTGTTCATGGTGGAAGCACTTTTGCTAAAACAGTCGTAATAAATGACGAAGTAAAACAAAAAATAGAAGAACTTTCTTCCTTGGCACCTTTGCATAATCCGGCTAACTTACAAGGAATATTGGTTGCCGAGGAAATTTTTTCTAAAGCAACACAAGTAGCTGTTTTTGATACTGCTTTTCATCAAACGATTCCTGATAAAGCATATAGATATGCTATTCCCTCAAAGTTTTTAGATGAAGAAAAAATAAGACTATATGGATTTCATGGTACGAGTCATAAATATGTTTCAGAAAAAGCAATTGATTTTTTAGGAAAAACGAGTTCTAAAGTTATTACGATTCATTTAGGTAACGGATGTAGTATGACCGCTGTAGAAGATGGAAAAAGTATTGATCATACCTTGGGTTTTGCTCCTATGAATGGTCTTATTATGGGTACAAGATGTGGAGATATCGACCCTGCCGTGATTTTTTACTTGGTAAGCAATTTGGGTTATTCGATAGAAAAAGTAAGCACTCTTTTGCAGAAAGAAAGCGGTATGTTGGGATTAACAGGTTATAGTGATTTACGAGATATCGAATCTGAAGCAGAAAAAGGAAATAAACAATGTCAACTTGCCTTAGAGATGAATGCCTACAGGATTAAGAAGTTTATTGGTTCTTATTGTTCTGTACTTAATGGCCTAGACGCTATTGTTTTTACTGCTGGTATCGGAGAAAATTCTGATTTTATGCGACAATTGGCTTGTGAGAATCTAGATTTTTTAGGGATCCAGTTAGATGAAGAAAAGAACAGTGTGAGATCTAAAGAAATCCGTGATATAAGTACAGTTTCTTCAAAAGTAAAAATACTGGTTATCCCTACAAATGAAGAGTTAGAAATAGCAAAACAATCATTTGATTTGATATCATAATTTTTCTAAGAGGTACATTCATCAAATGTAAGATGAATGTACCTTTTTTTCAGGTTAATAGAGAAGTCTACAAATTCCTGTAGAACAGTCTCCTGGTTCGCAAATGCTTCCTCCTGGGAATGAAATTCTACATTTACTTCGGCTACAACAAGTAATTGCCGTTGCACTTCCTGAAATTCGCTGTTGTTGTTTTTTTGAGAGTTCTTGAACCCCTTTTAAATCTAAGATTTTTTTCATGTTATAATAAGTTTGAATTAGTAATGCTTAAATGTAAAAATGGTTCCCGAAAACGAATGCACGGTTTTCAGTGATTATCATTATTTTAACCAATATCAAAAGATGGATGCCAAAAAGTACTTTTTGTATGTTTGACTTAACTGGGCTAAAAAAGAGAAGTAGTAAGGTTTGTGTGTATATATTAGGTGGTCAAAAGTTATGTTTAAAGCTACATTGATTAAAAAAAGCAAGCTAAAAAAGCTTGCTTTAGATCTAGTTTTTAAAAAAATAGTTAATAGAGTATACAGCTGCTTCCAAAACGATTACATCGTCCCGGTTCACAAAAACTAGCTCCACTAGAAAGAGTGATTCGGCATTGGTTAGTGCCACAACAACTTATGTAAATAGCACTTCCTTTGATTTGTTGCTGTTGTCGCTTTGAAAGTTCGCGAACTCCTGATAAATTTAAGATTTTTTTCATTGTCTGTGAGTTTGAATTAGAATATAAATTTAAATTAAATATTTGAAAATCAACAAGGTGTAATCAGTAGAAAAAGTAAGGAATTTATCTCGATAAGTACTTGTTTTCGGTTATATTAAAGGAGGCTAAATAGATTTAGAATTATGAAAGAAAAAATAGTAACAGAGGCTATTGAATATAGGAGATCTGTGCGTGTTTTTAGACAAGACAAAGAAATCGATACCGAGTTGGTGCGAACATGTATAAAGAATGCCACATTAGCTGCAACTAGTAGCAATATGCAATTATGGGAATTCTATCATATTACGACTCCAGATACAATGGTAAAAATGACTAAAGCATGTCTTGGTCAAAACGCTGCGAAAACGGCAAAGCAATTAGTTGTAGTTGTTGTTCGGAAGGATTTATGGCGAAAGCGCAGAAAAAGCAATATAGAATTTTTGAAAAGTGTATATGGAAACAAAAGTTTTGAGAGTTACTCTAAAAGAGAAAAATTTGCTTTCAATTATTATAAAAAATTAATACCAACTGTTTATTTTGATTTTGCTGGAATTTTGGGCTGGTTAAAATATGGCTTTTTTTGGTCTATTGGACTTTTTAAGCCAATATATAGACAGGTACGAAAAAGTGATATGAGAATTGTTGCTCATAAAAGTTGCGGATTGGCTGCTCAGAATTTTATGATTAGCATGGCCGCAATTGGTTATGATACCTGTCCGATGGAAGGAAGTGATACCCTAAGAATAAAGAGTATTTTGGGTATACCGCATGGGGCAGAAATCAATATGGTTATAGGATGTGGTATACGTGATGAAAAAGGAATATATGGACCTAGATTTAGAGTTCCTTTTAAGGAAGTCTACTACGAGGTATAAGTCATGAATAAGTCTCATCGAAATAACTTATTAACATTTTTTTTGGTTTTTAAATTATTCTTTTTCAGTGTTTTAACACTTGAGTTTTGTTTAATATCTATATTATCAACAACTTACGTAACTATTTGGTAACGTGCGCTGCTTGCTATGTTAATATTATAGCGTTAGTTTAGATCGCTTAATTATAATTTGTATATCACAAACTCACCACAAACCATGAAAAATACATTTTTAGTAGTATTCCTATTAATTTCTATTTCAGGATATTGTCAAATTCCTTCGTATTATGATGATGTCGATTTGACTCTTACCGGTCAATCATTAATGAATGAATTGTCGGATAAAGTAACCAATACACATACTAATTTTTTGTCCTATACCCCTGGTGTTTGGGATGCTTTAAAATTAGCTGATGTAAACCCAACAAACTCTTCTCAAGTTATTTTAATTTATGGATATGATGATACTGATGGAGACTTATCAACAGATAGAACTCGTGGGGTAGACGAAAATGGAGGTAATTCGGGTAATTGGAATCGCGAGCATACCTATCCAAAATCATTAGGGGAGCCTGATTTAGGTACTTCGGGTCCGGGAGCAGATGCACATCATCTAAGACCTTCAGATATTACTGCTAATTCTAGTCGAGGAAATAAAAAGTTTGCAGATGGATCGGGTAATGCCGGAACGACTTCTCAAGGGTATTGGTATCCTGGGGATGAGTTTAAAGGAGATGTAGCTCGTATGATGATGTACATGTATATTAGATATGGTAGTCGATGTTTACCTACTAACGTGGGGGAAGGAAGCTCAGTTTCTAGTGATGCTAATATGATTGATTTATTTCTGGATTGGAATGCTGAAGATCCGGTTTCTCAACTAGAAGAACAGCGTAATCCTATATTAGAAGGGTTGCAAGGTAATAGAAACCCATTTATCGATAATCCTGCTTTTGCTACAGAAATTTGGGGAGGAGCACAGGCAGAGGATTTATTTGGAGATGGAGGTACCGGTGATGGAGGAGGAGATAACGAATTATGTGATGCTACAATAACTTCTTTTCCGTATAATGAAAGTTTTGAAAGTGGCTTTGGTCAATGGAAACAAGCTTCTACAGATGATTTTGATTGGACAAGAAATTCAGGGTCGACGGCATCAAGTAATACAGGACCTAGTTCAGCAAGCGCAGGTTCTTATTATATTTATATGGAATCTTCGAGTCCGAATTACTCGAGTAAAGAAGCAATTTTATATTCACCATGCTTTGATATTAGTAATGCAAGTCAAGCGGACTTCTCTTTTCAATATCACTTATATGGTTCAAGCGCAATGGGTAGTCTTAGTTTAGAGATCAGTCTTAATGGTACAAGTTGGACTTCTATCTGGAGTAGATCTGGAAATCAAGGAAATTCTTGGCAAGAAGCATCGGTGGATTTATCATCTTATCTAGGAAGTGAGATTCAGTTGCGTTTTAATGGAGTTACCGGTACAACATGGCAAGGTGATATGGCAGTAGATGATATTAGTTTTTCTACTTCGGGAGGAAATACTGGTGGAGGTGATTCTTCAGTAGATGTGGCGCTAACAATAACTTTTGATAACTACCCAGAAGAAACCAGCTGGCAAATAATTGATGATAATAATTCGATAGTGTATTCTGGTGGTACTTATGGATCCCAAAGTGATGGGTCTACGATCACTCTTTCGAGATCGTTAGATGCTGGATGCTATACTTTGATTGTAGAAGATGAATATGGTGATGGTATCTGTTGTAGTTATGGTTATGGATCTTATGAATTAACAGAGACAAGCACAGGGACTACTTTGGCTTCTGGCGGAGCATTTAGTAGTATAGATTCAAATGCTTTTTGTGTAACAACCTCATCAAAAATATATGATGAGTCAGTAGAAAAAGAGTTTACTAATGTTGATTTTGAGTTGTTTCCTAATCCAGCCAAGGATATTATTACGATTAGAACATTGTCTAAAAATACTACTTTTAGTATAGTTAATCATATTGGTCAGATAATAAAGAAAGGTCAAGTTATAAGTAATACTCCTATAGAAGTGAGTTCATTATCTCCTGGATTCTATTTTACAATTGTAGAAGAAGAAGATGGAAAACAAATAACCAAAAAGTTTATTAAGAAATAATGTAGTCATATAGAGATTATTTTTATTTTATCAGAAACTCCTTACTTCTTAAGTTTATAAGAAGTAAGGAGTTTTTTGCGCATTATATTAAGGTGTATGATTGTTTTTATTTACTGATATATGTGTAGTGTAAAGATGGGGTTCATTTAATCAAATTTTAAAAGGAACTGTGGTTTATGTTTTTACATTTCTAGGGACTATACATACTTTGTTAAAATTTACTTGTGAATAGTTTAAGGTTTATTCTACTGATTTAATGGGGTTTATGAGGTTTTACTGTTATACCGCATTAATTATGCGTTCTTTAAACGAATACATTTAACAATTTGTGCCTATATTTATTATGGCATTTGGATATGTGTTTATAACTAGTTTGATACATGGTTCGTGCTTTACTTTTTGTATTTATATATTATGGTAATAATCAGGTATCAATATTTTAGAAGTAATAAAATTTAAATAGTAATAACCCTGCAATTTTAGAACTTAGGCGAGTCAATAAAATTGGGGTTTGAATAACGATTAAATCGTAAATCAATTATTGTGAATAGGCTATCAATTCGAGTTTTCCAGATTTTTTTACCTAAAAGGAGGTATTTATTATTACTCTAAGTGTTCAATACATTTAGAGTTAAAAATAACATCTTGAAATTACTCAATATATTGTATGTTTTTATGGTAGTCTATGATCTGTACTTTTTTGATTATTGGGGCTGTTTGTTAAAGTAGAAAATTATTATGGGGACCTTATAAACTTGACTGGACAGGTAGTGTGTTTAATAAAAGGATGGTTTTAACGAATCATTCTTTTATTAACGACTACGTTATGCATGATTTTATTTATAGTCTTCATTATTTTTTGGGATTCTTCTTATTTTACTGTTAATCTATCAGGTAATAACTATTTGGTTTTGGTGTGGCGAGAGTTCGCCAAGTAAAGAGTAAATAGTGTATTTTGTTGTCTCTAAAATTGATACAATTATCTTAGTTTGTTTTTGAAACATGTTCTTTCAGAATTTTACTTTGTGATCTTACTCTAGAAGTATTGGTTTAATGTGGTTCTTTTCTGTAAAATTGGTTGTGATTCTATAAATAGTAGATGTTTTTTATATTTTAGCTTTATATGATAGATATAGAACTTTTAGAGTATTTAGAATCATTTCTTACACCAAGACGTAAGGGGTTAAATAAAAAAGTATTGAATGATAGGACGCATCATTTTACTGTCGCTGTAGAAGATGTTTATCAACTTCATAATACAAGTGCTGTGATTCGAAGCTGTGATGTTTTTGGGATTCAGGATGTACATGTTATTGAAGAAGTTAACGTGAAACGAATTGATAGAGAGATTGCTATGGGGGCACAGAAGTGGGTAGATGTTCATAGATATCCGACAACAAAAGAATGTATACAGACATTAAAAAATAAGGGATACCAGATCGTAGCTACAACTCCTCATGATGATTCTAAGGTGTTGTATGATTTTGATGTTAGCCAACCGGCTGCGTTCTTCTTTGGCAGAGAGCAACAGGGATTAAGTAATGCTGTACTGGATGCAGCAGATAGTAAATTGCATATTCCTATGGTTGGTTTTACCGAAAGCCTTAATATATCAGTATCGGCGGCTATCATTTTACAGCATGTTACCTCAGAATTAAAAAAAACAACGATCGACTGGCAATTATCAGAAGAACAAAAATTAGAAAAAAGAATGGACTGGGCTAAGAAAGTGATCAAAAGTCATGATCAGATTATTGCTAGATATAACGGCGAAAAGAAGTGAAATAAATGTAGGGTTTGAGTACTACTTTCTTTCCAGAATTTTATATTCTTCGTAACATTCGCTTATTGCATCCAAAATCTGAAGATCATTGGCGTATTTGATAAAATCAATTGAGTAGTTACAATTGCGTAAAATCTCATCAATATCCATTCTCTCAATTTGTAGTAATGCCATTAAGGTAGCTCGATCAAACTTGGTTTCTAGCAAATTTCGAATCTCATCATCTTTCTTCATTTTTCGAAGTTTTCGAAGCTCAGTAGATCGTTTACTAAACATATTATACAGGAAATCTGCGGGGTTAAAAATAGCACCTAATACTTTGTTCACCGCTCCAGGTTGTTTACTTCCTCCTTCGTATCCAGAATTGAGTCCTGCAATTCCGTATCTATAGTTGTTGTATATAGGTATTTTTTTTGCGTCTACTTCTAGGTATCCTGTGAGTTGTACATCGGCAACAACAATTTCTTCGAGAGCTATTCCTAGTTCAGTCATTTTTATTCTTACCTCTCCATATTTAATCCAATCATTGGTAACTCTTGCTCGCAAAGGTTTGTATCCGATATACGAAAAATACAGTGTATCATTTACTTTGGCTTGTATAGAAAAATCACCATCACTACTGGTTATAGTACCTATTACTTGACTAAGATTAACGATATGAACATTTTCTAACGACTTATCTGTACTTGCATTTAGAACTTTTCCGTTTACAATACCCGAATCGGTTGTTTGCGAATACATAGTTAAACTAACAAGTAATAGGATGTAATATAATATGTTTCTCATGTAATATTTTATAGCTATCAATTTTGATTTAAGTAACATAAAAATCAAGCCAAAAACAGTATTACTGTGTTAAAGTTTACAAAATTCAATGATTATTAAATAAAAGTAATACTATTAAATATTTGATTTTAATTAGTTACGATCACTACGTTTTCTTCTGTCTCTTCTCCCATTATTGCCTCTATCATCTTTGTTATAAGAATCAAAACGCTTCTTGTTTTTTGGCTTAAATCCATCGCTTCTTCTTTTTCCTTTATATCCGCCACCTTCATTACGACGTTTAGGACTTCTTCTTCGAGAATCTTTAGAAATTTCAACATTAACATTTCTACCCTGTAATTTGAAATCTTCAAAAACCTCAAGGACCTTTTCTTTATCTTCGGTATTGGTATTAAAAAAAGAGAAACTTTCTTTGACGTCAACACGCGTTAGGCTATCACTTCCTAATGAGAGAGCATCTTTAAGGAAATCTTTAAGAGTCATCCAATCAAACCCATCTTTTTCTCCAACATTTATAAAGTAACGCGTACTGTTTCCGTTAGATGTATATTCTCCTCTGTCTCTATCATTGACAGAAGTATTTAGGTCTCGTGATTTTTTATAATAATTATGAAAACGAGAAAACTCTACAGAAAAGAATTTTTTAATTAATTCTTCTTTGGTAAATTCTTCTAAAACTTCATTAATAGAAGGTAGGTAACTATCAATTTCGTGATTTATTTCTGATTTTTTAATATCACTAGCTAAATGAAATAATTGTATTTGACATATTTCTTCGCCACTAGGAATTTCTTTTTTCTCGAAACTTTTCTTGATAATTCGTTCTACAGACTTTATTTTTCTAAGTTCACTTTTAGAAACAATAACCATAGATACACCACTTTTTCCTGCACGTCCTGTTCGACCGCTTCTGTGGGTGTATGTCTCTATCTCGTCAGGTAGTTGGTAGTTAATAACGTGAGTAACATTGTCTACATCAATTCCACGAGCAGCAACGTCTGTAGCAACCAACATTTGTATTTGTCTGTTTCTGAAACTTTTCATTACCAGATCTCGCTGATTTTGACTTAGGTCACCATGAAGAGCTGCTGCATTATAACCATCTTCGATAAGATTTTCTGCCACCTTTTGGGTGTCTCTTTTGGTTCTACAAAATATGACCGAAAAAATATCAGGATTGGCATCAGCTAATCTTTTTAATGCCGCATATCTATCTCTAGAATTTACAACATAGTATTCGTGAGATACATTTTTAGAGCCTGTGTTTTTATGACCTACAGTAATTTCTACAGGGGCACTCATAAAACGCTTTGCTATTGTTGATACCTCTTTGGGCATTGTAGCTGAGAATAACCAAGTGTTCTTTTCTTTGGGAGTATGAGATAGTATGGCATTAATATCTTCATAAAACCCCATGTTTAGCATCTCATCAGCTTCATCTAGTACGCAGTATCCTATGTTAGAAATATCAACCATCTTACGGTTAATCATATCTTGCATTCGTCCGGGAGTAGCTACAATAATTTGAGCCCCACGTTTTATCTGTTTTGCCTGATCACTGATACTTGCTCCACCATAAATAGCAACAGTATGTAATCCAGGAATAAATTTGGAATAATTTTTTAACTCATTTGTTATTTGTAAGCAAAGTTCTCGTGTAGGGGATAAAATCAATCCTTGGGTAATTCTGCTACTACTATCCACTTTTTCAATCAACGGAAATCCAAACGCTGCAGTTTTTCCTGTCCCCGTTTGTGCTAAGGCTACAATATCTGTATCTTCATTCAGCAAAATGGGAATTGCCTTTTCTTGTACTTCACTAGGGGTTTCGAATCCCATATCTTCTACAGCCTTAATAACGGCTTCGCCCAGACCTAATGCTTCAAATTTGTTCATATAGCTAAAAATAAGCCGCAAAGGTACGGTTTATTATTCGTCTATTACAAAAACGAGTTACTTATTATGATGTTGCAAATTTTTAAGAGCGAGCAATATTTAAACTGATCGCTTTTTGTTTGTTATCCCATGTGCTTAAGTTGTTTATGATAACACTTGCTAATATATGTAAAGGATATTTTTTTAATTGTGTTTTACTTTTTGATTACTTCTATTTCAAACAATTTGTCCCAGTTTTTGCCAGTTACAAAAAGTTGTTTAGAATCTGGTTTGTAGGCAATACCATTTAAAACATCGATCTGGTCATGTTGTGTAACTTTTTTGCGTAGTCCACTTAAGTCAATAACGGCTTCTAAAGCACCATTTTTGGGATTAATAATAGCAATACCATCTTTTTGCCAAGTATTGGCATAAATTTTTCCATCAACCCATTCTAATTCATTAAACCTTGATTTTACACTTTTATTAGTAGTAATCTGTATGTAGTGTTTTTCTGCCAGAGTATTGGGGTCAAGTATCCAGATTTTATCTGTTCCGTCACTCTTATATATATTTTTACCATCATTACACAACCCCCATCCTTCTTTACTTTGGGTATATGCAAAGCTTCCTGTTTTTTCTAAAGTAGCAAGGTTGTAAATAAAACCTTCTTTAGCTAACCAGGTTAATTGCATTACTTTGTCATTAAGTATCGTAATCCCTTCGGCGAAATATTGCTTTGCTATTTCTTTTTTTACAAGTACCTCTCCAGTCGTATAATCAACTTTTCTTAAGGATGAAAAACCTTTTTTTCCAGTACTTTCATAAAGTGTATCTCCAGAGAATTCTAATCCTTGCGTAAATGCTTCTTTGTCATGTGGATATTCTGCCTTGATGGTATAAGAATAAAGTTTTGGTGATACATTATTGAGCAGCGTTATCTTTTTACTAATAGTATCAATGTTTCCGTCATAAAATACTTGAGCCTGTATAACATGATTCCCTAGTTTTTCGTCATCTAATTTTTCAGAATACTCAAAAGGTGGTGTTGCAACCGATTTTTTATTAGCAAGAATATAAATGACAGAATCAATTTTTATATTTTGATTATTTACAATAGTTGCTTTTAGAGTTTGTCCTAACGTAAGTTTTGTCTTACCATCAGCGATTGACAAAGAAAAATATTTTTTTTTCTTCTCTTGGTTACTTCCACAAGAAATTATTAATGTGCTTAAAATAATGATGATAAGAGAGTTACGAATATTCATTTGTGAATTTAAATTTTGATGAAAGATATTTATTTTATTTGGGTTTAAAAAATCATTGTTTTATTTACTAAAGATCGTATCTTTGCACCCGGCAAGTCCTACACAACTAGCTCCTGTTGAATCCTCCAGGGCGGGAACGCAGCAAAGGTAGATGGTTGTAGCGGTGTGATGTAGGTAGCTTGCCTTTTTTTGTACCCTAAAATGAGCAAACATCTTCTTCAAGATAACGTTAATTACTGTAATTATTAAGTTTAATTAGTACATCAGAATTGTATATTTGCGCTATGAGTGCAAATCATAAAAACAAGGTTGTTTTAATAACAGGAGGATCTTCTGGAATAGGGAAATCCATAGGTATATATCTTACAGAAAAAGGGTACATCGTTTATGGTACAAGCCGTAATCCGTCAAAGCTCAAAGACTTTAATCATTTTACATTATTAAAATTAGATGTAGCAGATACAATAAGTATTGAATCTGCTGTTGCGGTTATAGAACAAAAGCATGGGCAACTAGATGTATTGATTAATAATGCAGGAGCAGGAATTACAGGTCCAATAGAAGAAATTCCTGAAGATGAAATTATAAAAAACTTTACAACGAATTATTTTGGTCCTATAAATGTGACTAAAGCTGTGTTACCGCTAATGCGGAAACAAGGAGGTGGGCTTGTAATTAATGTCACTTCTATTGCAGGATATATGGGGTTGCCGTATCGCGGAATTTATAGTGCTTCTAAAGCTGCTTTAGAAATGACAACTGAGGCTTGGAGAATGGAGCTAAAGGCTTTTAATATTAAAATGACTAATGTAGCTCCAGGAGATTTTGCAACTAATATTGCAGCGGGACGATATCATGCCCCCGTAATAAAGAGCTCACCCTACGAAAAACCATATGGAGATACTTTAAAAATGATGGATTCGCATGTAGATTCAGGTAGTGATCCTTTAGAAATGGCAAAAGTAGTATATAAAATAATACGAACTGATACTCCTAAGGTGCATTATAAAGTTGGAGTTTTTATGCAAAAATTTTCAATTGTTCTAAAACGAATTTTGCCAGATCTGGTATACGAAAAGTTATTGATGAATCATTATAAATTATAATTTTAGTTGCCCGGACTCGGACGATTATTTTTATATTCGCATACATAAAAATGAATATATAAAATCTAAATATAAGAGTATGAAGTTTTTTATTGATACCGCAAACCTTGACCAAATTAAAGAAGCTCAAGACTTGGGAGTTTTAGATGGGGTTACGACCAATCCATCTTTAATGGCTAAAGAAGGTATTACAGGCAAAGAAAATATTATTAATCACTACAAGAAAATATGTGAGATTGTAACTGGCGATGTAAGTGCAGAAGTGATCTCTACAGATTTTGAAGGAATGATTAAAGAAGGAGAAGAGTTGGCAAAACTTCATGATCAAATAATAGTAAAAGTGCCTATGATTAAAGAAGGGGTAAAAGCTATTAAGTATTTTAGTGATAAAGGAATTAAAACAAATTGTACACTTGTGTTTTCGGCAGGACAAGCCTTATTGGCGGCAAAAGCTGGAGCTACCTATGTTTCTCCATTTATTGGACGATTAGATGACATATCTACTGATGGACTTAACTTAATTGCAGAAATTAGACAAATATATAATAACTATGGGTTTGCAACTCAAATATTGGCAGCCTCTGTAAGACATACTATGCATGTTATTGATTGTGCT
Source organism: Aquimarina pacifica (assembly GCF_000520955.1). Lineage (GTDB taxonomy): Bacteria > Bacteroidota > Bacteroidia > Flavobacteriales > Flavobacteriaceae > Aquimarina > Aquimarina pacifica. Next base: position 67,482 of record NZ_JACC01000001.1, on the reverse strand, counting down.
AAGATAGGCGCAGATGTGATGACTGGACCTCTTTCGTCTATTGAAGGGTTGTTAAAACACCCACTTACTGATATAGGTTTGGCAAAATTTCTTGCTGATTATAAAAAAGGAAATTAAATAAAAACCATCCATTTTTATTTTATTACGATATAAAAAAGTTACTTCTTTGTGGAGTAACTTTTTTTAGTTTTCAATACTAGCCAACTGCGTATATTGCATTAGTTGTTTTTCAAAAATAGATGCAAATAAATCCGCTCTTGCATTGATGATTTTACCCTCATTATCCACTAGTATTACCTTGTTCCTGTAATGAATTACTAGTTCTTCAAAAGAACATTTTGGGTATTTGAACCCATATTCTTGGTTTAAGTTATATTGATGTCTTTTTACGGTATTCAACCAGTTTTCGGTTTCGTTATCATCAATATTGACAGCTATAAAATTAATATCAGGATATAGAGTATTGAGATATGTTGCTTTTTGATGTGCACGAACATAATGATTTTTATGATTCATAGACCAGAAATAAAGAGCAGTAATAGGTTTGTTAAATAGAGAAGATAGCTGTACCGTTTCACCTTCTAAATTGACAAGTTCTTGATCAGGAATTACACTATTAGGTCTTAATTTAGAAATTGCATGGTAGAGTGTGGTCATTTTTGCTCTCGACTTTTTATTAGAAGTAGTTGCCAAAAATTGTGTAAGAATTGAATCTGACTCAATATTGTTTTTACTATTTAATAAAAAATTTAAAGTTGATCTTCGTAATAAATTATTCTTAATATTGGGATTCTCTACTTTGCAGTCGATCAGATTGAGTTGATGCTGTGTTTTTTTAAAATTAGTAGAAAGTTTAGAAAGATTCCCCTTATCGTCTGTTAATGCCAAATTTGTAAAATAGTGATGCAAAAATCTATTGTAAGAATATAACCTTTTTAAATGACTATCGTTAAAGTTGATTTGATTTCGATATGCATAAAATGATGCAGGGATTTCTTTTAGAACACTTTGATTTCCTTGGTCATACTGGCTTTTAAAATATTGCTCATGTCTGTTATAATAGCCAAATATAAAACTAGATTCGGTTACTTTTTTTGCCAAATCGGTAAGTTGATATTTATTTACTAATTTTTGAAATGATTTTTGATGAAACTTAAGGATTGAATCTTGATTTTCTTTAAAAAGTTCTGGGGTCTGTGCAAAACGATTTTTTTTGAGTTTGTCTAAATCCGTTTCGTTTTTTAAAAACACATCAATCAAAAAATTATTTTTACGTGCACCAATACCTGTAAAAACTAGAGATTCATCAAATTCTAATGTGTTAACTCGAATAAGGATACTATCTCCTTTTTCTATTAACATGATTTGATGCTCTGGATTATGCTTAAATGAATACAATCCGTCCTCAACATTTTCGATTTTATGCAAAAACCGGTTGTTTTTGTCTAGTAATATGGTGTCCTTATGTCCTCTGGTATTTCTCAGCACTACATAATCGGTGAGAGGGTTTACAATTTCTCCACCAAAATAAGTGTATGCTCTACTTGTGTTTTCTGGAGCAGAACAACCTACTAAAAGAAAATGTAATAGAGAAGTAAGAACAAGACTCCGTGCGACGATAAATGGCATTATAATGACTGTATTATTGCTAATTTTTGTTTCAAAAATAGTAGGAAACTTTTGTCAGACTAGTTAATAATACGTTAATTCTATTTGGATTACATTTTTTTGATTTTTTTTTATTACGGTTTTTCTACTTTAATTTTTCAAGTTTTACATTTCCAAATTATATGAATACAAATTAATCATTGATTGTTTCAAGTTGTGGAACCATTTTTCTACTTTTGCGGGAAATTCAAACAATACAATTTTTATAAACATGCTATCAGTTTCTAATCTTTCGGTTCAATTTGGTAAACGAATACTTTTTGATGAAGTGAACACCGCTTTTACTCAAGGTAATTGTTACGGTATTATTGGCGCCAATGGTGCTGGTAAATCTACTTTTCTTAAAATTCTTGCGGGAGTCATGGAGCCTACTTCGGGCCATGTGCATTTAGAGTCAGGAAAAAGGATGTCTGTTCTTGAGCAGAACCATTATGCATATGACGAATATACTGTCTTGGAAACTGTCATTATGGGAAATAAGGATTTGTATAAGATCAAGACAGAAATTGATGCATTGTATGCAGATTATACAGACGAAAATGCAGAGAAAATAGGAGAACTTCAGGTGCAATTTGAAGAAATGAATGGTTGGAATGCCGATAGTGATGCAGCTTCTATGCTTTCTAACCTTGGGATTAAAGAAGATTTGCATTTTACCCAGATGTCTGATCTTGATACCAAGCAGCGTGTACGTGTATTGTTGTCTCAATGTTTATTTGGAAATCCAGATGTTTTAATCATGGATGAGCCGACAAATGATCTTGATTATGAAACCATATCATGGTTAGAGAATTTTTTGGGGAATTATGATAGTACAGTTATCGTCGTATCTCACGACCGTCACTTTTTAGATGCTGTATGTACTCATATATCTGATATTGATTTCAGTAAAATTAATCATTACAGCGGTAATTATACATTTTGGTACGAGTCCTCACAATTAGCAGCAAGACAGCGTGCTCAACAAAATAAAAAGGCTGAAGAAAAGAAGAAAGAGCTACAAGAGTTTATAGCTAGATTTAGTGCCAATGTAGCTAAGTCTAAGCAAGCTACTTCTCGTAAGAAGATGATCGACAAGCTTAATATAGAAGAGATTAAACCTTCTAGTAGAAGATACCCAGCGATTATTTTTGAAAGAGATAGAGAAGCCGGAGATCAAATTCTTAATGTAGAAGGATTAGCAGCTAATAGTGAAGAGGGAGAGGTGTTGTTTAAAGATGTTAATATCAATTTAGCAAAAGGTGATAAAGTAGTCGTTTTTTCTAAAGATTCTAGAGCTACTACAGCTTTTTATCAGATTCTTAATAATAAACAAGAAGCAGAAGCAGGTACATTTGATTGGGGGATTACTACAACACAATCATATTTGCCTGCAGATAATAGTGAGTATTTTCAGAATGATTTATCTCTAGTAGATTGGTTGCGTCAGTGGGCAACAACCGAAGAAGAAAGAGAAGAGGTATTTCTTAGAGGCTTTTTGGGGAAAATGATTTTTAGTGGAGAAGAAGCATTGAAAAAATCTAATGTACTTTCTGGAGGAGAAAAGGTACGTTGTATGCTCTCTAAAATGATGATGACCAGAGCAAATGTTTTAATGCTCGATGAACCTACAAACCATTTGGATCTTGAGTCTATTACTGCATTTAATAACTCTTTGGCAAAATTTAAAGGTACCGTGTTGTTTACTACCCATGATCACGAATTTGCCCAAACGGTTGGTAATAGAGTCTTAGAGTTAACACCTAACGGAGTAATTGATAGGTATGCAACTTTTGATGAGTATATGAGCGATCCTAAAACTAAAGAATTACGAGAAAAAATGTATGCAGTGAATGCATAAAAGTAGTATTCTCAAGCAAAATAGAATAATTTAATTTTTAAAAAAGTCTAAAGGGGATTATCACCTTTAGGCTTTTTTTTAGAGCATTATTATTTGATATAAAATGTGATTTTAGGCTAATAACCCGTTTCTTTTTCTAGTATTTTTTTTCCAGAAAAGTAAATCGTGGCTATGCTTAATTTTTATAGTTTGGACTAGTAAAATATTTTAAACTAGTTATACTTATAATTGCTTTTTCAATGATATTATTACACTATTGCTATCTATATATTATCTCAATATAATTTGTAGAGGGTTTAATGAATAGGCCAAATAAAAGGATCAATCTTTTTTAGAATTCTGAAAATGACGATATACCAAATATCCGCCATACCCTATAAATAATAACGTAAACATTGCTCTAAAATCCCAGTCAATATTTGTCTTAAATTGATTGTAAAGGCGAAGTCCGCCAAAGACCACCAAAGTGATCCCGATCATAAGGTCCCAGCTTTTTCGTTGAGAGTCATTTTCTTCTGGCATACTCAGATTTTGATTTTTACATGTTTTTTTCGATTAGTGTAAGGGCCTTAGTATATTCCTCTTTTTTAACAAAAAGTTGAATGTGGTCAGGAACTCCACCTCCGAAACCTGCCATCATTCCTGATTTCATATCATCTCTGGTTATCGAAGTAATGCCTTGATCAATTAATAGGGTCTGAATAAATTGTACATTAATCATACTCCCGGTATACGCTCTCTCATATTCACTTTCTGTAAACATAGTTTTGTAGTTTAAGTTATGCATTAAAATATTTACTATTCCATATAGCAGTATTAAAATTTTTGCCCAGAGCGAATCCATAAAATAAAACAATGGCCGCAACGGATTTAAACATAAATAAAAATACCATAATGTGTGTAGAGGTTGTACTTTGTTTACTAAATAATCCTTCAGGGATCATAAAGGTGCATACAACACTTACCAAAAATGTAAGTAGGAGTAAGTTTTCAAAACTTTTAAAAAACCACATCATTATTTTTCGAAATGGATGAAGGTCATTTCCCCATGTATGAATGAGGTAAAAATAATCATTTCCCATAGGAGCAAAGAGTAGAGGATCATCGGCATTTTCTAATTTGAATAGCTTAGATGGCGCTATGATTTTAAATCCTTTTAACTCGGTTTGATGTTTTTTTTCGAGCTCTTTGATCTCGGAAATAGCCGAATACGGTAGTTTTCCCTTAAAATATTTTGAGTCTAAAAAACGAAGTCGATAGTCAATACAGATTTTTTTTATTTGATCAATATGATAAATACGATGCGTTTCTAATTGATCAAAATCGAAGGTATTACAAAGTATTACAGAAGAATTTTCTAAATTTTGAATTATTTGCTGGCTATGCTTTTCTTCTTGTTTAAAGATTTTATGAATTTGATGTTTCCATGTACTAGGGTCAAACTCTTTGGACCTTACTTTATCTAATTTTTGTTGAATGTTTGTTCTGGGAAGTGAGAGTTTCATGTTTTCTTTTTCTTTAGCCTTACTAAGTTAATGATTTACCTTTGGTTTTGCAAGCTAAAGAGCTGAGTAGGAGGTGCGATGCTAATAGATACTTCAAGTTTATGACTTTATTTTATTTTGTAGTATATTTTTTTAAACTAAAACAGCCACATCTTTTTACAAATGCGACTGTTTTTACTATATTTCTTACTGTTATCTACCAATCTGATACGGCACGAAGTCAGAAGATATTCGCGTAGTAATACACTTTTTATTTAATCCCTCTTAAGAGAGCTGGGAAACTAACCGTAGCGCATACTAAACAAGTGGGGCAATATATATTACTGTAGATTCTCTTATCCGTGATTTTAGTGCTAAAAAAGCATATGCCTCGTTAATATAAATTACAAATTGTTACGATTTCTTTTTCTTTTTTAGGAATAAAATTTGTTGAGAGTTTGATTTTTTCAATTTTCAAAGAAGGGTTATCCCAATCTTTATTTAGTATAAATTTATCACTATAAATTATTCTATAATAGTTCAAATAATTAGAATTGTCTAAATAAAATAGTTTTTCATCATTAGATAAACTTTTGAGCATATACGTTTGATTATTTTTAATATCTATTATAATTACGTCGTATAAATTTGACATTAAACCGGTTGCATTATCTGGAAGCAAAAATCCAATAATTAACTTTTTATTGTCATTGTACACCTCATTTATAAAAGGTTCATTTTTATTTGGATTATTATTGAGCCATTGCTTTATTGAATGATTAGTACTATACTCACTTATATCCAGATTTTTATATTTAGTGGTAGTATTTATAAGTAATTTTAAGCTATCTATACAATTATTCTCATTTATGCTTTCAATATCACTTTTTAATGATAACTCATTTTTATTATTCTTACAACTCAATACAACTATTAGAAGAATAGCTACATATATAAATTTTAGTTTAGTTATTGTCCATTCCATCTAGTACTCCCATTTGCGCTTTGCCAAGCAGTTGTTAATCGCATAAAAGTTGTTCCTCCAGAAGCTCCAGTAGATTCGTATTTATAAAGCCAACTATGCTTCGATTTATGATTTCCTAAATTCCATAAATCATGTGCTGTATCAGTAAATTTAAACCCTACCAAATAATAACTTTTGTATGCTTGCCAGTTCTTTTTTCCAAAATCAGTACCATGCCAAAAATAAGCTCCTCCTGAAGTATCTGCATTAAAATATCCGTTCCTTACACCTAAATAAGAATTATTTACCTGTGCCTTGTTTGCGTATATACTATTTATCTTATCTCTGTGTCCCCAACCATAAATACCACCACCAGAAGCTATGTCTAAAACTGTTTTTCCATCTGCTGCTGCTCGATTTTCCATTACAGAGTATATACCTGTTGCTTCAGCAACAGACATTTGAGTGCTTCCTTCTGCAAATAATGTACCTGCAATATCTTTGAAATTAGCATGCGACATTTTAATGATTTGACTATAATCTGATAAATGTCCCCAGTATGCTGATTTATGACCTCCTGTCCATAATGATGATAATGTCCCAAATACTCCCGAATCAACAAAAGCAACTTGGTCAATTCCATCATCAATATTACCTAAATATGCTCCAGAATCTTTATCGTAATAATCAGTAGGTGGACTAAAAGCCCCATCAGGGTCAACTTGATTTGCCCAATTATTACCCATGGACATATAAGGCGAAGCATATTGTTTAGCAGGGTCAGTAGTCATCCATCTATTTATTCTTGGGTCATAGAGGCGAAGTTCGAACGCCACTTTCCCAGTCTCTGGGTCAGTTTCGGCAAATTCTCCTTGATAGCCATACCTATAATCTCCAACCATATTCCTATTAGGCATCACCATCCCACCAGGATAGTAATCTGTAGCACTTTTGATTTCGAATTCTGTACCATCTGTAGTTTTACCCACTACAGCTCTTACATTACCCAAATGATCGGTAAGTTGATATAGACTTGTGCCATCAGATTTATGCACCCCTAATCGATTGGTTCCATAAATGGTATTTTCTATAACTGCACCATCACGATAAATAGCCATCGCCGTACCCGAAGCATCTCGTACATAATGTTCGGTATATGTCAAATTACCATTCTCAGGGTTATAAGATTCTTTTCGTACTCTATGGTTTTTGTCATTGTAAAAGAACTTCACCAGAGGTATGTCATCTTTTTGTATCTCGGCTACCAATCCACTGGTATTGTAAATATAGCTAATATTTTCTTCATTATTTTTGATCAGTTGTCCGATGGTATTGTACTCATAGTTTTGACCATTTTGGTCCCCAATATCATCTGCACCTGCCACATTTCCTGTGGCATCATCAACACGTAATAATTGATTTGGTTTATCGGTTTTGTATTGATAGGATAGTTGATCCATTTTGTTAGCAGCACTGCCTCCATCTTTATTACGATTTAAGGTCTGGATATTCCCATTGGCATCATAGGTGATGTCATATACGTTATAGTCACCATTACTGTTGACCCCAGCCCCATTAGATATTTTGGCTTTAAATGTTAAGGTATTTGTGGCGGTAATACTAAAACCATCAGTTAACTTCACTTTTTTAGTAGCTTCTGCGATTTCTGAAGTTAGAACAGGTTGGTTTCTGAGTTCTTCTGGTTCTAAACTAGAGTTTATCTCAATTTCTTCATTAAAACTTGCTCCTTCTAGCCAGTTATTTTTGTTATATTTATAATAATATCTATCCTTATCACTATGTCCATTTGTACTCCAAATGATAGATTTAATATTTCCATTGTATTGATCAATACCTTCTGGTAGGGAAGGTACATAAGTTGGTGTATTTGTTCTTTTATAGTCACCATTGTAATAATTAATGGTCATTCCAAAGAGATCTTTATTGTCATTACCAGGGTCGCTACCGGCCAGATTCGGATGATTTATTCCCTTTAGTGCTCCATTGAGGTTATAAACATAGTCAATACCTTGTAATCCTTCTGCTAGATTTAATCGTTTTAGAGCCCCTGTTTCGTAATATTCATAGGATGCATGTTCGGTATAGGTACTATTGTCTGTAGAGGTTTCTACTTTAACAAGACTATAATCAACAGGATCATAGGTATATCGATGAATAAATGTATCAGAATTATCCCCTTTTTGATACCAGACTTTGTTGACCTGATTTGTTATAGGGTGATATTCATAATCAATCGTTTTATAACCGCTAAGCCCTTCAATACGCTGTACTATCCACTTTACACGTCCATAGATATCATAACTGTACCAGGTGGTTGTATTTTCATTTTCTGTTTTGGCTATATTACCAGATAAAAAAGTTGGAAACTCATAATCATCAGGTAAAAGATTAGTATAGCTAGATACGTCATATTGGGTTTTATGTACTTCGCTACAATTTACATCTGTTAACCCATCACCATCTTGTGTGTCAACAAGATTTTTTAAGGAAGTTTTAAAAGCTTCCGTTGCACTAGTTACAGTATTACTATAGACAGCAAGATAGTCGAGGTTGACATCAGAATATACTCCACTTTCTATGGGGCGTCCTTTTTGGTCGTAATTAGTATATGAAAATTCTTTATTTTCCCATTGTTTGCTATTGATAGAAAACCGAATCTGTCCATCTTTTCTATATAAGAACCAGGCATCTCCTTCATCAGGACTATGGGTTTGGGTGAGTTGCCCCAGAGCATTGTATTCAAAGGTGCTTTCTAGTTGTTGTAGTGGTTGTTTGCTGCTAATAATTCGTCCTGCTTCATCATATTCATTTAGGCTATAATCGTAGTAGTTTTCTGGATAGGTCACAGTCATACCGTCTTTAGGGTATATATCCGGTTTACTCATGGCGATTCTGTAGAAACCATTCGGTAAAGCTCCGGTAGCCATAGTTTCTTGTTCCTCTGTAATAAGGTTGTATACTTTATATCCCATGTTTGTTGAATTATTAACACTAATCCCAGATCTTCCTACAGGAATATGAATGTCTACATAGGCTTGCTCGCCAATTTTTACGTATGATGTTCGCCCATTTACAACATTACCCGTTTCATTGCCACTGCGGGCTGAGGCTATTACTTTACCATCGGTATCGGTAAAAACAACAGATTCGACTCCATGAACATCTCTAGAAACGGTTTTAATAATTTTATAGTTTTCGGGATTATATGCAGGATCTCCAAAAGCTACAGAACGAGCCAATTCTTGTCCAGCAGGCATGGAGAAGGTATATCCATTTTTCCATGCTCCATCTATTTTATTACCTCCAATAGTTTTGTTTACCGTGCCTGGGTTGAGTTCACTATATATGGTTCTGGAGTAGGGGCGAGGAGTAACATCTTGATAGTCATTTCTGGTATTATTTTCACTATAATACCAGCCCAATGTTCCTTCTCTGTCATTTTCTACTACTGAAGGATCTTCTATATCATCTTTTTCATAATCCGTTATTGATATTCGTGAGAGTTTATAATCTCCTTCTATCTCCCCTAAATTTGTAGGAGCAGAAAGAGTTTGTAAGGCTGCTCTTCCCTGATAATCATAAAAAGTTTCTGACATCCAAATTGTATTGGTTTTGAAATCCCAACTTATAGTTTTATTAGGTTTGGCGAGGGCATCAAAATAGTTTACACCATGTGATTTTATATTCCCTAGTCGATCATAACTTTTTGTTCCTACAAGGTTTTGATTATAGGAGTATTGTGGGATTTCTACAGGACACCCATCTAATGTACCATAGGTGTATGGACAAAAATCTCCTTGATCATCTTGTATATTACCGTTTTCACTCCAATTACCATCTGTTACCCATCCCGTATATGGTGGACTAGTCGCCATAATAGGCAAGGTACTTGAGTACCCCAAACCATCTCCGTCTTCATCAGGATACCAATATTCTAAATCCCCTTTATTTTGATATACAGGGATTCCATTATCGCTATAGGTCACTCTATTACCATTGCCATCATATATAAACAATCGAGCACTTCTGCTACTTGGAGTAGTGACCGGTGCACAAATAACCTTTAAGTAATATTCGGTATCCCCAAGTTCGTCGTTTTCATAATAACTAATGGATGCACTCGTTATCCACCCTTCTTGTGTCCCTACATAATCGATCTCAACATACGCATCATCAGTGTTTGCCAAGTAACAGTCAGAACTAGGGCCATTACTGGTATAACTATCCATTTTAATTTCAATTTCCCCACCATTATTACCAAAGCTAAATGCTTGATTGGTATCTAATTCTATACATGTTTGTGCTGTCAAGAAATTACTTATGAATAAAATAGTTCCTAAAACAAATATTATTTTAAAATACTTTCTCATCTCTAGTTATATTGATAGTTATAAAAATTCTCAGTTGTTTTTTTAAACCCTCCAGAATCATTGGTGTTGTCTATTACTTCTGTATAGGTCGTTTTTAATTTTCCTGCATCATTATATTCGTATTTGATAGCCAGATTATTTGGTCCTATGATATAGGTGAGCTCATTCCATTGATTATATACATATGAAGTCATAGAAGATTCTGGTGGTAACATTCTAAAATCATCATAGATTGCATTGCCAGTGGTATTAAATATGTGTACTTCTTCTGCTGTTGTAACATCATCAAGATAGAAATTGAGTAGTACCCAATCCCCAGCAGAAACTACTTCAAAAGGATTATAGCTAATAAGAGCACTTTGATTTTCTATCTTTACTTGGGTATTTGTATAATTATATCCAGTACCCTTATATGCCCAAACGGATATCTTGTAATTTCCAGCTTCAGGTTTGACAGCAAATGCTTTAGTATTTGCACTTACCTGAACAGCTTTAGATCCTGTGTGGAAGGTGTCAGAGAGTACCGCATTTGTTCCTGTATAGACTTGCCCACTAAAATAATTGGTTTGTATATCCAGATCTTCAGCACCCGAATAGAACATTTGATCATACGCAGCATTACCCACAGCATAAACCTTAGAATTATCATCTCCCATTTTGGTACTTGCTTTATTGCCATTAATATCTTCTGATTCTAAGGGCATAGAGTAGTGGTCATACAGGGTAGTGGTACTGGTGCTGATCCAGTCAGTATTTGTTTGATCGTTAGGGTTCAACCAGGTAAAATCATCATCATCATCTGTGTATCCGTCATATGCTCCGTCACTATCAAGTGTTCCTTTCCATATAAAAGTTTGATGTTTACGCCAGATTTTTGCATCACCTATTGCAGGAGTTTCCTGGGATCCATCATAGGTTCGATAGTCCCAATCATTGTTCCAGGTTGTAATTGCTGAATTTATAGTTTTCCAGTTATCATTATCATCTTTTAGTTGTGTTAGTGTGAGAGCAGTTTGTGCCAACATGTTTTTGGCTGTGGCATTATCTACTTTTGCACCCATCCCATAGTCATATACCGAGCTACCATACGATGTGATTTGATAGGCAGGAATGGTTTTTGTTTTAAACTCTATGCCCTCACTGTTAATAGATCTTGTTTCTAAAACTTGTCCCGTTAGCATATCATGGTTTTCGTAGTAAGTAGTATTCGAGAAGCTTCCCTGAATGGTTGTAGAGCTTTCTATCAAGCTAGGATAGTCTACTTTACTAGAAGAACTTATCGTATAACTTGCAACATCATTTTTCTGAATCTTTTTAAGCGTTTTATGAGATTGTTGCGACACCCCAATTTGTCCATCACCATCGAGGTTTTGTTTGTAGTTTGAGATTGTTTTATTGAGTAATTGACCCTTAGCATTAAAAGAAGCGACGGATTTTACACGACCAATATCCGATAGCTTGTTGTAAATGGTGTATTTATTTACTTGAACTTCATCATTGATAAATGTTTCATTCTGTTGTTCTTCTACCTTAAAGAAATCTCCGAGACAGAATAAATAATTAGGATCTTCTTCATAAGGTTCAAGGACATCAAACTCATAGGTTGTACTCCCTAATAATTTGTCATTATGATCATAGTTTTTCATAGTTACGTTACCATAGGTAACCAATGGAGCAGGTAATTCACTTACATATGGAATCCCTTTTTGTTCTTCTGAGGGAGCATAGGATGTTATTCCTGATATATTAGTGTCATTTAAATTGGTGTAGTCATATACTGTTTTTACAGAAGTATCATTTCCGCTAACTTCTATACTGGCTACACGAATACCGCCACCTTTACGACCGTTAGGATCGGTATTAGTATATACTACATTTGGTGCCTTAGTACTTTTAATAGAAGGTTTTGAAAAACAATAGGAAGAATGACAGTATTCACCGCTACTTCCTAAATTAGCGATAGCATGATTATTTATATGAATATTCCATCCCTCATCTTCATATTCTGTAACTTCAAATAGTATTTTCTTATTAGTGTTATCAATATTAACAGCTTTTACTATGATTTTTGGCTCAAAATCTCCACCACCAATTGCACTTATACGAAGGTGTAAAAATAAGTTTGTATTTACATTTAAATTGAAATACTGAGTAAGGTCAATACTAGTATCTAAAAAATCAATTTCTATTATATTGCTATCTTCATTTTTATTGATTACTATATTGTCAATACTCTCAGTAGCATCGTAAGCAGCTTCAGAATAATACGAATCAGGTTCATGATTAATAATTATTTTTCCACCTGTTGGGGTGGTTATTTTATTCAGACTCCAGGTTTGTGGTACAACTTTATGGTACCCCCATTCATCTTGATTGGCTTTGTCATATTTTGTAGACGAATAGGCATAATCAAATCTATATGGAGGAATAACAGCAACTCCTTGTTTTCCTTTGAAATTAACTGATTTTAAAGTTAATCTACCTTTAGAAGTATCCCAGTCAGAATTAAATCCGGGTACTTTGGGAGCATCAGAATTTGGAGATTGTGTAGCTAAAGAATAGTCATAATTAAAATTAATAATTTGACTAGCGTTTTCTTCTAGATTTAACCCTATAATATCATTCTCATCCAGTATGTTATAGTCCTGATGTACATTAAAACTTTTAATATTTGTAGGTTTTTTTAAATATACACCACTGGGAAAAGGAAATAAATTATTTTCGACACACTCTTGCGTTTCTTTTTTTATAAGATCATAATGACAGGAGTTAATATTAGTATAACCGGTATTTTGAATAATGTGTCCAGTTTTTGTAATTATCATATTATTTTGATCCTTACTGATATCGGATTCTTGATTTTTTACTAATATGATTTTTTTTAACTTAAGAACTTTATTCTCTGGTGCATCTATATATCTTGCTGATGTTTTGTTACCTCTAAGTACCTCAATATGATTTGCGTAATAAGGCCATCCATCAATATCTGGAAGGGTATAAGTAGATCCATCATCTTTATAAACAATATCATTTGGGTATCCCATAATGGGCCTTCTAAACATATCTTCATTGGATTTTATTATCTCACTATATTCACCGACATTGAACGTACCACCGGTATACTTTTTGTTATAAATTTCGAATTCTTGTGATTTGTTATCATCACGCAAGTCTTTTACAAAAAGTGCCGTATGCGTTCTGGTTTTAACAGCATCTAAATAATAAATCTGCTTTCTTCCCCAATAATATGAGTATGTTTTGTCATTTGGATCTTTAGCATTGATGTGTTCATCATATCCGTCCACAGGACCTTTCCAGACATAACCGTCAGTCCATTTTCCATAATCAAATTCAACCCAATATCCATAGTCAGCTTTATCAACTTGTCCATTAGAATTGGTGTCGATATAGTCAGGGCCTGTGATAGCGGTTAATAACCAATGAGTAGCGTAAGGTTCTGTTTTTTGGATTTCAAAGAAATTTTGGTCTTCATTATCCTTATTTTTGAAATTTTTATAAAATAGCTCGTAATTATACACAGGCAATGAATAATGATATGTTTTTCCGTCGAGAGCCGTAATTCTAAATGCTCCTATTCCTTCATCTAAGAACGTATCTGTTTCTTGAATTCTATCAATATGTTTTGCTTCTATAAAACCTGTTGTGTTTTGGTTATTTCTTATTTGTTTGTTTGTGAATGTTTCTATGTAATTACCTGTACGTTTTTTACCACCCAGACCCGTCATATTTTGATTAAAATTTCCTGAGTCATTTGTCCCAAAACCATTAAGAAGTTCCCATCCACCTGCTTGGGGAGCAAGAATTGGATTATGATAAATCGATGCTTTGTCATTACGTAAAAAAGAACTTATTTCATTTTGAAAATAAAAGTTAGTGAGATATCCCAGGTCATAGGCCCCATCAGCACTACTAAAGCTTTCTCCTATATAACCAGTCAGTTGTTCATCTGCTGCACCCTTAGTATTTCCTCGATTAGTTAAGTTAAGCTCTTCATATGTTTGAGGCGCAATACTCCCAGATAAGCCTTGTGATGTTACTGTATATTTATCATATGCGGGTAACGTCATATTATTTTTACCCTCAGTATAGTTTTGATCAACCAGATAATCTAAGCTCATATTTTGATGAGAATATGGAAGAAATTCATCAACATCCATAAAGTGATTTTCTTTAATTTGAAAACTAGTTGTTGATTCTGTTTCTAAAGCATGATATGGGTACGCTGAACCCGATACGGTGAGATTATTTTGCTTAAATAGCGAATATTCAACTCTTTTATGTCCAAAACCAATATAAAATATATAGATAGGAATTGACGTTTGAAAAGCATCAACATTTATATTGTAGTCATTACTAGATATTCCATAATTTGCTGTAGAAATACCGCTGCCTTTGCCATTAATAGATCCACTTAATGATGGTCCGTTTGCACTAAAACTAATACCAACTGATGCAGATTTTGTTCTTCCTTCTTTTCCATATGTTGTGTTTGATCCGGTTATTGATATTCCTCCTGATAACCCTGAGTTATAATTATAATTGAGACTAAGTCCGTAGCCCATCTCACTCCCTTTACTAAATTTACTGCCGTATCCAATACCAACTCCATTTGTCCCCATACTAATGTTGAATCCTTTGTATCCTACACCTATAGAAGCTCCATCAGTTCCGATAGATGTATTTACTCCTATTCCTTCATATCCATAACCTAACGAAACAAAACCGCCTGTAGAACGGTGAGATCCCCAAGAGGCTCCTAATCCTATATTAAAACCATATACATCTACACCAACACTAAAATTATATTCATCTTCTGTCCACCCAGCATCATAAAAGAATTCTTCATACCCCGTTTTTCCCCAATCATCAGGGAAACCATTTATATTTCGATTAATAGACCCTGGATTTAGGTTCCAGCCTAAGCCCACCCATGATGCTTCTTGATTATGTGCAATACCTCCATGATATGACAAAGACAATGGATATCCTCCTTCGGGAGAGGGGACATTAAGTAGAGGTAATACATATGAAAAATCACCGGTTAATAGATTTACCATATCAGTAGCATCCACAGGCTCAAAAGCAGCCGCTTCTGGCGCATTTGGGCCATTATTATTTGCCCAGATTTGATTGTACGGGATGAGTGTTTGTAAAAAGGTAAGCACAAAAAATAATGCAATTGCTCTGTGAGAAAGAGGATGAGCTCCTCGACTCGAAAAGGTAGCCCCTGACTTTTTATACCTTGATAATATGTCAAGTAACTTCTTTGTATGGATAAGAAGTGATTTCGTGAGTATTGATTTTAGATGCATAGATTTATTATTTTTTATAAACTATTTTTGTTTTCGCATTAAGCTTGAATAGGTTAATTCTGTTCTTGTTTCTAAGCCAAATCCTAGTGTTTTCAATCTGATTTTCTGATTAAAATTTCAACTTAGGTTCATTATTCATCACTTTTGTAGGTATCTTAAATTTGACCTCGCCTGTATAAAAGCCTAAATCCTCAATACTAAGTGTTAAATATTCTTGATCATTTATTTTTTCATCTCTTGGATATACTAATAACATAGTGGTAGCTCCGCTCATGCCGTACATTCTGGGATAGATATAGTCTGCCATGGTAATCGTATCCTTTTTTTGGGTGTAGAGATGTGCTTTTTGTTCCATACCAAATGCCAATTCGTTAACCATCGCTCCAAACTGTTGTTTATTGCCCGCAACATTACTGAGTAGTTCTTGGTTGTTTTTGGACATGGATAAATTGAAATAGAGGTATCGATTATATTTATCTCGTACACTATCAATTTTTGATGACGACGCCTCTCCTGATAGTTCTTGCTCTACCAATAGATCTGTTGGTTTATAGAATAGTGTATACTCAACTCCGTTGATGTTTTTGCTATAGAAATACTCATTTTTGGGATTTTTTAGATATGCCCACATTTCTTCTGATGTTTCAAAACTTTTGGAAGAGCATGAGAACAATAACAAGAGTTTTGTAATAATTAGTATAGCAATTTTTTCCTTTGGCATTTTGATTGTTTTTTTGTTTGAAGTCCTAGGTCAGATATTCATAGTTTTAACAAGAGAATCTTTTACTCTTGAGTCAGACCTAAGACTTCAATCCCCAACTTATTTTCCTTCAAACTCAGCATTTAGTTCTTCTAATACTTGATCTGTAAGATCTGCGGATTCCTCACCATACATGATGGTTCCACTTCCTGTGGCTCCAAAAATGACTTTGTATCCTTTTGTCTTACCATATTCTTTTACAAAATCATTGATGTCATTAATTACTGTTTGAGTAACTTTTTTATCTTCTTCTTGTAATTGTTTTTGTACGGCCTGCTGATAATTATTGATTTGTTGTTGTTTGTTTCCTAATAATTCTTGTTTTAATTCCAATTCTTTTTTACTTAATCCGGCACGCTCTTTTTCGTATACTTTTAATTCATTTTGCCACTCAGATAAAAGGCTATCGACATTGGACTTCATCGTTTTTGCTTTTTCGTCGAATGCCGCTTTTACGATCTTTGTACGTTTATAACCATCTAATAGTTTGTTGACATCTACGTACACTAGATCTGATGATGATTGGAGAAAGAAAAATGAGCTTATCGCAGCTATAAGTGCGATAAGTGCTATAGGTAATGCTAGTTTATTCATTTTTGTTTTTTTATTGTAATCGGAAACCAGAAGTCTGATATCAGAAATTTTATGAGGTGAAACTTCTTTGTTGATTTCCGTCTTCCAATTTTTTATTTTTTTAGTAATAAAGATTCTAACCTTGCCAAACGTTCATTTTGAGCTTTGATTTTTTTCTCTTGATCAATGGTGTATAATGTCAGTTCTTCAATTTTTTCTAAAAGTTTTGAGTTGATTTCACCTAATTTGATACCTTTTTCTAGTACTTCAGTTTCAGAAGGGATATTGATTAAGTGGCCTTTTTCAATGATATGCTCTTCTACCTGTTGCAGCGTAGGTAGGTCATATTCTTTTTTGAAAACATAATCAGGCCAGCCTTCTAAGTCAACCACAACTTCTTGACTATGAATACTTCCGTTTACGGCGAGTTCGTATCCTTGGGTATCTGTGGTTCCGATTCCGATGTGTCCATTAGTGTAAATTGCATCCTCGATCATTGCAGGACCACCTTTTACTACAAGATTATATCCTTTATCAGCTAGATATCCACCATATTCTCCTATTACAATTCTTGATTTGGGTAATGGCATATGAATGTATGTTAGGTCATCGGCACTAGAAACCTTAAAGAAATGTTGATTGTTATGATTGTCTAAATCAATCCAAGTATGAGTGTTTTTTGATACGAAGTCATATCGTAATATTTTTGATTGATCTGTTATGCCAAATGAAGTATATCCAGAACCTGTATCGGTAGGGGCTACGACAAATTCGAAAGTTCTTCTGTCGGTATCGTATTCACGTCCTATAGAAACAGGGATCCAACCATCATCCCCACGACTACTTGAATCAAATATGCCGTGAAGTGCAGATAATTTTCCGTTCACCTCAAAATCCCCATTGTCGTGATATACTAATTGTTTACTCCAATCCCATTCGTTATTATTTTTTGGTGCAATAAATAAACGATTTGATGTATCTGTCCAATGCTGAGTATGAAAAATAAAGTCTTTGTGGGTACCACCAATTACCATACTACCGTTTTGAATATCTAATTCGGCACTAGGAGTGATGGTGCCAATTCCTATTTTTCCGGATGTGATGATGTCTCCTGTAAAATCTGCACTACCATCTATAGCAAGAGTGGCATAATCAGGGATGGTTTTGGTGTTAATTCCTACTTTATTACTAGCAAAATCTCCAAAGATTAACGGTGTTGAAGTACTTGAATTGTCAATATAGAGTTTGTCATTACCAGTTTCATTATACCCAGCAGCATATCCAAGGAATACGTTTCCTATTCCTGAGATGTTTTTCATTCCCGCTGTAGCT
Organism: Aquimarina pacifica; assembly: GCF_000520955.1. Classification (GTDB taxonomy): domain Bacteria; phylum Bacteroidota; class Bacteroidia; order Flavobacteriales; family Flavobacteriaceae; genus Aquimarina; species Aquimarina pacifica. The sequence continues at coordinate 49,137 of NZ_JACC01000001.1, read as the reverse complement.
CCTAAGAATGTATTGCCTCTACCTGTAGTATTGTTTGCGCCAGCGGAGCTTCCCAAAAATGTATTAAAATATCCGGTAGTAGTTACTCGACCAGAAAAGTTTCCTATAAAGGTATTGCTAAATGCGGTAGTATTTGCGGACCCTGTTTGTGATCCATAAAAAGTATTAGAATGTCCAGTAGTATTAGCAAATCCAGCATTAGTACCTGTAAAGGTGTTTTGAACACCTGTTGTATTTCTGTTTCCTGCATTATCACCAATAAAAATATTGCCGTTTGCGGTTGTGTTGTAATATCCTGCATTGTTGCCGATGAATACATTTTGGTAGCCTGTCGTATTATTAAAACCAGCAGATCTTCCTAAAAAAGTATTAGAATGTCCGGTTGTATTCAAATAGCCTGCCGTAGCTCCGTAAAAACTATTTACATCACCAGTGGTAAGAGATCCTGATGCGTATCCAAAGAAACTATTGCTGTTTCCGCCAGTTCCTGATCCTTCTCCAATATTAGTTGTTTTTGTAGTTGTTTTTTGTGCAGAAATTATATTAATAAATAAGATATGTGTTATTGCGACAAGTAGATAAGTTTTTTTCATTTGACGTGATTGATTTTAGTTATAAGTTCTTGAATTATATTCCTTTTTTTTATTGTATTTATGTTAATGATGTTGTCCTAAAAAAACATAACAACTTTTTTTTAGGGGAATGAGTTTTTTGTTCATTTTCTGAATTTAAAAGTTGAAAATACATACTCAAAAAAAGTATAAGGTTTTTGTTTTTTGTGCTTAAAATGAGTTGTTTTTTGAATACAATACTTATTGATTCTCTTTAATGAATTTTGATAAAAGATGTTGTATTTTCTGCAATTCTAGTTGATAAAGGAGGAATTATGGTTCTGTATTTTTAGAAAGTTTAAGATCCAGAACTTATTTTTTGGTGTTTTTTATATTGATTAGGAGTTTGTCCTGAAAATTTCTTGAACGAAGTATAGAAATTTGATTTTGATTTGAAACCGCATTCAAGTCCAATAGATTCTATAGTGTAGTTATTATATCGTATGTCTGATAACATTCTTTTTGCAGCTTTAATACGTAATTCATTGATGTAATCATTAAAACTTTTTTTGGTATGCCTATTAATAAGTTGTGATAAATAGCCACTACTAAGGTCAAAATGGCTTGCTATTGTAGTAAGTCCTATATCTTGAACTAAATATTTTTTTTCTCTTAGAATATGCTCATTAATTTTAATAAAAGTAGGGTGTCCTATTTTTTTTGACATCTGGTTTTTGGCAAGTATCTCTAATTTTTTATGAGAAGACGATTTATTAATACCAATATATCCTACCCAATATATCCATATGGATAAGGATATAAAAAAAGGATAAGCAACAAATGAAGTGTGTGCTTGGGTAATTAAAATATAGACAACAGAGATCATTCCTAGAGTAACTATCCCAATACCAATATGAATTAGTTGTTTTAACCAACGAGTCTCTTCCTGAACTTTTTGTATTACATTTTTTGCGTTATTTTCATAAGAAGTAATCATAGTATACATCTTATAAACAATTACAGGAATATAGATAAAGGAAATTAGATTAGTATATAAGAATAATCCTTTTTCATAATAATCTGCAATGGTATGATTTACATTAAATTTGGCTTGATATATAAGTTGGCATAGATGAATTAATGAAACCACAAAAAAAGGGGCGATAAGGAATATCAATAATTTATGACTCATTTTTTCTTTTTTCAAGAAATAGTGAGCAAAAAAATAAAACATGGAACCTACTAGCCATTGCCATGGGATATATAGATTTCTAATAACGGATGTTTTTGTAAAATAATTGATATCAATAAGCATGTGTTGAATATTGCTTAGAGATAGAAATAATACTGTCAAAGCAAGAAAAAACACACTTTTAGACTGATATTTTTTTACAGAAAATACAATACCGCTAAATACAATCCCCTGAATTGAACCAAAGAGAATCAAAAGTTGAAAAAAATTAAAATTGATGGTTTGAAAAGCCATATGACGTGAATTGACGTTTTTTTTATTACTATTATATTCCTATAATGCGAAATAAATAAAGCATAACATTATTTGGGTGAAATAGTGTTGCAAAAGCATCAATCCTCTTTCTTACCTAATACATAGATAAGTAGTAAGAACAATATGTAAATAGGCAGTTGAGCTAACTTATTGTGGTCTACATATAAGTATTCCCGTATTGTTTTTTATTTTTTGTAAGTATTCTACTAATGGTAGTTTTGATATTTCTACATGCCCTTTTGATGATGCATGTAATAAGTGAATTCGACCATCTGATTTGTCACGAAATGCGATACCAGTATGCGTAACATCTAATCCCTTTATTGATGTAGTAAGTGCAATGATATCTCCGGATTTTATGAGTTCTTCATTTTCTTTGATTTGATTTCTAGGTAAAAAACATAACTCTGAAGTACTAATTTGGGTTTCGGATTTTTGTATCCTTTCAAAATTTTGTTGATTACTAAGAAAAGGGTATAGATCACGATGCGTACTCATAAAATCGATTTTTTTATTGATCTCTATTCCACCGATTTCTCCAGTAATGTCTTTAATAATCTTCTTATTTTCATTATCACTAATCCATTCAGAGAAATAATGTAAACGCGAAGCGTAGCCATCTAATTTCCCATTTTTGTAGCGTATTTTTTCAAGATATGATACGTAAGAGTCAAAATCATCTCTATTGTTTTTTAGCATAAGACTAAAAGCTACTACGTTTTCTACAAAAGTCGTACAATCTAGTCCCTGTAGATTAATGACCAGAGATTCCTTAGTGCCGACTTCTAGGGTTTTTGCAACATAAGGAGTGCCTAAAAATGTTTTTCCAACATTCACAACAGTTACTCCAAAGTTACTAGTTGGTATGTAGTTGTTTTTAAGTGCCTCTATTTTTTTTGAAAACAATTCTTTGTCCTTAACAGAGCATGTAATGTGTTGCGCGGATAGTATGTTGGTAATTACAAAAAAAAATAAAAGTATATTCTTAGGTGCCATTGATTAAGTTGTTTGCAATTGATATTAACTGATTTTATAGATTAAGGAAGAGTGTTCTAATTTATGTAAGGACTAATGAATATGTAAAGTACAAAATGTTGGGGGCTTTTCCTTGAAGTATGGTAGATTTTTAAAATGTTTTTCTTTTTATAATAAGAAGGAGTTTATAAAAAGAACCTTAAGGAGCCGAATAAAATGGAGTCATAAAAAAACCTGTCTATTGACAGGTTTTGTACTGTGAAAAAATTAAAAGTATATTGTTGGTACAATTAAAGTACCTTAACATTAACTGCGTTTAATCCTTTTCTTCCTTCTTGTAAATCGAATTCGACAGCATCACCTTCGCGAATTTCATCGATTAACCCAGAGATGTGTACAAAATGTTCCTTGCTTGAATCTTCTTCAGTGATGAATCCAAAACCTTTGGCATCATTAAAGAATTTTACTGTTCCTTTATTCATTATTAAAATTTAAATGTTAGTTAATAGTAACGAAGATACAGTCTAAATAGTTAAATAACTATAAACAAGGAGTTTTATTTGTTAAGCAAATATTATTTATTTTATCTGGTTTTCTAATTTTTGTATTTCTATTTGATAGTCATATTGTAAATCTTCATGCAGTGTAGTTACTTTTTTTCTAATGGTCGTAAGCTCCCGATTAAGTATATTTTTTAAAACAGTATTTTTTAGAACAGAAGGTTTAAAGTTTTTGAGTTGAATGCAGAAGTAGAGTAGGAGTTCTATTTCGGTTTCCACATTTTTAGAATAACGGATGTACTTTTTTATAGACCGTAAAATTTTGCGAATACTTTTTTTTATATAATAAAATGACGAAGTATTGATCGTTTCAAATTGGATAACAACTTCTTCTTTTACACTATTTATATATTTTTCTTCATTTTCTGATTCAAAAAGCAAGTAAGTGATCAGTTCTTTATTTTCTTTTTTAAAGCGGGACAGTCTTAAGCATAGTCCTATTAATTCTTGCTGTGACCTGTCTTGTAATTCGTCTTTGATCTCTTTTACGGTTGCAGTTTTCATAGGTGCAATTTAGGCAATACTATGTTTTTTAGTTAAATATTGAGACTAAACATAAATAATATTTGGGCAAATAGTTTTTCTGAAAACCATTTCTTTTTTGAGCTGTTGTTTGTGTTATTGTTATCAACATAGTTATTAACAATTATTGCAAGTATTTACTTGTTAATATTCAATAATTGTATAAAAATATAGTTTTTTAGCATTATTTATTGGTTTTTGAACATTTAATAAACAGTTTATCAACAATTAATTTGGATAATTGTTAATAAGTTTATATATTGGCATCATAAACCTTAAATCATACAAAGCATGAATCATTTTTACACTACTTTCGGAATTAATATTAAAGGAATATTTAGTTTTTTACGTGAGCTTCCTGAAGCTTCTAGCTACGCGATGCGTAAATAATATATAAAAACATTTTTCGGGAATTTTTTAAATCTATTAGGGGAGTTATTTTTGGGGTAACTCCCCTTTTATTTTGTTATATCTACTCTAAAGTCCCGAAAATTGTAATCATTAAGGTATCTGTATATTTTCTATGATGTAAAGAGCTAATTGGGCAGCTAATCTTGCAGTGCAATTATCGATATCATATTTAGGGTTCAGTTCAACAATATCAACACTGATTAGTTTTTTAGACATACAAATCAGTTCTAGAGTTTTTAGAGCTATGTCTGGAGAAAAACCTACGGGAGAAGGAGCACTAACTCCCGGAGCATACATAGAAGAAAACCCATCAAGGTCTATAGTGCAGTATATAATGTCTACTTGCTTTATAAAATCTTCAAGTACTGAGTATATAGTTTCTTGATTTTGGATTGTGAATGTTGAGTTTTCTAGATATTCAACATCTAGTTTGACTGCTGTTGCGTATAAATTTCTGTTGTTTGAAGATTTTTGTATTCCTAGGCATAAATAGTTACAAAAATTATTTTCAGTAAGGATTTGAAAAAATGGTGTACCTGAATTGCCTTTATCTTCGACTTTTCTAAGATCAAAATGTGCATCCATATTTATGATTCCGATAGTTTTTTTGGGAAACTGCTTTTTGATTCCGTTAAAGTGCGGATATGCGAGATCATGACCTCCCCCCAGTACAATAGGCATAGTATCATTTTCTAATATTTTAGAAATAACTTCTGATATTGATAGTTGGCTTTCTTCTAAGTCTTTATTTTGGCAGTATATATTTCCGACATCCCAAATTTGTGTTTGATCCGCCATATGATTTGATAAGGGAGCCAGTCTATTGCGAATCGCATCTGGTCCTTCTGCTGCACCTATTCTTCCGAGGTTTCTTCGAACTCCTTCATCAATGGCATATCCCAAAATAGCAAATGACGGCACTTTGGTTTTTGGTAGTATCTTTTTTTGTAGATCTATACATTCTACAATTTCATGAAAATACAAGTTGTCATTAGATTCACGCCCTTTCCATATCGTTGGATTAGAAGCTCTGTAGTTGTTAATTTGAGATCTCATCGTTTTTATTTTTTACTTATAAGTCTATCCAAAAGATCATCTTCTACTATAGATGGTACTGTTACCTTAAGTTCGGGGGTTCTTTTCATCTCACGTTTAATGGCAAATAAGGCTTCTTTATTTCGTGCCCAACTTCGTCTGGCAATACCGTTATTTACATCATATAATATCATTTGTTCTAGCTTTTCTGAAGCTTCTTCAGACCCATCAAGAACCAACCCAAAGCCTCCATTGATTACTTCGCCCCATCCTACACCGCCACCATTATGAATAGAAACCCATGTTGCTCCTCTAAAACTATCGCCTATAACATTATGAATGGCCATGTCGGCAGTAAATTTGCTGCCATCTGTAATATTACTTGTTTCTCTATATGGTGAGTCTGTACCACTTACATCATGATGATCCCTTCCTAATACGATAGGAGCTGATAGTTCATTATTTTTTATCGCATTATTAAATGCTTTGGCAATTTTAATTCTTCCTTCTGCATCTGCATATAGAATGCGAGCCTTGGATCCCACAACAAGGTTGTTTTCTTTTGCTTCACGTATCCATGTGATATTATCTTGCATTTGTTGCTGTATTTCTTCGGGTGCTGTTGTTTTTATTGCTTGTAGAACTTCTAGAGCGATTTGATCGGTGAGTTCTAGATCTTTTGATGTTCCTGAAGTACAAATCCATCTAAAAGGACCAAAACCATAATCAAAACACATAGGTCCCAAAATATCTTGTACATAGGAAGGATACTTAAAATCAGTACTGTTTTTTACAAATATGTCTGCTCCAGCTCTAGAAGCTTCTAGTAAAAATGCATTGCCATAATCAAAGAAATAAGTGCCTTTAGCAGTGTGCTTATCTATAGCTTTGGTTTGTCGACATAAAGATTTTTGTACCATTTTCTTAAAAGTTTCTGGAGATTGACTCATCAATGAATTGGCTTCTTCGTAAGTAACACCCACAGGGTAATATCCGCCAGACCATGGATTGTGCAATGATGTTTGATCAGACCCCAAATGCACATAAATATCTTCTTGATCAAAACGTTCCCATATATCTACTATATTACCTTGATAGGCAATAGAAATGACTTCTTTGGTAGTAACAGCTTTTTTTACTCTTGTAACCAAGGTATCTAGAGTATATACTATTTCATCTACCCAACCTTGCTCATGTCTTTTTTTTGCTGCATTTGGATTTATTTCTGCGCATATAGTTATGCAACCTACAATATTTCCCGCTTTCGGTTGTGCACCGCTCATGCCCCCTAATCCCGAGGTTAGAAATATTTTGCCGGCGGGTGTTTCTGTTGGAAGTAATGTTTTTCTAAATGCGTTCATAATAGTGATAGTAGTCCCGTGTACAATACCTTGTGGTCCTATATACATATAGCTACCTGCGGTCATTTGTCCATATTGTGTTACTCCTAATGCATTATATTTTTCCCAATCATCCGGCTTAGAGTAGTTTGGGATCATCATGCCATTCGTTATGACAACTCTAGGAGCATGCTCTGAAGAGGGAAATAATCCCATTGGGTGTCCCGAGTATATATGAAGGGTTTGCTTCGTATTCATTGTAGCGAGATATTGCATAGTCAATAGATATTGTGCCCAATTCTGAAACACCGCTCCATTACCACCATAGGTAATTAATTCATTAGGATGTTGAGCAACTAATGGGTCAAGATTATTTTGTATCATCCCCATAATTGCTGCAGCTTGGGATGTAATTGCTGGGTATTCATTTATTGGTCGAGCATACATTTTATAGGTTGGCATAAAGCGATACATATAAATGCGACCAAGTTCATTTAGTTCATTAAGAAATTCTTGAACAAGTTCATTATGCCATTTTTTTGGAAAATAGCGTAAAGCATTTCTGAGGGCTAATTTTTTTTCCTCAGATGTAAGTATTTGTTTTCGTTTGGGTGCACGATTACCAACATTTTCTACGCATTTTTTGGAAGGTAATACTTTGGGAATACCCTGACGTATTTGTTCTTTGAAATTCATATTCTTTTCTTTTAAAAAATACTTTCACCATTTACATTATTTGTATGTACCATGATACACGATCCTTTTTTATTCAATTTCTTCTCTAGAAGCTTAATCAGATGCTAATTGAAGCTAGTGTTTACTCTTAGTAAAACCTATGCCTCATTTAGGATTTGTGAACTAATACACCTTGTTTCCAGACTTGTGAGGGTATTAATGTGCCTTGGTGATAACAGATTTCATTGTAATGATCTGCTTTAAAAAGGTTAAAATCTGCTTTCATCCCTTTAATTAATTTTCCTCGATCAGTAAGATTAAGAGCTGAAGCTGCTCTATTGGTAATCCCTGCCAATACTTCTGCATTCGTTAGTTTTTCGAATGTACCAAGAATACATGCCTGAGTTAACAGATCTCCCATAGGGGCAGAACCCGGGTTCCAATCACTGGCGATAGCTACGGTTCCTCCTGCATCAAGAATTTTTCTTGCAGGAGCAAAATCACAGCCAAGTCCTAATGATGCTCCTGGTAGTGCTATTGCGATAACATTACTTTTGGCGAGTGTCTGTATTTCTTTGTCAGTACTTGCTTCGAGGTGATCAGCGCTAATGGCATTCATTTTTACGGCTACTTCACTACCACTGGTACTAAATTGATCGGCATGAATTGTAATGTCAAACCCCATTGCTTTAGCCTTTTTTAGATATGGGTAGACATCTGTGGGGAGAAAAGCGCCTTTTTCTACAAACACATCAATACGATTTGTTAGTTTTTCTTTTTTTAGAATTGGAAATAAGGAATTGCTGATGGTTTCTAGGTACTGTTTATGATTACCTATAAAATCATTTGGTAGTATATGTGCAGCCAGACATGTAGAGACCAAATCCACTTTTGTGAGATTGTCTGCGCTACGAATTGCATGCAGCATTTTTAGCTCTTCTTCTACCGAAAGTCCGTAGCCACTTTTTACTTCTATCGTTGTAATTCCTTTTTGTAATAAGGTATTTGCTCTTTGAACGATTTTTTTGGTTAATTCCTGTTCTGAGGCTTTTCTGGTCTGGATAACAGTATCCCATATACCACCTCCTGATTCGGCAATCTCTTGATATGATTTTCCTGCATTGCGTAAGGCATAATCTTGAGCTCTGGATCCAGAAAAGCAAATATGTGTATGAGGATCGATAAACCCAGGAAGACAAACATATTTCCCTGATAACTCTATGATTTCTGTCTCGTTAATAGCCGTGTTTTTTTTTAGGTCTGCAAACGATCCTATGTCAGAAATAATATCATTTTTGATTAAAATACCTGCATTAGAATAAATTGTCAGCTCATTGTCTTGTATCGGACCTCGTTTTGGCAAACCTTCCATGGTTACTAATTGAGTAAAAGGACCTATTAATTTGTATTTCTTCATAATCCAGGTTTAGTATATATCGAATTCTGACGAGAATTGCGTTTCTAGAGATAACTTTTCTTTACTAGAAATTTTACTAGCAATAGTAACAATAGTTTTGTTTTTGATGATATCGATTCCTTTTTGAATATCATCCGCGAATACTCGATCCTCATTGGCGAATGTTACAGACTTTCGTACCTCTTTATAAATTTCGTCTAGAATTATTCCTGATTTTAGCGGTTTTCTATATTCAAATGCTTGTGCAGCTGTTAATAATTCTATCGCTAATATTTTTTCTAAATTTTCTATTACTCTTAGCGCTTTTCTACCTCCAATAGATCCCATACTTACATGATCTTCTTGTCCCAGAGAAGTAGGGATACTATCTGCACTTGATGGAAAACATAATCCTTTATTCTCACTTGCCAGTGCTGCTGTAGTGTATTGTAGTATCATATACCCTGAGTTAATACCTGTATCTTTCATTAATAATTTGGGAACTCCAGGAGCGTTTCCCTCTAGTGCAAGGTATATTCGTCGATCAGAAATATTACCTAATTCTGATGCGGCAAGACAAACATAATCTAAAGCCATGGCTAGCGGTTGTCCGTGAAAATTTCCGCCACTTATAGTAAGCTCTTCATCTATAATTATGGGATTGTCGGTAACAGCATTTAATTCAATCTCAAGAAGCTCTTTGAGGTGTAGCCAGGCATTTCTTGATGCCCCATGTACCTGTGGGATACAGCGTAGTGAATAGGGATCCTGAACACGATCACAATTAGTATGTGCTCTCATGATCTCTGAACCTTTTAAGATGGCTTTTATTCTTGCGGCAACGTGTATATTTCCTTTAAAAGGACGAAGATGATGTAGTTCTTTATAAAAAGGTTTTACAGACCCTTGTAGCCCTTCGATCATCATTGCGCCTATAATATCAGCCTGAGAGAGACAATTATGCAGTTTTACAATGACTTCTACAGCATGGGCAGCTATAAACTGAGTACCATTGATAAGTGCCAGCCCTTCTTTAGGCTCTAATTCAAGTGCTTGTAACCCTGTAATTGTATATAATTCTGAGGTGCTGATTACTTTATTTTGAAAAGTTACTTTTCCTAATCCGATCAGGGGCAAAAAAAGATGGGATAGGGGAGCGAGGTCACCAGAAGCACCAACAGAACCTTGACAGGGAACAATAGGAATTGCATTATTGTCGATATGCCATAAAATGCGGTCTAACGTTTTTTCTGCAATTCCCGAATGTCCTTGGGATAATGATTGAACTTTAAGAATCATCATTATTTTGGCTATTCGAGTATCGATAGGATCTCCTACACCTACACTATGACTTTGTAGAATGTTTTTTTGTAAAATTTTGGTCTCTTCTTTTGATATTTTTGTGGTACATAGTGGTCCAAAACCAGTATTGATACCATAGACAGGGGCTCCTTTTTTAACAATATTATCAACCACTTGTCTATTGCGCCTTATTTTTTTTCTTGCAATTTCAGAAATGATTCCCAGAATATCTCCATTTACAATCTTGATCACTTTTCCTGTTGTTAAGTGATCTTCTCCAAATAAAAAATGTTCTTTTATATCCGACATTGAAGCGTTTTGTGTTTTTATCACTAATTTAATGCCTATTTTTGATAATTAGAAATACCAATTAGATCATTAATTAATGCCTATGGGTTATCAATTAGAGCTTCGTCATTTTACTTATTTTTTGGCTGTAGCCGAAGAGTTACATTTTAGGAAAGCTGCAGAGCGGTTGTATATTTCCCAACCTGGATTAAGCAGGCAGATTAAGCAGATGGAAGAAATTATAGGTGTTGAACTTTTTCTGCGAGATAAGCGGAAAGTCACCCTTACAAATGCGGGGGTATATCTTAAAAATGAATTAGATTATATTTTTAATCATATTGATTTTACTTTAAAGCAGACACGTCTCATTGATCAAGGTAGTGAAGGAGAGATACGTGTTGGTTTTCTTGGGTCGGCTATGCAAACGATACTTCCCGAATTATTAGTAAATGTTAATAAAGAGTATCCGAATTTACAATTTAGCTTAGAAGAGATGTCTAATTATTTGCAAGTCGATGCTGTACAAAAGGATCAATTAGATATAGGTTTTGTTCGATTAGCGAGAGTTCCTAAAGAAATGCAAATAAAAACAATACATACAGACACGTTTTCACTGGTTCTGCCCTTAGAACATCTGCTAAATGTAGGTAATTTTGTGAGTGTACAGCAGGTGTCTGATGAACAGTTTATTTTATTTTCTTCTGATTATAGTTCTGTGTATTATGATCAAATAATGAGTATCTGTGAGGACAAAGGGTTTACTCCCAAAGTTTCACACAAATCTGTTCACGCACAGACTATTTTTAAATTGGTAGAGAGTGGGTTTGGGGTTGCAATTGTTCCTACTTCTTTGCAATATGGTTTTGATCTGAAGGTGAAATTTCTTGAGATCCCTGAGATACTTCAAAAAGCCGAACTTTCTGTAATTTGGAAAAATGATAATAGAAATCCAGCCTTAAGGCAGATCATGAAATTTTTATAATACCTTGTTTATTAAATGATAGAATTTGTGAATTTTGATGTTATTTGGTAATTACTAAAGTTTTTGCAGGTTCGATAAGTTCTGATATGTAGGTATATCCTATTCCTATAAGAATTGCAAATCCAAAACTTATGAGGGTTCCTATCAAAATATACTCTGTTAATTTTCTGTCTTTGGTTTTTGATAAATCTCCATAACGAAAGACAGATTTTGCAGCTAATAGAAAGCCGATACCTTCCCAGTGATTACTTATAATAAAGATAAAAACAAAGGTACGTTCTAACATGCCTATATAGGCGCCAGCCATCTCTAATGAATCAGAGTCATCTTGTATATCCCATCTTGATATGATAGTTTTCATTAGTACTGATGTGACTATAGTGGTAGATATAATAGATACGATAAATAGTAATACGATTGGGTGTTGTAAAAATAGGATTTCTACTTTATAGGGGTGATAATACCCCACTACCAATGCAATTATCAAAAGGTGTAATATTTGATCTGCAAAGAATAGCACTCTCTTATTGAAGGTTTGATTTAAAGTGGTTTTTAGGAGGTCAATAATAAAATGCGATATGATAGTTATTAGGATGCCTACCCAGTATGTCATATTAAAAAGTAGAATAACAAGTAATAGTACCGTATGTATAGCAATGTGTATGTATAGATAAACAGATTTGTGTTTTTTTTGTTCTTTGTCTTGTACCCATGAGGTTGGTTGAAATAAAAAATCCCCCATTAAATGTGATAGAAGTAATTTAAGAGCTAGTGTTATCATTTGGTGTGTATGTAATTTTGATAATATGTGATCATTTTTTTGACTTCGTCATGTCCAACCCTTTTGAGACCTGCACTTATAGTACTTTGTGTTTTGTCTAATAGTGATGCTAATTGTTGTTGTGTCATGTCTGGATATTCTAGAGCTGTTTTCATAATTTTTGAATATTCTGGACTCCAATTATCCATTGTAAGGTTACCTAATTGTATCATGGTGTTCATAGATACATCAAAATCGCTCCAGGGGCTTTTTATGGCAAGTGTATGTTTTTTTAGTTGTTCAAAACATTCTCCAGAATTAATAAACGCGCTACCATTAGATTCTTTGATAGTATTATTTTGAAATGTTTTATTGCCTATACCTATTGCCATTCGTACATCAAGTGGTTTGTATTGTTTTATGGTTGCTTTTATAAGTATAGCGGCTTCTAATGCTTTGTTGACGGGCACTTCTAATTGAAAACTATCTCCTCTATAAATCTCCCATTGAGAAGGTTGTGCTCCATATTTATTGAGTTCGGTTTTTAGTGATGATAACCATAGTTGCGGTTCAACTTTTCTGGAGTTTATAATATCGCCTGTAATAATACTGATCATCATTAGTGTTGAGTCAAAGTTTTGTAAAAAGGAGTAAATATATGCTTTTTAATCGATAATAAAAATAATTATCACCTAAAAAGACGATATTTTAAATTATCGTTTAATTAGGTGATAATTTTGATTATGGATAAATTAATCTATAATCGATTACTTATCTAGACTTTTATAATTTATACATAAATAACCTTTTTGAATAGCGTTAGGGATAGTAGCAGAAATCCCACAGCCCGACCCAAGGAGGAGCGAGGAATTGTAGCGAATAGCCCGCTCGAACGCCCAAAGATTATGTTTTTAATAGCAAAATAACCCCTCTCGACATGTTATTGAGGCGGTGTTGCATAAAAAAATTGTTCTTCAGTAATTTTTCCGTTTTGTACCTGATATACGCAAACTTCTTCTATTTGCATACGTCCTTGCCCTTTAAAAGTACAATCCATTTTCATCGAACAGCTAAAATGGTTGTCAGCTACAATTGGATCAGAGATTTGTCCGCCATGAAACTCTTCGACAGTGGCATACCAATCTTGACTTTTTTTGGTTACTTGGTCTTTACCCGATGTAATCGAATTAGGCATTCCGGGCATTTCTTTACTTACGATGTTTTGATCATACAATTCGCTAATGGCTTGCATGTTTTCTCCTAGTCGACATAATTCGACTAAGCGAGAAGCTACTTGTTGTGTGTTCATTAGTTTTAAGTTTTAGACATACATATTCTATAAAATTTGTGCAGTTAACTTGTATTATTTATTAGAAAATCCATAGACGTAAGCCCAATTCAAAAAAAATATTGAGTATCCGTATTTTCTGATGCTCGTTTATTGATTCTTTGAAATGAGAATGTTAGCATGAGGAGATTTTTAATCAAAAAAACTCAAAATGATTTCTAATACAAGAACTGGGTATAAATTACAAAAAAAGAGTGAATATAGATATTACCCCAATACCTTTTTGTAAGTTTTTAAGCAGCGTTCTCTTGCCATTTTGTGATCGACTATCGGCATAGGGTAGGAGAGTTCATTTAGGTCTTTTACCCAAGTATGAATGTATGTATGTTGTTTATCAAATTTAGTGATTTGCGTTGTTGGATTAAATATTCTGAAGTAGGGTGCAGCATCTACACCAGACCCTGATGCCCATTGCCAGTTACCTACATTTGCAGACATATCATAGTCAATCAATTTTTCTGCAAAATATGCTTCTCCCCATCTCCAATCTATCAACAAATGTTTGCATAAAAAACTTGCCACTACCATTCGCACCCTATTGTGCATATATCCGGTTTGATTAAGTTGTCTCATTCCTGCATCTACCAAAGGGTATCCTGTTTGTCCCAGTGTCCACTTTTTGAATTCATTTTCATTATTACGCCATTCGATCCTATCGTATTTGGGCTTAAATGATGAACTTTTGGTGTAGGGGTAGTGCCATAAAATTTGCATAAAAAACTCTCTCCAAATTAATTCTGACCAAAATATTTCGTTTTCTTCTGCAATGGCTTTTTTTACAATAGATCGAATCCCGACCGTTCCGAAACGTAGATGAGGTCCGATTCTAGAGGTTCCGTTTTCTTTTGAGGGAAAGTTTCTGGTTTCTTCATAATTCTGAATTAGTTCTGAAGATGCATTATAATTGGGGACTTTTATGGATGAGGTGATGAATCCCATCTCATCTAATGTTGTATTTGGTAAGTCTTGATCTTGAATTAGTTTATGAAGATGTTTCTTGGTTGGGTATATCTTAAGTTTAGAAATATCAAAAAGTTCTTTCCATTTATTTTTGTAAGGAGTGTATACCACATAAGGGTTTCCGTCTGCCTTTACAACTTCATCTTTTTCGAATATAACTTGGTCTTTGTATGTAATAAGGTCAATGCCTTTTTCTTTTAAAAGGTCACTAATCATAGAATCACGTTCTCTGGCATAAGGTTCATAGTCGTGATTGGTGTATACATTTTGTATTGAATACTTGTCAAGAAGCTGTTTAAAAACTGTTTCTGGAGTATCATAATAGATACCCAAAGAGCTCTGATAGGTGTTCTTAAGTTCATGCCTTATTTTTTGAAGTGTTTCAAAAATAAATGTTACCCGTGCATCGTTCTTTGGTAAATGATCTAAAATAGTAGGGTCAAAAATAAATATAGGAAGTACGGTGTGTTCGCTTTCTAGCGCAGCAAGAAGTCCTATATTATCATCTAGTCTAAGATCTCGTCTAAACCAAAATACTGAAACTTGTTTTGACATAGGTTATGATATATTAAGCGTTGACATACCACCATCAACGCCAATAACTTGTCCGGTTATCCAACTACTGTCGTCACTTAATAAAAACCGTGCAATATGTGCAATGTCTTCTGCTTGTCCCACTCGTTTCATAGGGTGACGATTACTCATAAGTTCTTGTTTTTTTTCATTTCCTAATAATCTCTTTGCAAGTGTTGTATCTGTAAGTGAAGGAGCAATAACATTTACCCTGAATTGTGGTGCGTATTCTGCTGCCAATGCTTTTGCAAATCCTTCGATGGCACCTTTTGCTGCTGCAATACTTGTATGAAACGGCATACCTACTTTTACCGCTACGGTACTAAAAAATACCAGACTAGCTTGTTCTGAGTTTTTAAGTCGTGGCAATATTTGATGTATAATTTTTATTAAAAACATAAAATTGATTTGCATGTCTTCATAAAAAGCATCAGGAGAGAGCATTTTAAAAGGCTTCAAGTTGATGCTTCCGGGACAATATACAAATCCATCAATTCTTTCGGGAAGGGCAGAAGTATCAATTTCATCTTTTGAGGCATCATAAGGTATGTGCGTTACTTCTAAATTTCCGAGGTTTTCGGATGTTCTAGATGCAATAAAAATAGTATGTTCGCTGTATAGTTTTAAGGCAATTTCAAACCCTATTCCGTGACTACCTCCAATAAGCAAGATGTTTTTTCTCATTATTTGTGGTTTTATTTTTTTAGTATATTTTATAGCTTAGATTCTCGAAGAAGAAACATATTTATAGACTCAAGGTAACAATACTTCGAATATGAAAAAAATTATGTGAACTCAATTGTTTGATTAGCTTCATTTGGGAAGGAACCAAATAACTCAATTAATTTTTTTGTACGGTATTCGAAGATTTCAGTTAGCTTCGGTTTTACAAGAATAGGATGCACTAGTTGCCCTAAAATGCCAAATGGAACTTTATAATCAATAATATCTTCCATTTCTACTCCTCCGGGAATTTCTTTAATAAAGTGTTTATGATGCCATAAGGCATAAGGACCAAATCGTTGCTCATCTACAAAATATTGATGGTCCTTGACATGTGTTATTTCTGTAACCCATTTATTTTTAATCCCAGCGATTGGAGTAACTATATATTGGATAATTTGCCCTGGGTACATATCACGATCAGCACCAGATAAAATTTCAAATCCCATGTAATCAGGGGTAATGGTTTTTAGGTTTCCGGGGTCTGAAAGAAATTGCCAAGCCTCTTGTAGAGAGATAGGGAGATTTTGTTTTGATTTTAAAGTATATATTTTCATAAAGTCGTGCTAATTCTATAAATAATCCTTAAAAATACAATCGTTTTGTTTAACAAAAAAGACTTATTCGTTAAACAATTTTTTTTAAGAGTAATTTAAGAATTAACAGTCGTCACAACATTGGTCAGGTTTTACCAGTTTGCAAGTTAGTACAGCTAATAATGCTCCTATTATAGGAGCGATGTAATACAGCCATTGGTGTTCCCAGTGACCTGATAAAAGTGCTGGTCCTAAGGATCTTGCTGGGTTCATCGAGGCATTTGTCATTGGACCTGCAAACATGGCTTCTAGTAATACAACACCCCCAATTGCAACTCCTGCCATAATTCCTATTTCTTTGGCACCTGTAGAGACATTAATAATTACAACCATCAAGAAATAGGTAAGCAATAATTCTAATATAAATGCTCTGGGTTCATCAAGTACGGGTATTGTTCCTCCTAAAAATTCACTTTGAGGAAAAAGGTATCGTAGCACACTACTTGCTGCTATAGCTCCAATACATTGCGCAAGAATATATTTTGGAACTTCTTTCCATTTGAATTTTTTAGCATAAGCAAAAGCAATGGTCACGGCTGGATTAAAATGTGCTCCGGATATTTCTCCGAATGCATAAATCATAGCCATTACAATTAATCCCCATGTGATTGCAATACCTACATGTGTGACATCTCCATTGGTAACTTCATTGACAGCCATAGCCCCTGTGCCACAAAAAACCAAAATAAATGTTCCTATACTTTCTGAAATATATGTCCTCATTGTCTTTATTAATGAAGGCAAAGATACTACTCCTTATTTTAAGTTTTTGTTAACTCTAAAGACATTCGTAATTCTTAATTTCGTCATAATCAAAAAACAAAAACATTATAAATACTACACACAATGAAAAAGGTTATTTTATTTATATCTGTTGCTATATTCTCTTTGGGAATAGAAGCTCAGGTAAAAGCGCCACAACCAAGTCCTGCATCAAAAATTAATCAGGTAATTGGATTAACAGATGTATCTGTAGAATATTCTCGTCCTAGTATGAAGGGAAGAACTATTTTCGGAGATTTAGTACCTTATGACAAGTTATGGAGAACAGGTGCTAATAAGAACACGATGATCACATTTGGTGACGATGTAAAGGTAGGTGGTAAAGAACTTAAAAAAGGATCGTACGCTA
Source organism: Aquimarina pacifica (assembly GCF_000520955.1). Taxonomy (GTDB): domain Bacteria; phylum Bacteroidota; class Bacteroidia; order Flavobacteriales; family Flavobacteriaceae; genus Aquimarina; species Aquimarina pacifica. Next base: position 31,501 of record NZ_JACC01000001.1, on the reverse strand, counting down.
TTTTTACCAAGCCAGGTAAAGAAAGTTGGGAAATTACTTTTTACAGTGATACAGAGAATTGGGGAACACCAAAGAAATGGGATGATGCTAAAGTTGCTGCAAAAATTTCAGCAAAAGTAAGTACAATCCCTATGAAGGTTGAAACGTTTACTCTTATGTTCAGTGACCTTAAAATGGATTCTGGGGTTCTTAATTTTATTTGGGAAACTACAGAAGTAGCTATTACTATAGAAGTGCCTTCAAAAGAGATGACTGTTGCGAGTATAGAAAAGACCATGGCTGGTCCATCGGCGAATGACTATTATAAAGCAGCGGCTTTTTATCTAGAGACAGAAGATTTTGCAAAAGCGAAAACTCATATTGATAAAGCTATATCACTTCGTAAAGAACCTGCATTTTGGATGTATAGAAAGCAGTCGTTAATCTATGCAAAAGCTGGAGATAAAGAAGGAGCAGTAAAGGCTGCAAAAACTTCATTAGAATTGGCTGAGAAAGCAGGTAATTCTGATTATGTAAAGATGAATAAAGACTCCCTTTTAGAGTGGGGGGCACAATAGACACTCTTTTTTTTCACACACATCACGTTAAGAAGCGTCTTCCTACCTACGGGAGGCGCTTCTTTTTTATTTTTTAATTGGTATTATTTACATAATGAAGCCCTATTATATTTCTAACCGAATCAAGAAGACTAATTAACTCAATACTCCTATCAAAACTCATAATAGTACTTTCTTTACAATCTTGAGAGAGCATTTTTTGAGCATGGATAATTTCATAACTGTATCCATGAGTTTTGGTGTCAAAATTTATTTTTTCTGATACTCCATTTTTTTGGATGGTTAGATGAGAAGGTTCGTGAAATTTACTGTGTATAAAAATGGTTCCTTTTTCACATTCAATAATAGCTTCTGTATTTGTTTTTTGTGTAATGCTACTAAAAAGAGAGGCTATTACATCATTTTTGTAAAAAAGTTGCATCGTACACGATTCATCAACTCCTGTTTTACCTAAAGTGGCTTCGGCTTCAATTTTTTCGGGATATCCTAAAATGCTTACTGCAGCAAATAATGGATATATACCGACATCGAGAAGACTTCCTCCTCCTAAGTTTTTATTAAATAATCTTTCGTCAGGATTAAAGTCTGCAGCAAAACCAAAATCTGCCTTTATTTTTTTTACAGCGCCAAATTCTTTTGATTCTAATGCGTTTAAAACATATTGATAATGAGGAAGAAAATAGGTCCATAAACCTTCCATTAAAAATACATTGTTGTTTTTTGCCGTGTCAATCATTTCTTCTACCTGAATTCTGTTCATTGCAAAAGGTTTTTCGCATAAAACTGCTTTTTTATGACGTAGACACATCAACGTATTTTCGTAGTGAAATACATGAGGAGTGGCAATGTAAATAATATCTATATCCGAATTTTTAGAAAGTTCTTCGTAGGTTCCGTAACAATGTACTGCATTATAGGTGTCTCCGAAATTCTTTGCTTTTTCTAAACTACGACTAGAAACTGCAAATAATAAGGCATCTGGTACGGTACTTAAATCTTGCGCAAATTTGTGGGCTATTTTACCACAACCTATAATTCCCCATTTTGTTTTTTTAATCGTATTCATCAAACTATATGTTTTATAGTTGTATTGATTTTTCTAGATATTGTGTTTTTGTGGATCGGTATTTTTTTGATTCGGCACACCTATTTGAAATAGAATAGCTAAAAACATAACGACCCCACAACCTAAAGCATTAAGCCAAAGAAAAGGGAGCCAATCAAGCCACCATACATAAATAATAATAACCTGAGTAATTAGTGCTGCAACAAAGGTGGCATTACTTTTAACGAATTTAACAAAGAAAGCTAGCATAAATATACCTAATACATTTCCATAAAAAATAGAACCAATAATATTTACCAATTGTATCAGATTGTCGAATAGGTTTGCAAAACAGGCAATTAGAATAGCTAGGATTCCCCAACATAAGGTAAAAAGCATTGTCATTTGCACATAGTGTTTTTCACTTTTTTCTTCACCAACATTTCTTTTGTACAAATCTATTGTAGTAGTAGATGCCAATGCATTTAACTCTGATGCTGTAGACGACATTGCGGCACATAGGATTACAGCTAGTAATAAACCGATTAACCCTCTTGGTAGGTTGTTTAATATAAAATGTATAAAAACGTAATCTTTGTCATTAGTCTCTTGGTTAGGATCGGCTTTATGTATAAGTGTTTTGGCTTGTTCTCTAATTTTTTCTTCGGCACTATTTAGTTCTTGAATTTTCTCCTTGTACTCGGTCCCTTTTTCTGTATCAATATACTTCTGAATAGCAATTTTTTTGTCATTTTCAATTTCGATTTTTTTTAATTCCAGTCTGCTGTATTCATCAAGATATTCTGAGTTTTCGATGGCAATTTTTGTTGATGGATTAAAATTAAGAGGGGAGGCGTTAAATTGATAAAAAACAAATACCATAACCCCAACTAAAAGAATGAAAAATTGCATGGGCACTTTCATCAAACCATTAAATAAAAGTCCTAATTGACTTTCTTTTATAGATTTACCAGATAAATAACGCTGTACTTGACTTTGATCTGTTCCGAAATATGAAAGCATTAAAAAAGTTCCTCCCAAAATACCTGTCCAAAAGGTATATCTGTTATTTAGATCAAAAGAAAAATCTAAAACTTCCATTTTGCCACTTGCACCAGCAATTTCTAGAGCTTTAGAAAAAGTTATATTTTCGGGTAGGTAACTAATGACAAGAAAAAAAGCGATAAACATTCCTGTAAAGATAATTCCCATTTGATGTTTTTGAGTAACACTTACGGCTTTGGTTCCGCCAGAGACGGTATAGATAATTACAAGAATACCGATAATAATATTTAGAGAGGTAAGATTCCACCCTAGTACTGCTGAAAGTATAATCGCTGGAGCAAAAATAGTAATCCCCGCACCAAGTCCTCGTTGCACCAAAAATAATATTGCAGTAAGACTGCGGGTTTTTAGGTCAAACCTACTTTCTAGATATTCGTAGGCAGTGTATACATTAAGTTTGTGATATAAGGGAATGAAAATCATGCAGATAACTACCATCGCAATAGGCAGTCCAAAATAAAATTGAACAAATCCCATACCACTATGAAATGCCTGTCCTGGAGCAGAAAGAAAAGTAATAGCACTTGCTTGCGTTGCCATTACAGAAAGACCAATGGTCCACCATTTTGCATCGTTTCCTCCTCTAATGTAATCCTTTACATTTTTGCTGCCTCGGGTTTTCCAGGCGCCATAGGATACAATAGCTGTCAATGTTGTAATAAGTACAATCCAATCAATAAGTTGCATAGAGTAAAAGGGATATAATTACTAGTGAGAAAAATGATCTGTAATAAAATAGAATATTAATATATAGATGGCATTAGCTATAAGAATGGCTGAGTACAATTTTTTCCACACTATTTTTTCTTTCTTTTTTTCCATTTCTATTTAATTATTTTCCTAATGATAATAAGTTTGCAAAGAGACGATATGCCCCTGATACTCCGGCGGGAAACTCTCTAAAGAAGCTAAGACCCGTATAAACATAATATCCTTTACCGTGTTGGGCAACTAACAAAGCTCCTTTTTTTTCGGACTCTCCTTTGTCATTTGCAGCCAAAATAGGAGTGTATTCTTCGGACCATTCATTCGGAAAGTATAAACCACGTTCTTGCACCCAACCTTCAAAATCTTGTGCTGTTATTTTATTGGGAGAACTTAAAACGGCATGTTCTGGGGATAAAAAAGTAATTGTCGCATTTTCATCGGTTACCCGGTCTCTAGATAGTTTTAATGGGTAAGGACCCAAATTTTCTGAAATTTTTAGTCTCCTGTTTGTGTTGTATTGCACGACCAGGTTTCCTCCATTCTTTACATAGTCTAATAAGTATTGTTGTTTAAATTTTAATTCTTCGACGGTATTGTATGCTCGTATACCCATAACAATAGCATCAAAAGATTTTAAACTCTCTGTTGATATTGATTCTGGATCGATGATACTTACTTGATATCCAATTTGGCGAAGGCTTTCTGGGACAATATCTCCAGCTCCTTTTATGTATCCAATGTTTTGCCCTTTCTTTTTAATATCTAAACGTACAATTTTGGTTTCTGCTGGTAAGACTACCGTCTGAAAGGGAATATGGTCATAATCTACCGTAATTACCTCATTACTATATTCAATTCCATTACTTGTAACGACGGGTTTAATGTATCCTTCACTTTGATCTGAAGGAGGTGTCAGAGTAAAAATGACCGTTTTTTCTTCACCTTTTTGTGTGAGAGTAATATCAAATTGATCCGGAGCTATGCTCCATCCTTTAGGATGTTCTAGTTTTACTGTTCCTGTTATGTTTTCTTTTCCAGATTTTATAGTAACTGGGATTTGTTTAGAGGCTTCGGTATCATATATAATTACTTTGTCTTTGAGACTTGCAGAAATTCTGGGTATAATTTCAAAAGGTTGATACATTTCTCCTTTTACAGGGTCATTTTTTTTGTAAACAATATCTCTGGTAAATGGAATGCTTGTACCTTCTATCGATAGTGTAAATAACACCTTAATTTTGTGATCTGTTTCTGGCTTACCTATTAATGTTTGATCTTTAACATCATACATGCCTAGGGATCCTTTTTTATTTAACCAATACGGAGTAGTGTATTCAAAATCATCAGGGATCATACTTGTGAATTTTAACTCATTTTTGGTATTATCGGTTAGCTCTTTTTTTGTAAGTTCATGGATGTTAATTGCATCAATATCGATTGACTGTAATGTAACTTTGCTGGTACTTCGATTGATTGCTTCGATAGAAAGGTTGATAGTGCTTCCTTTGGTAGTGGTAGGTGTATCGGCAACAACTTCTAGGTATAAACCAGCCGCTGCAGATATGATTTCCTTAATCTCTTTAGATTTGATGATTTTCCAGTGTGTATCCTCTAATCCCTGAATCAATTGATAAGCGCGTACTAGTTGCGGAATTGATTTGGACGGGTTTCTAAAATCAAAATCTTTTTCTACCTGATATAGAATTTCACCAATTGCTTGCCCTCCTTTTACCCGATTCCACGAAGTGTCAATCCCTTCAAAAAGATCGCTATTGTCTTTTGGTAATTCACCTTTAATAATTTGTATGTACTCATCTTGATTGCCACGCGTACCTGTACTACCGAATCCTTGAGATTTGTGCTGACTTCTACTGAGTGATGCAATTTCAGAGTTAGAAAGACCTAATTCTGGATAATAGATACCTGTATTAAATTTTAATAAAGAACTCTTATCGGCCTTTTCGAAGTTTTCCCTACTACCGTAAAACCACCAAGATGTATTAAAAAACAGCCTTTTGGGTTGCCATGTATTTGTAAATTTTAATTGTTCGGGGTATATTGATTTATCATTTGTAAGATCAAAAGCTTCTACACTTAACATTGCCGAAGATGTATGATGCCCATGGGTAGAACCAGGAGTTTTATGATCAAAACGATTAATAATGATATCTGGTCTAAAATTTCTAATGGCCCAAACAACGTCACTTAACACTTCTTTTTTATTCCAGATAGAAAGTGTTTCATCGGGGTGCTTAGAGTATCCAAAGTCATTAGCACGTGTAAATAGTTGTTCTCCGCCATCTGTTCTTCTAGCTGCTAATAGTTCTTGTGTTCTTATAACACCTAATAATTCTCGTATTTCTGGACCTACTAGGTTTTGCCCTCCATCACCACGAGTTAAAGACAAATATCCTGTTCTTGCTTTTAGATGATTAGACATATACGATATAAGGCGTGTATTTTCATCATCGGGGTGCGCTGCTACATAAAGGACTGATCCTAGAAAGTTTAATTTTTTTATGGCAAGATGGATCTCAGCTGAATTTGGTTTTTCGGGTTGCTGCGACCAAATAATAAAAGGAAATAACAAAACAATATAAGGTACAAAAAGTAATTTTCGCATAAGTACTGATGAAGTTTTTGATTGAGTTTCATCAAATATAAAAAGATAAACTCCCCAGAATTATGGTTTAAGGATAATTTAACAAGGACCCTAATACTATTATAGACTGTAGATCTATTACTTTTTTCGCTCTACAAACTCTAGTTGATCTAGTGCTACATTCGTGGTAAAAATCCCATAATTTACAATTGCTTTTCCTTTTTCTATGGTATCGATAGTTCCTATAGATTTACCGTCATGCATGCGTACACGGTCTCCAATTTTTAAGGTGATTTTTGGTTTGGATTCAAGAGTTTTTTCTTCTTTCTTTTTTTCTGCAATTTTCTTTTTTCGGATGACCTGAACTTTTTGCTCGACTTCTTTAGCGATTTTGTGTTCTTTGGCTTTTTTGACCTGTCTTTGTTTTGCGTTTTGCTTTTTACGTTTAGAATTTTCTACCTGAACGATTTTAAAAAACTCATTTATAAGCTCTTTTTTTTGTTTATTGTTAAAATATTTTTCGCTTAAAATATCTATTTTTTGTCCAAGATAGATCATTCGTTGATTGGTGTCGTACAATTCCTGATAGCTTTCAAGTTTATTTTGTACACGCTCATTTATTTTTTCTAAACGATCTTTTTCTTCTGCTGCCTTTTGTTCTTTAGTTTTTAGCGTAGAAGTTGTTTTTTGTAATTTTGATCTTTCTTTTTGAAGGTTTGCAATACTTTTGTCAAATCGAATTTTTCCTCGTTCGACTTTTTTCTTAGCCTTATTAATTAAACTATAGGGTATTCCGTTCTTTTGGGCTACTTCAAATGTAAATGAGCTTCCTGCTTCTCCTAGATAGAGTTTAAATAATGGTTCGAGAGTCTTTGCGTCAAAAAGCATATTGGCATTGCTCATATTAGGCAGTTCATTGGCTAACATTTTGAGATTCGCATAGTGTGTTGTAATGATGCCAAATGATTTTCTTTCATAAAAAACTTCGAGAAAAGCTTCTGCAAGGGCTCCACCTAATTCGGGATCACTCCCTGTACCAAATTCATCAATTAGAAATAAGGTTTTGTCATTACATTTTCGCAAGAAGTAATTCATGTTTTTTAAGCGATAACTATAGGTACTCAAATGATTTTCTATGGATTGGTTATCACCAATATCGGTAAGGATAACATCAAATAAGCACATTCTACTGTATTCATGAACAGGTATAAGCATTCCGCTTTGTAGCATAACTTGTAGTAAACCAATAGTTTTTAGGGTTATACTTTTACCACCTGCGTTTGGGCCAGAAATAACAATAATCTGATTACTTTTATTAAGCGTAATTGTTTGAGGATGTGTTTTTTTGCCTTGCGCTTTATTTGTGTGATATAAAATAGGGTGGTATGCATCCTTGAGCGTAAGTTCTCTTTCTTCCGTAATTTTAGGAAGCACAGCGTCTAATTGTTTTGCATATTTTGTTTTTGCAGCTACAATATCAATATCACTAAGATATTCTTGATACTGCTCAAACAATGCTATAAAAGGACGAAGTTGATTTGTGAGGTTTTTTAATATTTTAACGACTTCTTCTCGTTCTTCATATTTTAGGTTACTAAGTTCTCTACTATATTGTAGGGTTGCTTCGGGCTCTATATAAACGATACTTCCTGTTTTAGAATTTCCCATAATAGCACCTTTTACCTTACGGCGATACATTGCTGATACGGCTAGAACACGACGATTATCTACCACGCTTTCTTTAATCTCATCTAAATAGCCAAGACTATTATATCTAGAAAGATCCTTACCAAAACTACCATTTAGTTTTCCTTGTACACTATTGATTTCCTTTCTAAGTATTAGTAATTTAGAAGAGGCATTATCCTTAACTTCACCAAACTTGTCTATTACAGCATCAATGTACAATATTATCTCTTTGGTAAAAGGAACTTGCGTTGATGTTTGGTGTAAGGTAGGGTATAGCTCATTAAATTTTCTCAAGAAAGTGAGTAATTCATTAACAGTAGTGCTAACAGAGGCTATGCGCTTTAAATTTGGAGCTTCAAGAAATGTGTTCTCGATCTTTAATAATTGAATTTCTCTACTGATACTATCAAAGCCATGATTTGGTATTCTAGCATCATTTAGATAGGAAGAAGAATATTCATAGACTTCTTGTAATGCTATATCTACAAGCTCTTTTGTAGCGAATGGGACAATTCCCGTAGCTTTTGCTGTTCCCAAATCGGTAGTACAGAGCGTTGATATATGATCGAGTATTGTACCAAATTCAAGATCATCAAGTGTTTTTTTAGAAATGCGAATCATACTTTTTTTTACCCCTTTTTTGGGTTATATTCGATCGTTTTTTAGAACAGGGCAAAAATACACAATTGCACTAATTTTTGGACATCTATATGAATGTAAATATTGAAACTAGTTGGTATAATCAACTTAAAGGAGAATTTAATGAGCCTTATTTTACCAAGTTAACTGATTTTGTCAGATCAGAATATACATCTTTTACATGTTATCCTAAAGGAAGTAAAATTTTTTCTGCCTTTGATTATTGTACTTTTGATGATCTTAAGGTAGTAATTATTGGGCAAGATCCATATCATGGCCCGGGACAAGCTAATGGTTTATGTTTTTCGGTAAATGAAGGAGTCCCTAATCCTCCCTCATTGGTTAATATTTTTAAGGAAATAGAATCTGATTTGGATATTCCTTTTCCTACGAATGGAAATTTAGAACGTTGGGCGCAGCAAGGAGTTCTTTTGCTAAATGCAACGCTAACAGTTAGGGCACACCAAGCAGGGTCACATCAAAAACAAGGTTGGGAGAAATTTACAGACGCTGTAATAAAATCGATATCTGATCATAAAGAAAACGTTGTTTTCTTATTATGGGGAGGGTATGCAAAGAAGAAAGGGGCTAAAATCGATTTGTCAAAACATACTGTTTTAACTAGTGGGCATCCGTCACCACTAAGTGCGAATAGAGGATTTTGGTTTGGTAATAAGCATTTCAGTAAAGTAAATGAATATCTACAAAACAATAACAAAATTCCTATTGAATGGTAACTACTTGGTTATTATGCTGCGTTAGAAATATCAGAAGCATTTGCACCAGAATTAGAAATACTATTTATTTTAGATTTTTTACTTTGAATTTTTTTTCTGTCTGTATCAACAGATTGCGTACTAAACTTTAATAAGATAAAATTGAAGGCGACTAGACCTGCAAGTATTGACAAAAAAGTTACCATAATAGACATTTTAATTTAACTATTAGATGCACAAACCAAAAAAGGTTGCGTCTTTAATAATAATTAGTTCACGACTGTGGGGGTAGGCGTTGCAAATGTACAAAAATAATTTAGTTATCTTAAAGCTAGGGAGATAGATAATTTAACAATTAATTAATTGTTAAATTATCTGGTTTTATTTGATGTATATGTTATTTGAACTCTTAATTTTTTAAGGTATTCTCTTTTTAACTTCTAATCATTTATTAAAGATTTTATAACATTTGAATTAAAGAAAATAGTTATACCCGATATGCGCATTGAAAAATCTAGTATAACTTTGAGCTACTACAAATACTGTTGCTTCGCTGTATTTTTAATGTCACCATAGCGCTACTACGCTAAAATTAAGAAAACACCAGTATTTATTGTATCTCCATAAAACGGGTTAAAGTTCAAAAGTCAATTTATTCGGTGCTATTTTCTTATCAATAATTTGCAAATCGAATAAGCAATCCTGAATTTCCTGAAGAGTTTCTTGTTTTATTTGAGATTGACTCCATTCAGTTATTTGTATCCATTGTTGTATATCTTCTAGCTTTTGGTCGTATCTATGAGATAAGGTTTTATCAATACTTGGGATTTCTTTAAAGTCAGAAGTAGTCGTATTTATAATATCTAAAATGGTTTTTATTTCTGCTCTGTTCTTAGTTAATATTTCCTCTCTAACTGCAATTACAAAACAGGGCCATGGAGTAGGACAATCTTCAATTCTCCTAAATGTACCATCATCAACCAAAGGTTTTGTAGTAAAATGCTCCCACATAAAATAATCAGCTTTTTGATCAGTAAGATTTTCAATGGCTCCGTTTAAGTTTTTAACTACTTCGAACTGAAGTTTACTTGTGTCCCATTTTTGATGCTGCGCATTTACATATGCCATCAAATGTGATCCAGAACCGTATCTACTAATAGCGGCTTTGGTATTTTCTAATTGAGATATGTCTGTGTATTTTGATTGTGCTGCTACATGAATTCCCCAAATAAGTGGAGTTTGTATGTATGTTTGTACAATTTTACTAGGGTTTCCTGCAATAATATCCTTAATAATACCTTCGGTAAGGATAATAGCTATATCAATATCTTTGTTTCTTAGGGCTTCGCACATCGCTCCTGTCCCGCCAGGAAATTCTGTCCATTGCAATTTTATATTCTCTTTAAGAAAGCTTCCTTCTTCTATTGTAAGATGCCAAGGTAGATTAAAATGTTCTGGTACTCCGCCGATTTTTATGGTATTCATAAAGTATAAAAGTTAATAATTTGTGCTTTTTATCGATTTTTTATGTTTTTTGACGTAAAAATGTAATTAATTGATGTATATTTGAGATATCATTTTCCTACTTATAATTATTTTTAAATACCTAAACCCAAAATAAAAACAATATTGCTATGAAAAAGAATTTTTTAAATAATAAAAAAACATATGTTAAGGTTGCGAAGTTAAAAAATAATTCTCTGGAGAATGGTATCGTGATCTTTATTGCAGTATTGTTGATTACTAATTTTTTAATTAGTCTTAGAATATTATTTAGTTAATAGCTGTTGCTAGTAGCTAATACCTAAATAATATAGTGTTCAGGATGAAGAATTAATTCTTCATCCTTTTTTATTTATCCCACATTATAAAGGGTAACATCCGAAGATAATGTGGGTTTTTTGTTTGAAAACAATTATTTAAATCGTGCTTATATAGAATTTAGGTATAGGATCAGTCTATCTAATGTGTATCGGATTAATTCATCTACAGTTTTTTTAGGGTTTTTGCTGAATTCTCCTGTAACACGGTTAGCTAATATGGCATTCATAGATACCGCTTTATGTCCCAGAAGTTTTGATAAACCATATATACCAGCGGTCTCCATTTCGAGATTGGTGATACTTTTTCCCGAATAGTTGAATGATGTAATTTTTTTATTCATTTCTGGATCTTGTGTAGCTAATCTTAACTTCCTTCCTTGCGGTCCATAAAAACCTACATTAGTAATTGTAATTCCTGATAAACAATTTTTATGCATCATATACTGTCCTAGCTTTTCGTCATAAAGGACAGTATAAGGTGTTGATTTGTCTTTGTTCCAGTTAAGATGTGTGGTTAATAATTCTGTGAAGGAGGTATCTTGAATATGTTTACTGTCATAAAAGTGTAAAAGACTGTCAAAGCCAATGGCAAACTCTGAAACAATAAAAGAATCCACTGGTATCTCAGATTGTACAGCCCCCGATGTTCCTATTCTAATGATGTTAAGAGGTGTATGTGTTTTTTTTATTTGTCTGGTTTCAAAATCAATATTCACCAATGCGTCTAATTCATTGAGAACAATATCAATATTATCGGTTCCTATACCCGTAGAAATTACGGTTATTCTGTGTTTATTATAGATACCAGTTTGCGTATGAAATTCTCTTTTTTGAATTTTATATTCAATAGAGTCAAAATATTGAGTAACTTGATCAACTCGGTCTGGATCACCAACTGTTATAATATTTTGTGCAATATGTTCGGGTTTGAGATGCAAATGGTATATACTACCATCTTCATTAAGGATGAGTTCGGATTCGGCTATTGCCATACTATAATTTTAAGAGTGTGTTGGTTTCATTATTATATAGATAATCGTACTTCTTAACTCCGCCGTAATGCCAATCAAGAACTTGTGTGTTATAGAAGTTTTTTTTGTGTTGTAAGGCAAGTTTTCCTCTTTCTGATAATAGAAGTTGGTCTTTTGTTTGATTCAAAAATTGAAATAATCTGGCAAAAACACGTTTTATTTGCATATCACCATATCCATAATACCCTTGATACTCGAGTGTGTATCCCATTAAGTGTTTTATATTTTTGATATGGTGGTTGTCAATCATTTCAAGAATATTATGTTCTAAAACATTTAAACCTGTAAGCATATTAGGAAAACGTTGTAAGTGAGCTCTTAGGCAAATAGATAGATATTGGAAAGAAGAGCTTTTCTTTATTTGTCCTGCAATTTTTGCAGGTTTTGATTCGCAATACAAAGTCCATATATGAGATGCAAGTTCTAGATCGTCATTGGTAAGTAATGTTTTGTTTTGGTAATGCTTATTAAGTAGGGAGTCGGATAATTCACAGAGTCCATAAAGTCTTTGTTCATTTTCTACTCGACCACTACAGACTAAATATACAGGAATATTCGAAATTTCTTTTCGCATTAGCAGACTAATGGCGGCAATCATATTAATATGGCAGAAGAGATCATATTCAAACCATAATATTATTTCGTCATATTCATCAACGCTATCTAGTTTTTTAATCTGAGAAATGAATTTGTCTTTGTAATCTATAGCAGGTATTCTGTAATATTTTTTTAAGAAAGCCTTTCTTTTCTTGATAGCATCTTCTGTTTCTATTTTAATATCTGTTGGTCCCTCACATAACATTTCTCGCCAGGTCAGGAATTCTCCTGTTACAAGATTTGATTCTTGTAATCTTGTGGTGAGGCTATCTCCGTTTGTAATATGTAGTGTGTTTACTTTCAAAATTGACGTATGTTTGTTTATCCCCCTACACGTTTTACTTTAAATCCTTTTTCTTTAAGTATTTTCATAATTTGATCTCTATAATCTCCTTGAATGATAATAGCATCATTTTTGAAACTTCCGCCAACGCTTAGTTTCGTTTTAAGCTCTTTGGCTAGTTTTTTAAAATCTTCGTCAGCTCCGGTATATCCTTCAAGTATTGTTACCGGTTTTCCTTTTCGTTTTTCATATTTACAAAGTATAGGATCTTCTTGCATCCATATTTTGTCATTAGATTTTACTATTTCTTCCTCTTCAGTAGGTTGATGATCTGGGAAAAGGTTTTTTAATTGATCTTGCAAATCCATGATAAAGGTTTTATTTTTTTATTAATCCAATTTCTACTAACCTTTGGTGTAAAAACTCTCCTGCAGTAATATCATCATATTGCTTAGGGTTATTTTCAGAAATACATGCATCCAGACAATTTAATTTCATATCACTTCTGGGGTGCATAAAAAAGGGAATAGAGTATCTAGGGGTTCCCCATTGTTCCTTAGGAGGATTAATTACCTTATGTATCGTAGATTTTAGTTTATTATTCGTTAGTCTTTCTAACATGTCTCCTACATTAATCACAAGTTCATCTTCTTGAGGAATTGCATCAATCCATTCTCCATCTTTTCTTTGAACCTGTAGTCCGCCTGTTGATGCTCCCATTAATAGTGTGATTAGATTAATATCACCATGTGCACCTGCACGAACTGCTCCTTTTGGTTCTTCTTGGATCGGAGGATAGTGTATAGGGCGAAGGATGCTATTACCATTACTTGCCCAATGATCAAAATAATGTTCATCAAGTCCAATATATAGTGCTAGTGCTCTAAGTACATAAATCCCTGTTTTTTCTAACATTCTATAGGCTTCCATCCCGGTATCATTAAAATCGTCAAGTTCTTCGACGACCACATTAGGAGGATACTCTTCAATTAGTGCTGCATCAGCATCGGGTTCTTGACCAAAATGCCAAAATTCTTTGAGATCTCCTTCTTTTTTACCTTTAGCATGTTCTTTCCCAAAGGAAGTATATCCGCGTTGTCCGCCTAATCCCTTAATTTCATACTTCTCCTTAATATCCAGTGGTAATGAGAAAAAACCTTTAACTTCTGTATATAAATTCTCTACAAGTTCATCACTCAAAAAATGATTTTTTAAAGCTACAAAACCAATCTCTTCGTAAGCTTTACCTATTTCATTGACAAATTTCTGCTTTTGTGATGAAGAATCAGATAAAAAATCGGCCAAATCTACACTTGGTATATTGTTCATTGGTATAATCTTAGTTTATTAAATCCCTAAAATAGATGTATTTCATTAAAAATACATAAAAGGGTAGTATATTTTTATTTACAATTTTTAGATATAATTATAAGGGAGCATGTTGCAAACTATAAAGTACAATTTTTTCTATTACTTCTTTTTAAACCTTAAAGAGAACTTCTGCGGTACTTTAAAGAAAAGTGTAAATTAATAAAAAACGAGTTTGCATTTTTTTGCGAAACTATGGTTAATTTGATTTTATTAGATTCTTAAAAATTTTGCTTTCCTAACAGTTAGTAAATTTAGCAAATTCATATAATTGAGTAGTGAAAATTAACAACTACTTAATATTTTTATATAAGGTAGTGTGTTCTGAAACAAAAATAAGTATTTTTATATGACCAAATTTTCTTTCATGGACCACGTTTCAACAGAAAAGCTATATTTTGATAGGAAAGAGTATAGCAATGATCTTCTTATTTCTTTATATCTAAAAATGCTTACCCCTAGACTTGTTGAAGAAAAGATGCTTATACTTTTACGGCAAGGTAAAATTTCAAAATGGTTTAGTGGTATTGGGCAAGAGGCGATTTCGATAGGTGTTACGGCATCTCTCAATGATGATGAGTATATTCTACCAATGCATCGCAATTTAGGTGTATTTACCACACGTAAAATTCCTTTGTATCGTTTATTTAGTCAATGGCAAGGTAAAGCAAATGGATTTACGAAAGGGCGAGACCGTTCTTTTCATTTCGGAACTCAGCAATATCGTATTGTTGGTATGATATCCCATTTAGGTCCTCAGATGGGAGTGGCTTGTGGGATTGCATTAGGTAATTTGCTAGATGGTCAGGCAAAGGTAACAACTGTTTTTACAGGAGAGGGAGGAACGAGTGAAGGTGATTTTCATGAGGCGCTTAATGTAGCTTCTGTTTGGAGTTTACCTGTGTTGTTTTGTGTAGAGAATAATGGATACGGCCTCTCAACACCAACACAAGAGCAATATAATTGTAAGGACTTGGCTGATAGAGGAAGGGGTTATGGTATGGAGTCTCATGTTATTGAGGGGAATAATGTTTTAGAAGTTTATACTAAAATAACAGCCATTACTCAAAGTATTCGTCAAAACCCAAGGCCTGTATTGGTAGAGTTTAAGACATTTAGAATTAGAGGTCATGAAGAAGCTAGTGGTGTTAAGTATGTCCCTACAGAGTTAATAGAGTTCTGGAAAAAGAAGGATCCAATTGAAATGTATAGAGCATATCTGATTAGTCAACAAGTTATATCATCAGATAAAGATTTTCATTTTCATAATACGATAAAAAAAGAGATAGATGAACATTGGGAAAATACCAATAAAGAGAAAGGTATTAATGTTGATTTAGAACAAGAATTGTCAGATGTTTATGCCCTAAATACTTATAATGCTGTCCCGCCAAATAATTCTGGAACCGAAATTAGATTGATTGATGCAATCTCTAATGGTTTAAGAGCCGCAATGCAGAAATTTGATAACCTTATCATTATGGGGCAAGATATTGCAGAATATGGAGGTGTTTTTAAAATTACTCAAGGTTTCTTAGAAGAGTTTGGTTCAGAACGTGTTAGGAATACGCCTATTTGTGAATCTGCCATAGTATCTACAGCATATGGACTTGCTATAAAGAATTATAAAGTAGTTGTAGAAATGCAATTTGCAGATTTTGTATCCTCAGGATTTAATCCTATTGTTAATTTATTAGCAAAATCGAATTATCGATGGGGACAATCGGCAGATGTGGTTATCCGAATGCCTTGTGGAGCAGGAGTCGGGGCAGGTCCTTTTCATAGCCAAACAAATGAAGCGTGGTTTACGAAAACTCCTGGTCTTAAAGTTGTATATCCAGCTTTTCCATTTGATGCAAAAGGTTTGCTTATATCCTCAATAGAGGATTCTAATCCGGTTTTGTTCTTTGAGCATAAAGCATTGTATAGAAGTATAAGACAAGAAGTTCCTGAAGAATATTATAATCTACCTCTAGGAAAAGCTGCTGTTTTAAGAGAAGGAACAGGGGTTACTATAATCGGTTATGGAGCGAGTATTCATTGGGCTCTAGAAACTCTGGATACGTATAAATATATTGAAGCAGATCTTATAGATCTAAGGACATTGCAACCTTTGGATACAAGAACTATTTATGAATCAGTAAAAAAAACAGGAAAAGTAATTATTGTTCAGGAGGATACTATTTTTGGAGGTATGTCTTCTGATATTTCAGCGTTAATTACAGAAAATTGTTTTAAGTTTTTAGATGCTCCTATTAAACGAGTAGGGAGTTTGTCTACCCCAATCCCTTTTAATGGTGCATTAGAAGATCAATACTTAGGAAGAAACAGGTTTGAAAAAGAATTACTGGATCTTATTGCGTATTAGATTTTGAAATACTATGTAATATTTGATCTGAAAAAATGTTATTAATCTTGCCTTATGGTTAATTAATTATTAAATGAATAGAACTTTAATAAGTTAAAGGAAAGGGGTAATAGTGTGGGTGTGTGTTAAGTTGTTGTTTATTAGTTCTTTGTGTTTCTTTTTTTAATAAAGATTTAAACAAGAAAGATAATTTAACAGTGTAAATTTTAAATAGGGGTAAAATCCCCGTTGCCATATGTTGTGAGTTCTAATCCTAAATGTTAATTTCGCGCCGTCTATGGTTATAAGTACATAGTTTTAAGGGGATTTTGAAAAAAAAGAAGGTTATACAATAAAAATATGAATACTAATCAATTAGAATTACTGAGTTCTTCAAAAGTTTTAGTAACTGGAGCAGCTGGTTTTATAGGGTCAAATTTGTGTGAAGCTTTGCTAGAAAGTGGTAGCACAGTGGTAGGTTTGGATAATTTTGCTACAGGACACAAAAAAAATATATCAGAATTAGAGAAGCATGCTAATTTTACATTTATAGAAGGGGATATCAGGAATCTTGATGACTGTCATAAGGCATGTAATGGAGTTAATTACATTTTACATCAAGCTGCATTGGGATCAGTTCCCAGATCAATTAACGACCCGATAACTTCTAATGATGTAAATGTGGGTGGTTTTTTGAATATGTTGGTAGCTGCAAGAGATGCAGAAGTCAAAAGATTTATTTATGCTGCTAGTTCTTCTACGTATGGAGATTCTAAGTCAATGCCGAAGGTAGAAGAAAAGATTGGTAAACCACTATCTCCCTATGCAATTACTAAATATGTAAATGAGTTGTATGCAGATAATTTTAAGAAAACATATGATCTTGATACGGTAGGATTGCGTTATTTTAATGTATTTGGTCGAAAACAAGATCCGAATGGAGCCTATGCGGCAGTAATTCCAAAATTTGTAATGCAATTAATGGAGCATGAGTCACCTGTAATTAATGGTGACGGTTCTTTTTCTAGAGATTTCACTTATATTGATAATGTAATTCAGATGAATATGTTAGCAATTGTTACAGATAATAATGAGGCATTAAATAATGTATACAATACTGCTTTTGGTGAGCGAACTACATTGAATGAATTGGTTATGCTGTTAAAAGAGTATTTATCAGATTTTGATTCTGAAATAGCGAAGATTGATGTTAAGAATGGTCCAGAGCGTCGAGGAGATGTTCCGCATTCACTGGCATCCGTTGATAAAGCAAAAAGCCTTCTGGGTTATAACCCCAAGTTTGATATAAAATCAGGATTAAAAGAAGCCGTAAAGTGGTATTGGGATAATCTTAAGTAAATGTACCTTATAAAATAAAACAACCATGAAAGATATTAAAGTAGCCATTATTGGATTAGGATATGTAGGATTACCTCTGGCTAGATTATTTGCTACAAAACTACCAGTAATTGGTTTTGATATTAATCAAAATAGAATAGAAGAGTTAAGATCAGGTACTGATTCTACCCTAGAGGTAGAAGACGAGATATTACAAGCTGTATTGTCTGAGACACCTACTATGGATCAGGGATTATATTGCTCATCTGATCTAAAAGATATAGAAGATTGTAACTATTATATTGTTACAGTTCCGACTCCAGTTGATAAAAACAATAGACCAGATCTTACACCTTTGTATAAGTCTAGTGAAACTGTTGGAAAAGTACTCAAAAAAGGAGATATTGTGATTTATGAATCTACAGTATACCCAGGAGTTACAGAAGAGGAATGTATCCCAGTATTAGAGAAGATCAGTGGACTCGTATTTAATAAAGACTTTTATGCAGGGTATTCTCCTGAACGAATCAACCCTGGGGATAAATTGCATACAGTAGAAAAAATATTGAAGGTAACTGCAGGATCCACTCCTGAGATTGGCAAAAAGGTAGATGATCTGTATCGATCAGTAATTACGGCAGGAACACATCTGGCGCCAACAATCAAGGTTGCAGAAGCGGCTAAGGTGATCGAAAATTCACAACGAGATATAAATATTGCTTTTGTTAATGAATTAGCAAAGATTTTTAATCTGATGGATATTGATACCAATGCTGTATTAGAAGCTGCAGGAACAAAATGGAATTTTCTGCCATTCAAACCTGGTTTAGTAGGAGGTCACTGTATTGGAGTAGATCCATATTACCTGGCACAGCGTGCTCAAGAATTTGGATATCACCCAGAAATTATATTGGCAGGAAGAAGGCTTAATGATAGTATGGGGCCTTATGTTGCTTCTGAAGTGATTAAGTTGATGGTTAAAAATGATATCAGAATCAAAGGTGCCAATGTACTAGTTTTAGGGATTACTTTTAAGGAGAATTGTCCAGATGTTCGTAATACCAGAGCAGTAGATGTAATTAACAACCTTAGTGATTTTGGTACAGATGTTACTGTATATGATCCATGGGCGAATCCTGAGGAGGTAAAACATGAATACAATCTCGATATCACAACAACATTACCAGATTCAAAATTTGATGTGGTAGTTCTCACTGTAGCACATAAGGAGTATATCGGTTTGGATCTTAAATCTTTATTGACACCAAACGGAATCATATATGATGTAAAGGGGATTTTGGAAGAAGAAGTAGACGGAAGATTGTAGTAAATATGTTCTCTCTGAGTATTCAGTAATAAGATAAATAATTTATTTTGAGTCAATTAAAAAAAGGAGCCTTTCTAAACTATTTGACTATTATTTTAACGAATGTAGTAGGATTGTTTTTGACTCCTATGATTGTAAGGACCTTAGGTGATGCCGAATACGGAGTGTATATGGCAATAGGTGCTCTGGTTGGTACTATATCAGTACTAGATTTTGGATTAAACAATACGATCATTCGTTTTGTAGCCAAATACAAAGCCGAAAAAAATCGAGAAAAAGAAGAAAATTTTCTGGCAACCACCATGATTATTTATTTTTTTATTTCGATTCTGGTGCTCTTTTTTGGTCTTTTTTTTTATGGGTATATTGATACCTATTTTGATCAGATGACCCCAGAAGAGATTGAGATCTCTAAGGTTATGTTTGTACTGATGGTCTTCAATTTGTCTATAACGTTACCTGGCGGTGCTTTTACCGGTATTTGTTTAGGATATGAACAATTTGTTTTTCCTAAAACACTTAATATTATTAAATATCTTTTTAGAGCGGTATTAGTAATTTCTATTTTACTTCTCGGAGGTAGGGCTATTTCTTTAGTGATATTAGATACCATTCTTAACTTGGTGATTATTTTGTCTACAATGGTGTTTGTGTTTAAGAAATTAAAAGTCAGGTTTAAGCTACATAAGTGGGATGTCGCTTTTATAAAACAGATATTTAGTTATTCAGCCTGGATTTTTGTATACAGTTTGGTTTCTCAATTTCAGTGGAAAGCTGGACATATTGTATTAGGAGGAATTAGTTCACCAGAAGTGTTGGCAATTTATGCCATAGGCTTAATGTTAGGAGGATATTATGGTGCTTTTTCTTCAGCGATTACAAGTGTTTTTTTACCAAGAGCAACACAAATGACTGTGGCTAATGCCTCTGCAGAGGACTTGACTAATATGATGATAAAATTAGGAAGAATATCCTTTATCGTCTTATTGTTTATTTTGGGAGGATTTATTTTGTATGGACAACAATTTGTCATTCTGTGGGTAGGTGAATCCTATCACGATGCTTGGATTATTGCTCTATTAATAATGATAGCCTATACAATACCTCTTACGCAAGGATTTACGGGAGCGATTATAGAAGCACAGAATAAAGTTGCTTTCAAATCAATAACATACTTAGTATTTATGATTTTGGGAACAGTTTTAGGGTATTTCTTAGCAAAGGAGCATAGTGCTTTGGGAATGATTGTTGGGTCTATAGTAGGATGGATTATTGCTCAAAATATTATGAATGTATATTATTACCGAGTTCTGAAACTTGATCTTCTGAGGTTTTTTAAAGAATTATTCATAAAAACATTCCCCGTTCAAATTCTTATTGTAGGTATTGGCTATGGGATTAATTTTATTCCGGGATCAGGTTGGGTTAATTTTATAATCAAAGGAGGGTTATATGCACTCACTTTTGCTGTGTTAATGTTTACTTTTGGGATGTTACCATATGAAAAACAACTGTTTACAGGAGTGTTGTCTAAGTTTTACAAAAAGCGTAAGTCATGATGTGTCGTTTAAGAATCTTTTTATGGAGGTTGTTGGGGATTGATTATCATCAAATATTAAGAGTACAAGACAATGTGTTTCTTAAGAAAGATAAATTTTCAGAACTCGGAGAAGGAACGTATGATAATGGCGCTCTGGTTTTTAGGTGGACCCAAGCACCACTGCGAATAGGTAAATATTGCAGTATTGCTAATAATGTACGATTTATCGTAGACGAAGGATATCATACTGCGTCAGGAATTACTTCGTTTCCGATAGTTAATACGTTGTTTAAAGAAGAAAAGACTTTACCCGATGGAGTTGATAAGAACGAATTTCTAAGTGCAGTTAATCAGCGTGAAGGAATTACAATTGGTCATGATGTATGGATTGGTATGGGCGTTCATATCATGCCGGGAGTAACTTTGGGAAATGGAATAACAATAGCCGCAAATTCTGTAGTTACAGGAAGTACCGAAATCCCTGATTATAGTATCATAGCAGGAACCCCTGCTAAGGTAATAGCTATGAAACATGATAAGGATGTTATCAATAAATTAAATGATATTGCATGGTGGGATTGGGACAAAAAAACAATAAAAAGTAGAGTTAAAGATTTTTATTCTTCTGGGCAAACAAAAGAAGAATCTATAGAACAGTTTATAAAGAAATATGGAAAGTAATCGAGTAAATAAAAAGAAAGTACTTTTTGTAATTGATTCCTTATCATCTGGGGGAGCAGAAAAAAGTTTAGTTACTGTACTCAGTCTTTTGGATAAGACCAAATATGATATTCATCTCTTAACTTTCAAAAAAGGAGGATTATATGAACCTTTGGTACCAGAAGAAGTGATCCGATTAGAGGCTCCAGATTATTTTAAGTACTTATCGAGAAACCCTGAGATTTCGTTTTCAAAACAAATAAGTTTTTCGTTCAATAAATACCTTGCTGCATTCGGATTAAGGTTTAATCGTGTGATTGGTAATTTAGTGTCAAAGTACAAATTACACCCCGCTCAGACAAATTGGTTTTTTACAAAATCTGGATTTGAACCCCTGGAGCAAGAATTTGATGCTGCAGTGGCTTATAGCCAAGGATTACCAACATATTATGTAGCTACCAAGGTAAAATCAAAAACTAAATTTTGCTGGATAAATATCAATTATAGCCATGCTGGGTATTCTTCAAAATTTGACTATCCCTTTTATAGTAAGTATACTAATATAGTAACTGTTTCTGATAAAGCGAATGAGGTTTTTGGAATGGCACATCCTGATTTTAAAGAAAAAACGGGCGTAGTATATGATATTCTATCAGGAGAAGTAATAAAAAAGATGGGAGAGGATACGACTGTTGGTTTTACAGATGGTTATACAGGTACTCGTATTCTTACTATCGGCAGATTAGCAACGCAGAAAGGATATGATATGGCTATTAAGGCTTGTTCTATATTAAAAAAGAAAGGCATTGATTTTAGATGGTATGCAATCGGTGAAGGTCCTTTGAAAATTGAATTAGAAAAATTAGTAAAAGAATTTGATGTCGAAAGTAATTTTATCTTTTTAGGAACGTTTTCAAACCCATACCCTTTTGTAAAACAATGTGATATATACTGTCAGCCTTCAAAGTTCGAAGGCTTTGGACTAGCAATTGCAGAAGCTAGAATACTGGCTAAACCAATAGTAGTTACCAACTTTGAAATTGTTTACAACCAGATTAAACATACTCATAACGGATTTATTACAGAAATGAATGCAAATGCAATTGCTGATGGATTAGAAGAAGTAATTGGTAATGAAGATATACAAAATAAGTTTGTTGCCAATCTCGAAAAAGAGGTGATAAGTAACGAATCAGAAATAAGTAAAGTTAGCGCACTTTTAGACGCTTAAACAGGGTTTTAAAAAATAAAATGCCATAGTCAATGAAAATAAAAACAATAACCTGCCACGAAGTATATAATTACGGAGCTAGTTTGCAAGAGTATGCATTATTAAAACATTTAGAAAACCTTGGGCATGAGTCCGAAACGATTCATTTTAAACCCCCTTATTTAAGTAAGCATTTCAAATTATGGAGCCTGCCTGGTAATATTGCTGGTAAATTCTTTTTAATTCAATGGGCATATCTAATTTTGAAATTACCAAAACGACTTGTTAATCTAAAACGTAAAAGGAATTTTGATAAATTTTCAGAAAAACATATTAGAGCGACAAAAAAGTTATATAGATTCAATGATGAACTAAAAGCAGATTTGCCAGAAGCAGATGCTTATGTATGCGGTAGTGATCAGATTTGGAATTCATATTTTCAGAATGGATGGGACCCAGCATTTTATTTAGACTTTGTGCCAGATCATAAACTAAAACTTTCGTATGCGGCAAGTTTTGCAATAGATTCATTGGCAGAAGAAATCAAAGACTTTGTTAAGGAAAAGGTTGCTCGTTTAGATCATGTTGCGGTAAGAGAATCTTCTGGAAAAACAATTCTTGAAGATCTTGGTTTTGATAACGTCACCCAAGTGTTAGATCCTGTTTTTTTATTAGATACAGATGAATGGACTCCACTAATGACCAAAGATGTACCAAATGAAGGAGAATATTTAATTGTCTATGATTTTGATAATGATCCTCTGATACAAGGGTTAGCAGAAAGATTAAAAAAAGAGAATGGTTGGAAAATCTATGCATTTAATGAGTTAATTTCTTATGCAGATACCAATTTTTATCTAGATGGTCCTGATGTGTTTTTGGCACTGGCAAAAAATGCATCTTGTATTTTGGCAAATTCATTTCATGCAGTGGCTTTTTCCCTTCTTTTTCATAAAAATTTAGCAGTTTTCAATAGAAGCGATAAAATCAATACTCGTATGCGAGACATGCTAAAAAGTGTGGGACTAAGCGAGTTTTTGATAGAAGACCAAGAAATGGCAAATAATTATACGCTTAATACGGTAAACTTTGATGAAGTACAGTCAAAATTAGATGTACTCATAGATAAGTCCAAGATGTATTTAAGCAATGCATTAACAAAATAAGTACATGCGTAAATTAGTATATATAACGAATCAGGTATGTGGACCAGGAGGGCTAGAAAGAGTACTTTCTATAAAAGCCAGTTTTTTAGCAGAAAACCTAGACTACGAAGTGCATATTTTGACCTTAAATCAAGAAGATGATTCATTATTTTATGATTTTAGTACTAAAATTAAGTATCACAATATTTCTGTAGGTGGAAATCCGATTTCTTATTTTCTTTCTTACCGAAAAGGAATTAAATCCATTCTTTCTAAAATAAAGCCCGATGTAGTTAGTGTTTGTGATGATGGGATTAAAGGACTTTTGTTACCTCTTTTAGTAGGTAAGCAATGCCCTATGGTTTATGAACGTCATGTATCTAAAAATATAGAGGCTAAAGGAGATCAATCAGGAATAAGAGGGATGATAACCAAAATCAAGTTTAAACTTATGGATTTTGGAGGAAGTTTTTATGACAAATTTATTGTGCTTACTAATGGTAATCTTAATGAATGGAAACTAAAAAATACAATGGTGATCCCTAATCCATTGTCATTTTTCCCTGATGCGCAAAGTACCGTAGAAAATAAAAAAGTTCTGGCTGTAGGTAAGCAAAGTTTTCAGAAAGGGTATGACCGGTTACTTCAAAGCTGGAAAACTGTGCAGAAGAAAAATCCTGATTGGCAATTAGATATTTATGGCACTATAAACGAATCAGAAGGGTTAGATCAATTAGCCAAAGAGTTAGGCGTATCAGAAACCGTTAATTTCTATGCACCTGTAAAGAATATAGCAGAAAAATATAAAGAAGCATCTATTTATGTAATGTCATCGCGTTATGAGGGTTTTGGAATGGTACTTACAGAAGCAATGGCTTTTGGAGTCCCATGTGTTTCTTTTGATTGTCCGTTTGGTCCGTCGGATATAATTTCAGATCAAGAAAATGGTATCTTGGTAAAGAATGATGATATACAGGGATTGGCAGACGGAATGATAGCATTGATATCTGATGAGGAAAAAAGAAAGGCTATGGGGCAAAACGCCAGAGAGTCGGTCGCATATTATTTTCCAGAACGAATAGCGTCTATTTGGGATGATCTCTTTAAAAGTATAACTAAACAAGCTTCCTGATGAAAATAGTATTTATTATTGATCAAGTCTATTTGCACGGGGGAATTGAAAGAGTACTTTCTATCAAGGCAAACTATTTTGCTTCATTACAAGATACAGAAGTGTACATAATAACAAGTGAACAAAAAAATCAGAAACCTTGTTATGAGTTTGATGACAAGATAATTTTTGAAGATCTTGAAATTAATTACGAAAGAAGAAAATCATATTTTCACCCAACAAATCTCAAAAAATTACCAAAACATATTTTCGGTGTACGATCGGCAATAAAAAGAATACAGCCCGATGTGATCGTGGTTTGTAGTCATAGCACGGATACATATTTTATGCCTTTCATTAATAAGAAGGTTCCTAAGATTAAAGAGTTTCATTATTCAAAACATATAGAAATTAAGAATAGGAATAATCCCAAAAGGCCTCATAAAAAGTATTTCTTTAAATTTACCGACTTTGTAGAAAAAAAATATGACCAATTGGTCATCTTGAATAAGGATGAAGCAAGTTATTATAAATCAAATAATACAAGAGTAATTCCTAATCCATTAACTTTTTACCCATCAACTACTTCTCAGGTCTCAAACCCAATTGTCATTGCCGCAGGGCGGATAGCTCAAGTAAAAGGATATGATATCTTAATTGATATTTGGAGTAGTGTTTATAAAAAAAATAAAGATTGGCAGTTACACATTTACGGAAGCGGAGAACCTGCTTACATTAAAATGTTACAGGATAAAATAGATGGCTATGGGTTACAGAATGTGGTTATATTGAAAGGAGCAACAGACAGTATACAATCCAAAATGTTAGATTCTTCTATTTTTGCTATGACCTCTCATAACGAGTGTTTTCCATTAGTTTTATTAGAAGCCCAGGCTTGTGGTCTGCCGATAGTGTCTTTTGATTGTCCTAATGGACCTAGGAATATAATCAGTTCAGATTCAGGTATATTGATACCATTATATGATAATGCTATTTTTTCTGAACAATTATTGAACTTAATGAAGGATCCAGATACTCTTAGGAGACTAGGAGAACATGCAAGAGAAAATGCTTCAAACTTTAAGTTAGAAAGTGTTATGCAACTTTGGAGAAAATTATTTAATGATGTAACAGTACATTAAAAACTTTTTAAAAATGAGAAAGTTATTAATTACCGTTTATAAAGTTTTTTTGATACCTCATATAATTCTTTATAAATTTAGTAAAAATAAAAGGGATATAGATAAGGATATTGACCGCTGGTCTGATGCCAAAGATATAAGAGGAGGGAAAATTTCTTTGCTTTTAAATTTTCTGGCTAACTCAACAGATTTTAGATCAATTTTTTATTTCAGAAATAGGGGAATGATATCGCATGTACTTAATGTATATTGTCCTAAGGAGAAATATTTTAAAATCGATATTACTACCAAAGTAGGAGGAGGTATTTTAACAGGACATCCCTATAGTACAATATTGAATGCAGATTCTATAGGAGAAAATTTTTATGTGAATCATTTAGTTACAATAGGTGCCGTAGACGGAAAAAGACCAACAATCGGCGATAATGTTTCTGTTAATACAGGGTCCATTATTATTGGTGATATCAAAATAGGCAATAACAGTGTTATAGGAGCAGGATCGGTTGTTGTAAAGGATGTACCAGATAATTGTGTAGTTGTAGGAAACCCTGCAAGGATTATCAAAAAGGATGGAAAACGAGTATAAATGAGGTAATACTAGGGTTATTCCCTTTTAGATTATAGATAAGAAGTGAAATTGAGAACCATAACCATATCAACTAAATTCGTTTAAGAAGATGAACACATTTGTGCCTTTGGACTTATACTATCCGCTGTACGTAAACCTGTGTTTATTTCTGGTTCTTTTTACCTTATTACATTCGAGAGTTTTAGAAATTAATGATCATAAGAATCTCGTTTTCATCAATTTTTCTGGATACCTTTTAGTATTCTTTCTAATTTTATATATGGGGCAACGGCCCATTAGTAGTGTGTTCGGAGATACCGTTAATTATATTGTCACATTTGATGGATATCGGTATGGAGGGGAGATTCCCGAAGAAGTAAAAGATTATGGATGGCATGTTTTTATGAAAACTTTGTCACAGTTGATATCGGCACATACGTTTTTTACCATTTGTGCTTTTATCTATGTATTTCCTCTATATAAAATTTCTAAGTTCTTGTTTAAAGAGTATTGGTATTATGCCTTTATGATGTTTATTGTTTCTTTCTCTTTTTGGACATATGGGGTAAACGGAATGAGAAATGGTGCAGCGACTTCACTTTTTTTATGGGGAGTCAGTTATCATCGTAACAAAGTAGTTATGGCAATTTTTTTTATGGCCGCAACCTTTTTTCATAAAACACTCTTTTTACCAATTTTTGCATTTATAATGACCTATTTATACAATGACCCTAAGTCTTATTTTAAGGGGTGGCTTGCTTGTATTCCTTTGTCCCTAGCATTAGGAAGTTTATGGATTGGGCTATTCGCTAGTTTGGGGTTTGGGGATGATCGATTAACAGGGTATCTTACTTCTCAGGCAGAAGAAGGTACATTTTCAAGAACTGGTTTTCGTTGGGACTTCTTGTTTCATAGTGCGTTTGCGGTATTTGCAGGATGGTATTTTGTTATCAAAAGAAAGTTCGAAGATAAATTATATAATCAATTATTGAATACCTATTTAATTTGTAATGGATTCTGGATTTTGGTAATTAATGCAAACTATTCGAATAGATTTGCTTATTTGTCATGGTTTATGATGGGATTGGTAATTATCTATCCATTATTAAAAGAAACATTCTTTAAGAAACAACATTTTGTAATTGCCCAAGTCATGTTCGTATACTTTATGTTCACCTATTGTATGTACTATTTATATTCATAATAACTAACTACTAATTATAAAAAAACATGAAAACTATTACGGTGTTTACACCAACTTATAACCGAGCCTATTGTTTGCATAAATGCTATAACAGCCTGGTTAGTCAGTCAAACCAAGATTTTGTTTGGTTGATTATTGATGATGGTTCTTCGGATAACACAGAGGAGTTAGTTGCTTCCTGGATAAAAGATAATAAGATTGATATCATCTATCATTATCAAGAGAATCTAGGAATGCATGGGGGGCATAATGCCGCATACCGACTTATTGAAACTACTCTTAATATTTGTATTGATAGTGATGACTTCATGGCTGATGGGGCTATTGATAAAATCTTAACTGCTTGGGAACGTATCAAAGATAAACCACATTATGCTGGGTTAGTAGGATTAGATGCTGATGAGAGTGGAAGTATTATTGGTTCTAAAATGCCCGAAAATTTAGAAGAAACAACACTTTACGATATATACCATAAACATAAGGTTCAAGGGGATAAAAAAATAGTATATAGAACAGAAATAGTAAAGAAATACCCACCATATCCTATTTTTGAAGGTGAGCGTTTTGTACCACTAGGGCATCTATATCTTTTAATCGATCAGGATTATAAATTATTACCAATTAACGAGGTGTTGTGTATTGTAGAGTATATGACTGATGGATCAAGTATGAATATACTTAAGCAGTATAGAAGACACCCTCGTGGCTTTGCTTTTTCTAGAAAAAGTAGAATGAAGTTGACAAAGAGTTTTAAGGATCGTTTTAAGAATGCTGTGCACTATGTATCTAGTGCTATGTTTACAAAAAATGGAGCGTTTTTATCAGAATCTCCAAAAAAGTTTATTACCGTTTTAGCCATTCCTTTCGGGATTCTTCTCAACCTATATATTCGTTTTAAAACTAAAAATAATTTTTAGATGGCAGTGACACGAGTTTTACAGGTTTTTGCGATAATGAACAGAGGAGGAGCAGAAAGTATGATTATGAACTATTATCGAAATGTTGATAGAACTAAGATTCAATTCGATTTTTTGGTTCATAGAAAAGAAAAAGCAGCCTTTGATGATGAAATTGAAAGTATGGGAGGGAAGATATACAAATTTGATCCTATTAATCCTATATTTCCTGGAGCTTACTATCAGAAATTACGCGCTTTTTTTGAAGAACATAAGGAGTTCTCTGTAGTACATTCTCATACCAATACGTTTAGTTCTTTTACACTTAAGATTGCCAAAGAATTTAATATACCATGTAGAATTGCCCATGCCCATAATGCTTTAGAGAAGATTAAGGTAAAGGACCTTTTTGATGGTAAGGAAGCGATCAAGGAAGTATTTAAAAAAATAATAAAACTAAGAGTGAAGAATAACATTCATGCTTCTACTACTCATAATTTTTCATGTGGAGATAAGGCAGGAAAATGGTTATTCGGAAAAAATAGTACGTTTAGGATTATGAACAATGCGGTTGATGCAAAAGCATTTGCCTATGACAATGAGGTCAGAAATAAATACAAAAAGGAATTTGATCTAGAGAATGATTTCGTTTTAGGACACATAGGTAGTTTTACAGTGCAAAAGAATCATTCTTATTTATTAAAGGTTTTTGCCTCTGTAGTAGAACAAAAACCGAATTGCAGTTTACTAATTATAGGTGATGGCCCGTTAAGAAAAAGTCTAGAAAAGGAGGCAGCATCCTTATCTATAGAAGATAAAGTGCAGTTTCTGGGTATACGAACTGATATAGCACAATTGTGTCAACTATTAGACGTTTTTGTTTTTCCTTCTTTATACGAAGGACTGCCAGTTACTTTGATAGAAGCACAATCAGCAGGGATAAAAATTGTCGCATCAGATAGAATTACAGAAGAAGTATTGCTAACCAATGATATTGAGTTTTTACCCATTGAAATTGAGCCAAAAGTATGGGCAGAGCATATTTTACAAAAAGTAGCTGCAGATAGAGTAAATAACTACGAAACTATAAAAGAAAAAGGTTACGATATAAAAAATAATGCCGAGATCATACAGAATTTTTATTTAGAGCAAAGTGGTACCATAGAGTAAGTATTTTCTATATTTTAAACACAAGCCTTTGTACCCAAAAATATAAAGGCTTGTGTTTACTATTATTATTTCAATCCATCCATTAATTCTTTTGGGAATTTATCACCGATTAAGTTTAATTGTATCGAATGCTCTAACCACGCTTTTGCCCCTGCAATAACCAAAGTAAAACCTCCTGTCGAGTCGACTACTTGACTTACCAATTCATTTCCTATCCCTTTAAAATCATAGTTCGTAATAGTAACAAATGTTTTTTGAGAGGCTAATGATTTAAACTGCCATTTGACTGTTGACCTATGTTTTTCCTTACCCCATTCGATTATTATTTGTTCATTAGGAATTATTTTTTTCACGTCAACAGGAACGTGTAGATTATACATTTTCCAACTCCAAATTACACGCATTCCTTCTTCTAGTTTTCCTGAGCTATGCGTAAACCAGAATTGCGTAGTAATATCAGGATTTGTAAATGCATTAAAAACATCCTTTACAGGCTTTCTGATCAACATCTCTGCCTTTGCAATATTAATAGGTGTTTCCATAATTCATTTTTATGTTAATGTGACTAATAATGTTTCAGAATATATAATTATCTATTTTATTCAGATGGTGTAATTACTCTAATTGTCTGTTTTTTGTTTTCATACATTATAATATAATAAATCATAGAGGTCTTTGTTTATAGTATAAATTTTATACTAAAAAATTACAAAAAAATAGGTATATTGTAATAAAACCAATAATTATTTTGATTATGAAAAAAACATTCTTCACATTATTATCAGTAGTCTTCTTGTTTGCAGCTTGTGTTGACAAGAAAGCAGCAGAAGAAGAGAAAAAGAAAGCTGCGGAGCTCAATGAGAAAATCGAGGCCATTGAGCAAGAGACCACAGAAAGTCTTGAATCTTTAGAAAAAGAAGCTAAAGAAATGGATAACGCTTTGAATGAATTAGATAACCTTTAACCAAAAATCAAATCAATGAAACTATCAAAATATATACTTGTCCTATTACTTTTAGGTTTTTTTGGAGTCGCAAATGCTCAGAATTCTGAAGAGATTGTTAAAGAGGGTAAGGAAAAAGTAAAAGAAAAGAAGGCCAAAATGAAGGCTCACCATAAAGAAATGAAGGAGAAAAAAGGTGAGCTTAAAGAAAAAAAAGGAGAGCTAAAAGAGGCTAGAAAAGAATTAAAAGAAGGACGCAAAGAAGTTCTAGGAGAGCATCATGAAAAAATGAAAGCAATGTCTCCTGAGGAGAGAAAGGCGTATATCTCAGATCATCCCGAATTAAAAGAAAAATTGGCTACTCATAAAGAGGCAACCAAAGAGAAAAGAGATGAACTAAAGGCAAAGAGAGTCGAGTTTAAAAATGAAAAAGCCAATCTTGTTCAAAAAGGTATTGAAGGTAAAAAAGAAAAACTAGCCTTTTACCAAAATAGAAGTTCAAAAGGAGCTGATAAAATTCAAACTACCAAAGATCGCTTAGCTGCTCAAAAAGAAGCGGGCGAAATAACAGAAGAAGAATTTGCAGAAAAAATGGCTAAAGTAGCAAAAGTAGAGGCACAGCTTAAAAAACACCAGGATAAGGTGACCAAAGTGCAATCTAATATTGATAAAAGCGAAGAAAAACTTCTTAAGCTGAATTCTGAAATACCAGAAGAAAACTAAAAGAAGGTACTTCTCGTAAATTTAATTTGTGACGTCCTGAATAATCGTTACAAG